>CAVSEB010000001.1:0-11645 GCA_963726855.1 uncultured Acidimicrobiaceae bacterium
CGCCTGGCTCGCATTGACGATCAGGCTGGCCGGCGCCTCGGAGAAGGCACCGAACTTGGTCTGGACGAGCTCATAGGCGGTTCCGGCCGAGCTGCTGGCCGGCAGGCTGCTCGCATCGGCGCCGGTAAAGGCGACATGGAGGAAGGGAGCCGCAAGCACCAGCAGGACGAGGAGCGCAGAGAGACCCCAGAGGGCGGGGCGGCGCATGACGACGGTGGCGATCCGGTACCAGCGTCCCGTGGCCTGCCCACCGTCACCGGCGGCTTGGCCGTGTCGGCGCGACGGGCCGGCGCTGCAATGCGGTCCCCGTAGATCGTCAGAAGTGAGGGCAACACGAACAGCGCGAAGGCACCAGCCGAAAGAACGACGACGGCCCCCGCGATACCCATGGAGTACACGAAGCGCTCGGGGAAGATGGTGAGGGTCGCCATTGCGGCGGCGATGGTGAGAGAGCTGAAGAGCACCGTCCGGCCTGCGGTCCGGCGCACGGCGACGAGGGCAGCTCAGTCGAGCCCTGCCGATCGAACTCTTCGCGGAACCGCGAGACGACGAGGAGGCTGAAGTCGACCGAGAGCCCCAGGCCGAGAGCGATGACCAGGTTGAGGGCGAAGACCGACAGCGGGAGGGCCACCATGACGAGTCCCATGATGCCGAGCGTGACGGCGATGGCGAAGATGGCGCCGATGAGAGGCATCGACGCCGCTCGGATGCCCCGGAAGACGAAGAACAGCAACACGATCAAGAAGGGCAGGGCGAAGAGCTCGGCCCGGCCGAGGTCCTGAGAGGACACTGCGGCGATCTGGACATCGGCGGTGGTGGGCCCTCCAAGCCAGACATTGCCCTTGAGCGAAGTCTGCGCCGCGATCGCCTTCTCGAGGGCGGTGACGGCCTGCTTCTCTTGGACGTTGCCAACGGTGGCGACGACGACGGTGAGGTTCCCGCTCCGCGAGATCATGGTCGAGTCCCCTGTGTTGGCGTAGTCGAGCACCTGCTTCACCTCGGGGCGCGCTCGTAGAAGGTCGACGACAGCTCCGACTCGCGCCGGAAGCGGCGAGTGAGCAGCGATCGGCGCCGACGTGCGGACAACGACCTCGTAGCCCTCTTCGGGGTTCGCCCCGGTGGCGCGCTGAATCTGGTGCTGCGCCAGCACGACCGCTGAGCCGGGAGCGTCGTAGTCGCTCAGTGACGAGGTGAGGTGTGCGGACGCAATGCCCCCGGCGGCCAAGCCGACGATGGTGGCGACGCCGGCAACCCACAGGACCAGGCGTGCCCGCCGCCTGACGTGAGGAGATCCGGACTTCGAAGCTCCGCGCTTCATCTGATCAGCTCTGAATTTCATGACTCGGTCCTTCCTTTGCGGGATTGGGAACAGCGCTTTCGGCCACGGCCAGCGTCTCCTCGATGACTTTGAGCAGTTCGAGCACACCGGAGAAGGACGCCCAGGAATCGTCAGCGGATGTGCCGACCCGTCCCTCGAGCCGTCCCTCGGGGGCTGGGTTGAGCTCCAGGAGGAGGCGCACGACGGGCCTCTGGGGTGCTGATGCGACCATGCCTCTCAGCTAACGCCTGAACTGGAGGTTTGTCCCCAGGGGCGACCCCAGGTTTTGACCCTAGGTTTTGCCGCGGCATTGAAAGCCGTGCCTCGCAGGACTCCAGGGTGGACTCTGCGAGGCCGATCGCGTCAGTTGATCAGCGTGCTGAGCTCTCGCCGGGAAGTGATGTCGAGCTTGATGAAGATGTTCCGGAGGTGGTACTCGACCGTCTTCACCGAGACATAGAGCTGGGCCGCCACCTCTCGGTTGATCAGTCCGGTCGCCACCAATCGAGCAACGGCGAGCTCGGCTCGGCTCAACCCGAGGAGTGCGGCAGGGCTTTCGGTCGCTGCCGAGACCTCGAGAGTGGCCAGCTCCGCGGCGCAGACCTGGACGTACGGGTCGGCCCCCAGAGCGGAGAAGACCCGATGGGCCTCCCCCAATTGAGCGATCGCCCCGGTTCCATCGTCGATCCAGCGCAGGCGCCGGCCATCGTCGAGGCTGACCAGGGCACATTCGAAGGGCATGGGCACTGCAGATTCCAACGAATGCGCCAACTCGAACATCGTGTTCGCCCGAGTGACGTCGCGGGTGGCTACAGCCAGGTTCCCTCGACAGCGAGCGACGGCGAGTGCCGCCGAGTTCAGACCGCCGTACGGAACGGCGGCTTCGAATTCGTCGAGAGCATTCTTCGCCTCGTCGAGTCGACCCAAGCCGATCAGTGCGTCTGCCTCGAGAGCTCTCCAGTTGAACATTCCGGGCAGGCCTCCAACCTCGAGCACGCCAGAGGCGCGTACGGGTTCGGTGGAAGCAAGCACGGCGGCGGGGTCGTTTCGTGCCGTGGCGAACGAGGCCGCGGCGACGGCGGCATTCACCACCGCCAGGGCTCGCGGGGATCGCTGTGACGCCTCTCGAGCAGCAATGACGTGCGCTCGCGCCATCGGCCATTGGCCTCTGAAGGACAGCACCTGTGCGGCACGGGCGTGCGCACGGGACAGGTCCGCCGGACGGTCGGCATCTTGTGCGAGCGACGTGGCCAGCTGCGCGTAGGTATTGGCGGCATCCCAATCGCCGTGACGGAAGTGAGCATCGCTTAGGTGTGTCAGGCACGGAACTGGATACGACGCTGGCAGGCCAGTACGCATTCGCGCAGCCGCCACACCCAGGTCCGCGATGCCGCCAGAAAGATCGTCGACGTAGACCCGCAGCATCCCCCGCATGATCAGAGCGTCGGTCTCAGACACGGGCGCTTCGTTCCCCGAATCCGGGAGGAACTCGAGTACGCCAAGGCCCTCGGCGCTTCGCCCGGCCGAGGCGAAGGCATAAGCCTTGGCCGTGAGGGCCATGCCATGCAACGCGGAACCCGAATGGGTCCCGTTCGCTGCTCGTTCGGCCCACATGAGCGCCTGGTCGGGACGACCAGAGAGCACCATCCAGTTGGTCAGCGAGGTCGCAGCCGCGCGCCAATCTCGCGTTCTGATTCAGGGTCGTGGGCCTGCCAGGCACTGAGAAGTCGCTCCTCGGCGCTCGGCGATCCGACGTAGACACCAAGCAGCCCGGTCAAGGCAGCCCGCCGAGCGCTGTCTTCTTCACAGAGAGCAAGGACCCGCGCCGCGGCCGATGAATCGGCGACATCCAGCTGGGAGACCGCTGCATCGAGCAGTCGCCGCTCTCGGTTCTCGGACGCCGGCGAAAGGAGGGCCGCTTGCTCCAACGCCCACGCCGCGGTGCCCAGTTCGCCGAGCGCCACTCTCTTGAGCGCAAGTTCCTCGAGTTCGCCTGCGAGCGATTCGTCAGGACCCGATGACGCCGCAATCCGATGCACAAGGCGTGCGTGCCCCACAACGCACTCGGCTCCACGGGCGTGGAGCATCTTGCGACGAGTCGGACTGAGGTCGCCATAGATGGCAGCGCGGTACAACGGATGGGTAAAGGACAGTTCTGAGGGGACAACCAACTCGCTCATGAGACCCGACGCGACAGCATCGTCGATGGCATCGGTTGGGTCGGCTAGCTCGGCGACTGTCGTGATCATCGACGGGGCGGCGTGTTGTCCAAGGATCGACGCTGCTGCCAGGAAGGATTGCGTGAGGGTCGACAGCGTGGCGACCTGAGCCAGGATCACTGCAGAAAGCTCTCTGGGCGCCGGGAGTCCTCCATCCTCTCTGTTCAACGTCACCACGCCGATCTCGTCGAGCAACGCCCGGCAATAGAGGGCGTTGCCCTCGGTGTGCGCGACCAGCCGAGCTGCGCCGTTCTGCGTGAGCGAACCGCGGCCCAGGGCATTTGCCAACTCCATGAGATCGCTCGAGGTGAGTCCGACCAGCCGGATCTGGGTAACCCGGGGATCGCCGCCAAAGAATCGAGACCAGCTGGGATCGGTCGACTCACCTGCCCGAGCTGAGATGACCGTCAGCACCTTGTCAGCCCTGAGACGCCGAAGAGCGAAGAGCACGGCGCGAGAGGACGGTCGGTCGACCCACTGCAGGTCGTCGATTGTGAGGACGACGACTTGACCGCCAGTTTGGAGTCGATCGAGGAGTTCCAGCAACGAAACCCCAACGGCCATCGGATCTGCCCCCGGCTCAGTGAGGGACCCGAGCTCCATCTGATCGAAGACGCCGTACGACAGGAGCAGCTCATCCTGGTCACCGCCCGCCTGAACGATCACCGCGTTCGGCAGGGTTCCAAGGAAGCGGGTGATCAGAGTTGACTTGCCTGAGCCAGCTTCGCCCTCCAGATGGACGACCTGTGGATAGCCCATCTCAGCCGCAGCGAACCGCTCGGCGAGGATGCCCAATTCTTGTTGGCGGCCGACGAAGCCGGTGGCGGCCATCGGGGCTAACTCGACGATGGCACTGGTTGAGTCATGGTTTCCGGTGCTCGCCTTCTATGGCTGACAGGTCCCTGAGACCAACGGGGCCTGCATGGATATGAGAAGGCTACGCCTCGGGGAAGTCGAGAGAAGTCGCTTCGCCGGACTCACAGGTCTTGCCTTCCTCGTCGTCACCCTGGGCGCTGCCGCAATCGAAGGTCTCCGTGGCCCGCCGCAACCGCGCCACGGAGGCAGCTGATCGAGACGCTGTGCCGGCAGGCTCCGCGTGACCTGAGGGACACCGGGGACCATCTGGCGTCCGGTACTCAGCTCTGGGTGCGCGAGGGAGCGGGTTCCATCGTCGCGGGCGCTGTGCGCGTCAGCACTGCGACAGCGACGCACATGGCGGCAAAGGAGAACGAGCCGACAGCGAGTCGGACGGCATCCGGATTGAAGGTCTCCCCGAAGACCCAGATGCTCAGCGCAATGCTGACGATGGGATCGACGATCACCAGGAAAGGTTGCGACATGCTGAGAGGGCCGACGTGGAGCGCAGCCTGGTTCAAGAGCTCTGCGACCAAGCCGGAGACGGCGAGCGCATAGACCGGCCAGTGGGTGAACATGCCGGACACCCCGAACTGCGACAGGGTGTCGGTAGTCGCCTTTATGAATGTGGCCACGAGTGCCCAGAGCATGGAAGCCGAGGCTCCCAAAACTGCGGCTCGCCTTCGTGGCGTGCCTCTGAGCCCGAGCAGTGCCAGCAGCCCTGACGCGCCGGCGACCGTGATGGTTGCCGCCAGCCACGCTCCAGTGGTCGGCAGCGCGCTGCCGCCGCTCGGCTCGGATACGGCGATGAACACCGCCAGGGAGACGCAGGTGCAGGCCGCCGCCGACCAAGCGACGGGGCGGATCGACTGGTGTAGCCAAAGCCACCTCAGGACCAAGGCGAAGATGAGCTCGGTGACCAGGAGGGGCTGTACCACCGACATGGCTCCGTTGTGCAAGGCGATGGCCTGGAAGACGAACGCTCCGGCCAACGCTACCCACCCGAGAAGCCACAGGGGGTTAGACACGAGGTAGCGGACGAATCGCCAGCCCTTGTCGTGTTCTGGGTCGCCAATGCTTGCAACGTGCTGCATGACGACGTTGAGAGCATTGGCCAACCCTGCCAGTAGGGCGAATACCACAGGCACAGGGCGATCATACGGACCGTCCGTGTTTCAGCCTCGAGGCAGGCCGGCTGGAGTGCCACGACTGTGGCGGGCGCTGAGAAAGGCAGTCGACCCGAGCGGGCGATTGCGTCACAATGGGTTGATGGAGGAAGGTCTGAGCACCAAGTGGACGCTCTCTCGAATAGTCGTGTTGGCACTGATACTCATCAGTCTCATCCTGAGCCACCACCACCTCCGGCAGCGCCGAGCTCTCGCCGGAAGAGTCCCGGCGCCCGCTGGAGGTCAGTCTGGTGGGCCGAGATCCACAAGCGTCAGCGACTTCACATAGCTCACCGACCCGAGAACCGGGCCTCGACTGGAAGAGGGCTATCCCTTCTACCGCCCGACCCACAAGGTGTTGTGTTTTGACACCTACGTCGTAGAGGTTGGCGCAGCGAGCCCGAGTTCTCTGAGTGGTTCAGAGACGAGCGTGTGGCCCGCATGTATCTCGAGCCGGTGTGTGTGTATATGCTTCCGAGACGGCCTGGGCTGCGTCCTATGCGGCGCCGAGAACCCTCAGTGTCGACCGAGCGGCTCGTGGTGGTGTTCAGAGTGCCGTCGCAGTTTCACTCTCAGCACGGGCACGGCCATGGAGCGCACGCATCTACCGTTGTGGACGTGGTTGCGCGCGGCGTGCACGTGACGAACGACAAAGGCGGAGTGTCTTCGCTCGGCCTGCAGCGCTCTCTCGGCCTCAAGAACACATTACGAGCACCCGCTGGTCGTCCCGCAACTCCCGCACACGTAGCAGGACCCGGCCCGCTGCATGTGATTGCCGCAGTTGTAACAGAACGGCGCGTCGCGCTGTTCCGCCCGGGCCAGCGGCCGGTCCGCTGGGGCCGAGTGGGAGGCCGCTGCCGTCGTCACACCTGACACGGCGGAACTGGCCAGACCACGCCCCGCAACGCCCCCGTCGTCGACCAGACCCACCGTCGGCGTCGACTGCTCCTCCACGCCCGGCAGCGTCGGCTGCATGCGTTCCTGCGTGGACTGCACGCCGAGGGTGGCCCGCTCCTCCACCGACAGGTAGTCCAGCGCCATCCGGCGGAAGATGTAGTCGACCAGGCTCGAGGCGATGCGCAGCTCGGAGTCGTCGGTAATGCCAGCCGGCTCGAACTTCATGTTGGCGTACTTCCCCACGAAGGTCGACAGCGGCACCTGGTGCTGGAGTCCGAGGCTGATGGCGATGGAGAAGGCGTCCATGATGCCGGCCAGGGTCGACCCCTGCTTCGACACCTTGATGAACACCTCACCGGGGCGCCCGTCCTCGTACTCGCCCACCGTGACGTAGCCCTCGCAGTCGGCCACCCGGAACGAGAACGTCTTGGAGTTGCGCTTGCGGGGCAGCCGCTCGCGCACCGCTCCGACCAGCACGGGGTCGCCCTCGTGCAGGCGGGCCTGGGCCAACGCCGACTCGAGCTCGGCTATGCGCTCGGCTGACTTGCGGTCACGCGCCTCGGCCTCCGAGCCCGCCGGGGCCACGTCGCCGCCCGTAATCGCGGCCGCTTCCTTCTTGGTTGTCGAGAGCGGCTGGGCCACCTTGCAGTTGTCGCGGTAGATGGCGACCGCCTTGATCCCCAGCTGCCAGGCCTCGATGTGCAGCTGCTCCACTTCCTCGACGGTCACGTCCTCGGGCATGTTCACCGTCTTGGAGATGGCGCCGCTGATGAAGGGCTGGACCGCCCCCATCATCCGGATGTGCCCGGTGTAGTGGATGGTGTTGTCGCCCATGGAGCAGGCGAACACGCTCAGGTGCTCGGGGGCCAGGTGCGGTGCGCCGACGATGGACATGTGCTCGTTGATGTAGGCGACGATGTCATCCGCCTGCTCGGGCCCGTACCCCAGCTTGGCCAGCGCCCGGGGCACCGTCTGGTTGACGATTGACATGGTGCCGCCGCCAACCAGCTTCTTGGTCTTCACCAGACCCAGGTCGGGCTCGACGCCGGTGGTGTCGCAGTCCATGAGCAGCCCGATGGTGCCGGTCGGCGCCAGCACCGAGGCCTGCGAGTTGCGCACGCCGTAGACCTCGGCCAGGTCGACCGCGCGATCCCAGGCCTCCTGGGCCGCCGACAGCAGGTCGGGCGGCACGACGTCCTCGTCGATGCGGGCCGCCTCGGCCTGGTGCATGCGCAGGACGTTGAGCATCGGCTCCTGGTTCTCGTGGTACCCGGCGAAGGGTCCCATGCGCGCCGCCGTGCGGGCGGAGGTGGCGTAGGCGTGGCCCGTGAGCAGCGCCGTGATGGCGGCCGCCCAGGCCCGGCCGGCGTCCGAGTCGTAGGGCAGGCCCTGCGCCATGAGCAGTGCACCCAGGTTGGCGTAGCCGATACCCAGCTCGCGGAAGGCCCGTGTCGTCTCGCCGATCTTCGCTGTCGGGTAGTCGGCGTTGCCCACGAGGATCTCCTGGCCGGTGAAGAACGACCGCCACCGCCGCCTTGAAGCCTTCGACGTCGAACTCGTCGTTGTCGTCGAGGAAGGTGAGCAGGTTCATGGAGCCAGATTGCAGGCGCTGTTGTCGAGGTGAACGTACTCGGAACAGTTGCGTACAACTACCCCATTTACCACGTACGAGTGGTTGCGTGGCTCGCTGAGGTTGTAGGTCAGCTCGACGCCGTCGTTGGTGCGCTCGAGCAGGTGCGCCGTCCGGCGGGCCTGGTAGGGGCCCCGCGGTGCGTCGACGACGACGTCTCGCAGCAATCCGGCTTTCCGCGACAGCGAGAACCCGACGTGCTGGGCGAACGTGACGATGGACTCCGAGCTGATCCGGAGGTCGTAGGCGGCGGACTGCCCGTACTGCTTCGTCTCGCCGGCCTTGTTGGTGTACTCGAAGGAGCCCTCTTCGATCGCCGACCTCGTCTGGTAGAGACGGCTCATGATGCCGAACGTACTGAGGAGTGTCTGCACGCCTCGCAGCAGCTCGCGGCGACGACGAGCCCAAGCCGACGTAATTGTTCCCACCGGCGGTCACCACGCACCCGTCGGCGTCGTAGAGCCCGCGCAGGAACGCCGCCACCATCTCGGCCGGCGCCCGCTCGATCGACCACGGCACCGTCTTCTCGGGTCCCTTGACCGGCTCGGATGCCCAGGCCTCCGTGAAGCGCTTGAACGCTCGCCGGGCCAGGCGCAGCTGGACCGTGCCGTTGGCCTGCTCGGAAGGCTTGATCGGGCGATCGCCAGTTGATCCGCTCCAGCAGCTCGGCGTGCCGGGGCAGGATCTCGTCCCGGTCCTCCTGGCTCCCGTAGATGGAGGCAACCGTCGTACCCGAGGTCGAACCGTCACCGATGAGCCAGCCGAGGTAGTGCGCGAACTCCTCCGACCACACCTCGGGGAACGCAGGGGTGCGCTCTTGTCCCCCTTCGTCCAGTAGTCCTCGGCATTCGGAGACACCGGCAACGCCATGTCGGCGTCCTCGGCCGGAGCCGCGAGGTCGAGCAACTTGACCTCGTCGGTGAAGGTGAGGTGGCGCGCCTCGACGTAGCCCCGGTTGACGGTGAAGATCTTGTGCGACGGCGTGCACTGCAGCTCCACGCCGTTGTCGAGGCGCAGCCGCACGATGTCGTTGTAGCCCGTGATCATGAATGCTTCGGGCGAGGTGATCAACATCTGCTCCGACGGCTGGTCGGGGTTGGTGGCGTCGTGCGTGTAGATCCCGAACGTCTCTCCCGCGTTGGCCCGCTCGAAGAGCTCGCGGAACGGGATCAGCCCCTTGTCGGTGTGCACCTTGGCCGACCCGGGGAAGCATGGGTTACTGCCGTTGATTCGCCCCGTGTTGGGCGCGGTGTGCCAGCGGTTGATCGTCGTGTCGTACTGCAGTCCGGGGTCGGCGCACTCCCAGGCCGAGTGGGCGATCTGGCGGAAGAGGTCACGGGCCGGCACGGTGCGGATCACCGAGCCGTCGGTGCGCGCCCGCAGCTCCCACTGGTCGCCGTCGATGACGGCCTCCATGAACTCGTCGGTCACCCGCACCGAGTTGTTGGCGTTCTGGTACTGGGTCGAGTGGCTGTCCACCCCGTCGAGGTCCATGTCGAAGCCGGCGTCGCGCAGCACCCGGGCCTTGCGCTCCTCGATGGCCTTGCACCAGATGAAGTCCTCGACGTCGGGGTGGTCGGCGTCGAGGATGACCATCTTGGCGGCCGCGCGCGTCTTGCCACCCGACTTGATCGTCCCGGCCGAGGCGTCGGCCCCGCGCATGAAGCTGACCGGGCCCGAGGCGGTGCCGCCGCCCTTGAGCAGCTCGTGCGACGAGCGGATGCGCGACAGGTTGACCCCGGCACCCGAGCCGCCCTTGAAGATGATCCCCTCCTCGGTGTACCAGTTGAGGATCGAGTCCATCTGGTCCTCGACCGAGAGGATGAAGCACGCCGACGCCCTGCTGCGGCACGCCGTGGACGCCGATGTTGAACCACACCGGCGAGTTGAACGCCGCCCGCTGGTGGATGATGAGGTACTTCAGCTCGTGGTTGAAGACCTGGGCCTCCTCGTCGTCGACGAAGTAGCCGTCCTTGATGCCCCAGGCGGTCAGCGTGTCCGCCACCCGGTCGGCCACCTGCTTCAGCGACCACTCGCGCTCCTCGGTGCCGAGCGTCCCCCGGAAGTACTTCTGCGCCAAGATGTTGGTGGCGTTGACGCTCCAACTCTCGGGCACCTCGACGCCCAGCTGCTCGAAGGCCACCGTCCCGTCGCGGTAGTTGGTGATGCGGGCGTCGCGCCGCTCCCAGCGCACCTCGTCATAGGGGTGGACGCCGGGGTCGTGAAGTGGCGGCGGATGCCGATCTCGGATCGCTGGGGAGCGATGGCCATGGTGCTGGGGTCCTCCTGCGTGGTCAGGGTGGGTTCGGGTTCGCTGGGAGGTTCGCTGCTGAATGTCTGCCTGGGGTGCTCCGGTGCTGCTCGTCCTGCCATGCGGCGCCGACACCCCACTTCCGTGTCGGGTGGGTCTCGAGCGCTGTCCTCGATCAGGCGCCCGGAGGAGGGGCTTACTCGCCTCACCACAATATGTAGTGGTAGACCCTCCCCCGAGACACGAGATGCTGTGTCATTACATCACTGTAGTTACGCCCTTGTCAACCAAATCCCTGCACCATCCGTGCAGGTCACGGGCCTTCACGAAAATTTCCCCTGAAGCGGTCCCCGGCCGGGTCGGCCCAGGCGCCGAGATGCCGCGAAGCGTTAGCGTCACCCCCCCATGGCCAGGGTCGTCGCGATCGATGCGGGCACGACCGGCGTGCGCGCCCTCGCCGTCGAGCAGCGGGCCAGGTGGCCGACGTGGCCTACCGCGAGCTGACCCAGCACTTCCCCCGCCCGGGCTGGGTGGAGCACGATCCGATCGAGATCTGGCAGGCCATGCGGACCACGCTGGCCGAGGTGGGCGCCCGCCTGGCCGAGTCCGGGGAGACGTCGCCGCCATGGGCATCACCAACCAGCGCGAGACCCTGGTCGCCTTCGACCGCGCCAGCGGGCAACCCCTGCACCGGGCCATCGTGTGGCAGGACCGGCGCACGGCCGCCCTGTGCGCCGAGCTCACCGAGGCGGGACACCTGCCGCTCGTGCGCACCCGACCGGGCTGGTCCTCGATCCCTACTTCAGCGCCACCAAGGCGGCCTGGCTCCGCACCGGGCGAGCTCGAGCTGGCCGCCGACGATCCCGGGGCTCTCCTTCTGCACGGTCGACACCTGGGTCCTGTGGAACCTCACCGGCGGGCCGGACGGAGGCGCCTACGCCACCGATCCCTCCAACGCCAGCCGCACCCTGTTGCTCGATACCGAGCGCCGGCCTGGTCGGCCGAGCTGTGCGACCTCTTCGGCGTGCCCGCCGCCCACCCTGCCCAGGTGGACCCTCGGCGGGCCGCTTCGGCACCGCCGGCCTAGCCGGCCTCGGCCCGGCCGCCGACGTGCTCGACGGCGTTCCGGTCGTCGGGCATGCTGGGCGACCAGCAGGCGGCACTGTTCGGTCAGGTGCTGCTTCGAGCCGGGCATGGTGAAGGTGACTTACGGCACCGGCAGCTTCGCGCTCGCCAACGCCGGACCGGAACGCCCGCCGCGCCGGAGGGACTGACCGTCAGTTGCGCGTGGGATCTCGGCCAGCACGTG
>CAVSEB010000002.1:0-516389 GCA_963726855.1 uncultured Acidimicrobiaceae bacterium
TCCGGCCGGCTAGGGGATCGCATAGCGCGGCGATCCCGGTGGGCCCTTGCCTGCCGGATCGCGGACCAGATGATTTCGGAGAGAATGTTTTTGCGCTGATGCACGGGTGCGTGACGTCGGCGCATCCGACGCAAGTTCGGTCCCGGATGAAACGTGCTGGTGACATTACCGAGCATCCCGACTGAGGAGATCAGGTGACCGAACAGCCCATCTGGTGTTGCTCTCCACCCACGACTCCGGGCGCCGCGTCGATACCCGCCCGTCGGAAACACCGCTCTCCCCGAGCGACCATAATACGGTCGCCATGCTCGCCGACCGCCAACAACCTGCAGCCACGGTCGACGGGCCGTCGGCCCCCCACCCTCTCCGGGTGTGTCATTCACCTGGTGCCCAGCGCCTTGCTTCGGGGGGCGCAGGTGTCAGCGCGTGCTCTGGTCGACGAGTCGGTGGTCCCGCCCGCGGGCACTTCCTCGTCTCCCTGTTCGAAGGTGACGACGAGGTCCCGATGGATGCAACTGTCGGCCTGACCGGCGGAGCGAAGGCTTCTGTCGGCCTCCGTCCCGGTGCGCTGGTTCGGCTCTCGCGCACCCTCCGAGAGTGGAAACCGGCGCTTGTTGTGGCGTACGGGGGCGACGCCCATAAATACGCGGTGATCGTGGGCCGAGTGCCAGTGGTGTACTACGCAATCGGCACCCTGCCCGAGTCGGCCTGCCGAGGTGCGCGGCGTCTGCTGTGGCGGGTGCTGTGCTGGCGAGCAGCCCGGGTCGCCACCGTCTCGGAAGACGTGTCTGAGCAGTATCGGGCCATGCTGGGCGTGGATGCACGCCGGCTCAGCGTGCTCTGGACCGGACGCGACCCTGACGTGTACCGCCCGCCGTCGGCCAGGAGAAGCAGGATGGCGGGGGTCGGGAACCGAGCGAGGACGTCGAGCTGTTGTTCGTGGGATATCTCAACCCTGGGAAGCGGCCCGAGCTCTTCATCGAGGTGGTGGGTGCCCTGCGGAAGAGGGGTCTGCCCGTCCGAGGACGCTTGGTGGGAGACGGGCCGCTCTACGAGACGCTCCGACCAATGGCCGCAGCGTCCGGCGTCGAAATGCTGGGTCGTCGAGATGGTGCTCCCGAGATGCGACGAGCGGATCTCCTTGTTTTTCCCAGCCTGCCGACCGGAGAAGGCATGGCGGGTGTCCTTATCGACGCCGGATTGTCGGGATTGCCCATCGTGGCCACCGACGTCCCGGGAGCGGCCGACGTGGTGGCCGACGGCGAGTCCGGCTTCGTGGTCCCGGTCGACGATCGGGACGGATTGGTCGATGCCGTGGCGAGCCTGGTCGTGGACGGAGATCGGCGTCGAGCCATGGGGCGAGCCGCACGAGCCCACTGCCAGCGCTTCACCATCGGGGCCAGTGCAGACCGTTGGAGGCGGCTGATCGACGAGCTGAGCGCCGGAAGCCGTTCCAATGGCGGCCGTCCCGATGGTCCGCACCTGCCGGCGCCCGACACCGCGCCCTGGAGGAGACTCGCGCTCGCACAGGGACCTCTCACTCCTGGTGAATGCAATGAACACACCTGGGAACTCTGACTGGCCTCGGCGCGGCAGGCCGAAAACCACACCAGACCACCTCGTGATCAGGTGATGGGCAGCTGGGTCCCGACCTCGGAGGCCTCGGCACTCGTGTCCCAGGTCGACGACTAGTCCTTCCTCGAGCGAACAGGGACTCCAATCCAGCAACGTCGACAGCAGTCCGACGTCGAGGACGATGTTCTGCACGTCCAACTTCCTCTGCGGAATGCGTTCGACCGACAACGTCCTGCCTGTCACGGTCTGGACGAGATCGAGCACATCGTTGATGCTGTGTCCGACCTGTTCCCACGTTCACGACTCTGGGCACAGAAGCGAGGCGACTGAGATCGACGACCGCGTCCGCGACGTCCTGGACAAAGACGTAGTCGCGAACGATGGAACCGTCACCAAAGATCCGAACCGGATTCTGCGCTCGGGCTGCGCCCAAGAATGCAGCAACGACCCCTTGTCCTCGTTCGGTCGGCTGAAGAGGACCGTAAGCGTTCGAGATGCGGAGTGCACACGTTGGTATTCCATGGAGCTCGTCGTACATCGAAATGTACTTTTCGGCCGCGAGTTTCACGATCCCATAGGGCGTGATCGGATCGGTTGGCGCCCCTCTTGTACCGGTACCGTCGTGGGATTGCCGTAGACCGTGCCGCCAGACGAAAGAAAGGTGAACCGTGTGCCCGGGCGTGATCGCAGGCCTTCGAGGACGGCAATCAAGCCAGGAAGTGTCTTGAAGACGGTTTCGATCGGCGTCTTGGCGGACTCGGCAGGCAAGGGGCAGCCCACCGCGAACACGACGTGGTCGGCATCGTCGAGCAGCGGCTCGAGGAAGAACGGGTCTTCAACCTCACCGAGGGTAAGCGATGCGTCGGCGACAAGTTCTCGCCGAGGGAGTGGGGTGGGATGACGAGCGACAGTCGTGACGTGCGAACCAGCACGGAGGAACGAGCGTGTGATCTCAGCACCGAGGAATCCAGTCCCGCCCATGACCACCACATTCTTCGGCGGGGGAGGGAGGGGTACGACGTCGCTCCCTGAGCTAGGCCTAGCGGCTCGCATTCGAGGCTCCCTCAGTCGTTTGTCCCTACCCGAGCAAGTCGAAATATTACTGGAGCCGACTCCCGTGGATCCAACGAGTAATCAGGCGGTTCGACCCCGTCACAGTCTTGTCACCGGAGATGAAAGCACAGGCCAACTCCCGACCAGCATCCCGAGCCGGGTCACCCGGGAGCGACGATGGTGCTGCAAGCCTGAGTCCGTGAGCTCCGAGGTCACGACGCCGGGCCATCTCCTGGTCCCGATCCCGGAGACGCCAGGCCGTCCAACGTGCCGCCGGCGTCTTCGGCGCGGCCCCCTGCACCGCCATAGCGAACTTGCCATCGATCCCACACCGACCTCCGGACTCTGAGTATGGAGAGGACTTCGTCGAGCTCCTTCCCCTCTCGGAGCATCCGGTTGGCGTGCCGCATCTTGCGCTCGCGTTGCTCGGCGCTGAACCAGAAGTCATTCGTTTGGTGCACCCAACCACGGAACCTCATCGCCGGGCCCGAGAAGGACACATCCGAGACCACGTGCAGACGAGTCCGCAGATCGAGCTCTTCGTCCAGGGTCGAGCGACCCGAGCCGATGCGCAAGAGCCGCGACAGGAGGGTCTTGCCGGTGAGCAGTTGCTCGGCGGAGACATGTTCCAACCGCTCACCCATCGCGCGGTTCCAGAGCATCACCGTGATGGGCTGACACGAGAGCAGGGGTGCCGGCGATTCGGTGGTCGAGCGGAACCGCGCCGCCTGGTGCCAGGGAATCGGAGCGACCTGGTTCTCGGCGAAGCTGTGATGCTCCACCTGTCGTGCGATATCACCCGCCAGGTGTTGTCCGAGCGCGGCGTAGCCAAGTGCCGGCCAGTCGTCCGAACCGTGCAGGAGACGATCCTGGGCGACGATCCACTGTTCGAGGAAGGGGGAGCCAGCTCGTGCGGCGAGCAGGTTGTTGAAGAAGAGCCCCTCTGTCTCGTCGCCCCATCCGGCGAGCGAGGTGTCGCTCAGTGGTTCGAGGAGCCGACGGAGCGAGTCGATCACCACGCAGTCGAAGTCGAGATAGATCCCGCCATAGCGCCACAGCAGCCGGTTGCGGCCGTAGTCCGAGCGCGACGCCGGGCGGGGCAAGCGCTCCCACGTGGTCTGGTCGAGGTCGGGCAGCCAGTCGTAGATGGTGCGCTCGTCGATCACCTCGAGATTCAGGCCGTCGAGGTTGGCCTCCACCGTTTCGAGGCAAAGGTCGAGGTAGGGCGTGCGGATGCTCGTGGGCTTTCGTTTTTCCCAGTACATCCAGACCCGGCTGGGCGCTCCATCGGGAGCGGCGGCGTCATCCGTCGTGTCCGCCATGTCAACTCAGCCAGCGCCCGGGTCACACAACCGGGGCTGTCGCCCAGGTCCCCGGGGAAATGGAGTGAGGCCGTCCGTCCCGCCAGGTGGCCGCGAGACGGTCGTCCCGGGCCTGGACCGGGTCGCGGACGAAATCGTTAGGCGCGGTCGATTCCTTGTTCGACTTGGTGGTCTTGATTTCGGAGAGTGACATGACTCCGGGTTTCGCACGGTGGCGAATGTTACGCCCGAACGGAGGGTCTGTCCTGAGGATCTCGGATCATTGGAAACTTGGCGGGAAGCTGACGCTCGTAGTGCCGGCAATCCCGGCGTGTCACCGAATCGGTACGTGCAGTCAGGACATCCCGTCGTCTGCCGCGATGGAGAAGAGTGCCAACGCCCTTCACCTCGTGCGCGGTGACGCCACCAACACGCGTGAGATCCAGGTTCGGAGCGACGTGTCTTGTGGCATCACATCCTCGTCGCATTGAGACAACTGAAGTTTTGATCGGTCACGCTGAGCTTGTGTAACAGAGGCTCAGACATCCAAACGAAGATGATCAAGCACGCGGTGAAGCGCACCGCTCGTCAGGGATCAGTCGTCCACTCGGCCGGCGACCAGTCGGCTGTGTCCGTTTCGTCGATCGAGTCCGATGCCCACTGGGCGGAGACGGCATTGTCGCTCACCTCCCAGTCGCTGTCATCGTCGACCGACCGTCGTATTGGGCCGGACCGTGTCCCGTCGATCGGGCGGCGCAACCGTCGAGGTAGCTGCCACGGATACGGGTACTCGCCCTCGGGGGCAATGGGGATGGCCAAGATGACGAACAAGAAAGGCAGCAGCAAGACCCGCTCTCGGTCGATCAGGCCGAGATTGGCAAGTGCTGCGAAGGCATAGAGAAAGACGAGGCTGTAGAGAACGCAGACGAGCACGTACGGCCGCTGCAGGCACGCCCGAAAGACGCAGCGGAGTTGCCGTAGCGAGAAAAGGATCACGAGCAGAATCAGGACGTTCTCAGCGGCGGCAGCGAGCTGGGTGAGACTGTGCGCCTGGATCGGCAGTGGGTCGAAGAGGACGGCAAAGATGTCGCGCGGGTAATCGAGGGGATTGCTCGAATAGGCCACATTGCTACTGCCGAAGCCCGCGCCTACACCCTGGTTGTTGCTGGCAACCTGGCTCAGCGTCCCGCCCACACCGGTACCACCGACCTTGCCGACGAAATGCCCGGCCTCGATGCCGACCAGCACGACGAATGCACCGATGACGACAATGGCCCCCACGACGCGAAAAGGGCCCCCGAACGAACGGCCCTGGCGGAAGATGCCGCGTACGACCATCGCTACGGCGAAGGCCACGACGAGGATGACGAGTTCATCGGGACGGATGACCAGGGCGATCACCCCACCGACCACCCCGTAGACGTAGCCCAGGGGCCGTCCGGTCAGAATGAGCGCCATCCCGTAGGCGACGAGACCCATCCCGAAAAACATCGCCGATTCCTTGCTGACGTCCGCCGTCCAGAACAAAACCGATGGGAAGAGGAACACCAGCAGGGCATAGCGGCCCCGGTTGGCCTCTGGGAACGCAGCCTTGAAGGCCAGATAAAACAGGACGCTACCCACGAAGGACAGAAACGCGGCGACGAGGAAGGCAGCGAGCTTGTTGGGGCCGACGATCGTCATGATGATGCCGCCGTAAACGGATGCCCCACCGTCGCCGACGATGTGCTTGATCCCGCTGCCTTCCAGCGTGAACTGTCCGGCGCGCAAGTTGTCCGAGAGCAGCGCGCCCTGATTCGTGTAGCGCGTCCAGTCGGCCACACCTTTGTAGACCTGCTCGACGATGATGATCTGGAGCGGGGCACACACCAAGTGGAAGATGACGCTGGCGCGGACGACTTTCTGCAGGTTGGGGTACGAGTCGCCCACGGCGAGACGGCGGGCGATTGCGTAGCCGGCCCACACGAGGAGGAGAGCCGTTGCGGCAGCCACGAAATAGTCGGTGGACACAGCATTGGACCCGTTGGCGGCCGCGGAAGCGTTGGCTGCGGGCGTTGTCTGGGCCAGCAAGGCGATCATTGGTGCGCCATTTCCGAGAAGTCCGGCCACAGGTCGAGATCCAACTGCGGATGGTTCTTGGCCAGACTGCTCACGTCGGCCGCGTAGAGATTCACAAGCCGCCGCCGGACATCGTCGCTCAGCGGGGCGACGTCCCTCGATGCGCCGACCCGGCGGGCCAGGCCTTCGGGCACGAAGGGATCCAGCTCGAGGAAGCGGTAGGTGCGCGCCAGCTCGGTGGCAGGATCGGCGACACAGCGCTCGTACTGCAACACGAGGAACTGGGACGGAGAGAACCACGACGCCCACGCCGCCAGTTGCTGTTCGTAGAAGCCACGATCGATCGCGGTGGCCCAGACGTCAGCGGTCACCTTGCCGCGCTGGGCCCGGTGGTGCGCCAAGCCGGAACGCAAGCGCTCGATCGGGTCACGCAGGAGCACGAGCAAGCGCGCCTGCGGCGCCGCCTCGGCCAGAAGGGCCGGCACCCACGGCTGGTGCAGGTAGTCGGGCGTCCACTCGCCGGCCTGGGTCCCCGGCCGGCGCGGGAACCACTGCCGGTAGCCGGCCACGTCGTCCGGACCAAAGGGACGAAGCGCGAAGCGATCGAAGTAGTGGCGCTCCTTGTGCAGATTGGGGCGGGCCGACACTTGGGGGTGCGCCACGATGAGCTCGTGCCACCAGGTGGTGCCCGCCTTCTGCACGCCGATCCCCACGAAGTCGGGCGCACCCGAAATCTCGCCCGCGTCCAAGGCTGGCGGGGTGAAATCGAATCCGTCCTCCCATGGCGCGTAACGCCCCCGGGCGTGGAGCAGTACCAGTCGAGCCGAGGGCGGGAGTTTCGAGAAGAGTTGCACCCCGGCGTCCCGGAGCATGCTCATCCCGCTCGAGGTCCGAGTCCTTGTGGACACCACACCAGCCTCTCTAGAGGTCGGTAAACGGGGCACGAAACGTCGCCGACACCCCGCAAAATCTAGATGAAATTGCACGTCGCTGGCTATTCCGGCCTCCGTCCGAGCGGAATGCCCTCGATTGTGGGTCTCCGCCGTCCGCGCCGACTCCGGGACCCGGGCCCCGGGTGCTCGACGTGATCCCCTCGTGGAACCTCAGCCGCCGTTTTGTGAGCCCACGTGGGCCGCACGCCCCGGCTCAGATCGAGCGCGCTTTGACGGCGGCGAGCGCCAACGGATCGGGCAGGGTGACGGCCAGCGCCAAGTCCTCGTGGACAATTCGAGGAGGTCGTTGGTCTCGACGAGACGCACCCGCGACACCCGCGAGCCGTCGATGGCCCGCAGCACCAGCCGAGCATTTCGGCGACAAGACCCCGACATCGTCTGCACCGCTCCCCGCCCGAAACCGCGGCACCGGGACGGAATGGCGTTGCGCGGTGCCGTCACCCAGCTGGCCTTCGACCGCGGCACGTCGTCAGTCATCGAAGCGACGGCTTCTTTGGTGGTCACGGAACGCTCGAGGCCGAGCCGGGCCGACTCAACCTCCGCGTCGGCCCTCGAATGGCATCATTCGCCGAGATCTTCAGCCGGGTCTCGTGGGTCTCAGTCGGTCACTGATACGAGCGGGTGCAATCACCATTTGGCCACACCGGTCGAAGCCGTCCAGCCGTCACGAACCCGTCCGATATGGGACCATACCTAGACCAGCGAGCCTCCAGGTCGACACACGACCCGCAGGCGGAACTTCCGACTCAGCGTCATTGGAGCAAGGCGACCGGAAGGCGGGGCCCGCGGCGAGAAGGGTAGCGGCCGTCAGTCCCGCAAGGCCGCTGAAGCGGACGGAGGTACCCAGGTGGCGAATCGTGATTCATTTCGCTCGATTTCGACACGCTTCTCATCAGCGAACCGCGCGCAGACAGCGTTCAGCACGATCGGGGAGGAATGGGCTGCAGGTGTTCGCCGCGGTCCATTGAGTGCGGCCACGACCGCGGCTCGATTGGTGCCACGTTTACTCCGAGAGGGGCGAGGCAGAGAGCTCGTGGCCGATCTCGCAAGAGAGGTCGGGGGTCGAGGCTCCGAGTTGACCATTGGGACCCAGAGTCCGGCGTACTCGATCACTCCCGATGGCCTCGAACAGCGAGCACCGACGCCTTTGGCGTTTGCCCCAATACCGGCCCGTCTGCAGGGATGGTGTCTCGCGTCGGACTTTCGTTCGGCGATTGGCTGGAATCGCCATTCCATCTTCGATGTGGAAGTGCACCACGATCCTTTTTCCTTCGTCACGACCAAGGTTGCGCGTTTTGAGCGTGGGATCACCGCCGTACACCGTTTGGCAACCGGTGACATCCTCGTCTGCCTCGTCGGGAGCGTTTGCGTCTACTCGAGAGAGGACGCAAAGCTGGTCGAGGTCCTTGCGCTCTCGACGCCAAAGAGTTATGTCAGGCCTCAGAGCCTCGCCGAGGACGCCCATGGTCGACTGATCATCGGGGAGTATGGCAACGTCAGGGACGCGCAAGGGCGATGGACCTCAATCGCGTGGATCTATTGGTCCGAAGATCAGGCGCGGTCGTGGCAGAGCTCGGATGTGCTGATCCGAGCCGGAGTCAACAAACATGTCCACGCGGTGTCTCTTTGCCACGAATCAGGGCAGCTTTTCGTGACGACAGGTGACAACCTCAAGTGGCTCTGGTCGGCTCCTCTCGTCGGACCAATGGAAAAGATGTCCGCTTCCATCAGTGGATTACGACCGGAGAACACCCGCCTCATGGCCCTCGGTGGGTTCACGGGGTTGGCCGTCACCCCTTCGACGATCTACTGGGGGACTGACTACTGGATGGGTTCCAACTTCATATCAGCCAGCACCCACCTCGATCCGCATCGGGAGCGTCGATGGAGGCTCGAGGGCAGACTACGGCGCAACCCGGTCGAGGGCATGGTCTCGCTCGCGGGAAGGAATGGCTATTACGTTTTGGCCGCTTCCGTCCATCAATCTCAAGGGCAACAGGCTCACTCTGGACTGCTGGCGTTCGATGAGGGTGCAGACACTTGGAGCTGTCTGATGATGCTCCGTGGCGCTCAGAAACAGTTCTATATCCGCCAGTGTCCATGCGCTCAAGGAGCGCCGATTGCGTTCGTGAACATCGGCGAGAATGCGGTGGCTGTCCATGAGGATGCCGGTGGCCCGTTGTATCGAGCGGGAGTCGACTCCTGACACGACTTGGCGACTCCACCATCCGTCGGGTTCATTGCGAACGAGTGTCACTACCTGAAGACCGTTTCCCCAGGTCTTGTTCCTAGCCCCCAGGTTTTGAGCAGCTCTGGAAGTCAGCTCGCCCGTTTGATCGCCGGGCCTGGCTCAACGGCGGGCGCACCTTGGAGACCAGTCCCGATGTCCTGCGCGGCCACGCGCTGGTCGACTTCGCCCAGCACCGCCGCGTCCTGCGTGACGCCGGCTGACTCCTCCACACCGGGGACGGAAGGCAGCACTGGCTTGCCGCCGCGGATGGCGACCGAGGCCCAGGTCCGATAATCTGGGTTTCGCGCAACGGGGGGCGGCCCAACGGTGGAAACTGTCATTCTCACGACCCCGTGGGGTTCGCTCGAGAGTTTTGCTGGGGATCTGATCACGGATCAGTTGTCTGAGTACGGCGCGCATCAGCGATCCGACCTCGCGTCTACTCCTGTCTCTGCTGCAGCCCGGCGACACCGCGATCGACGTAGGGGCCCACATCGGGTCATACACGATTCCGATCACCCGGGCGGTTGGCCCAGCCGGACAGGTGATCGCCATTGAGCCATTGGAAGAGCACTACGCCCTGCTTCAGCGCAACCTCGAGCGGAACGGCCTCACCGATCGAGTCCAAACCATCCGCGCGTTGGCGGGGGGAGAGGCCAACTTTCTCGGTGCCAACTCCGGGAACACCGGTTCGGCCCGCTTCGGCAGAAAGGGCGGAGATCTTAAAGTCAAGTTCCCCGTGGTCAAACTCGACGACGTCGCTCCATCCGGCGTGGCGCTGGTGAAGATTGACGTCGAGGGCATGGAGGCCGAGGTCCTTCGGTCAGCGCGAGAGCTGCTCCGTCGTGACCGACCCATCGTCGTCTTCGAGACGGGGACCGGAAGCGATGTGCGAGAGGTCGTGAGCCAATTTGCAGGACTCGATTACTCGTTCCTTGTGAACCTCCACCAACGAAGTGGGCAAGAGGACATCTTCGAGACGGGCCGCCTCCCGAATCTGAGCAGTCGGAGCCTGGCCTCGAGGCTCGTCCTCCCATTGCCACTTCTCGACGTCGTCGCGATGCCCAACGGTTCGAACCGCTGGCCGGCATCGGTCCGATCTGCCTTCGCCACGAGCTCAGTCCTCACGGCCCGAAGGACCCGCCTGAAGCTCGGAAGACTCCGGCGGTCCATTCGGTCTCGGCTCGCAACCGCCCGCTGACGGTAGAGGTCCACGAGTTCAGGGTCAGACCGCGACGTCCGGGCATCGTCGGTTTCTCCGAGGCTCCCGCGAGCGGCCCGGCGACATCCGGCGGTCCCGATCGACGCCTCCGGCGCCACCGCCTCGTTCCGCCGGACCGTAAGGCGGCGGCCGGCGCCTTTTTTTGCGCCGATCGGCCGGTAGGACGCAGGAAATATCAATGCAAGTGGGTCCGGCGCGGCCGAATAGGGGTTGATCTGCGATTTCATGCACTTATCCACACCGGCTCAGGCGCCGGGAGCACACGTTTTTTGCCCAGGATCGGGGATTTGGTCTTGCGCATGCCTGGAGCGGTGGTCAAAGATGATGATTACATCGTTGTAGTTACATCAATGCCACCTGTGGCGAAGAAGGGGGGCGAATCGAATGGCGGTGGACATCGTGACCACGCTTTACGGTCGCCAAGAACGAAGTTGGCAGTTGCAGGCGAACTGCATGGGCGTCGACCCGGATCTGTTTTTCCCAGAGCGCGGGGCGTCGACCCGCGAGGCCAAGGAGGTCTGCCGCGGCTGCGTGGTGCGTGAGGACTGCCTCGAGTACGCGCTGGCCAACGGCGAGAAGTTCGGCATCTGGGGCGGCATGAGCGAACGGGAACGCCGGCGCTTGCGCCGGGCCCGGGCCATGGCTCGCCGGGGCGACGTCGCCAGCGCATCCTGAGTCGGCGCCGGCCCGTTGGCCGGCCGCGGCGCGCACCTGAATCTCGTGACTGAATTTCGCGGCTGAACAGCGCGCCGGCAGAGGAGTCGGTTCAGTTGAGGTCGAGGCGGCTTTCGACGGTGGTGTCGGGTGAGAGCCCGAGCTCCTCGTAGCGGACCGGCGAGATCTTGGCCAGGACGGCCGAGGGGATGAGCCCGACCAGTTCGGCCCCCTCGACCGACCCGCCCGCCTCCTTCACCAGCTGGGCCACGGCGTCGTAGAGCCGAGCAGGGCCGTAGAAGGCGGGGTCGACGAGGTTGCACGAGACCTGGGCCCGCTCGCCCACGGCCAGGGCCAGGACCCGCACGTGGTCGTTGCGCACGTGGGGGGCGACGGCGCGTGCCGTCTGGAGCGAGGAGACCCAGACGTTGTAGGCCACCAGCACGGTGCGCGCCCCGACCGCGGTGGCGCCGGCGGTGGGGTGGGGCGAGGGGGGCCCGAAGTCGGGCTCGAGGCCGCCCTCCTGGGGCGGGGCGAAGGCCAGGCGGCGCAGGTCCGGCAGGCTGCGGGTGCCCCCGCCGGGCAGAGGTCCGTAGAGGAAGCTCGGCACATCCAATTCGGCGGCCAGCCAGTCGGCGAACTTGTCCCGCAGCTCGAGGGCGACCGTGAGATCGCGTCGGCGGCAGGTCGCCCAGCACGTACGGGACGAAGGGCACGACGTCGAGGGCACCGACCCGGGGGTGGACTCCCTCGTGGCGGGAAAGGTCGATCAGGTCGACCGCGACCCGGGCCAGGGCGCGGGCGGCGTCGGCCACGTCGTCGGGCCGGCCGGCCAGGGTGAGCACGGAGCGGTTGTGGTCGGGGTCGCGGTGGAGGTCCACCAGGGTCGAGGCGGCGGCCACGGAGAGCCGGCGCAGCACCTCGTCGTCCCGGCCTTCGGAGACGTTGACCACGCACTCCATGAGATCCACCGGCACCCAACAAGCGTGGCACGCCGACGCCGGGGGCGGACGCCGCGGGCCTCGGGGTCCCCGCTCGGAGCCCCGAGGCCCGGGGAACCGCCGCTACCAGGACCGGGGGGCCGTGGTCCTGAGCGGGTCCGGGAGTGCCGGCACCCGGAGAGGGTCGGGGGAGGATGCCGGCCCGGGCCGCAAGGCGGCCCGGAAAACCAAGATCAGTGAGCGGCTGAGGTCACCGCGTGCGACAGGCGGCGACGGCGCAGGATGCGGCGGCGCTCACGCTCGGAGGCACCACCCCAGACGCCGTGGTCGATGTGATGCTCGAGGGCGTACTCGAGGCACGCCTCTGATACCGGGCATTCCGCGCAGATCCGCTGTGCCACCAGCACGCCCATCCCGTCGTTCGGGAAGAAGACGTCCGGCGCAACTTCCTTGCACTTACCCAATGACATCCAATTGCTATTCATCACCCGACTCCCTTTCTTCGCACATTTTACGCCCCCGACCTGCGTTTTTGGTTAGGAAGATCGTAAGAATCCATGAGGACACAACGCTGCGACCAGGGGCGATCCGGCAGGGGTGTTCAGGGCTACGCTGGCGCCGGGCGCCGGCGGACGCGCGTGCTCGTCACGCGTTCGCAACGTGCGCCACCGTTGTGTCCAAGGTTGTGTCCATACCGTCTGAGCGGGCCGTAGGAGGTGCCATGTCCCCGGAGACCGAAGAAGTCGTCGTGGAAGAGGGTGAGCCGATCGAGCCCATCGGGCACGTGCGGGTGGTGTATCTCGGACCCGTGGCTCCGCACTGGGAGGTCCAGTCCGATTACGGCCCGCCCGACGTGATCGACCAGTTCAGAGAGCGTGTCCTGGCCCGGCTGGTGCTGCTGCCACCTCACGATCCCCAGTTCCGGCGCAACTCCGAGCGGGTGGTGCGCGACGCCGAGCGCGAGCAGCTGGCGCTCGAGTGGGTGCTCGACTGGGGCGAGGAAGCCGAGGCCTGAGCCTCGGGCTCGGCCTGGGGTGCGTCCCCGTCGGCGTCCTTCTTGTCTTTGCTCCGCCTGAGCTCAGCGTCACCATCTGACGCTCGAGCCGTGCCTGACCCTCGGAGCCTCTGCTCCGTCCGGCCGGCCGCGTTGGACGCGGCTAGGTCTGTGACCTGGGTCTTTGCCGTCCGTGCTGCCTCAAGGGGCGTTCGGCCGACCCAAAAAGTTGTCCAGGACTTTTGCACCCAAACTGCATCCGTCGTGCCACGGACCGGATACTCCCCCCCACTAGAAAGTGCGCCGACGGCGGTAGACGCAGTGCGGACGAGGCAGCGCCGACAAGGGGGAAACCAAGTGGGACAGACGTACACGATGGACGACGCTTCGATTGTCCGAGAGGTCCGGGAGATGGCCGAGGGACTGACCGAGGACGAGGCGGCGCTGGTGCGCATGCTGACGCCGGGCGACCTGCACGTGCTGGCCCTGGCCGAGCACAAACTCGACCTGGTCGAGCTGCTCGAGACGATCCGCAGCGACGAGGCGATGGCCGACTACGTGTTCGCCATTGCGCCGGACTGGGACGGCACCATCGAGTCGCTGCTGCTCGGGGCCAAGGTGACGACGATCCTCACCAACCACCAGCTCGAGCAGCACGTGCTGGTCCCCGCCGCCTGAATGGTGCGGGTCTCGACCTCGACCTTCGGGTTCTGCCTCGGGGTGCGCTGGGAGTCCGAGCGCACCCGGGCGAAGCGGACCCGCCGGGCCTCGAGTTCGACCGTGCGTTCGGCTCAGAGCTCGGCCTCGGACCTCGCTGGGTCAGTCGAGCAGCCCGATCCGGGCCAGCCACAGGCCGGGCGCGTCGACCTCGGCCGGGGTGGGCAGGTCGACTTCGTCCGTCCAGAGCCGGGTGAGCGCGTTCTCGCCGGCCCGCTCGATAACGCCTGAGACGAAGGCGCGGCCCCGGTCCACCTCGTCCTGGCCGACGTCGAGCCCGAAGAGGCCGGCGAAGGCCATCTCACCCTTTCCCTCTTCGATTCGATAGCGGTACCAGGCCTCGCGCAACGCGGCGGGCGACGAGGTCAGGCTCTCGGCCACCGACGACGTGACGTGGTCGACGTAGGCGCCGAGCGCCGTGGTCTGCGCGGTCAGGGTGCTCGAGATGTTGCGTTGCTCCGGGCTGATCAGGTCGGCCAACAGCGCCTCGGGGTCGCCCAGGGCCTCCTCGATGCGAGGTGGCGTCGCCCATGCCCTCGCCCAGGCGTTCGACGATGTTGCGCTGGGCCGCCGCGGCGTGGGTCGAGGCATCGGCCAGCAGCGTGGTGAGCGACGAGCGCACGCCGGGCCGGGTCATGACGGCGTGCATGGTCAGCTCGCGCAGGCAGATCCACAGCTGGACCTCTTGGAGCGGCAGGCTCCAGTCCTCGGCGAAGCGGGCCACGTTGCCGGGCACGAGGAGCAGGGCGTTGGTCTCGGGCGGCCAGGGCAGGGGCAGCGCGTACTGGCCGAAGGCGCGCCGGGCCAGGTGGCCGGCGGCCGACCCGAACTGCATGCCGAGGAAGACCGGTCCGAGGGTCAGGGCGAACTGGCTGAGCAGGCCCTGCAGGCCGGCCCCGCCGTCGGGGTCGAGCTGGGTCAGGTCCATGGTGGGGACGGCGGAGGCGCCCTGTTGCTGGGCCTCGACCATCGACTGGAGAACGGGGCGGTACGCCTGGAGCAGGCGGAACGACCACTGCCCGGGTCCGACGGCCTCGAAGGACACCCCGGCTCCGCCGCTCGAGGCGGCGGTGATGCCGGTGGCCTCGGCGACGTGCAGCTCGGCCACCCGGGACAGGTCCTCGAAGGCGATGCGCACGAGCGGGTCGGGGGTCTCGTCCTGCCCGTCGTCGGTGGCCACGCCGAAGGCCAGGGTGCGGGCGGCCTCGAACCAATTGTCGCCGCCACCGGCCGATCCCGACCCGATGACCTTGAGCAGGTCGCCGAGGAGACCGCCCATTGGATTGTCAGGGTCGTTGGAACTGAACATGCTCACTGATTCAGCCTACGAGGAGCGGCCGAGCTTCACGGTCACGACCTTGTTCTCCGTAGCGCCGGGCACGTCCGCGACGGTGAGGGCAACCGAGGTGCCCGGGGTCAGCACGTAGAGGCGGGCGCGCAGCTCGGCCATGGTGTGCACCGCCGTGCCGTCGACCTGGGCAATGACCTCGCCGCCGGCCAGGTGTCCGCTGGCCGGACTGGCCGGGTCGACCGCGACCACGGCGGCGCCCGTGCCTCCGGGCTGGTCGGTCCCGGTGACGCCCAGCCAGCCATGGCGGGCGTTGGTGCCGGCCCGGATGTCGCCGGCCACCCCGAGGACCAACTGGGTGGGCAGGTACGAGGCCGCGGTGAGCAGCGTGGCGGCCGTGGTCACGGTGCCCGTGGAGGCGGTCGTGGCGGCGGCCGGCCCGGGGTTGTAGAGGATGCCGATGACCTGTCCGGTCGCGTTGAGCAGCGGCGCGCCCGGCGTGGCCAGCAGGCCCCGGGCGCCGGCGCCGGCCAGGGTCACGTCGGAGGTGATGGCGGGCATGCCGTTGGCCGGACCGCTGGTGATGGCGGTGCCGACGCCGGTGACGGCGCCGGGGACCGAGCCCAGCACGAGGGTGGTGCCGTCGGGGCGCAGCGTGAGGGTGAAGTCGGCCGCGGCGCCGACCAGTCCGGCGCCGTCGGAGAAGGGCGCTACGGGCACGTCCCCGGGCACCTGGACCAGGGCCACATCCGAATCGTGGTCCTGGCCGAGGAGGCTGGCGCGCTCCAGCCTGCCGCCGGGGCCGACGACCGAGAGGTGTTCGAGCCCGCCCAACGCGTCCGCCGTGGTGACGACGAGCCCACCCTCGGCCACGGCGATGCCGATCAGGGCGACGATGCCGTGGGAGGTGGTGGCCTGCAACTCGACCATTGAGCGGCCGGCGGCCAGGGCGACCGCGGGCACCGCGTTCTGCAACCCGGGCAAGGTGGATACGGGGCCGGCCACGACGGTGTCGGCCGGGCCGCCGGTCGACGGGTGGTCCGAGGCGGGCGAGAGCAGCAGCACGACGAAGGCGACGACGGCGCCCACGGCGGCGGCACCGACGAGGGTCATCGAGCGCGGTGCGGTGGCGCTTTCCTGTCGGCGGTTGGAGGAGCACCGGCCCGCCGTCGGCGGCGGTCGGGACCTCGCTCGGGTGGCGCCACAGCCGGTCATCGGGGTCGATCCACCCGCGGAGCGGGCTTTCTGCGTCATCGCCGCCGCTGCCCTCTCCGGGGCCCGGATCACCTTCCACGGGCTCCTCGGGCGTGTCGCTCACCTGGGCGAGGCTACCGAGATCGGCCCTGGTTGTGCCGTCGCGCACGGGCCGGGCCGTACCATGAGGCCGCATGTCGCGCGACCTGGCCATCGATCTCGGGACGGCCAACACGCTTGTCTACGCCAAAGGAAAGGGACTCGTCCTCAACGAGCCCACCGTGGTCGCGCTGGATTCGCGCAGCCGCGAGGTGCTGGCCATCGGCACCGACGCCTGGCAGATGATCGGGCGCACGCCGGGGTACATCGTCGCCGAGCGTCCCTTGCGCGGCGGGGCCATCACCGACTTCGAGGTGACCGAGCGCATGCTGGCCGTGTTGCTGCGCCGGGTCGGGGTGGGCCGGCTGAACCGGCCCAAGGTCCTCATCTGCGTGCCGTCCGCCATCACCGCGGTCGAGCGGCGCGCGGTGAGGGAAGCGGCCCGGCGGGCCGGCGCGTCGGCCTCCTTTCTCATCGAGCAGCCGATGGCGGCGGCCATCGGGGCGGGTCTGCCCATCCACGAGCCAGTGGGGAACATGGTGGTCGACGTGGGCGGGGGCACGGCGGAGATGGCGGTGATCTCGCTGGGCGGGGTGGTGGCGGTCCAGGCCTTGCGCTGCGGCGGCTTCGACTTCGACGCGTCCATCCAGAACTACGTGCGGGCGACCTACGGCATCGCCATCGGCGAGCGCACGGCCGAGGCGGTGAAGATGGCCATCGGTTCGGGCCACGCCTACGAAGGCGAGCAGCAGGCCGAGATCCGCGGGCGCGAGGTGGCGTCGGGCCGGCCCAAGACGGTGGTGCTCTCGCCGCTCGAGGTGCGCGGCGCGCTCGAGGACAACGTGGCCTCGGTGATCGAGGCGGCCGCCAACTGCCTCTCGGAGGCGCCGCCCGAACTGGCCCAGGACATCATGTTCCAGGGCGTCCACCTGACCGGCGGTGGGGCGCTCCTGCGCGGCATGACCCAGCGTCTGGCCGACGCCACGGCGGTGCCGGTGCACCTGGTCGACACGCCGCTCGAGTGCGTGGTCCAAGGGGCCGGCATCTGCCTGGAGTCCTTCGACAAGCTGCGCCGGCTCTTCACCGAAGAGGACTAGGCACCCCCGGGGCCGGGCTCGTCGAGCAACTCGTCGGCCGCCTGGCGGACCTGCCAGTCGCGGTCGCCGGCGGCGCGGCGCAGCGCGGGCTCGACGGCGGGATCGTCGAAGCCGGCCAGGGCGACGGTGGCGCGCCGGCGCACCGTCGGTTTGTCGTCGAGCGCGACGAGCACGGCGGCCAGCCCGGCCGGATCGCCGATGGCGCCGAGCGCGGCGACGGCCGCCTCGCGGCAGCGGGTGTCGTCATGGGCGGTGGCGGCGTGCGCCAGCGCGGCCACGGCCGGGCGGTGACGACGCTCACCGAGGAACCAGGCGGCACCGACCACGACGAGCGGGTCGCGGTCGCTCAGGGCGGCGGTGAGCGCGGCGGGGAGCACCGAGCGCGAACCCTTGCCGGCGACGGTGGGGGCGGCGTCGACGGCGCGTCGACGAACCCCGGCGTCGTCCTGGGCCAAGGCGCGCACGACGTCGGACGTCTCGAGGCGGCCCAGGCGCTGCAGGGCACCGAGGGCCGCCACCTGGACGGCTGCATCGGCGTCGCCGAGGCCACGCCGGGCGGCGGCCTCGTCCCCGCGGTGACCGGCCGCGGCAACGCGACGCCGGCGGAGCCGGGCGCCCTGGTCTTGGTCGTGATCCGTGGCAGGATCGTTGTTCACCGACTTCGAGTATGTCCGACCCTCACGCGAGCGCCGAGCCGGCGCAGGCCCCACCCTCTTCCACCACTACGGACCCCACCGGGGCCGGATCGTGGCCCCCACCGGCCGCGCCGCGCGCCGGCGACGCTGGCGCGGCGTGGTCGGCGGCATCGTCCTCGCCCTCCTCATCGTCGTCCTGGTCGGAGCGTTCGTGGCCGCGCACACCCAGATCAACTACTTCGTCATCACGCCCGGGCAGGCCTCGCCGGTCTCGCAGTACATCAAGGTGCCGCCCCAGTACCGGCACCCGCTGACCGGCAAGATCCTGCTGACCGACGTCTACGTCACCCAGCTGAACGCACTCAATTACCTCCAATACCGCTTCTTCGATTCCAACAGCCAGATCTACCCGGGCAGCGAGCTGCTGGACGGGGCGCCGACGGAGGGCCAGTTCCTCAATCAGGGCTATCTCCAGATGGCGCAGGCCCAGAACTTCGCCACGGCGGCGGCGCTGACCCAGCTGGGCTACCACGTGAGCGCCACCAACAGCGGCGCGCTGGTCTACGGCATCCCGGCCAAGTCGCCCGCGGCGGGGACGCTCAAGGTGGCCGATGTGATCGAGGCGGTCAACGCGAAGCCCACGCCGACCGTCTGCGCGCTGACCCAGGCGCTGCACGGCTATCAGCCGGGCACGGCGGTGACGCTGCGCGTCCAAGAGAACACGATCAACAACCAGGGGACGTTCGTCCCCGGCAAGACGATGAACAAGGCGGTGAAGCTGGGCACCCCGCCCAAGGGCATCAGCGACCCCCAGTGTGGCGGCACGCCCACCGCCTACCTCGGCGTCCTGTCCCAGACCCAGCAGGACTGGCACTTCCCGGTGAAGGTCACCATCAACACCCCCCAGATCGGCGGCCCCTCGGCCGGGGTGGCCATGACGCTGGGCATCATCGACACGATGACCAGCGGCAAGCTCACGGGTGGGCATGTGATCGCCGCCACCGGCACCATGGACCAGAACGGCAACGTCGGCGACGTCGGCGGGGTGGCTGAGAAGACCATCGCGGTGGAGAAGGCGGGCGCCACCGTCTTCTTCGTGCCGTCGGTGGAGTACACGACGGCCGAGGCCAAGGCGACGCCGCAGCTGCACGTCTACGGGGTCAACACCCTCGACCAGGTGTTGCGCGACCTCGAGCGCCTGGGGGGCAGCGTGCCCAGCCATCCCGTCCCGGCCCAGGCGGCGCCGTAGGCTCTGGGCATGGCAGAAGGCCTCGCCCCCATCTCATCGTCCCGGATCGCCGCAGGGGATATTGCCCGGCACTCGTTTGCCATCGTCCGGCGGGGCTTCGACACCGACGAGGTGCGGGCCTACCTCCAGACGGTGGCCCGGGCCCTCGAGGCCCTGGAGGAGCAGGAGCAGGAGCTCCGGGCGGCCATGGTGGAGGCCGAGGAACGGGCGGCCCATCCCGTGGTCGACGAGGCCACCTTGACCTCCTCGCTCGGCGTCCACAGCGCGCAGATCCTGCGCCACGCCCACGAGGAAGCGGCCCGCATCGTGGCCGAAGCCCAGGAGTCGGCGGCCGCGCTGCTGCGCGAGACCCACCACCAGGCCGAGGAGCTCCAGATGCGCACCGAGACGGCGTCCGCCGAGCGGGTCGTCGAGGTGGAGCGGTTGGTGGCCAGCGCCGAGCAGGAGGCGCGGGCCGAGCAGGAGCGCATCCTGGCCGAGGCCACCGTGGAGCAGGACCGGATCCGCTCCGAAGCCAGCGCGCGAGCGAGGAGCTGGTGACCCGGTCCAAAGAGGAAGGCCGGGCGCTGCTCGAGCAGGTGCAAGAGGCGCGACGGCGCGTGCTGGCCGACCTGGCGGCGCGGCGTCGCTCGCTCGGCACGCAGATCGAGCAATTGCGGGCCGCGCGTGACGAGATGGCGGCGTCGGTGCACGGCGTGCGCGACAAGGTGGACGTGATTCTCGACCAGCTCGACCGGAGCGAGGACGAGGCGCGGGCGGCCGCACTGGCGGTCGGCGACCAGATCCGCGTGCACGGCCAGGACGAGGCGGAGGGCGAGCCCGGCGACACGGTCGTGGCCGACGTCACCGCCGCGGTGGGCCACGTGGACGGCGACGCGGGCGACGCGCCGACCGATCCGGGAGCGGCGGGCACCGCGCCCTCGGTGGACGAGCTCTTCGCGGATCCGCGCCGGGTCGGACACCGACACCGCCGGCGGTGCCGCCACCGCGCCATCCGCTCCGGCTCCAAGTCCAGCTCCGGCCGAGGCGACGACCGAGACGGACGCCGGGAGCGGGGGAGCGGTCGAGGCCCCCGAGGCCCCCGACGCGCTGCTCGGTGAGGAGGCCGGGGCGCCGGCCGGTCCCGACGCCGAGATCATCGGCCGCCGCGACGAGCTGCTCACGCCGATCGCGGCGAAGTTGAACCGCACGGTGAAGCGCACGCTGGGCGACGACCAGAACCGCATGCTCGACCTGCTGCGCAGCACGCCCAGCATCGACGCCGATGTCCTCCTCGGTCCTGAGGACGCACACCTGGCGACCTTCGCCGACGCGGTGCAGGACCAGCTCGGCGAGGCGTATGCGGCCGGGGCCATCTTCGCCGGGAACGAGGCGGCGGGCACCCCGAGGGGCGACGCAGTGGACCAGGCTTCGACGGGACTGGCCCGGGCCGTGGTGGCCATGCTGCGCCGGCGCATCTCCGACGGGAGCGAGGAACCCGGTGCGGCGGTTGGCGCGGCCTTCCGCGAATGGCGGGGCCAACGCGTGGAGCGGCTGGCCGGCGACGCGGCAACGCACGCGTTCTCGGCCGGCGTGGCCGCAGCGGCCTCGCACGGAGCGGACGGCAAGGTGCGCTGGGTGGTGACCTCGGCCGGCGGCTGCTCCGACTGTGAGGACAACGCCCTCGCCGGCGCACTGGCCTCGTCCGAGGTGTTCCCCACCGGTCACGCCTTCCCGCCGGCGCATTCGGGCTGCCGCTGCCTGGTCGCGCCCGCGGGGAACTGAGCAGGACTTCTCCGACGCTCCAGCTCTGCCCTGCCCATTTGGGCCGGGTGGGTGGACGTTAGGCTCCCCCCGTGCGTGTCCCCCGCGACCTGACCACTGACCCTGTGCCGCGCCGACGCCGGCGTGCCCGCTGGTGGCTGCTCGGCCTGGTGGTGGTGGTGATCATCCTGTTGGTGTCGCTGCGCTCGCTGGCCGGTATCTACACCGACAGCCTCTGGTTCGACTCGGTCAACTATCACAACGTCTTCTCCACGCTGCTGCTGATCAAGCTCGGGCTCTTCGGCGTCTTCGGCGCCATCTTCTTCGCCGTCCTGTGGATCAACCTCGTGGTCTGCGACCGCATCGCCGGCCACGACGTCGTGCTGGCCCAGGACGACGAGCTGGTGCGCCGCTACCAGCAGTTCGTGCGCCCCTATTCGGGGCGCATCTACGTGGCGATCGCCTTCATCCTCGCCCTCATCGCCGCCTCGGGGACGATCGGACAGTGGAACAACTGGATCCTGTTCCTCCACGGCGGGAACTTCGGGGTGACCGACCCGCAGTTCCACAAGGACATCGGCTTCTACGTCTTCAAGTTGCCCTTCCTCACCTTCATCGTGGACTGGACGCTGGCGATCTTGATCGTGACCCTGGCCGTGGTGGTGGTGTTCCACTATCTGAACGGCGGGATCCAGCCGCAGCGTGGGCTGCCCCGGGTGCGACCGCCGGTGAAGGCGCACATCTCGGTGCTGCTGGCGCTGATCGCGCTGGACAAGGCGGCGGGCTACGTGCTGCAGCGCTGGTCGATGGTCAACGCACAGGACGGCTACGTGAACGGCGCCGGTTACACGGACGTGCACGCCCGGCTGCCGGCCGAGACCCTGCTGATCTGGGTGTCGATCTTCGCGGCGGGGATCCTCCTCTTCAACATCCGCCGCCAAGGCTGGACGCTGCCGGTGCTGGCCATCGGCATCTGGGCCTTCGTGGCGCTCGCGGTGGGGATCATCTACCCGGCCTTGCTCCAGGCCCTCAAGGTCACGCCGGCGCAGAGCTCGCTCGAGGCGCCGTACATCCAGCGGAACATCGAGGCCACCCGGGACGCCTACGGGTTGAACCACGTCACCGTGCATTCGTTCCCGGCCAACAACTCGGTCACCGCGGCCCAGCTACAGGGGGCCTCGCAGACGATCGCGAACATCCGGCAGTGGGACCCGGACCCGACGATTTCGCTGCAGTCGTTCCAGCGGGAGCAGGCGTTCAAGTCGTACTACACCTTCCCGTCGCTCGGGGTGGACCGCTACTACGTCAACGGGCAGCTCACCCCCGTGCTCATCGGCGTGCGTGACATCTCGGGTCCGCTTCCCTCGTCGTCGTGGGTGAACACGCACCTCCAGTACACGCACGGCATCGGCGCGGTGATCGCCGAGTCCAGCCAGACCACGACGGGCAACCCGGTCTACGGGGTGGGACAGATCCCGCCCTCGTCGTCGCCGGGGTTGCCCCAGATAAAGCAGCCCAACGTCTACTTCGGCCAGAACCTGACCGGCTTCGTGGTGGCCAACACGAAGCAGCTCGAGGTGGACTATCAGAACTCCAACGGCGACAACGTGGAGAGCCACTATCGAGGGCCGGGGGCGACCGGCGGCGTGGCGTTGTCGTCTCTCTTCAAGCGAGCGGCCTTCGCGCTGCGCCTCGGCGACTTCAACCTGCTCATCTCGAGCCAGATCACGGACCAGTCCCGGCTCATGTTCGTGCGGGACCCGGTGGCCATGGCCCAGAAGGCGGCACCGTTCCTCACCTTCAACCAGAGCCCCTACGCCGTCATCAACAACAACGGACACATCGACTACATCGTCGACGGCTACACGACGACGGCGAACTACGCCTACTCGCAGAATGCCGACACCCAGCAAGTTGCAGTCGGGAGCAGCCTGCCCGCGAGTTACAACTACGTGCGCAACTCGGTCAAGGTCGTCATCGATGCCTACTCCGGAAAGATGACGTTCTACGCGGCCGATCCGACGGACCCGATCCTCCAGGCCTACGAGGCGGCCTTCCCGCACATGTTCACGCCGATCTCCAAGATGCCGTCTGAGCTCCAGAGGCACCTGCGCTACCCGCCCGACATCTTCTCCATTCAGTCGGCCATCTACGGGCGCTACCACCTCAAGAACCCCGGCGCCTTCTACGCGGCGAGCAGCGCCTGGCAGTTGTCCCCGACAGCGGGGGCCGGGCCTAAATCGCAGGCCCTGCTGGCCGAGAACACCTTCAACTCCCAGGGCCAGCTGGTCTCGACGGCCCCGGCCCGCATGGCGCCGCAATACCAGGTCTATGCATTGCCCCACACGGGTCAACAGGTGTTCACGGTGTCGGACGCATTCGTGCCGGCGTCACAGGGGAGCCTGACCAACAACAACCAGAACTTCAACCTGACGGCGTGGATGGTGGGCCAGTCCGATCCGGGCCACCCGGGCCAGCTCGACGTCTACCAGACGCCGCAGGGAACGTACGGCCCGGCCAACGCCGACGCGGAGATCTCGGCCAACACGACGGTGTCGTCGGACATTTCGCTCCTCGACCAGAACGGGTCCCAGGTCCTCCTGGGCGAGACGCTGATGGTGCCGATCGGCAACTCGATGGTGTACCTGCGGCCGATGTACGTCTCGCCGGTGACCAACCCGCAGCCCCAGCTGAAATACGTGGTCGCCGTGCTGGGCAAGAACGTCAAGGTCGACACGTCGCTCGACGCCGTCCTCGGCGACTTGCTGGAGTCGGGCAGCGTGCAGTTACCGTCGACGGGGGGATCCGGTTCGAACCCGGGCTCGTCCGGGGGCACCGTACCGGCGCAGGTGGCGTCCTACCTGGCGCAAGCCCAGACGGACTATCAGAACGCGTTGGATGCGCTGAAGGCGCAGAACCTGGCCGACTTCCAGTCCGACATCCAGGCAATGTCCCAGGCGCTCACGGCGGCCCAGAACCTGCTGCCCAACACGACGGGGACGGGTGCGACGACAACGACGACGACGCCGGCCAAGAAGGTCAAGAAGTCGACTCCGTCGACCAGCACCACGGCGAGCAAGTCGGGCTCGACGGGAACGACCTCGAGCACGTCGGCCGGCTCGGCGACGCCCACCACGACGCCGACGATCACCGAGCCGATCGGCGGGGCCACGACGACGTCCACAAAGCCTGAGGTCTCGGCGGTGCGGTCGGGCGGAGGGTAGGCCTTCGGCTCGTCCGCCGGTTGCAGTCGGGTCCCGGGCGTCCCATGATGGTCGGGCGGAAGCACGGGAGTCGAGGAAAGGACGAGGCGATGGGACTGCTCGACAAGGTCAAGGACGCAGCACAGAGCGCCACCGTGGTGGCCAAGGACGCAGCGGCCAAGGGCCAGGCCAAGCTGGATGGCGCGGAAGCAAAGCGGGCGGCGGACGGTCTGCTGCGGGACCTGGGGGCGGCCTACTACGCCACCAAATCGGGGCGGGCCACGACGACGACCGACGCCGACATCAGCCGCCTCGTCGCGGCCCTCGAGGCCCACGAGGCCGAGCACGGCCAGATCACGCTGGCCCCCGAGTCGACGGCGGCAGCACCCACTGCAGTGCCGGCCGACGGCTCGGCTCCCGCCCCGCCTCCACCCCCATCGGCGGCGGCCGACCCAGCGTCGCCGCCCCCGCCGCCACCGACTGCGCAGACGCTGTAGGACTCAGGCTCAGGCTCAGGCGGGGGGCGTGACCGGCCCCGGCCGGCGACACGAGATGTGAGCTGGTCGGTTCCGACTGCGGTGGGTGGCCGACCGTGGCCCGTGTAGAGTGGTTTCTTCGCCGCGGGGTGGAGCAGTCTGGTAGCTCGTCGGGCTCATAACCCGAAGGTCGGAGGTTCAAATCCTCCCCCCGCCACTCAAACGTCCTCACACTTAGGGACGTCTCATCTTCACACTTGGGTGTTCGTGAAGCGTGGACTCCGGTCTCGAGCTGCAATCCGATGCTGATCGGGCTCTTCGGATTCTGGCGGGGTCCGCCCTGACCAGGATCACCCCAAGCGCGACGAAGGTGCTTCAAGCTTGAGCTTGCATTTAAACCCTGACGACCCTATGAGGCGTCTTCTTCGATAATGAGCGGTGCAGCCTTGGCAGCCAGTTGCCGCATCTGGGCTAACAATTCGCGAGCCTGGCGGTCATTGTCGATCCACTCGCTGTAGAGCGCTGCTTCACGCTCGTTGAGTCGTCGGTTGACGGTCTTGCCGTCCACTTTGGCGCTCCAGTGCCAATACGGACCGTGCAGCTTGGGTGGGTCCGCCGCGCAGGCGCAGTGTGGTTTGCCGCAGCGCGTGAAACGCGGTGCGAGGGAGCCCGACGCGATGTAGCCGATGTCGGCCAGCTGTCGGGCCAGTTCGCGATAGCGGCGTTCGTAGCCCTCGAGACGTTGTTTCGTTCGCTTGGTGGCCATGTGTTCTCCAGGTCGAGTATCCCACTCCGGGATGGTGAGAGTAGACATACTCTCAGATATGACTAGAGCTTCGAGCGCAGCCCGGCGGGAAGGTCTCAGCGAGTTCCGGGACCGGTTCTATGAATGCCTGACGCTCTGGAGTGACGCCCTCTTCGAACTAAGTGACGCCGCGCTGTGTGCTGGCGCCCAAGTGGCCTCTGTCCCCGCCCTCAGCTTGGAGCCCGAGTTCCGCCGCTCACACGGCTCGCTCTACAAGGCCCTGGTGCGTGGCCGACTCGACGAGGAGCGTTTCAAGGCGCTCTTGGTCAAGCACCGTCCCGCTGAGTGGCCCGAGATCTTCGCCGTCGACACCTCGACGTGGGACCGTGGTGACGCCGAATGCAGTCCTGAGCGGGGCTTTTACCATTCGGCCTCCAAACACTCGGCCGGCCAGCCCATCGTGGCCGGCTGGTCCTACCAGTGGATCGCCCAGCTGGGCTTCGCCGCTGACAGCTGGACCGCACCCCTCGATGCTCGGCGCATCCGTCCCGAAGAGGACGCCACGGCGATCACCATCGAGCAGATCCAAGAGCTGGTGGGACACCTGGGGAAGACCAAGGCTGTCCCGATGTTCGTTTTCGACGCCGGCTATAACCTCATCGCCCTCACCGCCGGTTTGGCCGAGACCAGAGCCCAGGTACTGCTGCGGATTCGGGGCAATCGTCTCTTCTACCGCGATCCACCCTCCCGGGCGCCGGGCGCGCCCGGGCGCCCGCCACGTCACGGCAGATGTCTGAAGCTCTCCGACTCGCGCACGATGGGCCGTCCCGATGCAGAGCTGAGCACCACCGATGCCCGTTACGGCAACGTGCGGGTGCGGGCCTGGCATGGTGTGCACCCAAGGATCACTGGCCGCAGTCGCAGTCGTTGGGCCAGCGATGAGCCCGCTCCCATCGTGCGCGGCAGCGTGCTGCGTGTCGATGTGGAGCACTTCCGCGAGCCCGATGGCCGGAGCAAGAGGACGTTGTGGCTGTGGTGGGGAGGCGGCGATGAGCCCGATCTCGAGCTGTGCTTCCGGGCTTACCTGCGACGCTTCGACCTTGAGCACACCTTCCGCTTCGCCAAGACCACACTCGGATGGACGGCACCGAGTCTTTGTACACCCGAACAAGCCGACCGCTGGAGTTGGCTCGTCGTGGCCGTGCTGACCCAGCTACGTATCGCCCGTGGGCTCGTCGAAGACTTGCGACTGCCCTGGGAGCGTCCGCTCGATCCAAGCAAACTCACTCCAGCGCGTGTTCGGCGAGGTTTTCGCCGACTTCGTGCCGTCCTCGACACCCCGGCCAAACCACCGAAATCCGATCGAGCCGGACCAGGCCGCCCCAAAGGCACCGCAACGGGTCCTCGACAGCGCTATCCGGTCATCAAGAAGGCGGCTTGAGCCAGCGGTCAGGGTTTAAATGCAAGTTGAGGTGTGACCCAACAACCAAGAAGCACCTTCGTTCTTCGCGACCATAGCGAGATACTCGGAGCCCTCGTGGGCCTCAAAGACGTGGTGGTCTTGCACTACGAACGCCGAGGGCCGAACGTCGAACTGGCGATCGAGCAGCTGATCCGCCAACCGGCGCGCTGCCCGAGCTGTGCGGAGCCGGCCCAGGTCAAGGAACGTCCGGTCGTGACCTACATCGACCTGCCGGTCTATGGAACCCCGATGCGCCTGGGCTGGAAGAAGCACCGGATGCGCTGCGTGAACCCACGCTGTGCGAAGCGGTCCTGGGTGCTGCGCGACCACCGCATCGCGGCCAAGAACTGCCTCTTGACCACGCGGGCGGCCAAGTGGGCCACCGAGCAGGTCGGCACCGGACGCACGGTCAAAGAGGTGGCCGACGAGCTGGCCTGTGACTGGCACACGGTCAACGACGCCGTGACCACCTATGGCACCGCCCTGCTCGAGGCGGACCGCAAACGGCTGAACCAGACCAGCGCCATCGGGCTCGACGAGACCTCCTTTGTCAGACTCGATCCGCGCCACACCGACTACGTCACCACCGTCGCTGACGTCGAGAATCACCAGATCATCGAGATCCTCCCCACCCGCAAATACACTGACGTGGCGGGCTGGATCGACCGCCAGCCCGCGGCGTGGAAAGAGCGCATCCGCTTCGGGGCCCTCGACATGTCCAACACCTATGCCGCGGTCTACACCGTCATGTTGCCCAAGGCGGCCCAGGTGGTCGACCCCTTCCACTTGATCGCCGTGGCCAACCGCAGCCTCGACGCCATCCGTCGTCGCGTCCAGATCGAACAACTGGGCCACCGGGGCCGACGCGACGATCCGCTCTATCGGGCCCGCCGTCTGTTGCTCATGGGAGAAGAGAAGCTCAAGGTCGAAGCCACTGAACGCCTGAGCTCACTCCTCGAGCTGGGCGATCCCGGAGCAGAAGTGGCCATTGCCTATCGGGTCAAGGAGCGCTTACGTGACTTCTATCGGACCTCTGATCCCGACGCCGCCAAGGCGATGCTCACCGAGCTGCAGGGGCACTGCCTCAAGAAGGCCATGCCACCGGAGATCCAGCGCCTCGGGCGCACGATCAAGCACTGGTTCGACAAGATCGCCAACTTCCACCTGGCCCGCGTGAGCAACGGCCCCACCGAAGCGCTGAACAACCTGATCAAACGGATCAAGCGCATCGGCTTCGGCTTCCGCAACTTCGAGAACTACCGGATCCGGGCCTTGCTCTACGCCGGCAAACCGAACTGGCGGGTTCTCGGCTCGATCGTCGTTCGCTGAGCACGCAGACCCCGCCAGAATCCGATGAACCAGCAAAGGTCCTCGCAGCCTCGGCCTGCATTCCGGGTAGGACGTGCTGGTACGTCGCCATGGTGAACCCAGGCGTGGAATGCCCCAATCGTTCGCTGACCACCTTGATCGGGACTCCGGCCTTGAGGAGCAACGTGGCGTGCGTGTGACGAAGGTCATGGAGCCTGATGCGCGGCAGTCCCGATTGGCCCACGAGCCGCTTGAAGGCATCAGAGAGGACCTGCGGATGGATCGGCGTGCCGTCTTATGGCAAAAGACGTAGTCCTCCGCCGCGGAATCTGGACTACGAATCGTCCTCAGCACATCCATGGTCCGCTCGTCGAGATCGATCGTTCGCCTCGCGGTTCTCGTCTTGCCTCGTGATTCGTGCAGCTCATAGGCGACCGAGACAAGCGAGCGGTTCAACGACACCCTGGCCGCATCGAGATCCACGTCGCCCCAGCGCAGCCCGAGGACTTCGCCTCGGCGCATTCCCGTGTTGGCGGCCAGCCACAAGGCAGCGAAGTGGGCGCTGCTGTGGGCCAAATCGAGAAATTCGCCCAGTTGAACTGCATTCCAGGCTCGAAACTCGCTGGAGGTAAGCGGCCGACGCTTTGGTGCATGAGCGATCTCCGCCGGATTGCGAACGATGGATCCTCGCTTCTCGGCATCGCGAGTGCCCGTCGGATCACGATGTGGATCTCGTGAACGGTCTTGATGTCTAGGCCGCCTGCGCCATTGCATCTGCCTCGCTCAAGCAATGTGGCGTAGAGGCGATCGAGGTGTTCGGCTCGTAGGTGCCGAAGTGGCACACAGCCAAGATGGGGGAGTACATGGAGTTCGATCAGGCGCCGATAGCCGTCCCAGGTGCTCGGCCGGAGTGTCAGCTGCTTGGCCGGCAACCACTTCATCGTGAGGTACGCGCCGAAGGTTGGGCCAACTCGCCTTCCGTCGATGCGCTGGCTTTGGGCGGCGGCGAGCGCGGTCGCCAGTTCCTTGGCCTGCTCTCGGTCGGTCCCAGCCGGGTGCCAGCGCCGACGCTCGCGTCCGGTGATCGGATCGATCCCCTCGTAGATCACCGCGTAGAAGCGGTTGCGGCGTTGTGCAACGTAGCCACGCACGGCTTGCCTCCTCCTCCCTCCGGCCATTGTTTGGCGGTGGAACAGACCGGAGGAACCTGCGTCTAACCGCAGCTCCGGGGTCAGGGAGTCCGGGGAAATAACCCGAAGGTCGGAGGTCAATCGCCCATGAGGGCCCGGCCCTTATGCCGGCCCGAGACTTATACGTTCATTTAGATCGTGGCCGGAATGGTGATCTCGATGAGATGAGGTCCCGGCTCAGTCAACGCATCGCGGAAGCAGCTGGAAAACTCCTCCCCCGTGTGTGCGCAAGAGCCAGGGACGCCCATTGACTTGGCGAGCCCGGCGTAGTCGATGTCGACGCCTGTCAGGTTGAGAAGTGGGTTGTCGTGTAGGTCCGCCTGGCCGGTCATGCGCAGCTGCGTCCACTCTTCATGGAGTTGCTCATAGGAGCGGTTCTTGAGGATCACCGTGGTGATGTCGAGGTTCTCTCGGGCATGCGTCCACAGCGCTGAAATCGAGTACATGGCGCATCCGTCACCCTCGAGCAGGACCACGGGCCTGTCGGGGGCGGCGATGGCGGCGCCCAGGGCCATCCCCAGGCCTTGCCCCATTGCGCCACCGGTGATGGCGCTGAGTATGTCGTGGTGAGGCGCTCCCGATAGAGCGCCAAGCAATGCACCCCCCGAACTAATGGTCTCGTCGCAGATGATGGCGTCATCGGGGAGAAGCGCCCCGATGACCTGCGGCCATGTCTCTAAGGTCAGGGGCCCGACCGGGAGCTCAGGCCGCAACGGCTCAGTCAGTTGCGGCTCGGTCCCTGGCGCGAGCTGATCTGCCAGGTTGGCCAGTGCCATCGCCACGTCCTCGTCAGGGCCTGCCAGCACGAGGTCTGCGGCACCGTCGGGGGTGAGCAGCCCGGGTTGGTCGGGATAGGCGAAAAAGGCGACCGGGGCGCGGCTACCGGCCACTATGAGGTAATCGATGCCGTCGAGCTGTCGAAGTGCGGGCTCGGTATAGAAGGCAAGTCGCGGAAAGTTCGGGAGCCCGGCGCCGTGTTCGAGCCGGCCCGTACAGGTGTCGACGAGCACCCGTACGCCAGTCGCAGCGGCCACCCTGCTGGCCGCAAGGAGGCCGTCGGCTCGGCATCCGCCTCCACCGAGCAGTATCGCTGCTTTGCCGGAACTCTTGCGAATAGCGTCGGCAACCGCCTTAGTCCTCTCGTCGGGCACAGGTGTTGGTACTCGGGCTGCTATCGGCGAGGCCAGGATTTGAGCGGGTGACCAAGATACGTCCGCTGCCATGACAATGGTGGAGATCCGGCCAGGGACAGAGGTCGCGTCGGCGACGGCGGCACGCGCTGCTGCGCTGACTTCGTCTGGGACTTGCGGCGCGGCCACCCGGCTGTGCAGCGCTTTTGCCACTGCGGCAATGTCGGATTTGAGTGGCGGGTCGTTGTTCTGATGGAACGTGGCCTGGTCGCCAATCACGCTCACGATCGGGGTTTGTGCCCTGCGGGCATTGTGGAAGGACGCCCAGGCATTGCCTTGGCCAGGTCCAAGGTGCAGCAACGTGGCTGCCGGACGCCCGGCGACTCGGCCAAAACCGTCAGCGGCTCCACTGACGACACCCTCGAACAGCGCGAGCACCACCCTCAGACTAGGAGTTGCCTGAGCGGCCTCTACGAGGTGCAGTTCCGTTGTTCCGGGGTTGGCGAACAGAGTGTCAATGCCAGAATCCGTCAGCGTGCACATCAGGGCATGGGCCCCGTTCATCGTTGAGCCCTTCTCGGGATTGGCGTTGACTTCGACATTTGATCCGACTGCCTTCATCGCATCCGCCTTCATTGAGTTTGTGGAGCACGCAGGGTCCGATCTGGTTTCTTGAGTTTCCACCGCCCGACCCATTTCCCACATCACTCGATCGCGCGATCTCTTCCGGCCCGACGAGGGCTGCGCCCTCTCGGTCACTCACGTCGCTACGAGCTAGGAAATGGCCCGATCCGCGCTGTTCTCGGCGAGAGAATCGCGAATAGTGAACTGAGCGGCAGCTTTCAGGACGTTGGAGCTCAAAACGCTTGGTTCAGTACGCGCCTTTGCGGGTTGCCAAGCAGCAGCCGAGGACCACTGCCTGACTGGTGCGGCGTACCAGTGGTGGCCGAACGGCGCCGCGTCCAGGAACAGGAGCAACGGGATGAAACGAAAGAGCTTGTCAAGAGTGCTGCCATTGCTTGCCGCTGTGCTGTCGGTGGTCGTAGCGGCACTTCTCACGCTGCCGTCATTTGCCAGCGCCCAATCGGGTCACGCACGAGGAGCATTTGAGAGCGGGCACCAGAGGCCAACAATCGTGCTTGTTCACGGGGCTTGGGCGGATTCGTCGAGCTGGGATGAATTGGTTCCCATCCTCCAAAATGAGGGATACACCGTGGACGCTCCGCCCAACCCCCTGCGGGGTTTGACGAGTGACTCGGCTTACCTGGCGAGCTACCTCAAGACAATCTCGGGCCCCATCGTGCTCGTCGGGCACTCCTATGGAGGCGCCGTGATCACCAACGCCGCCACGGGGAATCCGAACGTCAAGGCACTCGTCTATGTGGACGCCTTTGCCCCGTCGGCTGGCGAGACCCTCGAACAGCTCACGTTCGCCAAGCCCGGATCGTGCCTGGCCGGAGGGGGAAATCTCTCCAACGTGTTCAACTTCGGAGTCGACCCCTCCCAACCCGCGGGAGACTCTGACCTGTATCTCAAGATTCCGGCCGGCACGGACTACGCCGGCTTTGACTCCTGCTTTGCTACCGGTGTGCCCACGCAGGAAGCGGATCTCCTCGGGGTCATTCAACGCCCGCTCGCACTCGGGGCTTTCACGACCCCTTCCGGCACGCCGGCGTGGGCCACCATCCCTTCGTGGGCGGTCATCGGAACTGATGATCAGGCCATACCGCCGGCCGAGCTCACCTTCATGGCCCAGCGGGCCCACTCCCACATCAGCTACGTGAAGGCCGGCCACTTGTCCATGGTCACCCAACCGTGGGCAGTTGCCAACGTCGTCACCCAGGCGGCGTTCGCTACCTCGTAGCGAGTCAGTCGAAGGGCGGTATCGGTGCGGCGGGGTACCCGTGCCGTCTTTCCTGCTGACCAGCAGCATCACGGTCAGGTGAATGCCGCCGGCGCTCCCTCGCCGGAGCGGGGAAAGAGACCGCATCTATTCACACCCCGGTCCGATCGCGTCGAAATAAGAGATCGCACGTGTTCAGGTGATGTCGGAACGGATCGGAGGGTCGAAACTCACAGCCAAATAGTGCCCTGAGGAGGAGAGAGAATGCCTACTAACCCAACAGTTATTCTGGTGCACGGAGCGTTTGCTGACGCGTCGGGATACGCCGGGATCATTCGCATCCTTGAGTCCCGGGACATTGAGGTTCGAGCACCGTGGAACCCGCTTCGTGGCTTGGCTTCTGACGCGGATGCGATCACCCGTTATGTGTCGAGCATCGATGGCCCACTTGTGCTTGTTGGTCACTCCTACGGAGGCGCCGTCATTTCTCAGGCGGCACCTGGGATGACCGATGTGAAGAGTCTCGTATTTCTCTCTGCCTTTGCCCTCGATTCGGGAGAGAGCTGTGCCAGCGTGCAGGAACCGTTCCCTGCGTCCTTGGGTGCGACGACCTCCGTGCCGACGTCGTATGACGCCCCGGGCGCAGCGGGTGGACCTGATCTCTTCATCAGGATCCCGGACTTTCATGAGACCTTCTGCGCCGATCTACCTGCGGAGGTGGCCGGTCCGATGGCGGTCAGCCAGCGCCCCCTGAGTGCTGCGGCCATTACCGAATCCGCCACGCTCGTCGGTTGGAAGGATCTTCCGACGTGGTACATGGTGTCGGAGCATGACAATGCAATTCCGCCCGAGGCGGAGCGTTTCATGGCGAAGCGTATGGACGCGGTGACTGAGTCGATTGATGGTTCCCACGCGGCATTCATCGCGCATCCAGACGTCGCAGCTGGACTGATCCTCCAAGCGGTAGCTGGCGCCTAGGAGGGGCTGTCGGATCGTCGTGTCGAAAGCAGTCGCCTCCCGCAGCGGACTGAAGGCGGGGGACGTTGAAAGTGAGCAATCGGGTGAGTTGCACGCCGGGAGCATTGGAGTCTGGCGTCCGACGGCCGAATGGAGAGCGATTCCGGTGAGACGCTTCCCGTTGATCGGCGTTCTGGGATCGGGGCCCGTCGGTCGAGGCGTTGCGACGCTTCTTGCCCCGCGGGCTACAAGGTGACGCTCGGCACGCGCCACCCAGATGCTCTGGTTCTCTTAGAGCTGCCCGTCACAGTGACTATCGGCACGTTCGACGAGGCGGCAGAGGCCGATGTTGTGTTTCTGGCGGTGGTCCACTCTGCCTCTCGGAGCCTGGTCGAGTCTCTGGAGCAGCGGCTGGCCGGAAAGATCTTGGTTGACGCTGACAACGAGTGGGCACGTTGGCACTACGCGGCAACAGGCTTGTCTGATTCTCTGACTGAGGGGAGCTGGATGGCAAGCCTTCTCCCCGGTAGCGCAGTCGTGCGCGCCTTTTCGCACATCGACTGGGACCTTCTTGTCACGCGGGCGACAGACGAGCCTGGAGTGTGGGCGGTGGGTTACGCATCTGACGACGATCACGTCGACAGGTTGGTCGAGACGCTGATTCGGGACATGGGTTATGTCCCGGTCAAGGTCGGATCGCTCGCTGAGTCGGCGCCTATCGACCCAGGAGGGGTCCTGTGGCCGAGGATGCTCACGCCAGATGCCATGCGCGCCTTACTCGACACTGATGAAGATTCGAGCTGAGGTCGAGGTGGGATGGACATTGTCTCGGTGGTCGCAGTAGCGGCAAGAGGTCAAAGGCACATGCTCTCTCCAGGCCGATCGGAGGAGCGGGGAGGTAAATGAGCACCGGCTTCAGTTCACAGAGTGAGTCTTGGGAGTCGGAGATATCCGAGTCAGTGGCCTATCTCGTGAGCGCGTATGCCTCGGTGAGGCGACTTCGGACCTTGGGGTTAGGCGATGAACCCGCAGGATTATCCGTCGACCTTGCGTCGCAAAGCATATGGACGGCATTGGTCGCGCTTGACGAATATGGCATGACCGTATTCGAGAGAAGCCGGCCGGACGGGAGCTCACGGGAGCGCGGCGGGCGTCAAGAGTGCCTTTTAATCCTCTATTCCGAATTGGGGCTGATGTCGTGAAGAGCGTTCTTCAAGAACTTGGTGAGATCCGGCCAGATGGGACATCGCTGTACGGCTCTGCGCCTTCGCTGAACCTGGATAGACCAAAGCTCTGGCACTCGACTGGGGAGCTGATGGTCGATAGCGTGACTGTGATGGTGGCGGTGGAATCACCGTTTTCCGGCCGCGAAGGCCAAATGGTGATCCTCCGCGAGCAACTTGATCGCGCATCCTCAGGCGTTGGATCGGTGGTCCTCGTGGAGGGGGATGCCGGCATGGGCAAGAGTCGTCTTCTTGACGAGGTTATGCGGGCCGCGCGCGTCAGACATTTTCGAGTCGGAACTTGTGCTGCCGACCCCGGGGACGGCATGGTCGAGATGTCCACCCTGATGGTGGCGCTCTTGGACGGGCCTGAGCCGATCTTGGAACAGGCTGCGCTCCCAGCGTCCCATGCTCTGCCTGAACAGAGGTACTGGCTGCTGCAGGACCTCCAGGGGCTACTCGAACGAGCCGCCGTAGAGACACCGTTGTTGATCTGCCTTGACGACCTGCAGTGGACGGACGGTGGCACAGCGGCGGCGCTGCGGACCCTGCCGAATCACCTTGCCTCGGTACCGATTGTCTGGGTACTCGCCTTCCGGCCGAGCTTCCGATCAAGTCCGTTTGGCACATGCCTCGACCACCTGGATCAAACAAGGGTCGAGCAGATCGTCCTTGGTCCTCTCGGCGATGACGCAGTGAGGGAAATTACGGCGGGGGTTCTGCATTCTGAGCCCGGTCTCGATGTCTTGACGATGGTCCAGCGAGCTGGCGGCAGCCCCTTTGTGCTTGCCGAGATGCTCTGGGGGCTCACCGAGGAGCACCTTGTCACCATTGAGTCAGGGCGGGCGGAGCTCGTAGAGAGACGACTTCCAGGTCGCGTCGGGGACAACATGCGGCGGCGACTGGACCAACTGTCTGAGATCGCGCACGATGTAGCGGCCGTGGCGACGGCACTTGGCAGGAGGTTCTCACTCGATGAGTTGGCGGCGATGCTTGATCGACGACCGTCAGTGTTGCTGGCCCCCGTGAAGGAGTTGCTTCAGGCGGGTCTGTTCTTGGAAAGCGGCGAGAAGCTTGCGTTTCGTCACGATCTCATCCTCGAGGCGGTCCGAGCGAGCCTGCCTCTGTCAGTGAGTCGGTCCCTTGATCGCCAGGCAGCCACCGTCCTGATCGCTAATGGAGCCCTCCCGCTTGAGGTATCCACTCGACTCGCGGCGAGCGCCGAAGTTGGGGACGAAGTCGCGATCTCCACCCTGACGATGGCTGCAGAGGCTCTCGACACGACTGATCCAGGCGCCGGTGCTGACCTCAGTCAGCGCGCCCTCGATCTTGCCCCGCGAAACCATCCGTCGCGGCAGGCACTCGTGGCACAGACGGCCATCCGGCTGCATGCAGCGGGGCGCATTGAAGCTGCCAAGACGTTCACCGACACCGCCCTGCGCCAGGCTCTGCCTCCGGAGGCGGAGGCAGAGTTCCGGTTGATCATCGCAGCCATGTTCGCCCTCTCGCCCGACGTTCGTGCCGATGCTTGCCACAAAGGCCTAGCGCTTCCCGATCTGTCGCCCTTCCTTCGTATGTTGTTTCTGGCCAACCTGTTCCACAACTTGTTGACCGCGGGCCGCGTGAACGAGGCGCGTCGAATCCTCCCAGAGGCGAGAAAAGCTGTTGAGCAGGTCGACCTCCCGTGCGGTTACTTCGTCCTGGACTTAGCCGAATCGGGCTTGAGCTATGCCGACGGCCACTTCGGCGAGGCCCTAGAGCGTGTGGAGATGGCGATGCGCAACGGGGAGGTGTGTGCCCAAGACACTGGACTCAGTCCACAGCACTGGAGGATCATGCAGGGTCGGCGTTCTCTCACCACACAGTGGCGGTGCGATGTCTTGACCATGGTCGACCGGTTCGACGAGGCACTTCAGATCTCTCTGCAGAGCATTGCCACAGCTCAGCGGGAACGACAGGACTGGGCCCTCAACATCTTCGAGGCCGGACGCGGGCGGCAGTTGCTCGAGATGGGCCTTCTTCCAGACGCTGCCGCGGCTCTCGGGGGGCGGTTCACGGTAGACATCGCTGAAGAGGTAGTCGGCGTCCTCGATGCGGCCGGAGTGGTCGCTCTCGGACGCGTCGCCATCCACACCGGCGACAGCCAACTGGCCCGCCAAGCTCGCGAAATCGCCGATGCGATGTTCGATCAGGGCCCGCCGAGCGTCCGAAGGCACGCGGCATGGTTGTATGCGTTGCTCGCAATGGCCAATGGCGATCCGCTCGGCGCACATCGTTGGATCTGTGCGCTGGGGGAGGACGACCGACGATCTCCTTTGCCTCGATTTCCGATGGGCATGGCGGACGACGTGGACCTGGTTCGCATTGCACTGGGAGCTGGCGACGATGAGTTGGCCGAGAGCGCCGCAGACGTCGCCGATCGCCGCTCACGACTTAACCAAGGTTCGCGCAGCCTTGAAGCCGTCGCCGTGCATGCAAGGGGCCTGATAGGTCGGAGTCGGAGTGATCTCGCCACCGCAGTGGAGCTTTATGCACCTGGCCCCCGACCTTTGGCGTATGCCTCAGCGCTGGAGGATCTTGGCGTTGTCGCCGTCGAACGAGACTTGCCAGAGGATGCGGTAGACGCATTCAACCATGCGCTGGAGCTTTACACCTCGGTGGGCGCGACGTGGGATGCGGGCCGAGTCCGACGACGTCTGCGATCGCTTGGTGTGCGTAGGCGGTTGGTATCGGCGCGACGGCCGGAGCACGGCTGGTTTGCCATGACCGATTCCGAAACGACAGTGGCCCGACTCGTGGCGGAGGGATTGACCAACCGCGAGGTCGCGGAGCGTCTTTTCGTATCGCCGCACACCGTCAGCGGGCATCTTCGCCACATTTTTATGAAGCTCGGTGTCAACTCGAGAGTCGACCTTGCCCGAATTGTCGCCAGCTACGAGGATTAGCCCGACCAACTCCGGGCTTCACGTGCCCAACGATCAACCTCGGGAATCCGCGTCTCGATCGCACGACTGAGCCAGATGCCGGGCACGGGCAGCACCGGGGTGGTCCGACCCTGGATCACGTTCGGCCGAGTGGCAGGCCCCGCCCGAGCTGATCGCCATGTCTATTGCCGTTCGACTCGGTCGAACGAACTACGGCGGGCACCGCTGGGCGGCGTGCGTGCTTGTGACCTGGGGTTTTGTAAGGCGGTCTCGATATCAACAGTGTGCTGAAGGGCGGCTGAACGCGGACATGATCGGCACAGGCGGACCTTCGAGTGGTTGACCAGCTCCGAAAAAATGACATGACCGCGCGGTGCGGATGAGTCTTCGACGGATAATCCTTTCGAATGTTGGTGTTTGCACGTCGGAGTCAAAGATGTTTCCCGACGTCGTGGGCAGGCCATGCCGCAGTTCTCTGGCGAGTCCATGTTCTTTGGCTTCGTAACCCGGTGGGGCCGAGCACATCGAAAAAGGAGTAACCCCTATGCCGATGATCGACGTCTACACGAAGGTCGGGACGTTTGGGGATCCCCACCAACTCGCAGCTGACTTGGCTCGGACCTTGATGACTATTGAGGGCGTGCCAAACATCCCGATGTTCCGGCAGAATACCGCGGGATTCGTCCACGAGATGGACGCCGGAACCATATCCAATGTTGACGGCGACAGTGACTACGTGCGCGTCCAGGTTCTTACTAACGCCGGTGCCCTCAATCGCGAGAAGCAGCTCGCTGTCGTAAGCCAGTTCACTGGCCTTGTGGTTTCTGCGGCTTCTGACCCTTCCCTGTCGGAAAGGACTTGGGTCCTTCTCACCGAGGCGATCGAGGGGGGATGGGGGCTTGCCGGTCATGCCAATACGAACGACGAACTCGTGCGGGCGGCTCGGGCTCAGTTGGCCGAGCTTGCCAAGGACAAGGCTACGTAGGGGGCGACGGGAGTGGGATACACCCTTAGTAGACCGGTCTACAACAGGGTCGAAACCCAAGTGGAACGGGTTGACATCCTATGGACTGAGTAGCGGCTCGGGGGATCCCGCTGTGGACGATCTCAAACATCAGGCAACGTGATGGTCGACTGCTGGTTGACAAGCCGGGGCCGACCGGAATGGAGGTACCGAGTCCGGTCAAGGTGACGCGCCCAGAGCTGCGGATAGAGAGTGGCGTCCTCCGCACTTAGGCCGGAGAACTGCACCCTCACATTTGTGCCGTCACCCGTCGGGGTGAGCGTGATCTCAATGCATGTCGGTGTCGGCATCGCTGTGTCAGTGCCTTGCCGGTCCCATCTCAGCAGCATGCGGTGCGGGGGATCTACTTCCATGTAGCGGCCGGCAATTGCCGTCCCGTCGAGGTCGAGGTGGAACGTCTCCCCCACGCGAGGAGCCGTCATCGAATTCCGTCAATCTTGACCAGGCCGGTCCACGTCCAAGAGCCACGAGCACTCAGGGTCGCCTGAATGAGCTCACGGAAAGGCAGCCCGGAGCAACCCACTGGGCGCAGCGATGTGTCCTGCATCACGAACAGCAGCGGGTCCGCGAAGGCATCGTGCGGATGCACGTGCATCATCCAAGAGCAATGGGCCGACCTCGGCGATGCCTGTGAACGAACCCGCCTTGGGTTCATCTGTCGATGGCAAGGGCAAGGAGGGTATTGACGGCAGTCTCGAACGGACGGGGACTCTGCTGTACCTGGGCGAGTAGAAGTCCCCCTTGGAGCGTGGCGAGCAGAGTAGTGGCGAGGTCGTCCGGGTCGATGTCCGGCGGGAGCTTCCCGTCGGCATGAAGGGATCTCAGCCCATCGCCGATTGCGGCTGCCCACTGATCGAACCCTGCCGCGATGAGCGCTCGGGCCTCGGGGTCACTCTCGGCGAGTTGACCAACGAGCGAGCCAAGTTGGCAGCCCCCCTTTGCTTTGGTGCGCTTCGCTGCGGTGATCACCATGTTCCGCCAGGCTTCGACTCCGTTCGCGCTGCTGAGCGCGTGCCGCTGGCGATTGACGATGGTCTCGGCCTGGTAGTCGATGACCGCCTGCACGAGTTCGTTCTTGTCGGGAAAGTAGTGGTACATCTGAGAGCCGCTGACTTCCGCCGCCACCTTGACGTCTTCCAAGGTGGTGCCCGCCACCCCACGCTCATGGATAAGGGCGGCGGCCTCCTCCACTATTCGTGCCCGGGCGCGTGCTCCCTTGGGGGTGAGTCTCGGCCGGTCACTCGTCTCGTCGACCATGCACCCAGATTAACAGGATTCTGAGTTTGACAACCCAGTTCCGAACTGCCAAAGTGAGTCATGCAACCCATTTTGGAGCGAGAGGACAACACATCGCATGACTGACCTAAAAGGCAAGACAGCTCTGGTGACGGGCTCGACGAGCGGGATCGGCCAGGCGACGGCCATCGCCTTGGCCGCCCGTGGCGCTCACGTACTCGTAGTGGGACGCAACGAACAACGAGCGAAAGAGGTGGTCGCCGAGATCGAAGGCAGCGGCGGCAGCGCGAGGTTCCGGCTCACCACGTTGAGCGATCTGAAATCGGCCCAGGACCTGGTCGAGTGGGCCGCTGAGGAAGGCGACGGTCACGTCGACATCCTCATCAACAACGCTGGCGTCGCCTTGCTCGGGCCAAGCATGGCAGCCACCGAGGCAGAGTTCGACCAAACCTTTGCACTGAACGTCAAAGTTCCGTTCTTCCTCGTCGCGTCACTGGCGCCAGCCATGGCCGAACGCGGATGGGGTTCGATCGTCAACGTCTCCACGATGGTCGCCAGCTTCGGACAGGCCGGCATGGCTCTGTATGGCGCCAGCCGAGCGGCTCTCGAACTGTTGACGAAGGCCTGGGCCGCCGAATACGGCCCCAGTGGTGTTCGGTTCAACGCCGTTGCCCCCGGCCCGACGCGCACCCGCATGATGGAAGCAGTCCCCGACGAGATGGTGAATCAGCTCGCAGCACTAGCACCAGCAGGTCGCGTGGCTCAGCCCGAGGAACTTGCTGCGGCGATCGTCTTCCTCGCCAGTGATGATGCCAGCTTCGTCCACGGCGTCACTCTGGCGGTCGACGGAGGCCGGGTCGCGACATAACTCCAGATCCCACCTGCTGCCCACGTGCTCGTCGACCCGCTACGGGTCTATAGCAACCCGGGAGAACCGCCAGCCGCAACCCGCCAAGAGCTGTCCTGCCTGACTAGGCCCGCAGAAAACGAGAGGAAATACCAATGAGCACACTCCCAGGAAAGACCGTGCTGATCACGGGCGCCAACGCCGGGATCGGCAAGGACGTGGCCCGGCAACTGGCACTACGTCCCGAGATGACGCGCATCTACCTGGCGTGCCGAAACAGAGATCGGGCGATAGCGGCAAAGGCCGAGCTCGAAGCCGTGAGCGGCCGGCACATCTTTGACATCATTCTCATGGACGTCGCCGATCTGGATTCGGTCCGCGCCGGCCTTGGCGCCATCAACGGATCCGTCGACGCGCTGGTCATGAACGCTGGTGTCATTGGCCCGCAGACGTTGGAATTGACCGCTGACGGGGTCACCACCGTGTTCGCGACGAACGTCCTTGGCCACGTCGTCCTCCTCGAAGGGCTCCTGAAAGAAGACCGGCTTGGCGAGGTTGCGGTCTTGTCAGGAAGTGAAGCAGTCAGGGGGGTCCCGAAGTTGCGGATGAAGGGGCCATCGTTCGTCTCACATTCCGCCGACGAACTCGCCACTGTCATCGACGGCAGCTATTTCGCCGGCAAAAAAGCTGACTTCAACCTCGCTTTCGGGCAGGCCAAGTACATTGGCGCCCTATGGATGGCCTACCTGGCCCGCCAACACCCCGACCGCCGCTTCATCACCGTGAGCCCCGGCAACACCACCGGCACCCAAGCAGCCAGTGACCTCCCATTGCCGATGCGCATAGGGGCCAAATACGTCATGCCCACCCTGGGTCTCTCCCACAAACTTGACGTGGGCGCGAAGCGACTGGTCGACGGCGTCACCGACCCGACCCTGTCGAGCGGCGTGTTCTACGCCAGCGCGGCCAACACGCTTAAAGGTCCCATGGTCAACCAAGCAGACTTCCTCCCCAACCTGGCCAACCCGTCGTTTCAGGACCACGCCAACGAGGCCATCCACCGCTTCATCACCGAACGTCGTTCTGAGCCTCGCCGATTGGAGTCCGATCGCTGAGCGGATCTCTCGCCTTCGTCATCCACAACACTGAGCTCAGCGAGCCCGTTGGTGTCTGCTGGTGAGCTACCGAGCCCACCGAGCGTCAGTTGCTGTAGATCCGGACCGGCGTGATGAGCACGGCGGCCCTGCGTTCTTCGGCAGAGAAGAGCCGGTCCGATGGGCCGGCTCTTCTGCTGCCTATCGGAGAATCCCACGACAAATCCCAAGCTGGGTCACCAATCTGTGACGAGTTCCCCTATCTGAGCGAGATCAACCCGACGCTTGGCCAGCATTGCCAGGCGCACCGGTTCGTTTGGCCGAAGTCAATGCGAGGGCGAGGACGACGACGAGGCCCCAGACGAAGAACCACGGATCCCAGAGGTAGGTGTGCCAGACCAAGGCGCGCCGGTCAGCGGCCCTTCCCAGATGGATGACGCCGGCTTGTACCAGTAGACCCGCCGAGGTGAAGACGAATCCGTAGAGAATCAGTACCGCGCCTTCTGCCCACGCCAACAACCTGAATCGGCCGTGCCATTTCGAGGGCGGTGCGGGGCGGCGGAGGTAGAAGGGAAGTAGTGCACCTATACCTTTGAGGACGACCGCGGCCCACACGGCCATCACCACGGTGGTGCTTTGATCTGCGGTGACCAGCGAGGAGCTGACAGTATCGAGGAGCCACGTGCCGCCGAGTGCCCAGTAGGCGCTGATCGCTACATACGCCAGGCCGGCGACCAACGCTGCCGCGGCCGCAGCCAGTCCGAGTTGATGACGGATATCAGGTGCGTCCAGCTCGAGAGATGAGCGGTCCGACGCTCTCGCAGCGGCATTCGAGCCAGGTGTCAATGAAGTTCCTACTGCACCATTGACGAGAATCATTAATCGTTCGGGCACTCACGAGTCACGAGTGTCACGGTCTCGCTGGCTGCGCAGTTGATACATGGTCAACCCCAGCGAGACCCCAGCGACCGTCAAGGGCGAGTCCACCAAAGCCGAAAGCGAGCCAGGCGGTCATGAGGCCGCGGACCTTACGATTGCAGCGAATTGTGTTGGATCGTCGAGCATCAGGTTGTGATGCGCGTTGGGGAAGACGGTGAGGGTGCTTTGCGGGATCTCCTGATGTAGGGCGTCGGCGACGTTGAGATTGAGGTCGGGATCCCGGGCGCCCCAGACGACATAGACAGGAACACCGAGGGTCTTCAGGTCAGGGACTCGGGCGGCATCGCTTGTCACCGCCGAGAAGAGATTGCCCGCGAACGAGCGCAGCGGCCCCAGAGTGCTGGGTTTGGCGAGGAACTGCTGGGTGAACAGAGGCGCGAACTCCCGCGCGATGGTGCGGTTACCGTCAAAGGCGGACTCTTGCCAATTGAGTAGATCATCTAGGAGGCGAGGATCGGTGGACAGCCCGTTCATCAGACCGTTGAGCCCGTAGGCGGTGCCGCTGGGAAGCGGTCCGAGCGAGTTCGTGATCGGCCACTGAGCTAGGGCGACGATGCCGGCAAGAGCTGGTGGCCCGGATGCAGGCACAGGCGCGTAGAAGCCGTTTGAGAGAACGATCGAGGCGACGTGACCGGGGTGGTCTAGAGCCCAGTTGAGCACTGCCGGCACGCTGGCGTCGTGTGCAACGAGAACGACCCGGCCAAGGTGGAGTCCCTGGATCACCGCGTTTAGGTCCAGTTCCTGGCCGGGGAAGCTGTAGTCATAGTGGGCCGGTTTGCTCGACCGTCCCCAGCCGAGAAAATCGAACGTGACGACCTCATGTCCCTTGAGCAACGGGACGACACGGTCGTACAGGTGGTGGTTGTCCGGGAAGCCATGGCACATCACGATCGCGGGTCCGCGACCGGGCTGAACGTAAGCGGCGATTCGGTAACCGGAACGTGAGATCCATACCAGCTTCGTGGGCGCCGATGCTGACGATGCCTGTGCCGAGGATGTCACGGCCACGACGCCGAATGTCGTCACAACCATCGCGATCAGTGCGATCAATGCAACCACTCCAATGGCTTTCACCCGTAAGCGACCAGGGACGAGGAACCTGTGGGTACAGAACATTTGTGACTTCTTGTTGTGATTGTCGTGGCTGGGTGTCACTTATTGGTGTCCTTTCGGAATGTGGGAGAAGTGCGCTGGTGCAGGTTGAAGGTCAAAGGACCTCTTCTGATGTCGGCACGAGAGGGATGGCGAGCGGCTGGGTTGAGCCGGGAGCCTGCAACCCGAGATCGGAAGATGAAGGCGCCGGTTCTGGGCTTTCCCTCCCTGGTCGGGCCTGCAAGAAGCGTGCCGCCATCAGCCCGCGCACTGAAACAACCGGTTCGGTCGTGCCAGACGCTCTCATGTCCCGCCCCTACACCGCGGCCGGGACAAGGGTCCGCTCCGCGTCAACGGTTTCAGGAGCAATCTCTGACGACTCGACTTCGATTCGCGGCAGCCAGTTGAGCCAGCGGGGTAGATACCAGCTGTGTTCGCCCAGCAAGCTCAACGTGCACGGCAAGACGATTGAGCGGATGAGGGTGGCGTCGAGGAGAAGCGCCACGGCCACCCCGAATCCCATCTGCTGGAACATGTCGAGTTGGCCGCGGGCGAACCCGGAGAACACCGCCACGATGATGAGTGCGGCCCCTGTGATGACCTTGGCCGTCGAGGCCACGCCGCCAACGACGGCCTCGGTGGTCGAGCCGGTCTCGTCATAGCGTTCCTTGATCCGGCTCATTAAGAAGACCTGGTAGTCCATCGAGAGGGCAAAGAGGACCGAAAAGAGGAACAGCGGCACCCAGGCGTCGATGGCAGTCACTTTCTGGAACCCGAAGAGTCCTGCGCCCACCCCGTGGATGAAGACCAGGGTCAAGAGTCCGTACGCGGCACCCACAGAGAGGAGATTGAGCAGGATCGAGACGAGGGCGATCACGATGGACCGGAAGGCCACCATCAGCAGGATGAAGCTGAGGCCCAGTACGAACAGCAACACGTAGGGAGTGGGTGCCGAGACGGCGCTGAAGTAGTCGGCCGTCTCGGCCGTCTTGCCCCCGATATAGACGCGGGCGTGGGACCCGGTGAATATCGACGGAATGACATCACTGCGCAGCCGGCGCACTGCGGCCACGTCTGGGCCCGAGACAACGTCACCTCGGATCGGAACGGTGAGTGCTAGGACCGTGCCGCTGGCAGAGGCCTGAACGGTGCCGGGTCCGAACCGGGGATCGCGGCCCAGGACGGCTTCGAGCTTCGACAGATCTCCCTGGGTCCGGGCACCTCCACCGTCGGCGACAATTTCGACCGGGTAGGGTTCCTGGTCGGGGAAGTAGCGCTGCACGGCGAGGTAACCCTGCTTGGACGGCAGATTGTTTGGAAGGGTAGCCACGCCGCTCTGACCGATATGGAGCCCGAGGAGCGGCACCGCTAACGCGACCAGCACGCCGGCGGTCAGGGTCAACATCACGACCCGGTGACGCAGAACTCCTTCGATGAAGGTTCGCCAGATCCTGGACTCGCCGGTATCCGTGCCCCCGAGCCGATGCCCGACAATGGGCAGGCGCAGGGAGTTCACACGATCGCCGAGTAGGTGCAGCATCGCCGGAAGGAGGGTGAGGGCGGCGGCGACGGAGACGACCCCGACGATCACCGCTCCGGCGGCCATGCTGCGCAGGATGTTCATGGGCACCAAGAACATGCCCAAGAGGGCGATCACGAACGTGCTGCCGCTGAACAGCACGGCTCGACTGGCGGTGGCTGCCGTCCGCTCAATGGCTGCTTCCTTGTCGAGTCCGCCGGCCCTTTCCTCCCGGAAACGGGACACGATGAGCAAGGAGTAGTCGGTCCCGAGCGCCAGGCCCATGCCGGTCATCATGTTGATGATGAAGACCGATAGGTGGAACTCCTGACCGACGAGCGTCGCAATCCCGAACCCGACGATGATCGATGGCAGTGCCACGAGCATCGGCATCAGCCCGGCAACGACTGCTCCGAACACGAGCAAGAGGACAACGATCGAGATCGGCACGCCGAAGTCCAGCTCCCCGTTTCGGAGATCGCTCGTCGACAAGATGCTGAAGTCGTTGCCCACCGTGTGGACGCCGGTGACGGCCACCGAGAACCCGCCGCTGCCGTTTGCCGACTGCACCGCGCTCACCACGGGCTTGATGTCAGCGTCAGTCGCCGATTTCAGTGAGATCAGAGTGGCGTGTCCGTTGGGTGACACCAGCGGGCTGTCCGTGTCGAGATTGGCCACCACATTGGTGATGCCCGGGCTGGTTCCTACCTTTGCCTCGAGCCTGCCCACGAATGCCTTGAAGTCCTGATCACCGGCGGTCGCACTCTTGGAGCTGACCACGATGACATCAGTCGGCTTCTGGCTGGCGGACCGGACGACCTGGTTGTAGAGGGCTTCGGCCTGGCTGGACTGTGTGGTGCCCACCACTTGGGCAGTTGTTGTCAGACCCTTGAGCGACGTTCCGGCGAACACCAGAGCCACCAGGACCAAGAGACCCCAGATGGCGAGAGTGCGGCGAGGGCGCCGTGAACTGGTTGCAGCCATCCTCTGCGTGACCCGGAAGGTCACGCCGCGCTTGCGATCGTGCTGTGCGTCCATCAGAAGACCCGACGCTCTCGTAGTTCGTCGAGACCCCGGCGCATGGTGAGGCGTGTCCCGATGCCACGTCGAACAACCTTCGGGCGGACACACGGTTGCCGAAGATGAGCCGTGCCTGCTCGGGAGGCGGCAAGGATCCGCCGCCGACCCGTGGTTGAGGCCGCCTGGGTCTTCAAAGGCGCTGCCGCTGTAGAGCGCCTTCGGTTTGCCGCCTCTTCCCGCAGATCGCGGGCTCGCTGAGCGGCCAAAGATCGCAACACATCTGGATGCATCCGCCTTCTCCTCCGGTGGGGTCTCGTTCGACGGTGGTCGCTTTATTTTATAAAGTGGATACACTAGAAAGTAAAGGCTTGTAACTAGATTATTTCAAGGGTACGATGCGGGGATGCGTTCCTACGACCAGTACTGCGCCCTCGCCAAAGCCCTTGACGTGGTCGGAGACCGTTGGACGCTCCTCATCGTGCGCGAGTTGCTGGTTCGTCCCTGTCGCTACAGCGAGCTCCAAGACGGCCTGACAGGCATCGCCACCAACCTGCTCGCCGAGCGGTTGCGACAGCTCGAGAGCGCAGGGGTCATTGGTCGTGATGGAGATGGTCGCTACGAGCTCACTGATCGGGGTCGACGGCTGGGAGCGGCCGTGCACGAGCTGGTCCGCTGGGGCGCGCCGTTGATGCTCTCAGGACAGGGCACCGATACGTTTCGAACCCGGTGGCTCGAGCTTCCGCTGGAGTTGATGTTCGGTGGAGTGGACCCAGAACGGCCCGACGTCCAGATCGAAATACGGACGGCAGATGAGGTGCTGACCCTGTCGTCAGCTGAGGGCAGCGTGGATGTATGCACTGGTTCCGCACCGTCGCCCGATGTCGTTGTCACGGGCGCGCCTGAGCTCATTGTCGGGCTGATGTCCGGCGCGCTCGACAAGGACGTCGCCGTAAGCCAAGGCGTGAGCATTCTCGGTGAGTTCGCCGTGATCGAGCGGTTGCGTCGAGACGACTGGGGCGATCCGCCTGCTGAAGAAATCCGTCTTCGCCGCGCGAAGACTTCGCCCAAAGGATGAAAGGACATGCTCCCGTGACTGAACCCGCGTTAACCCCTCGTGATCGCCTGGTCGAGACGCCGAACGGCATTGTCTTCGTTCGTGAGGTGACCGGTGACGATCCGCCGATCGTCCTCATGCACGGCTTCCCAGACGATCACAACATCTACGAGAAGGTTCTCCCCTTGCTAAGCCCGAGACGGGTGATCGCCTTCGATTGGCACGGATACGGCCGATCTGAGCGCACCGAACTCGGGGGATTCTCTTTGAAAGAGCATGTCGCGGAGGTGGAAGCCTTGCTCGATAAACTTGGCATCGATCGAGCCGTACTCGTCGGCCACGATGCCTCTGGACCCGACGCCGTCGCGTTCGCCGTCGCGCACCCCCAGCGGGTCGCTCATCTTGTGCTCCTCAACACGATGTTCGGGCACCTGCCTTCCCTGCTGCTTCCCGAGATGATCCGACTCCTCGCCGACCCAACCCTGACCCCACTGGCCGACGCGATGATCAACGACGACTTGCAGCGTCTCTGGCTGCTGCAGTTCACCGCCGATCATTGGGGTATGAGTGCCCTCGACCCACAAGGCGTCGCCGTGAAGTCAATCCTGCCGCAGTTCTTCGGTAGCGCCGATCAGTTCGACGCCCTCGCAGCCATTCGCGCCTGGACAGCAACTCTGTTTGATTCTCTCGACGAGCAAGACAAACTTGTCGACAGCGGCGCACTCGGTGACTTGGAGGTCCCTGTCTCCGTCATCTTTGGTGAAGCGGATCGCTACCTGAACCCGTCCCTGGCACGCGAGATCGCCGGGTTGTTCACCGGACCGTCTCTTCACGTCGTGCCAGACGCTTCGCACTGGCCGCAGCACGATCAACCCCAGCTTGTAGCTGATCTCCTGGCCCACATCGCGAACACCGCAAGCCAGCGATGACCGTCGCCCAACAGTACGCAACCGGCCTCTCCAGGGAGCGCATTGCGGAGGCCCTTCTGACCGCTGGCCTGGACCTCAGCGACCTACGGCGCGGGGATCTCGCACCGCTCGAGGATTTTCACACGATGGGTCGAATTGCGACCGGCCAGCTCGCCGAACTTGCTGCGATCGAGCATGGCGACGAGGTGCTCGACGCCGGCAGTGGCGTTGGCGGCACGGCCCGCTATCTCGCCGACCGGTTCGGCTGTCGGGTCACGACGGTCGATCTCACCGAGGAGTACTGCAGCACATCCCGTTGGCTCAACGAGATGGTCGGTTTGGACGGCTATATCTCAGTGCATCAGGGAGATGTGACCGACCTTCCGTTCCCATCAGCCAATTTCACCGTCGTCATGAGCCAACACGTGCAGATGAACGTGGCCGACAAGACTCGCCTATACGACGAGGCCCGTCGAGTACTGCGACCACGAGGGCGGCTCGCCATCTGGGACATCACCGCTGGCGCGCCCGGCGAGCCCCGCGAGCTCGACTTCCCCCTGCCATGGGCTGATCGGCCAGCGCTCAGCCATCTGGACTCCGGTGACCAATTGCGGGCCACGATCGAATCTGTGGGTTTCACGATCACCCACTGGGCCGACATGACCGAGGACGCAGCCACGCTCATGGAAATGTTCTTGCGGCCTCCTCCCGGTCCGCTCGGATTGCACATCTTCGTCGACAACTTCGTTGAAAAGGCGAACAACCTCGTTCGCGGTCTGTCCAACGGTCGACTCTGCGCCGTACAAGCCCTCGCCCAAGTCCGATCGTGAAGTCCTCTACGCATCTGTCGGGGTCGATCGAAGGAGCGACTCTTCTTAATCGGTACCCGACGGCAAAGGATGCAAGATGACTACGAGAACCCGCAAGCGGATTGATCTTACGGTAGTGACGTTCGACAGCAGCTCAGACTTCGAATCGTCCAGGAATCGCTTCGACGAGCGGTTCCCCCTTCTCGATCAGAGCGTTGCCATCAAACTTATTATCTCGCAGGCAGCGTGGTCAGAAGTGGAGGCCGCGATCACACCGGCACTTGGACCATCAGGCTTTCTGGCCCTTTCGCGGCTCGATCAAGGGTCGCTCATGAGTCTGGCAGGTACCGCACTCCAAGTGACGCAGTACCTCGTCGGTAACCCACTGATTGCAACTCAAGTCATCGCCAACGCGCGCGAGGCCTCCCTATTTGCCCCGTTCCAAGTGGCTATCTATGCCGACCAAAGTGGTGTGCACGTCTCGTACATGCTTCCATCCAGTCTCTTCAACTCCTTTGACGATCGCGTGGTGGCCGCCATCGGAGAGCGACTGGACACCAAGATGGAGGAGACGGTGACTGAGGTATGCGAACGGGTTTGAGCACTGCTACTGCTCCACTGGGTAGCGCTGGCGTACCGCCTACCTGGGCACTGCAGACTGGCCGACTCGAGCTCAACCGAGCGATACGGGGATGGTCTCGCCGGACATGTCAGATTCGGCTCATAGCAGTATCCCGAAGTTCGGAGCTTCAAATCCTCCCCCCGCCACCAACTGGGCCACTGCGCCAGGAGATGCAGCCGCAGGAGACCACCTAAACGCTGCCCTGACTACGCGCGCGGACGACGCTTCTCGGGGTCGTAGATGGCAAGTGGGGCCACGGTCGCCGGGACGGTGCCGGTGCCCACGACCACCTCCACCACAACCCCGTCCTCCGCGACGGCCGTGTCGAGGATGGCCAACCCGAGCGGTCCGAAGCGCGGACTGTTCGCCGGGCTCGTGAGGGTGCCGACCACCGCGCCGTGTCGGCGTACCTCTGCCCCGTATTCGGGGAGCTCTCCCCCTTCGAGACGGAGCGTCTTGAACCGTCGCGGCGGCTGGAGGGCGACCTTGGCCAGGGCGTCCCGCCCGACGAACGCCTCGACGTCCAGCGCCACCATGCGGTCGAGCGACAGGTCGTAGGGCGTGCACTCGTGCGCCGCGTAGTCGTAGTCGAGCACGATCAGACCGGCCTCGACGCGCAGGGTCTCGACGATGCCCACGCCGTACGGACGCGCCTTCAACTGCGACACGACGACCTCCCAGAGGTCCGTGGCGTCCTCGGGACGGCAGAACAGCTCGAACCCGAGCTCTCCGCCGAACCCGGTGCGCGAGATGACGCAGGGCACGCCGCCGACCGTTGTCGGCTCGGGATGGAAGCGGAAGTAGCCGAGCGAGGTCACGTCCGCCGGACACAGCGGCGCCAGCGCTTGGCGCGCCCGCGGGCCCTGGAGCCCGAGGTGCGGCATGTTGCGGGTGATGGCCTCGATCGCCACGTCGAGCCCCGCCGTGGCCCCGGCGAAATGCTCCGCGTGCTCCGAGCTGTTGGTCATCACCCAGACACGGTCCTCGAGCCGATACACCGTGCCGTCGTCGACCATCAGCCCGTCGTCGTCGCAGAGCGCCCCGTAGCGAACTTGCCCGACCGCAAGACCGAGGATGTTGTTGGAGTGCACACGCTGGGCCGCGGGGAGTGCGTCTGGGCCGCGGAACTCCCACTTGTTGAGCGGCGAAACGTCCCACACGCCGAGGTCGTTGCGCACGGCCTCGTACTCACCCTCGGCATCGCCGAATCCGTCGGTCCAGTACCACCCACCCTCCTCCATAAAGGTGGCTCCCATTGCGGCGGCGGGCTCGTAGAAGGGGCTACGAATCGACTCGATTTCCATATGTGGTCCTCTGGGCTTGGAGGCCGCGGGATGACCCATGGCCTGTCTGGTGTTGGTGGTTCGATCTGGCCGGCTCGGCCGGGTCCGGCTCGCCACCGACTGCGATGGGGACCGATCTGGCGGAGGACGGGCCGGCGGGCGCCGGCGCGGCAGGAGGCCATCAGCCGAACACCACGGTCCGGTTGCCGTTGGCCAGGACGCGGTCCTCGAGGTGCCAGCGCAGGCCCCGGGCCAGCACCGAACGTTCGATGTCGCGACCCAGGCGGAGGAGCTCCTCGACGCTGTCGGCATGGTCGATTCGCAGTGTGTCCTGCTCAATGATGGGTCCGGCGTCGAGGTCGGCCGTCACGTAGTGGCAGGTGGCGCCGATCAGCTTCACGCCGCGCTCGAAGGCCTGGTGGTAGGGCCGTGCCCCGGCGAAGGACGGGAGGAAGCTGTGGTGGATGTTGATGATGCGCCCTGCGTAGCGCTGGCAGATGTCGGACGGCAGGATCTGCATGAACCGGGCTAACACCATGACGTCGCCTCGGACGGCGTCGAACAGCGCAGCCACTTCGGGAAAGGCGTCGGCCTTCCGGCCGCCGACGAAGGGAACATGCCGGAACTCGATGCCGTACCCCTCGACGAGGGTCCGGAGTTGGGGATGGTTGGAGATCACGAGCGGGATATCGCACTCCAGGTCACCGCTGCGCCACCGGTGCAGGAGGTCGGCCAGACAATGGTCCTCTTTACTGACGAGCACGACCACCCTGCGCGGCGCCTCGGTGTCGTGGAGCTGCCAGTCGAGTTCGAACTTCCGGGCGACCTCGGTGAAGCGCACTTTGAACTCCTCGGGACCGAAGGGCAAGCTTTCGGCCAGGATCACGATGCGCTGGAAGAAGCGGCCGCTGGTGAGGTCCCCGTGCTGCGCTGCCTCCAGCACCCACCCGCCGTGGCAGGCAATGAACCCGGTGACTGCGGCCACGATTCCCGTGGTGTCAGGGCAGGTCATCGTCAAGACGTAGCGCCGCTGCGCTTCCTGAGGCCGCCGCGGCTTCTGGGTGTTCGTCACGGCGCGTCCCGGGCCAGGATCCTCTCGCGGGCGGGGTCGTAAAGCGGTGCGGTCGAAAGGGTGACCGGTCGATTCCCCTGCGGCGTCCGGACCTCGAACGCCGCAGCGGCCAGCCATTCGGGAGTCACTCCGTCGGGATGCTCCACCATGGCCAGGCCCACCGGCCCACCCAGCGTGTGGCCGAAGGCCGCCGCCCGCACGTACCCGACCCACCGTCCGTCGCACAGGAGCGGCTCGTTGCCGAACAGGTCGACCGTGGGATCGTCGACCAGCAGGCTCACCATGAGCGAGCCCACGGGTGCAGCGTCGCGCGTCTTGAGCAGCGCCTCGCGACCGACGAAACCGCCGGGCTTGTCGAAGGCGACGGCGAAGCCGAGCCCGGCGGTGAGCGGGTTGTCGGTGTTGTCGATATCGACGCCCAGATCGCGGTAGCCCTTTTCGAGACGCAGGCCAGCCATGGCCGACAGCCCGACCGGACGGGCGCCGAGGTCGGCCCCCGCGCCGATGAGTGCGTCGTAGACGCCGAGCCCGTACTCCGTGGGCACGTGCAGCTCATAGCCCAGCTCTCCGAGGTAGGTGACCCGCAACGCGAGCACGCGGGCACAGGCCACGTCGATGGTGCGGGCCGACAGATAGGGGAACGCCCCATTGCCGAGATCTGCCGAAGTGAGCCTCGACAGGAGCTGGCGCGAGCGCGGCCCTTGCACGGACAGGAGCAGGGTGCCCGACGTGAGATCGGTGACCGTGCAGTGCTCATCCGGCGTCGTCGCTCTCCGGATCATCGCTTCCACCCGGCGCTGAATGAGGTCCGACGCGACGACCAAGAAGCGGTTTTCGGCCATTCGCGTCACTGTGAGATCGGCGGCAATGCCTCCGCTCGGATAGAGCCATTGCGTGTAGACGACGCGCCCGACCTCGCGGTCCACGTTGTTGGCCGAGAGGCGGGAGAGCACAGCTGCGGCGTCACGACCCTGCACCACGAACTTGGCCATCAATGTCATGTCCATGATGCCGACACCCTGGCGGACGGTGTGGTGCTCTTCGGCGACGCGAGCAAAGCTCGGCTGGCGGCGGAACCCGGGCGCCGACGGTAGGGGGAAATCGTCGCCCTCGAACCACTCGACGAATTCCCATCCCGTCGAGGTATTGAAGTGGGCCCCGGCAGCCACGAAGCGGTCATGCAATGCGGTCCGGCGCATGTTCCGGGCCGTTTGTGGCCGCCATGAAGGGTAGACCGCGTCACCGAAGAGAACCCCGAGCTGCTCGGTGGTGCGCTCCCGGCGGAAGGCGCGGGTGGACTCGTGCGGCGCCGTGCGGTCGACGCTGTACCCAGTGACGTCGACCGGCGGTTCGCCGTCGACGATCCAGTGGGCCACGACCGTTCCGACGCCCCCGCCCAAGAGAATCCCCAGCGAGTTGAGGCCGGCGGCCACGTAGTAGTTGTCGAGCTCGGGGGCCGGGCCGAGCAACGGATGGACGTCGGAGGTGAAGGACTCAGGCCCGCAGAAGAACTTGCGGATGCCGGTGTCGGCGAGCGCCGGGATCCGGGCCATCGTCTTCTCGAGGAACGGGGCCAGGCGGTCGTAGTCCGGCGACAGCTCGAGAAACGAGGCGTCTTCTGGCACCCCGTCGAGCGACCACGGCGCGGCCACCGGTTCGAAGATCCCGACCAGCAGGCCCTCGCCCTCCGGTCGGAAGTAGCCGTAGCCGTCCGGGTCCTCCACGACCGGAAGATCGCGGTGCACATCCGCCATGGGCTCCGTGATCAGGTAATAGTGCTCGGCCGCCTGCAGGGGCACGTCGACCCCCGCCAGAGCGCCGAACTGGCGCGCCCACATGCCGCAGCAGTTGACCACCACGTCGGCCTCGATCGTGCCCCTCTCCGTGACGACACCGGTGACCCGACCGCGCGCCGCGGTCACGCCGATGGCCGGGACTCCTTCGATGATGCGGGCGCCGCCGGCGCGGGCGCCCCTCGCCAGCGACATGGCGACCCCGACGGGGTCGGCCCGTCCCTCGTCGGGCACATAGAACCCGCCCACAACGTCCTCGGTCTTGAGCATGGGCCAGTACCCGGAGATCTCCGCCGCCGAGAGCTCGTGATCGTCGACGCCGAATCCGTGGACGAACATCGCCTCACGTCGAAGCGCCTCCATCCGATCCCCGTTGGTGGCGATGGAGATGTGGCCGACGGCGCGGAACCCCGTCGACAGACCTGTCTCCGCCTCGAGTCGCTCGTACAGGTCACGCGAGTAACGGCTCATGAACAGTGCGGTCTCGTCGACCATGCCCGCCGAAGTGATCAGGCCGGCGGCGTGCCAGGTGGTCCCCGAGGTCAGGGCATCGCGTTCGACGACTACGACGTCGCGCCAACCGAGCGTGGTGAGGTGGTAAGCGACACTCGCGCCAATGACGCCTCCGCCCACGATTACCACCTGCGCCCGTTCGGGCAGGTCCTTGCTCGAGCGTGACGCCGGGCCTGGTTCGCCCGTCGCCGGCGGGCCCGAGCCTGTCACGGGCCGTCGCCTCGCAAGTCAGCTGCCATTGGCCTCTCCTCGGATGTCTGGTGCGGAGGCTCCGCGGCCGACGCTGGACGCGGAACGCTCTGAATCATAGGATTGACTGTATGGTCATTCAAACGACTCCCGAGCCGGCACCGCTCGATCGGGTCGAGCTCGAGCGATCGCTCCTGCCCTTCGGGCAGAGCACGATGCTGCCGCGGGCCGCATACACCGACGTCGCCGTCTTCGAGTGGGAACAGCAAAACTTCTTCGACCGGGATTGGGCCTGCGTCGGGCGGAGCGAGGACGTGGCCGAACCCGGGGACCAACGCGCCGAATCCCTGGGGAGTGCGGGTGTGCTCTTGACCAGGGGCCAGGACGGAGTCCTGCGGGCGTTCGCCAACGTGTGCAGCCATCGTGGGCATGAGCTGCTGCCGTGCGGCGGATCGGCACGGCACGGCCGGGTCATCTGCCCCTACCACTCGTGGTCGTACACGCTCGAAGGCGACGTTTGGACGGCTCCGGGATTCAAGGATCTCGCGGGATTCGAGCCGTCCGAGCACGGGCTGAGCCAATTGCCGTGTTCCGAGTGGCACGGCCTGGTCTTCGTTGACGGGTCGGGGTCGGCACCCCGGCTCGAAGACTCGCTCCATACCCTCGAAGGCGTGGTCGCACCCTACGAACCGGAGCGGCTGCGGGTGGCCGGTCGGCACGACTACGTGGTGGCCGCCAACTGGAAGATCCTGACTGAGAATTACCAGGAGTGCTACCACTGCCCGATGATCCACCCGGAACTGTGCGAGGTCAGCCCGCCCAAGAGCGGTGAGAACTATCACTCTGAGGGCCGCTGGGTCGGGGGGACGATGGACCTGCGGCCCGAGATGGACACCATGTCGCTCGACGGAAGGAGCGGCGGGGTGACGCTGCGCGGCCTGGACGCCGAAGGCTTGCGCACCGTCATTTACGTCTATGTCTTCCCGAACGTCCTCATCAGCCTGCACCCCGACTACGTGATGACCCATCGACTGACCCCGCTGGCCGCGGCTGCCACTCGGATCGAATGCACCTGGTCCTTCCCACCCGAGGCCATTGAGCAGCTCGGGTTCGACCCGTCGTACGCCGTGAACTTCTGGGACATCACCAACCAGCAGGACTGGGACGCGTGCGCCTCGGTCCAGCGAGGGCTCGCCTCGCCCCATGCCAGGCCGGGCCCCATGGCAGGCGAGGAGGACGCGGTGTACCAGTTCGTGACCATGGTCGCCCGCGGCTACCTCGGCTTGCCGGTTCGCAACGCCGGGTCGGCCGTACCGGCCGGCTGAACCGTGCGCGGTCCTGTCACACGAAGGTGAGCGGCCCCCGCTTGACCATCTGGTCGGCGATGATCGACCGCTGCACCTCGCTCGTGCCTTCCCAGATCCGCTCCACGCGCAGTTCCCGGAAGAACCGCTCGGCCACGTTCTCGCGCATGTACCCGCGGCCTCCGAAGATTTGCACGCAGCGGTCGGCCACCCGGTTGGCCATCTCCGACGCATAGAGCTTGGCCATCGAGCACTGGGTGTGCTGTATTTTCAGATCGAGTCCGGCGTCGATGTTCCGTGCCGTCTCGTAGACCAGCGCCCGTGCCGCGAACAGCTCGGTCAGGCTGTCGGCCAGCATGATCTGCACGGCACCGAAGTCCGTGATGGGCTTGCCGTTCACGATCCGCTGCTTGGCGAACGCGGTGGTCTCGTCAACGAGGCGGGCGGCCCCTCCCAGGCAGCGAGACGCCACCATGAGGCGTTCGAAACGGAACCACTCGTAGGCGAAGCCCATGCCATCTCCCTCCCTGCCCACCATCTGAGAGGGTGGGATCCGGACGGACTCGAACGCCACGATCGGATGCTCGTGGCCGATGGTGTGGGAGTACTCGGGGGTGCGCACCACCCGCACGCCTTCGTTCGGGAGGTCCACGATGAACAGAGCGTGTTCGCCCGCGTGGTTCCCCCCGACCAACTTGGCCTGGAAGAAGGCGTACTGGGCATGGTTGTACGACGTCACGTGCCACTTCACGCCGTCGAGCACGTAGTGATCGCGCGCACGCCGAGCCGTCGCCGTGATGGCGTCGACATCGGAGCCCGCCCCCTCCTCGGTGATGGCGTAGCACTCCTCCTTCTCGGCCCGGATGCCCGGGAGCACGTACTGCTCAATCTGCGCGGGCGTAGCCACCGGCGGGAACCACGACGGCGGGGTGCCCAGCACCCAGCCAAGGGCGTTGGTGGCCCGGCCCCCTTGCTCCTGCACGAGCACCTGCTGGAGGGAGGAGTAGCCGCCGCCGCCGAGTTCCCTGGGCATGTTGGTGGCGTGCAGCCCGAGCTCGAGGGCCCGCGCCCGGAACCGCCGGTCGACCTCTGTGGGCAGGCGACCCCGGTTGGCCTCCGCCTCCTCCTCGTAGGGGATCAGCTCGCCGACGAACGATCGCGCCCGCTCCTGAATCTCCAGATCCTCCGGCGTGAGGTTGTACATGAGCGGAGCCCTCCTCGGCCTTGACTGAAGGTTCAGTTTATGCCAGCGTCACCTCCGTGGACAGCCGAGACACCCTGGGCGGCACCAGTGCCGACGTGGTCGTCGTCGGGGGCGGGACTGTGGGCGCCTGGTGTGCCACCTTCCTGCGTCGGAGCGGCCTGGGTCGGGTGGTGTTGGTGGAGAGGGCGACGCTCGGCCAGGGTGCGAGCAGCCGGGCTGCGGGCATCGTGCGCAGCCAGGGCGGCACCCCGACGGCGGTTCGCCTGGCCGAGTGGTCGCGGCACTTCTATCGCACGCAGCACGAGTGGACCGAAATCGACTCCGGTTTCGTCACCCAGGGCTACTACCTTCCCTGTTTCACCATGGCCGATCGAGCCGCGGCCCAGCGACGCATGGCGATGCAGCGGTCGCTGGGGCAAGCGGTGCGCTGGGTTGACGCCGACGAGGCCGAGACCCTCAACCCCACACTGGCACTGGGGTCGACCCTCGGTGGCACCTACCTCGACGACGACGGCTACATCAACCCTCCACGCAACGTGCTCGCCTACACCGTCGCCCTGACCAGGACCGGGGTGGAGGTCTTCGAGCAGACCAGCTTCGACGGACTTGTGGTTTCGGGCAACCGCGTCGTCGGGGTCGCAGACGAGCCGGGGCCGTGTGGCCACCAGTTCGGTCGTGTTGACGGGCGGCCCGGAGCTCGCCGCGGTCGGCGCCCTGGCCGGTGCCCGCATCCCGGCTGGTGGCGTCAGGCACCAGGTGGCCGTGACCGAACCCCACCCTGACCTCGACCCGGCCCGGGTGCCCATGGTCTTCGACGTGCAAGCCGGCTTGTACTGGCGACCAGAGGAGGGCGGACTCCTGTTCGGCATGAGCAACCCCGATGAACCACCGGGCGAGGCCAGAGAGGTGGACTGGCCCTACTTGGAGCGGATGAAGCAGCGATTGTCCGAACTCGTACCGGTGACCTCTGCCCTCGGCCTGCGCCGGGTCTGGGCCGCAACCATCGACTACACACCGGATCACTTCCCCATCATCGGGCCGGTCCTCGGTCCGGACGGCCCGGTGGCCGGCACGGTGGTTGCCTCAGCGGGAGGGCACGGGATGATGTGGGGCCCGGGTGTCTCCCGTGCCGCGGCCGACCTCATCCTCAAAGGCTCCACCGACGTGGTCGACGCCGGGGCCCTCGGCCTCGACCGATTCGACGAGTTCGGCCACAGCCGCCTCGCCCCCGATCCGATCGCCCTGCCGTTCCCCGAAAGGACCCTCGAAGAATGAACCAGCTCAACATGCTCACACCGTTCGTGCGCCATGCGAACCAGGCCGAGCTCGAGGACACGGGCGCGCTCGACGAAGCCACCGGTCCGGAGATGACGACGTCCAGCCACACTCTGTGGAGCGACGGCTCGCAGGAGGTCGGGATCTGGGAATGCACCCCCGGGCCGTCGCGGTGGCGCCTCCAGACCCACGAGTTCATCCATGTGGTCGCCGGCCGCATGACGGTCACGCCCGACGGGGGCACACCGCTCGAACTGGTGCCAGGTGATACGGCTGTCTTCCCCAGGAGTTGGAGCGGGACCTGGGACATCGAAGAGACCTTGCGCAAGCTCTACGTCATCTTCTGATCGAGGCCCGGCTCCGGGGCTACCCCGACGGCGCCGTTCCGAGCTCCACCAGGACATCGACGGCCACGCAGCCCCGAGCGTCGCAGCGCAGCGGATTGACGTCGAGCGCCGCCAGCCGGTCGCCCAGTTCGAGGGCCAGCTGGGACAACCCGACCACGGCTCGAGCGATGTCCGCCCGGCCCACCCGTTCTGACCCTCGGGCCCCGTCGAGGACCGGGGCCATCTGCAACATGGCCAGGGCGGCCAGGGCGTCAGTCTCGTCGAGTGGGGGCAGGCGGACCACCCGGTCGGCCAGCATCTCGACCAGCACGCCGCCGGCACCGAGGACCACCAGTGGCCCGAGGAGCGGATCGGCCACCAGCCCCAGCGCCAGTTCGACCCCGGGGGGGGCGGTGGCGGCCACCAGGACGGCCGGCCCGAACCGCCCGGCCAGGTCGTCATAGATGGCGGCCACCCGGTCCGGACCGACGACCCCGAGGACGACCCCGCCCACATCCGACTTGTGGGCGATCGCCGGATTGTCCGTCTTGAGGACCACCGGGTAGCCGAGGGCCTCGGCGGCGGCCACCGCCTCCCGCGGCGAATCCACCGAACGGCTGTCGATGGCCGACACGCCGTACTGACGCAGAAGTTCGAAGGCCTCGGCGCCACGTAGGGGTCCGGCGGCCAGGCGTGACCGCCACCGCTCCTGCCGGTCGGCATCGATCTCCTCGGGGGCGCGGACAGCGGGCCGCGGGCGGGCATGGTCGAGCAGGTGCCGCAGCGCCAGCAGCCCGCTGCGGGTGCCCTCGAGCACCGGCACCCCGGCGGCACGCACGCGGGCCGCCGCGGCCGAATCGATGGCGCTGCCCAGGTTGGAGAGAACCACTACCGGCGTATCGGTGGCCGCGGCAGCAGCCGTCACTGCGTCGGGATACGACTCGTCGCCGTCGTACTCCTCGACGAAGTCGACGGCGAGAGCCACGGCAGAGACGGCTTGGTCCTCCGCAATGGCTCGCAGGCACCCCTCGAACAGCTCCTTCGTGTCCGACCCCCCGCCCCAGACGTCGAGCGGGTTGCAGGGGGCGAGGCCCGGATCGATGAGCGCAGCCAGCCGCTGCCGAGTCACCTCGCCGATGGGCGCGAACGGGACGCCCACTGCCTCGGCCACGTCGGCGACCAGCGCTCGCTCTGCGCCGGAGTCGTGCACCGTGGCGATCCCTGACCCGCTCGGCGCCGCACGACGGCCGGCGAACAGCTCGAGCGTGTCGGCCATCTCGTCCAGGTCGCCTACTCGTATGACCCCGTACGCCTCGAAGAGCGCCTCCCAGGTGCCATCGGCACCGGCCAACGCCCCCGAGTGGGCGTGCACCATGGCCCGGCCGGTTCTCGAGGCCCCGACCGTGAGCGCGACCACCGCCACCCCGAGGTCGGCGGCACGGGCGAGCGCGCGGCGCATCCGTTCGGGAGTGCGCAATGTCTCGAGCAACAGTCCGACCACCCGCGTCTCTTCGTTCCCGAGCACGTAGTCGAGGTAGTCGGCCGCGGTGGTCACGAGTTCCTGCCCAGAGGAGACGACCAGGGTGAACCCGAGGTGGCGGCGTGTGCGCAGCACGGCCGAGAACACCGAACCCGAGTGGCTGATGAAGGCCACTGGGCCGGACGGCAGGGGATTGCGTTCGATGTAACCAATGGCCCGGACCCCCGCAGTCACGTTGACGAAACCCATGCATCCACCGCCGCAGAGCGCCATGCCGGCCGACCGGGCGAGGTCGGTCAACCGGTTTCGTAACGGGGTGCTCGCCGGGGGACCGGTCTCGAACAGGCTGCCGTAGACCACTGCCGCGCCGTCGCCCCGACGCGCCGCCCGACTCAGCTCCTGCTCGACGGCCGCATCGGGGATACCGAGGAGGACGAGGTCGACCGGGCCGTCGATGTCGTCGAGCGACGCCACACACGGGCGCCCTGCGACTTCGTCGTAATGCGGGTTGACCAGGTGAAGCTCCATCGCAGCCGGACTCCTCGACACCTCCGTGACCAAGCGGTGCCCGAAGCTGCCGGGCCGGGCGCTCGCGCCGACGACCGCGATGCGTCCAGGCTCGAGCATGCGACGGACGGCATCCGCCTCCGCGGTCTCATCGCCTACACCCGCGCCGCCCGAGGGGCCGTTCACCGTCGAGCGACGCGCCCGCGCAGACGACCGCCGAACCTGTCGGTGGCCAGGCGGTCGGACAGAGCGGCCTTGGCGGCCTGCCAACCTGGAATGCCACAGACGCCGCCGCCCGCATGGGTGGCCGAGCTTCCGTAGTAGAGGCCCTTGATCGGCGTGCGGTAGTCGGCGTATCCCGGGGCAGGGCGCATGTGGAAGAGCTGATCGACGCTCAGTTCGCCATGGAATATGTTGCCCCCGATCAATCCGTACTCCTGCTCCATCTCGTACGGGCCGACGACGTCACGATGAATGATGGAGGCCTTGAAATTGGGAGCGACGTCGTTGTAGCAGTCGACCATCCGGTCGGCATAAGCCTCGAGTTCGTCGGTGTGCGGTGCCTCGCTCCAATTCTGCGGGACCCACTGGGTGAACAAGGACATGATGTGCGTCCCGTCCGGGCACAGGGACTTGTCGCACGTGGTCGGGATGACACCATCGGCGAATGGCCGCGCCGCGGCCCGACCCTCGCGAGCGTCCTGGAAGGCCCGTTCCATGTACTCAATGGATGGCGCCATCTCGACCGATCCCGTGTGGTGCTCGGCCAACTCGGTGCCCGGGTCAGCAGTGAAGTTTGGGAGCTCCGAGAGGGCCAAATTGATTTTGACCACGCCACTCCGCGTCTTCCACCGCTCGATGTCGGCCACGAAGTCGCTCGGGAGCTCGGTGACGCCGATGTGATCGAGAAACGCCGTCCGGGGATGGAGCGTGGTCACGACCAGCGGGGCCAGGATCTCCTCGCCGCCCTCGAGCACGACCCCGCGCACCCGGCCACCGGCCACGAGGGTTCGGGACACTCGTGCACTGGTACGGATCTCCGCCCCGAAGTTTCGGGCGGATCGTTCGATGGCGTCGGCCACCGCTCCCATCCCGCCCTCGGGAAAGCCCCAGTTCCCGAGATGCCCATCGCCGATGTCGCCGATGGAGTGGTGGGCCATGACATATGCCGTCCCGGCCTCCGCCGGACCGGCCCACGTGCCGATGACACCGTTGACGGCGATGGGCGCCTTGACCTGCCACGACTCAAACCAGTCGTCGAGTAGATCGGCGATGCTCATGGTCATGAGGCGCGTCACGTCGGCTACGGTCCGCACGTCGAGTCCTCGCTGGCGCCAGGCCAGGCGCAGAGTCTCCAACAGGTCGGTCGGCTTGCGTGACCCGATCTTGGGCGGCACGGTCAGCAGCAACGGCCCCAACACCTCGGCCAAGCCGGCGATCCATGCGTCCCACTTGGGCATGGCCTCGGCGTCCTTCTTCGACCACTTCGCGATCTCCTCGTAATTCCGCCTGGCGTCATCGGCATAGATCTTGATGGAGCCGCCCTCGGGGAAGGCCTGGTAGTAGGGGCCCATCGGATGCACCTTGTATCCGAAATGCTCCAGCTCGAGGTCGCGCATGATGGTGGGCGGCAGCAGGCTCATGACGTACGACAGCCGAGTGACGTTGAGTTCTGGTGCGTCCGGCCATGGAGCCTCGGTGGTGGCGGCGCCGCCGGTCTTGTACCTGCCCTCGAGCACCACCGTGCGGGCGCCCGAACGAGCGAGGTAGGCCCCGGCGACCAACCCGTTGTGCCCTCCGCCTACCACGACGGCGTCATAGGACGAGCTCATGTGATCCCCTTCCGTGCGGAGAGAACCCCGCGGGTCGGCCAGACGGCTCTTTGACTGATTGTTCAGTCTAATCCCCTGCTAACTTACTCACAAGCAAATCTGGCGGGGTGCGGGCGCCCTCGCCCGAGAGGTGAAGATGACAGCGGACAACGAGACGATCACGGCGCCCGGCGCGGCCGACCAGCGTCGGGAGGACATGTTACGGGCGGCCCTCGAGGTCATCGCCGAGCGCGGCTTTCCCGAAACCCGGATCGCGGACGTGGCCGAGCAGGTGGGCACCAGCCCGGCCTTGGTCATCTACTACTTCAAGACCAAAGACAACCTCCTGACCGAAGCAATGCGGTTCGCCGAGGATCGTTGGTACGAGCTCGGGGCCAGTCGGATGGCGGTCATCGACAAGGCGGCTGACCGGCTCGAGGAGATCGTGGCCATGACCTGCCTCGCCGAAGCGGACACCGAGCTGCCCGATTCGTGGGCCCTGTGGCTCGACCTCTGGGCGCAGTCCGTACGGCACCCAGAGGTGGCCCGCGTCCGGGAGGAATTCGACGCCCGTTGGCGCCAGACCATCGCCAGCGTCGTACGCGATGGCCAGGACTCCGGTGAATTCGAACGGGTCGATGCGACCGAATTCGCGATCACCCTGTCGGCGCTGTTGGACGGGCTCGCGATTCAGATCGCCCTCGAGGACCCGGTGGTCGACCCTCAGCTCGCGTTCAGCGCCAGCATGCGGTACGCCTCCCAGGCACTCGGATTCGCCTGGAAGTCAGGCAGGGACGGAGGTTCGGCAACCACCAGGAAGCGGGTCAGGCGATGAGGGTGGCCGCGACCGGGTCGTGCGGTACGGCGTTGCCTACACTGAAGGGCTGTTCCTTGGTTTCGGCCCGCGGCGCGAGTGGCGGACAGTCTCCGCCGGGCAACTCGGGCCGACCAGCGAGCCGCGAGTGACGTGGGCGACGGAGGCGCGATGGCCGGTGGCGAAGTCGAGATGGTGGCGCTGACCAAGCGCTTCGACGAGGTCGACGCCGTCGCCGGCATCGACCTCCACATCCCCCCAGGTGAGTTTTTCTCCATCCTCGGACCTTCGGGTTGCGGCAAGACGACAACACTGCGGCTCGTGGCCGGATTCGAGCGGCCCACCAGCGGCAGCATCTTCCTCGACGGCGTGGACGTCGCCGACAAGCCGCCCAACAAGCGAAACGTCAACACCGTGTTCCAGAACTACGCGCTCTTTCCCTTCTTGTCGGTGGCGGAGAACGTAGCCTTCGGGCTTCGGTACCAACGACTGGGAAAGGCCGAGACCGCCCGCAAGGTGGCGGCCGCATTGGAACTGGTGCAGCTCCTCGGGTACGAGAAGCGCCGGCCCGGGCAGCTGTCGGGGGGGCAGCAACAGCGGGTCGCCCTCGCCCGGGCACTCGTGCTCAACCCCTCGGTGCTGTTGCTCGACGAACCGCTCGGCGCACTGGACGCCAAGCTGCGCCGGACGCTGCAGGTCGAGCTCAAGGCGCTGCAGGAGACCGTCGGCATCACCTTCCTCTATGTCACCCACGACCAGGAGGAGGCCCTGACCATGTCCGACCGCCTCGCGGTGATGGAGGCCGGCAAGGTGGCACAGGTCGGCACGCCGGTGGAGGTCTACGAAGAGCCGGCCGACGCCTATGTCGCCGACTTCCTCGGAGTGTCGAACCTGATGGAGGCCGACGCCCGCGGTCCGGGCACCCCGGGAGCGTGCCGGATCCGTCTGGGGGAGTTCGATCTGTCGGCCGAGCGGGGGTCGATCGGCTGCGTGGGTGCCGTGAAGCTGGCCATCCGGCCCGAGCGGGTGCGGATAGAGCCCTACGATACGACCGGGCTCAACCGGGTGCCGGGAATGGTCGAGCGCCTTGTCTTCCTTGGTTCGTGCACCCAGGTCATCGTCCGGCTCGCCCACGGTGTGCCGGTACAGGCACTGGTGCAGAACCAGGGTGACCTGCCTGATTTCCAGCAGGGCACGGCGGTGCAGGTCCACCTGCCGGCCGACGGCTTGCGGGTGTTGCGCTCGGGCCCGGTCGCGGCGCCAGAGGATCCGCCCCTGCCGCTGACCGAGGTGCCTCCCGTGCAGGCCGTCGGCGCCACCACGCACCCGTCAGCCTAGGCCGTCATCTGCTCACATTCCGGCAATGCTGGTCATGGCTTCCTGGCCGTTGCTGCCCCGTTCACCCCGCGTCATCCAGCGATAGGCGACGAGCCCCAACGTGGCCACCACGAATGACAGCACCAGCATGATGGTGGCCAACGCGTTGAGTGCAGGACCACCGTTACCGCCATGGCTCGTGGAGTAGATGATCACCGACATGGGCTGGGTGTTCGCGGTCGACGACAGCAGGTCGACCACAACGAAGTCGTCCACGACACTGGCGAAGACCAGCACGGTGCTGGCGAAAATCGCCGGCATCAGCATCGGGATGAGTACCCGCCAGGTCGCCTGTAGGCGAGAGGCGCCGAGATCGGCCGCTGCCTCCTCGTAGGAGTTCCCGATCGACACGAGCCGGGCCAGGACGATGATGGCCGGCCAGCTCAAGTTCCACGTGACCAGACCGAGCACCTCGGCGGCCGTGCCCAGGTGGATGAACGTGAAGAGCTGAGTGAAGAGGAAGAACAGGGCCACCCCGAAGATGAGCTCGGGTATCACGTAGGAGAAGACCATCACGAAATTGAACGTGCTCGACGTCCGCGATCGCCAGCGGTTGATGCCGATGGCGAAGGCCACGCCGAGCGGCACCGCCACGATGGTGGTCAGGACGGACAGCCGCACGGTCTGGATCACTGAGCTGTGCAGGGAGGGGTTGTGCCAGACCGAGTTCACGGGGTCGCCCCAGTACCAGCGGAACGAGAAGCCCTGCCACACGCTCTGCGATTTCCCGTTGTTGAACGAGAAGAGGACGGCGATGGCGATAGGAAGGATGGACCAGATCAGGTAGAGCCACGTAAAGCCCTCGAGGATCCACGGCCGGCGCCAGGGGTTGCGCCATGGTGGCCGCCATCTTGGTCGCTTGGACGCTGGCAAGGCCGGTGGCGACCCGCCGGCACCGGGCCGGAACTCTCCGACCTCGCCCGCTTCGGGGTCGATCGTGGTCGGGGCCAGCTCGCCGGTCAGGGACATCAGAAGGCCTCGTCCGAGGCGCGACGGGTCTTGACGACGTAATAGAGCATCGGCGCCAAGAGGAAGGCCAAGAGGAGGAGGGAGAGGGCCGCACCCTGAGCTTGTTGGCTCGCCGTGTTGAGCTGGCTGTCGATGACGTTGCCGATCATGGCGGTCGATGACGCCCCGGAGAGCAGCTGGTTGGTGAAGTAGTCGCCGATCATGGGGAGAACCGTGATCAACATGCCGGTCAGGATTGCTTGCCGGCTCAGCGGGAGCGTGATCCGCAGGAACGTCTGGGTCCGGTTGAGGCCGAGGTCCCGTCCCGCCTCGAGCAACCGTTGGTCGATGCGGTCGAGGCCGGCGTAGAGGACAAGGATCAGGTAAGGGATGTAGCCATAGACGAGACCGAGGATGACGGTCGACGGCATTCCGCCGAGCCAGTTGACCGGCTGGCTGATGAGGTGCAGGTCAACGAGGGTCCGATTGACATAGCCGTCGGTCTGGAGGAGGTCGATCCACGCCAGCATCCGCATCATGTAGCTGATCCAGAATGGCGCGATGAGCAGGGCCAAGAAGAGGACTTTGCGTCGTCCCGCGTACCGACTGATGAAGTACGCGGCGGGATAGGCGATCAGGAGCGAGATCACGGAGGCGATGGCCACGTACACCAGGGTGCGGAGGAAGATCGGTCCGACAAAGGCCCCTTCCCCCACCAAATCGTGAAAGACCGCCGTGAAGTTGGCAGCGGTCCAATGCAGTGGGTTCCATACCGGCTCGGGAGATTGGAAGATGGCGTTGAGCTGGCCACCGGCGATCGCCAAGACCACGTAGAAGGGCACCAGGAACAGCAGGGCCAGCCAAACGATGCCCGGCGTGGCAAATCCGATCCACACCCATCGAGCCGGGGCGCGCTCGGCCCGGCCTCGCCTGGAGGGGCGCGGCCCGGCCATCAACAGGCGCCGCTCACACGCCGCCGCTCACCCGTAACCATTCCTGCTGATACTTGGCGTCGACTGCCGGTGCGAGCTCCAGCTGCTTGGTACCCGTGTCGAAGTTGGACTGCAGCACCACGGTGGACGTGAGGCTCGGCGGCAGGATGCCCTCCTGCACGAGCACCTGCGGGGTCACTCCGGTGATCGGCTGCATGTACCCGTTGAAGTTGATGTTCTCGAGCACATTGGGAAGGTCGAGCATGTAGTCGAGGAAGAGGTGCGCGAGCACCGGGTTCTTTCCGCTCTTCATCACCATCATGGTGTCATTGGCCACCGGACCCTGTCCGCTGGTCGGGAACCAGTAACCGACCACCTCGACCGGCGTGCCTTTGGGCATGTATTGCGCGGCGGCGGCCATGTCACCAGACCAGGCGTGGTGAATCCAGGTCTGTCCGGTGGGGATGGACGAGTAGTCGTTGTTGTCGATGTGAAGGTTGACCAAATGGTCGAGCTCGAGCAACGAGTTGGTGGCCTTGTCGAGCACGGCGGAGTCGGTAGAGTTGGGGTCGAAGAGCCCGTCCTTCATCATGCCCAGAGCGAGGCTCTCGCGGTAGTCGTCGAGGATGGCCACCTTGCCCTTGTACTTGGCGTTCCAAGGCATCGACCACACGTTGGCCATGGCGTAGGGGTTCTCGTCGACCTTGTCCTTCCGCCATGCGATCCCCGTGGTGTAGATCGTGTAGGGCACCGTGTACTGCCACTTCTCGTCGTAGAATGGGTTCTGGTACTGGGACCACGCCTGCGTGATGTTCGGGATGTACGAGTGGTTGAGGGGCCGGGCCAATTTCCCGACCACGAGCTGGCCGAGGACATCGACGGTAGGGACGAAGACGTCGAAGTCGAACTGGCCGGTGCGGAGCTTGGCGATGGCCTCACTCATCGTATTGAAGGTGGTGAGTTCCACCTTGCACTTGTACTTCTTGGCGAACGCATTCAGGTTCTTCTGGTTGATGTAGGCCACCCAGTTGTAGATCTTGAGCGTGGCGTTCTTCTCCGGTGCCTTACCGTCGGCGATGGCCGGGTTGGACGAGTACACCGGCCACGTCACGGGATGGGTCGGTCGGGGCAGGGGCAACGAATGGGTGGTGGCGAGGGCCGAGCCGGCGTCACCGCCACTCGATCCATAGGCGGCCAGCGTCGCAGCCAGCCCGGTGCCGGCAGCGGCAAGAAAGGTCCGCCGCGACACACCGGATGGCCGCCGGATCCCGTCCGCCGTCCATCCCTCGCGGGTGGAACGTCATCCCCACCTCCTCTTCGTGCGCTGTTCGAATCGGATACTTATTTCTGACTGATCGTTCAGTTATTCAAACACCGTCCGGCGGCCATGGCAAGGCGCTAGTCCGGTGGATCTCCCGCCGGGCGAACCGGCCTGCTCACCTCGCGATCAAGGTGGCAAGGCGAGTGAAGTTATCGAGGAACTGGTCGATTTCGGCGTCACCGTGCTGAGTGGAGATCAGCCATTGCTCCGCTTTTCCCCACGGTGGCAGGAAGACGCCCCCGTTGTGCTGCATGAGCCAGTGGGCGTGGTTGTAGCGGTCGTCCAGCGAGGCGAATCCCCGGTAGTCGACGACCGGATCGCGCCGGAACACCACGCACCCCTTCGCACCGACGGCGACCACGTGTGCATCGAGCCCGTGCGCGGCGATCGCCGCTTCGAGCCCCGTCACGGCCCGCCGTCGCAGGCGATCGAGCTCCTTGTAGGCCGCCGGGTTGGCCACGTCGACCAACATGGCCCGGGTGGCCGCCATGGCCAGGGGGTTGCCATTGAACGTCCCAACCATCTCGTAGCCGCCGTCGGCTACGTGTTCCATGACCGTCGCTGAACCCCCGACGGCGGCTGAGGCCACGCCACCCCCGATCGCTTTGGCCAGGCACACGATGTCAGGCGTCACCCCCACCACGCCGATCGCCCCGCTCGGGCCGGCGGTCAGACCGGTCTTGACCTCGTCAAAGGTGAGCAGAGCTCCGTGTGTATTGAGCAATGCCTTCAGCGCCGCCAGGTAGCCGGGCTCAGGCGGGATGATGCCGGCGTTCATCATGATCGGTTCGACGATCATCCCGGCGATCCGACCAGGGTGGGCTTCGAGCAGGCGCTGCACCGCACTCAGGTCGTTGAACCCGACCACGAGGGTCAGATCGAGGAGCGCTTGGGGGATGCCGGAGCTCGCGGGCACCCCGGTCGGGTGCGAGGCGGGTCCCATCTCGTCGACCTCCGGGGCCACCGAGACCTGGACCGAGTCGTGGTGACCGTGATAGCAGCCTTCGACCTTGATGATGAGGTCACGCCCGGTGAACGACCGCATGAGGTGGACGGCGTCCATCGTGGCCTCTGTGCCCGAAGTTGTTGAAGCGCCAAAGGGGGAGACCGAAGCGGCGTGTCAGTTCCTCGGCCACCTCGACCGCCGTCTCGGTGGGCTGCGCGAAATGGGTGCCCCGGGTCACCTGGGCCTGCACCGCCTCGACGATTGCGGGATGGTCGTGCCCGGCCAGTCCGGCACCGTACCCACCGTGCAGGTCCACGTATTCGTTGCCGTCGACGTCGTAGATCCGTGATCCCGACCCGTGGCTGAGCCAAACGGCTTGGGGCGTCGTGATCTGCCAGCTCGAAGTCACCCCGCCTGCCAACACCCGGCGTGCCGCTTCGCTGAGGGCACGAGACCTCGGCTGACGCTCCACGAACGCCTGCTCCTCGTCGGCAATGATGCGGTCCAGCCTGGGCGAGACCTGCTCGACCGTGGAAGTCTCTATTGCCATACGCACTCCCTGTGCTGGGACGACAGTTGTTGACTGACTGTTCAGTCTATGGAACGATTCCAGGCATGGCAAGGCCCGCGGCGTGACTGGGACCGTCGTCTTCGACAACGTCATTGAGGGACGCGCCGTTGCGCCCGTCGGCGGCAGTCGACGGCCCATCGAGAACCCGGCGACCGGCGCGGTGTACGCGCACGCCGCCGAGTCGGACGGTCGCGACGTCGACCTGGCCTGCGCTGCGGCCCTCAAGGCCTTCGCCGATTGGCGAGAGACCACCCCGGCAGATCGGAGTCGGGCCCTGCTCGCGGCAGCGGACGTCTTGGAGGCGCACGCCGATGATCTGTCCCGGGTGGAGGTGGCCGATACCGGCAAGCCCTACGCCGTCACCCTGGAGGAGGAGCTGCCTCCGATCGTCGACCAGATCAGATTCTTTGCCGGGGCGTGCCGGCTGCTCACCGGCCTGGCTTCGACCGAGTACATCGCAGGGGTGACGTCGGCAGTCCGGCGCGAGCCAGTGGGTGTCTGCGGGCAGATCACTCCCTGGAACTACCCGCTGATGATGGCGGTCTGGAAGTGGGCACCGGCGATCGCCGCAGGGAACACCGTCGTGCTGAAGCCCTCCGAGTTGACACCCGCCTCCACGGTCCGGATGGCGGAATTGCTGGCGGATGTCTTTCCGCCGGGCGTGCTCAACGTGGTCTGCGGCGGTGCCGGCACCGGCGAGGCTCTGGTCCGTCACCCGGCGGTGGCCATGGTGTCGCTCACGGGCAGTCCGAGGGCCGGCCGCCAGGTGGCGATAGCTGCCGCCGAGAGGCTGGCGCGGGTCCATCTCGAGCTCGGAGGCAACGCACCCGTGCTGATCTTTGCCGACGTCGACGTCTCATCGACCGCCGAGGCTGTGGCCGACGCCGGGTTCTTCAATGCAGGCCAGGACTGCACTGCCGCCACCCGTGTCCTTGTCGAGTCCGAGGCCTACGAGCCGCTCCTGGCGGCACTGTCCGCACGGGCGGACGCAGACGAGAACCGGCGATCCCTTCGATCCCGAAACGACCGTCGGCCCGCTGATCAGCGGGCCACACCTCGAAAAGGTTGCAGGCCTTTTATCCCGCCTGCCTCGCGACGCCCGGGTCACGGCGGGCGGCCGGCGCCTCCAACGGCCGGGATATTTCCACCAGCCCACCGTGGTGGCCGACGTTCGCCAGGAGGAGGAGCTGGTGCAGGAGGAAGCATTCGGGCCGGTCATCACGGTGCAGCCCTTCAAGTCTGAGGCAGAGGGTCTGGCCTTGGCCAACGGCGTCGCCCAGGGCCTCTGCGCCAGTGTCTGGACCGGCGATCATGGCCGGGCCGTGCGGCTGTGCCGTGCGCTCGATTTCGGCGCTGTCTCCGTGAACACGCATGCCCCGATGACAGCCGAGATGCCTCATGGCGGTTTCGGACGCTCGGGGTATGGAAAGGACCTCTCGATGTACGGGTTCGAGGACTACACGCGCATCAAACACGTGGCATCAGCCTGAGAGTTCCGCCACAGAGCCAAACAGCAGTAACAGAAGCCAGCCGAAGAGCGACAAGCGGCAGAACTAGCGAAGGAGTCGACGATGGCAAAGATCCTGTGTGTGCTCTACGAGGACCCGGTGACCGGCTACCCCACCTCTACCCCGTGACAGCGTCCCGAGCCTCGATCACTATCCCGGCGGCCAGACGGTGCCCAGCCCGCAGGCGATCGACTTCACGCCTGGCGAATTGCTCGGCTCTGTTTCGGGTGAACTCGGGCTGCGTGACTTCCTCGAAGTCGGCCGGCCACACCCTGGTCGTCACCTCGGACAAGGAGGGGCCGGACTCGGTGTTCGACCAAGAGCTGGTCGACGCGGATGTCGTGATCTCCCAACCGTTCTGGCCGGCCTATCTGACTAGCGAACGGATGAGCCCGGGCAGAGCGGCTCAAGCTGGCGATCACCGCCGGCATCGGATCGGACCATGTCGACCTGGACGCAGCCATCGCCCACGGAGTGACCGTGGCTGAGGTCACATACTCGAACAGCATCAGCGTGGCCGAGCACGTGGTGATGATGATTCTCGGCCTGGTGCGCAATTACCTCCCGTCGCACGACTGGGTCGTCAAGGGCGGCTGGAACATCGCTGATTGCGCGGAGCGGTCGTACGACCTCGAGGGCATGGCCGTCGGCACGGTGGCTGCGGGCCGCATCGGGTCTGGCCGTGTTGCGACGACTCCGGCCGTTCGACGTCAAGCTCCACTACACGGACCGTCACCGCCTCAACGAAGCCGACGAACGGGAGCTCGGTCTGACCTTTCATGCCGACGCAGCGACGATGGTGCCGCACTGCGACGTGGTGACCATCAACGCCCCGCTCCACCCGGAGACCGAGCACCTGTTCGACGACGCCATGTTTTCCCGGATGAAGCGCGGTACCTACCTGGTCAACACGGCCCGTGGCAAGATCTGCGACCGCGACGCCGGTGGTCCGGGCGCTCGAGAGCGGCCAGCTCGCCGGGTACGCCGGTGACGTCTGGTACCCCCAGCCCGCCCCGGCCGATCATCCGTGGCGGACGATGCCCCATGAGGGCATGACGCCGCACATCTCAGGGACCTCCCTTTCGGCCCAGGCTCGGTACGCAGCCGGCACTCGGGAGATCCTCGAATGCTTCCTCGCCGGCCAGCCCATCCGGGAGGAGTACCTCATCGTCGACGGTGGTCGTCTCGCCGGCGCCGGCGCCCACTCCTACAGCGCCCGGCCGGTGACCGCCGGTGGTTGACGACTGACGGCATGGGCAGGTACTTGCGAGGACAAATTTGAAGGTGCATGCCTATGCAGAAGCGCTACTCAAGCCGGTGGGCTCGTGCCGGCGCCGGATGGCTTGCTGTTCGCTCACGGGGAAGGCGATTTCAATCGAGAGACCGAAGTTCGCATAAGCGTCGACGTGGGTTACCAGGAACGGGGAAACCAACAAGCTGTGAGCGCTGGCAGAACGTCAGCGGGGGAACATTTTGCCGTGGTTCTCGACGAAGAACCCCGCATGCCTCGGCTCAGTCCGCACCGTTCGGTGAGAAGTGCCAACGTGTCCCCCGTCTGGCCACACTGGATGTTCGGTCGGGACGCACGTCAGTGTCCGGCCAGTACACAACCTCGTGAAAGAAGAAGTCCAGGTCGATGTCAAAGACACGCTGCACCTCGTAGCTCCTAGGCCATCGCCTCAGCGAACGATCACGCTCGCTCGACAGGGCTCTGGTCTCCGGACGACGGCGTCATTGTTCACCGATCGGAACATGCCCGAAGACGGGTCTTCGGTTTCCAATAACAGGCCAGGGCGGAATGACGACGAGCTACATGTCGCGGCCGCCGACCCATTCAGTCTCCGCGATCCTGGAGGGGTACGACCCTGCTCGTCAGGACCTCAGCTTGCTAAGCAACGGGAATCTGGGATGGGTCCAGATCACCAACTTCGTTATCTCCGGCGGACTGACCGTCGCGTTCGCCGTTGGACTAGCTCGATCGCTCAAGAATGGGCTGGGCAGAACCTGGGGTCCTCGTCTTCTCGCCCTCTATGGGCTCGGACTCATCGCCGCGGGCGCATTCATCGCCGACCCGATGGACGGATTCCCACCTGGCACCCCATCGGGTAAGGCCCTTCACCCCACGTGGCATGGGACCCTGCACCTGGTCTCGGGCTCGATCGCCTTCGTGGGGCTCATAGCCGCATACCTCGTGTTCGCACTCCGATTCTTCCGGTCTGGCCAGCGGGGCTGGGCTCGCGGGTCCGCGACAGTCGGGATCTTCTACTTCGTCGCGTTCGTTGGCATCGCAGGTGGATCCCAGGAATCTGGCTCGACTCTCGTCGGTGTCACGGTTGGATTCACGGTGGCAGTCGTTCTGGGCTGGATCTGGATTTTCACCATGGCCACTCGATTCTGGTAGGTCGGCGCAGAACCGTCTGAAGATCGAGAATTGAACCGGCTGCGAACACCTGCACTCCCGGACCGTCACGATGAAGGACGCCACCGGCAACGTGCCCGTCTCCCAGCGGATTTTCACTTCGGCGACCACCTGCGGTTCCGTCTTCGTGATGCTCCTCGTCCCGTGAGAGCAACCTCCGCCGTCCGTTCTCAATCCCGGCGGGCAATCACCTTCGAGCTGCGGTCCTGTGAACTGGTGGGGAGGGGCATGATGCAGTGGGCGCCCGATCACAAGCACGTCGTCGTCTACTGGGATGACAAGGTGGAGAACAACTGACGATTCGGGCCAATGCGTCCTGGGCGCGGGTGCCGTGGGAGATCTCAGTCTGTCCGCGTTCCCCTCGCGTCCCAGCTGAGGGTGGCCGCGAGGGGCGTGGCGGCTCCCCGCTAATCTTTCCGACCGTGAGGGGGGAATCGATGCGAGCCTTCGTACAGCGAATTGAGCGCGTGGCGAAGAAGGATTCCAAGCAGGATGCCCGGAAAAGGCCTCCCACGGAGAACCAAAAACAGCTTGTACTCGGGACGCTACCGCCACCGCCATGCCCACCCGAGTGGGAGGTGGGGCCTCCCACATTCATCGGCATAGGCACGATGAAGTCGGGTACAGGCTGGTGGTGCCATCAGCTGCTCACCCATCCCGACGCGGTTCCCTCGGTTCGCAAGGAGCTGCACTACTTTCAGTACGGGTGGAACAAGGTCTTCGACGAAGACGCCATCAAGCGGTACCACCAGTACTTCCCCCGACGTCCTGGCATTGTCACCGGTGAGTGGACGCCTCGCTATATGACGGACCCCTGGGTCCCAGCTCGACTCCGGAAGGCGGCTCCCGAAGCACGCCTACTGGTCATTCTCCGCGATCCAATGCCCCGGCTGATTTCCAACCTTCGTCACCACATCTACCGTTACGGCCCACTGCATCCCAGGTTCCTGATCGAGGCGATCGAGCGAGGGCGCTATGCGACGCAACTACGTCGCGTTCTACAGCACTTCCCGCGTCAGCAGGTCCTCGTCCTCCAGATGGAGGGCTGCATCAAGGAACCGGAACGAGAGCTTCGCGCGCACGTATCGCTTCGTTGGTCTCGACCCTGACTTCGTTCCCGACGAACTCCACCAACCCAGGGGAGGTGCCGCGTGGCGAACCGCTCGACCTCGGCGGGGAGGTGTACGACGCCGCCCTCGAGATCTATGGCGAGGAGATGAAGCTGCTGGCAGAGGATTGGCCCGAACTCGACCTGTCGCTGTGGCCATCAATCTCGGACCTCCGATAGCAACCCGACGCCACGCGTGTCGGCGAGGCAATGATCAGTACATCGAGCATCGCAACGCCCCCCATCCGATTCGGAGGGCAACACGGCTAAAGCGTCGGCTTAGTCAGAATCGTTGAGCCGGTTTTCGTGACTCAGTCCGCGTGAGACCCGCGCAGACGAATCGGGTGTTGGGGATCAAGCCGGTATGAGATCCGCATAAACGTCTTCGAAGCTTCGAGCGCGCCTCTCATCGCCGTAACCCTCGCTCTCTGGCTCAATCTCCGACCAGTCCCCTGCGTGGGCTCATACCAGTAGTTCTGGCGGTCTCCGCTGAAGACTTCCGCGCCTTCGACCGTGTAGTAATACAGCGCTATCGATCGCCGAACATCGGCGTTTTCGGATATCGGTGTCACACCATGGACCGAGCGATGATCAGTGGAGAAAATCACACAGGTACCGTAACTCGGGCCAACCGAGACGGCGGGGCGATCGACGCCGAGGTTGAACAAGCTGACTTCGCCACCGTCGCTCTGCTTCCAGTCCGGGTTCAGATAGACGAGGAGGTTCGCTCGCCGAAAGAGCTTGAGATGTGGATGAATGTGAAAATCGGTATGTGGTGACAGCTTTCCGCCCGGCAAGCTGAACTGAAGCCCGCCACCATGGAGAAACGGATCGGGAATCAGGTTCGGAATTCCCGTCAGCGTCGACAAGGCTCCGAGGAATCGCGGTTGTGATAGCTCGTTGATCATCTCGCGGAGTAGTGGCGGGATCAGTGCGATGTCGCGGCAACTCGACTTGCCGGGCTGATATGGACCTGTCCCCGTCCGATCGATCCACCCCTCCCACGCCGGATCTGGGAACGCCTTGACCACGTCCTCAGCAGGGGCCAGTACGAAGTCCTCGAGAACCGTGTGCGGGAATGGTTCAGCCAGCCGATAGCGCTGAGCCAGCTGGTCGGCCCCGGGCCCCTCTAATCGAGACAAATCGAAGAATCCCATGGTCGGACAGGTTGTCACAACGCCACGGGCAAGCGCACGCGATCTGCGGGTCATTGCACAGTCGCGACACAGAGTGGAAGCACGCGTAAATGACAGTGATGTGACTTACTGCTGTCATCCGCGTCGCCGAACTCACTGCCAAGAGCCATCGGCTCATTCGCGATGCCCGCACAGAGCCGTGGAGCCGGGTCGGCGCGCCGGCGACCTCCCTCGTCTGGTCGGATCGAGCAGAGATGCCCGAGATGCTGAGCGACCTGCACCCCGCAACCGGCACCGCAGCGTACGTCTTCGGTGAACGCCACCTCGTTCGCACAGCAGAGGAACTCCTCATAGCGGACGGTCTCGATCGCGATGCCATCGCATCCAAGACCTACTGGCGACGAGACCAGCCCAACGCCAGCCACGGTGAGCCGTTATGGAACTGAGCTTGGGTTCCTGTCACATTGGTGGGCCGACGCCGCCGGCGGGCGGTGAATGCAGGCGACTGCACTGAGTCCTTCACCAGGGTGCTCATTGGTGCATGCCTTTCCAATTTGCGGTTCAAGCTGTGGGTGTTTGGACTCGGACTCGTCCTCGCGTGGCCGGCGGGGTGGTTGGGAAAGTACAGGAAGTGGAGTCCAAGGCGAAGCCCCATGGCGGGCAACATGGCTTAGTACGGACTCGGCTGATTGGCGATAATCGTGAGGCTCGTGATCTTGTCGTCACAGATCCCGAAGTAGCTGGTCAGGACGAGCTCGTCGGGCAGGTTGGTTTTGTCGTACGTCCCGTCGATGCGGGCACGGACGATGATGTCGCCGTAGTGGTCGAGGACCTCTCGGACATCCATCGTGACCTGGTCCCCGACGATCTCCTTGGCGATGAAGGCACGGATCGCATTGGTGCCCCACATTTCCCGACTGACGTCGTTGACGTAGGCGTCGGAGGTGAACGTGGCGACAATCCGGTCGACGTCGAAGGCATTAACGGCCGCGACGAACTCGGCCACCACAGCTCGGAGTTCGGTGGCAACAGGCATGGCTTCCTCCCTTGTCTGATCGGCCCCCATGGCCGACAGCTCCACGTTGGGCGATACCGCCAGGGGAGAGTCAAGCGTTCCCTGTCCGTTTGACTCTCCCCCTAGGGGAGGGTCGAAACTGGGTACGTGCCTGGCTCGTTGACGATCGGCGACTTCTCCCGGGTCACGTTCCTCAGCGTCAAGACCCTGCGCCACTACCATCGGGCCGGCCTCCTCGAACCCGCGGACGTCGATCCGGTCACGGGTTATCGCCGATACACAAGCGCCCAGATCCCGGTCGCTCAGGTGATCCGACGGTTCCGTGCTCTCGACATGCCGCTCGACGACATCGGAAAGGTGCTGCAGGCCCCCGATCCGACGACTCGGTCCCAGCTGATTGCCGCCCACCTCAGCCGCTTGGAGGAGACCCTGGCCGAGACCCGAGCGCGCCGTGGCCTCCCTGCGCGATCTCCTCGAGCACCCCTCACCGTCCGCGGTGATCGAGCACCGGCGACTACCGGCCACCCCGGCGGCGGCCATCACGGCCACGGTAGAAATGGGCGATCTCGTGGCCTGGTATCACGGGGCAATCGGTGAAATTCAGGGGACTCTCTCGGCCCAGGACATCCACGCCAGCGGACCTCCCGGCGGGATCTACGCCAACGAGTTGTTCGCCGACGAACGCGGCGACGCCACCATCTTCTTCCCGGTGATCTGCGAGTTCCGGCCGGTCGGGCGGGTTGAACCGATGTCGGTGGAAGGAGCCGAGCTTGCCGTGATCACGCATAGCGGCTCCCACGACGATATCGACCGTTCTTACGGGGCGCTGGCAACCTACGTGAGCGAACATGCCCTCGCGGTCGATGGCCTCATTCGGGAGTACTACTTGGTCGGGCCCTACGACACTGACGACGAGTCGGCATGGAGGACCGAGATCGGCTGGCCGATCTTCGAGACGCGGCCGGGCTTGCTGGCGTAGAGCGGGGCTGATGCGGAAACTCTCGAAGTTGGTGAAGGCGAAGGCAACGCCTTTGACTCGCCTCGAGAGTTGTTCATGCCTTCGGTTGGGCCGTTGGAGACCTTGGGGCAGTCTGCGCCTCTGGCGTCGCTTCGGCGTGTGGGTTTATCGGAAGCCCTTCCAGGTTGTCTGGCTGAAGTGATCGCCCTTTCGGAACCCCAAGCCTCGCACCGGGCGTACCCGGAACACGATCACGCGCCCACCGGCATCTCGGTCGCTGAATGCGCCATTGCGCACAACGAAGTCCCACGGACCGGTCGGGTACTTGTCCGCGAACGCAATCGCGACTGGCTCAAGCTCGGCATCGTCGGTCACCTTCTCAGCCCGACCCTCGATCACGAGGTCAAGCGCTCCCTCAACCAGGTCGCTGCGCCCGGTTGTCAGCACACACGACGGGTTCCCGGCCAGGTTCTTCGCTTTGCGCTCCTCGGGCCCAGTCGCGAACCAGAGCGCCTCCGCGTGCCAGACAGCGATCAGCGGCGTGACGTGCGGTCGGCCGTCGGGACGGGCCGTGGATAGCCAGTAGGTGTCCGCCACCGCGTAGCTGCTCGATTCCCGCCGCCCACGGCGTCGGAGTCGAGTCAGGCTCGCTGAACCCATGGATCTCCGCTGTCACGTCCTCCGCTGGCATTGCATTCCCTGCCTTTCCTGATCGACACTTTGGTTGCGACCAATCCCTAGGCGGCGACCTCGGCGAGCAGGGCGTCGATCTGGGACATGCACGCCTTCATGCCTTCGGCCACGCCCATGGCGATCGCTTGCTCCATCCCTTCGAGCGAGTCGAAATGCGTGGTGAGGATCATGCGCGTCGTGTCGCCCGCCGCTTCGATGTCGATCTCCATGCGAGTCATGGAATTGCCGTCGCTTGGCGTTCCGTCATCTTCGACGATGGCGTCTTCGACCACGAGCCTGGTCGGTGCGTCGACCTCGATCACGTTCCAGGTGCCGTCGAACCTGTCGCCGCCGTCGGGGCCGGACATGAAGTAGGTGATCGTGCCGCCCGGCGTGAGGTCGTGATGCTCGAAGGTGGCCGGGAATCCTGGCGGACCCCACCACCGCTCGAGTAGGCGCGGGTCGGCCCACAGCTGCCACACGTTGGTGATGGACGCCTTGAACTCCGCAGTGATGACCATTGTCTTGGCCTCTGCGTTCTTGTCGACATTCCAAACGGTCATTCGCTTTCCTTCCCAGTGGTTTCGTTGAGGACGTCTTCGAAGCGTTCGAGGCGGGCCCGCCACACCGTTTCGAGTTCATCGAGGAGTTCGTGCGCGCGGCGAAGTTGGTTGACCTCGCCGTGCACGAGTTGTTCCCGTCCGCTCCGGTGCTTTGAGACCAGACCGGCGTCGACCAGGACCTCGACGTGCTTCTGCACCGCGGTGAGGCTGATCGGATACAGCCGGCCGAGCTCGCTGACGGAGCGCTCACGATCGAGAGTCTTCGTGACGATGTCGCGCCGTGTTGCATCGCTGAGCGCGAAAAACAACCGGTCGGTCTGCTTCTCGCGCTCCAGCGTATCTACAACCATTTGGTTGTAGGTTACACCTCCCGCCGACGATGTCAATCGAGCAGCGCTGACGGTGTTCGCCGAGAAGGTTGTCCCTGGAGGCGTGCCATATGGCCGTGACCCATGAAACGCATAACCCGAGGGTCGAGAGCTCGATGGCGACCACGCCGCGTTTCTGGGGACTCCGACTAAAAGCCGGGGATGCTGAGTAGCGCAACACTCGGACGGCTGCGTATGTATGGCGGCGGGCTTCACCGCGAGATCGCAGATGACTGCTCCTACGTGACGCCGCACAGTTCGAAGCCGTCGACTACCGCCAAACAGAAGCCGCCCTTGAGGCGGTGAAGCATTCGCTCGGGCAGTCATGGGACCATCAATTCAGGCACGCGGAGGGAAGAATTGGGCAACTGTTGATTTGAGTCGGCAGGCCGCAGACCGATCGGTTAGATAGTTCAGATGGTGACCGAGCCTCCCGCGTACCTCAGGAGCCACGGGGGCGAACTCATCGTGAGAGGAGCGACTCCCATGAGCGACGCCCTACGCAATGCCACCTGTTTCGTGCCCGCTTAGAAAGGTTCACCCGAGATGTCCGATGATCCCTCGACGCCTAACGATGACCCGGTTGGCCTAGCCGACTTAGGGACGCCGACAGATCAGATTTCCGGGATCTACACGATGGCCATTCTCGACTTCCTGGAAAGGAGGCTGTCGGCGGAAGAGTTGGCTGACTTCTTGGCGAGATCTGGCGAGACTCGAAGCGTCGAAGATCTCAAGAATCTGGCGTCGTGGACCTCTTTCGACCAGTTCAGGCGCTTGCTCCAGGAGGCATCTCGTTCGTTGGGCTCGCCGTTTCAGCCGGATGATGTCGATGTAGATATGTCGTCTGCCACCGTCGTCGCTGAGATTATGCAGGCCTTCGGTTCTCCTGCAGCGGTCTTTAGAGCAGGCGGAAACACCAACCCGATGGTACCTATGCGGCGCTACGAAATAACCGAACTGGCGCCGAACCAGTGGACGCTCCGCGAGTGGTTTGTCGAAAATTTTGCTCCGTACCCGGAATACTGTGCTTTCTTTGCCAACCTGTACGCAGGGATCCCGATGTACTTCGGCTTGCCAGCGGCCGAGGTCATCGAAGTGGAGTGCCAGTGCCGGGGTGACAGCGCCTGCCTTTTCCGATTGCGCTGGGAAGAAGATGCCGAGGGGACGTCGCTCGAGCAGCACCACGACGTGCCGACCAAACTGCTTGAGGCGCGTTTCGATCAATTGAAACAGATGATCACCGACCTCGCCTCTAACGAACGCTACGAGGATGTCCTCCAGGGAATAGTCAGATCTACGATGCGCGCCGTCATCGCCGGCGGCGCCGTTCTGGCGCTCGAAGCTCGGGCCGGGAGCCCACGAAAGGTCTACTCCGAGGGGCTGACTGAGTCGGACGCGGACTCGTTGGCTGATGACTTCTTGCGAGGATTCGGGCGAGAAAGGGTCAATCGCGGTCGAGGTGACCTCAGTCCGTCGCCACTATGGCGTGCTCGCCATCGATGAGCGAGGCGGTATCTTCGCCTCCCAAGCGCAGGGCACTCTCGAGACCTACGCGCAGTTGGCGGCAGCGACCCTCGATGCCGCCGACGCCATGGAGGACGCTCGACACCAGGCCAACACCGCCCGGGTGCTCTTGGATCTTTCCACGTCGTTGGCCGAGATTGTCGGAACCGAGGAGATGGCCGCCAAGGTCGCCCGCGCGGTGCCCGACGTCATCGACTGCGACCGCGTCGCCGTCTTCCTCGACGACGCAGATTGGCAGGGCGCGGGCAGCGGAGAATTCAAGCTCGTTGCTTCGCTGGGCTACCCCGACGACGTGGTGGCCACCTTGATGGCACGCTCCTATGCCAAGGTCCAGGCGGACACCGTCTCCGAGCTCGGCATCGGACGGAGCTTGGTGTCGGACGTTGGCACCATGGCGACAATCGCCGCGCCCATCACCTCTTCGGGCAAGGTGATCGGTCACATCGTGGCCGGGGTCACGATCGACCCCGAGCGCCTGCTGGTCACCCCGCGCCTGGCCGAACGGCTCAAGGGGCTCGCCGCCCAGGCTTCCATCGCCATCAGCAACGCCCGCCTGGTCGACCAGATCCGCTTCCAGGCCCTGCACGACCCACTGACCGGGCTGCCCAACCGGGGCCTGATCCTCGACCGCACCGAACAGATGCTGGCCCGGGCCCGTCGCACCAACGTGGCGACGGCCGCGCTCTTCATCGACCTCGACGGCTTCAAGGGCGTCAACGACACTCTCGGTCACGCCGTCGGCGACCAGCTCCTGCACGCGGTGACGGCCCGGCTGGCCCTCACCATGCGCGAGAGCGACAGCGTCGGCCGTCTGGGCGGCGACGAGTTCATCGTGCTCGTCGACGGCGCCACCATGGATGCCGGGCCCGAACTCGTGGCCGAACGGCTGCTGTCGGTGCTCCGAGCGCCGTTCGAGCTGGAGGGCTTGTCCAATGGTCCCCTCACGCTGACGGCCAGTATCGGGATCGCCGCCGGGCTCCGACCCTCAGCCACCGAACTCCTGCGCGACGCCGACATCGCCCTCTACGAGGCCAAGACAGCGGGCAAGGACCGTTTCGTCGTCTTCCGACCCGAGATGCACACGGTGGTCCAAGACCGCCTCCTCCTCGAGATGGACCTGCGTGACGCGCTCGACTCCGGGCAGTACTTCTTGGTCTACCAGCCGATCTTCAACCTCCGGAGCGGGGAGACGACCGGCGTCGAGGCACTGTTGCGCTGGCGCCATCCCGACCGAGGCGTCGTGCAGCCCGACGACTTCATCCCCGTCCTCGAAGACTCCGGCATGATCGTCGACGTCGGCCGATGGGTGCTCCAAGAGGCCTGCCGGCAGGGTGCCCGTTGGCACGCCCGTGGGCACCGGCTCGATGTCTCGGTGAATGTCTCGGCCCGCCAACTCGAGACCGATCAGTTGATCGAGGACATCTCGTGCGCACTCGAAGACCTCGGGTTTCGACGCACGATCGCTCATCGTCGAGATCACCGAGACGGCCATCATGCGCAACGTGTCGACCGTCGTGCCGCGGCTGGCCGCTCCTCAAGGCGACCGGGGTGCGCATCGCCATCGACGACTTCGGCACCGGGTACTCCTCGTTGGCCTATCTCCAACAGTTCCCCGTCGATACCCTCAAGATCGACCGTTCCTTCATCTCGACCATGGCGGACTCGCCCGAGTCCGGTGCGCTGATCCGCACCCTGGTCCAACTGGGCAAGACCCTCGGGCTCGAGACCCTGGCCGAGGGGATAGAAGAGTCGGCTCAGTACTCCCAGCTGGAGCGGGACCAGTGCGACAGCGGGCAGGGGTACCTCTACGCCCGGCCGCTCGACGCCGACGCCGTCGAGGCATTCATCACCGCCCGGTCCGTGACCAAGGCTGGGAGTACGACCGAGCCTTGAGAGCGTGATTCTGTTTGTGTCGAATCTTGCTGAAGCGAAGTCCATCGAGGTCCACGCGCTTGAGGTACCGGCCACTTCGTCGGGTCTATAACGCGAAGGGTGCGTGATGGCCCCCTACCCGCGCATCCATCGAAACACCAGTCGAGCGGCTTGTGCGATGGGACACAGGCGTCTGACCAGCGGTTACGCGCGGCGACCTCGCACCGCTTGCCAGGCGGCATCGGCGAGGGCGTCGCCGGCGTCGACGAGATCGGCGGCACTCGTCGGGTGCGCCATCCACAGCCGGGCGTACTCGAGCGTCGCGCCCATCCAGAGCGCCTGGAACATCCGCGGTGACAGCGACCTGATCCGGCCCGCACGAACGTGCCCGGCGAGCCATTCCGACGCGACGCGGTACAGCTCCTCGTTCAGCGCCGCCACCGCCGGTTCGCCCCGGTCGATCACCTCCAGCTCACGCCAGTTGAACACGTAACGAGCTCGGTCGCGGTTGGCGGCGACCCACCTGAGGTGGGCGTGCACCGCTCCAGTGACGCCGGCTTTGGCGGAGCGGCTGGCGCGCAAGGCGTCGAGGTAGTTGGCGTGGTGGTCGGCGAGCACCTCGACGTACAGCTGGGTGGCAAGCCCGTCCTTGCTGCCGAAGAAGTGGTAGATGCTGCCGACGCTCGCCCCGGACCGTTCGCGGATCGCGTCGATCGTGGTGGCCGAGACGGTGTTGGCGAGGAAGCACTCCAAGGCGGCATCGAGGATCGCCTGGCGGCGGGGACGGGTTTCGGTGACGACAGCCGACATCGGCGCTGAGGCTACTCGATCGGCGGTCTTGACTAGAGGAATATTCTAGAGGAATATTCTAGTATGACTTCCCCGTTAGAGCAACTGCAGTCGGAGGGCTTTGTCGTGCTGCGCGACGCGGCCGGGACGGATCTCGTGCGCCGGTTTCGGGAGGAGCTCGCGCCGTACCTCGCCACCGCGCCGTTCGGCCGCAACGACTTCGAGGGTTTCCGCAGCCAACGGTTGTACGCGCTGCTCACCAAAGCCCGGGCGACGGCCGAGCTGGTGGCTCATCCTGCGGTGCTCGAGCTCGTCGACGCGGTCCTCGACGCACCGTGCCTTCTGTCGGCCAATATCGCGATCAACGTCCACCCGGGGGAGACGGCGCAGTCGCTTCATCCCGACGACGGCTATTGCGGCGTGCCCCGCCCCCGCCGCCCGTTCGGCGTGTCGGCGGTCTGGGCGATCGACGAGTTCACCGCGGAGAACGGCGCGACGGAGGTGCTCCCCGGCAGCCACCTGTTCGGTAATGAACCGATCGCCGCCACCGACCCACGGATCCGCCCGATCGAGATGTCGCCGGGGTCGGTGGTCGTCTTCCTTGGCACCACGCTGCATCGCGGTGGAGCGAACCGCAGCGATGGCGTCCGGCTCGGGCTCACGCCGCAGTACTGCCAGCCCTGGATGCGGCAGATCGAGAACATGGCGCTCGCCGTCCCGCCCGACGTCGTCGCCACGTTGCCCGAGCGGGTGCAGGAGCTGCTCGGCTACAGCATCCTGCCGCCGTTCGTCGGCTACGTCGACGGGCAGCACCCGCGGCGGATCCTCGAGCCCGGCCACGGGCTCCGAAGGGCGCCCGTGGCACTGCGGTCGTCGTGAGCCTGACATGTTGTTCCAGCTCGGCCGTGGGTTCATCACGCTGGTACGGCTGCCCGTCCAAGTTCTTCGAGGTAACCCTCACTTTCTGCCGCCGGGCACGTCCTCCGGACGATGCGATGGGGTGGGTGACCCCGTCAGCTCGGTCCGAGCTCGCACTACGAACTCACGGGGGAAACACGCGACCTGCCGAGCAAAGCCGATGCGGCGCGGCGAATGTTGGTATCACCACGCGCAATCTGGGGCTCTCGGCTGGCCGTTTGCGAGCGACCACGGTGCGTTGTCAGACCTACCCGTTCACTATCCCGAGCGAGCAGACTGTGGCCATGGACGAATCATCCGTCGATCCGGACCCCATCAGGCAGTTGTCCCGGTGGATCGAGGTTGCGCGCGAAGCGTGCGAACCCATGCCGGAGGCGATGGCGATAGCCACAGCGACGACCGAGGGGCGTCCATCCTCGAGAATGGTGCTGCTCCGGGGCATCGATCATCGGGGCCTCGTTTTCTACACCGACCGAGATAGTGTGAAGGGCCGGGAATTGAAGGCGAATCCATTCGCCGCTGCCCTCTTCCATTGGTTCACGCCAGTGCATCGACAGGTCCGGGTGACTGGAGCAGTAGAGGTGGTGGATGACTTATTGTCCGACGCCTACTGGGCGTCGCGGCCGCCGGGGTCCCGTCGTAGCGCCGTCGCAAGCCACCAGAGCCAGGTGATCGCGAGTCGAGCCGTGCTCGAACAGCAGGTGGCCGAGCTCTCCGAAGCGTTTCCCGAGGACTCGGGACCACCGCGTCCACTTCGATGGGGTGGCTACCGGATCCGGCCCGAGATCGTCGAGTTGTGGGAAGAAGGGGCGGACCGTCTGCACGATCGGCTCCGCTACCAGGCTGAGTCCGCCAGCAACTGGAGGATTGAGCGACTCTCACCCTGACTACTTGGTATCGGCCAACGCTTGATGCGATCATCCTTGATGGTGTCATACCGCGCTCCCTCACTGGAGACACTCCAACTCTCTCCGTAGACGTTGTTTCGCCGCACGGATCCTGTATTTCGCCGTGCCCAGCGGTATTTGCTCGTAGCGCGCAATCTCAGCGGCGGTCATATCAAAACCTCCGGCCAGCACAACGGAACGCACCAGAATTGGAGAGAGACTGGTCAGAGCAGATCGGATCTCCGCTCGACTTTCCTCGATTCCGCTGCGATCTTCGGGCTCACAGGCTGCTTGAGTCGGACTTGCACAAATCTCCGAAGGATCAATCGGAGTAGCTCGCTTCATCCGTACCCAGTCCAAAGCGGCGTTGCGAGCGATTGTTGTCACCCATGTATCAAGCGAGCCTCGCCCTGGATCGAATTTCGCTCCATTTCTCCATGCCCGTTCGAAGGCGACCTGTGCGACATCCTCAGCCGAGCCAAAATCACCAGTGATCTGAAACGCAATCCAACACAGTCGACGCCAGAAGTGCTGCACAAACTTTTCCGCGCGTTCATCGTCACCAGCGCAGAATCCTTCCAGGAAGAGTTCGTCTGACACGCCGTCCTGCGTCATGAGAACGTCAACGCGGTAACCGCTCTTCCAAGGACTGATGTGGAAATTGCCATTTTGGACGCACCGAAGTTCTCGGTATCCGACACCACTGTTGCGATCACGGCCTCAGAGCGTGCAAGTGTGTTGGCTTGCTCGCCGACCTTCCGGGATACCTCGATGCTGGCCGGGTTCGCCGGCGACGACGTGCTCGGCGGTCGAAAGCATCTGACGAGCGCATCGGCGCGCTGATGGTTGCGTACGTGGAGAGTCACCTCGTGGCCGACATGGCCGAGCACCTCGGCCACCATCAAGCCGAGGGTGTCGCTCGAACCGCTGATCTGTACCTGTTCCATCTTCCTTCCTTGTTGGGATCGCTTGCTGGAAGCATCTTCGGTCCGCTGATACCGGATGTGGCGAAGGGGAGCAATGCAGGTCGGCTCTGGCGAACCGTCGCAGCTGCATTCCATGCCTCTTCTCACCCGGGTCAAAGGTTCCAGGATCTATGTTCGATCTGTTGCCCTCGTGTTCGCACCCGGGGCAACCCCGTTCCACCTCCCCTGACTTTGGATTGAGGGGTTTGTCCGGGGAGATGTAAGTGCTGGTCGCGGAGGCTCGGTCGTCCTCGGGCAGTCCGCATGGGTGCGACGTAACGTGGGTTGTGACCTCGACCATGGGTGAGGACAAGGGTGTCTTGCTTGAGCGGGATCGAGAACTAGAACGGATAGGGGAGTGCCTGCAGCGGGCGCAGCAAGGCCGCGGTGGAGCGCTGGTGGTGGAGGGGCCGGCTGGCATCGGCAAGACCGTGTTGTTGGGGATTGCCCGGGACGCGGCAGAAGGAGACGGTTTCAGGGTACTGCGAGCGCGTGGCGCTGAGCTGGAGCGCGAGTTCGCGTTCGGGGTGGTGCGCCAGCTGGTGGAGCCGGTAGTGGCGGGAGCGTCGGAGCAGGAGCGGTCCCAGCTCTTGGATGGGCCGCCCGGGCTGGCGGCACGGCTGTTGGGTCTTCCTGGCCTGGGTGACGGCGTCGCGACGGCTGCGCCTATCGCCCCGGACCCGTCCTTCGCGGTGCTCCACGGACTGTATTGGTTGTGCGCCAACCTGACGGCGCAACAACCCTTGGCGTTGGTGGTGGATGACGCCCACTGGGCTGACGGTGCTTCGCTTCGCTTTCTGGCGTTTTTGCTACCCCGCCTGGAGGAGCTGCACGCGGCAGTGCTGCTCGGAGCACGGCCGGCCGAGGCCGGAGACGGTCGAGAGCTGTTGGCCGCCGTGACGATGGATCCGGCGACCGAGGTGGTCATGGTGGGGCCACTTACCAGGAGGGGAGTGGCCACGCTGGTGGCGGACACCTTGGGTGTCGAGCCCGAGCCCGAGTTCGCGGCTGCTTGCTGGGAGGCGACGGGCGGTACGCCGTTTCTGGTCCGCACGCTCGTCGAAGCTCTGCGAGAAGAGCGGATCGAGCCGATCACCGCGTCGGCAGCCAAAGTGCAGGACGTCGCGACCGTTACCTTGAGCCGTTGGGCGATGCTGCGCCTCGGGCGGCTGGGTCCTGACGCGGCGCGCCTGGCTCGGGCGGTGGCCGTTTTGGAGCGGGCCGAGTTGGACCAGGCGGCCCGGCTGGCCGGGCTCGCACCCCAAGACGCAGCGCGGGCTGCCGATCTGCTGGTCCGGGCGGGCTTAATGGATGACTCTCCGCTGTGTTTCGCCCATCCACTTCTGCGCGCCGCTGTCTACCGTGAGATGACGGTTGTCGACCGGATTGAAGCGCACCGGCGCTCCGCCAGGCTGCTGGCCGAGGCACACGCCAACCCGGCCCGCGTCGCCGAGCACCTGCTGGCAACCGTGCCGACAGGCGACGGCTGGACGGTCGAACAACTGCGCACTGCCGCCCGGGAGGCAACGGCGCGGGGTGCGCCAGAATCAGCGGTCGCCTTCCTGCGTCGAGGCTTGTCCGAGCCGCCATCGCCTGAAGCGGAGGCAGGCCTTTTGCTCGAGCTCGGTCTGGCCGAGTTCAGCGCCGGCCAGCCGGGCTGGCCCGACCAACTTGCAAAGGCGGTGGAGTCGGCCGCCGACGACACGACTCGCATCGCGGCCGCCCTGCTTTTCGCGAATGCGCTGCGTTGGCATGAGCGGGCCGCCGAGGCGATCGAGGTGTGCGACGGCGTCGCCACCCTGCTCGACGGCAGTGACGCGGATGGCCTTTTGACTTTGGAGGCCATGGCAGTCGCCTGCGGGATGAGCGCCACCGCCACTGCGCCATTGGTGGCCGATCGCGCCAGGGCACTGCTGGTGCGGGCCAGGGAGGGGTCGGTCCCGCACCAATGCCTGGCGACGGCAGCATACGTGGCCGCATGGTCAAACCAGCCGTCCGACCAAGTGGCCGCCCTCGCGCTCCGGGCCATCACCGCCGGCAGGCGACCGGCGTCCAAGCCGGGCGACCCGCCCTGGTTACCCGGCGGTGCGCTTCGGCACCCGAGCGCTGTGGTAGCCCTCTTCTGCGCCGAGCGTTATGACGAGGCGCAGGCCTTGCTCGACGGGGCGGTGGCCGAGGCTCGGGCTTCGGCCAACGGGTTGATTCTTCCCGCAGTGTTGGCCCAGCGGGCCTGGCTCGCCTTCCGGCGTGGTGATCTCACCGCAGCAGAGGCCGATGCACGGGCCTTGCTCGACGCGCCCGGCCCGTCAGCCCCGCCGCTTTTGCGCCACCGCGCTACGAGCGTACTGGTCGAGGTGCTCGTTGAGAGGGGCGAACTCGACGCCGCCGAGCGGGCTCTCGAGCCCGTAGCGATCGGTCTCGACGGGACACACGTGGCGGCGACCTTCCTGCACGCGCGTGGCAGTCTCCTGTTCGCTCAACACCGCTTCGGCGAGGCTCTCGGCGAGTTTTTGGCGGCCGGCGAGATCGCAATTCAGACCAGCGCCCTGAGCCCCTGCTTCCTACCGTGGCGCTCCGACGCCTCCCTGGCCGCATTGGCTCTCGCCGAACCCGACACGGCGCAACGCCTGAGCGACGAGGAGCTCGAGCTCGCCCAGGCCTTCGGTGCCGACCGCGCGCTTGGCGTGGCACTGCGGGCGGCCGGGCTTGTAGCAGGCGACGACCGTGGTGAAGCCCTGCTGCGCGAAGCGATCGAAGTGCTTGCCGGTCCCGAGACCCCCCTCGAGCACGCCCGCGCCCTGGCCGACCTCGGTGCCCTCCTCCGTCGCAGCAATCACCGGGTCGAGGCGCGGCAACTACTCCGCCAAGCAGTCGACACCGCCTACCACCACGGTGCTGAAGCGCTGGCCCTGCGGGCCGAGACCGAGCTGCGCGCCACCGGGGCCAGGCCGCGCCGAGCGCAGCTGACCGGGTTAGAAGCACTCACCGCCAGCGAGCGTCGCATCGCCGAACTGGCTGCCGAAGGCCTTACAAACCGCGAGATCGCCCAAACCCTGTTCGTCACTGCCCGCACGGTCGAGGGGCACCTCACCCACGTTTTCTACAAGCTCGACGTCAAGGCCCGGACCGCGCTACCGGCCGCTCTCGCGGCTCCCACGAGCGCTGTACGCGCATAACCCCACCGACCGCTCGTCCCCCAAGAGTCAAGCGGGTTCGCGGGGATCGCACAGAATGAAGTCGGACACCTTGGACACATCATGAGATGTCCGTCTTGGGCCTTCGGACGGCGTGCCTTCGGGGTGACAGAGGCGCGGGCGGACCGCAAACCGACACAGCCTCCACTGTAACTATCGCACACCAGGTTCTGGCACGGACGAGTTCAACGGCTCGTGCAATGAAGCCACCCCGGCGATGATGAAACCGATTTGGATTTCGAACAGCTCGTCGGCTTCTTGGGGAGTCACTCCGGCAGGATTGCTGCCGGAGAGCAGCCCTCGCCGCGCGCCCGGAGCGTGGAGGCTCGACCCTTGTTCCATGGCTACGAAACCGACCGTAGCCCACATGAGAAGTCGGCACGCCTGTACCGCGGCGTCCGCCGACAGGCCTCCTTCACGCATCGCATTCAGCAACGGACGGGACGCCTCCACGTATGCATCCCGGGCCGCGCCAAGATAGAGGCGACTGTCGGGAGCCAGCTTGAGTCGGCTTCGCAACTCTCGGCACCATCGCTCGGCATATGCAAGCCAGGCCTCCTCCGCGCCGGCCGGCGGCGCCAGGTCGGCCAGGAGTTGGTCGGCCACCGCGTCGATCAGGGCAGCCTTGTTCCCCACCCGGGTATAAAGCGGCATGGGCGAGACGCTCAGTCGCTGAGCGACGCTTCGCATGCTCACTGCGTCCAGACCTCGCTCGCGGATGATCACGATCGCGGCATCGACAATATCGTCAGCGTCGAGCTTCAGGTCGTTGTGCTTGCCCATTAGTGCTCCTCGGCGATGCTTGTGGCGCTCTCGAGCAGCAAGTCGGTCTGGCTACCGAAGAACTCGTGGACCGTCTTCTTCGATTCACCGCGCAGGAACTTGGCGTAGCTGCCCTCCAAGACGATGGCCAGCTTCCAGCGGGCGAACACATGATACCAATCGATTCCACCAACGTCGCGTCCGGAACGTTCCGCATAGCGCGACATCAACGACGAGCGCGCAGGCATTTGCGACCGATCGAATCCGGGACTCGCCGCGACTCCGAGAGGTATCGTCCCCTCCGGTCCGGGATGGAAGATCATGGCCCATGCGAGATCGATCAACGGATCCGCGATGGATGCCATCTCCCAGTCGACCACCGCGAGCAGCTGCGGTGGCGCATTCGGAGAGAAGAGCACATTATCGAGCTTGTAGTCCCCGTGCGCCAGCGCCGGCTCCTGATCGACCGGTCGGTGATCGTCCAGCCACGATGCGACGCGAGCGGCTAAGGGAAGGGAACGACCGTGGTACGAATCGAGCTGTGACATCCAGCGGTCGACCTGTCGTGCGAGGTAGGCGCCGGAGTGGGCGAGATCGCCCAGCCCGCGTTGCTGCCAATCCACCGCATGAATGGCGACGAGTGCATCGACCAGTTGGTCGAGCGCCTGCGACTGCTCTTGGGGGTTCGCTGTCCAGGCCGATGGGATCTCGGCGCGCACGGGGACACCGTCGATGCGTGCCATCACGTAGAACGGCGCACCGAAGACATCAGGATCGTCGCAGGCCAAGACCGGCCGGGCGATCGAGACCGCGTCGTCCTTGATCGCATCGAGGATACGGAACTCGCGCAGGACGTCATGAGCTGTCGCCGAACTCGCGTGAACGGGGCGCGCCGCAAGACCCACCGCTCCGTCCCCCTCTGCAGGCCGAAGATGTCGCAGGATCCGCCCCCGACCATCGCCTCGACCTCGATGGCGCTCGAATCACCGAACCGGCCGTCAAGAAAATCTCGCAAGGTGTCGACTGATTCGGTCATCCGACCAATTCCTGCTCGACGATCTCTACCACCTGTCCGAGGCGTTCGATGAAGAAGTCGGGGGCGCAATTCTCGGCTCCATGCCGGGCGTCGGCAACGAGAAGCGCCGTCAACATCCCCAGAGCCTGAGGTCCAGTGACGTCGTGAGCTGGACTGTCACCGACGAAAACCACCTGTGCCGCAGTGCAGCAGGCCTTCCGAAGCGCGCACTCGTAGATGCCAGGATCTGGTTTGCACGACTGTGCTGATTCTGAACTCGTGCACGCGTCGATCGCGGACTCCAACCCAAGACGCTTGACGAGTTCATCAAGTTGTTCTTCGTCGATGTTCGAGACAATCTGGACATGCAGTCCACGCTCCCGGAGGCCGCGCAAGGAATCGAGGCAGCCAGCTCGCAGCTTGGCGGCCTCGATCGTCGCTTCGTACTGGCGATCGACCGCGTATCCCGCCAGTTCGTTATCTAACTCCCGGCCGAAAGTTCGGGCCATCGCGATAAAGGCCTGGCCGAAGAGTTCGCGGTGGAGATAGTAAGGACGCGATGCCACCGATCGGAAGGCGACCCCCAACCCCTCGCGATAGCTCGCCCGAAGTTCGTCGTCGGACGCCGTCACCCCGATGGTGTCGCCTACAAACCGCAACTGACGGAGGTGCACGTCACGCAACAGTCGACTGCTGAAGAGCGTGTCGGCGAAATCGAAGAAGACCGCTTGGATCGGCTCCCGGCCGGACCACGCATCGGTGTGAGTGGCGAGTGACCCCCTTGTCATGGAGTGCTCCCTGCCATCTCGCCGAAGGCGGCGCTGGCTGGTTTCACCTGCGTCCCCGTGAGATCACGATCCCTCCGGACCGATACGCAGGTTTTGGTCAACTCGGGCATGGATCCTCTGCGTTCTGTGCGGTCATCGCAGGCCCACCGCGGCGCGCAGCGACACCCACTTCTCCTCTGCCTCTTTGCGACGGCTGGGGATGTGCTCAGTCGGCCACCCTTCGACCGGCGTGTAGCCCTTCAGAACTGTGCGCGCGAGCACGGACTTGTGCAGCTCATCGGGCCCATCACCAATGGGTCCGAATCTCGTCGAGCGGTACCACTCCTCCACCGGGAGATCGGTTGAGTACCCGAGCGCGCCGCAGACCTGGATCGTGCGGTCGAGCACCGCCAGCACCACTTTCGAGACATGAGCCTTGACCATTCCTAGGTCGGCTCTCACCGTGCTGGCCCCGTACTTGTCCATCTTCCAAGCGGTCTGGAAGGTGAGCAGTCGCGCCGCCTGGATCTCGGTATATGACAACGCGACGTAGTCCTGGACCATCTGGTGCTGCGCAAGTAATTTTCCATGCGAGCTTCGCGAGACGGCACGCTCGCACATGATGTCGAGCGATCGTTGCGCTTGACCAAGCCAACGCATGGCGTGGTGGATGCGGCCCCCGCCGAGACGCTGTTGAGCCAGGACGAACCCATCGCCTGGCGCACCAATCAAATGGTCGGCAGGAACACGGCAACCCCGAAACACGAGCTCGGCATGGTTTCCGATCTGGCCGAACTCGACCTCGGGGTGGGCCATCGTCCCGATGTCGCGTACGATGTCCATGCCTGGCGTTCCGGCGGGAACCACAAGGATCGACGCGTGCTTATGCGGTCGCCCTTCGGGGTTCGTCTCGGCGAGCACAAGGACGATGTCAGCGACTGACGCGTTCGTGATGAACCACTTGTGACCGTCGATTACCCATTCATCACCGTCCTTCATCGCTCTCGTTCCGAGAACGGTCGGATCGGAACCCGCGAGAAAGGGCTCTGTCAGTGCGAACGCGCTCGAGATCTCGCCCCGGAGATTGGGCCAGAGCCAGCGATCCTTCTGGGCGTTCGTCGCACCGTGAGCGAGCAGCTCCATGTTGCCACTGTCCGGTGCTTGGACCCCGAAGATCGTCATCGACATCATGCAGCGTCCGATGATCTCCGACATCAGCGCGAGCTTCAGCTGTCCCAGACCTGGGCCGCCGAGGCTCGGATCGAGAAATGCTCCCCACAGGCCGCGCTCCTTGACTTTGGTCTGAAGGTGCGCCTTTACCGTCGCCCATTCTTCCGCGGGAAGTTCCCGGATAATTGGCTCGAGCGGGATCAGCTCGGTGTCGATGAATGAGCGCATCCAGTGCAACTGCTCTTCGAATTCGGGTTCAGTCTCGAAGTCCCAGGCCACATCAACCTCCGTCGCCCGGGAAGCCCTCGAGAATGCCGGCGAAGCGGGCCTCGACCGTCGGAGCTTCGCCCGGGTGTGTGATGATCCAGAATTCGCCGTTGCGGACTGCATCGAGGACGCGGACAGCGACCTGCGCGGGTGTTAAACCCGTCGGCCCAGTGAAGCCCTCGTGGATCATGAGGCGCACCGACTCCGCCATTTCCGTTCGACGCTCGAAACCCAAGGCGACCGGCCGCCCGCGTTCGGACTCCATCACCTTGGTGTCGACCGAGCTCGGACAGAGGACACTCACGCCAATGGGTGTCTGGTCGAGCGCCAGCTCCTGAGCAAGGGTCTCGGAGATCGAGACCACTGCCACCTTGGTGGCGCTGTATGGCCCTATGAAGGCGACGCCGCTGAGAAGCCCCGCTATCGAAGCAGTATTGACAATGTGCGCGGGAGTGCCTTGGTCGCGCATGATCGGCACAAAGGTATGCACCCCGTGCACAACGCCCCAGAAATTGACGCCCACCACCCACCGCCAGTCGTCGAGGGTCTGATCGTTGATCAGATTGAACGTGGAGACGCCAGCGTTGTTGCACAACACGTCGACGCGCCCGAATCGTTCTAGTGTTGTCGCGGCGAGCCGGTCGACTGCCGCGGCGTCGGACACATCGACCGTGACGGCGAGAGCGACGCCACCCGCATTCTGGATACCCCGCGAGACGGCTTCCGCCTCGCTGTCGTCGAGGTCGGCGACGACGACGGCTGATCCCGCTGCTGCAAACGCCTCGGCCAGTGCACGTCCAATACCGCTGCCGGCTCCGGTGATCACTGCCACCTTCCCTGGGCCGATCACGACGTTGTCCTGCCTCTCGGTCATGTGCCGCTCTCCCTATCTCTTTCTCAACCGCCGTCGAGCATGATGAGCTCACCGGTCAGGTAGGACGACGCGTCGCTGGCAAGGTACAGCGCCGTCCCGACGATCTCTGTGGCGGAGGCGATTCGACCTAGGGCGACGTTCGCCGCCATCTGTGCCTGCGCATCCTCCGAGGGCAGAGATGCGTGGAAGCTGTCGGTGTGGAACGTTCCGCACACGATCGAGTTGACCCGGACGCCACGCGACCCGAATTCCTGCGCCGCCGCCTTCGTCAGCGCGTTCAAGCCGGCCTTTGCGGCGGCGTAGACGACGGTGAACGGCGAGGGGTAAATGGACGCCTTGGAGCTGATGTTGACGACCGATCCGCCCGGGGGCATGTGCTGGGCGCTGAGCGCCATGAGCCGGAGCGGACCCTTGAGATTGACCGCGATCGTCTTGTCGAACAGATCGGAGGTCACGGCGAGCAGCGACGGCGGGACGGGTGCGATTCCGGCGTTGTTGATGAGCACGTCGATGCACCCGAACTCCGCAACGGTGTCGTCGACGAGCGCTTCGCACTGCGCCCAATCGCCGACATGGCAACTCACCGCCAGGGCGCGGCGGCCCATTTCCCGCACCTCCTCGGCCACGGCCTCACAGGGCCCAAGCTTGCGGCTAGCCACGACGACATCTGCGCCCGCTTCGGCGAACCCGAGCACCATCTCGCGACCGAGACCCTTGCTGCCGCCCGTCACGATCACAACCTTCCCGGTTGCGTCGAGACTCGGGATCATCACGGCACCATCACGAGCTTGCCGACGACTCGGCGGTTCGCGATGCGTTGAAGCGCTCCGGGCAGCTCGTCGAACGACACTTCGGCCGTCACTGCATTTGTCAACAGGCCCTTGCTCAGGAGGCGGGAGAGGTTCGCGTGAATATCGTCGAGCTCAGGACGGGTATAGCCACCTGCAAAGACGCCGACGAGCGACGTGTTCGTGACGACGAGGTTGAGAGTCGCAAGCTTCGGCCACTGGCCGCTGGCGAAACCGACGGCGAGGAGTCGCCCATGCCGGGACAGTGCTGCGACGGCGTCTTCGGCCAGGGAGCCACCCACGGGGTCGAAGATCAGGTCAACCCCCCGTCCGGCCGTGATCTCTCGGAGTGCGGGAGCCACTGGACCCTCGGTGTGGTTGATCGTTGCGTCGGCCCCGAGCTTGCGGCAGAACGATGCGCGCTCTTCATCGCTCACCACAGCAACCACCTGGGCTCCGAGCGCCCGTCCCAACTGGACGGCGGCGATTCCGCTCCCACCTGCGGCTCCCAGCACGGCCAGCCACTCTCCTCGAGCGACGCGACCGCGATCGACCAGACCGATCCAGCCGGTGAGGTGCGGGATCCAGAACCCGGCCGCCTCGCGGTCGGTGAGACCGTCGGGTACGGCGAAGGCCGAATCAACTGGGGCCAGGCACTCTTCCGCGAATGAACCGAACCCTTCGGTGAAGGCGGTCACGCACATGATTCGGGCGCCGATCGGGAGGTCGACTCCGGCGCCAGTAGCGGTGATCGTGCCTGTCGCTTCCTGGCCCGAGGTGAACGGCACAGGTGGGGTCAGGGGGTAGGTGCCACGGCACATCAACACATCAGGTAGCCCGATGCCTGCCGCCTCGACACGGATGCGGACCTGCCCGGGTTGCGGTTGCGGAAGCTCCAGCTCGACGAGGTGCAATACGTCGACGGGCTCTCCGGCGCCTTGTACCTGCCATGCGCGCATCAGGCGATCCGAACGCGAACAGCCGGTCTCGTCATGCTGCATCTCCCTCGTACATGCTCACGCCAGCTCGCGCGACCGCTCAAATAACAGCGTAATCACAGACCGATCGCTCACGTCAAGGTCCTTGAAGGGGGCCATCGAACTGCTGGTCGGTGCGTCTCGTGGTTAGGCCATAGGCGCCTGACCAGCGGTGGCGCGGCCAGATTGAAGTCCCGACGGTCGGGCTTATCGAGGCTATTTCTCGGAATCCAACTTCACAGAGCGGGATGGGAGCCGGGATCTGGGCCGCCGAGGTCCTCAGGCCCAGCCGGATGTCCCATGCGCTGTCGGAGGTCTGTGACGATGCGTCCAGCGAGAGGGTCGCAGCCAACGCTGGCGACGTGCTCAAGGAGTAGGTCGGCGGCGCGACGCATGTTGCCAGCAGCAGCGGTGCGGACCACTTCGATGTGGTGGCGTTCCCAGTTCATCTGGTGGCCAGTGATGGGGCTCGGGGGTGCTTGTGTGATGGCCTCCAGATCGGCGACGGCGAGCCCAAAGGCCGGATCGGCGTTGACCGCGCGACGTAACGCTGTCACTGTTTGGTCCGAGTCCACGGCCTGCTGCGCTTGGCGATAGAAGGCAGCGGCCTGCATGGTGGCGGTGACGACCCGACCGTGGTCCTCGACCGCGGGCCCATCGGAGAACGTTTGGCCGCCCCGGCTGGCGGGCTGTTGTTCATCTTGGTGCATGACCGTCAGGTTGGGCATCTGGCCTGAGGCCGCTCTGAGGTGATGCTGAGGTGAGCCGGCGAGCGCAAGGTTTGAGGTCCGGCTCGAAAATGGTCCGAGCTTCGGTTGCACAAGTGGTTTGTGTAAGTCTGGCCCTGGGGAGCGGACGATCAGACAGCGGCTGGTGTTAGGCGAGCTGCGAGCGCGAGCAGATCCGGCTCGTCGGTGAGAGAGCGATGCGCCGGACCTTGGGTTCGCATCTGCGCAAGAGCGATGAAATTGTCGGTGTTCTGCTGGGTGGGATCAGCGATCGCCTTGGCGGCGGCCAGGGCTGAATCGGCGAGGAGTTGGGTTTCTGGATCCGAGATAGCCCCAGCAGCACTGACGGCGTCCGCGGCGAAGATGGCAGCGGAATCAGGTTGATCTGCACCGAGCGCCCACCAGGCCAGTGCCGCGAGCACGCGGGGCTGACCGGCGGGAATGTCTGCGTCTCGGTACCTGTCTACCGCGGTGTCGAGCAACCTCTTGGCCCGGGCCAGATCACCCAGGCGTCGGGCGACTGCGGCTTGGCCAACGATGGCGTCTGCTGACAACCATGGGTTGAAAGAACTACTCATAGCCTCTTGGTAGAGCTCGTCGGCCGCGGCGTCGTCACCTTGTCTGGCCCGCAGGACAGCGAGAGCCACCAGGGCAAAGTTCAGGAAGGGGTGCTCTTCGGTGGCCCGACAGCGCCGCAGGAGCACTTCGTAGGCCATTGATGCGCCTTCGATATCGCCTTTGGCCGCGATGATGCCGGCGAGAGCGTTCAGTGAATTGACCACCAACAAGACTTCTCCTACCGCGTCGAAGCGCTCGATGCTCGAACGAGCGGCCGCCTCGGCCTCATCGAGACGCCCAAACGAAGCCATATTCCAGCTGACCAGCATGTCGTGCGCACCGAGCAGCCAGACCTGCTCGTCGGGCTCGAGGAGCGCCCGTGCCTCAGCCAAGGCTTCTAGGGACCGACCGAATTCGTAGGCGCGTATCAGCACTGTTGCTCCGAGTAACAGCGCTTCCGCGAGGCCAACCCGGTCGGCGCCTGGCCTTAAGACACCAATGGCCTGGTCGCACTCACTGACTCCAGACGCGGGGCTGGACGATATGCCGACGAAGTAGCCGTGCCAGACCTGGGCGGTGGCGTGCAGCTCAGCACGGCGCCTCCCTTCTGCACCCAACGCACTGGCCAGCCAACGCGCACCTTCGGCAAAGTCGCTGTTGACGAACCACAACCACGCCATTCCAGAGACCATGGACAGCGCCGCATCGATGTCGCCGGTGCCCAGCTGCCAATCGAGCGCGACCTTCATATTGGCCAACTCCGGGGTCAGACGGGCCTGCCACTCCGATGCCGCAGCACCTCGTAGACGTTCGTTGGCGCCCACGGCGAACTGGCGGTAATAGGCCGCATGCCTGGCGCGTACCATGTCGGCTTCATCGGACTCATCGAGGCGGTCGGTGCCGTACTGCCATAACGTCTGCAGCTGGGAGAACCGGGTCTCGCCTGCGATCGGGGCCATGATGAGCGACTTGTCCACCAGCCGGCTCAGCACGTCGAGGACATCGTCCTTTGGCACTATGTCGTCAGCGCACACGGACTCGATCGCGTCGAGTTCGCAGCCGCCGACGAAGACGGACAGGCGAGCGAACAGGCGGCGCTCGTCGTCGAAGAGGAGGTCGTAGCTCCAGTCCACGACCGCACGCAGGGTTTGTTGGCGGGGCAGCGCGGTGCGAGCACCGCGACTGAGCAGCGCGAAGCGGTCGTCGAGCCGCTCGGCCAGGGTTGCGAGGGGCAGGGCCCGGAGGCGGGCGGCTGCCAGTTCGATAGCCAGGGGCAGGCCGTCGAGCCGGCGGCAGATGCCGTCGATGACCGCTTCGGCGGGTCCGTCAGGGTCGAAGCCTGGCTGCACCGCACGAGCACGGTCCCCGAAGAGCTCGACGGCGTCCGCCGGCATCAGGCCAACGACGGGAATGAGGATCTCGCCGGGAACGCCGAGGGGTTCGCGACTCGTGGCCACCACCCGGAGGCCGGGCAGCGCCCCGACGAGGGCCTGGGCGAGCGCAGCCGCCTCGTCGATGACGTGTTCGCAGTTGTCGAGGACGATGACGAGGGAGCGACCGGTGAGGTGGCGGGCGATGAGCTCCGCCGTCGATCCAGAGGGCTGGTCAGTGCCGAGAGCGGGCTCCGACACGCCGAGGGCCGCAGCCGCAGCCGGGGCGACGGCTGCGGGATCGGTGACACCCGCGAACTCCACCAGCCAGGCGCCACCGAAGTGCTGGTCGCGACGCCGAGCCGCAGCCGCGACTGCCAGGCGAGTCTTGCCGACCCCGCCAGGGCCGATCAACGTGACCAAGCGGCTGGAGTCGATCGCGTGGTCCACCTGTTCCAGTTCGGTGTTGCGCCCGCGGAAGCTGCTCAGTGGTTCGGGCAGGTTGCCTGACAGCTTTGGCATCGACGGCGCACGGGCTTGTGCCGGTTGCTCTGCGGCAAGGGAGGGGTCGTGGTCCAGGATGCGGGCCTCCAGGTCACGCAGAGAGGATCCGGGGTCGATGCCGAGCTCGTCGACCAGGCGGTCACGGATCTCGGTGAAGGCACGCAGCGCTTCGGCTTGGCGCCCTGCTCGATAGAGGGCCAGCATGAGCAGCTCCCATAGGCGTTCGCGGAGCGAATGCTCACGGCACAGCGCTTCCAGCTCGCCTACCAGCTCGTTGTGATGGCCGAGCCCCAGGTCGGCTTCGACTCGGTACTCCGTCGCCACCAGTGCTAACTCGTTGAGATGGGCCCGTTCGGCGTCGGCAAAGCCGGCGTAGGCGAACTCGGACAGCGGTTCACCGCGGCGCAACCGGAGAGCGTCACCAAGTACGGCGGACGCCAAGGCGAGCTCGCCCTCGGCGCTGAGGCGACGACCTTCGGCTACCAGGTCTTCGAATCGGGCTGCGTCCAGGTCACCGGCCCCGACATCGAGCGCATAGCCGGATTCGGAAGTGACGATGGATGAGGCTCCGAGAGTTCGGCGCAGCTGGACGATCTGCGCCTGCAAGGCGTTCGCTGGCTTGGCGGTCTGCCCGTCACCCCACAGCTGGTCGATCAGACGGTCAGCGCTGACCGGACTCCCTCGGTTGAGGGCCAGGACAGCCAAGAGGGCACGCTGCTTGGCGCCGCGAATCGGTATCGCTTCACCCTCTTTGACCACCTCGAATTCGCCGAAGAGCTTGACTTCCACACCCTCACGGTACGACCGATCACCAGGTGCGACGTGCTTGAGCTGACCAGCCCGCCTCAGGGCCACATCAGCGGCACCTCAGGTCTCGAACGCAGGGTGCTTCCAAGACCGAACCGACGAGGAAGGGAAGCACCATGATCGAGGCAACGAACCTCACCAAGCGCTACGGCAAGACCGTGGCCGTCAATGAGGTCTCCTTTACAGTCCGGCCCGGGCAGGTGACCGGTTTCCTCGGCCCCAATGGCGCCGGCAAGTCGACCACCATGCGCATGATCCTGGGCCTCGACGCCCCGACTTCAGGCGAAGTCCGCGTGGACGGCAAGCCCTACCGCCAGCTGGCCGACCCACTCCGGTCGGTCGGCGCGCTCTTGGACGCCAAAGCCATTGTCGGCGGCCGCAGTGCCGCGAACCACCTCAGGTGGCTGGCCGACAGCAACGGCATCCCCCGTCGACGGGTGGCCGAGGTGCTCGACATCGTCGGACTCAGTGACGTGGCAGGAAAGAGGGTCGGGACATTCTCGCTTGGCATGAACCAGCGGCTCGGCATCGCTGCCGCACTGCTCGGCGACCCCCAGACGGTGATGTTCGACGAGCCGATCAACGGTCTCGACCCCGAGGGCATCCTCTGGATCCGTAACCTGATGAAGTCCCTGGCATCAGAAGGCCGCACGGTGTTTCTCTCCAGCCATCTCATGAGCGAGATGGCCCAGACCGCCGATCACCTGATCGTGATCGGTCGGGGCCACATCATCGCCGACGCCGGCACCGATGAGTTCATCAATCGGCACACGGCCTCGAGTGTCCGAGTCCGGGCCGTGGAGCAGGCCGATCTGGCGGAGACACTGACCCGGCGAGGCGCGCTGATCGAGTGTGGATCTGACGGCGCCATGGTCGTGACCGGAATGGACCCCGCCGCGATCGGTGCGGCCGCTTGTTCCCACGACATCACCCTCGTCGAGCTGGCCCAACTGGGATCCTCGCTCGAAGAGGCGTATTTCGACCTGACCAAGGACCAAACCGACTACCACGCCGGCCAGCTGGTCGACGCAACCAAAGGAGCTTGACATGAGCACTGCGACCCACACCATCGATACGACTCACTTCACATCCGCCGCTCTGCCGGTGCGGACTCCCAGGATCCGCAGGATTGCCAAGGCAGAGTGGACGAAGCTGCGTACCCTGCCTTCCACCTGGCGGACAGTGGTCATGGCCATTGTCATCTCGGTTGCCCTGGGCGCGATCCTCTGCGTCTCCCAAGTCCAACAGTGGTCGAAAATGACAGCAGGGCAGCGTCAGATGTTCGACCCAACCGCCTGCTCCCTCTTCGGTATCGTTTTCGTCGGTGCCGTGCTGCTTGCCGCGCTTGGGGTACGGGCCATGACTGCCGAGTACGTGACAGGGATGATTCGATCCACTTTTGCCGCCACGCCCACTAGGCGGCGGGTGCTGGCAGCCAAGGCAGGGGTCATTGCGGCGTTCGTGTTCCCGGTGGCGCTGCTGACTGCCGTGGTCAGCTTCGTAGTCGGCCAGCAGATCTTCACGAGCAAGCACCTCGAAGTGTCCTTCGCTCACCCCGGCGTCCTCCAAGCGGTGGTCTTCGGTGCCCTGGCGGTGAGCCTCATCGCCGTCATCGGGGTCGGGCTCGGCGGTCTTATCCGACACACCGCCGCAGCGACCACGGCACTGGTGCTGGTCATCGTGGGAGGCGTCACGCTCGGCCAGCTACTTCCGGCCGGCCTTCGCGAGTACGTGCCCGGGACCGCACTCCAGGCCGCCGTCACGGTCAACCATTCGGCGGGACTCCTGAAGCCAGGCGCTGCCGTTGTGGTCCTCGGCGTCTATGCAGCAGCGGCCTTGGCGGCGGCCTCGATCCGGATGTCGCACCGTGACGCCTGACCAACAACACCTAACTCGAGGGTCAGGCTGTGCTCGGAGTTTCTCGAGACACCGGACCTCTCGCCCTACACATCGAGTAGTGCAACGCCGGGCAGGCTGTAGAGGGCAAGCGATGTGACCAGCGGTAACGTCGGTCTTGGGGCACAAACGTACGTGGTGGTCCTGAACCCCGCCACTCGGAAAGCAGGCTCGGGCCGGTCCTTCGGGGCCGGCCCTTCTGCGACCCCGGGTCTCTCGCGGCGCAATCCGACGGATCCCTGACATCTGCCTGGGGCGACGCCGGGTGCCCGAGGCTGTGCGCGGTGGTCAACGCCAGCAACCGTGGACTTGGGACTACACGGGCGGCCTCTCGTCGGCCATCTCCCGCAGCTTGTTCTTGAGGATCTTGTCCAAGGTACCGGTTGGGAAGGCGTCCACGAAGTAGACCGCGCGCGGAACCTTGAAGTCGGACAGGCTGGCTTTGCAGGCCTCGATCACTTGCGACTCCACCGTCGCATCGTCGGGGGCTGCGCCAGGACCCTTGACGACGAAGGCCACGGCGACCTGGTTGAGCCAATCGTGGTGCTTGCCCACTACAGCCACCTGGGCTACCCCCGGCACCCGGCCAATCACCTCTTCGACCTGGCGGGCGGAGACGTTCTCGCCGCCCACCTTGAGGAGGTCCTTGTTCCGTTCTCTGTAGAAGACGTTTCCACCGGGACCCTGCATCACTATGTCCCCGGTCTTGAACCAGCCATCCTCGAAGGCGGCCTGATTGGCGTCGGGATCGTCGAAGTATTCCAGGAAGAGTTGCACACCCCTGGTTCCTCGCAGCCAGAGTTCTCCGGGCTCGCCCTCGCCGCAGAGGCGTCCGGTCTCCTCGTCGACGATGGCGATCTCGTAACCGGCGGCGATGCGACCCATGGAGCCGGGAAGGAGGGGCTCGGACGGCTTTCCGTTGATGGCATGGGTCACGGTCTCGGTCATTCCGTACGCGGCATAGACCGAAATGCCGAACTGGTGATCCCAGTCCGGCATCAACGCGCCGAAGACGCCCACCCGCAGATCGGTCTGACGTGGGCGGTCGGCGGCGAAAGCAGGAATGCAGAACGGCATCAGCGAGATGTGGGTGATTCGCTGCCGGGCCACGACGTCCCAGAAGCGACTGGTCGACCATTTGGGCATCAGCACCGCGGTGGCCCCGACGCCGAGTACCGAGAAGAACGACCAGCATTGGGCGTTGACGTGGAAGAAGGGCAAATAGATGAGGTAGCGGCTGTCCGGATCGAGATCGATATTCCGCGGGCCGAGGCGGCTGGCCCAAATGGCGTTGGCGTGGGTGTGCACGACCGCCTTTGGTCGGTTTGTGGTGCCCGACGTGTACATGATCCCGAACGGCAGGTCGGGTTCGGGGGGGCGACCCGCGAATGGCGGGTCGGCCAGTAGTGAGTCGAAGTGGTCGCCGCCTGCCGCGGTGGGGTCCACACCGGGCTCTCCACCATCGTCAGACGTCACGGCGATCCACTTGAGGTCGGGCCCGGCCTTTGCCACGAGTTCGGCGTACTTCGGTTGTGTGATGGCCGCGATACATCCCGCTTTCTCGATGAAGTAGCTGACCTCGCTGGCCACCGAGCGAGTGTTGGTCGTGACCGCGACGGCGCCGGCCACGGCACACCCGAGCCACGAGATCACGAACTCAGGGCTGTTGTCAGCGTGGATCAGTACTCGGTCACCTTTGGAAATTCCGCGCCGCATAAGACCGGCGGCGAATCGCCACACCTGGTCGCGCATCTGGCGGTAGGTCCACGTGCGAACCGGTCCGCCAGGCGGATCCCAGACCAGCAGCGGATGGTCGGGGCGACGTTCGGCCCAGTAGGCCAGCAACGAGGACAGGTCCTGTCCGTGTGTCTGCAACTCCACCAACGCCCCTCGGTCGTGTCGGACTGCCACGCGATGCTCCTCCCCAGTCGGAACTCGCGACGGTACCAATCGGACCGACCCGTCGGTGCCGGAGCGGTCGTCTCCCGACGGAACAGCGTCAGCGCGTCCAGTTCGGCGACGCTCCAGCGCCCGAATGAGACCACTGGTCCCGCCAGGGAACTCGACGGTGAGGCCCAAGTGGGTCGCAGGAGAAGGATAAACCAATTGACAGAGTCTTACAATTATCTGTACCTTTGGTGACATGTCCGAGGCCACGACCGAACTGCCGGAGGACGAGCTGGAACCGATCGAACGTGCACTGCAGCAACTGTTCCGGCTCAACGCCAGCCGAAAGGTGCACAATCGCCAGGCTGCCGCAGCGGGGATTGTCATCTCCCAGCCGGGATTCCAGCTGCTGCGGCGCATTCGGGAGGATGAAGGCGTGCAGATTGGCGAGCTCGCCCGACTGACCGACATGGATCCCGCCGCCGCGGGACGGCAAGTGGCGCAACTGGTGGAGGACGGACTCGTCACCCGGGAAAAGGCATCCGACGACGGTCGCGCCGTCGTCATCCGGATCACTCCGCGGGGCGCCGAGGTTCGCCGCAGCCTCAGTCTTCTCGGTGAGCGCCACATGTCCGACGTCCTCTCGGGATGGTCGGCCGCCGATCGAAGGCGCCTCGCCCAGCTGTTGCCCCGGCTGGTGGAGGGGTTGCGCACGGTGTCCTACCGGCCCGATCGTGCTGACGACCCGGCGCTGCAGGTTCGATCGGCATGATGCCGTCCGACATCGGGGTAGTCGACCTCATGATCGGCTTCCCGAGTGCGGACGCCCGAACGAAGTACGAATCGCTGCGCGTCTTGGCCAAGGACGCCCAGAGCCAGGCCATGGAGTTCCCAGCCGAGTACATGTTCAAGGACGTGCCCGACTACTTGGGCCCCGAACAGGATCCTGTGGCAGTCACGCTGGCCGCCATGGACAGACACGGGATCGCCGTCGGGCTCGTGGGTCTTGGCAACCAAGCGACGATCGATGCCCTCCATCGATACCCGGACCGCTTCGTGTCCGGATTGGAGGTCGATCCAAACGACATCGGTGGGACTGTCCGGAGCATCCGGGACGCTCACGCCACCAGCGGCATCGTTGCCGTCACGACCTTTCCTGCGGGCTGCAACCCGCAGGTGCCGGTGAGTGATCGGCGGTACTACCCGGTGTACCAGACCTGCGTCGAGCTGGACTTGCCGATTGTGGTGAACGCCGGCATCGCCGGGCCCCGTGTCCCCTCGGAATGCCAGCACGTCATGCACTTCGACCAGGTCTGCTACGACTTCCCCGATCTTCGTATCGTGATGCGGCACGGGGCGGAGCCATGGGAAGACCTGGCTGTGAAGCTGATGATTAAGTGGCCCGGCCTGTATTACATGACCTCAGCGTTCACTCCCAAGTACTACCCCTCTGCGATCGTCGAGTACGCCAATACGCGTGGCACCGAGAAGGTCATGTACGCGGGCTACTACCCGATGGGACTCGACTTGGATCGGATCTTTACCGAGCTGCCGAAGGTGCCCTTTCGCGACAACGTGTGGTCGTACTTCCTGCGCGAGAACGCCATGACGGTCTTCAAGCTCAGGGAACGCCGATGACCGCGACGAGGAGAATCCCCTACGCCGGAAGTGTGCATGGTGAGGGCGAGGTGGCGGCGGTGTGCGCGGTGCTGAGAGGCGGTCCGCAGGCGCTGCGCATCGGTCCGCATGTGCGCGAGTTCGAGCAACGTATTGCCGAGCTCTTCGGCAAGCGCCGGGGGATCATGTGCAACTCAGGGTCGTCCGCCCTCTACCTCGCGGTGGAGCTTCTCGGTCTCTCGCCCGGGGACGAGGTCATCACCTCGGCCGTCACCTTCTCGACCGATGTGGCGCCGCTCGTGCGGGCAGGCTTGATTCCTGCGTATGTGGATGTCGAGCCCGACACGTACAACGTCGACACCGGCGGGATCCTCGAGATGATCGGTCCCCGCACCAAAGCGATCTTGGTGCCCAATTTGATCGGGAACGCTCCGGACTGGGATGTTATTCGGGCCCTGGCCGACGAGCACGGCCTGCTGATTGTGGAGGACTCCTGCGACGCGCTCGGGGCCACGCTTCGAGGGAGTCCCACCGGAACCCGCTCGGACATTTCGGTGACTTCCTTCGCTCTGAGCCATATCATCACCGCGGCGGGGACCGGGGGCATGGTCTGCGTGGACGACGACAGGTTGTCCGACCGCTGTCTGTTGCTGCGGCGATGGGGTCGCCGGTCCGAGGTCCAGCTCTTCGGGTCGGCCAAAGGGACCGGCAGCCGGTTCTTCTCCTCAATCGACGACGCGCTCGGAGTACGACAACCTCTTCATCTTCGACGAGGTCGGATGGAATTTCGAGCCCTCAGAGCTTTCCGCAGCCTTTGGCCTGGTGCAGCTGGACAAGCTGAAGGTCAATCTGGACACTCGGAAGCGGAACTTCGCCAGACTGCATGAGCACTTCTCCCGGCGTCCGGACGTATTCGCGCTGCCCCGGACGACGCCAGGGCTTGACACGGCCTGGCACATGTTCCCGCTGCGCATCCGGCCGCATTCGGGGGTACTGCGCGCGGCCTTCCAAGAGCACATGGAGCACCATGGCGTCGACACGCGCATGGTGTGGACTGGCAACGTCACACGCCAGCCTGCGTTCCGCAATGTCCCGTGCCGTATCCCCGCCGGCGGGCTGCCCCACGCCGACGACATCATGGAACAGGGGATCGTGTTGCCCTCGAACCACGCTCTCTCCGACGACGACATCGACTACATCTGGCACACTGCGGAGGCATTCCTTCCGTGAGCGGCGACGACCGGCTCGTGCTTATTTCGGCACACGGCCGCGCCGGAGGTGACCACCAGCAGGACCGGGTTTATCTCGAGGTGCGTTACCTCGAAGCCTTCGATGCGTGGCGGGCGCAGTACGGCGATCCATTCAAAGACCTGAGTCGCAACACCCGTAACCGAAACTGGGACGAGCAACTCCTGGCCGGGAATGCTGCTGTGGACTACGGATTCGAGCTGGCGCGGCCGGCGCCCCTGGCGGCGCGGGTGGGACCAACGTTCGCCGAGCTCTTCGTTCCGTACACGGGAATCCCTGAGGGGAACCGCTCACCCGCGTTCACCCGGGCCTGAGCGTGGGACGGACGCGCCTCGCGGGGCGCCGCGCCCTGATCACCGGAGCCAGCCGGGGCATCGGCGCTGCCACTGCGGAGCGACTGGCTGCCGAGGGTGCCGACGTCGCCGTCACCGCCCGAACGCTCGAGCACCACCCAACTCTCGCCGGGTCTCTGCGCCAGACCGCCGACCGCCTCCGTCGCTATGGCGGACGAGTCATCCCTGTCGTTGCGGACCTGGCCGACGCCGAGGCCCGTACCGTCATCGTTCCCCAGGCGGTCGAAGGGCTCGGTGGGCCGCTGGACATTTTGGTCAACAACGCAGCCGCCGCCATCTACCAGCCGCTGGTCGATTTTCCCCTCAGACGACGTCGCTTGACCTTCGAAGTGAACGTGCACGCCCCATTCGACCTGGTACAGGCGGTGCTGCCCGCGATGCTTGAAGCCGGCGAGGGTTGGATCGTCAATATTTCGAGCGCCACCGCACGCCTGTGGGAGCCGCCCTTCCAGCTGGGTTCTCTCGGCGCTTCGACCGGCGTTTACGGCGCGTCCAAGGCGGCGCTCAACCGCCTTACGAATGCGCTGGCAGCCGAACTCGCAGGGAGCGGGGTGCGGGTGAACAGCGTCGAGCCCCGTGCTGCCGTGATGAGCGAAGGCGCCGAGGCGCTTCTGGGCGCGCCGCTGTCGGACGATCAGGTGGAGTCGGTCGAGGAGATGGTCGAGGCTGTCGTGGCGCTCTGCGATTGCTCTCAAAACCGGACGGGCGGCACCCACGTCAGCCTCGATCTGCTGGCCGAACTCGGGCTCACCGCGCACGAACTCGACGGATCCCGACCGGTCGTTGACCGGGGCTCGCTGTCCGTCGGATCAGGTGGTGATGGACCCTCCATTGACCTGCACCGTCTGACCGGTCACCCATGCGGCCTCCTCCGACGCCAACCACACACACGTCGCGGCCACGTCCTCGGGTCGTCCCAGTCCGACCGACAGGAATGGCGCGGGCCAGACCCGCAGTCAGCCGGGAGTCGGGAAGTTCCATGAGCCCGATGGCCACCGTGTTCGCCGTGACGCCTGATTGAGCAATCTCGAGGGCCAAGCTGCGGGTGAAGGCGAGGGCCCCTCCTTTCCCGGCGCTGTAGGGAGTCACGCCAATCGCCACACCCGCCGTTGCGGCGCCCGAGGAGATCGTGATGACCCGGCCCCACCCGCGTTCGCACATGTCGCCGACGACGGCGTGGCAACAGTTCAGGACGCCATAGAGGTTGACGCGAATGGGTCCTTCCCAGTCACCGAGGGTCCATTTCGACGAAACGTCGTACGGTCATGGGTTCGGATCCGCCGTTGCCAGCGTTGTTGACGAGGACATCAACGAATTCCACGGAAGCGACGGCGTCTCGCACCGCCGCCAGGTCGGTGACGTCGAAGGGCAGCGGCCTTGACAGGCCACCGGCGGAAACGATGGCCTCAGTAACAGAAACGGCACGCTCGGCCACAATGTCATTGACCAAGACAGTCGCACCTTGGCTCGCCAGAGCCCGCGCGATGCCCGCGCCGACGCTCTGCCCCGCCCCCGTCACAAGCGCAACACGCCCCTCGAGGTCAAAGAGCCGACCCGTCATCGGTGCGCTTGCTCTTGGTTGAAGATGACCTGCTGCATCGGAGTACCACCACGTCGCACATGCGCCGAGGGCCACCCTAGCTCGTGACCTTCGGGTGCCGATGAGAAGGTCACGGCGTCGACGATTCCTTCAGGCCCTTCCGCCGCGGTTCGGAAGAGGGGCCAATTGCCCTCCCACCCCATTGTTCCACGAGCGTCTCGTGGGCCTGGGTGGCCTGCGGGTCGCGGAGATTGAATCTGCTCACGTCATAAATCCGGGAATCAATTCGACCCCAGACGCGTTTCAAAACTTGTGGACATGCTTCTGCGTTGGTTCGCGCAGCGCTCGCAGCCGAACCTGCTGACTATGGGATGTCCGTCATGAGATTTGAGGTTGTCGTGCTCGCCCTCGCGGCCAGCGTCTTCACGGCATTGGCCTCGGTTGCCCAACGTCGAGCCGCAGCCCCGGCGCCAGGCCGAGGGCGGCCGAGCCTGCACCTCATCGAGTACTTGCTGCATCGTCCGGTGTGGTTTCTCGGAATCGGCAGCATGATCTTGGGTTTCGTCTTTCAGGTCTTTGCGTTGCGTGTAGGAAGTTTGAGCTTGGTGCAGCCGATCATCGCCACCGAGCTGGTCCTCGTCTTTGCAATTATCGCCATTGGTAGCCGGCGTAGGGTGCGAGCGCGAGATTGGGTGTCAGCACTGGGCGTGGCGGCTTCTCTTGGGGTGTTTCTCACGTTGGCCAGGCCGGCCGGTGGGCATGATCACGCATCAGGCTCAATGTGGCTTTTGGCGGGGAGCGCCACGATCGCCTTGGCGGTTGTGCTCACTGCCGCCGCCTACCTTGCCGGAGCGAGTGGAGCTCACGCCGGCTCGAGTCGGAAGGCAGCCTTACTGGGCATCGCAGCGGCCACTGGGTTCGGTTTTGTGGCTGCGGTGATCAAAGAGCTCAGCACGCACCTTGCCCAGGGTCCTTCTGCAGTCTTTACGAACTGGTCTCCTTACGTTCTCCTTCTTTCGGGCGCTGCCTCGATGTTCCTCGCATCGCACGCGTTCCAGGCTGGTCCGCTCGCTGCATCCCAGCCAGGTCTCACGGTCGTCGATCCGCTCGTTGCGAGCGTGCTCGGTGTCGTGCTCTTCGGCGAGCGACTCGATCTGAGTCGCGTTGCGCTGGCGGGTGAGCTCGTGGCCTTGACGGTGTTGGTGGGTAGCGTGATTCTCCTGAGTCGGAGTCCACTTGTACGAGCTGAGGATCCGTTCCTGGTCGTGGAGCCGACCGCTGACCAACGCGTCCTCAAGATTCCAGGAGGCGTGGACCGAGTTCGAGAGGCGCCACGGTATCGCCCACTCGAGACAAGGTCGTCCGCTTCGCATGCAATTCGACATTCGCGTCCGGTTCGTAAGGTCGGCGACCGTCAGCGTCGCAGGCTCAACACGAGATCACCGCGTTAGTCCAGAAAGGAGAGACAAATGTCAATCGTCGTCCCCCCTCGAGGCGGCAGATCACTATCTCCTCTGGCTGGCAAAGCGCAACCAGCCATTGCTTCGCTTGTGGTACATCTCCACCGTGACGCACAACGTTGCATCGCGTCCTTCAGCGGCTCGCTTGCCGGTACGACAGGAGTCACTATTGACGGCGTCGGCGACTTGATTTCTGGGGAGGAATCGGTGCTCCTCGACTTCTCGCGGGCTGACCTGGTCGATCAAGGAGGGGCGGATGCCTTGGAAGCCCTCGTCATCTCAATTGGTCAGAAGGGAGCGCGTCTTCAGGTCGTGCAGCCGAGAAATCGACGAGGGAAATCGCTGTCGTGTCGAAGGGGCGACGACCGCCGGTCTCCAACCCAGCACTTAGAGAGAGACCGATGAAGGGTCGTGGGATGACACACACGCCTATTTGGTTTGAGCACGAGAAGCCCGAAGCCGCTGCTCGTGGACTTCTCCTCGGTAGTCGGCGGCAACCCGTGTAATCCCTCGGGATCGGTCCAGCATCCGCTGAGATCTCGGCACTTGGACATTGCGGGGCGGCGAGCCTTCCGAACACGCCCGAGACTCCAGGACCGAGGCGCGGGCCCCGTTCAGCTCCGACGGGGTCGAACCATTGGGGATACGGCGTCAACGGTCAGCTCGGCAACGGCACTCTCGTCGTCCACGGCTGGGATTCCCAGACGCGGAGGCCGTGGGAGTCGAGGCGGGTCGGGACTACTTGAAAGTGGGGATTGACCTCAAGGAGTGAACGGCCGAGCCCACGCTTGTCGCCGATGTCATTTCCGCAGAGCACCGTGAGACTCCCGCCGTCACCGCCCGCTCCGTTCACCTTCCATCCCACCGCGCCGGTCATCGTTGCGACCTCGATTGCGAGTTCGGCGTCTGCACTCACGAGGTCGGGATGGAGTTGGCGTTGCGCATCCGTGTTCCCCCTCATGGCTTGGCCAAGAGATCGGAAGTCCCCCTCGAGGAGGGCGATACGCGCTGTGTTTGCAGCTTGGCGCAACTGACAGAGGGGGAGAGCATCCGGTCCCTCCAGGGTCAACCGGGCGATGACTTGATCGTGAAGGGTAGATGACACATGAGGACGCCCCAGGGAGACCAAGGCAAGGCGACGTTCGAGTTCCGACAAGGTCGCGCCGGGAACGTTGAGTCTCGTGACCGAGGCCCGCGGATATGTCGAGATCTGAACGAAGTTGATGCCGCCGAGCGCTGCACAGAGTTGGTCTTGGATGCCCGACTGAATCCCAAGACGTTCGGTTTCGAGACGGTGTGCCAGGAAGGCGAGCTCGTGGGGACTCAGGCACCCGGGTGTGAGCGCGTCAAGGGCACCGAGCAAGGCCACTGTCGTGCTGGCTGAGGTGCCCGTCGCGCTGCCTGCGGGCATCTCGGAGTAGACAGAGATCTCGACCGAGACGTCGTTCGGTAGACCCACCTCGTGGATCAGTGTTTCGAGCAGCGGGTGATGGCCGGGCCCGGTGCCAAGGTCAAAGGCGTAGCACTCGCCATAATTCTGCAAATCGAGGACGACGCGTCTGGGCATGGCGCCGATCGGGTGCACCTTGATTTGGACCTCGACACCGGGGTGGACCGCGATGTTGAAAACGCTGCCGTACTCAGCAAACCAGGTATCAGTCCATCCCCCGATGTCACAGACCCGGATCGGAGCCGCAGCGTTGACAATTCGAAGAGGGTGCTCGTCCATGATGCCCATCCTGCCTGACGATGGGTGGAGACCTGAGTGGGCAACTCCTTCGTCGTTCGGCCATGATCGGAACCATCGACTGCTACTCGTGTCACACACCCACTGGGACAGAGAGTGGTACCGGAGCTTCCAGGAATTTTGGGGCCCGCCTGGTGGATGCGGTCGACGTCGTTCTCCATCAGCTGCATTGGGACCCCGGCTGGTCCTTTGTCCGCGACGGGCGGACCACTGTCGTCGAGGACTACTTGGCCGTTCGCCCTCATCAAAGAGAGCGCCTGGCAGCGGCGATGCAACGCGGCCGGCTCACCATCGGACCGTGGTACGTCCAGCCCGATTCGGTCTTGCCAGAGGCAATGACAGATCGCCGCAGGGTGACGCCCTCCGCTGGAGCTCTCACGCGCGGTTCATTCCCGTACTCTTGGAGTGTCGCAATCGATGCTCGTAGGTGGGTCTGGTCTCCATCACTGTCGGGTCGAGTTCTGAAGCGGACTGGAACCATTTGACGTAGCGGTTCACCAGAGGTGCAGCCGAGACCCCATGGGCAAGGACTGATAGGCCAACGGTGACGTAGACGGTCGTGACTATCTCCGAGGTGTGCGGGAGATGCGCATCCTCCACGATCACTGCGAACACGATCGACGCGAGTCCGCGTGGACCGAACCATCCCATAAACGCGACCGTTGCGAGCCTGGCGTGGGTGCCAAGCAAGGACAAGGCCACAGGCAACATGCGAACGACGGTCAGGCTCAGCACGGCGTAGAGCACGATCCGCCAACTCAAGTGTTCGAGCGATGGACCGAGCAGCACCGCTCCAAAGATCAGGAATGTCACGCTGTCGAGCGCCAATCCCGTTTCCTCGGTCAATCGCATCGTCTCTGCCACCTCGCCGCCGGCAAGCAGACCGAAGAGGGCGCCGGCCACGAACGCGGCGATGAATCCGGACCCTCCGCACGCGGTGGCCGCCCCATAGGCGGCGAGGGTCGAGGCGAGAGGGATGATCTGGCGCCACGTCGCATCGATCAAATGTCGACGTCCCGCAAAAACGACGATTCCCGAGGCAAGAACGGCCGCGCCGGCGCCACAGAGGACTCCGTAGCCGATCTCCTCGGTGACCACGCGAAGCGGATGAACTGCCGCACCGGAAATACTTGCAATGAGAATCAACAGCAGCGGCACGCAGATTCCATCGTTCAGACCGCTTTCGACGTTGAGCGATTGACGCACCACCTGGGGAAGCCTGTCGTCGGTCACGACCGAAGAACCAAGCCCTGCATCGGTTGGAGCGAGAATGACACCAAGGATCATGGCATCGCTCAAGGTGAACGCGTGGAAGAGTAAGAGCGAAGTGATCCCGCCGAGACTTATCGTCAGGGGCAGTCCAATTCCGAGCAGACGCAGTGGCATCGATACGTCGCGCTTGAGTGCGCGCAAGTTCACTCGAGAGGAATCGGAGAACAGCACGACGGCGAGCGTTGCCTCCGCAAGTGTTCGGACAGTCGAACTGGTTGGCTGAACCGTGATCTCGTCGAGAAGCAGCGGACCAACCACTACTCCGATGGCCACGACGACGATTGCCGGAGTGAGGGGAGTCCCCGACAGATATCGGGATACTGCTGCGACAATCAGCAGCGACACCCCGATGATCGCTAATCCGAGTCCCAACCCTATTGCTCGCCCTCTTTATGCTCGCCCTCTTTGAGTCCGGCGGGAGGCATCATTGGTCAGAAGAATGCCATGGGAGCAGGACCGTTGTAATACGCGGCGGGAGACGTACAGGTCACGTCCTGGCGAGCCTGGGCAGGCAAGGCACGATGGGTGTGTCGGACACGGTTCGCCGGAGGGGGAGGCCCGCCCTCGCCGACCCCTCCGTCTCCACCTCCTCAGAGAAAGAGGTTTGAGCTGAGAGGGTCGCCCGTTTCGCCACACCCAAGCAAGAATCGCACCGCTTCGCGGACTGTCGCTCAGACCGCAGGCACGCCTGCATTGCGGGCGGCGGCTATCACCTTGGTAAGAGCAGCGTGCAGATCTTCGAGCTCCGGGATCGACATGCCCAGTTGGGCCACGATGGCGGGAGGTATCTTCTCGGCTTCCTGGCGCAGATCGCGGCCACGCTCCGTAAGTGCAATGTTGACCTGGCGCTCGTCCTCACCGCTGCGGGTTCGTGTGATCAGCCCGGCCGATTCCAATCGCTTCAACAGCGGCGAGAGCGTGGGGGAGTCAAGTTGGAGCAGTGAGCCGATTTGTCCTACCGAGAGTGGCGATTCTCCCCACAGCGCCAACATCACCAGGTACTGCGGGTGAGTGAGGCCCAGTGGGTCAAGCAGTGGTCGATAGACCGACAGCACGCTCCGCGAGGCGACGACGAGGGCAAAACACACCTGTCGCTCCAAGGCGAGTGGATCCACTGCGGGCCCGCCCGCCCCCTGCCCGGAAGGCTCGTTCACGCGTTTCTGGGCGCTCATCACATCGCTCGTCTCTGCCGTTTGACTCTCTCCTTCTCATTGTGGCTCGTTGCGTCTCCGGCGATGACTCGTGAGCTCGAATGGCTTTCCTCAGGAATTGAATAGAACACGATTGATTCGTACACGAATTAAGTGTACACTAAGTAATACCAGAGAGGAGGCCGCGATGGTCCTATCTGTTTCAAGCACGCTCGCCGTAGGGCTGCACCCGGTTCCGCCCATCTCGGGAATCCTGGCGTCTGTCCAGACCCACGCCCTGTCACCGGCCCGTGTGATTTTCCTTGTGGTGATCGTCGTGTTCTTCTGCCTCCTCTTCATCGGCTCCTACATCTGGATGCGCCGTCCGAGCTTCGGCCAAGGCGGTAAGAGGCCAGGGTCTGGCGCAGTCCAGCCCAACGGCGTTGAGAACGAGGCGTGAGTGCGGCGTCGTGGCGACGCCATCGCCGCCTCGACGGCTCCATGCGGAATCAGCTCGTTCGTCCGCAAGGGACGACAACGGAAGGCCCGAAGGTTCGGCGGACTCCCAACTGCCATGAACTCGGCCGGCCCGATCGCCTCGGATATGTTGCTCGTGAGCAGAAGACCGAGCAAGCTGAAGTGAACCCGGAGAGTGTGCTGCGAATTGCTCGACTCGCCAGTACCTCTGCGATCCTCGGAAAGAGGCCCGTACGTCGACCGATACGCCACGACCACACGATGCAATCGCCGCCTTCAACGGGGTCTTGAGCGAAGTCATCGATGTGGTGCAGGACGTCAAACAGGCCGACCGGAAGGTCCCGCGGAACCACGAACTGCATGGGGAGCTCGACCGTCTCCTTGAGGACCTGAGAACTTGGGCGAGCCTTTTGATGGCCGAAGACGAGGAACTTGGTTCGTCGCCCCTCGGCAGCATCCCAAGCGTTGCCGGCCGAATTCCACCGAACCTGTGGCCGGGAAATCCCTCGGACGAGGAGGTGCGCCAAACCATCGTCGGGCACCTTGAACAACTCTCGCTCCACCTGACGGACGCGCAACGAGCACAAGACGACGAGCGCGCCCGGCTCCTCTTGGAGGACGTCCAACAAGGGCTTGGCCGGCATGTTCGCACCTTGAACGGTCAATAGTCGCGACCCAGTTTCCGCAGCCTGGTGCAATCGATCCACGGCACAATGGAGTGACGCAGGCTTCTGCCCAGAATCGATCCGAGCGGGTCGGCCTTCTGCGGGCCGCCGGGCAGGCGTGACCGGTGTTGCGGTTCTACCCCAATCGGGTCAACACATTCCTGGTGATCTGTTCTATCTGCGGGTCACGCCCCGCCAGCCCATGCGCCCAGTCGGTGGACCCCGATGTGACGACGGTTGCGCCGGCCTTGTTGGTATACGCGCCGAGCACGGCATGGCCGTGACGGATGCGCTCCATCGCTTCTGGCTCACGCGTCCCGAACACGCGTGATGCGATGTACTCCAACTCGCTTGGCTCGCCTGGCTTGGGCGGACGAGGTGCTGTCTCGCGTGTGAAGTGCTGCGTCGGGCACGTGCCCAGGATCTCGAAGGTCGACGGAGTACCGTCCTCGCCGGTGGGGTAGGGCAGCCCGTCACGATACGTGAACACGCACCCATCGCACTCGTAGCCAACGACCGTCGCCCCGGCACCGAGTACGTCGCCGTAGCCGAGGCCCGTGCCGCCGAACAGCCAGTGACCGGCGCGATGCACGGTGTAACCGCCGAGCCCGGCGGTGACATTGCGACCGATGCGGTGATAGCCACCGCGAGTGAAAGAGACACCGGTCATGTGGTTCTCGGGACGCTCGACCACCACGTCGGACCAGAATGTCGTCACTTCTGCCTCGCGGTTTGTTCCCATCAGCGGGTCGTTCTTGAAGAATCCCTTGTACCCGACCATCACGTCGTGATCCTCACCCTCGATGCGCACCTGCCAGAGCGAGGTGTTCCCGGAGAAGAACGCAGCGTTGCCGCCACCGGCTATGTAATCCTCAACCGTGTCGCGCATCCCCCGCGACCAGTATTCGTCGTGACCGACGGACAGATACAGGCTCGCGCCGTCCAGTACCTCGGGGTGCTCTTCCAGATCGGCGTTCGTGCACACGCTGATCTCGAAACCCTCCCGTTCGGCCCATTCGATGAAGGGAAGCTCCCAGTCGGGCCAGCCCGCCGAGCCGGCATAGCCCGACAAATGATTGATCTGGATGTAGCCAACATGCGCGGCATTCTGTGGATCAGGTGCCCCGGTCCCAGTGACACGGCGCCCCTTGCCCGGTGGCTTGTAGAGGTAGCCCGCCGCCATCGGCCTGCGCATGGCGACGTGCGTGCCGCCGGTGTACAGATTCGGTCCGCCAAAGTCGTTGTATGCGTGCCACGTGTTGGTCGCGAGAGCCACCACAATTCTTGCATCCAGAGGACGGTCGCACGACGAAGAAGGCGAAGTCGCGCCGCACCTTCTCGCCGACGTCGATCTCCATGACGACCTCGTAGTAACCGGACCGCCATGCAGAGCCTACGTCCAGTGTCAACGCAATGGGCCAACCGCACCCCTTCGAGGCCGCGTCCTTTGGCGTCTCGTGTTCACCGACGTCGACCACATCGGTCCGAAGCACTACATCGCGTTGCGCCCCAACCCGCGCCACCTCGACTCGCACGGGTCGACCACCGGAGGAGGAGATGTGCAGACCAACCTGGGATCCGGCGGTCACCGATTGCGGCCAGCAGTATCCCGTGACGACCTCGCGCTCCATGTCCCGACCCTAACTCCACGGATCGATGGCTTCCCACCCGACTCTCGAGAAGCGTGCACGCCGGCGGGGCCTCGACCGGTTGTCAGTGTGTCGCCACCGTAACGGCTGCCGAATACGGGGCCGCCTGACGTGTGGGCGCGACCGGGTCGATCCTTACTTTCCCGCCACCGCGTGCATTCCGGCGGAGATCGGGTCAACCGGAGGTTCTCCTGCGAGAAGCTCCCTCACGCGCGGAATGACCTCTCGCCCGTACAACTCGATCGTTGCCATTTTCAGCTCGTGCGGGACGCGCCCGGTGGCGTAGGCCAGATCGAATCGACTGAGACCGAGCAGACGAATGACCCATGCGATCTTGGTGGCAACCGTCTCCGGTGACCCGAGATACAGCGAGCCTTCGTCAATCTCGGCCTGAAATTGATCCATGGTCGGGCGTGCCCATCCCCGCTCGGCCGCGGCACCTTCGAACACGTGAGCCCAATGCGGCCATTGGATCTCCGCTGCTTCGTGGTCGGTCCTGGCCACATACCCGTGCGAATGCAGGCCGATACGAAGTTCCGGATACCCAAACTGGTCGAGCGAGCGTCTGTAGAGGTCGACCAGCGGTGCGAATCGGATTGGAGACCCTCCGATCACGGCCAGCATCAGGGGGAGCCCGTAGCGGGCGGCCCGGACCACCGATGCCGGACTGCCTCCGACGCCGACCCACGTCGGCAGATGTCCTTCCGGCAGGGGAGGGCTGAGAGACTGATTGGACAGGGGAGACCTGAACTTGCCGGACCAGGTCACAGGTTGGTCCCGGAGCAGCTGGGTGAGTAACTCGAGTTTCTCCTCGAAGATCTCTTCGTAGTCGGCCAGGTCGTACCCGAAAAGCGGAAAGGACTCGATGAGCGAACCGCGTCCGACGATCAGTTGAGCGCGACCGTTGGACACCGCGTCGAGAGTCGCAAACTCGGTGTACACCCGAACTGGGTCTTGGGTGCTCAGCACGGTCACGGCCGTGCCGAGCCGGACGCGCTCGGTTCGTCCGGCAATCGCGGCCAGGATCACCGACCCGGCCGAGTCCATCATGTCGGGACGGTAGTGCTCGGCGATGTTGAAGGAGTCGATTCCGACGGCATCGGCGAGAACGGCCTCCTCAACCGTGTTGCGGATGACGACGTCGCCGCTGAGCTCGTGACCAGACTCGTCCACGCTGATCGGAACGAACGAATCCAGTCCGAACTCGATGTCTTTGGCAGCCATGCTTGTTTCCTCGTTTCCAGTGTGCCCTGAGTCGCTTTGCTGGCTGACCGCTTCGGTCAGCGGGTGGCCGGCGTCGCCAGCCCGAAGACTTCGCCGAACTGATCGACCATGAGGTCTCGGCCTTTCACCTGGGAAACGGTCTCGCGCCCAACGATCTCGTCCTGTCCGGGGAACTGACCCGCTCCGCCGGTGGGTCCGATGGGCACCACTATGGCGACGCCCATGGACTCATAGCGAGCGAGATCGGATCGACCCTCGGCGAGGGAGGTGATGTTGTCGGCCACCGTGGCCGCCTGATGCCGCGCGAAGCCGGCCATCTTGCTGTCGGCGGTGGAGATGTCGCCGACGGCGAAGACATTCGTGTGCCCGACCACCTGGAGGGTGGGGTCGACTTCGATGAATCCGTCCGAGCGACGGGCAGATGCCAACTCTTGTCCGAGGTAGTCGCTGTTCGGGACGACGCCGTAGCAGCGGAACCAGATGTCGGCATCGACCCGGGTTCCCGCCTCGGTGGTCACGGTAAACGTTCCCAATTCTCCGGGCTCGGTTTGTGGCCCCTCACGCAACGGGCTTCCCAGGATCAGTTCGACCCGGGACTCCATCAGTTGGCGACGAAGCTCCGCTTTGAGCTCGGGCACGTACGGGCCGCCGAGAATCTCGTCGGCGACGTCGAGAAGGACGATGGACTTCTCCGGCCAGACGTCCCGTATCTCTCCGGCCAATTCGATTCCGACCGGGCCGGCTCCGACCAGTAGGACCCGATCCGCCTGCGCCAGAGCCCGGTTCGTCTGGCGGACCTGCTCTTGAGCGTGATGGGCGTCAACGAGGTCTGTCTTGGCCGGGAACGGGTACCTCGAGCCCGTGGCCAGCACGACGAAGTCGGCGGAGATCTCTTCGCCCGACGCCGTCACGACCCGGTGCGGGTCCACCGTGACGGCGCGATCCCGAACGATTCGGCCGTTGGTCAGAAGCCCCGCATAGGGCAGGAAGATCCTCGGGAGCCAAGTCGGATCTACCAACGCTCGGAGAGCGGCGATGTTGTGCATGAAGGCGTCCTTCGGTTCGACCAGCACCACGTCGCTCGTCTCGTCCAAGGCCTTGGCCACGGTGATGCCGCCGTAACCTCCACCGACCACGACCACGGTGGGCTTCTTTTCCTCGTTGGTCTCGTTCATCTCGTCTCCGCTTCTTGCTCCTGTGCCCGGTCCATGTCTCTTCAACTATATGTTATACAGATCATCATGTCTACAGAGCATCTTATCCACAGCGCTTCTGGGCTCAGCTCGTATGATGGGGTGGTGGACGTCTCTGCTGGCCAGCGTGATGATGCGGCTGACCCCTCGGGTTGCGAGGACGCACTGGCCGACGACCTGGGGTGGGGCCTGGGCATGATCTTTCGGGCCTATGTCAAGGCGGCCCACGCCGCCGTGGCCGACCTTCCTGGTGGGCCACGGGGTTACCAGGTCCTTTCCGCCGCCGCCCAAGGCACCGTCGCCAGCCAGCTCGCCCTGGCCCAGCACCTCGGCGTCGACCGGACGGTCATGACCTACCTGCTCGATGACCTCGAAGCCGCGGGTTTGATCGAACGTCGCCCCGATCCGGCCGACCGGCGCGCCCGCCGGATCGTCGCCACCGAGCAAGGCAACGAACTCCTCGGCAGCCTCGACGACCGACTCCGGGCTGCGGAGGCCAATCTGCTTGCCCCACTTGGTAGCGAGAGACGAGATGCATTTCGCGCTCGAGGTTCGTGTGCTCGCCACCCGACTCGACGCCGTTGACCCGCCCGAGAGCCCGTGCGAACTTGCCGATGAGGTGGACGCAGAAATACCTGCCTCACGCCAGGGCGTTCGGGCGGCTCGATCGCGCTGAACGAGCGGAGGAACGGCGCGTGTCCTCTGGGAACCCGGCGTTGGTCATCTCAACTCGAGGAGGGCTGAGGCCGAGGCGGCGCCAGGGGCAGACGACGCGGTCCTTCTGTCGCCAGAGATCCGTCCCATGCTGGATTTCCTGAACGGGGGAAACAACCACAGACGGCTGATCTGAAGTTCGGTCTGGGTGCGCCTGCTCAGGCGGCGCACGCCGCGTTCGAGGGAGTGGCCGATCGAGCCGTTGGAGACCGCGGGACACGACGCTTCGCCGAATCCCTTTCGCCATGCGGTCGAAAATATAGACAAACAATATAAATCGCCTATACTGATGGGTATGGGTCCGTCACGCACTCCCGGAAAAAGGACGTCGAACACCGATGGTCCGGTCGCGATCGGGAAAATTCTCCACGGGCTCTCTGGAGCTTCGATTCGGCGCACGCCGCGTGAGATGAGCCTGACGGCGTTGTCCACGCTGGCCACGCTTGATCGATCCGGACCACGCCGAATCACTGACCTGGCCGCCGTTGAAGGCGTGACACAGCCGTCGATGACCTCCCTCGTGAGTGCACTGGAACGATCCGAGTTCGTCGAACGACTGACAGACCCGAGCGACAAACGAGTCGTCTTGGTGGCCGTGACCGCCAGCGGGTCTCGCTACGTCCGAACCCGTCGTCGCTCTGGTGCGGAGGCGATTGCGCTCCTGATCGAAAAACTCCCACCCGAGGAGCTCGAAGCCCTGACCGCTGCATCCTCTGCTCTCGAGCACCTCCTCGAGCTCGAAGAGAAGCAGCGAGACTCGGGTACTCGCCAGGTGGACGCGCGCTCGGGTGGTGAAGCGTCATGAAGAGCGAACAAGGCGAGGTCATAAGTCCTTTCCGCCAACCGAGGGCTGTATGGGCAGTCGCCCTGGCGTGCGTGGTCTCCTTCATGGGAATCGGCCTGGTGGACCCGATCCTGCCGGCCCTGTCCAAGCAGCTGCATGCCTCTCCGAGCTCGGTCGAGCTGCTCTTCACGAGCTACCTCGTAGTCACCGCCGTCGCCATGCTGGTCACCGGCTGGGTCTCGAGCCGGATCGGCAGCAGACGGACGCTGATTGGCGGGCTCACCCTCATCGTCGTCTTCAGTGCGCTGGCCGGTTCTTCGCACACGATCAACCAGATCATCGGATTCCGTGCCGGGTGGGGTCTGGGGAATGCCCTCTTCATCGCCACCTCGCTCGCGGTGATCGTCGGGTCGGCGACCGGCGGGTTCAGAGGGGCGATCATCCTCTACGAAACAGCGCTCGGCGTGGGCATCGCCCTCGGGCCGCTCATCGGCGGTGAACTCGGTGCCGTGAGCTGGCGGGCCCCGTTCTACGGAGTGACCGTGCTCATGGGCATCTCGCTGGTTGCCACGATTGCCTTCGTCCAGGGCACGCCGCGATCAGCTCATCCGACGTCGATCCTCGAGCCGATCCGAGCGCTGCGCCACCGGGGCTTGGCCACCATGAGCGTGACCGCGTTGTTCTACAACTGGGGGTTCTTCACGCTCCTGGCGTACACGCCGTTCCTGATGCACCTGGGCATCCACCAGCTGGGCTACGTCTTTACGTGCTGGGGAATTCTGGTCGCCATCTTCGCCGTGTTCGTGGCTCCTCGACTCCAGCGCCGCTTCGGCACCCCGAAGACCCTCTACGTCAACCTTGCGCTCTTGGCCGTCGATCTCCTGGTCATCGCCATCTTCTCCTCGTCGAAGACCACCCTGATCGTTGCGGTCATCGTCTCGGGAGCCTTCATCGGCTTGAACAACACCCTGACGACGCAAGCCGTCATGTTGGTGGCCCCGGTGGAGAAGTCGATTGCCTCCGCGTCGTACGGCTTCGTGCGATTCATCGGCGGTGGCCTGGCTCCGTACTGCGCGAGCAAGCTCGCGATCGCTTTCAACGTCTCTTTGCCCTTCTACCTGGCCGCGGGGGCAGTGGTCATTGGCATCTGCGTGCTGGCCAGCGGCCACGCCCTTCTCACCAGCGCAGAGAAGAACCCGGCGGAAGAGCTTGTCGGTCCCACCCCGGCTTCCTCGCCCACGCCACAACACCGGGTCACCACGCGTGGCGCCCAGCCCGAGATCTCCCATGGACGCGCTGCGCCGGGCCGTCGGTCACCCATCGTCGCCGCCATCGACCGCGGCCCACACGCCGAAGGAGTGATCGACGTGGCCGTCGAACTCGCCCTGCTCCTCGACTGCCCGGTCGAGGTGGTCCACGTCATCGAAACCGACGTGGTCGAAGAACTGGCGTTCGACCTGGAGTCCCACGCGGAGGCCATGGACGTCACCTCCAGAAGCGTGGCCCGCGTCAGTGCGGCCGGGCTCGCCGGAGGCGGGCACCTGCTGAGTGCCGTCAGCGATCACGGCGAGGTTGGGCGCCGCATTGCCGAGTTCGCCAATCATCTTGACGCGCAGATGGTCGTGATCGGGTCCCCCTCGGACTCCGAGATCACAAGGGCCTTCGACGCTGACCTGACCGACAGCCTCATCCACCAGGCGCACTGCGCCGTGCACATCGTGCCCACCCGATCTGACCAGTGGACGCTGCAAGCCACACACTCAGCGGTTCGATGACAGCCATGCCGACGAGGAAAGAAGAGGCCCGAGACCAGAGGGCAGAGGGTCACGTCGGCGGGCCAACCATCGTCGTTGGCGTCGATGGCTCGGCGCCGAGTTGGGATGCGTTCGCATGGGCCGCGGGCGAGGCGCTGCGAAGCAAGGGTCGGATCGTCGCCGTCTTTGTCACCTCGGTGATCGAGCCGGGCGAGGGACTTGGGAGTACCGGGCCGCTCGGTCACGCGGCCGCGGTGGAGGCCAGGGACGAGCTGGCCGAGGAGTTGGCGAACGACGTGGCCCGCCGGGCGGACTCACTGGGCGTCGAGGTGAGGTTTGTGAGGGGAATCGGTGACGCGCCGCGTGTCCTCGGCGAAGTGGCCCGGTCCGAGCGGGCCGATCTCATGGTCGTCGGCCGGTCGGCAAAAATGCTGCACCGGCTGGTGGGATCGGTCAGTCGACGCCTCGTCCTGAAACAGGACGGACCGGTGATTGTGGTGGTGCCCTAAAGGCGTCGACGGAGCCACTGACCGGATGGATGGTCAGCTGCCGAGGTTTTATGCCGTCGATGATGCAACCGACACGGGTGATAGGCGAGAGCCAACAGAGTTTGGTCATAAGTCGTGGACCCACGGCGAGCAAAGGGGTTAACTCTTCTCGAAATCTTTGCTTCGGATTGAGAGGACGTTGTGAGCTCCCAACAGACGCGATGTCGTCGGCTGATGCCACCCGCCCGATGGGGGCCATCGTCGACGCCGGTGAATCAGGGTTGGAAGGGGCGATGATGGAGTTTCTCGTGCAGTTCGAGTTGGAGATTCCGGACGGCGTCGCCGAGTCCGAAGTCGAAGACCGGCAGAGGGCAGAAGCCACCGCGGCCCAGACGCTGGCGGATGAGGGACATCTTGTCCGGCTGTGGCAAGCCTCCGTCGGTACCGACCGGAAGACGGTCGTCGGCCTCTATCGGGCCGGAAGTCGGGCTGAACTCGACGGACTCTTAGACGCGCTGCCGCTCTCCGAGTGGATGGAGACGCTCATCACGCCGCTCGTGCCGCATCCGCACGATCCTGCAAGACTCGAGGGACCGCGGACATGATTGGTCTTCAACTCGCCGCACGACGACGAACGGCCCCACTCTGGAGAGCGTGATGAGCACACGGCTTCCCGAACCTCAGCTGACGAAGATTTTCCGTTTGGAGGCCAACCTGGGCGAGGCCCTCGATTTCGGGAACGTGGCTCAGGGGAGACGGCGGATTGTCCCGCTCACGGGGGGCACCTTCGCGGGGCCTGAACTGAACGGCACGCTTCTCCCGGGAGCGAGCGCCGATTGGCAGATCGTTCTACCGGACGGCACCGCGCTCGGAGACATTCGCTACACACTGCAGACCGAGCAGGGTGACTTGCTCTATGTCCGTTCCCAGAGCGTGCGCCACGGAAGCGCGGACGTTCTCGCCCGCCTCGGTCGCGGGGAGGATGTCGACGCGAGTGAGTACGTCTTCCGAACCTCGACGCAGATCGAGTCAGCGGTACCGGATTTCGACTGGCTCAACAAGGGCGTGTTCGTCAGTGTCGGCGGACGTCAACCTGGAGGCGTCATCTACGAGGTCTACCTCGTCGGATGAATGCGTCGCCCGACGGCACCAGCACACCACTTTCTCCATCACCGGATCGGAAGGTCGCGATCATCACCGGAGGCTCCCACGGAATTGGGGCAGGGCTGGTCTCTGGGTTCCGACGAGAGGGATATGCCGTTGTCGCGACGTCACGCTCCATTGGCGAGGCCGACGAGCGAGGACTACCTCACGGTCAGAGGTGACATCGCCGACGATCGGACTGCTCGGGACGTGGTCGAGCAGGCCCTCAATCGATTTGCGACGGATCGACTGCTTGGTCAACGACGCGGGCGTCTACATCGGCAAGCCCTTCACGGACTACACGCTTGATGACTATGTCAGGATCACCTCGGTGAACCTGGCCGGATTCTTCCATCTGACCCAGCGCGTCATTGCTCAGATGGTCTCGCAGGGCAGCGGCCACGTGGTCAACGTCACGACCAGCCTGGCGGAAAAGGCCGACAGCCAGATACCGTCTGCGCTGCCTGCCCTGACGAAGGGCGGTTTGGCCGCCGTCACCCGCTCGCTGGCCATCGAGTATGCGTCACGCGGGGTTCGGGTCAACGCGGTCTCTCTCGGGGTCATCAGGACGAGCGACGATTCCGCCTCGTATGCGGGTATGGCAGCGCTGCACCCTCTCGGCCGACTCGGCGAAATTGGCGACGTCGTCGACGGGATCCTCTACCTGGAACGGGCCACCTTTGTCACCGGAGAGACGCTCCATATCGACGGGGGCCAAACCGCCGGAACCTGAGCCATGGGGCGGAGCCTTCGAGAACCCGGCATTATGCAGGTTCGGTTTTGAGCAAAGGGAGTCTCCATGGCGCACGCGATCCGGCACCTGACGGGAGCGGCCAAGCCGGGCCCGCCCAACGATCGACCAGCGGCCCCGGCCGGCCCGCCCCCACCACGGTGGCGCATGTGGCTGCTGCCGGCAGGAATCCTCATCACGCTGCTCCTCTTCACCATTCCGCACATGTCCAGCACGACCACGAAGAACTTCACCTACTCGAAGTTCCTGTCCGAGGTCACCGCGGGCGACGTCCGTACCGCGATCGGTGAACCCGGGCGGTGCCCTCTCCGGCTCGCTCAAGGGGGGAGACGACTACACCAGCCAGATCCCGACGGCCATCGACGACCAGCAGCTGGCCCCGACCTTGAAGGCCCACAACGTCGACGTCACCGGAGTCGGGCAGGGTTCAGCCCTGCTCACGGACCTGCTGTCCTTCCTCCCCTTGCTGCTCTTCATCGCCTTCTTCATCTGGATCGGGCGGCGCAACGCCAAACAGCTGGCCGGCGGGATCATGGGGTTCGGGGGTTCGAAGGCCAAGGTCTATGACGAGGAGAAGCCCGACAACCCGATTCGCGGACATCGCGGGCTACGAGGGATCCAAGAGGGAGGTGGCCGAAGTCGTCGACTTCTTGAGCCATCCCGAGCGCTACGCCCGCGCCGGCGCCGTCGGCCCCCGCGGTGTGCTGATGGTGGGCCCACCGGGAACCGGCAAGACCCTCATGGCCCGCGCCGTGGCCGGCGAGGCGGGCGTGCCGTTCCTCGCCCTCACCGGGTCGAGCTTCGTCGAGTTGTTCGTCGGCGTGGGGGCATCCCGGGTCAGGGACCTCTTCGCCGACGCCCGCAAGCGGGCCCCCTCCATCATCTTCATCGACGAGATCGACGCCATCGGCCAGCGCCGGGGTGGCTCGGCCTTCGGGTCCAACGACGAGCGCGAGCAGACCCTCAACCAGCTCCTGGCCGAGATGGACGGTTTCGACCCCACCACCGGGGTGGTGGTCATGGCCGCCACCAACCGTCCCGAGGTCCTCGATCCCGCCCTGCTCCGTCCCGGTCGCTTCGATCGTGAGGTGGAGATCCCCCTGCCCAATCAGGCCGAACGGGCCGCCATCCTGGCCGTGCACGTCCAAGGGAAGCACCTGGCCCCCGACGTCGATTTCGACGCCGTGGCCAGGGCCACCCCCGGGTTCTCGGGGGCAGATCTGGCCAACCTGATCAACGAGGCCGCCATCGTCGCCATTCGCGACGACCGCGACGTGATCTTCGCCCGAGACATCGACGAGGCCCGGGATCGTGTCCTGCTCGGCCGGCGCGACGGGTCGAATGCTCTGCTGCCCGAAGAGAAACGGTCCGTGGCGATTCACGAAGCCGGGCACGCGCTCGTTGCCTTCCTCTCAGAGCATGCCGACCCCGTCGCCAAGATCACGATCCTGCCCGCCGGGCGCGCCCTCGGAGTCACCGAGCAACTCCCAGTCGATGAGCGCCACCTCTATTCCGAGAGCTACCTGCTCGACTCCTTGGCCGTCCGTCTCGGTGGCCGAGCCTCCGGAGAATCTGGTCATTGGTGAAGCCTCCACGGGAGCGGCCAGCGATCTTGCGGGTGCCACCCAGCTCGCGATGAAGATGGTGACGGAGTGGGGCCTGTCTCCCCGGCTCGGACCGATTGGCTACGGATCGGGCGAGTCCTCCCCGCAGGCCGGTCCGGTCTTCGGCCAGGAGCGACCCTATGCCGAGGGCACCCAGCAGGTCATCGACCAAGAAGTGAGCCGCCTGCTCAGCGAAGCTGAGGGCAGGGCTCGTGCACTGCTCAGCGACAATCGGGACGCGCTCGACGCGGTCACCGCCGCCCTCCTCGAGAAAGAGACGATCTCGGGTGACGATCTCGCAGACATCGTCAGGCGGAGCCAACACATGACAAGTGGGTCACCCGTGGTCGTCGGGGCATAGTCGACCTCGCACCGTCGTCAGAATCACAGCAACTTCGGTCGCCATAGTGTGAGGGACATGCGGCTCTTGTTGGTGGCGTATCCCGGTGCCGGAAAGGGCACGCAGGCGGAGAAACTCGCCGATCGTTACCGTATCGCCCACCTGTCGAGCGGGGCCTTGTTGCGCGATGAGGTCGACCAAGGGCACGAAGATTGGAAGGGTCGCGGCCGACTACTTGCGCCGCGGTGACCTCGTACCCGACGAGTTGGTGTTCGAGATGTTGGTGGACGCCGGTACTCGAAGCGGTTCGCAACGGTGGCTATGTGCTTGGACGGATTCCCGAGGACGCTCCGCCAGGCCGAGGCGGCGTACTCCGTGGCGCAAGAGATACGAGGACATCGAGCTCCAGGCCGTCGTCTATCTCAGGGTGGGTCGCGACGAGCTGCGCGAGCGACTGCGAGCCGGGCGGCGCAGAGAGGGACGTACCGATGACGACGAGGTCGCGATAGCCCACCGCTTCGAAGTCTTCGAGACTGAGACGGAGCCACTCCTCGAGTTCTATGCGCGACGTGGCATCCTGCTCGAAATCAACGGTGATCAGCCCGTGGAGGACGTGTTCCGTGACATCACGAGCGCCGTCGATCGCCTTCAGATCTGACAACGCGCTGCGGTGAACGGCTCACGTCCCAGTCGAGTACAGGCCAGCGGAATCGTGTTGCCGCGTATCGTGTGAAGGATCGAATGGGCGTCAGGTCGCTCGTCCGCGGCGGATGAGGTTGCGCCGGGGCGCGATGACGACTGTGGGCCGGTCGTAGACGAACGGCTCGCCACCACCGGGACGACGCTGGGGCGGGCGCCGGGGTTCGACCGTCCCCGATCGCATGTGACGCCGCGGACCCGACCACGGAGCCGGCGGCACGGTGAAGCGGTCGGCCAGCCGGTAGGCGATGCTCTCGTAGTTGACACGCCAGCCACGGAAGTCCGGCCCACGCCTCCTCGGCGCTTCGCTCGGTGGCAAAGCCCACGCCCATGAGCATGACCACCGCTCGCTCGAACTCTGCGAAGGTCAGCTCAATGGGGCCCTCGGGGTTCGGATCGTCGTCCACCGCGATTCGGAGCGTCGTCGCGATCCGGTTGAGCAAGGTGAAACCCATCCGCAGGCACAAACGGGCCTGCGAGGATGCCTGGCTCGGTGCGAGCGCGAGATGCATCGCCGCAGCGTCCAGAACCGCGAGGAGCCCGAGCAACCACGAGTACCACGGCTCGGGCGAGCGGAAGAGGAGCAGGACCGGGTACGTCGTGTGGCTTTCGGCCACGTCGGCCGCCCAACCCTCCCAGGAGGCGTAGAGGTCCGGGGAGCGTGTCGGTGATGCCGACGAGCTGGTGCCGGGCCAGGAGCTCGGGGCCCCAGGCCGGGACACCGGCCCGGCTCTCGAGCAGGGCGACCAGGCTCTCGCGTCGGTTGAAAGAGCTGTAGAGGGCCGGCAGGTAGGCGATCTGCAGGGCGACGATCACGACCCAGATGGCGCCGATAGAGATATCGACGCCCGTGTCGGCCGGCCCGCCGCTGTGGACGGCTCCCACCGTGAAGAGCGCGGTGAGGGCCTGGAGCAGCCCGTCGGCGAACGAGTAGCCCGCGCCGACGAGGATGAGTCCGAACCCGAGCACCAAGAATGCCGCCCAGAACAGCAGCTGCACCATGAGAGCGACCGGGCCGGTCGGGGCCAGGATGGCGTCCTGGCGTTCGTACGTCTTGGCCAGGCGGGACGCCAGGACAAAGCACACCCGGATGATCCGGTTGACCTGGAGACTCAAGCGCTCGATGCCTGACGGTCGCCGCGGCAGGACCATGGTGAACACGACGTCGCCGACGGTCATCGCCACAATGACGAGGCCGACGATCGTCGCGACGACGTTCATGGTCCCGGCACGTGAGTTTCGACCGGGGGCACGGGCATGAGCGTATCGAGCACTCGCGGCCTCGACCGAATGTCGGAGGTCGGTCCAGTGCCCGCCATCAAGAGGCGTGGTCGACGCGGGCGGTCGGGTCCTCCCGTCCCTGGGGCAGTTCCGCGGCTCTCCCTCCTCATCACAACGGTGAGGCGACGCCGCTCGATCCTGGAACCACCGGTCGCACACGCACGACGCGGATGACAAGCTGTCGCCCGGGCACGGCAGGCCGCGTCCCGGGCCCCGAGGCCGCTCGGCCGATCCAAGGAAAGGAGAACACCCGTGAATCATCAGTCCGGCATGACACCAGGCATATGACCGAGCGCCGCAGGCCCGCTGCGAGGGGTCCGGGTGCTCGATCTGAGCTGGGGAGTCGCGGGACCCGTCGGCGTCCTGCTTCTGGCCGAGCTCGGCGCCGACGTCATCAAGGTCGAGCCGCCGGGTGGGGATCCATTTCGACGCCAGCCCGGCTACCACGTCTGGAATCGCAGCCGGAGGTCAGTGGTCCTCGACCTCAAGGCAGACGAGGGCCGGGAAGCGTTCCTGCGGCTCTGCGGCGACGCCGACGTGCTGGTGGAAACGTTCAGCCCGGGCACGATGGGCCGGCTCGGGCTCTCCTACGCAGATGTCTCCTCGCAGTTTCCCCGTTTGGTCTTCTGCTCGGTGCCGGCCTATCCGCCCGGACATCGCTTCGCTGATCGACCCGGGTGGGACGCCACGGTCCAGGCCCGCTCCGGCATGCAGAGCGAGCAGCCTGGCTGGCGACCTGGTCCCACGTACCTCCACTTTCCCGCCCCGAGCATGGCGGCCTGCTTCCTCTTGGCGTCGGGCGTGCTCTCGGCCCTGATCTCCCGCGAGGCGACCGGGCGCGGGCAGCACGTCCAGACATCGCTCTATCAGGGTGTCCTCGCCTACACCACGCAAATCTGGCAGGAGCACGAACGAGCGCCCGCCGGCTTTCACTCGATCATGGCGAAGACGTATCCACCAGGCGTCCATCAGACGTCCCTCTTCGAGTGTGCCGACGGTGAGTGGATCCACGCCGCGACGATGAACGGCCTCACCCCGACACGCACGCCCGAGGAGATCCTGGGATTGGAGCCCGTGGACCCACGCGCGCTCTACGGAGACCCCGAATTGCGGGCGCGTCACGAGGCCCGGCTGCGAGCCGCCTATCTGCAGCGACGCCGCGACGAACTCGTCGAGGAATTCCACGAGGCCGGTCTTGGCGCCGAAGCGGTGGTGCCGATGGCCGACGTCTTCTCCCATGCCCAGTTCGTGGCGAACGCGATGGCGGCAACGGTCGAGGACCCTGAGCTCGGGCCCACCACTCAGGTTGGGGTGCCGGCCGTGTTGTGCGGCACCCCGGGGGCGATCCAGAGCGGTCAGCCTCGCGCCGGTGCCCACAGCCGTGAGGTGTTGAGGGAAGCGAAATATTCCGCCACCGAGATCGATGGTCTCCTCGAGGCGGGGGTCGTGGAGGACGTGTCATGGGTCCGTTGAGCGGGGTGGTCGTCCTCGACCTCGGTCAATATCTGGCCGGGCCTTTCGCACCGATGCTCCTTGGGGACTTGGGGGCCGAGGTCATCAAGGTTGAGCCCGTACGCGGTGACGCTATGCGCATGGCCGGGATGCCGTTTGTGGGGTGCCAGCGCGGCAAGCTCGATATCGCTGTCGACCTCAAGGCCCCCGAGGGCCTCGAGGCCGTCATGCGCCTGGCTGAGATCGCCGACGTGGTTCACCACAACATGACAAAAGGGACGGCCGCACGCCTGGGTATCGATTACGACGCTCTCAAGGGGCGCAATCCGGACCTCGTCCATTGCAACACCTATGCCTACGGTGCCGAGGGACCACTGTCGGAGTTCGGCGGCCTCGACCCGCTCTACCAGGCGGCGTGCGGCCTCGAGTTCGAAGCGGGTCCGGTGGCCGAGGGCAATCAGCCCCTGTATCTCCGCTTCGGGATGACCGACACGGCGAACGCGATGGTGTCGGCGGTCGGGGTGCTCGCCGCCCTGTTCCACCAACGTCGTTCCGGCGAGGGACAGGATCTGTGGACGTCGCTCCTCAACGGTGCGGCCATATTCAGTTCCGACGTGTTCCTTGTCGACGGGCAGCCTGGGCCCGTTCGCCCGGTCTCGACCGCAACCAGACGGGGGTCTCGCCCTGCTGTCGCCTGTACCAAACGCAGGAGGGGTGGGTCCAACTTGCGGCACTCGCATCAGGTGAATGGGCAGAGCTCTGTCGCCTGCTGGACCGTCCCGAGTTTGAAGTGGTACGAGACCTTCGAGGCCCGGGTGGCCGCCAGGGAGGAGATCGAGTTCGCGTTGGAACCGATCTTCCTCACGCGGACGGCCGTCACCTGGTTCCATACCCTTGCCGAAGCGGGAGTGGCCGCGGAGGTCTCCGTCGACACCAACGACGGCGAGGCTGTGCTCCACGACGCCGACAACGAGCGTCTCGGACTGGTGGCGGAGTATCCCCATCCGACCCTCGGACAGTTGCGCCAGTTCGGCACGTTGATCGATTTCTCGGAAACGCCGACCGGCCCCTACGGTCCTCCACCTCTGGCGGGAGAGCACACCCGGCCCATCATGGAGCGCCTGGGCTACTCGAGCGAGGAAATCGAGGACCTCTTGACACGGGGAATCGTCTACGAGCCAACCGAGGACTATCGCTGGACGCTCTGAACGTTGTCGTTGGCCCGGTGCACTCGTCGAGCTAGCGCATCCAGGCCGCGTCCGTGCGGAATGCGAGCCTGCGCCCGTCGCGGAATCGATGGAACCGTCCGAGTGTGTAAACCCCTATGCGGCGTCGTGGCGCGATGAAGCAAGGAGACGTCGCGACAATTGCTAGAAGGATGGGATGGTTCCGGAAGATGGGCTCAGAACGATGGACGAACAGGATCTGATCGGGGCGATCAGTGACACAGCCGAAGCTTTCGATCCTTGATCTGGCGCCGATCAGGCGGGGCGAGACTGCTGCTGACAGCTTCGCGGCCAGCGTCGTGCTGGCGCAGCAGGCCGAGGAGTTGGGCTACGAGCGTGTCTGGTATGCCGAACACCACAACATCGCTGGTATTGCCTCGTCGGCCACCAGTGTCCTGATTGCGCACGTGGGGGCCCAGACCACGAGCATCCGACTTGGCGCCGGCGGGGTGATGTTGCCCAATCACGCACCGCTGACGATCGCCGAGCAATTCGGCACGTTGGACGCGATGTACCCAGGACGGATCGACCTCGGCTTGGGCAGGGCCCCAGGATCCGATCAGAACACGATGTACGCATTGCGTCGTGACCCACGATCGGCCGACACTTTCCCACAGGACGTCCTCGAGCTGCAGGGCTATCTCAGCGGTCACAGCCGGGTGAAGGGCGTCGAGGCAATCCCCGGTCAGGGTTCCCATGTCCCGCTCTACATCCTTGGATCGTCACTCTTCGGCGCGCAGCTCGCCGCTGCCCTCGGTTTGCCGTACGCCTTCGCCTCGCACTTCGCACCGGATGCGCTCAACGTCGCGTTGAAGAGCTACCGCGAGGAGTTCCGGCCATCCGAACAGCTGGATCGACCGTATGTCATAGCCGGGATCAATGTGATCGCCGCCGAGACGACGGCCGATGCGCAGGTACAGCTCGAGGGTATCCGGCGCATTCGAGCCATCAGCCTCTACGGCCGTCAGCTGGGTGCGCAGGATCTCGACATGACCGACGAGCAGGCCGACCAACTGCTGGCCGCGGGCGCTTCACAGCACGTGGATCGCATGCTGACGTACACCGCAGCCGGTAGCCCCAGTGAGGTCCGTACCTCTATCGACGAGTTCGCCTTGCTTACGGGTGCGGACGAGCTGATCACCGTGCACCACTCGACCAGCGCCGAAAGCCGTTTGCGTTCCGTCACCCTTCTTGCGGAGGCGGTGAAGCTCGCGGCTGCGTGAGGTGCCGCCTGGTTCGCCCTTCACCACATGGGGCAGCGCGCGCCGGCCCCAGACGTGTGTCCGAAGACGGGTGCGGTGACGCACATCAGGCAAGAGGAACGACCGCTTCATCGGAAGCATCGCCGGTCATACGGACAAATGGTCCACACGCTGCCCCGATGAGGGCCGCCACTCCGGCCACCAGCATCGTGACGTGCAGGCCATCCATGAACGAGGCATGGCTTCCCGCGGTCACGCGTTGGGCCAGCTGGGCGGAAGTCCCGTGGGGGATGGGGGCCAGACCCTGGGAGACGTCAGCTGCCGATCGGGCAACGACCTGCGCGACGTCCGGCGGCACACCAGAGCGAAGCAGGTGGCCCACCAAGCCGCTCGCCACGATCGCACCCAGGATTGAACCGCAGACGGCCGTGCCGAGCACGCCCCCGAGCTGGATCGCCGTGGTCTGGATGCCACCCGCAACCCCGGCCTCGTCGACCGGGACGTTGCCCACGATGGCGTCGGTCGCCGCTGTCACGACCAAACCGATGCCGAGGCCGATCAGGACGAAGGGTGGCCAGAGATGGATGTAGCTGGAGTCGACCTGAAGTGTCGAGAGGGACAGCAGGGCAATGGCAGTGGCCAAGAGCCCCCCAGTGATCGGCACCGCCGGCCCGAATCTTTCGGTGAGTCGAGCTCCCAGGTTGCCCGAGATGGCGAAGGCAACCGTCAAGGGAAGCAGCCGGACGCCGGCCTCGACCGGGCTGTAGCCGTGCACGCTCTGGAGGTAAAGCCCCACGAAGAAGAGCACGCCGAAGAGCGCGAAGAAATCGAGGAGGACGATCGCCGTGCTCAGCGAAACCGAGCGATCGGCAAAGATCGAGAGTGGCACGAGTGGGTTTTGCCGAGAGTGTTCGATGATCACGAACGCGACCAGCAACACGATTCCGAAGGCGATGAGGCCAAGGGTCCTCTCGTTTCCCCAGCCCCAGCCCTGGGCGTTGATCAGGGCGTAGACGATTGCCAAGAGACCAACGGCCAGGCATGCGACCCCAGCGAAATCGAACGGCCCGACTTTGTTCTCACGCGACTCGCCCAGGACGAGTGCCCCGATGACCACGGTGACGACACCTACGGGAACATTGATAAAGAACACGCTCTGCCACGAGATGTGCTCCACGAACAGACCGCCGACAATCGGACCAGCGGCGGTAGCGGTGGCCGACGCGCTCACCCAGATGCCGACGGCGCGGTTGAGTTCTTCGGGAGGGTAGGCGGCGCGCATCAGGGCAATCGTGTTGGGGAGCAACAAGGCGGCAAAGGCGCCTTGGAAGCCGCGCAGGACGATGACGCCGTCGATCGTTCCGACGAGTCCGATGGCCAACGACGAGATCGTGAATCCGCAGACACCGACCAGGAAGACGCGGCGTCGACCGAATCGATCTCCCAGCTTGCCTCCGAAAATCAAGGAGACCGCGATGACCAGCAGGTAGGCGTTGGTGATCCACTGGAGGTCGGAGAGCGACGCATGCAAGTCCCGTCCGATGTACGGGTTGGCCACCGCCACCACGGACCCGTCGATGCCCACCATGACGACCGCCAGAGACACCACGACGAGGGTCAGCCATGGCTTCCCGCGGAACCGTGCTGGCGCCACGACCTCTGCGATGGTCTCCGTCAACGTGAGCCCTTCCTGACCAGGCGGTGAAAACAGCACCAGATGGCGGTTTCTGCCAGAGTGACAGTTTCTGCCGTTTGGGCACAAATTCGGATAGAGTGACCTGGTCGTCAACTGGCACGAGCAGCGTGGCGAGACCGGGGACGCGGGATGGGTACGTGAGCGGAGGCCTGACGGCGCGGAACAAGGACCGGACTCGCCGCGAATTGGCGGAAGCCGCCTCCCGCCTCTTTGCCGAGCGGGGGTATGCCTCGACGACGATCCAGGACATCGTCGAGGCGGTCGACGTCTCCCCGCGGACTTTCTTTCGGTATTTCCCTTGCAAAGAGGACGTCGTCATTGCCATCGCCAGTTTCAGCATGGACGACGTGATCGGCTTTGTGTCAGAGCACCCCTCCACGGAGTCGCTTGAGTCCGTGTTGCGGGCGGCCTTCGCCGAGCTCCTTGCTTCTGTCCGCTCCAATCCGGATGCGGCACGCTCTTTTCAGCTGACTCTCCGCGAGACACCCACTCTGCGCGGACGTTGGCTCGAGGAACAGCGCCGAAGCCGTGACCGGCTTGCCGAGGCTCTGGCCCCCTGGTTCCCGTCGGAATCGTCGCCCCTCGCCGCACATCTGGCCGCCGGCATCGCGCTCGTCATCGTGGACGAAGTAATGGCTCTGTGGGCCGACCGGCCTTCCCAGCCGGACCCACTTGACCTCCTCAACGAGGCATTCGATGTCCTGGGGGGCACGCTGCTGACGCGTCTGAGCGCTTAGGAGTCGTCCTGACCGAGGGATTTCTTGCCGTGAGTGCCGGTGCGACCCCCATTCCATCGGCGCGGAGACGCTCGACGACCTCGCCGTAAAGCAAAGAGCGAGATGCGATCACACACGCCAGGCCGGTCATCAGGTCCCGTCGCGCCAACGCCGATACAGCTGCGTCAGGTCGTCAACGGCAGCAGGTGGCAGCTCCTCGGCGCAATTGCGCCCGTGAGCGTGATAGTGATCCGAATCTGCTCCTGTCCGAACTGCTCGAACTAGACCGCACGAGCTGTATGCGCCTCCCAGTTCGTCAGCACGCCCGGTCAGGTTGCCTTCACGCCCGATGGATCCAGGCTGGTGGTGATGACGAAGGCGAGCGGGAGTGACATCGACGTGTTCCGCGTGGGTCCCTTTGGCTACCTCTCGCCGTCACCGGTCGTCAACGCAGAGCCGGGCGCCGTCCCCTTCGCGGTGAACTTCGATGCTGCCGGCCACCTCGTCATCGTCGACGCCGGGACCAACGCTCTTTCGACGTACTCGCTCTCGCCTAGCGGCACACTCAGCTCCATTTCGACCGTTGCAACGGGCCAGAATGCGACGTGTTGGGTGGCCACCGCACAGGGTGCGTTCTTCGTCTCCAGTGCGGGGAGTGCCAACGTCAACAGATATGCCGAGCAACCGTCGGGCCAGCTGGCATTGCTCGGTGCAACCGGTACGGATCCTGGCACCGTTGACGCGGCGCCGTCAGTCGGCGGGCAGTACCTCTACGTGCAGACCGGTGCGACCCGGCACGCTGGACGAGTTCCTCGTCGGCCCCGGAGGCTCTCTCTCTGCCATCGGCTCGGTGCTGGTGCCCAGCGCTGTGGGCGGCGAAGGCATCGTGGCCTTCTGACCGTGCGCCTTTCGGACTCAGCCGGCGCCGGAGTGATCGGCGCCGGCTGAGTCCGGCTACTCCGGTGACGTCATCCCGACGTTCGTGTGGCCATGTGGCACCGACATTCCCGGTTCAATAGGGTGGGCCTCAGTGATGGGACATGTCCGGATTGACGGACAGTCGATGCAGAGCTGCATGGCTGGGTCCGAGACCCGAATGACGATGGCCGGGAGGCGATGTTCATGAGTACCGAGGGTGACAACATCAAGACCGCAGCATCCAACCTCACGGACGCGATGAGTGGTCTGGTGCGTGCCATGGACGCGATGGCGGACGAGAGTGCGGCCGTCAAAGACATCCCCGAGGAATTGCCCGATCAACTCGAGCGGCTGGCAGCGCGTCTGAACGCTGCTCGTGGTTTCAGCGACTGATGACACGCTGATTTGGTGGTTCGCCGATCCTTGGTCGGTGCAGTTGCCAGCACGAAGGGACCCGTTGAAGCTCCCGTACTCAGTGCTGAAACCCCAGGTCAGGGTGCTGCCCAGTAAGCACTTCGTGGTGAGAGGGGTATCTTCGGAAGAAGACGCACGAAGCCGGACCGAGGGAGCAGCGGAATGCGCGATCGGCTCTTGGGCCCACTCCAGGCGATCGGAGACGACGGCCAGGTCGTGGCGCTGATCGAGGCCCTGGTCCAGGCCGATCCCCTTTCGATCCGGGGTCCGAGCGCCAAGTCCTCGAGCGGGCGATTTTCAACCAGGACCCCGACATCTTGAACCAGGACCCGGACATTGCTGCCACCGCCCACCCTGCGGTCCTTGATTCCGCCGGCCCCGTACCTCCGTCCGGAACGCTCACGCTCCTGATGAGTGATATTGAGGGATCGACCCGGCTCTGGGAGGAACAACCCGAGGCAATGTCCGCCGCGCTGCGTCGCCACGACGACGTCATGCGTCATGCGATCCAATCCTCGGGCGGATACGTGTTCAAGACGGTGGGGGACGCCTTCTGTGCCGCTTTCCCAACTGCTCTCGCGGCCGCGCGAGCAGCCGAAGCGTCCCAACGGGGCCTTCTGTCCGAGCCCTGGCCTCAGACGGCGAGGGTGCGGGTGCGCATGGGTCTTCACACGGGCGAGTGCGAAGAGCGGGACGGCGATTACTTTGGCCCAGCGGTCAACAGGGTGGCCCGTCTCACCGCCATCGCCCACGGCGGCCAGGTGCTGGTCTCCCGGTCGACCGCCGAGATCGTGCAAGACCATCTTCCAGCCGGCGTGGTCCTGCGCGACATGGGAACCCATCAATTGAAAGACCTGAGCCGCCCCGAGGTGGTGTTCCAACTCGACCTCGACGGTCTACCGCAAGACTTTCCGCCGCTGCGCTCACTCGACAACCCCGCGCTGTTGAACAACCTGCCAGAGTTCGTCTCGAGTTTCGTTGGTCGTGAAGCCGAGATGGCCGAGGTGCGCAACCTTGTGGCTGACAACCGCCTCGTCACTCTCACCGGAGCCGGAGGGGCGGGCAAGACTCGACTGGCGCTCCAGGTAGCCGCCGAGCTGCTCGATGGCTCGGGGGACGGGGTCTGGATGGTGGAGCTGGCCAGCGTCACAGACCCCGCCGCCGTCGCGACCACGGCGGCAAGCGCATTACGAATAGCAGAACGCCCGGGCCAAGACACGCTCGACACCCTGGTGGCCGTCCTCGCCGGTCAGCGGCGTCTCATCGTTCTCGACAACTGTGAGCACCTGATCGACGCCTGCGCCAACTTGGCCGACTCGATCGTGCGGCGCTGTCCCGAGATCCATGTGCTCGCCACCAGTCGTGAGGCCCTTCGCATCGACGGGGAGCTCATTTACCGCGTGCCGCCGCTGTCGCTGCCTCGCGAAGACGGCGAGGAAATCGACCTTGGTCGTTCAGGGGCGGTGGCACTCTTTGTCGACCGAGCTCGCATGCAGCTTCCAGGGTTCATGCCTCGCGGCGACGATGCGGCGCTGGTTGCAACCATCTGCCGGAGCCTCGACGGGATGCCCCTGGCTATCGAGCTCGCCACGGCTCGCTTGCGCTCCTTGTCGCTGACCCAGCTCCACGATCGCCTCGAGCACTGCTTCGGGCTCCTCACCGGAGGCAGTCGAGCCGCTCTTCCACGTCAACAGACCCTGCGTGCGCTCGTGGACTGGTCCTACGACCTCCTCTGCGATGCAGAGCAGAAGTTGCTGCAGCGACTGTCAGTGTTCATTGGTGGTTTCGACCTCGAGGCCGCCGAAGCGGTGTGTGCGCAGGACGACTTGTCGTCCATCGATGTGGCCGACTTGCTCCCTTCGCTTGTCGACAAGAGCCTGGTGCAGGGGGATCCGACCGGAGACACCGTGCGGTACCGACTGCTCGAGACCTTGCGCCAATACGGGGCCGAGCGATTGGCCGAAACTGCGGGCGCGCCTGAACGGTTGCGAGCAGCGCACGCTGACTACTACCTCGAATTCGCAGAGGAGGCAGCGCCGCAGCTGACCGGACCGGCTCAGGGCCGGCTGATCACACGCCTCGACGAGGAGCACCTCAACCTTCGGGCCACGGCCGGCTATTTCGTCGAAACCGGTCTGGGCATACAGGCGCTCCGTCTGTTTGGCGTCCCTCGTCACTACTGGTGGTGGTCTGCGTATGACCTCGCCTGGCCGGCGAGCCTTCTCAGACAGGCTCTTGAAATCGCCGGGGATGAGGCTTCGCCATGGCTTCGATCCGCGAGCCTGATCTGCCAGGTACACGTGACCAAGGGCTTTGACTTCGCCGAATGCGCGCGCCTTGCACACGAAGCGGTCGAGGCCGCCCGTGCTGCGGGCGACCGAACCCTCGAAGCTGAGGCACTGGGCCTCGAGTGTTACATGGCCTATTTCCGTGGATCTGCGAGCGACGGACTCGGGCCGGGCACCGAGGCCGTTGCGATCGCTCGGGACCTCGACGACGACGCCCTCCTGGCTGAGACCCTGATGTATCTCGCATCCGCGAAGCACGAAGACGCGATCTTCACGGAGGCATTGTCAGCCGTGGACCACGCGGGAACCAGGACCATCGCTCAGGGACTTCATGGCAATTACGCGTGCTTCCTGCTCGATGAGGGAAGAGTTGTTGAAGCGCGCCAACACTGGGAGCGCTCCCTCGAACTCAACACTGCATCATCCCAACGACGCTATCGATTCATCATGACCAATCTTGCCTACGTTCTGCTCGAAGAGAGAGACAGGGTGCGAGCCGAGTCATGCTTCGTCGACGGACTGCGTGCCGCCCGTCTGTCCGGTGGCACCCACGAAGCCGCATACAACACCTTGGGTCTCGGGATTTGCGCCTCGCTTTCCGGTGCTCTTGAACGGGCCGCCATCCTCCACGGTGGTGCCGACGTGCTCCTCGAAGGATGCGGGGCAGAATGGGAATACCCAGAGAAGAAGTACAGGGATCGCGATATTGCAGAGCTGCAAGAGCGCCTGGGATCGGACTTTGAGCGCCTCTACGGCGAGGGGCGGGTGTTGCCCTACGAGGAGATAGTCCATCTCGCGCTCAGTCAACAGAGGAGTAGCTCCTGAACGTCCGACCCAAGTTGGACCGCTTGTCACGCGCTTCGCTGGGACGCTCCTGTTTCGGGCGTCTGCCATGTAGCTTCGGCGAGAAGATTCCAGTTCCACTTCTCACAAGCTGTGTGGAGGTCCGAAAGAGGGACGCTCGACGGCAGATCCGTCGATCCCCTGATGGGTCTCTCCCGTGTTCTACGCGTTGCTCTGCGCTTCGGCCCAGTCCCAGATCCTCTGCACAACGAGTTCGGGAGTCTCCATCTGGGGCACGTGCCCGGTCGCGGGCAGCAGCTCGAAGTGTGCTCCGTCGATGCCACCCGCATAGGCCCGGCCGTAGTCGGGCTCGACAATCCGATCGCTCTCGCCCCACAGCACCAGGGTCGGGGTCACGATGGAACCGAGGCGGCCGAGCAGCGTCGGGTCCGCCATCGCGGCAGCACCGGCATAGACGGCCAACGCGGCGCCGTTGGCCGCCAAGATTGCCTTTTGGGCATCGGGAACGGTGGCGGGATCGACACGGAACGGTGTCGGGTCGTGGAACGACAGGGCCTGTATCTCGGGCACGGAGAGGCCGGCGACGTCGGCGACCGGGTGGCCCTCCACTTCGACACCCACCGCATCGAGGAGCACCAGCCGGCTAATCCGCGGTGAGCCCAAGAGGGCGAGCTCGACGGCGACCCAGCCGCCGACGGAATTCCCGATCAGTGTCACGTCCTCGAGTCCGAGGTCGTCGAGCAAGCGGGTGTAGAGGGCGGCGAGCCCGGCGACGCTGTGCAGCCCGTTCGGCCGCGCCGTGCCCCCGAAGCCCGGGTGGGTCGGTGTGAGGACGCGGGTGTGGTCCTTCTCGGCGAGCAACTCCGCGAATCGGGCCACCGACTGTGGGCCCGCGCCGCCATGCAACACGAGGAAGGGCCGTCCCTGACCTCGCTCTTCGAGGGTCAGCGCAACGGGGCCGATGCCCTCGACGTCCAGGATCTTCGTCGTGGACTCGGGGGTCGTGGTCATGGTGGTCCTCCTTCTGTCCCAAAGGTGAAAAGCCGTTGGGCGTTCTTCTTGGGCTCATTTCTAGGCGGCGTGCGGCAGGTGCTGGCGCTGTCGTCGGTCGCGGGGACGGTGGCGCCACGACTCAACGTGTCGACCGTTGTCCCGGCGACCAGGCCGGGGCGAAGTGGACTGAACACTCCGCTTCGCGGTATCGTAAGCGGAGTGAAATCTCCGGATAAGGGCCCGGCGGCGGCGCGGAGCGAGCCGACCGCCGCTGCGGTCGGCCGACCAATCCGAAGCGACGCGCGAAAGAACCGGGAGCGCCTGCTGGTGGCGGCCGGCCAGGTCTTCGAAGAGAAGGGACTCGAGGCCAGCGTGGCCGACGTGGCCCGGGTGGCCGGCGTCGGGATGGGCACGCTCTACCGACGATTCGCCTCGAAGGACGCGCTCATCGAGGCGCTGGTCTCCGAGGTCCTGGAGGCGACGATCGCCATGGCCCGCGAGGCGGCGGAATGGCCGGACGGCACGGGGCTCGAGCACTTCTTGGAGGCAGCGTGTTCGTACCAAGCCGAGCATCTGGGCTGCCTCCCCAAGCTCTGGAACACCGACCATCATCTCATCAAGAAGGCGCGGGTCCTGATTGCCGGTCTCCTCTCCGAGGCGCAGGCGCACGGCCGGGTCCGCGCGGACATCACGAGCACCGATCTCTCGCTCGTGATGTGGTCGATGCGCGGCGTGCTCGAGACCACCCGCGCCAACGCCCCCGAGGCGTGGAAGCGGCACCTCGATCTGTTGCTGGCCGGCATGCGGCCGGCGGACGGCGCGCTGGCGCACCGTCCTCTCAGTCAGGCCCAAGTCGACCGGGTCGTCTCCAAGCGTGGCCCGTCGTCGGCGAAATGCGGCGGGGTGAACTCGTGACCACGCTGCAGAACACGACCGATGGCACCACGTCAGAAGGGACCAGCCGGGCCCACTGGTGGATCCTGATCGTCATCGCGGGCGCCCAACTCATGGTGGTGCTCGATTCGACGATCATGATCATCGCCCTGCCGTCGGCCCAGCACGCCCTGGGCTTTTCGAACACCGATCGGCAGTGGGTCGTGACGGCGTACACGCTCGCCTTCGGCGGATTCCTCCTCCTGGGTGGGCGCATCAGCGACATGTTCGGGCCGAAACGGACGCTGATGGCCGGCGTCCTCGGCTTCGCACTGGCCTCGGCTCTCGGCGGAGCCGCCCAGACCACCTTGATGTTGATCGGTGCCCGCGGGCTGCAGGGTCTCTTCGGCGCTTTGCTGGCTCCGTCGGTGCTGTCCATCCTGACCTCGACCTTCACCGATCCGCGGGAACGCGGTCGGGCTTTCGGGATCTACGCGACCATTGCGATCGCCGGCTCGGCCTTCGGCTTGATCCTCGGCGGCTTTCTGACCGAGTACGTCGACTGGCGCTGGTGCCTCTACGTCAACCTGCCCATCGCGGCGCTCGTGCTCTTCGGCGCCGTCACCATGATCCCCGAACGCGAACGGATTGCCGGTATCAGGCTCGACGTCCTCGGCGTGATCCTCGGCTGCGGCGGCCTGGTCTCACTGGTCTACGGGCTGGGCGAGGCGGGCACGAGCGGGTGGGACTCCACCCAGGTGATCGTCGCCCTGGTCCTCTCCGGCCTGCTGCTCACCGCCTTCATCGTGTGGCAGAGCAAGGGGCCCAATCCGCTCCTCCCATTCCGCGTCCTGCGAAACCGGAATCGAGCCGGCTCGTACCTGACCATCCTGCTGGCCGTGACGGGCATGTTCGGCACCTTCCTCTTCCTCACGTACCTGCTGCAGACGGTCAAGCACTACTCGCCGCTCTTGACCGGTGTGGCGTTCCTCCCTCTGTTGGCCTGCAACGCCTTGGCGGCGACGCAAATTGCCAGTCGCCTGCTGCCCCGCGTCCCGACCCGCTGGCTGATCGTGCCCGGCCTTCTGCTCGCGGCCGCCGGCGGCGCGCTCTTCACGACCCTGACGCCCGACGCCGCCTACGTGACGCACGTCCTCCCGAGTGAGCTCCTCCTCGGCCTCGGATTGGGACTCGCCATCGTGCCCTGCATCAGCACGGCGACCCAGAACGCCGAGCCCAAGGACGTCGGCGTGACCTCGGCCATGACCAACACGTCGCAACAGATCGGGGCCTCCATCGGGACGGCCCTCCTCAACACGATCGCGGCCGCCGCCACGGCGACCTACCTGGCCACGCACGCACGAAGTCACGACCTCGTGGCGAAGGCAACGGTGCACGGGTATGCGACGGCCAGCGCCTGGGTGGCGGGGATCTTCGTCCTGGCCGCGGTGCTCGGCGGTGTGCTCATCAACGTGCATCCCGGACAGCGGGTGGCTGACGTGCCCGCTCCGGAGGTGGAGTCCGACCTCATCCCCAGTGAGGCCCACTGAGCAGTTGACGGACCAGAGAGCGCCCGAGTGGCCAGGCTGCCGTTCGCGTTCGCTGGCCGCCATGAGGAGCAAGGGACCGAGCGATGACCGACCACGAGGCGCAGACGTTCTGGGAGACCCGGTATGCGGGTGACGGGCACATCTGGTCCGGCGAACCAAATCAAGCTCTCGTCGACGTGCTCTCCGACTTCAGTCCCGGCCGTGCACTCGATCTCGGCTGCGGCGAGGGCGGTGACAGCATCTGGCTCGCGCAGCACGGTTGGCGGGTCACGGCAGTTGACATCGCCGCGACGGCGATCGCTCGGGCTCAGGACCTCGCGAACGCGTCGCGGTATCTCCGGAGCACGGATCGTCTGGCTGGTCGCAGATCTCGCCGCATGGCGGCCGACCGAGACCTATGACCTCGTCTCGGCGTGTTTCCTCCAGTCACCTCTCGACTTTCCTCGGACCGTTGTCCTGCAACGAGCGGCCAGCGCGGTGGCGCCGGGCGGGCATCTGCTCGTCGTCGCCCACGCCGACTCCCCGCCCTGGTCGGAGGGTCACGACCACGCGGCCCACCCCTGCATCGACCCCAGCCAAGAGCTGGCCGGCCTCGATCTCGAGGCAGCGGCCTGGGTCACGCTCGTCCGTGACCTGCGACCGCGCCAGGCGACCGGGCCAGACGGCGAGCAGGCCACGCTGAACGACAGCGTGCTGCTCCTGCGCCGACGGTGACCGGGCGCCGCCTCGTCGGCGCCGTTGCAACTCAGTAACCAGTGCGTTACGGTAACCAATATGTTACCGAGGTCTCCGGGCTCCAGGCGTGGCCGTGGCGGGTGAGTCGGCCGCCTTCGACGCGCTCGCCGATGGGTACCGGCGGGAGATTCTCGCCATGCTTCGGCAGGGGGACCGTGCGGTCCACGAGATCGCCGAGGAACTTCCGATCAGCCGGCCTGCCGTGTCGCGTCATCTGCGGCTCCTGAAGGAGGCCGGTCTCGTCGAGGAGGAGGCCGTCGGGAACCGCCACCTGTACCACCTCAAGGACGAAGGGATCGAGGCGGTGCGCCGCTACCTCGAGACCGTCTGGGGCGAGGCGGCGACGAGATTTCGCATCGTCGCCGAGAACGTGGACGGACCGGTCCGATGACGGAGCCCCTCCACCTTGCTTTCGAGGTCGCGTGCCCGCCCGCGGCGGCCTTCTCGATGTGGACGACGCGGGCCTCGACGTGGTGGCCGGCCGATCACTCCGTGAGCGGCGAGCGCGGGATTCAGGTCGTGTTCGAGGACCACGTCGGTGGTCGCATCTTCGAGCGGACGCCGTCCGGCGCCGAACACGAGTGGGGGCGGGTGACGGCGTGGGAGCCGCCGTCCCGCCTCGCCTACACCTGGCATCTGCGATTTGCGCCGGAGGACGCCACGGACGTGGAGATCCGGTTCGTCGACGCCGGTGGGGACCGCACCCGAGTCGAGATCGAACACAGCGGCTGGGAGCGGCTCGGTGAGCGCGCACCCGAGCGCCGAGAGGGAAACCGGCTCGGCTGGACATCGGTCTTCCCGCATTTCGTCGAGGCAATCGAGAGAGGAGACAGCTGATGGCTGCTGGAACAAAGGACGACCCCTGGGTCCTGAAAACGCCCCCGGGACGTCCGAGTACACGATGTACCGCGATGACGACGCCGATCCGGCGATCATCGTCTGTCAGGTCGGTTCGACCAAGCTGACCTATCAGGCTCGAGCAGTCGACGACCTCGCCGCGTGGCTGCGTACGCAGGGCGACTGGGTGCCTCTGGGTTCCGCCGACGAAGGCAAGGAACCGGCGGCCGGCACGGTGGAGGAGTTCGGGCGGTCAGCGTCGAATCCCGTCGGTGGCTGGTACGGGATGCGCAAGGGTTACCGCGGCCGCTTCGGCATGTACCTGCCGCCGCTCCTCGAGGAACTCGGGTTGGCCGAGGTCACCCACGACGCACGGAACAACCAGATGCGGGCGAAAGGAAAATCATGAGCACGGTCAAGGTCGTTCGGTATCGGACGAAGCCCGAACACGCGGAGGAGAACGCCGAACTGGTGCGGGACGTCTTTGCGGAACTGGCCGCGGACGACCCGGGCGGCCTCCGATACGTCACCTTTCGGTTGGAGGACGGCGTGACCTTCGTGCACGTCGCCACGATCGAAGGGGAGTCCAACCCACTGGCATCGTCGGCGGCGTTCGGACGTTTCCAGTCCGAGATCGCGGACCGTTGTGAGGAGGGTCCACTCGCGATGGACGCCACCGTCGTCGGTTCGTACTCGCTGCCCATCACGTAGCGCTTCGGTCCTCCGGACCGCTCGCTACCCTGGGACCGATGGCGTCGCTTCGTCCTGTTTCGGGTGCGTGTGGCTCGCCAGGACCAGCTCATCGGCTCGGGCATCCCGAGGACCGCGGGAGTTCGCGGGCGCCATCGACGACCCCGTCTCGTGGGGTTCGCGGCGCCCTGGGCTCTCCTCCCAGGTTCTTTTCGGCGTCGACGGCCTCGCTCGGTTCGCTGGCACGAATCGGCCGATGTGGTGTGAGATTGGGGAAGGCCGACGTCAAGGGAGGTTGCAATGACTGATGACTACCGGAAGGACCCTGAGGCGGTCGCCCAGCTGAACCAGCGCCAATACGCGGTGACCCAGGAGGCGGCGACGGAACCGGCCTTCGACAACGAGTTCTGGGACAAGAAGGAGGCGGGCATCTACGTCGACATCGTCTCGGGCGAGCCGCTCTTCGCCTCCACGAAGAAGTTCGACAGCGGCTGCGGCTGGCCCAGCTTCACCATCCCGCTGGAACCGGACAACGTGCTCGAGAAGACGGACGACACTCTTGGCATGAGGCGCACGGAGGTCCGTTCGAGCCACGGGGACAGCCACCTGGGCCATGTCTTCAACGACGGGCCGGCCGAAGAGGGCGGTCTGCGGTACTGCATCAACTCGGCCGCCCTGCGGTTCGTGCCGTACGAGGACCTCGAGGCTGAGGGCTATGGAAAATACAAGGGCCTGTTCGACAAGCCCCAGCACACGGAGGAGGTTGCGTCATGACCGAGCGAACCGAGAAGGCGATCCTGGCCGGAGGCTGCTTCTGGGGCATGCAGGACCTGATCCGAAAGCGGCCCGGCGTCATCTCCACCCGAGTGGGGTACACGGGCGGCGATGTCGCCAACGCCACCTATCGCAATCATGGGACCCACGCCGAGGCGATCGAGATCACCTTTGATCCGGAGAAGACCTCGTATCGGGACCTGCTCGAGTTCTTCTTCCAGATTCACGATCCGACGACCAAGAACCGTCAAGGCAACGACATCGGCCTGAGTTACCGGTCGGCGATCTTCTACCTGGACGACGAACAGCGCCGTGTCGCCGAGGACACCATCGCCGACGTGGAGGCCTCGGGACTCTGGCCGGGCAAAGTGGTGACCGAGGTCACCCCGGCTGGGCCATTTTGGGAGGCCGAGCCCGAGCACCAGGACTATCTCGAGCACTACCCCAACGGATACACCTGTCACTTCCCGCGTCCCGGATGGGTCCTGCCCCGCAGAAACGCCGTCGCGTAGGGAAAGCCGCCGAATCAGGCCCCGCAACCTGGTCGTCGTGGGCCGGCGGACGTTGGCACCTCGGCCCGGTCAGGCGATGCGCTCGCCGAAGTAGTGGCCCTGGTCGAGGTCTTCGAGCAGGCTGGGCCCGGTCGGCTGCCAGCCGAGGAGCCCTCGAGTGATCGCGGCCGTCGCCGGACTGTCCAATGCGGCGAAGTGGCCCAGGTGAGAGAAGTGCTCCAGGGCATCGCCCGGAGCGACCGACACGGTCGGCATGTCCAGGTGACGGCCAATGGCCTCGGCGATGTCACGAAACGGGACACCCTCGTCGCCCACCGCATGGAGGACCGACCCGGCGGGTGCGGCCTCGAGGGCCAAGCGGGCCAGCCGAGCAGCGTCGGAGCGATGGACGGCCGGCCAGCGATTCATGCCGTCGCCGACGTAGCCGGAGACGCCCTTCTGCCGGGCAATGTCCACAAAGGTCGCCACGAACCCGTGATCGCCATCGCCGTGCACGGTCGGAGGAAAGCGCAGCACGGACGAGCGGACGCCGATGCCCCGGAGCGACAGGACGAACAGCGCGGTCGCCGCACGCAGTCCGGCCGGATTCGCCCGGACCGCGTCGTCGGGGACGAGGCCGTCGTCCTCGGTTGCCAGCTTCCCGACCTTCAGCCCGAGCATGCCCGAGGCAAGCACGAAGGGACGATCGGAGCCGGCAAGGACGGCGCCCATGGCTTCCACCACTCGCCGATCCGCCGCCGCGGCGGCAGCGAAGTTGCCGCCGAATGCCACCTCGTGCTGGAAGGCCAGGTGAATCACGCCGTCGGACTCGGCTGCCGCATTCGCCAGGCCGTCCGGATCGTCGACATCGCCCCGCCGCGCGATGGCGCCCAGCTCCTTGATGCGCTGGGCCGATTCTTCGGAACGGGCCAGGCCCACGACCTCGTGACCTGCTCCGAGCAACTCGGGGACAACGGCTGAACCGATCCAACCTGATGCGCCGGTGACGAACACTTTCATGATGCGACCTCCCGCATGACGACAGTTACTGACATCAAATCTAAAACTGATGTCAGTAACTGTCAACACCTAAGATCACCGTCATGGGTCGATGGGAACCCGACAGTCGCGGGCGATTACAGGAGGCAGCCCTCGCTCTCTACTCCGAGCGAGGGTTCGACCAGACCACCGCCGCCGAAATCGCCAAGCGAGCCGGGGTGACCGAGCGCACGTTCTTCCGCCACTTCGCGGACAAGCGCGAGGTGCTCTTCGGCGCGTCCGCCCTTCTCCGGGACCGAATCGTGACGGGGGTGGTCGACGCCCCGGAGGGAGCGACGCCGCTTGACGCCGTGGCCTGCGGTCTTGACGCCGCCGCCTCCATGCTCGGTGAGGGTCGGCGGGACCTCGCGGCCCAGCGTCATGCCGTCATCGCGGCGAATCCCGAATTGACGGAAAGGGAATTGGCCAAAGGGGCCGACTACTCGGCCGCCGTCGCCAGCACACTGCGCGAGCGCGGCATCGGCGAACCGCAGGCGACCCTCGCCGCCGGGGTCGGAATGACGGTGTTCCGTGTCGCGCTCGAACGCTGGGCGAACGGAGATGACGACCGCGACCTCAACGCCATCATGCGGGCGGCCATGGCCGAGCTCCGCGCCGTCACCGCCGATGGCTGAACCCTCGGACTCCGCGCCATCGGTCGAACTGAGCCCGTGGTCGGGACCGTGGTCCGATGACGACCCAGACGCCAACTTCAAGGCCGATGTGGCGTTGTACGCCCATATCGACCCGATGACCACGATCGCCAACTTGGCGCAGGCCATCGATATCCCCGAGGGAGCGATCGTCCGCTACGTGTTGGCGAAATGGGCGACCGCCGGCAGTGGCGGCCTGCTCGAGCTCGGACCATCGATGATCCACCGTCTGTGGCAACCCATAGAAGACGCGGAAGCAGCTGGAACCGACGGTGATCGCCTGCAGGCGTACGACCAGCTGCGCCAGATGCTCTCGTGGCTCCGCCTCCCGCTCGTCGACCCCGACGCGGCGGGGTACTGGGCAGATGAAGCGGATCGCTGACCTTCGGTCGGGGTCTCGACGGTGACGACGGCGTCACGCCACCGCACAGGCGCAGGTCTGGACGACACACGCGGCCCGCCATCCCCTGAGTGAACTGAGCGTCGCCACGTCGTGCGCGGCCCGCAGATCGTCCACCGTGATCACGCGCTCGACCAGTCGACCGTCGGCCAGGTCCCGTGCCCGCTGGATGCCCGGCAGCAGTCCGCACGCGAGCGGGGGAGTGCACCACTGACCGCCGAGACGCACCGCGATGTTGGCCCGCGTGGTCTCGGTGATCTCACCTCGTTCGTTGACCAGGACGACATCATCGACCGTCGGATGCCGACGCAGTCGTTCGTCATATCGAGCGCGGTCCGTCGTCTTGTGGAACAGCGTTGTCTCTGCCGAGTCGACCGGCTCCGGATCGATACAGAGCGAAAGCACCGACGTCGGAGCCGGCACGGTGAGCGACGATGTCTCGAGGTGGATCACTCCACCCGGGCGCAGGACGAGGCGGACCCGTGCGGGTGTCTCCAACCCCTCGATGACATCGTCAATCAACTCGACGGTGTTCGAGGGAAGGCAGAGTCCGAAATAGTGAGCCGAGGCGCCGAGGCGGTCCAGATGATCAGGCAGATGACGGATGGCACCGCCACGTCCGGCGGCCGGATCGAAGGCCATGGTCTCGATCAGCCCGTCGACGTTCGAGGTCAGCGAAGGCGGTCCGGCGAGCGCTCGAGCCTTGAGGAGCACCTCTTCCCACTCTCGGGAGGCGGCCGAATCCCAGGTGACGCCGCCACCCGATCCGTACGTCGCGGTCCGCTCGGACCGGTCGAGGACCGCGGTCCGGATGCCCACGGCGAAGCGGGCGGATGGGGCCGCCTGCGCGCCACGTGGTGATGGCCGTACAAGTCCGACAGCTCCGCAATAGACGCCGCGCGGTGAGTCCTCGAGTTCGGTGATCACTGACATCGCCGAGATCTTTGGCGCACCGGTCACCGACGCGCAGGGAAAGAGTGCACCGAAGACGTCGGGCAGGCCGACGCCCTCCGGCGTCGTGGCTCGGACGGTCGAGGACATCTGCCAGACGGTGGGATGCTGCTCGAGATGGCACAGGGACGGGACGTCGACGCTTCCCGGCACCGCGATGCGGCCGAGATCGTTGCGCAGCATGTCGACGACCATGATGTTCTCTGCCCGTTCCTTGGGCGAGTGCGAGAGCTGATGCGCGTGACACGCGTCCTCGGAGGACCACCGTCCCCGCGGAGCAGTTCCCTTCATCGGACGGGTGACGACGTCGTGCGAGCTCCATTCGAAGAACAGCTCGGGTGATGCGCAGGCCACGGCCCAATCGGGTGTCTCGAGGTAGGCGTGGTACCCACTCGCATAGCTCCCAACCAATCGACAGTAGAGGTCGAACGGGTCGTCGTCGGATGCCCACTCGCGACGGAATCGTGTGGTCAGGTTGACGAGGTAGGCGTTGCCGGCTGCGATCTCCTCGCGGATGCGGGAGACACCGGTGGCATGGGTCCCTTCTTCGATGTCACAGACCCACTGCTCAGCGTCAGGATGGTCGACGACACGCCGGACGGCGGCTCGCGGCAACGGGGCGACAGGGGAGGCGTCGGAGAAGAGCCCGAACCAGGCGAGCGGGATGGTCGATGCGCCACGCTGCTGCGGCGAGGGCGCAGTGACCCGGAGGGCCGCATCGAAGGCGGGAGCGGCTTCGTAGGCGACGAATCCTGCTGCATACCACCCACGGCGGGCCGCGGCTTCGACCTCGCCGAGCAGCGTCATCACGTCCGAGGTCGCGTGGGTCTCCAATTGTCCCTCGAAGTTCCGAAGCTCGAGGGCGGGCTGCCCCGCGGCGGTGTGGTCGATTCGGCAGCGCACCAGGGGCGTGTCGAGGCCGGGGCTGGGGTGCATCGCCACTACCGGAGGTCCGTCATGGCGAGGCTCCGGTGCGGTCACGACCAGAGCGACGGGCTGAAGGTCGAGGCACGGGTTACGCGGGCCGGTTGTGGACAGACTTCCGCGGGGCGAGGTCCCCGGCCTCCGGGAATCCGCGGCCTTCGAGGTTCCAGCTCCACGAGACCGTGGGGGTGATCCTGAGGGTCTGCCCGGACTCGCCTCCTCGTTGGACGACGCTGGCCGTGCCGTAGATGCGCACGAATCTCGGGGTCCACGGCGTCATCGTGACGACGTCGTCGACGACGAGTGCCACCAGTTCGTTCCCCGCGGCCACATTGCGGTACTTGCGCGTCGAGGTCAGATCCATTCCGCCGACGTAGAAATGGCTGCCATCGAACTCGAACCCGACCGGGACCACGTCCGGTTGGCCGTCACCGGACACCGTGGCGACGCGGGCCAGGCGCTGTGAGTGCAGATATGCCGTCTCCTCTTCGCTGAATGACATCGACCCGTTCCTCCACGCACAAAGGTCCGACTGGGTCCTCCAACCTATCGATCCCGTCGATCCGCCCGGCCGGGTCCGAGGCGGGGGAGATGGCGTGACCCTGCCTGCAGGGTCGTCCCACTCCCGACGCCGAAGGCCGAGGTCGGGGCGTCGCCGGGGATCAACCCCATAGACCGGGTACGTCGCCGCCCGCCGGTTGCCTGGTGAGCACGCTGACGCGGTTGGAGAAGTTGATCAGGCGATCAGGCTACTCACCGATCTCCGTGCACCAAGATGTACCCACCGACAGCGAGAGGGGTGGCCAAGGTGGCAACTGTCCAGACGATTCGGGGGCCCGTCGACACGGCCGAGCTCGGAGCGACCTATATGCACGAGCACGTGTTCATTCTCGACGCCGACGTGCAGCACAACTACCCGGCAGAGTGGGGCAACGAGGACGACCGCGTGGCAGACGCGGTCGTCAAGCTCAAGGCCCTGGCCGCCCAGGGCATCCGGAGCATCGCCGACCCCACCGTGGTGGGCCTGGGCCGCTACATCCCCCGCATCCAGCGCATTGCCGAGCAGGTCCCCGAGCTCAACATCATCCCGGCCACCGGTTGCTACACCTACGACCAGGTGCCGTTCTTTTTCTTCTACCGGGGTCCCGCCTTATCGGCGATGGCCGGCACCGAGGTGCCCGATCCCATGGTGGACATGTTCATCGGCGACATCACCGAAGGTATCGCCGGAACTGGTGTCAAGGCCGCCTTCCTCAAGTGCGCCATCGATCACCAGGGCATGACCGACGGAGTCGCACGGGTCATGCGCGCGGTGGCGCGGGCGCACCGTCACACCGGTGCACCGATCACCGTGCACACTCACCCGGGTTCTCACACCGGGCCTGGCCGTCAAGGAACTGCTGTGTGACGAAGAAGGGGTTGAGCCGACCCGAGTCGTGCTTGGCCACTCCGGCGACAGCACCGACCTCGACCACTTGACGGCCCTGGCCGACCAAGGGTTCCTCCTCGGCATGGACCGATTCGGGCTCAATGTGGAGACGACGTTCGAGGCACGAGCAGACACCGTGGTCGCATTGTGCGAGCGCGGCTACGCCGACCGGATGGTGCTGGCCCACGACGCGGCCTGCTACGTCGATTGGATCGATCCCAACGTGATCGGGCTGTTGACGCAGTGGAACTATCTCCACATCCATGATGAGGTCCTGCCCTACCTGCGCGAGCACGGCGTCACGGACGCCCAGATCGACAGCATGCTGGTGGGGACGCCTCGCCGCTACTTCGAGGACACCACGGCCTATTGAGCGAGCGTCTGGAGTGCGGCAAGGGATGACGTCAGGTCTCCCGGCTTTCGAAAACGGTCCGGGCTATCCGGTGGCTGCGGCGGTTGAGGGGGGACCGCCGACGGTCGGCACCGCGCCGGACACGGTGAGACTTCGGACGTAGAGGCCCCGGCTGTTGGGGAATCCGACCGCCCCCGGGTTCCAGGCGGCGAAGGCGATCCACCAATCACCCTGCGCATCGTGGAAGATGGATTCGCCACCGGGTCCGGCCATGCCGTTGCCCGACGAGAGGATGGGCGCCGGAGAAGCATCGGTACAGGGGCCCAAGGGTGCGGCGCACGTGGCCACCCCCACCCCGTAGTTGGCTGTACCCCAGTCGTTTCCGGAGTAGAAGAGTAGGTAGCGACCGTTCACGGCAACCATGTCGGGGGCTTCGACCGTGCCCGACTCCCAACCCTGATCGGGCGAGAGAATGTTGGTCGGGGTCGAGCCTGCGGTGAACGACTTCCCGCTGGGGTCCAGCTGCTGGGCCCAGATCTTTGCCATACCGGGACCGTTCGACTTCCAGAGGAGATAGGGCGTGCCGTTCGGGTCGACGAAGACGGACGGATCGATCGATCCCCCGAGCGAGGGCTGGCACTCCAGTGGCGTACTCGAGGTGTCGCTGAAGGGACCCGCAGGCGATCCGGCGGTGGCCACCGAAATGCACTCTGTGGTGTTGGCGACCGATTCGACGGCGTAGTAGAGGTTGTAGTGGCCGCCGATGCCGGTCACGGAGGGCGCCCAGGTGTACCCGCTCGCCGCCCAGGGCGGGAGATGCGGCAGCGCGTTGCCCACCGCGGTCCAGTGTTTCAGGTCGTTCGAATCGATGATCTGGATGTTGCCGGCGACTGAGTTCGTCGCGTAGGCGTAGTAGGTCTGGCCGACCAGGATCACGTCCGGATCAGGGAAGTCGAACGGATACACGAGGCCTGAATTCGTGTTGCCGGCCAGCTCGGTGCACGCATCCGAGACGACGGAGATGTCATTGGCCGCCTTCGAGTTGTCTCCATCGCCGATGGCGCCGAGCGCACTTTGCACGCCTCCGAGGCACGTCTCGAGGGTGCCGATGTTGACGCCCAGCAGGAAGGCAGTCTGCTTCGTCGAATTGAGCGAGGTGTTGGTGCTCGCCAGTTGACCCAGGGTCACCGCGATGTACGCCTCGAGGGCGCTCCGCTTCGTTGCCGTTGCGGTCCGCGTCGCGGCAGTGGCTATGACCTGACGGCGAAGTGACTGCAGATGCTGCTTCGCCGCCGCCAATGTCGCACTCTCGTGCCGGGCCCCGGCCCGGGCGTCGACGTCCGTCCAGATTGCCGCCAGCAGAAGAACCGTGCAGACCGACAAGACGAGGAGGAGCCGCCGCCGGCGCCGGCGGGTGCGCGCCGGGTCAGCCACCGGAGGCAGTCGAGCAGCTCGTTGCCACCGAGCTCAGCTCGCTGATCGCATTGGCCTGACTCCCCACCGCCAGTGCATTGAGGGACTGTTCGACTCCTCCCAGGCAGGTGTGCAGGGCGGCGATCCTGGAGGTTTGCTGCGAGACGTCGACCTGGGTCGCGGCCAGCTCGGACTGGGCCGCTTTGAGCTGCGCCGCGTCCTGGTCGAGGGCGGTCGTGTCGCTGCCGACCCGTGTCGCCAGCACCAGGACGTCGTGGCGGAGTTTCGCCAACTCATGCCTGACCTCAGCCGCGTGGTGACGCGTCACACTGAGCGCGGCCCGCGCCTGGTCGGTGTGCTCGTGCGCGTGAACCTGGTCGTCGATCAGCCAGCCCAGCGCCGAGAGGAACAGGGCAATTGCGGCAATGGTCACTGCCCAGCGAACCAGGCTCCTGAGGCGATGCGGCGGCTCGGGTCTGGCGGCCGGTGGCGGGCGGCGTCCCGTCTCGAGCAAGTCCATCAGGTCGGGGCTTCCACGCGGTCCTGCGGAGTCCCGACGCGGGGACCGAGGACGGGCCGGTGGGCACGCTCGGACGCGAGGCCACGGAGCTGGGTGTCCCGATGGTCTCGCTTTGGCCGGGGTCGGGCGACGAGTGCCCCGTCAAGGCTTGCCCGGATCAGGGCGCTGCGGTCAGAGGATCCTCGTATCCGCTCGGTGATCACGACCTGCTCCCGCTGCCGGCTCGGTTACCTCTGACGATGATCCACCCAGAAGTGTAGGACCTGGACGCGGCGATTTTGGTGTCACCTGGTGCCCCGATCAGGCTGACCGGCGACCGCGATGGTCCGCGTGGCCGCTCACGGAAGGGCGATCTGATCCCCCGGCATGGAGCGCTCCATCATTCCGTGGGCTGATTCGCCGTCCCAGGTGTACCGGGTGATGGCCTGTTGCAGGACGGGGAAGTCCGGGTTGGACCCGACGCCGCCCATCACCATGAAGTTGGACATGACGGACCTGCCTTCGAGACGAGTGGTGCCTTCGGCGGTCTCCAGGACGACCGAGACGTCCTCTCCGGACGGTTGCAGCTGCCGCAGCCATGGCGCCTCGACGACCCACGCCGGAAGGAGGCTGCCGTCTCCCTCGAAGAGGTAGCCCTCGTTGTAGGTGGCCAACCCGTCCTCGCGCGGGGGATACGTGATGTACCCGAAGGCCCGTCCGCTGGGGAAGACGGCCGATTGCCACGCATGACCACGGAAGGTCCCCAGCCGACGAATGCCCTGCCGGCGGACCCGGAGCGCACCGCCGTCGAGCGAATGGTCCTCGTCGCCGATGCGGACGGTGCCCGTGGCCCGGGACAGCTGCTCGTAGCGAGGCCCTCCCATCAGGGCACCCTCGTCCTGCTCGTCGAGCACGCGTCTGGCCTCGGGGAGCAGGGCACCGTTCTCCCATGGCGGGACGACGGACCGGATGTCGACGTCGATCCGCACGGGGACGCCTGCCTCGGTGCTTCGGCGGCCCGCGATCTGGTCCTCCACCGTCGAGGCCGTGGCCAGGCCGTCGAAGCGCATCCTCCAATGCCGGAACGGCTCGACCAGTTCGAAGACGAGCGGACCGGCACCCAGGATCCGGGGCCTCCCGTCCGAACCCAGGGGATGGTGGACCGCGCCGGAGCCGAACAGGTTGAAATTCCGCCCGGCGCTCGTTGTCAGGTTCAGCTGGAGGTCATGGGTCTCCCATTGGTCCCCCACGGCCTCGACGCCGACCCGTGGCAGGCCCACCGGCCCGGCGACGCCGCTCCAGAGCCACGCATTGACCGACTCGCGCATGTCCGGATCGTCCGGCTGCGCGCCGAAGACGAATTCGCGCTCCTCGCCGAAACCACCAGTCAGGTCCACGGTCATGTGGTGTCCCCCTCCGCGGAAGCCGTGTCGTCCGGGTCGGTCCCGCCGCCTCGGTCAGCCCTTGACGGAGGAAACCCAGGCCTTGGCGACGTCGGCCGGCTGTTCCTGCTTGGACGTCACGTCAAGGTTCAACTTGGAAATGGCGTCGGTGGTCAGCTTGGCGTCGATGTTGTTCAGCACCGAGTCCACGCCGGACGTGGCGACCGACTTGCGGATCACCGGCACGATGTAGTCGGCCCCTTCGAGGTGCTTGTTGTCGGTCAACGCGACGAAGTTGTTCGAGACGACGTTGCCGTCGCTCGAGAACAACTCGACCACCTGCACCTCGCCGTTCTTGAGCGCAGCCACGCTGAGCGGACCGGCCTCGTCGAGCGACTTGAAGCCGGCGAAATTGAGGCCGTACACCTTCTTCAGTCCGGCCTCGCAGCCGGCGAACGTCGGGCACTCGGGCGGGCCGCCCAGGGTCAACTTCGAGGCGTACGGCTTGAGGCTCGAAAGGGTGGTGAGGTGGTCTTTGGAGGCCGTCGCTTTCGTCACCGCGAACACGTTGGTGTCGAGGGCCTTGGAGGCCGGCAGGACCGTCACCCCGTGGGAGGCCAACGCCTTCTGGTCGGCCGGGATCGCCGTCGCGATGTTGCCGCCGGCGGCCTGCGGTTTGCCGCCGTGGAGGAAACCGAGCAGCGACGCCGCGTAGTCGGGCTCCAGGTTGATCTGCCCCTTCTCGAGGGCCGGCACCACGATGGCCCGCGTGCCCAGGCTCGGCTCTACCTTCACCGGGTAGCCCGCCTTCTGGAGGACGTCGGCCCAGATGTTGGCCACGATGGCCTGTTCCTCGAAGTTGGTCGAGCCGATCACGATGGAGGGCTTGGAGCTCGAGGCGGACGCCGACGCCGCCGGGACGGCGAGCGTCGTGGCCAGCAGTGCAAGGGCTCCGAGAGCGAGTGGACGCGTGAGGCGCATGCGGGATACCTGCTTGTTCGTCGGACGGCAGTCTCGTCGGGAGGACGCAGCACAGCCGCCACGGGTGGACGGGGAGGGGAAATCGTGACCTATCTGATCAACATTTGCAAGTAGGGGTGCCCTACAGGGTCGGGCCGGCCAACAGCCCACCCCCGCGGGCGGCACGCGACCCGTGCCGCCGCCGGAGGGGGCGCGGCGTCAGAGCCCTGGTCAACAGTCCGAGTGCCAGCGCCACCAGCCCGGCCATGGCGGCCACCAGCAGGGCGCCGCTGAAGGCCAGCACCGAGTTCTGGGTGTTGAGGCCAGTGATGACGTAGGTCCCGAGGTCGGAGTAGCTGACGTAGGCGGCCAGGGTCGACGTCGCCACGACTTCGATGCACGCCGTGCGCACGCCGGCCATGACGAACGGGACGGCGAGGGGCGCCTCGACCGTGCGCAGCACCTGGCCCCCGGTGAGTCCCATGGCTTTCGCGGCGTCGCGCACGTCGGCGTCGACCTCGCGCATGCCGACGTAGGTGTTGGTCAGGATCGGCGGGATGGCCAGCGCGGTGAGGGCCAACCAGGCGGCCAGGAAACCGTTCCACTTGAGCGAGATGGCGGGTTGGATCGCCAGCAGGGTGAGGAGGGCGAGCGTGGGCACGGCACGAAAGGCGTTGGCCGCGTTCACGGCGACGAGCCCGCCTCGTCCCGTGTGCCCGAGCACGACCCCCAGGCCGCCACCCAGCGCGACGGCGGTCACCACCACGGCGAACGAGAGGGTCAGCTGGTTCCAGAAGAGCTGGAGGATTCCCTGAGGGCCGGTCCAGTTCGCCTCCGTGGTGAACCATCCGAACACCTGCGCGAGGAATGACATCTCAACCCTGCCGGTCGCGTCGCGTCCGCGTCCAGGGCACCACGAGGCGCTGCGTGCCGACGAGCAGGAGGTCGGCCAGGGCCGCCAGCGCAATGGAGAGCACGAGGCCCACGATGATCGGCGTGTTGTAGCCGATGGTGAAGCCGTAGGTGATTTGCTGGCCGAGCCCGCCGAGGCCGATCAACGCGGTGACGGTCACGAGCCCGATGACCGTGGCCGTGGCCACGCGCAGTCCGGCGAAGATGTACGGCAGGGCGAGGGGCAGGTCGACCTTGATCAGCGCGGCCGTCGGGGAGTACCCGAGGGCTGTCGCCGCCTCGCGGGCGTCCGCCGGCACCGCGTCGAGCCCGGCCACCGTGTTCCACATGAGGATGAGGAGCGTGTAGCCGACGAGCGCGATCTCCGCCGTGGTGTAGGACACGATGCCGGTGATGGGCACGAGGATGGCGAACAGGGCCAGCGACGGGATGATGTAGAGGGCGCTGGCAAAGCCGAAGGCGGGCGAGCGGATGATCCGGTAGCGCCAGGCCAGCACGGCGAGGGGGATCGAAATGGCGGTCCCGATGGCGACGGCCAGAAGGGTCAGCAAAATGTGCTGGAGCAGGTCGCCCTGAATCTGGTCCCAGTTCTGGGTGATGTAACTCCACCGGAAGAAGGGGTTGGTCGTCCCCAGCAGCATCGGGTCGACGTTAGCGTCCGTCCGTCCATCCGCCCCCCGGTGGGCGCGGCGGGCGGTCGGTAACCTGGTGCCCGGTGATCACCCTCGACGCGGTGAGCAAGCGCTACGACGCCGATTCCGTGGCCGTGGCGGAGCTGAGCCTGGTCGTGCCCGACGGGGAGCTCTGCATCCTGGTCGGCCCGTCGGGCTGTGGGAAGACCACGACCCTGCGCATGATCAACCGGTTGATCGAGCCCTCGGGTGGCCGGATCCTCATCGACGACACCGACGTCCTCAAACTCGACCCGGTCCAGCTGCGCCGCCGCATCGGGTACGTCATCCAGCAGGGCGGCCTGTTTCCCCACCGCCGGGTGGGGGACAACGTGGCCACCGTGCCTCGCCTGCTCGGGTGGGACAAGAAGCGGGTCGACGCCCGGGTCGAGGAGTTGCTCGAGCTCGTCGGACTCGATCCGGCGCAGTACCGCCGCCGTTTCCCGTACGAGCTGTCGGGCGGTGAGCGCCAGCGCGTGGGCGTGGCCCGGGCTCTCGGCGGCGACCCGCCGGTCCTGCTCATGGACGAGCCGTTCGCGGCGGTCGATCCCATCACGAGGCAGCGGCTCCAGCAGCAACTCCTGCGGCTGCAGGAACAGCTGCACAAGACGATCGTGTTCGTGACCCACGACATCGATGAGGCGACGATCCTGGGCACTCGGATCGCCGTGCTGTCGAAGGGCGGGCACCTCGAGCAGTACGACACGCCGAACCAGGTGCTGGGTCGGCCGGCGACGCCCTTCGTCGCCGATTTCGTCGGGGCGGACCGGGGTGTGCGCCGGCTCGCCGTCATGCCGATCGACGTCGAGTCGCTCTTCCATCCACCTGAGGTGGGACCGGAGCTCAGCATGTTCGAGGCCCGTGCCGCCGCGGCGGGAGCGGACAGCCGGTGGGCCGTCGTGGTCGACCACGGGGCACGGCTGCGCGGCTGGATCGATCTGGAACCTGGTCCGACCGGCACGGTCGAGGAGAACCTGGTGCCCTTCGAGGTGCAGGTCCCGTTGGGCACGTCGTTGCGGGCAGCGTTCGGCGAAATGCTCCAGCACGATGTCAACTGGATCCCGGTCGTCGACGGCGAGCACTACGTCGGCGTGCTGACCCCGAATTTTCTGCACGCCGCCGTCCGGCGTTCGGTGGGCGGCGAACCCCAGGAGTCCTGACCGCTCGAGCGTGTCCCCGTCGTCATCCGAAGGCGGTGGTCACCACGTGCTCGGGCTCGACGAGGTAGACGACGCGGTCGCTGTGTTCCGGATACGGCCCGCCGGTGTAGACGGTCGCGATGCGGTCGATGATCTCCCACGCCCGATCGCCCTCGACGCGCTCGTTCACCCGCCCGCGGATGGTTGCCATGGTGAAGGGTTGCTCGCGGTCGGTGATCGAGATGGCCACCCGCGGATCGACGTCCACGTTGCGCGCCTTGCGCGAACCGGGCCCGGTGAGGAAAGCGACGCGGCCGCCCTCAATACCGATCCAGAGCGGCACGCTGTGCGGCGCGCCATCGGGCAGGATCGTGGCCAGGTGCGCCTGGTTGGGACCCTCGAGCAGGGCCCGTACGGCGGGGGGTAACTCAGTCATCGGGCGTCTCCTCTCTCGAGCACGGGTGCGGTGACGGTGCGGAGGTCGTCGGACCACAGGCCGGGGAGTCCGAACTCCGCGAAGAGGGCGTTGTCGAACGTCACCGTGGCGGCCACCTGCCCGTCGACGACGGTCAACACGTCGAGCTTGTAGGCCACGAAGTCGCGCTCGCCGGGCCGGCGCACGTAGCAGGCCGCCGCCGGCTGGCGGTTGGCCAGGACCGGGACGGCGTGCCACTGACCCATCGCCGTTCGGCCCGAAGGCGATGTCGATGTTCCGCGCCATGGCGGCCAGGCCGTGCACCGCCAGGGGCTCGGGTGGCATGGTGGCGACCACGTCCTCGCGCATCAGCGCCGCGGCGCCGGCCGCGTCGCCCCGCTCGTGGATCTCGATGAAGCGGCGCAACACGGCGCGCTCGTCGGCGGAGAGCTCCGTGTGCCGCCAGTTGCTGCGGTCCTGCGGCAGGCGTCGGCGCAACGTCTCGCGCGCCCGCTGCAGCGCGCTGTTCACCGCCGCCTGCGTCATGCCCACGGCGCCGGCGATCTCGGCGGGGGACCAGGCCAGCCCGGTACTCAGCACCAGGACCGCCCGCTGACGTGGGGGCAGGGCCTGGATGGCCGCGATGAAGGCCAGCTCCATCGTCTCGCGGGCCACGGCCACGGTGTCGGGCGCGTCCTCGGTGGCAGCGATCTCGTCCAGGGCGGCGTCGGGGTAGGGCTCGAGCCACGTGACCTCGGCCAGCTCCCCCGTGGCGGGGACCTGTCGGCGCCTGGACCGGATGGTGTCGATGCAGACGTTGGTGGCGATGCGGTAGAGCCAGGCCCGCAGGTTGGTCCCCGCTTCGAAGGTGCCCTGGTTCCGCCAGGCCCGAAGCAGGGTCTCCTGCACCAGGTCCTCGGCGTCGCTGTAGGAGCCCACCATCCGGTAGCAGTGCACGTGCAGCTCCCGGCGGTGGGTCTCGATGGCCTGGTCGAAGTCAACGGCGGGCATGGACGCCTCCATCATCGAGCCTGGGCGGGGCGGCGTGTGCTGCCCGTCGGCATTCGTGCTGCGCATGGTCATGTCCACTACAACGACGACAGGAACCACTCGTCATCGGTCTTCATCGATGAGGTCGCCGGCAACCCCCCGTCGGGCCGAGCCCCTTGACGAGCCCGCGCTACTTCGTGATACTTCTATCATAGTTATGAATATGAAAGTATCTTCCCTCGGTCCACCCGCCGGGCCCGGCGCTCCGGCCATGCACGAGCTGAGCCGGCCCCGCCGGATCGGCATCCTGCTCATCTGCTGCATGAGCCTGCTCATCGTCGGCCTCGACGTGACCATCGTGAACGTGGCCCTGCCCTCCATCGGCCACGACCTCGGGGCCAGCGTGTCGGGGCTGCAATGGACGATCGACGCCTACACCCTCGTGCTGGCCAGCCTGCTCATGCTGTCGGGCTCGACGGCCGACCGGTTCGGCCGCAAGCGCACGTTCGTGGTCGGGCTCGCCGTCTTCTCGGCCGGCTCGCTGCTCTGCAGCCTGGCCCCGAGCCTGGGCCTGCTCATCGTGTTCCGCATGCTGCAGGCGGTCGGCGGCTCGATGCTCAATCCGGTCGCCATGTCGATCATCACCAACACCTTCACCGACCCGAAGGAGCGGGCCCAGGCGGTCGGCGTGTGGGGTGCCGTGGTCGGCGTCTCCATGGCCCTCGGCCCCGTGCTCGGCGGGATCCTGGTGACCTCGGCCGGTTGGCGCTCCATCTTCTGGATCAACATCCCGGTCGGCCTGGTCGCCATCGTCCTCGCCCTGCGCTACGTGCCCGAGTCGAGGGCGCCCCGGGCCCGTCGCTTCGATCCGGTCGGTCAGGTCTGCATGGTGGTCTTCCTGGCCGCGCTGACCTACGGGATCATCGAGCTGCCGAGCAAGGGCCTGTCCTCGCCCGTCATCCTGGCCGCCTTCTCGGCCGCGCTGGTCGGGCTGGTCGGCTTCCTCCTCTACGAGCCCCGCCGGCGCGACCCGTTGATCGACCTCCGGTTCTTCCGTTCCGTCCCCTTCGCCGCGGCGACGGTCACCGCGGTGGCCGCGTTCGCCGCGCTCGGCGGCTTCCTCTTCATGAACACGCTCTACCTCCAGGAGGTGCGCGGCCTCTCCCCGTTGCGGGCCGGGCTCGACACCCTGCCCATGGCCGTGATGGTGATGCTGGCGTCGCCCGTCTCCGGTCGCATCGTCGGCCACCGCGGCCCCCGGCTGCCCCTGGTCGTCGCCGGCGCCTGCCTCATGACGGCCTGCGCCATGCTCACCGGCATCGATCCGGTCACGCCGTTCACCTGGCTCTTCGCGGCCTACGTCGTCTTCGGTCTCGGCTTCGGGCTGGTGAACGCACCCATCACCAACGCCGCCGTCTCGGGCATGCCGCGGGCCCAGGCCGGGGTGGCCTCCGCCATCGCCTCCACCTCGCGCCAGATCGGTCAGACCCTCGGCGTGGCCGTGTGCGGCGCGCTCGTCACCTCCCGGGTCGGCGGGTCGGTGCATGGCGGGCTGGCCACGGCGAGCCAGGCCGCCTGGTGGGTTCTGGCCGGCTGCGGCGCCGTCGTGCTCCTCCTCGGTTTCGTGGCCACCTCGCGCTGGGCCGTGGCCACGGCGCAGCGGACGGCGGCCGAGCTCAATCCCGAGAACCTGGTCGAGCAGCCGGTGGCGGCATGAACCCGCCCCGCCCCGGCGCCGCCCCGGAGTGGACGCGAGGCCGGCGGCAACCGTCGCCGCCGACCTGGCCGCCCGCGAGGTCTGGGCCCGCATGTGCGACCTGGTGCTCGACAACGAGCGCCGGCGCGAGGTCTCCGACGCCGTCGGCCTGAGCTTCGGCCGCATCAAGGCCATCCGCCGGGTGGCCCGGCGCTCCATGTCCATGCGCGAGCTGGCCGACGAGCTCGGCATCGATCCCCCGAACGCCACCGTGAGTCGTCGACGACCTGGAGTCGCTCGGCCTGGCCCGCCGCGAGTCGCACCCGACCGACCGCCGGGCCAAGGTGGTCGAGGCGACGCGCAAGGGCAAGGAGATCGCCAAGCGGGCCAACGCCATCATGAGCACGCCACCGCCCGCGCTCCGCGCGCTCAGCCCCGACGACCTGGCGCAGCTCGGTGCGGATTCTGGGACAGCTCGACTCGTCGGCCGAGCGGGACTGAAGGGGCGGGGAAGTCCCGCCGTCGCTCAGCTGCGCCGCAGCGCGATCGCCGCGTCGGGCTCGATCACGCGGAAGCTGAAGCTCTCCTCAATGTAGAGACGCACGACGTCACCGTCGTGGCTCCGGTAGCCGATGGAGAGGTCCTGGCCGCTCTCGAGCACGAAGTCGCCGCCGCGCAGGCTGAGCACGACACCGCCCTCGACGCCGGGCGACCACACCAGGGGACCGTCGAGAATCTGGCGCAGGTGGTCGAAGAGCAGGAGCCCGCCGTGCTCCGCCGTCTCCACGATCCCCGTGTAGATCGCCGGGCCGATGGCCAGCCCGTAGGGGCCGCCGATCCCCGAGCGCCGCAACACGTCGACGGCTTGGGCCACCACCGTGGGGTACTGGTCCATGTCCTCCGAGAACGTGAGGGGTTCGTGCGAGCTTTCCTCGGTGATGCCGAGCATTCCGACCGGCGGCGTAGCCGTGGAACACGGTCGAGTTCTCGGCCAGGGCGATCTGGCGCACGGCCTCGTCGAGCTCGGGCAGCTCGATGTCGTCCGGCACCCCGGTCGGCGTCGTCGAGCTCCTCGCGGGAGACGGCGAAGTCGGCGCGCAGCTCCACCAGCGGGAGGACCCGGCGCCGCAGCGCGGCAACGCCTTCTGAGGGGCTGGCCACCTCGTCGACCCGCCCCAGGTCGGTGGCGGAGTGACTCCAGCCGTGCGGCCCGACCAGGTCGACCAGCTTGCGGGCGGCCAGGTGGGTGACGAGGCGGCCCTTGGCCTCCGACTCGATCTGCTCCCAGGCCGCCTCAGAAATCGGCGCCAGCTCGCGGTAGAGGTGGTCCATCACTCGCCTCCCTTCAGGCTGCCGATGCCGAGCGAACCGCCAGCCGGGGCAGCGCCCGGCCGGCCTCGGTTTCGTGTTCGACCTCGGTCACCGGCTCGGTGGTGAAGAGGTACGTGCGAAGATTGCGATCGAGCGCCGGGTCACGGCGGCGGAGCCACTCGAGGGTCATGCAGGCGTGCTCCTTCTCCTCGTCGCGGTTGTGGGCCAGGATGTCGGCCAGGCTCGAGTCGTTGGTGGCGTGTACCCGCTGGTCGTACCAGTCGACGGCCTCGAGCTCCTCGATCAGCGACGTGAACGCTCGGTGGCGGTCGATCGTCGGCTCACCGAGCAGCTCTGCCGGCTCGTGCAGTCCCTCGCTCCCCATCTTCACCTCTTCCCGTCGGCGCGCGAGCTCGAGCCGTTCGGCTCCGCCGAGACATTATCGGCCGCCCCTCGTGACCTCTGCGGTCGAAGGGCCCGGCGTGAGGGGTGGGCGATGGCGCGACGGCCACCAACCGCCGCCGGCACCACCGTTCGTTCCCGAGGTCACTCCTCGACCCGCCCGCTTCGCACACTCGGGCCGATCACGCGCCGGGCTTGCGGTCCTGGGCTGCTGGCGTTTCCGACGACCGGCCTTCTGGCTATAGACGAGGAGTATACTCTTAGTTTATAGTGGCGGGATGAGCGTTCCCCTTACCCTGCTCGGCCTGCTGGAACGGGAGCCGAGCCACGGCTACGACCTGAAGCGCGACTACGACGCCTTCTTCGGCAAGGACAAGCCGCTCCCCTTCGGCCAGGTGTACGCCACGCTCGCCCGTCTGGCCAGAGACGGAAAGGCGGTTGCGGGGGAGGCCGAGCCCGGATCCGGTCCGGACCGCAAGCGCTACACCATCACCCAGACCGGCAAGAGCGAGGTCGAGACGTGGCTGGCCGAGCCCATTCCGGCCGAGCCGCACCTCCAAACGGATCTGTTCGTCAAGGTCGTGCTTTCGCTCATGCTGGGTCGCCCGGCGGAGGAATACCTCGACACGCAGCGGGCCGCGCACATCCGGCGGATGCGCGAACTCACCGAGCTGAAGCAACAAGGGAACCTCGTCGACGCTCTGCTCGCCGACCACGGCCTCTTTCACCTGGAGGCCGACCTGCGCTGGATCGACCTCACCTCCGCTCGGCTGGCGCCCCTGGCAAGGGAAGTGGCGACGTGAACCGGCCGAGCAGATTCCCCAGCGGTCCAGGTCGAAGGCGTGGTCATCGAGGCGCGGGACCTCGTGCTCTCCTTCGGGGAGACGCCGGCGCTTCGCGGCGCGAGCCTCTCCGTGGAGCGCGGCGAGATCGTGGCTGTGATGGGCCCGAGCGGCTCGGGCAAATCCACCCTGCTCCATTGCCTGGCAGGCATCCTCGTTCCGGACTCCGGCGAGGTCTACTTCGACGGCCAACGTGTGGACGCCATGCGGGAGGGGGAACGCTCCCGGCTGCGGCGCGATCGCTTCGGCTTCGTCTTCCAGTTCGGCCAGCTCGTACCGGAGCTCACTGCCGAGGAGAACGTGGCCCTGCCGCTCTTGCTCGGTGGCGTCCGCCGTGACAAGGCCCTCCGTGAAGCGCGGCGCTGGTTCGAACGGCTCGACCTCGAAGGCATGGAGCGCCACCGGGCCGGCGAGATGTCCGGCGGTCAGTCCCAGCGCGTCGCGCTGGCGCGTGGACTCGTCGCCCATCCCGACGTGCTCTTCGCCGACGAGCCGACCGGGTCACTCGACTCGCTCAGCGGGGAGCTGGTCATGGACCTCTTGACCCGCGCCGCCCGTGAGCAGGGATCGACGGTGATCCTGGTCACCCACGAACCCCGTGTCGCCGCGTACGCGGACCGGGAGGTCATGGTCCGGGACGGGCTCGTGACGTCGCCCGAACTGATCCACCGATGATCCGACTCGGCCTGCGCCTGACACTGGCAAGCGGACATGAAGCTGCGTTGCGTGTCCTCGTCACCGCGGCAGCCGTCGCCCTCGGCGTCGGACTGCTGCTGGCTGCCCTGGCCGGCTGGCAACGGTCTGCACGCGCAGACCGACCGTGGTGCGTGGCTGGACACCTCGGCGCAGGCCTCACAGTCAACGTCGGGCCCGTCGACCTCCGACACTCTGTGGTGGCTGTCCAGCGTCGATCGAATTCGGCAGCCAGGCAATCGATCGTGTCGACGTTGCCGCCGCCGGACCGAACGCTCCGGTCCCGCCGGGGATCGACACACCTGCCCGGACCGGGTGAGTACTTCGCCTCGCCGGCCCTGGCGACGCTCATCGCGTCCCAGCCGGCGAACGAGCTGCGGGACCGGTTTCCGGGACGCGAGAATCGGGACCATCGGCGCCGCGGCACTTCCGTCCCCGAACTCGCTGATCATCGTCATCGGCCACACCGCCCGCCAGCTCTCGGAGGCACCTGGTGCGGTCGAGGTGGGAGCCATCCAGCGCACGCTGGCCAACTGCTACCACTGCCAGAACCCCATCGGGAGCGGACCCGTTCTGCAGTGGATCCTGGTCGGCGGAGCCGTCTTCCTGCTGCTGCCGGTGCTCATCTTGATCGCGACTGCGAGCCGGCTGTCGGCCGCACGGCGTGAGGAGCGCTTCGCCGCCATGCGACTCGTCGGGGCCACGCCGCGTCAGATCTCCGTGGTCTCCGCGGTGGAGGCAGTCGTCGCCGCGCTCGCGGGTGTCGCCGTCGGTTTCGCACTGTTCTTCGTCTTCCGACCGCTGCTCTACCACGTGCCGTTCACGGGAGCGCCCTTCTCCGAGGGCGACCTCTCGCTGCACGGGATCGACATCGTGCTGGCCGTGATCGGCATCCCGGTCGCCGCGGTCGTGTCCGCGCACCTTGCTCTTCGCAGGGTCCAGGTATCACCGCTCGGGGTGACGCGGCGAGGGTCGTCCCGCCCACCGCGGATGGTACGGATCATCCCGCTCCTCGCCGGTATCGCCGTGCTCGCTTACTTCGACGCGCACGGCAAGCCGGGCAGCAATGGTGGCCAGCTTCTCGAGCTGCTCGTGGGCTTCGTGCTCCTTGTCGTGGGGCTGGTTCTCGCTGGACCGTGGTTCACGACCGCAGGTTCGCGACTCATGACGAAGCGGGCCAGTCGCCCCGCCACGCTCATCGCCGGTCGCCGGCTCCTCGACAATCCCAAAGCGGCCTTCCGGTTCGTCAGTGGGCTCGTGATCGCCCTTTTCGTGACCAGCGCCTTGATCGGGGCGCTCAGCTCCATCGCCTTCGTCAGCAGCTCTGGCGGAGGAAGCGCGGGGAAAGACACCCTCGCCGAGCCGTTCTGCAGCTTCTCGACGTCGAACTGCCCCACTTCGGCGCAGGTGCCCTCGGTCCCAGGCCGGGTGCTGGCCGAGCTCCACGCCACGCCGGGCGTGCGTGGCGTGGCGGTGGTCCACCAAGTCCCGCCCCCTCAGCAAGCGAACTGGGGCGGCCCGGCTGGGGTCGTCGCGTGCGCCCAGCTGGCGAAGACGCCGGCGATCGGCACGTGCGCTCCCGGAGCGACGGTGGCGAGAATCGGTTACTTCCTGTCGAACCTCCTTGGGCACAACTCGCACGCGTCGACGACGGCCTGGCCGTCCGCGCACCTGTCGGCGGCGAAGGCCGCGCGTCTTCCCCTTGTCGCGATCGTCGTCGCGACCGACGGGTCCTCGAGGTCGCTCGAACAGGTACGGACCACGCTCGAACGGGCGTTTCCCTTCCAGGGACAGCCGCTCGGAGTCGAGTCACTCGATCCATCGAACACGCGCCTTCTTACGATGATCCAGGACATGACCGACGTGATCATCGTGGCGAGCCTCATCATCGCCGCCTGCAGTCTCGCGGTGAACATCGTCGCCGGGTTGGGCGAGCGCCGGCGCCCGTTCAGCCTGCTCAGGCTCACTGGCGTCTCCACTGCTCTTTTGCACCGTGTCGTCGCACTGGAGAGCGCGTCTGCCACTCCTCCTGGTCGCCACGGTGTCGATCGTGGTCGGTCTGGCTTCGGCTGCGCTCTATCTCCACTCCCAGGTCGACATCGCCTTCAGCCTCCCCGGAATCGCCTACTGGGCGACTGTCTTCGGCGGACTTGCGGCTTCGCTTGCGATCATCGCCTCGACATTCCCGCTCCTGAATCGGATGACAGGACCCGAGGTCGCCCGCAACGATTGAGCCGCCACGTCGGGGCTCAGCCGGCTTCTTCGTACGTCGATCTCAGCGAGCGCGCAGCTCGTGGGCGCCGGTCGGCAGGCCCCCGGACCGCTCGGGGTGGAGCAACTCGGCCAGCAGCTCGACACCGTCGACCACCCGCGGGCCGGGACGCGAGAAGAACGCGTTGGCATCGACCGCGATGATCCGGCCGAGCCGTGGCACTTCGGGCCGCTGAAGGAACGAAGCCGCCTGCTCCACCGAGCCGGCCAGGTCGAAGCCGCACGGGCTGAACACGGTGACGTCGATCCCCGCCGCCGCGATTTCTTCCCAGCTCCAACCGGCGCGAGCGCGCCCGTGCTTCGGCCAGCACGGGTTCGCCGCCGGCGGCGTCCACCATCTCGGGCACCCAGTGACCTGCGTTGAACGGGGGATCGGGCCACTCCAGGACGAAGACCCGTGGGCGCGGCCGGCCCTGCACGCGGGCCGCGGACAGCGGTGACTCGACCGCGTAGCTCGTCCATCAAGGCCTGCGCCCGCGCCTCGGTGCCGGTGGCGCGTCCGACCTGGCCGACGCAGGCGATCACCTCGTCGAGGCCCTCGGGGTCGAGCGAGACGACGTCGGCCCGGCATCCGATGACATCGAGCGCCTCCTCCACCTCGCCCGAGGGCACCGCGCAGACCTGGCAAAGGTCCTGGGCCAGGATCACGTCGGGGGCGATCGATCGGATGCGGGCGTCGTCGAGGGTGTAGATCGACTCGCCGGCTGCGATCAGCGCATTCACCTCCGCGTCGATCTGGGCGGCATCGCGTGGTTCCTCCTCCGTCGGGAGCACGGTGCCGGAGACGATCGGCACCTCACGGGCCGCGGGCGGGTAGTCACATTCGAAGCTCACGCCCTTGAGCTGGTCTCCGAGACCGAGAGCGAAGACGATCTCGGTTGCCGACGGGAGCAGGGACACGATCTTCACGGCCCTATTGTCCCTCGTCGTCACGACCCCTTCGGGGCCATTGAGGTGTCGGGGGAGGGCCTGGCTGATTCGGGTACCCGTGTTACGGTGGATTTGCCTGTTTGGCACTGCAGTAACTGCCCGAAAGGGGAAGCCGGTGAGATTCCGGCGCTGGTCCGCAACCGTGAGCGGCTCACGCAGATGTGAGTCGTGCAGCCGGGGTACCTCGAAGGCAGCAGAGTTCCCCATCTGTCGAGACACATGGACTGGGGCTCGGTGTGACCCCGTGTGATCGGAGTTTCCGGGCTGAGTCCGGGAAGCGAGCACGAATGCACACCGCCCTCAGAACCCGGCCGGTGGCCACCGACGTCATGGTGGGCTTCGGAGAATCCGCCACGAGGAGCCTGGGCACCCCGTGACGGAGCGTGTGCCGTCGTCGGCGTGTCCACCAATGCGAGCTGAAGCCATGCCAATCCGTTCGCACGCCGGCCTCCTGGCGGTCCTCGCGCTCTCCGTCGGGGGCCTGACGGCGCTTGCCTTGTCCGTCTCTGCCGGTGCGGCCAGCGGCCAGATGTGCATGGGAGTGGTGATTGATGACGGTTCTGGCTCAGCACCATTGGTCCAGGCGGCCAACGTGACTCCGGGCACGACGAGCGATCTCCAAGCGATGAGTGCGGCCGGTGACACGGTTGCCCAGAACAACTCGGGGCTTGTCTGTGCCATCAACGACTACCCGGCCAACGGCGTCGAGAATTGCCTCAGCGCACAGAAGGGTCAGTTCTTCTACTGGTCGTACTGGCAGGGCAATCCCGACACCAATACCTGGACGTACGCCAGCGTGGGTCCAGCCTCGCATGACGTCAGCGCCGGCCAGGATTACGTCGAGGGCTGGCGCTACCAGGACCCGGGTCCCGACAACCCCACCGCACCGCCGCCGACGGTGACCCCGGCCGCTGCGTTCGCGCAGCAGTGCGCGACGACGTCGACACCGACGACGAGCGGGGGAGGCGGTGGGTCGTCGGGCGGCGGGAGTGGATGGGGCGCCGCGCCGCCGGCGACCGCTCCCGCGACCGCTGCGACCACCCAACCCACGACTGCGGCCTCCTCGGGGGTCGTGCCGCACACGTCGGGTCATGGGAGTGCACCCACGACGAGTTCCAAGGGCTCGACGGGGACGGCTCCACCGGCGGCCCCGTCGAGCACCAGCACGACGACCAGTGGCACCGCGGTCGGGGCGCGGTCTCAGCAGGAGACCCAGACCAGCCCGACCAAGGTGGCCGAGGCCGATCCGTCCGCGCAGGGCAAGGGTGGTGGTGGTGACTCGGTGCTGCCGATCATCATCGTTGCGGTCGTCATCCTCCTGCTCGGAAGCGTGTCGTGGTACAGGTGGGCACGCAGACCGGCAGAGGAGTGATCCGTTCGCGCCCGAACCGCCCGGTACATCCTCTGGCCTGGTGGGGGTGGGCGGCCTGCCTGGCTGTGTCTGCCATGCAGACGACGAATCCGAATCCGTTCCTCCTGCTCCTGCTGGGGGCGGTTGCGTGCTTTGTCGTCGCCACATGCCGCGGGAACGATCCCTGGTCGAGGTCGTTGGCGTTCTTTCTTCGAATCGGCGCCGTCGTGATCGTCATCCGGGTCGTCATCGAGATCTTCTTCGGCCAGCGCGGCGTTCCCGGGCACGTGCTGTTCACCATGCCCCATGTGCCGCTGCCCTCCTGGGCGGCGGCGGTGAGCATCGGTGGCGCGGTGACCCTGGAGTCAATTGTCACCGCTGCGGTTCTCGGCTTGCAGATCGCGGTCATCCTCGTGTGCTTTGGCGCCGCCAACTCGCTCGTCAGTCCCTATCGGCTGCTCCGCTGCCTGCCTGCGGTGCTCTATGAGGCGGGTGTGGCGGTCACGGTTGCGCTCTCCTTCACGCCCGAGCTCGTCCAGACAATCGGCTCGGTGCGCCAGGCCCGCCGCATGCGGGGCATTCCCACGAGCGGCCTCCGGGGTCTGCGCGGCATCGCCGTCCCGGTCCTCGAGGGCGCGCTCGATCGCTCGTTGCAGTTGGCCACGTCGATGGACGCGCGGGGCTACGGCCGTCGCAGCGACGCACACAGCACGGCCCGCACGCTCGCCACCGCTGCCACCGTGGCCGGGCTTCTGCTGGCCGCCGTCGGCGTGTACGGGATCACCGATGCCGGCTCGGAGTTCGGGTTGGGCCTCCCCCTCATGGCGACCGCAGGGGTGTTGTGTGCCGTCGGGTTCGCCGCACGGGGAAGGCGATTGCAGAGGTCGCGTTATCGACCAGATCGCTGGGGTGCGGTCGAGTGGCTCATCGTGGGTTCGGGACTGGTGGCACTCGGAACGATGATTCTCGCCCACTCGCTCCAGATTCCCGGCATGGTCGTGTCATTCGTGCCACTGGCGGTGCCGCCGCTCCCCGTGCTGCCGGTGCTCGGCATCCTGGTGGCCGTCCTCCCCGCGCTCGTGGTCCCGGCGCGGCGCGTTGTCCCAGCCACGCCACGCAGAGAACTCGAAGCGATGGTGGCCACGTGATCCGCTTCGAGCGTGTGTCGTTCAGCTATCCCGAGTCCGCCACCCCGATTCTCGACGAGCTCTCCCTCGTCGTCCCAGAAGGGGAGCTGTGCGTCGTGGTCGGCGAGACAGGAACCGGGAAGACGACCTTGCTGCGTTGCATCAACGGTCTGGTCCCGCACTTCAGCGGCGGGACGCTCGGCGGCACGGTCACGGTGGACGGCAGGTCGACCCGCGAATACCGGCCGCGGGACCTGGCTGACGTCGTGGGCTTCGTGGGCCAGAACCCGCTGGCCAGCTTCGTGACCGAGCGGGTCGAGGACGAACTGGCCTACACCATGGAGAACCTGGGCGTGCCGCCCGAGGCGATGCGTCGGCGGGTGGAGGACACGCTCGATCTCCTGGGCCTCCAGGACTTGCGCGATCGGCCGTTGCGCGCCCTTTCGGGCGGCCAACAGCAGCGCGTCGCCATCGGGGCGGTGCTCACCGCCTCCCCGCGTGTGCTCGTGCTCGACGAGCCGACCTCCGCGCTCGGATCCCGCCGCGGCGGAAGAAGTCCTCAATGCGCTGGCCCGCCTCGTCCACGATCTCGGCCTGACCGTGGTCATGGCGGAGCACAGGCTCGAACGGGTTTTGCCTTTTGCAGATCGTCTCGTCCTCGTCCCCGGTGGCGGCCGGCCCCTCGAGGTCGGCTCACCCGAGAGCGTGATGCGCTTCGCGCCCGTGGCACCTCCCCTCATCGAACTGGGCCGAGCGGTTGGGTGGGACCCACTCCCGCTCACCGTGCGCGACGCCCGTCGCTTGGCACCCGACTTGCGCGCCCGCATCGCGTCGCGCAATCCCGCCCGCGCCGGAGCACACACGGTGCGGGCAGGCGAAGAGGCGGCCTCGGCGCGCCATCTTTCCGTCCACTACGGGCCTGTGGTGGCGTTGACCTCGCTCGACCTCGAGATCCACGCCGGTGCGATAACCGTCCTCATGGGCCGCAACGGTTCGGGCAAATCCTCACTGCTCACGACGCTGTCAGGTGGACGTGCGCCCAGTCGTGGTTCGGTGCGAGTGGGCGGACGCGATCCGCGGCGGATGAGCTCGGCCGAGCTGATCCGGGCCGTCGGCCTCGTTCCCCAGGATCCCGGACTGCTGCTCTACGGGGAATCGGTTGCCGACGAATGCCGCAACGCTGATCGGGCGTCGGGCCTGACGCAAGGCACCACAAGGAGGACGCTGGACCGGCTCCTGCCTGGAATGCCGTCCGACCGCCATCCTCGGGACCTCTCCGAGGGGCAGCGGCTGGCTCTGGTGCTCGCCATCGTCCTGGCGCCACAACCCCCCGTCCTCCTCCTCGACGAGCCCACCCGCGGCCTCGACTACCCGAGCAAGGACCGGCTGGTGGTCATTCTCCACGAGCTGGCGGAGACCGGTCACGCGATTGTCCTGGCCACTCATGACGTCGAGTTGGCCGCTCGGGTGGCCCATCGCGCCGTCGTCTTGGCGGAGGGTGAAGTGATCGCAGACGGACCGGCGCACGAGGTCGTCTGTCACTCTCCTGTTTTTGCGCCACAAATATCCAAGGTCCTTGCACCCGACGAATGGTTGACCCTTGACGAGGTCGAGCAGGCACTCGCGGGGATCCCATCATGACGATTCCATTGGAGAGTCCTCGGCACCACCATGTCCCAGCCATACGGCTCGGCCGTCGATCGTCGTTCCTCCTCGGCGTCACGACCGTCTTCGGTGTCGTGGCCTTCTGTTGGCCCTTGCTGATCCACCAGAGTGCGGGCCAAAACACGGCGCACAGCGGCGACGCGCCCTGGGTGTTCGTCGCGCTGGTCCCCCTGCTGATCGCCATCGTGATGGCCGAACTCTCCGAGGGCGGCATCGACGCCAAGGCGATCGCTCTGCTCGGCATCCTCGCCGCCTGCTTCTCTGCCCTGCGTATCGCCAGTCCAGGGATCGACGGCTTCGAGCCGGAGTGGTTCCTGCTCATCCTGGCCGGACGCGTGTTCGGGCGAGGGTTCGGCTTCGTCTTCGGCGCGGTGGCGCTCTTCGCGTCGGCGCTCGTCACCGGTGGCATCGGCCCGTGGCTCCCGTTCCAGATGCTCGCGGCCGCCTGGATTGGTTTCGGCGCCGGGTGTCTTCCCCCAGGGCGTGGATTTCCCGAACGCCTCGTTCTCGCCGGGTACGGAGCCGTGGCGGCGCTCGTGTACGGCATGCTGACCAACTTCTGGTTCTGGCCCTTCGTGGGCTCGGTGACCAGATATTCCTTCGTCCCGGGAGCGGGCGTCGCCTTCAATCTCCATCGCTTTCTGCTCTTCGACCTGACGACGTCGATGGGATTCGATCTGACGAGGGCCGTGACCTGCGCCGTCCTGATCCTCGTGTTGGGCCGGCCGGTGCTGGCCGCCCTGCGTCGCGCCGCCCGTCGGGCCGTCTTCGAGCCGACCCCTCAGTTCGTGGACTGATTCGGGTTGTCGATTCCGCTCCCCGGGGTGACAGACTCGCACGTCCCCCTATGACCGAGTCAGTCGAACGAAGCGCACCACGGCGAACGAAGGCCTCGAAGAGGTCGAAGGGTCGCGAGCGCCAGAGCGTGGTGGCGGGCGGGGATGCCCGGAACCGCCAACCTCGGGGTGACCGTCGACGCCAGCAGATCCTCGATGCCGCGGTCGAGTTGTTCGCCGCCAAGGGCTACCGCGGGACCGGTGTGGCCGCGCTGGGCGATCGGGTGGGCATGACGGCGACCGGCATGCTCTATTACTTCGGCTCCAAGGAGCGCTTGCTCCAAGAGGTCGTGGCCGAGCGCGACCGCCGCGACGTGTTCGATCTCGATTCGCTCACACTGTCGAGCTTCCGCGAGCTCGGGCGTCACAATGCCGAGTCGGCGATGCTCACCCGGCTCTACGTCGTCCTTGGGGCCGAGAGCCTCGACGCGGACGATCCCCTTCACGACTTCTTCATCGATCGTTACGAGACGGCTCGTGCCCTCGTCCGCTCGGTCATCGAACGCGAGCAGGACGAAGGAAACTTCCGGGGCGACCTCGACGTCGAGCAGATCGCGCGCGAGGTCATCGCAGTGCTCATGGGGTTGGAGATCCAATGGCTGGCCGACCCGGCGAAGGTCGACCTGGCCGAGGCGATGGAGGCCTACTTCGACCGCCTCGTCGCCGAGCTCTCTGCGTGAACCCGGCGCCGGCCCTGATCAGCTGGCTGCGGTTCCTCCGATGGCACGGCCGCTCGTGAAGCCGACGGCTGAGCCGAGATAGGGAGCGCCTCCGAGCGCGAACGTTCCACCGTCGGAGCCGAAGAGCCAGTAGCCGTTGGCGCCCGCAGGTGCCATCCCGATGATGGGTTTGCTCACGCGGACGCCGAGTCCGGGCAGTGAACCCGAATAGGGCGCGTCACCGAAGGCGTAAATGGCGCCGTCGGCCCCGACCATCCAATAGCCCTTTCCGTCTTGCGTGACCGCCATACCGGTGATCGGCTGCGTGGGGGTGACGTGCAGCCCGGGCAAGGAACCGAGGTAGGGCGCGTCACCGAAGGCGTAGATCGAGCCGTCGGCGGCGACCAACCAGTACCCCCGGCCGTCAGGCGTGGCCGCCATGCCGACGATCGGCTTGGTCGGGGTCACGTGGAGGCCGGGGAGCGAGCCCTCGTACGGCGCGTCACCGAAGGCGTAGAGGGCTCCGTCGCTGCTCACCATCCAATACCCCTTGCCACTGGGGCTCAAGGCGAGGCCGACCACGTTGGTGACCGAGATGCCCAGACCAGGGAGGGATCCGGCGTACTGCGCATCACCGAAGGCGTAGACGCCACCGTTGCCGCCGATCATGACGTAGCCCTTCCCGTCTGCGGTCCCGGCCATGGCCACCACCGGCTTGGTCGGGGTCACGTGCAGACCCGGCAGGGAGCCTTCGAAAGGCGCCCCGTAGCCGTAGACGCCACCAGCGGTGTCGCTCAACCAGAATCCGGCGGGACCGGCGAAGAGCGTCGCCGCCTGGCTGGCGGTGGTGCCGACCCCGTTGTGGAACACGGCGCGGTAGTAGGCCGTTGCCGCCGGTGTCACGACGGAGAGCGTGGGTGAAGTGGCGCCGGCGATGTTCGTCCAACCAGCAGCGGACAACTGCTGCCACTGCACGCTGGGTGACTGGTCGAGGCCGACGGCGGTGGCGGACGCCGAAAAGCGGACCGTCGTGCCGGGCGTTGCCGCGACGCTTTGGGGCTGTGCGGTGACCGCGGGTGCGGTTGCGAAGTTGCCCAGCTCGGATTCGTCCGTGGGGCTCATGCACTCGAGGGCGGTCGGCGTCAGCGCGGCCAGTCGGGCCGAATCGGCCTCTGAGGCCGCGATGGAGCCGTCCGCCACCGCGTAGTTGCCGATGATCACGGTCTGGCCCGCGCCCACGGTGAACGGTAGGCCCAGGTGGGGTTCTGGTTGCCGTTCGTGATGTCGACCACGCGCTGCGCCCACGGCCGCACCGGTCGTCTGCAGCACGTGACCAAGCCGGGGCGTGACGCTCACGCCACTGGAAAAGCCCCCGAACGTGGTCACCCACTCGTCACCCGGTGCAGCCGTCGTCCCGCCGGCCGAGGTGCCGGTCACCGCCGTCGTGCTCCCCGAGCCCAAGGTGTTGGCGGTGGCCATGGTGACCGTGATGGGCGCACCAGTGGGATTGTTGAAGACGTTCAAGGTTCGTTCGAAATGGTCGTCACTCGGGACATAGACCCGTCGGGACACGTTGAGACCGAAGAGCGGGGTCGGGTTGAAGAGAATCTCGCGCCCGTTGCAGTCGCTCTGTGCCGGCCCCCCGTTGGCGTAGACGCGCGCAGCCCGGCGTCGAGGTGCTCGCACAAAGGTGCCGTTGACGCTGAGAAGAAGACCGTCGTACCCGAGGTAGCCGCTGCCAATCGCCGACTGGGTGGTTCCGCCCGGCGAGGTGCTCACCGCGACCGGGTGCGTGAAGCCCGCCTGGTCGTTGATGGCGCCACTGGCCGAACTGGCGAACGTGGTTGTCGTGACGTCGGTGTTCACGTCCCACCGGAATCCTGCACTGTCGGTCAGGCTCGTCGTGCCGAGGCTGTGTGATCGCTGCGGCCCGTCGCCGTGGCGTTGGTGGGACCCCACCTTGATGCCTGAGAGGGTGCCCCTGTCCAAACTGTTCCGCGCCGCCGAGACGACACCGTCCCCGGAACGCTGGGCCGCCGCGACCGGGGTTCCACTGAGCAGCACTCCCGCGACCGGCGCCACGGCAAGGGCCGCGGCAACGGGAAGGGCGACACGGAGCGACCTCACCCCGATCGACGGCCAGCTGCCATGCACCGCGGCGCGGCCCCACTCGCGCAGTGCCCGATCGGCCAGGGCATCGTTGTCCCCGGCACTGACGAAGCGGGCCCGCTTCCCGAGGGCCTGCTTCGAGAGCCAGAGCGCGCCCGAGGTGGTCCAGGGCAGTCCGGACGAGCCCAGCAACAGAATGGGAGAGGGGAGTTGGGGCAGGTGCCACGTGGCCCGGAGGAGCGATCCGTCGTACGACAGCAGCCCCGCTCCGTCGTGATCAAGAGCTGCCCGCGCCGCGACCGGTGCGAGGCAGCCGGTTCCGGCGAAGAGGACGGGGAGGCGGACCTCGCCACGCACCGTGACGTCGGCCAAGGATTGCGCAATAGCCGTGCGCAGCACGGTGACGGGGCACCCTGCTGCTGGATGCAGGCTGAGGACGGAAAACCCTTGGTCGACAAGTCGCTGCGGGAGCTGGGCCGACGCGCTGACGGCGCTGGTGTCCGCCGCCTCGAGCAGCACGACCCATGCTGAGGCATTCGGCGACTCGCTCCTGAACGTGCGTACGGACGCGGTGCGAGCGTGAGACCTGGACATGCAGAAGCTCCCTGCTGATCGACGCGAGACGCACCCACGGTACGCGACGGCATCCACGACATTCGTGATGGTCAAAGCGGCTCGGCGGGTTCCTCCATGATCGTCGAGTGCGAGACCACGCTTCTGGGATCGGCGACGAACGCGGTCGCGCGCGTCGGGAATCACGGCCACTGAGACGACCGGACCGGCGTGACCCGCGAACCAGGCCTCGCCGACGACAGTGCCCCGTTCGAGATCCACCAGGCTGAGCCCGTCGCGGGGCACCGCGCCCGCGGCGACTCGGCCGCCGGCGAGGCCGCTCACGCCGGCGCGCGTGACGGCGCTCGATCCGAGCACCGCATGCGAGCCGTGCACGGCGAGACCACCGGCCACCCCGGGTACTTCGGTCACCGTCTCCGTGTCCTGGCCGGCCGGGTCCACCGCGAGCAGCCGACCCGACCCACCCTCGGCGACCAGCAACGTCCCGTCCCACCACCGAGGGTGGCGCGGATAGGTCAACCCGCCGACCACCTCTGCACCGTCGGTGGTGAGCACCAGGCCGGTGCCTTCGAACGATCGGTCGGCATCGGGCTCGTCGCTCTTGGTCGCCAGCGTGACGGTGTCGACCAGGCCGTCGCGCACGGCCATTCCGCTCAGTCCCGTTCTCGATTCGGGTCGGAGGGCGCTCACCCAGGGGGGCGCCCAGACTGGCCGGAAGGCCAGCCGTTCGTCGGGCACGGCGAGGCAGCTGAACAGGGACGACGCCAACACAGGCCCGGTCGAGGTGAGGGCGAGGTCACTGGCCCCGACGAGCCCGACCGTGTGGGCGGATTGCGGGAGGAGAAGGCGCCGGGTCTGGCGGTCGGGCGCGCCGGCCAAGGCATCGACGAAGCGCCAGAGCTGCCAGCGGTCGAACGTCCACAAGCTGTCGCCGCCCCACGCGGCGGCGGCGATGCCGTCGAGGGTGATCTGGGCCGTGTCCCCGATCTCCCGTTCCGCGCTGACCACCACGAGGCATCCGCCCGCCACGACGGCCACGGCGACGGTTTCGTCCGCTAGCCACTCGAGCAGCCCAGCCGAACACTCCAGCTGGTGGCGCTGGAGGACTTGGGGTTCGGCCATCGGTTCAGAGGCTCCTGATCCCGACCGATGAACCCTCCGCCAGTGGGAGTTCGTCGTCGAACCACAACTCCGTCTGGATCTCGTCGGTGCGCAGCCCGATCGCAGCTGGGCGAAGGGCACCAGCCAGGGCGCACACGTCGAAGAGCTCGCGGACGGGGCCCTCGATCAGCAGCCACTCGACCAGTTCGCCCCGGCGCAGGTCGACGACGAACAGGCCGAGGTGTGGACGGGCGCCCCGCTCCTCGAGGGCGTCGTCGAGGGCGAGCCCCGAGTAGATGTCGCCGCGGCGCGGTTTGGAGGAACCGACCACCGCATAGTCGCCCACGAAGCAGAGCCCGCGCAGAAACCCAGGTCCGAAGACCACCGGTTCGAAGGAGCCTCGCTCGACGTCGACGCGGCCCAGCTCGCCCGTGCCCGCGTTGGCCAACCACAACGCGCCGTCGTGCCAGCGCGGGGAGTGGGGCATGGAGAGCCCGTCGACCACGACCTCCCCGCTCGCCACGTCGATCACGACGCCTTGGTCCCGCCGTCCGTTCCGCCACTCGTCGACCTCGGTGCTGCGGCTCACACAGGTGACGTAGCCCGGCACGCCGTCGACCATGGCCAGGCCGTTGAGATGGCAGCAGTCGCCGGCCCGCGGCCCCGGGAGGAACGGCGGATGCCATCGCGGCACGAAGCTGGCGGTCTCGCTGGACGAGGCGAGGCAGCCGAAGCGGGTGTTGACCCACAGATCGCGGCCGTCGGCCTGGAGGCCCAGGTCGTGCACGTTGAGGTCGCCCACGACCGAGCAATGGCGGGGGACGAACAGGCGGTCGTGGCCGTCGGCCGTGTGCTGACCGGGAGCGAGCACGTTCTCGAAGCGCCAGATCTCATAGCGGGTGGCGATCCAGAGGCGATCGGCTCCGTCGGTCGCCAAGCCCATGACCTTGTCGAAGACCCGGTCGTAGACGGAGAGTTCACCGCGGTCGTCCGTGCCCAGCAGCCAGAGCTTGTGCGGGGGTGTGCCGAACACCAGGCTGACCTGCTGGGAGACGAGCCAGTCGGCCAGGCCCTCCGAGGCGATCAGGTCGAGGTCGTCTCCGACCGACCCTTCTTGGTCACGACCCGAGTTCTCCGTCGTCGCACTCACCGCGTCGCCCTGGGCCTTCCTCCCGGCACCACAGGTGAGGCCAGCGCCGAGGGCAGCGACCCTAGCGGAGCGGCCGCGCGGGTCCTCGAGCGGTCCACCACGGGTAGGAACAACGCCGCTCGCCCGAGAGCGCGGCCGCCCGGAGCGTCATAGTGATGAGGGAAGAGGTCGGCAAAGGCAAGGAGGGATCGTGGAAGTCGTACCGAAGCAGCCGTCCGTCAAGGGCCCGCCCGAATGGTTCACCGGTGACGTGTACCTCGACGTCATCGCCCGCGGCGAGGAGCCGTCCCGGGTGCGAGTGAACGCGGTCCACTTCACCCCTGGTGCCCGCACGGCCTGGCACTCGCACGCCCTGGGGCAGACCCTCTACGTGACCGAGGGCGTCGGGCTCGTCCAGTCCCGCGGCGAGGCCATCGTGACCATCCGACCGGGTGACATCGTCCACGCCCACGCCGACGAGGTGCACTGGCACGGCGCCACCCCGGACCATTTCATGACGCACCTCTCCGTGACCGAGGGTGTCGGTGCCGGCGAAAAGCCCGAGACCCACTGGCAGACCCACGTCACCGAGGCGGAGTACCGGGGCGAGGCGTAGGTCGACTGAACGCCGCGGGGGAGCACCTCGAGGGCCTCTCCTAGGCGTAGCGCCGGGCCACGGCCTCGGCCTGGCTGCGGTAGCCGCCGCCGAAGAGCACGGTGTGGACCAGGAGAGGGACGAGCTGGAAGATGCCCACCCGGTGCTCCCAGCCGTCGGCCAGCGGGTGCACCTCGGCGTAGGCGCTGCGCACCGCCTCGGGAACCGCGCCGAACAGAGCGAGCATGGCCAGGTCCTCTTCGGGGTGGCCCCCGTGGGCGGATGGATCGATGAGCCAGGCTCGCCCGTCGGCACCCCAGAGGACGTTGCCCCACCAGAGGTCGCCGTGCACCAGGGCGGGTCCGCCGGGAGGGAACAGTTCGGCCAACCGGTCCACCGCGGGCCCGACCGCGCCGGTCAGCCCACAGCGTTCGGCCAGGCCCAAGAGCCGGGCGGCGTAGAAGGTGACGCCATCTGGAGCAGGACTGGGATCAACCGGGCAGTCACCGATCAGTGCGGAGCCGCCGCCCCACTCGTCCCATGGATGGGCGTGCAGGTGGGCCAGGTCACGCCCGAGCGCCTCGTCGTGCTCGGTCCTCCGGGGCGCCTGGTCAACGGCGGTCGTGACCAGGAGGTCGGCTTGAGCCAGGACGATGTCCGGCAACGGAGGCGCGCCCGGCACCGCGGCCAGTGCGCGCAGGCCCTCGGCCTCGTTGCGGGCGCCGAGGTCCCACTTTGACCACCAGGGTCTGCTCGCCCGCCTCGACCATCCACGCCGTCGCACTCAATCGGCGCGGTTGGCCCAGGGGACCGGCCACCGCCGCCAGGCGTGGCGTCCAACCCGATGCATCCGTCTTCGCGCACCGGGTCACTTTGGCATCTCGTCGAGCCGGGGTGGTCGAGCAGAATGGGGCCATGCCCGCACGCGGACCGGCCGGACTCATCCTCACGCCAGGAGCGAGCGCGCGCCGCGACCAGTCGGGCCTGGTGGCCATCGACGACGCCGTCACCGTCGCAAGGTCTGGCCGTCGAGCGAGTCGAGTTCCCGGGACAGGCGGCAGGGAAGCGGCGCACCGACCCGCCCGCCGTCTGCATCGAGGTCGTGCGGAATGCCACGGCGGCACTGGCCGAGCGAAATCGGCGTACGCACCGGCCGGATCGCCATCGGCGGTCGTTCCTTCGGGGGCCGCATGTGTTCGCTGGCCGCAGCCGAGGGTCTCGACGTCGCCGCCCTCGTGCTCGTCAGCTACCCGCTCCATCCACCCGGCAAGCCGGATCGCCTGCGGACGGAGCACTTCGCCCAGCTGAACCTTCCCTGTCTGTTCGTCTCGGGCCGCAAGGATGCCTTCGCAACTCCCGTCGAACTCGAGCGCGAGGTCGGCGCCATTCCCGGTCCGGTGACCCTGTCCTTCGTTGAGGGTGATCACTCGCTGCGGCGCAGCGAAGCGGAGGTGGCCGCCATCGTGGCGACCTGGCTGACCGGGCTTGGCGGTACGAAGCGGCGCTGACCCGGCCCCTCCGGGGCGCACCCCCCTAGGCAACCGCCGATAAATGTGATATCACTTTAATATCACATTTTGAAGGAGATCCCATGAGCGTCACCGAGATCCGTCGCCACCCCAGCCAACCTGTCGGGCACCAGGGGGCCCGGGTCGACATCGCCCAGCGCCGTGCCGTCGCGTTCAACGGGTGGTTCGGCGTCATCGTGCTCGCCGTCTGCTGGCCGGCATGTACCTCAGCGCCAAGCACGACCCCGCCTGCATCTGGTTGCCCATCGTCGTCTTCGTCTTGCGTGGCCACGTCGCTGGTCATCGTCCCGCCCGGGCAGACCTCGGTGGTGCAGTTCTTCGGTCGCTACGTCGGCACCGTCAGCCACGCCGGGCTTCTGGTGGGTGCTTCCCTCTCACCGTGCGCCGGAGCGTCAGCGTGCGGGTGCGGAACTTCGAGACGAACCACCTGAAGGTCAACGACGCCGACGGCAATCCGGTCGAGATCGCCGCCATCGTGGTCTGGCAGGTGGTCGACACGGCCAAGTCGACCTACGCCGTCGAGAACTACGAGAACTTCGTCACCGTGCAGGCCGAGTCGGCCCTCCGTCACGTCGCGACCAGCCATCCCTACGACGACACGACCGGCGCGGGCACCTCGCTGCGCGGCTCGACCGACGTCGTGGCGGCCGAGCTGGCGCACGAGGTCGCGGCCAAGGTCGAGCGTGGCCGGCGTCGAGATCGTCGAGGTCCGGATCTCGCATCTCGCCTACGCCCAGGAGATCGCCCAGGCCATGCTGCGGCGCCAGCAGGCCAACGCCGTCGTGGCGGCCCGGTCGCGGATCGTCGAGGGAGCGGTCGGCATGGTGGAGCTGGCTCTCAACCGGCTCACCGAGAACGGCGTGGTCTCGCTGGACGAGGAGCGCACGGCCAGCATGGTGAGCAACCTCATGGTGGTGCTCTGCGGCGACCAGCCGGCCTCGCCCATCGTCAACGCGGGCTCGCTCTATTAGTGAGCGAGCGTCGCCAGGTCCTCCTCCGGGTCGACCCGGCCGTCCACGACGCGCTGGCCCGCTGGGCGAACGACGAGCTCCGCAGCGTGAACGCGCAGATCGAGATCGTCCTGCGCCGGGCCTTGAGCGATGCCGGCCGCATGCCCAAGCGGGCGGCGGACCTGCCCAGGCGGGGCCGTCCTCCTGCTGGAGCCATAGAGGAGCTCGACACCTGAACCGGCGGGCGCCCGCTCCAGGTAACAAGTTCATGCAACGCTCACGCAACAAATCCAGGGCCCCGAATCCGCCATGCCATAGTGAGTGCGTGTCCTGTTTCGATCTGGACCGCCTCTCCGAGCCGGCGATCTCGGATCTGACCAGCCGCTATAGGGAGGCTGTGCCCTTCGCGCACGTCGTCCTGGACGATTTCGTGCTGGTTGCGCCAGGTGACATCGAGGCGGCATTTCCGGGACCGGAATGGGAACATTGGGTAGACCGCTCGTCGGATCACCAGCCGACCAAATCGAGCTGCCGCAAGGTCGAACTCATGCCGCCGATCCTGCGCGACATGGTGCACGAGCTGAGCGAGCCCCGCTTCCTGCGTGCCCTCATTGCGCTCAGCGGGTTCAAGAACCTCCTGCCCGATCCGTACCTCCACGGGGGAGGCCTCCAGCGGTGGGGCAAAGGAGGCGAGCAGATCCCGCACACCGACTTCCCGTTCCACCCGACCGCTCCCGCTGTGCCGGCGGGTGAACGTCCTCGTCTACCTCAACCCGGACTGGAAGGAGGGCGACGGCGGCGAGCTCAGCTTCTACGCCGTGGGCAACGACGGAGCCGACGGTGTCGATCTCCCCGAAGTTCGGCACCTGCGTGATCTTCAACACCGATCCGTGGTCGGTGCACAGCGTGCGGCCCATCTCGGACTCCTCGGCGGCGCGGCGCACGATCGGGCTCTACTACTTCACCGCCGAGGCGGACGATGTCATCACGCGGGAACGCTGGCCCAAGTGGTACGAGGAGGGCAGCCTGTCCGCCACCTCGCCCGTGGACAAGGCGCGCCTGGCGGGAACCAAGACGGCGCTCGGTGCGTCTCGTGCCTTTGCCCGCCTGGCCAACAAGATGGATCCGAGGCGACCCAGCCGGTAGTGGCGCCCGTCAGGCGCGGGTCCGCGTGAGCGCATCGCGGAGGGCGCGCAACCCGGCCGCGGTCTGTTGGACGAACTCCTCGTCCCGCTCGGGGTCGCCCCGTTCGAGCCAGGTCAGGGTGGCCTCGACCAGCCAGCCGAAGAGCGCGTCGGCCCGCCAGGCGTCGAAGAGTGCGTCGCCCGAGTCGAGCCCGGTGAGCTGGCGCACCACGTTGACCGAGATGCCCCGCAGCTCCGAGGCGTAGGCGGCGAACTGGGGCTCCCGAGCGGCATGGCGCCACAGGAGGGTGAAGGCGGCTGGGTCCTCGCGGGCCACGACGAGCAAGGTCCGCGGCCCCAGGCCCGAGTGGGTGGGCTCGGCCAGCTCGCTGCGCAGCTCCTCGCCCAGGTGTTCGAAGACCTGCTGGAGGATGGCGCGGTAGAGATCCTCCTTGGACGCGAAGTGCCGGTAGACGATCAGCTTGGTCACGCCGCAGCGGGCGGCCACGTCGTCCATGGACGTCTGGGCGAAGCCGGCGTCGGCGAAGGCGCGCGCCGCGCTCTCGAGGATGGCCAGGCGTCGCTCGGCGCGCGGCAGGAGTTTGCTCTCGATCTGTATACGTGGGAGTGTACACTCTCGAGTAACAGCAACACAGGGAACCTGCAGGGAGGACCGCGCATGGGCACGGCACAGGTTGCATTCACCGAGGACGAGCTCCTGAGCGATCTGGCGGTGAGCGAACCGCTCCTCGCCGGTGGGGTGCGCTGCCACGGCGGCTTCGACGCCGCCGGTACCTACGTGTCACCTCGAACCCGCTTCCGCGCCCCCGCCATCGCAGCGTGGGGCGAGCAGAACTGCGATCGCTTCGACACCGAGCTCATCGACGTGCCGCTGGAACGCTGGGCGCGCTCGTACCCCAATGTCGAACAGGCGCGCTTTCTCATCCGCGCCGGTGTGCCCGAGCCGCTCATGGCCACGCTGACCCGCATCGGGACGGTGGAGGGCTACGGCGCCAACATCCGGCTGCTCAAGCCCAAGGACATGCAGCGCCACTTCGTCGAGGACGTGCGCGGCACGGCGATCGACCATCTCGGCGGCGGGCTCTTCGAGGCGCACGGCCGCGACGAGGCGGGTTGGGAGGAGGAGGCCGGTCATCGCGACATGTGGTTCGCCGCCCGCGACATCGCGTTCGAGCGCCCGGTCGAGGAGCTGGACATCGAAGCCATGCTGGCCCGCATGGGCTTCGGGGCGAACCGGCCCGGCGCCGGCGGGAGGCGCCTGCTGCCCGACGACGTCTCGCCCGATCTCGAAATGATGGTGAGCCTCATGGTGCGGGTCCTCTTCATCGAGATCTCGGCCTTCCACACCTTCGCGTGGGCCGAATCGTGGATGTCCGACACCGAGCTCGTCGCCGGGGAGGGTGCCGCGGCCCGACTGGTCGGCTACATCCGGGCCGACGAGACGCCGCACGTCGGCTATCTGCGCACCGCGCTCTCCGAAATGCGCGACCGCACCTGGGTCGGCGAGACGGGCACCCGCCACGCAGGGAGCGACATGGTCGGCCGCCTCTGGGACCCGCTGCTGGCCCAGAGTCTGGGCCCGGCCCGCGACGATGGCCGGCGGGCCACCCGGGCCGAAGTCGAGCACTGGTGCGCCCGCCGCGTCGACGGCGCCGACGTCCTGGCCGAGTTCCACGCGCTGGGGGACGCATGAAGTTCGGCGTGTTCTACGAGCACCAGCTTCCTCGGCCCTGGGAAGAGGGCAGCGAGTACCGACTGCTGCAGGACGCGCTCGAGCAGGTGGAGCTGGCCGATCGCCTGGGCTTCGACGTCGTGTGGGAGGTGGAGCACCACTTCTTGGAGGAGTACAGCCACTCGTCGGCCCCCGAGGTCTTCCTGGGGGCCGCCAGCCAGCGCACCAAGAACATCCGCCTCGGGCACGGCATCATTCAGACGGCGCCCGGTTACAACCATCCGGCCCGCACGGCCGAGCGGGTGGCCACCTTGGACTTGCTCTCGGGGGGACGGGTCGAGTTCGGCTCGGGCGAGTCGGGGTCCGAGGCCGAGCTCGGCGGCTTCCTGGTCGACCCGGCCACCAAGCGCGCCGCCTGGCTCGAGGGGCTCGAGGTGGCGCTGCGCTGCATGACCGAGACGCCCTTCACCGGCGTCGACGGCACCTTCGTGCAGATGCCGCCGCGCAACGTCGTGCCCAAGCCGATGCAGAAGCCGCACCCGCCACTGTGGGTCGCCTGCTCGCGACGCGACACCATCCTCTTGGCGGCGGAGAAGGGGATCGGCGCGCTCACCTTCGCCTTCATCGATCCCGAGGAAGCGGTCAAGTGGGTGTCGGACTACGAGCGCACCCTGGCCGAGTCGTGTGTCCCGGTCGGGCAGGCCGTGAACCCGAGTATCGCCTGCGTCACCCAAATGATGTGCCACCCCGACGAGGAGGTGGCCCTGGCCCGCGGGCTCGAGGGCGGCAACTTCTTCGGCTACTCGCTCGGGCACTATTACGTCTTCGGCGAGCACCGACCCGGGTCGACCGACGTGTGGGAGGAGTTCCTCGACCGCCGGGGTGATCACGGCTATTCGCCCGAGGTGGAGGCCGCCCTGCGCCAGGAGCGCCTGGGCGCCCGGCTGGCCGCGGGCGACCGCACCGGCCTGCGCGGCGCCACCGGCACGCCCGCTCAGGTGCGCGAGTACCTCGAGCGCTTCGAGGAGGCCGGGGTCGACCAGGTGATCTTCGTGCTCCAGGCGGGCAAGAACCGCCACGAGGACATCTGCGAGTCGCTCGAGCTCTTCGGGCGCGAGGTGCTCCCCGCCTTCAAGGAGCGCGACGAGAAGCAGGTGTTGGCCAAGGCCGACCGCCTGGCCCCCGTGCTCGAAGCCGCCATGGATCGCAAGGCCGATCAACCCGCTCCCCCCGCCCTGCCGGCGGACTACTCATTCCCCGCCATGCCGCGGCGCTGGGCCGAGGAGACGGGCAGCGTCGAGCTGCGCGAGTGGCTCGAGCACTTCGCCGAGTCGCGGGCCAAGGGCATCCGCGACGAGCAGCTGGGCATCCTCGGCCACTGACCTGAGTCGAACGGAATCCAAGGGACGGCTTCGCCGCCGAGGGCTCTAGCGCTGGCGCAGCAACCGGTCGAGCTGCGCCACGGACATCGCAGGACGCTCCGGCCCGTCCGGGGCACCGGGGCGGAATCCGTCGAGCATCAGCTCGAGGAAGCGCAACGAGGGCCTGGCGCCCGAGGTGTCGCAGACGTCGGCGATGGCCCGGACCGACAGCAGCCCCACCACGATGTCGGTCACGGCCAGGTCGGCGCGCACCGTGCCTGCCCCCTGGCTGCGCGCCAGGATCTCGTCGAGCAGGGGCGCCAGCAGCTCGAGGCCGGTGCCCGTGGAACGCCAGGGCGGAGCCTCGGTGGTCGCCCGCCAGCAGCTGGGTGCGGCCACGCAGCGGCGCACGAACTCGAAGACCGCCTCGCCGTCGGGCACCTCGGCCAGCACCGCTTCGGCGATCTCGCGGTTGCGCCGCTTGGCCTCGTCGACCACCGCCTCGAAGAGCTCGGCTTTGTGAGGGAAGCGGCGGTAGAGCGTGCCCACACCGACGTCGGCCCGCTCGGCGATCGTCTCCATCGAGGCGCCGTAGCCCTGCTCCGCGAAGACCAGGCGGGCGGCGTCGAGGATGCGGGCCAGGTTGACCTCGGCGTCGCGACGCAGAGGCCGCCCACCGGTTGCGGAGCCGGTGGCGGACCCGGCCCGCGGGTCACGCCGGCTGCTCGGGCACGTATGCGATGGCGCCCACGATGGCCTCGCCCTCGGCGGTCAGGCCGGGATGGGACTCGCCCCGCACCACCGACTCGCTGCCGCGGGTGGGGATGAGGCAGGCGGCCAGCGCGGCCACGACCAGGCCGATGCCGCTCACGGCGAAGGCCAGCACGTAGCCCGACTCCTTGGGGAAGCCGTCGGGCAGCAATTGGCTGACGACCAGGCTGGTGGCGATGCCGGCCCCCAGCGCCTGACCGATCGTGCGGACGTTGGTGTTCATGCCGGTGGCCACCCCGGTCTGGTCGGCCGGCACGTTCTCGATGATCAGGTTGGCCAGCGAGGCGAAGGCCGGGGCCAGGCCGACCCCGAGGAGCCCCGCCGCCAGGTAGATGGCCCAGGACTGGCTGTGGCCGACCACGAGCACGACGTAGGAGGCGGCCGAGATCAGCGACCCGATGATGAGCACGACCTTGGATCCGATGCGCAGCGAGAGCCAGCCGGTGAACGGCGCCACCACGACCATGGCGAGGGCGAAGGGCAGCAGGTAGAGGCCCGACTGGGTCACCGAGGCGCCGAAGCCGTAGCCGGCGCTGGTCGGCGTCTGGACGTACTGGGGCACGGTGATGAACATGGCGAACAAGCCGAAGCCGTACAGCAGTGCGGCCAGGTTGGTGGCCCACACGGCGCGGATGCGCATGATGCGCATGTCGACGAGCGGTGACTTGGAGCGCTGCTCGGAGACGACCCAAAGGACGAAGAGCACGACCGTGGCGACGTAGAGCGCCACCATCGTGGCGCTGAGCCAGCCCCAGTTCGGCCCGTACGAGACGGCGATCAGGCCCGTGGTGAGCCAGCCCGACATGAGGACAGCGCCGAGCCAGTTGATGCCGGCCGGGGCCCGCACGGGCGACTCGGGGACGAAGAAGAAGGTGGCCACGGTGGCGGCTGCCGACATGATGAGGGGCAGCCAGAAGAGCCAGTGGTAGTTCAGGTGCACCAGGATCGGGCCGGCCAGCACGATCCCGGCGCCCGAGCCCACGCCGAGGATGGCCGACATGAAGCCGATGGCCCCGGCCACGCGCGCCGCCGGGAACTCGTCGCGGATGATGCCGAAGGAGAGCGGGAAGATGGCGCCCGCCACGCCCTGGATCACCCGGCCGACCAGGATCACGGCCAGGGTGGTGCCCAACGCGCTGATCAGCGTGCCCACGCTCAGGGCGATGAGCACGGCGACGATGACCCTTTCCTTGCCGATGGTGTCGCCCACCCGCCCGAGCACCGGCGTGGCGATGGCCGCGCTCAAGAGGTAGGCCGTCAGCAGCCAGCTGGCCCCGGACTCCGAGGTGTGCAGCGTGTGCTCGAGCTGCGGGATGGCCGGGATGATCAGCGACTGCAACAGGCTGAACGCCAAAGCGGCGGTGGCCAGCACGGCGAAGGTCACGCCGTAGTGGGTACGCCGCTCGCTCACTCCTCGTTCCTAGCAGAAGCGGAATGAGGGATTCCAGTTATGGGCCTCCGGAATTGCCGGAGCGGGGGAAGCCGAGGTCAGCTGCCGTAGGGCACGCCGGGGGCGGGAATGTCGCGCAGGACGCTCGCGTCGAACTTCGGGGCGCCGGCCACCTGCTTCTGCACGAAGGATCCGAGGTGGGCGAACGACTCGTGGCTCTGGTCGGTCCAGGGCATGAGGATCTGGAAGACGTGGAACATGCCCTCGAACTCGTGGGCATGGGTGGGCGCGCCGGCGGCCTCCAAGCGGGCGGCGTAGCGCCGGATCGGGTCGCGGAACATCTCGTCGCCGCCCCAGCTGACGAACGTGGGCGGGAACCCGTCGAGGTCGGCGTTCAGCGGCGAGATCGACGCACTGCTGGCGTCCTCGCCGTGCAGGTAGCTCGAGGTCGGGATGTTCCACGGCAAAATGTCGAGGTGCGCGTTCTCGGTGACCGAGGGCTCGTCGAGGCGCAGGTCCACCTCGGGTGAGAAGAGGATGAGGCCGGCCGGGTGGATGGCCTCGAGGTGGTCCGCGCACGACAGCAACACGCTGTTGGCCAACCCGCCCCCGCCCGAGTCGCCGGCCAGGAAGAGCCGCTCGTCAGGCACGCCGAGGGCGCGCAGGGCCTGGTAGGCGGCGGTGGCGTCCTCCTCCCCGGCCGGGTAGGGAAACTCGGGCGCCAAGCGGTAGTCGGCCACGAAGACGGCACAGCCGGTTTCCTTGCACACGCGTGAGGTGAAGAACGCGTACATCTGGGGCGACGTGCCGATGTAGCCGCCGCCGTGCAGGTAGAGGATCACGCCGATCGGCTCGCGCTCGGGGGCGGTACAAGATGCCGGGCACGCCGCCCAGCTCGGCGGGGTGACCCTTCACGTCGAGGGCGCGGACGACGGGCGGCATGATGACCTTGCAGATGTCATCGAGCACGAGCTCGACGCTGCGGAACTCGGGGATCGGCAGCGACGACGAGTAGCCCATGAAGCTGCGGATCACTTCGCGGGTGACCGAGATGCCGATGCTGGCCGCCGGATTCGAGCCGCCCCGGCGCATGGGGTGGCGGAACGGAACCCGCAGCAGAGCGGCGCCGAGCTGCTGGGCCAGGAGGGCGATGTCGAGGGCGCAGACCGGCGACTGAGCCTTCTCCACATCGGGGCGGTTGCCCATAGCCATGGCGCACAGCGTAGGAGGGGCCACGGGTCCACCCGGACAATCCACCCGGGGACCCACCCCTGGGTGGACGCCACCGCAACGCCCGATCCGGACACTGGAGGCATGACCTTTACCGATTACCTCATCGACATCACCCTCGTCTCCATCGTGCTCGTCCAGATGCGGGGCCGGAAGCTCACCGCCCGGGCCCTGATGCTCCCGGTGGCCATCGTCGCCTACGTGGCGATCACCTACCTCAAGGCGATTCCCACGAACGGCAACAACCTCTTCCTCATCGTCGGGTGCGCCGCCGTCGGCGCCACACTGGGCGGCCTGGCCGCCCGGTTCACCACGGTGCACGCCAACGCCGACGGCATCCCGATCGCCAAGGCCGGACTGGTCGCCGCCACCCTCTGGATCCTGGGCACCGGGGGCCGCCTGGCCTTCCAGCTCTACGCGTCGCACGGGGGCGCGGCCTCCATTGAGCACTGGAGCGTGGCGCACTCGATCTCCGCGGCGACGGCATGGTCGGCCGCCCTCATCCTGATGGCCATCAGCGAGGCCGTCGTGCGCACCGGCGTTCTGGCCTGGCGTGGCCACGTGGTCCAGCAGAATCTGCGTGACGAGCAGAGCCTGCGCGACCAGGTCGGCCAGGACGTCCAGGCCGGCCAGCAGCTCGACACCACGCTCGCGACTGGCGCCGGCGGCCTCGTCCTTGACCTCGACCTCTTCCTCGTCGGTGCCCGGGCCCCGCTCAGTGCTGTTCTCGGCCGGCCGTTCCTGATTGACCCGACCGGCATGCGTCCTCCGCCCTCACACACGGCCACTCCCATCCATACCGACCCCCACAACGGCACCCCCACGGGCGGCCCGGGCTTCCAACGCCCGCGCCGCCCGGCCGCGCCGCCCGGCACCCGAGCGGTGCCCCGAGGCCGCCGTCGCCTGGGAGCATGGACGCAGTGAACCCGCAGAACCCGCTCAATCCAGAGCACCCGGAGCACCCGCAGATCGATCCGCTCCCGATCCCTCAGACCAACCTGGCCAACGCCATCGCCATCGTGTCGCTCGGGCTGCTCACGTGGACCACCCTCAGCGAGATCCGCAAGTACCAGCACGGCATCGACACGACCGTCGCCCTCATCCTCCTCGCGGTCACCGGGCTCGCCTGGCTCGTCTGGGTGCTGGTGCGAGGACGCTTCGGCTGGGCCACCGCGCCGGTTCTGATCACCCTCGCCCTGGCGGGCGGAGCCTTGGCCGCCTTCGCCCCGATCGCCGTCATCTTCACGGCGGTGGCCACGCTCGGCGCGGCGATGGCGTGGCGTCTGCGAGGGGCGGCGATCATCGGCGCCGGCGCCTGGATCGCCATGGTGATCGCCGTCCTGGCCACTGGCCATGCGTTCGGCATCGCCCTCGGGGGCCTGGCCGCCATCCTGACCGGCGCCCTCATCGGGTTCACCCGGCGTGAGGTCGTCGAGCGGACGCACCAAGCGGCGCAGGTGGAGGTCGCGGAGACCCGGGCCGAGCTGGAGAGCACCCGGGCCGAGTTGTTGGGAGAACGCAACCATCTCGCCCGCGAGATCCACGACGTCCTGGCTCATACGCTGGCCGCCTTGTCACTCCAGCTCGAGGCGTTCGCCACCGTGGTCGACGCCGAGCCCGAGACGAGCCCGGCCGTACGCGCCCAGCTCGAGAAGACGAAGCAGCTCGTGCGCGAAGGCCTCAACGAAGCCCGGGGCGCCGTGCAGGCGCTGCGCGACGACGCGGCCCCGCTCGATGACCAGCTGCGCCGGCTCGCGGCCCGCCATCACGCCGACTTCACACTGTCGGGTCCGCTCCTGCCGCTGTCGGCCGGGGTGGTCATGAGCTTGTACCGGGTGGCCCAGGAGGCGCTGACCAACGTGATGAAGCACGCGCCGGGAGCCCACACCGCGGTGTATCTGGCCTACAGGCCCGACAGCGTGGCGCTGACCGTGGACAATGCGGCGCCGGGCGGTGCCGGCAGCAATGGCTCGGCCAAGGGCGCTCCGAACGGCAAGGGTGTCGGCTTCCTTGCCTCCAGCGGCGGCGGCTACGGCTTGCGTGGCATAGCTGAGCGGGTCGCCCTGCTGGGCGGCCATGTCGAGGCGGGTCCCACCTCGGAGGGCTGGCGGGTCGAGGCGGTCGTTCCGCTGGAGCCGGTCACCGAGGGCCGGACGGTGCCGGCGTGAAGGTCCTGATCACCGACGACCAGCGCGTGGTGCGCGAAGGTTTGGCCACCATCGTCGAGGGTTTCGCCGACACGGAGGTGGTCGGGCTGGCCGAGGACGGCGTCGAGGCGGTCGAGCTGGTCCGGTCCGTGCAGCCCGACGTGGTGCTCATGGACCTGCGCATGCCCCGCCTGGACGGGGTCGAGGCCACGAAGGCGATCCGGGCCGAGCATCCGGCCGTTGCCGTCGTGGTCCTGACCACCTACGCCGACGACGAGTCCATCATGGCCGCCCTCTCGGCCGGCGCCGCCGGGTACCTGACCAAGGACGCGTCCCGCGACGACATCCGGCGCGCCCTCGATGCCGCCGTGGCCGGGCAGGGCGTGCTCGATTCGCGGGTCCAGGCCACACTGCTGCGGGCCGCCGAGCACCGAGGCGACGATGGGGCCGACCACGGGACCGAGCGCGGGCGGATGCCGACGCCGACAGTTACGCGCCGGCCCGATCTCGGACGGCGACCCGGACCGGGCCACTGCCTGACGGGCTGACCGAGCGGGAGGCCGAGGTGCTGGCGCTCATCGCGGCCGGACTGTCCAACACCGAGATCGCGGAGCGACTGTTCGTGGCCGAGACCACCGTGAAGACACACATCAACCGGATCTTCGCCAAGACCCAGAGCCGCGACCGCGCCCAGGCTGCGCTCTACGCGCGGCGGCACGGCCTGGCCACCGGGCCGACCGAGTCGGTCTCATAGCTTTCCGCAATGCGCTGTGTCCCGTCGGGCTACTCGGCCGGGAGCCCACCCGCGGGCTCCCGAGCCGAGTCCCCGGCCAGGCGAGCCGGCCAGGCCGAGTCGGCGCGGCCCAACCCAGCCGATTCGTTAGGCCGGGCCGAACAGCTTCAGCGTGTTGTCGCCGTCATCGACGAAGAGCACGCCCTTGTCCTTCGGGGCCACGATCAATCCGAAGAGATCGCCGCCCGCATTGAGCGGGTCGATCTGCACGGTGTCCACCTGCTTGCCGAACGGGTTGGTCTCCACCGCGTTGCCGTCGCCCCCGTTGACCGTCAGGATGTCCCCATTGGGCGCCAGCGCCATCCCGAGCGGTGCATTGAGTGACCCGCCCGACGACAGCGTGTACCCGCCGCCCAACATGGGACCGGTGCGGGTCGTGGCGTCGGGCACGACGGCGATCCGGTTGTTGATGGTATCGGCGACGTACAGCGTGCCGGACCGGTTCACGGCGTCGCCCGTCGGGCCGAGGACCAATGCGGACGCATTGAGTTGCTCGGTGAACCCCTTGGCCACGGTCGTCGAGCTGAAGAGCACCGGAGCCTTTCCGGTGGGCAGGTTGATGTCGAGGCGAACAACGGTCCCGCCGTTGACCGGCTGGCCGGCCGCCGCCTCGGTCCTGTTGAGGACATTGGTCACGAACAGTTCGTCGACGTTTCCGGACTGCACCAACGCCATGTCCCACGGTCCGTTGATCTGGGTGCTGGTCCAGGTCTCGACGGGTTGCCCCTCGGGGTCGATGACGATCAAGCACCCTGCCTCGGGCGTGCCCGTCCCGCATCAGTGACCGGAAGGCTCCCCACGACGACGTAGCCGTCTCCCAGCACGGTCAGGGCGGTGGTGAGACCGACACCGCCGGGGCAGCGTCCGGGCAGTTGGGAGCGGTGGATGTGGGCGAACACCGTCTGCATCCCTGATGGTGAGATCTCGACGATCGTTGTGCCCGTGCCCTGGAGGTTGGAGCTTGCGTTGAAGTTGGAGATCAGCGTGTCACCGGCCACCAGGTTGCCGATGTTCATTGGCACCGTGACGATCCCGTAGGGATTGACGTCGCCATTGTGCGGAACCGTCGACGCCACCGTCGTCACCGTGGTGAATTGGGAGAGAAACGGTGGTGAGGCGGCGCCGGCGGTCCCGGACGCGGTTCCCGCAATGCCAAGGGTTGCCAACCCCGATCGCGGCGAGAAGCGAGGACCCGATCGTCACAGCCCGCCTGCGGAATCCCCCGGATTCCCGACTGGAGTGGGAACGGAAAATGGGCCGGTGTGCCATGACAACCTCCTCGAGGATGTGGTCCTGTCGCCGCGAAGGGACACGGGGTCCCTTGGCATCTGGAATACGGCGCAACGGGACTCAAGGATTTGGGGATTCGAGGAGATGGTTGGAACTGCCGAAGATTGCCGCCAACCTCCGAAGCGCGTCTTCCCTGGCCGGTGTCACGGGGATTGAGCACCACATACTCACGACATGGGGGCGGAATTGCCCGATGCTGGCGGTGGCTCGCCCCCTTGGAACCCCCGGTCCGTGGGGGGCGTTGCCGCGATTGAGCCAGGAGGACCTCGATGGGCATCTTCAAGCAGATGAAGGACATGAAAGCCACCGTCGCCGCCGCCCCGGGCATGATCGACCAGGCCAACCAGCTCGCCGAGCAAAGCAGCCAGCTGGCCGCGGCCCAAGGAGCCGCGGCGCAGCAGGCCACCTCCGAGGCCCCACGGGCTGCTGCGGCACCGGCCGTGGGGCCTGACTTCGAGCCGATCGCCGGCGTCAGCCTCGAGCTCTACGTCGAGATCTCGAAGGGCTTGGCTGCCTACAACTACGACCAGTCCAAGGCGGCGGACGTGGCGGCGTCCAAAGGGGTGGACGGGTCCGACTGGACGGCCGCAGTCGACGGCTGGAACGCCCGCCTGCGAGCCAACTCGACCGTGGGGCAGCGTTTCAACGCGCTGTACGCGGCGGCCTGAGATGGGATTCCTCAAGGACACCAAGACCGTCGGCACACAGTCCAAGGAGATCTCGAAGAACTCGGACCCCGCGCAGGCGATGCAGAGCGGCATGGCCCGGATGCAGGCCGTGAACGAGCAGCTGGCGCACATGAACGCCGCCCTCTCGGCGCCACCCGGTGACGCGGTCGAGGCGAGTGCTCAAGTCCTGTTCATCGGCACGACCACCGGCATGCTCAACAACAATCCGATCGTCCCCATCGATCTCATGATCTTCCAACCAGGCGGCCCCCCGCGCCCGATCTCGACATCGGTCGTTGTGCCTCTGACGCAGTTGCACCGGCTGGCAACCGGTGCCACCGTACCGGTCAAGCTCAGCGCATCGAATCCCGATGCGCTGGCGATCGACTGGTCCACGCCAGCCTGAGGGCTGGTGCCGCCGCCGGCCGGTCTTCAGGCGGGGCCGGCCGGCCGCGGCGCGTCTAGGGCTATGGCCCGCCTGCGACTCCGCCCTCCTCGGCGTCGTCGCGCAGGCGGGCGGCCAGTTGGTGGCGCCCCGTGACGCCGAGCTTCGTGTAGACGCGCTGCAGGTGGTTGTCCACCGTGCGCTTCGAGACGTAGAGCCGCTCGGCGATGGCGCGGCTGGTCAGTCCGTTGGCGGCCAGAAGGGCCACCTCGCCGCTCAGCGCGTCGAGAGACGTTCGACATCTTGGGCCAAGGAGAGCGCGGGGGTGTTGGCTCCCTCGCAGCGCGCGACCAGACGCTCGGTGGTGGCCGCCGCTGCGGCCGCACGACGGTGTAGGCCGCGGCCACGGGAGAGACGGTGGTCGAGCGCGGCCGATTCGGCCGCCAGGAGCAGTGCGCCGATCGACTCGAAGTGCTCGGCTGCTCGGCCGGCGAGGAGTGGGTCATGCTCGACGATCGCCTCGGCATGGGTGATCCGTGCCGCCATGAGGTCGCCGTCCACCTGTCCGGCCAACCCGCGCAGCTCGTCGATCGCATCCTTCTCCCCGATGCGCACGAGATCGAAGAGCGCGTCGGCTGCGCCCGCCTGCTGCCCCCACTTGCCCGCCAGGTGTTTGGCCTCCCAGAGCGTCTCGCGGGCGGCGCTCAGGTCGCCTGCGGTGACATGGGCCCAAGCCTGCCCGCGCAGCACGCTCACGTCCATGAGGCGCACCGAGGGGAGGGGCATCGCGGCCAACTCGGACACGGCCGCCTCGCAGCTCGCCCGGTCACCCATCTGTCCGGCCGCCAGGGCGATGCCGGCGAGGCCCCAGCGCTGGCCGGGATGGTTGAGCTGGGCGAAGAGCCCGGACACCTCGCGGAACAGATTGACCGAACGGACCAGCCTCCCCTGCATGAGCCCGATGATGCCGAGGACGGATCCGAGCCAGGCCTGGCCGTCCACGATGCCGCGCTCCACGGCGACCTCGTAGCCGACTTCGGCCGTGGCGGCCGCCTCTTCGAGCCGGCCGGCGTAGGCCAGGGCCAGGCTGTGCGCCACGACGTACACACCGAGGCGTGAGAGCTGGAGCTCGTTGTCGAGGTCGAGTCGCGCGGCCAGCGCAGCCGAGGTGTGGTCGATGGCCTCGGTTGTGCGCCCGGCCAGGACGAGGGCGGTCCCGACGTCGAGGGACGCCTGGGCGAATGCCGCGTCGGCCGGCCCGTCGAGCAAGGGCTGGTCGACCTCGATCGCCCGGGCCACGTCGCCCGAGAGGAGGAGGTGGTCGCCCTCGAGTCCGCGCAGTTCGCGCAGACAGGCCGGATCGCGGACGGCTGCCGTGGCCTCTTCGATCACGTGCTGCGCATCGATGGCGCGGTCGAGCGTGCGGAAGAGAAGGGAGGCGCGGCGCACGGCCAGGCTCGTCCGCTCCTGATCGGTGGTGGCGTGGGACGCGGCCTCGGCCAGGATCCCGTCCGCCTCGGCCGCGTGCCCGAGCAAGTCGAGTGACTCGCCCAACACGAGGGCAGCATCGGCGCGTTGCCACCGCTCCCAGCCCGCTCGTCCCAGCCGCTCGGCCAGCCGGTAGTCGTCGGCACGGAAGGCGCTGCGCGCCGCGTTGGCGATGAAGTCGGGCCGGCCCCCGCCACCGTCGAGCCGCCAGACCGCCACGCGCAACACGTCCGAGCCGGTGACCTCTCCGGCGTCCTCGATGGCGTCCGCCAGGGCGCGGCTGAGCCGGGCTCGGCGGACCGTGGGCAGCGTGTCGCGGACCAGCTCGCCGTAGAGGGGATGGGCCAGGCGCAGCTCGGGCTCGAGACCGTCGGCCCCAGCCTCGAGCAGGCTCCGTTCCTCCAACCGCTCGACGGCCGAGACGGAAACGACGGACTCGAGGATCGAGAGCGGGAGCGGCTCGCCGATGGCCATCAATTCGAGCGCCGTCCTCTCCTCGTGATCGAGGCCGGCCACGCGGGCCTCGATCAGGTCGCGCAGACGGGCCGAGGAGGCCAGCGAGCCCGACAACCTCCAGATGCCGTAGCGGGCCTGGAGGATGCCCGATTCCAGCGCGCCTTGGATGAGCTCACGCAGGAAGAGCACATTGCCTGCGCTGGCGTTGACCAGCTGGCGCAGTGTCGACGCGTCGACCGGCCCACCGAGGTTCTGGGACGCGATCTCACGCATGGCACCGGCGGGCAGCGGATCGACCTGGACCCGCATGACCCGCATGTCCTTCCACATGTCCAGGCCGGCGCCGCTCGGGGCGCCCAGCCGTACGGTGAGGATGACGAAGATCGATTCCCTGTCGGCCATCTGGTCGAGCAGCGCGACGGAGGCGTCGTCGAGCTCGTGGGCATCGTCGACCACGACGACCAGCCGCTCGTCGCCCCGTCTGGTGAGCGCCTGGTTCACGGCGCGGAAGATCGTCCGCTGACCTTCGAGCGGAATGTCGAGCAGTGCGAGCAACGGTGAAAGCGCGGCGAAGGGAAGCTGAGAGGCGCTCGAGGTGGCGCGCACCAATGAGGTCGAGAGGCCCTGCTCGCGCGCCAGCTCCTCGGCCCGCCGGGCCAGTGCGCTCTTGCCGACGCCGGCCGGGCCGACCAGTGCCACTCCACCAGATCCTGCGTCAGCCAGGGCGCGCCCGATGATCGAGAGTTCGGCGTCGCGCCCGACGAGCAGCTGTTCCGTCGGCACCAGCGGAGCGTATCCGCCGCGCTGACGCTCAGACGGTGGAGGCGACGTCATCGACGCCAACACCTGTACGGGTCATCGTCCGAGTCGACCCACCCGTGCCTTTCTCGCCGACGGGATTCCGCCCTCGTTGGGCCGGCGGCCTGGCAGCCCTTCGAAGCAATAGGGCGTGCAGGCGGCGCGGTCACTACAGTCCCGATGCATATGTCTGACTACGACGCGATCGTCATCGGAGCAGGGCACAACGGGCTGACCGCCGCCGCCGTCATGGCCCGCGGCGGCATGCGGGTGCTCTGTGTCGAGAAGAACCACTTCATCGGAGGGATGGCCTCGACGACCGAGTTGATCCGGGGCTATCGCTTCGAGCTCGCCGGGTCGATCCAGTTCCCCGTACCCAACGAGGTCTACGAGGACCTGGAGCTCGCGGTCGTGCCCCATCTACGAACCCGAGGTCCAGTCGGCCAGCATCGGCCCGCCGACCAGCCCCCGCTCTTCTTGTACTCGGACCCCGAGCGGCTCTTGGAGCACCTGGGCGAGGCGCTCGGCATCGACGCCGTGCTCGGCATGGCCGAGGTGGCCGGGTGGGCCGAGGCTCCGGCCCGGGCCATCGGCCGCTTCGACGTGCGACGAGGGCCGCGTTCGCTGGACGAGATGTGGGACTGCGCCACGAACGAGACCGAGCGCGAGGCGCTCCGGGTCGCGATGTTCGGCAGCGTCATGGACGTGATCGACCGCTACCTGCCCGACAAGTCGAAGCATGCGCCGGTCCGCAGCATGCTCAGCTTTCTCTCGGTCAACTCCACCTTCCGCGGGCCCGCCTCGCCTGGCAGCGCGCTGTGCCTGGCCTTCGCCCTGGCGTCTCCGGGCACGGCCACCATGTCGAAGGTGCGAGGAGGGTTGGGCACCATGGCGGACCATCTGTGCGCCATGTTCGAACGCAACGGCGGCGAGCTGCGCCGTCACGCCAAGGTCACGAGGATCGTCGTCGACGGAGGCACCGTACGCGGCGTCGAGCTCGGCGACGGAAGCGTCGTGACGGCACCCGTCGTCGTGTCCAACCTCGATCCCACCGCGACCTTCGTCAATCTGATCGACTCCGAGACGCTGCCCGATGCGTTCGCGCGGCGAGTGGCGGCGATCGACCACCGCGCCGCCTACTTCCAGGCCCACTTCGCGCTGTCTGGTCTGCCCGAGTACCGCAGTCCCTACGAGGAGCTCAACGGCACCATCTTCGGGCGCAACGTCACGTTCTTCGGCACGGCGGAGGAGATGCAGGCCGACTTCGAGGGCTGCGTGCGCGGCCTGGTGCCCCGGTCGCCTTCCTTCAACCTCCAGATCCCCTCCATGGACGAACCGGAGTCTGGCTCCCGAGGGCATGCACGCGGCCAGCAGCTTCGCCTTCTACCTGCCGGTCGCGTCCGACCGGGAGTCGCAGAACCGTCTCCGCGACGAGATGGCCGAGCGCATCGTCGCCAAGATCACCGCGGCGGCCCCGAACTTCCCGGACCTCATCGACCGCCAGCTCAACTATCCGGCCTTCACCTACGAGCTGATGTTCGGCTGCACCGGCGGGGACTTCACCCATGGCCTGCTCCAGCCCGAGTTCATGGGCCCGTTCCGGCCCGGTCCCCGCGGCTGGCCCGACAACCCGGTCCCGCTCGAGGGTCTCTATCTCTGCGGTGCCGGGTGCCACGGCGGCCCGGGGGTCACGTTCATCCCCGGCTACAACTGCGGGTACGCGGTGCTGGAGGCGACGGGCTCGCGGTTGTAGCGGAACTGGCGCTCCATGAACGCGAGGAAGAGGGCGATGGAGAAGGCCAGGCTGGTGAACAGGCTGATCACGAAGAAGATCCAGGCCCAGCGCAAACCGCGACGTCGCCCTTCGACGATCGTCCAGAACGGCAGGAGCACCACGTTGACGATGATGTAGTCCTGGGCGGCCGAGTCCGCCGCCCAGTTGTTGAAGAGCATCTTCGTGTAGTTGACGTAGCTGGCGTTGGGATACAGGTGGGTGTAGCGCACATTGAAGTACCACCCGAGGACCACCGAGCAGATACCCACGGCGTAGTAGACGCCTTCGAGGAGGCTCACCGGCCCCGCCCGCCCGGCCCGGCCTCCGGTGAAGAGGTGCCAGTTGACCCGGAAGGCCACCACGGTGCTGGCGATGCCGAGGATGCCGAAGATCAGCAGTTGCGAGGTCATCGTCCCCCTTGGTCCGGCCGAGCGCTCCGGCGGCCGGCGCGGCGTCGCTCACCCTAAATCACGCCGGGCCGTGAGCCTTAGGTTTCGGCTCCGGCGGGCTGCTCAGAGGAGATCGAGGACGCGCTCGGGCGGGCGGCCGATGACGGCCCTGCCGTCGTGGACGAAGATCGGCCGCTCCAGGAGGATGGGGTGGGCGACGATCGCGTCGAGCAGCTCCGCCGGTCCCTTCTCGTCGAGGGCCAGCTCGGCGTACACCGTCTCGCTCCGTTCGCATCATGAGCCTGGGGTCGTCGATCCCCAACAGACGCCATGAGGTGCTCGAGGTCCGCCCGGGTCGGCGGGACGTCGAGATAGCGCACGACCTCCGCCTCGATGTGGTGCTCGTCGAGGATGGCCTGCGCGCTGCGGCACTTCGAACAGGACGGGTTGAAGTAGATCTGCGAGGACATCGCGTCACCCTACGCGGACGCACCGAGCGCGGGCAGCGTTGCCACGACCTGGCTCCAGCGGTAGGTGAAGCCGTGGACGGGTGTCGTGGCCACGGCCAGGGTGACCGCCATGGACGTGCCCCCGTTGTCGCCGCTATGCGGTATCGCTGGTGGTGTTGACCGCCGCACCCATCACGAGATTGGCTCCCGAGCCGAAGTCGTCGAGGATGCCCTTGCGGTGTCCCCAACAGCCGGGGTCGTCGCGTGCGGACGCAGTCCAAGTTCCCGCTGTTGAAACCGTCGTCGTACATCCATCCGTAGACGGCGTCGAGACCGTTCGACGACCCGCCGGCCCACTCGGCGTCGTCCAGCGCATAGGCCTCTCCCGGGTCAGGAGGGTCGTTGGCGTCGTCGGCGCCTCGTTGTGCGTTGTGGTTGAGCGCCACGGTCAGTCCGACGAAGGGCGCCAGACCGCGGTCCACCCGCTCCAGGTTGACGGCGACGAACAGTTGGTCGGGCACGCTCAGGTGCCCGTAGTCGGCCGGCAACACCATCGGTCGGATGCCCTCGAGCGCATGGGCCCGGTTGACCGCCGCCAGGACGGCGCCGAGGCAGGTGGGCGACGCGTCCAGCCCATAGGGCGCGCAGATCCGCGTGTAGTCGGGAACGGGTTCGACGTTGGTGGCCGGGTCGGGGATAGCCCGTGTCCGACTCGGAAGACGGGGACGGCGCGCAGCGGCTGGAGTGTTCCAGCAGCCATCGACGACAGGGCCTGCTTCCAGGTGTACGCGTAGGCGTCCGTCGAGCCTGACGCCGTGAGGGCCATGGTTGCGGCCAGCGATGACCCACCGCGATCGCCCGGCGAGGTGTCGCCGGCGGGGTCGTAGCCCGCTCCCATCACGAGACGACCGGACCCGAAGCGGGTCAGCGCGATCTGGCGATCTGCCCAGCACCCTGAGGTCTGCGCTTCCGAACATTGCGGCACGCCACTGTCGAGCCCGTCGAAGTACAACCACTGGTAGTCAGCGTCCAGGCCGTTGTCGACGTGACCGATCCATTCCTGCTTCACCTCGGAGTAGCCCTGTCCCGGCCGGGCGGGAAGCAGGGTGGCATCCGCCGCGAGTTGGGCGCTCGTGATTCAGCGTCTCGGAGAGTCCGACAAAGGGGGCCAGCCCCCGATCGACCCGCTCGGCATCGAGGGCCACGAAGAGCTGCTCGGGAATGCTGAGCTGGGCAAAGTTGGCCGGCAGCGCCATCGGACCCATCCCTTCCTGCGCCCGAGCGGTGTCGATGGCGTCGAGGGTCACCCGCACGCAGGCGGTGGAGGTGTCGGCCCCCAGAGGAGCGCAGACGTCCGTGTAATTGGGTGCCGGCACGACGGACTGGGAAGGATCCGAGAGGTCGCGTGGGGCCTCAGATCCTGAAGTGCACGCGGCACACAGCGCCGCAACCAGGGCGACCGAGGCCACCGCCCACCGGGGCACACCGGCACGACGAGTGCTGTGGTCGGTGGCCCCCATGAGTTGCTCCAACGTAGCCAGGCCTGCTCGGGGAGCGGTCCCACCCGCAGCCGAGATCAGGCTGTGCATCAGCTCTCAGTGCGCACCGTTCCGTCCCCGTAGCGGGGCGGTCGCTTCTCCAAGAAGGCGGCAACCGCCTCTTGCATGTCCCCGGTCATGGAGGAGAGGACCTGCGTCCGGTTCTCGAGGTCGATGCCGGCCTGGAGCGAGCCAACCTCGAGTTGGGACCACATGACTTCCTTGGTCATCCTGATGCCCCAAGGGCTGTTGGCCGAAATGAGCGCGGCCGTAGCGAGCGCGGCCTCCATCAACTGGTCGTCGGGCACGACGCGCAGGACGAGCCCGATGCGGTCCGCTTCGTCCGCGTCGATGATCCGTCCGGTCAACATGAGCTCCCAGGCCCGGGAGGCACCGATGAGTCGGGGGAGCAGCCAACTGACGCCGATGTCGCATCCCGAAATACCCAACCGGACGAAGGCGACGTTGAACCGGGCGGACGCGCCGGCGATGCGGATGTCACTGGCCAGGGCCAGAGCCAGCCCACCGCCGGCAGCGGCTCCGTTGACCGCGGCGATCACCGGCTGCGGCAAGGCCCGCAGTCGAGGCACGAGCGCAGCGATGTGTGTCTGGGTGGCGAACGTGTCCTCGACTCGGCCCCGCCCGTCCGCGCCGTGGCGCGCGCCCATACCCAGAGAGATCGACGCCCGCACAGAAGCCCCGGCCGGCACCCGTCAGGATCACGACCCGGCACGATCTGTCGATGGCGATGGCCTCGAGCGCGTCGTGAAGTTCGCTGATCAGCGTCGCGTTCATTGCGTTCAATCGCTCTGGGCGTTGCAACGTGATCCGCGTGACGCCCTCAGCGGGTTGATCGACGACCAGTGTGGACATGGGACGCTCCTCCGCTCGGGTGGTCCATCCTCGCCCAGCGGGTCCGCAACCGGCGAACTGCCGCCAAGCCGGGGCCGGTTCCGCCAGAGGACCCTCGAAGCATGGCTCCGCAATCTCCTCGGCAGGCGGGACCGAGGAACCGGGGGACTGAACCGCCGAGATGCGCATCAGCCCCGACGACCCGTAGTGTCGGGTGCCATGACAACCAGCGTGCACGGTTCGCGCCACGGCGCGACCGGACAGTCCCGATGAGTCAGCCCGCTTCACTGCCGGTCCACGGCAGCGCGGTCGTGACCGGCGCCAGCCGTGGCATCGGCCGAGCCGTCGCGCTCGAGTTGGCCGCCCGCGGCTTCGACACCATCGCCACCATGCGGGACACCGCTGCGGGGGCGTCCATGCCCGAGGAGGCCAAGGGTTCGCTCGAGGTGCGGCGTCTCGACGTCACCGACCCCTCGACGTTCGAGCTGCCCGGCGACCTCCGGGTCCTGGTCAACAACGCCGGCATCGACGTCGACTACCTGCCCGTCGAGCACGCCAACGTGGACGACTGGCGCCGCCTCTTCGAGACCAACGTCTTCGGCGTGGTTGCGCTGACGTCCGCGGCCATCCCGCTCCTGCGGGCCAATGCGCCGGCCGTCGTGTGCACGGTCAGCTCGTCTTCGATCTTCGCCTCGGTGCCCTTCTACTCGGCCTACCGGGCATCGAAGGCTGCGGTCTCGGCGTTCGATGACAGCCTGCGTACCGAGGTGGCGCCCTTCGGCATCCGGGTGGTCGAAATCCTGCCCGGCCCGGTCGACACCGACATGTTCCGGCTCAGTTCAGGTGAGCAGGACGCAGAGCGTTTCGAGCACTACCGCTCGCTGGGGACCACGGCGGCCCGGCTGCGTGAGGAACATGCCGATCCCCGGGTGGTCGACGCAGCCGACGCAGCGGTCGCCATCGTCGATGCCATCCTCGAGAGCGACGGGCCGATGCGCTACGGCTGCGACCCCGTCTCGTACGAGTTGCTCGAGCTGTGGCGCAAGCATGACGACGAGACGGTCTACGAGCTGACGGGACGGTCCCTGCTCGACGCCGCCACGGCCGGCGGTGGCGCCGGCACGTAGGCCGTTCGCCGCCGGCATCCTCGTTGTCGGCGAATCTCCTCACCCAGCTGGCGCTCAGAGCCGGTTTTCTCGGACTGCAACTCGTCACACTGCTCTTCGATGGACGTCGACGACATCGATCGGCATGGCTCGCCTCCAGCTCGTTGAACAGCCTGCTAGGGCAGCGTTCCTCGGCAGGTGCGCCGATCCAACCGACGCCCCGATCGAAAGGAACGCACGTCGCGCGCTACGTTCGGTGACCCCCAGAAAGGTCCGCCTTGCAGTTCAGCGTCGTCCTCGCCGTCTTTCCCATCATCTTCTTAGGCGAACTCCCGGACAAAACCATGTTCGCCTCTCTCGTGATGTCGACTCGCGGGCGGCCGCTGCTTGTCTGGGTGGGGGCCGCCGCGGGGTTTGCGGTGCATGTCGTGATCGCCGTGACGATCGGGGTGGCGCTCTTCCATCTCCTGCCGCACCGTGCGCTCGAGATCATCGTCGCCGCCATGTTCGCGGCCGGGGCCGTGCTCGCCTTGCGCGAGGCGGCGAAGGCGCACCAGGAAGAGGAGCTGGTCGAAAAAGAGGTGGCCTCACACCAACGGGTGGCCGTCACCGCGTTCCTGGTGATCTTCCTGGCCGAATGGGGCGACCTGACCCAGATCCTCACGGCCAACCTGGCCGCCCACTATCACGACCCGCTCTCGGTCGCCGTCGGCGCGGTGCTCGCGCTCTGGGCCGTCGCGGGCCTGGCTGTGGTCAGCGGTCAGAGCCTGCTGCGTCTGGTGAACATCAGGACGGTGCGCATCGTCACGGCCGTCGTGCTCTTCGCCCTGACCGGCTACGCCATCTACGAAGCGGCGCGCTGACCCGCTCAGGTGGCGGGGAGCCGGCGCGTCCCGCCACCCGGAGCTGCACCAGCGTCACGTCGCGCCCGGCTGGCCACCAGGATCTCGGCCGAGCTCGCTTCGAGGAAGGCCCAGGTGTCGCGGATTTCATGCAGGCGTTCGGTCGCCTGGTCTGCGGCGGCCGTCACGGCCTTTTCCGCGACCCGGCGAATCTCGTTGAAGGCGCGGAAGCGCTGCTGGAGCACGAGCTCCCACCCATCGGTGTTCATCCGGTAGAAGATCCGGCGGTCGCCCGGCCGGCTGACCCGCTCGACAAGGCCGATCTCGCCGAGATAGCGCAGCGAGGTCGACACCGAGCCCGCTGAGAGCCGGAGCTCGTTCTGGACGTCGGCCGCGGTCTGGTCCGGCGGCTCGCACACGACCATCCAGCCGAGGACCCGCATCAGGGCGCGAGGCGCCCCGTGCACCAGGACCATACCTCCCATGTCCTCCACGAAGCCCCGACGCCAGTCCGAATCGTGCGGGGAGTGGGGGAAGTCGCTGGCAGTCACGGCCTTCAGTATCCGGTGGAAGAGTGACCGAGCGTAGGGCACAAGGTCCTCACTTGCGCTGCCAGCCGGCCTCGGGCGCTATTTGTGCGCCTGGGAGCAGCGACTCGGGTCAGCTCCCGGGCAGGTCGCGGAGGGCGTCGGCCAACTCGCGGCGATGTGAGACACCCAGCTTCTGGTAGGCCCGGTGCAGCCGGTTCTCGACGGTGCGGACCGAGAGGTTCATCAGCTCGGCGATCTGCTTGTCGGAGCTGCCCGTGGCCGCCTGCAGCGCGGTGTCGAGCTCCGCCGGCGTGAGCTGGGCCCGGGCACCGATGGCCCGCACGAACGGGGTCACCGCACCCTCGCAGCGCGCCAGCAGGCGGGCCGCCCGCTGCTGGGCCGCCGCCGCCTCCCGGGACTGGCCCTCCCGGCGGGAGTGCACAGCCGATTCACCCAGGGCCTCGGCCGCATAGAGCAGCGCACCGATCTCCTCGAAGCGGCCGGCTGCATCGTCGAGCAAGCGGCTGTCCCGGGCCGCCGCCGCCAGCGCGTAGGCCAGACGGGCCTGGGTCAGCTCGCCCTCGACCCGCTCCGCCAACTCGCCCAGCTGGTCGGCCACCTGGCGGGCCCGGCCCAGCCGGGCCAGGCCGTGCATGGCCCGGGTGGCTCCGAGGAGGTCGCCCACCTCGTGACCGAGGTCGACGGCGACCTCGAGGTTCTTGCGGGCGGTGGCCATGTCGCCGGCGGAGGCCCACGCCCAGGCCCGGGCCTGGAGGACCTCGACCTCGTACTCCATGTCGGTGGGCAGACCGAGGGCGTCGAGCTCGGCCAGGGTTTCGGACGCCTTGGCGGCCACCCCGGCCAGGGCCAGGGCGATGGCCATGACGGCGTAACTGCGGCGTGCACAGACCGGCAGCCCGAGATCCATGAAGATGGCGGCGGCGCTGGTGGCCTGGCGGAAGGAGCTCTGCACTCGGCCCTGCTCCAGGCGCAAGGCAGCCAGGTTGGCCGCCACCACGGCACTCTCGATGGAGCCTGGGTGCAGGACCGCCTCGCCGTGCGCCGCGACGAAGAGCTCCTCGACCTGGTGCAGGTGTCCCAGCCCGAGCAAGGTCAGGCCGTAGCCGCCGACCGGGCTCCACAGCTCGGCCCGCACTGGTGGACGAACGAGAGACCCGCTGGCGTGAGCTGCGGCATCCACTCCACTGGGCGCAGACAGGGCCGGGCTGGGTGCGAGGGCGGGGGCCAGGAGCGCCAGCGCCTCCTCCATCCGGCCCGCATGGGTCAGGCAGTCGCCCATGACGGCGTGCAGGCTCGAGCGTGGGTGCCCGGACTGGCGCGTCGGCACCGTGCCGACGCTGTCGATGACCGTGCCGGGGCCTCCGGTCAGCCCCTCGAGAAGGAGGCGCCGGGCCAGCAGTTCGTCGTGCCACACCGGGTCGCCCACCAGGCGCAGCAGGTGATCGATGGCGCCGACGTCGGCGCTGCCGGTGCTGAAGAAGGAGTGGTCGAACTGCAAGAGCGCCACCCGCACCTGCTCGGAGACCGACGTCGCCTCGAGCGCCAGCGCGGCCAGCTCCTCTTCGGCTTGACGGGAGCGACCACGGGCATGGGCCGCCTCGGCCGCCAGCAGCTTGGCCTCGAAGCCTGCGCCGTTGTCGATGGCGGCCCGGGCCATCCGTTCGCTCAAGGAGAAGTCGCGCTGGTCGCGCGCCGCCTGGGCGCCGGCCACGAGGAGTTCGGGGGTGCCCCCTCCGCCGACCAGACGGAGGGAGGCCAGGTGCAAGGTGTCTTCCTGGCGGCGCTCGCCCGACGCCTCGGCCAGGGTGCGGGCCAATGACCGTTCGCGTCGGGCGCTGATGCCCAGGCGCACCACGTCGCCGAAGACGGGGTGGCCCAGGACGACCTGGAGACGCCGGCCGTCCTTGCGACTGGCGATCGCCCCCTTGTCTTCGAGGGAGGCCACCGCAGCCGGATCGGCCAGCTCGTCCAGGGTCGACTGGGCCAGGGGCTCGGCCAGGGCAATGAGCTCGAGGACGTGGCGTTCCCCCTCCGAGAGCGGGCCCAGCCGCACGGTGACGAGCTCGACCAGGCGCGGCGTCGGCTGCAGCGGCCCGCGCAGGCGCCAGACCCCGCCCTCGTCGACCAGGAGCCCGGCCTCCAGCGCGCCGTCGACCAGCTCGCGCAGGAAGAGAGGATCGCCCAGCGTGCTCTCGGCGATCAGGCGTGCCGTGGCGGTGTCGACCGGTCCACCGAGCGCGGTGAGCAGCAGCTCGTCGAGCGCCTGTTCGCCGAGCGGCCCGAGCTCGATGCGGCGGGCCGAGTGGTCCTTCCACAGCACGACCATGGCGTCAGGCGCCGGTCCGAGGGTCTGCCCCGACGCTCGCACGCAGGTCAGGATCGTGGCCGAACCCGTCTGGGACAGCTGGTGGACCAGCATGGCGGACCCGTCGTCGAGCAGATGGGCGTCATCGACGAAGACCAGGAGCGGACGTCCGCAGGCCTCGTCGAGCAGCTCGCGGGTGTACTGGCGCAAGAGCTCGGCGTGGGACTCGGGTCCGGCGGGCCCCGGCGTCAGGCCGCGGGGGAGGAGCGAGGCGAAGGCTCCGAAGGCGAAGCCCCGGGCCGACTCCGTCCCCGCCACAGCGGCCACCGCCATGCCTTGCGCCCGGGCGGATTCGACGCCGACCTGGGCCAGGGCGGTCTTGCCGACGCCGGCGGGCCCGGTGATGACCGCGCCGCGGCGCTGGGCGATGGCCTCGCGCAGGACGGCGATCTCCCGCGACCGCCCGACCAGGGGCCACCGGTCTCCTTCGGCGCGCCGTCGTGCCGGCGCGCCGTCGACCTCAATCGACATCAGATGTGGTCCCCCTCGAATTTGGTTCGAGAAGTCTCATTCTGGCCCAGTCCATCCCCTATTTGAAATATCACATATGGATTGCACAGGGCGGTTCGGTTCTTTTTCGTGATTGCAGGCCACAACCGGCAGACAATTCCCGGTCATGTCTCGCGCCGCAGGCGCCGGCGCACCTCAAGTCGCTTCGGCGTGTCTCCGATACCACCGCTACGGCAGGGGTCGTCCCGATCAAAAACGGACCGGGCCCTGCTGACGGTTGGCACGGATGCATAACCAAACAGGCACGGACGCAGATGATTCCACTCACAAGGCTCAACGGCGATCAGGTCGCGATCAATCCCGACCGCATCGAGCGCGGTCGACATCACGCCTGACGTGGTGTTGACGATGACGGACGGATCCAAGTTCGTCATCCACGAGTCCCTCGATGAGTTGATCGATCGCATCCGCCTGTTCCGGGCCTCCGTGCTCGCCCTGTCCCACCGCCTCGTCTTCGAGGGCGACGACGGGTCCGGCGAAGGCCACCTGCGCGTGGTCCGCGGTGCGACGTCCGGCACGGTGGTCGACACCCACGAGGTCATCGGGGCCACCCGCCCGGTGAACCTGCGTGCCGTCGACGGCGGGGGCGACGACGAGTCGGCGTCCGACACCACGACGGCAGACGCCGCCGACGTCTCCGGTCCAGAGTGCACACCCTCCGGTGCGGCCGACGGGCTCCGGCCATGAAGGACCGTTTCACCCTCTTCGCCATCCTCGCGGCCCTCGGGTGTGTCTTCGTCTCCATGTTCATGGAGGGCAGCAATCCGATGGTGCTCTTCAAGCCGGCGCCGCTCATCCTGGTGTTCGGCGGCACCACCTGCGTGGCTTTGGCCGGCTTTCTCAAGAGCGACGTCAAGAACTTCAAGGCGGTGTTCTCGAAGGCCATGGGGGGCACGGCCCAGGACATGAACGAGCACATCGGCCGGCTGGTCGAGCTGGCCGAAGTGGCCCGGCGCGAAGGGCTGCTGGCCCTCGAGAAGGCGGCCACCGAAGTCGAGGATCCCTTCTTCAAGCGGGGCATCGAGATGACCGTCGATGGCAACGACCCCGAAGAGATCCGCGACATCCTCGAGGGCGAGATCCACTCGCTCCAGCAGCGCCACAAGGCCGGCGCCAAGTTCTTCAACGACATGAGTGGGTACGCACCCACGCTCGGCATCCTGGGCACGGTCATCGGCCTCATCCACGTGCTGGCCAACCTGTCCAACCCCCAGGTCCTCGGACCGGCCATCGCCGAGGCCTTCATCGCCACCCTGTGGGGTGTGCTCTCGGCCAACCTGTTCTGGCTCCCCATCTCCAACAAGCTGAAGCGCTCGAGTCAGATGGAAGCCCAGGGCCGCCGCCTGGTCATGGACGGCATCCTCGCCATTCAGGCCGGCAACAGCCCGCGGATGGTGCAGTCCAAGCTGCTCTCCTACCTGCCGCCGAAGGATCGGGAAGATGTTCGCACGCAAAAGGCGGCCTGATGGCCCGGCGCGAGCATCACGAGGAGCCCGAGGAGCACGAGGGCGGCATGGAGCGCTGGCTCTTGACCTATGCCGACATGATCACCCTGCTCTTGGCGCTCTTCGTCGTGCTCTTCGCGTTGAGCACCATCAGCACGAAGAAGTTCACCGCGCTGGCCAATGCCCTGCGCGACACGTTCTCGGGGCACACCACGGTGGTCAAGAACGACACCGGCCTGTTGCAGCACAACAGCCTGGTCGATCACTCCGGTCAGACGCCGGGTATCCACCCCGAGCAGTCGGGCCAGAACACCGCGGCATCGCCCGGGGTCACCACGACCACTGGTGCGCCGCCCGTGGGGCCGCCGGGCAGCCAATCGCTCAGCACGATCAATGCCGAGCTGAACACCGCCTTGGCCGCCGCCGGCCTCTCGCACGACGTCTCCATCAGCCAGAACTCGCCCACGCCGACCACCTCCGAGCTGGTGGTGCAGATCCTGAGCGACCAGGTGTTCTATGCGAACGACTCGGCGTCGCTGGGCGCCAACGGCAACAAAGTGGTCGACACGATCGCCTCGGTGCTCCAGACCAATACGAACAACGCCGCCGTGCAGGGCTACACCGACGATCAGGCGATCTACGGCGGTCCCTACGCCACCAACTGGGAACTCTCGGCCGAACGGGCGGTGCACGTCGTCGAGCGGCTGACCACCACGGACAACATCAATCCGAACCGCCTCGAGGCGGTCGGCTTCGGTCAGACCCGTCCGGCGGTCCCGAACACGTCGCCGGCCAACCTGGCCGAGAACCGGCGCGTCGACGTCGTGATCCTGGCCCCGGGGGAGAGTGAGTCGTCGTGACGACAACGATGTCGGGGAGGGCCGCGACCCAAGAGGCGCCGGCGGCCGACGGGCGGCGAGGAGCCCGAAGAGAAGAAGAAGGGCAAGGGCAAGAAGATGATCATCATCGTCTTGGGCGTGGCCGTGCTCGGGTTCGCCGCCTGGACCATGGTGCTCAAGCCGATGCTGTTCCCGCCGCACTACAAGCCGGGTGAAAAGGTGCCCGCGGGCAAGATCATGAGCCTGCCCCAGAACACCATCAACCTCTCCGACGGCCACCTGTTGCAGATCACCGTCGCCCTCCAGCTCACCGCCCCGGCCCAGCAAGCCGCACTGACGCTCGACGACCCCAAATTCCTCAACGCCGAGATCGACGTGTTCGCCGCGCTGACCATGCCCGATCTGCTGAACCCCACGGGACGGGAGGCGGCCCAGGCCAGCCTGCTGGCCGCCGTCCAGAAGATCGCCGGCACCTCCGAGGGCGCGCAGCAGGTCAGCGCGGTCTACCTGACGCAGTTCGTCACCCAGTAGTCCGCCAGCGGGCTATCCAGCCACCCCACCCAGCCGCCGCTCGTCGCCACACCCCCCGCACAACGAGGGGCTGCCGGCCAAAAAGAGCTTTATCGGGCTCGTTGACCTGCCGATACGGCACACATGGGTTTCGACGAACTGTCGACTCGTTTGTGGCGCGAGCGCTGTGTGTTGGAGCTCCTCCGCTTCAAGCTGGCCGAGGAACACCTCATTCTTGCTTCGGGACACCACGCGTGGCTCGATCGGGCGACGGCCGAGGTCGAGCAGGTGGTGGAGATGTTGGAGCTGGCCGACACCGAGCGCGAGGAGGCGGTCGCCGCCGTGGGCCAGGAACTCGGCCTTGGTGCGACGCCGACGCTGGCGCAGTTGGTGGCCACCGCCCCCGAGCCGTGGAACGACATCCTGGCGGGGCACCGTCAGGCCATGGTCGACCACTTCGACGAGATCGAGAAGGTGTCCGCGGCGAACCGCGAGATCCTGGCCCGGCGCATGGCCGCCACGGCCGACGCCTTGTCCTATCTGGGTGTGCAACCTGCCGTGGCCTACGCGGCTTCGGGTGCGCCGACCCGCCGTACGCGCAACGGCGTGCAGCTGGTGAACGCCACCGCCTGATCGTGCGAGACCTGATCGTGCGAGAGACGCGAGCAATCCAAGAGAGGGGGATGGGTGTCTGACAACGGCTTCGCCATCGCCGCCTCCGGCCTCGAGGCCGACCGCGCCGCGATGGACACCATCGCCAACAACCTGTCGAACGTCAACACGCCCGGCTACGCCTCCGAGTCGCCCGTCCTGACGACCACGGCGGCGGGGGACGTGCTCGGCGTCGGTGCCGGGGTCACGGTGCTCAACGTCAGCCAGGCCAACGACGCCGTGCTTGCCGCTGACAACCTCGCGGCCTCGGCCTCCGCTGCGGGCAGCTCGGCGTTGCAACAGACGCTGACGTCGATCGAGGGGATCTTCCCCGAGCCGGGGTCGAACGGTCTCTCGGCCCAGCTCTCCACCTTCTGGTCCTCGTGGGACGCCATCGCCACCAACCCCTCGGAGACGGCGCCGCGCACAGAGGTCATCAACCAGGCCGAGAACATCGCCACCACGCTCAACCAGGCGACGGCGCAGCTCACCCAGACGTCGAACGACACCTCGACGCAGATTGCGTCCAACGTCGGGCAGGTCAACACGCTGCTCGGTCAGGTGGCCGCGCTGAACCAGTCCATCGTGGCCACTGTCGCCTCGGGCGGCCAACCCAACTCGCTCGTCGACCAGCGCAACAACCTGGTCAGCCAACTGGGCCAGGACATCGGGATCACGACCGTCGGGCAGTCCGACGGCTCGCTCAATGTCTACGTGGGCGGGGTGCAACTCGTGCAGGGCAGCACGTCGGACTCGGTGACGATGAAGTCGGCCGGGTCGCCGGCCACCGTCTCGATCGTGTCCAACAACACCGGCGCCGCCGTCCCCGTGTCGAGCGGCACGCTGGCCGGGCTGCTCACCGCGGTCAACGTGAGCATCCCCGGGTTCCAGTCGCAGCTCAACACGGTGGCCAACAACCTGGCCAGCACGGTCAACGGTGCGCTGGGCCAGGGCTACGACGCCACGGGCAACACCGACGTGGCGGCTGGCACCGGCGTGGGCCCCAACAACAGCGCCGCCTTGTTCGTGATCGGCAACGCCTCTGGGGCGGCGGCCACCATCGGGGTGAACCAGGCCGTGGCCGGGAACCCGGCGTTGCTGGCCGCGGCGAGCACGTCCACTAACGGGGCCAACGACGGGTCGAACGCACAGGTCTTGGCCGAGTTGGGATCGGCGGCGGGGGGGCCGGACCAGGCCTACCAGACCTTCGTGACCAACCTGGGGTCCCAGGTGCAGACGGTGACCAGCCAGGCCCAGGCGCAGCAGTCGCTCAGCCAGTCCCTGTCGGCCTCGCTCTCGTCGGTCACCGGCGTGAACACCGACCAGCAGACCGTCGCCATGCTCGGCTACCAGCAGGCCTACCAGGCCTCGGCCAAGGTGATCTCCACCATCGATCAGATGGTCCAATCGCTGTTGGCGGCGGTATGAGGCGCCGCCGTGCGACTCTGCGTCGCAGCTATACCCCAGGCGGCGCTGAGCAGGGCGGTACGCTGAGTGCGCTCGACCGGGCGGACCTGACGGGAGGAGGAATGCCATGACCGTGTCCATGAGTGGAACGTTCATGCCGTCGATCCAGCTCACCCCGTCGGTGATGTCCGACGAGATGATCTCGAACCTGAACAACGACGAGACGTCCATCGCCCAGCTCCAAGAGCAGCTCTCCACGGGCAACGTCGTCAACCAGCCCTCGGACAACCCGGCGCTGGCGGCCAACATCATGCAGATCAACTCGGCGCTGAGCCGGGCCAACACCTACTCGAACAACGCGAGCGACGGGCTGGGCTGGCTCCAGACCGGCAACTCGACGATGAACGAGATCATGAGCACGCTCCAGTCGGTGCGCCAGGACGTCCTCTCGGTCAGTTCAGCCTCTCTGTCGGGCTCGCAGTCGGGCCTCCAGGCGCTGGCCGACCAGGTGAACCAGGCCCAGCAGACGCTGCTGAACCTGGCCAACACGACCTACAACGGCCAGGCCATCTTCGCCGGAACCGGCAACGTGAGCGCGGCCTTCGATTCGAGCGGCACCTATGTCGGCGGCGGTGCGGCCCCGAGCCGCACGGTGGCCCCGGGCACCCAGATCGCCGTCTCGGTCACCGGCGACAACGTCTTCGGCAGTGGGACGACCGGGCTGTTGAGCACGACGCCGGGGAGCCTCGGTGTCCTGGCTCAGCTGGCCCAGGACATCGGGACGGGGACGCAGGCCTCGCTGGCCGCCGCCAGCGGCCCGGACCTGCAGAACCTCGATAACGCAATCAGCTCCGTCGAGAACCAGGCGGCCCAGCTGGGCGCGCAGTACCAGCAGATGCAGACCATGCAGACGCAGGCCACGAACACGCAGGCCGCCCTCAATACCGAGCTGTCGGGGATCCAGAGCGTGAACCTTCCGCAGGCCATGACGAATCTGACCCAGCAGCAGAACTCCTACCAGACCGCTCTATGGGCGACGGCCCAGCTCGTGCAGCCATCGCTGGCGAGCTTTCTCCAATGAGTGGATCGAGCGACGACGTGACACCCGCGACCCCTTCTTCTTCTTCCTCCGTCCTGCTCGACCGGACGACTTCGCACGACGAGGTGCTTTCGGTGACCTTTGCCGGCGGGCTCCCGGGTTTCGACTCGCTGCGCTCGTTTGTCGTCGAGCCGATGCCGGGCGATCTGGCGCCGTTCTGCCGCCTGCGGGCGACCGATCCGCCCGGGGTCGAGTTCATCGTGGTGCCGCCGGGCGTCCTTTTCCCCGACTACCAGGTCGTGGTGGACGAGGAGACGGTCGAGCGCCTCGCGCTGAGGGCCGAGGACGCTTCGGTCCTCTCCATCGTGACCCTGTCCAACGACGGGAGCGCTCCGACAGCCAACCTGCTGGGGCCGATCGTGATCAACCGGCGCAACGGGGCGGCCGCGCAGGTGGTGCTGCACAACTCGGACTACCAGGTGGCGCAGCCGCTGGTGCCGCCGGCGGCCTCGACCGCCTCGGTCTAAACCCGACCGCGACAGCCCTCGGGACCGCGCCCACCAAGCGCACCCCGGGGTGGCAGTGCTGCGGAGCGCATGTTCGATCCGGTCGGCTTCGACCGTTCCGCCCGACCGTTTTCCGCCCGACCGTTTTGCAGGGCCGTTCAGCTCAGGCTTCGCTGTCGGCGTCCGGCGCCGCGGTTGGGGCGGACGACGCCGCCTCGGCGCCCCCGTTCCCCATCAATTGGCGAAGGGCGGTGGCGGCGGCGGCGACGGCGGCAGGTGCCGGCGAGGCGGCCGACACGTTGGCCGTCTGAATGGCGTCGTAGACCTCCTGGCGGTGCACTTCGACGTCCTTGGGTGCGTCGATACCCAAGCGGACGTGGTCACCACGGACCTCGAGCACGGTGACCACGATGGTGTCACCGATCCGGATGCTCTCATGGGACCGGCGGCTCAGGACCAGCACGGGCCGCCTCCTTGGGGAACTCGCCTCAAGCGGCGAGTATACGTCCGGCCATCTTCTGGCTTGAGGGACCTCAGTGGCTTTCGGCGTCAGTCGGGTCCGCGGTCGGATTCTGGGCGCGTGCCCGTGACATCTGCACCTCGTACTCACGGCGGGCGGCCGCGTCGGCGTAGCGGTCGAGCACGGCTTGGACGATCGAGGCCAGGATCCAACAGACGAGGATGGCACCGAGGAAGCGCACGAGCGCGACCGTCGTGCCGATGGCGCCGCTCAGGATGTCGGGCACCATCGGGAGGCAGACGACGACGGCAGCCGCCAGGACCCACTCGGGTCGGCGCACACTCATTGGTCAGGCTCCCTCGACGGCGCCGGTCGAAGAGCGGTCCGCAGCACGGGCCAGGAGCAGACGGGCAGCGATCAACGCGGCCCACAACGCCGGCGTGGCATGCCGGCCGTCGAGACTGGCCACCGGGATGCCGGCAGCCAAGACGTCGGCCGGACTGGTGGTGGCCGAAAGGTCCTCGAGAGCGAGCGCATCGAAGCCGCCGAGACCGTCGGCCCAGGCCGCCAGGTCCTCGGACTTGTGCGTGGCCGAGGCAACACCCCAGACCGCGGTTGGCGCCAGGGCCGACAACATGCGGATGGCCCAACGGTCAGGCTCGGCCGAGACCGGCGCGTGGATGGCGACGATGAGCGGGTGCGGCAGGCGCCGGCTGCGCTCGGCCAGATCGGCTGCCTCGTCCGGCGAGGCCACGAGGTGGCGCGAGGCGACGCCGCGACGGTGACGGGCCTGCGAAGCGACGACGATGGTGTCGAGGTCGATGCCTTCACGATCGGCCAGACCGGCGGCGCACTCGAGAGCCCGGTCCAGCTCGCCGGCGATGACCAGCAGGCTGCCTTCTCGCTGAGGGGGCAGTGGCGCGTCGGGCAGCTGCTGAAGCGCAGAGGTCAGCGCGACCTCGACGTAGGTTTGGGCGTCTTCGGATGCACTGAGTGCTTCGAGGCAGGACAGCACGGTGCTCTCGGGCAACAGGCCGGAGGGCAGACCGAGTGCGGCCAGGCCGGGCTGGACCAGCGAACCGGCGTCGGACTCGACCACGTCGTCGGCGTCGACCTCGTGCGCCTCGATGGCGTCGGCGTTCTGGGCCGGAGCGTCGTCGAAGAGATCGTCGGCGAGGACGGGAGCCGTCTCCGGTTGAGGAGCGGCAGCGGCGATGGCGTCGATCCAGGCACCGGGCAGGGTCCCGCCTGCGGTGATTGGCCACGGCGGAGTCGCTGCGACGGCCAGACCGCCGGTGGGCGTCTCGTTGGTTGCCGGCTGATCTTGGCTCGCGGGCGTGGAGTCGGCGGCGATGTCCGCCGGGGTGATCGCCGACGCCTGGGGCGCGTCGATGGCGTCGACGGCGTCGACGGCGTCGGCCGTGTTGGCCGTGTTGAGGGTGGTGGCCGCGACTCCGTCGCCGGTGACCGTGTCGCGGGCGATGGCCGAGAGCATGGCGGCGAACGAGGCCTTCTGCGTCGAGGGCATCCGGGCTTCTGAACCGACGGTTGGTGGAGTCGCCGACGTCGTAGAGGTCGACGGCGGCATCACGGCCGGATTCGCGGCGGCGGGCGTCGGAGCACCCGCCGCCGGCTCGCCCGCACCGTCGTCGCCAACGGTCGTCCCCGAGATCTCGCAGCACGTCCTCGGTCACGTCGATCAGCTCGGTCCAGCTGCGGGCGGCACCGGCCCCGCCCGCCGTCACCGAGTCTGGCAGGCCGGAGGCGGCGGCCTCAGCCGCCGTGCCGTCCGCAGTGATGTCATCGAATTCCACGACGACTTCGAAGTGTTCGCGGGCGAAGAAGCCGGCGACGCCGCCCCGTCGGACCCGGTCCGCGCTGGCGACGCGCCCGCCGGGGCCCGCCTCGGTCATGGCTCGGGCCAGGAGCTCCTCCAGGTCCGGTCCGTCAAGCTGCAACGATTTCGTGGGCAAGGTGCACCGTCCCCAGTCTCTCGAGTTTCACGTTGGTGCGCGACTTCGTTGACACCCATGACGTGCAGGCGCGGCACGGGGCCGTGCAGCATGCGCTGGAGCGCCGGGCGCAGGCGTGACGAGCAGAGCAGCACCGGCTGGTGCCCCTGCTGCTCGGCCTGCTCGGCCAGGCCGCCGGTCTGCTGGACCATGCGCTCGGCCAGACCCGGGTCGACGGCGAGGACGAGACCCTGCTCGCCCGGCGCCACCGCATCGAGCAGCATGCGCTCGTCCACGGCGTCGATGGTGATGACGAACAGCGTGCCGTCCTCGGCGTAGAGCGCGGTGATGGCCGGGCCGAGCGCGTGGCGGGCCGCCTCGAGCAGCGCGTCGGGGTCATGGGTCACCCGGGCCCGCTCGCTCACCGCCTCGGTGATGCGGCCGAGGTCGCGGATGGGCACGCCCTCGTTGAGCAGTTCGCACAGGCACGCGCTGGAGCTCGCTGAGGCCGAGGTTGGCCGCCGCCATCTCCTCCATCACGACCGGCTCGCGCTCCTTGACCAGGTCGAGCAGCGTGCGCAGCTGCTGGGTCGAGAGCAGGCGGCCGGCGTTGTCGGCGATGACCTCGCCCAGGTGCGTCGTGATGACCGACGAGCGGTCGACCACGGTGACGCCGGCCATGAGGGCCTGCTGGCGCAACTCGGTCGGGACCCACTTGGCGGCCAGCCCGAAGACGGGCTCGACCGTCGACTCGCCGGGCAGCGACTCGATGCCGTCGCCGATGCACAACAGCCGTCCCGGGGGCGCCATGCCCCGGCCCGCCTCCACGCCGTGCAGGCGGATGCTGTAGGTGCCCTGGGCCAGGTCGAGATTGTCCCGGGTGCGCACGGGCGGGACGATCAGTCCGAGGTCGCCGGCCACCTTGCGCCGCAGGCCCTTGACCCGGTCGAGCAGGTCGCCGCCGTCGCCCACGAGGTCGATGAGGTCGAGGGCCAGCTCGAGCTCGAGCGGGTCGACCCGCACCTCGCCGGCCAGGGCGGCGGGGGAGTCGACCTCGGGAGCCGACTCGATCAGCTCCTCGACGGGGATCGGGGCATTGATCTGCTTGCGGAAGCGGCCGGCCGCAAGGAAGAGCAGCCCACCGACGATGCCGAAGGCGATGTGGGGCAGGCCCGGGACGATGGCCAGGGCCAGCATGATGACGCCGGCGACCCGCACGGCGTTGTGCTGGCGCCGGATCTGGGCCAGCAGGTCGGTCCCGAAGTCGTCCTCGGTGCTGGCCCGGGTGACCATGATGCCGGTCGAGATCGAGAGCAGCAGGGCCGGGATCTGCGAGACCAGGCCGTCGCCGACGCTGAGGAGGCTGTAGGTGTGGACGGCCTCGCTCGGCGTGAGGTGCTGCTGCGACGACGCCGACGATGAAGCCGCCGAACAGGTTGATCAACGTGATGATGATGGCGGCGATGGCGTCGCCCCGGACGAACTTGGACGCCCCGTCCATGGCCCCGTAGAAGTCGGCCTCGTTGGCGATCTCGGCCCGGCGCTCCTTGGCCTGCTTCTCGTTGATGGAGCCCGAGTTCAGGTCGGCGTCGATGGCCATCTGCTTGCCGGGCATGCCGTCGAGGGTGAATCGAGCGGCCACCTCGGCCACGCGGCCCGCACCGGCCGTGACCACCACGAACTGGATCACGATCAGGATCAGGAAGATGACCAGCCCGACGATGAGCGAGCCGCCGACGACGAAGCTGCCGAACGACTCGATGACCGCGCCGGCGTAGCCGTGCTCGAGCACGAGCCGGGTGGCGCTGACGTTGAGGGCCAGCCGGAACATGGTGGCCACGAGGAGGAGCGAGGGGAAGGCCGAGAACTCGAGCGGCTTCTTCACGTGCATGCTCATGAGCATCACGATCACGGCCGCCGAGATGTTCAGGCTGATGAGTACGTCGAGGACGTACGGCGGCATCGGCACGATCAGCATGACGACGATCCCGACCACTCCGGCCGGAATGCCGATCAGGCCAATCCGATTGCGCGTCATCACACCTCAACAAAACGGGGTCGGCCGGTCCCTGGCCGAGGTGTGAGCGCCGTCCAATGGCTGCTCGCTTTCCTGGTTTCTCCTGTGCAGTATCGGCGCAGGAGGAATGGTGCTTTAGCCGGCTCGGGACAACGCGTCGGCTGTCTTCCGTCCGTTGTCTGGGCGTTGTCCTGGGCCGCGCCCGGCGCCCCCGGCGTTGCGGACGCCACCCGGGCTCGCCATCGCCGCCTCGTCGCGTCACCGTCACGTGCGGCGGCGGCGTCACGCTGCTCAGGACGACCAGGCCGTCGCGCAGCTCGAAGGCGTGGTCGTCGTCGGCGCTCGAGCCGTGGCCGGCCAGGAAGCTGCGGACGGCCAAATTGCGACCGCTGTCGGCATAGTCGAAGGCGAGCGTCGGACCGAAGCGGCGGAGCAGGCAGTGGGCCAGGGCATCATCGATCCCCATCCCGATCACCCGGCAACTCACGACCATGTGCGTGACCCGGCGGCTGGCCGGGTCGACCAGCGCGGCGGCGACCAGGCCGTAGTCGTTCGAGGCGTCGCGGGTATGGGCCACCACGAGCCGGCGCCCCGCGGCGAACGCCTGGGACAGCTCGACCCTCGCTGATGCGGCCGCCGTTGAGGTTCCATTGATTCGTCTTGTTCACCAGCTGCACGGCCCGCTGGGCGGCGGCCGAGCCGGCGTCGTCGATTTCGGTCACCCGGCACGACAGCCCGAGGGCGGCCAGGAAGTCGTCGCCCGTGCCCGCGGCGATGTGCTGCTCGAGCAGCGCGTGCTGGCGCACCGTGGCCGAGCGGGTGGCGTCTTCGGCCATCACGTGGGCCCGCTGGGTGAACGGGCTGAAAAGGAGCTCACGGCGCACGTAGTTGAGCTCGGCGCCCGAGAATGCGCATGGCCGGGAACGCCGCCTGCACCTCCTCGCGCTCGAGCGGGTTGTCGTCGACGAACACGGCGCTGTCGGCGCCGATGTTGAGCTGGGTGAGGATCTCGCCGACCGTGACCGACTTGGGGCGGAAGTCGATGCGCACGACGTCGAAGTCGTCCAGGCTCAGCTCGCACCCGAGCGGAACCTCCGCGTAGTCCCGCAGGATGCGGTTCCAGTGGGTGCGGATGTAGGCCTCGTCGTTCTTGCTCGCCACGGCGAGGAGGACACCGCGCTTCTTGAGCACCTTGAGCGCCTCCACGAGGCCCTGGGGCCGTCCGTTCCACGAGCCCACCACCTGGTCGGAGGCCAGGCCTCGCCACAGCGTGTTGTCGAGGTCGACGATGACCGCCTTGACCTGCCCGCGGCCCGAGAGCACGACGAGCCGGGTGCAGACCTCGCGGACGATGGCCGCGTAGAAGGTGGACGAGCGGATGTCGAAGCTGCGCAGCACGGGCACCGTGGCCACGGGCTCGTCGCGCTCGACCCAGTCGTCGTAGGGGTCGAAGGGGATGCGGTGGGCGTAGTAGGTGATCGGGCCCTCGTCCACGTAGTTCTTGCCGATCATGGACGCCGCCTCGTTGGCGTCGATGTACCAGGCCTGCGCGTGGACGTCGCACCACTCGATGATGACGTCGTTGAGACAGCGCACGAAGAACTTGAGGTTGGACAGGTCCGGGGTGTGGAAGGACGCGCCCATGCGGATTGATGCAGGGCTCAATGAAACCGCTGACGAAGTGCGGCGCGTCGCCGTGGCCGACGAGGACCGAGTCCAGGTAGGCCACGAGGTGCGCCCGGGTCTCCTCGAAGAGCCGGTGGTGGTCGGGGTGGACCACGATGTCGTCCAGCATGTCGTGGTGCATGTAGCGCAGCGGCGGCACGACCAAACGTGCCGTGGCCTGGGCGCCGCCCGAGGGCGGCGACGAGATCGGGTGGTTCTGCAGCGTGTGGTACGAGGTGATCTGCACGCCCAGCTGGGCGGCTACTGCCTGGACCTGCTGCTCCATGAAGTAGGCCTCGCAGTTGCCCACGATCTCGAGCGTCATGGGCTCGCTCGCCCAGTCGCGTGGGTAGAGGTCCTCGGGGCTGTAGAGGGCGGTGGTGGAGCAGTGGGGCAGGTAGACCCCGTGCAGCCAGCGCTCGTAGGCGACCGAGAGGCCGCCCCAGTCGAAGATGACGTCGGGCGGGACGGTGGTCAGGATCTGCTGCGTCTCGGCCTTGTTCGTGCTGAGCACGCCGTGGAGCCCGGTGCCCACCAACTCGGGTGGCGGGTCGACGACGATGCGGTCGCGCAGGTGGACGGGCAGGCGGGCGGCGGCATGGGCCGTGACGTCGCCCGGGAGGAGGGACACGAGGCGCAGGTGCGGGAAGAGGCCGGTGACGCAACGTCCTTCCATCCCCTCGAGCGCGTCGAGTTGGTGGAATGCCACGAAGAACTGCAACGGAGGGCCTCCTTCGACTCGTGACGCCGGACTCGGGCGCGCGCTCCTTGCGCGTGCAGAGGTTCGATGACCTCACGCCAGATATCGGCGAACTTTCAGTGATTCTTGAGAGTTCGTTGGACCGGGACTTGCGTCCCCCGGCCCTGCGTCCCGGGCTCCGCATCCCCCGGCCCGGCCCCGGCGCGGCCTCAGGCAAATAGATGCTCAACACGAGCCTCGTTCGCGACGACCTTCTCTTTCGTGCCCCACGGCGGAAGTCGTAAGTCCGGCAGTCGATCGCGCGCGCGGCGGGCGCGTCACGCCCGCGCCGCGCCCCCGGCGGCGGCAGCCACCGGGCCGGCGTCCCGGCCGGCCCGTCTTCCCGAGTCGACGCACGGCCCAGGGCCGCGGGATCGAGCCAGCGCCAGGGACCACGGCGCACATGCCCCTGCTGTGGCAGGCGCCCATCTTCAACTTCAGCGGCTACGGCGACGAGGCCCGGGCCATGATCCTGGCCATGCAACACCGGGGCTACCCGGTGACGGCGCGCCCGTGGGGCGACGATCTGTCCGAGTTCGTGGACCAGCTGGCTGCGTCGGCCCCCGACCGGCTGCTCGCCTTGCACCAGGCGACCGAACAGCCGCTCGGGCACCCGTTCATCTCCGTGCTCCACGTGCCGGGCTACGCAGCCTTGCGGGTCCAGGGCGCCTCGGCCAACGTCATCCGCACCATGTTCGAGACGGATTCCATCCCGCCGGACTGGGTGGGCCGTCTGAACCAGATGGACGAGGTGTGGGTGCCGACCTCGTTCAACGTGGAGACCTTCGCTAACGCCGGCGTCACCGTGCCGATCCAGGTGGTGCCGGGCGGAGTGGACGCCACCTTGTTCCGCCCCGGGCTGCGGCCGCTGCGCGTGCCGGGAACGCGGGGCACCGTCTTCCTCTCGGTCTTCGAATGGGCGTTCCGCAAGGGCTGGGACGTCATTCTTTCGGCCTGGGCGGAGGCCTTCGGCCCCGACGACGACGTCTCCCTGGTGTTGCGCACCTCCAAGGTCACCGGCTCCATCGGTGAGGTCGCGCCGATTGATCAGCGCATCGACGCCTACCTCGAAAGCCTGGGCAAGGGACGATCTGACGTCGCACCGATCGTCGTGCTCGACCGTCCACTCAGCCTGACCGACCTGCCCCGGCTCTACGCCGCGGCCGATGTCTACGTCAGCGCGTCGAGAGGCGAGGGTTGGGGCCGGCCGATGCTCGAAGCCATGGCGTGTCGGATCCCGGCCGTGGCCACCCGTTGGAGCGGGAACCTCGAGTTCATGGACGACGAGAACAGCGTCCTGCTCGACATCGAGGGGCTCCAGACGATCGATCACCGCGCCGAGTTCGCCTTTTACCGGGGCCACCGCTGGGCTGAGCCCTCGAGGCTCACTTGACCGAGGTGCTGCAGCGCCTGGCCGCCGATCCTGCGCTGCGCAAGCGGCTGGGTGCGCAGGGGCGCAGCGACGTCGAACGCCGTTGGCAGTGGAAGCACGTGACCCAGGCAGTCGTCGACCGGGTCGACGCGCTCAGTGCGGCCTCGGGCCTCGGCGCCGCGACGCCGCTCGGGACCGGAGCGCGGGACACGGTCTCTGCCGTCTCGGGTGCAGGCGCGGCGCGACCCTCGGTGGCCCTGCCGCACGTCAACTGGGAGGGCGACTTCTACGCCCACCACAGCCTGGCCGGGGTCAACCGCGCCATGGCCGCACGCCTCGCCGCGGCCGGGCTCATGACCGTGATGCCGCTCAGCCGGGAGGCGCCGCCGTTCTCGGCCGACACCGCGGTCGAGGTCGAGCGCATCATTCGTTCCCGGCCGCCGATCGGCGGCCAGCACCAGGCCGACGTGGTCGTGCGCCATCGCTGGCCGCCCGACCTGTCCTCGGCCGGATCGTCGCCCCTGGTGCTGTTTCAACCGTGGGAGTTCGGCGGGATCCCCTCCGCCTGGGTTCCCCCAGATCATCCGCAACGTCGACGAGGTCTGGACGCCGACCACATGGGTCAAGGACTGTTTCGTGCGCAGCGGCGTACCCGAGTCGAAGGTCGCCGTCGTGCCTCTCGGGGTGGACAGCGAGCGCTTCAGGCCCGACGGGACGACCTATCCCCTCAAGACGACCAAGTCACACAAGCTGCTCTTCGTCGGGGGCACCATCCTGCGCAAGGGCATCGACGTCCTCCTGCGGGCGTACCTCGACACCTTCAGCGCCGACGACGACGTCTGTCTCGTGGTCAAGGCCTTCGGCGCCGGACACGTCTACCGAGGCTCGACCATCGACGACCAATTGCGCGCCGTGGCCGAGGACCCGCATTCGGCCGAGGTCGAACTGATCGACGACGAGCTCATCGAGGACCACGTGCCCATGCTCTACCGGAGCTGTGACGTGCTGGTGCACCCGTACCGGGGCGAGGGATTCGGCTTGCCGATCGCCGAGGCGATGGCGAGCGGCCTACCCGTGGTCGTCACCGGCTACGGCGCCTGCCTCGACTTCTGCGGCGAGGACAACGCACTGTTCGTGCCCTCGACCGTGGTCCCCATCGAGATGGCTGACGTGGGCCCGTCTTCTATCGGCTACTGGTGGGCGGAACCCGACGCCGACGCCCTCGGCCAGATCCTCCGCCGCGTCGTCGACGATCCCAAGGCCCTCGACGGCCTCGGTGCGGCGGGTCGCCAGCGCATCGTTGCGGACTTCACATGGGAGGCGGCCGCCGCCGCCGCAGCAGAGCGGCTGTTCACTCTCGCGGGCCGGGCCCGCCCCGCCTGAGTTCGGGCGGGCGCCAGAACGGTCGCGGCTACAGCGCCTGCCGCGCAATCTCTCTCAGCGTGGGTCGCCCGAGAGCGCCAGTCCTGGCTCCTCGAGCAGCGCCGGGCAGAGGACGGCGGTTTCGGCCGAGATGGTCGCCCGCTCCTCCTCGCTCGCCACACGCAGGATGTCGCCGAAGCACGCGGGGAGTCGGGCGTCGCCGAAGAGTTTGAAGCCCGCGGCGACCGTCCGGGCCCGTTCCACGGTGGAGCGCTGGCCGTCGTTGGCGATGACGACGAGCGGGCACGAGCTTTCCAGCCCGCAGGCCCGCAAGCGGGCCGACCACTGCAGGGCACGCTCGAGCGGCAGGCGGCGGGCCAAGGTGGCCGCCGTCGCCAACACGGCGAGGGAGTCGGCCGGTCGGTGCTCGAAGCAGGCCTCCAGGACCCGGTCCGCCACGTCCTCGCGGAGCTGCAGCACCTGGGCCAGGAACTGGGGGAGTTGGTCGGCGGGCAGGGAGAGGGCCAGGTCCTCGAGTGAGCGACCGGCCCGGTCGAGGTACTCGACGACGGTGCCCAGATGCGAGTCGAGGACGCCGCGGTCGGCCATGACGCTGAGCAGCGCGTCGGCCGCCTCACCGGAACGGCCCAGCGCGGAGAGCGACTCGGCCCGCTGCTGGGCGAACATGGTCGCGTCGTATTCGAAGCCGTCGTCGTCGAACTGCGACTGGTCGACCACCTTGAACAGGGCGAGGGCGTCTTCGTGGCGGCCCTGCTGACGGGCGATGTTGGCTTCGAGGACCTGGACCAGCACTGTCTTGTCGCTGATCTGGCGCAGGTCGTCGAGCGCGACGAGGGCATCGTCGAAGCGGCCCAGCGCCACGAGCGCGTCGACGATGGTGCGGTAGGCCAGGCGGCGGGTGATCATGTTGGTGGTCGACTCGGCGCCACGCCGGCAGTAGTCCAGGGCCTGCTCGGGCTGGCCGGCGGTCATGTACGACCGCCCCAGGCTGGTGAGCGAGAACCCCTTGTCCCAGCCCTCGGATCGCTCGACCTCGGCCTCGGCCACCCGCAAGTTGCGCTCGGCCTTCCCGCGCGAGGACATGGCCTCAGAGGTGTAGCCGGTGTGGTGGATGCGGACCGTGTCGCTCAGCGCGGTCGTGGCGACGGGACGGTGCGTCCCCCGCCCGGCGACCTGCTCGTGGAGGCGGCCGGCCCACTCGCAGCGCGAGCGGCGGAAGAACCGGCACGCCGAGTGGACGAACATCGAACCCACGCCGGCGCCGGTGGTGTTCTCGATCACGACGCTGAAACCGTCGACTTCGGGTCCGGTCCGGGCCAGGTCGGCCCGCAGCGCAGCGATGTCGGGGCAGCGCAGGGTCTCGTCGGCGTCGAGCCAGGCGATCCAGTCGCCCGTGCAGGCGGCCAGCGCCTCGTTGCGGGCCCGCGAGAAGTCGTCGTCCCAGTAGCCCTCGAGGACCGTGGCCCCGAATTCCTTGGCGATGGCGATGGTGCCGTCGGTCGATCCGGTGTCGTAGACGACGACCTGGTCGGCCAGGCCCTCCAGCGAGGCCAGGCACGAGGGCAGGTTGTCCTCCTCGTCCTTGACGATCAGGCAGGCCGAGACCAGCGGGAACGCCCTGGGTACTGACGCACCCCAGCGCTCCTCGAAACGGGCACGGTTGGCGTCGCGCCGGGCGAACCAGTCGACGCCGTTCGCGATGTACGTGCGGTGCCCCGCATGGTGCACGAAAGAGCCGTCCGCCACGCGCAGCTGCCATCCCTTGGCAGTGAGGCGCCGGCAGAGGTCGTCCTGCTCTATGCCGCACACCACGGTGTCCTCGTCGAAGCCCAGGATCTCGTCGAGCGCGGCACGGCGCACGGCCAGGCAGCACGCGCCCAGCATCTCGGCCGGCGAGACGGTGCCCCGGTGGGCCCGCTCCCATTCCCGGGCGAACTGGCGCATGGCGGAGGTTTCGCCGTCGAGGTAGGACGCGCCGTCGGCGGCCTGGGGTCCCGAGCAGAAGTTCGACCGCGGGCCGACGGCTCCGACGGCGGCGTCGTCGAAGGGCGAGAGCAACTCGTCGAGCCAGTGCCCCGTCAAGACCGTGTCGTTGTGCAGGAAGACGATCAAGTCGTGCCGGGCCAGACCCGCTCCCACGTTGTAGGCCTCGGCCACGCCGAGGTTGGTCTCGTTCGTGACGACCTCGACCCACGAGAAGAGTTTCAGTCGGGAGGTCGTGGCATCGGTCGAACCGTTGTCCACGACGACGACCTGGTCCTGGACGCCCAGCGTGGGACGGAGCGACTCCAGGCAGGCCTGAGTCTGGTCCCAGGCGTTCCAGGCCGGCACCACGACAGTGGCGGGGGGTCGGCGCATGCACTGATATCGGGCGTCCTTTCCCGAGGGTTGAGGACGGACAACGCCCAGACAAAATCCAGATTCAGTACCTCAAGCCGAGTCGCGCTGGGCCGAAGTATTCAACGGTGCCCAGATTCGGGCGAGGAGGGGGAAACCCGCCGACCTCGTTGAAGGGAACCGTTATCGGCATGTGCCCCATGGAGGGGGCCTAACTAGGAGGAACGGATGTCTTCCCTTGTAGTGAACACCAACGTTGCGGCGATTAACGCCTACAACAACTTGAACGCCACCGACACCGCGATGTCGAAGGCGATCTCACAGTTGTCGTCAGGTCTGCAGATCCAAAGCGCCGCAGACAACCCGGCCGGGTACGTGGTCTCTCAGGACCTGCTTTCCCAGTCGAACGGTTACCAGCAGGCAGTGTCGAACGCGCAGAACGGCGTGTCGATGATTCAGACGGCGAACGGCGCGCTCAACCAGATCTCGTCGCTTCTCCAGACGATGGACTCGCTGGCCATCAACTCCTCGAACGGTGCCACCAACAGCTCGCAGTCGCTGTCGGCCAACCAGCAGGAGTTTGCGGCTCTGCAGAACCAGATCGACCAGATCGCCAACACCACGTCGTTCGGTTCTACCGCCCTGTTGGACGGCTCGTTCTCGGGCCAGGTGCTGCAGGTCGGCGCCTTCGACAACACGAACCAGCAGCTGACGATCACCATTCAGGCCGCCACCTCGGCGTCCCTGGGTGTCTCGACGACCTCGATCTCGGTGGGTAGCGCCGTGTCGGCTCAGGCCGCGATCTCAGCCGTCCAGGCCGCCATCAACACCGTGGCGTCCATCGAAGCCAACGTCGGTGCCGTCCAGGACCAGCTGACGGCCATCGTCGCCAACCTCACGGTTGGTCAGCAGAACCTCCAGTCCGCCTACAGCGGCCTGGTCGACGTCAACTTCGCTCAGGCGACCGCGACGTTCAGCACCGACCAGATCCTGATGCAGTCAGGTGTGTCGATGCTCTCCCAGGCGCAGCAGGAGCCTTCGCTCGTCCTGAAGCTCCTCGGCTAAACGGTTGTGTCCGTCGTCCCCGGAAGTGGTCTACGTGGTCCCGACCGCTTCCGGGGACGCGGCACATCATTGCCGTCGTAACCGCCGCCGACGCCGGCGGCCGTCACGACTCGAAGTTCCGACCCCCGCCGCCCGCACGTAAGGAGCCCGAGTACATGTCGATCGCCTCCTCGCCCTCCAGTGCAGGTGGCACACCGTCGATCGTCGACAACGGCATCGTGTCGGGCCTCAACACCCAGGCCATCATCCAGGCCCTGATGACCAGCTATCAGGAGCCGATCACCGATCTGCAGAACCAGCAGAGCGGTTTGAACTCGCAGGCGGCCGACTACCAGTCGATCAACAAGGATCTTCTCGCCTTTCAGACCGCCGCACAAGCCCTCTCGAGCGGCGCCGGCTGGGGAGCGGTCAAGGCCACTTCTTCTGACAGCAATGCGGTGACAGCCACCGCCGCGTCGGGCACGCCGTCGGGCTCGGTGTCGTTCAACGTCTTGTCCCTCGCCGCGGCGAACTCGCTCGTCTCGTCGGGAACGGTCTCCTCGACGGCCGACGTGGTCGACACCAACCCCTCTTTCCTCTTGGCCCAGGGCGGCGGCGAGTTCGGGCTGGCCAACCTGGCCGCCGGGACGGGGCTCACCATCGGATCCCACTCCGTCGTCGTCTCCCAGGCCTCCGCGGCCGCCTCGACCACGGGTACTGGCGGCGTCGGCAACCAAACCGCCATCGCAGTCGGGTCCGGCAACGACACGCTGAATGTGACGGTCAATGGCACCGCCTACGCGTTGAGTCTCGCCGACAGCCCCGGCGGGGGCTATAGCGGAGCGGGACTCCTGAGCGCCGTGCAATCGGCCATCAGCGCAGCGGGCGCATCCGGCGCCCTCCAAGCCGGGTACGACAGCAACGGCAACCTGATCTTGTCCACGGCCGACCAGGGCAGCTCGCAGAGCCTCCAGGTGACCGGCGGATCCGCCCTGGCCACGCTGGGTTTGAGCTCGATGGCCAGCGCGGCCACCGGCGTCGATGGCGTCGTCACGGTGGATGGCACCGCCAACACGCTCACCGACGTGACGGCTGGGGCGACCGTCAGCCTCAACTCCGGATCGGGCGGCGCCATCTCGGCCACGTTGAACGCGCTGAGCGCGTTGCCCACGGTCAACAGCTCGCTGCTGTCGACGGGCACGGTGACGGCGACGAACGTCTCGACGGGGAACGGATCGCTGGCCAACCTGGTGGCCAACATCAACGCGGCCGGGAGCGGCATCATCGCCTCCGCCGTCCAGACCGGTACCAACCAGTACATCTTGCAGCTCTCGTCCTCGACCACCGGCAGCGCGGCCAATCTCTCCGTCGACGGCGGCGCGTTCTCGTCGTCCTCTTTGGGGTCTATGCGCACCGCCACGGCGGGATCCAACGCCCAGATCCAGGTCGGTGGCACCGGCGGCTACACCCTGAGCTCGCAGACCGACACCTTCGCCGGACTGCTGCCCGGGCTGTCCGTCACGGTGGCGTCGGCCACGACCACCCCGGTGACCGTGACGGTGTCGCCCGACGCCACGGCCATGTCCACCGCCGTCCAGGGCATGGTCACGGCAGCCAATACGGTCCTCACGGATATCCAGCAGGCCGCCGGCTTCAACGCGTCGACCAAGGTCGCCGGCCCCTTGATGGGTTCGGCCGTGCTCCAGAACCTGCAGAACCAGATCCTCGGCATCTTCGCCGCGACCGCGGGCTCCTCGACCCTCGGGAACGGCGCCGCCGTGGGTGTGACGCTCGACAGCGGCCAGATCAGCTTCGACCAGTCGAAGTTCGAGTCTGCCTTCAGCGCCAACCCGACGGGCGTGGCCAACCTCTTCACCGAGGGCGGCGGCTTCAGCCCGTCGTCGCCCACGTACAACGGCGCGGTCAGCTTCTCGTTCGCGTCGGCGACCTCCAAGCCCGGCAGCTATGACGTGAACATCTCGCATTCGGCCACTCAGGCCACCGACCTCGGCTCGACGCTGAGTGGCGGCACCGTCGGCAATGCAGAAACGCTCACCATCGGGGCGAACGGCCTGAGCGTGAACTACGCCACCACGGTGGGCGAGAGCCTGGCCAACGTGGCCAGCGGGATCAATGCCGCGCTGGCCGGTGCCGGCATTTCCCTTTCCGCCCAGGTCGTCAACGGACAGCAGCTCGAGCTGACGTCATCGGACTTCGGCAGCGCTGCGGGCTTCTCGGTCACCTCCGACAACACCGGGGCGGGGACCACCGGTCTTGCCGGCGCCACCGCCGGGACGCCGGCCTCCTTCAGCGGCACGGACGTGGCCGGCACGATCAACGGGGTGGCCGCCACCGGGTCGGGCCAATTCCTCAGCGCACCCGGTCGCGGATCCCACCTTGGCCGGGCTCTCGCTGCAGGTTTCGGTCAGTGGGATCACCTCAGCCACCGACCTGGGCACCTTCAACTACCAGCCGGGCATCGCGCAGAGCCTCAACAGCCTGACGACGGCGATGTCGAACCCGGTGAACGGTTCCATCACGCTGGCCGCCCAGGGTCTCACCACGCAGGCCACCAGCATGAATACGGAGATCTCGTTCGACCAGTCGCTGGCCGCCGCCGAGCAGAAGTCGCTCCAGGCCGAGTTCAGCCAACTCGAGGTGACGCTGGGGTCGATCAAGAGCCAGAGCTCGGCCCTGACCAGTGCGCTGGCCAGCCTGAGCTCATGAGTACGAAGACGAAGAGCGCTATGAACACCGACACGAACACCGAGCAGAGGGCGTAGAGCCGAGGGGACCATGCCGTCAGCAGCCGCCAAAGCCGAGGAGATGAAGCGCCGCTACTTCCGCGAGGCCGTCATCACGGCCACACCGGCGGCGCGCCTCAACATGCTCTTCGACAAGATGGTCTTCGAACTCAGCCAGGCCGACAACGGCTTCGAGAAGGATGATCTCAAGGCCGTGAACGACGGGCTGTGCCGCGCGCCAGGACATCCTGCTCGCATTGCGCGGGACCCTCAGGACCGACATTTGGACGGGGGCGCGACCGACCTGTCGCAGCTCTACTTCGCCCTCTACAAAGAACTGCTCGAGGCCAATATGAAGAAGGACCGCGCCCAGGCGCAACGGGTCCTCCGGGTGGTCTCGGATCTGGCCGAGGCCTGGCGCCGGGCGGCCGAGCAGGGGACCGGCAGCCGTTTGACGGCGACGGCGAGTGCGGCGGCTGTCGGCGTATGACAACCGCTGAGCGCCGGTTGGCCTCGTCCGACCACGGGGCGTGGGTCGAAGAGCTCGAGGCCATGGAGGCCTATCTGAGCGCGCAGCGCGAAGCCTTCGCCTACCGCGACGTCGAACGCCCGTCGCTGCGCGCGCCGAGCGCCCTCGACGAGCTGGGTCCGCTGCCCGAGTCCCTGCGGCCACGGGCCGAGGAGCTCCTGCGGGCCACCCGCGCCTTCGAGGGTGAGATCGTCGACGCCCGGGCCTCGGTGGCCACTGCGCTGCGTCATGCCGAGCGTGGGCGCCGCCAACTCGCCGCCTACGTCGACCAGCCCGCGTCTGACACTGCCACCAATCGGTCAACACGGCGCAGCGCGGCTAAAGCCCCGCAGGCATCTCTCCGAGAAAGAGGTTGCGGGCAGGGACTGCCAGCGGTAAACGGCCCAGGAAGGGCACGGAGTGTGTGTCGCACGCGCAGCAGCGCGGCGATCCAGTCGACGTGACGTCCAAGAGGTGGTGACCGTGTCCCCGAGGAGTATCCGCAGGGCGAATGACGACGCCCGCACAGGGTCGGAGGCTCACCCGTGGTGATCCCCCCGATCCCGCCCTCTCCACCGTCGCCGCCCGCCGCCCCGGCCGCCGGTGCGTCGTCGGCCGGCGCCTCGTCCGCCGGTGCCGCGGCGGGTTCCGACGGGTTCTCCAACAGCATTCTCAACGCGGTCGACCAACTCCAGAGTGCGCAGACCAACGCCACCAGCCAGGCCGCCCAGGTGGCGACCGGCCAGGGCAACATCGGCGACGCCATGATCGCCGCCACCCAGGCGTCCGTCGACACCCAGGTCACCCAGGCCATGGTGACCAAGGCGCTTGACGCGTTCAACTCCATCATGGGCATGAGTTTCTGATGGCTCTCGTCGCATCGGCCGACGTCGATCGCTGGCGCGCCGGCGCCCGCCGCTTCGCCGACGGCTTCACGCCCGGCCAGAAGGCCGTCACCGTGGTCGCCATCCTCATCACGGTGGTCGGCGGCTACTTCTTCATGAGCCTGGTCTCCAAGCCCAGCTACGCGCCGCTCTTCACCAACCTCCAACCCTCCGACGCCGCATCCATCACCCAGAAGCTCGCCTCCGACCACGTGCCCTACCAGCTCCAGAACGGCGGCACGTCGATCTACGTGCCCCAGAACGATGTCGACCAGGAACGCATCACCATGGCCTCGGCCGGCCTCCCCGCCGCCAGCTCCAACGTCGGGCTCGGCATCCTCGACAAGGAGGGGATCACCAGCTCGCAGACCACCCAGCAGGCCGACTACCTCCAGGCGCTCCAGGGCGAGCTGCAGTCGACGATCGAGTCGATCCACGGGGTGACCGGGGCCCAGGTCAACCTCGCCCTGCCCCAGGCCAACACCTTCGCCGTGAACAACGTCGCCCCGACGGGCGCCTCCGTGCTGGTGGACACGTCCCAGGGAAACACGCTCTCGGCCGGTGAGGTGCAGGCGATCGTGCACCTGGTGGCCAGCTCGGTCCCCGGTCTCAACTCCTCCCAGGTCACCGTGGCCGACTCCAACGGCAACTTGTTGTCCGGGCCAGGGGTCGACAACTCGGCCGGCACCAACAACAACGCCACGAGCAACTACGAGACGTCCCAGCAGGCGAAGATTGCCTCGTACCTGGCCAGCGTCCTCGGTCAGGGCAATGCCGAGATCCAGGTCAACGCCCTCCTCAACTTCAACCAGGTCTCCACCGTGACCAACGGCTTCCAGACCGACCCGCACGGGCAAGCCGATCTCCGTGCCGACGCAGACCCAGACCAGCACCGAGACGGCGACCGGCGGCGCGACCGCTGGGGGGACGCTCGGGACGCCCACCGCCACCGGCAACAGCGGCTCGGGCAACTTCTCGAACTCCTCGGCGACCACCAACTACGCCACGGGCACGGTGACGCAGACCGAGAAGAACACGCCGGGCACCGTCGAGAGCCAGTCCATCGCCGTGCTCGTGAACCAGAAGAGCATGCCCAAGGGCGTGAGCCTGGCCACCCTCAAGCAGGGCGTTGCCGCGGCCGCCGGTGTCAGCACGGCGCGGGGCGACACGCTGAACATGAGCGAGGCGCCGTTCTCGACGGCCACCGAGGCCGCCGCCAGCAAGGCCGCCGCCGCCGCCCAGGCCCAGCAGTCGAAGGCGTCCATGAGCGCCCTCATCCGCACCGCGGTCATCGTGCTGGTCATCGCCGCCGTGCTGTTCCTGCTCTGGCGCTCGGCCAAGAAGAACCGGGTGCCCCGGCGCACCCCCGTGCTCGTGCCGACGCCGATGGCGGTCGCCCTCGACTACGACCAGTCGGGCGAGGCGACCTCCCAGATGGCTGCCATCAGCGGCGAGCGGGCCGAAGCCGGGGACCGCACGGCCGAAGTGGGCAAGTTCATCGATTCGCAGCCGGCCGAGGTGGCGGCATTGCTCCGGGCCTGGACCAAGGAGCGCGAGACGTCCTCCGTCGGGCATGCGTAGGCCCGGGGTCGAGGGAAAGGCCGCACCGTGCCCGCGCTGACCGGACCACAAAAGGCCGCCACCGTGCTGGCGCAGATGGACACCCACCGCGCCGCGCAGGCGCTCAAGTCCATGAGCGAGTCCGAGGTCGTCATGCTCATGACCGAGATGGCCAAGCTGCCCCAACTGGACGCCACCGTGGTCTCCGACGTGATCGGCGAGTTCCTCGAAGGCGTCAACGGCATCGTCGCGGTCCAACAGGGTGGGGCCGAAGCGGCGCGCGCACTCCTCAAGGAGCGGCTGGGGGCCGACCGGGCCGACGAGGTCATGGAGCAGGTCTACGTGGGGACCGACGGGCCGCTCACCTTGCTGCACCGTCTCGATCCGCTCCAGGTCAACGCCTTCCTGGCCGAGGAGCACCCGCAGACCATCGCGGTCATCCTCGTGCACCTGGCGTCGGATCACGCCGCCGAGATCCTCGGCAAGATGGAAGAGAAGCTGCGGGTCGACGTGGCCGACCGCATCGCCACCATGGGCCGGATCGACCCGCAGGTGGTCCAGGACATCGCCACCGTCTTCGAGAAGAAGTTCGCCACGCTGCTCCAGCCCGGCGGCACCACGCGCATGGCGGCGGGCGGGATCCCAGCCCTGGTCAGCATCCTCAACAACGTCGACCGCGCCTCGGAGAAGCTCATCCTGACCGAGCTCGATGCGCTCGACCCCGAGGTGGCCGAGAAGATCCGCAACCAGCTGTTCGTCTTCGACGACGTGGTGGCCCTCGACGACCGCACCCTCCAGCGAGTGCTGCGCAACGTGGTGCCCAAGGACCTGGCGGTAGCCCTCAAGGGCGTCGACGAGTCGGTGCGCGACAAGTTCTTGCGCAACGTGTCGGAGCGGGCCTCCGAGGACCTGGTCGAGGAGATCGAGATGCTCGGCCCGACCCGCCTGTCCACCGTCGAGTCGGCGCAGATGCAACTGGTCAAGATCGTCCGCGAGATGGAAGAGGCCGGCGAGATCGTCCTCATGCGAGGTGACGATGACCTTGTCGTCTGAACCGCGGCCCCGCGTCGCACCAGGACGCGCCGCCCGCGTCCTGCGAGGGCACGCCGTCGAGCACGCGCAACCCGCCGCGCTCCACGTCGAGCACGCCGCTCGCGGCGTCGCCCCGGCACCAGTCCCCGGCCGAACGGGTCGAGGAAGCGCGCCAGGAGGGCTACGACGACGGGTTCCAGGCTGGGCTCGAGGCCGCCCGGGCCTCCACCGAGGGGGCGCGCCAGGAGTCGTTGCGCAAGGGGGCCGAGGCGCTGCACCAGGCTGCCGCGGCCATCGAGGCCGGCCAGACCAACGCCATCGCCGTCGTCGAAGAGGACGCCGCCACGCTGGCCGTCGAGCTCACCCGCACGCTGGTCGACCACGAGCTCTCCGCTCTCCGATCACCACATCTCTGCGGCCATCCGCCGGGCCCTGCGCCTGACCGCGCCGGGCGAGGACCTGGTCGTGCGCCTCCACCCCGACGAGGTCATCGAGGTGACCGACCTCCAGGCCTATGTCACCGACTGCCGGGTCACCGTGGTGCCCGACGAATCGGTCGCAGCGTGGCGGCTGCGTCATCGACGCCGGGCCGTGCCGCATCGACGCCCAGATCGAATCCGCCCTGGCTCGAGTTCGCTGGGCCCTCCTCTCGGCCACCCACCCGACCGACTTGTCAGAGTCCGAGTCCGAGCCCGAACCCACCCAGGGTCCGCTCCTCGAGCGCGCCCGGAGCAGGCGATGACCGTCTGGCAGGAGACGATCCTCGGCGCGGCACGGCATGCCTGCGCGCCTCGGCGCACCGGCCGGGTCAGCCGTCTGGTCGGACTCCGCCTCGAGGTCGAGGGCATCGAAGCCGCCGTGGGCGACGCCGTGCGCGTCTGGCGCGACGGCGGGGTGCTCGACGCCGAAGTCGTCGCCGTCCAGGGCGACAGCCTGGCCTGCATGCCCTTCGGTGATCTCAAGGGCGTCCATTTCGGTGCGCCCGTCGAGGCCACGCTCAAGCCGATGGGCGTCGAGGTTGGCTCCGGTTTGCTCGGCCGCATCCTCGACGGCCTGGGCCGGCCCATCGACGACGGGCCCGCACTGACCGACACCGAGACCGTCGACGGTCGAGGGCTCGGCGCCGCACCCGTTGCGCCGCGAGATGATCGACAGCCAGTTGGCCCTCGGCGTGCGCGCCATCGACACCATGACGCCCTGCGGGCGGGGACAGCGCATGGGGATCTTCGCCGGCTCGGGCGTGGGCAAGTCGAGCCTGCTGTCCATGATCGCCCGCGGCACCGATGCCCCCGTCGTCGTCCTGGCCCTGGTCGGCGAGCGCGGCCGCGAGGTCAACGAGTTCATCCACCACGACCTCGGGCCCGAAGGCCTGGCCCGGGCCGTGGTCGTCGTGGCCACCTCCGACGAGCCCGCGCTCGTGCGCATCCGGGCCGCCTTCACGGCGACCCGCATCGCCGAGTGGTTCCGCGATCAGGGCAAGGACGTCGTCTTGATGATGGACAGCCTGACCCGCTTCGCCATGGCCCAGCGCGAGGTCGGACTCTCCGCCGGCGAGCCGCCGGTGACCCGGGGCTACCCGCCGTCGGTCTTCTCGCTCCTGCCCAAGCTGCTCGAGCGGGCGGGGACGTCGGACAAGGGGAGCATCACCGGTCTCTACACCGTGCTCGTCGAGGGCGACGACATGAACGAGCCGATCGCCGACGCCGCCCGTTCGGTCCTCGACGGCCACATCGTCCTCTCGCGTCGCCTGGCCACGGCCGGGCACTATCCCGAGCATCGAGGTGCTCGATTCGGTATCCCGGGTCGAGCCCGCCATCACCACCCCCGAGCGCCGGGCCATGGCGAGGGAGCTGCGCAAGCTCCTGGCCGCCGCCCGTGACGCGAAGGACCTCATCGAGATCGGCGCCTACGTCTCGGGCACCAACCCCGTGGTCGACCGGGCCGTGGCCCTGTCCGACTTCATCGAGGCCTTTCTCTGCCAGGACGTCCAGGTGACCGAAGAAGCCGAGCGCTCGTGGGCCCTGCTCGCCGCGCTGCTCGACGCCACCATCCCCGACCTCACCCCGTCCCTGGCCACGTCCCCCGTCGCGGTCTCGTGAGCAAGCGCAGCTTCCGTCTCGACACCGTGCTGCGGGTGCGCCGGGCCCAGGAGGAGTCGGCCCGGGCCGACCTCGCCCGCGAGAACCGCCAAGTCCAAGCAGCGTCGTCCGGGCGCGACCAGGCGGCCCAGCGCTACCGCGAGGTGCCCGTCTCGAGCGGTCCCGTGGCGGCGTCGGTGTTCCAGCGTGAGGCCGCCTCAGCGGACCTTGCCGCGGCCACCCTGCTCGATGCACACGTCCGCCTCTCCCTGGCCGAGGCCCAGGCCGCCGTCGCACTGCGCCAATGGCGTGAGGCGGCCCAGCGCGTCGAGGCGCTCGAACGACTCGAGCAGCGCCGGCTCGACGAGGTGCGCACGGAGGACGCCCGCCGGGAGGCGGCCTCGGTCGACGACCTCGTCACCGCCCGCTATATCGCGGCCGACCGCGAGCAACGCGTGCAAGACGAGCAGACGAGCAGACGACAGGACCGCCCGCACCACCGACGCCACGCCGACGCCGGACGACCCGGCATGACGTCCGTCGCGCCCACCGCGGACCAGGCGTACGTCCCGCCCATCGTCCAACAGGTCTCGGCCGTGCAGTCGGCCGTGCAGGGTCTCGGCCAGACGATCCAGACCGACGCCGAGCACGGTGACTTCAGCGACATCCTCACCGCCATCCAGGGCGCCGTCGAGGGCCAGGCCCCCGCCTCGAGTGCCTCGGCCACGCCCGCCGCCATGTCGACCGCCGGTTCGTCGACCGCCGGCTCGATCGGTGCCTACGCCAACGGCACCACCGGCTCGACGAGCGGACAGTCAGTCGTGGCCGATGCGTCCAAGTACCTCGGCGTGCCCTACGTGTGGGGCGGCACCAGCCCGTCGGGCTTCGACTGCTCCGGATTGGTGCAGTACGTCTACAAGCAGATGGGTGTGTCGCTGCCCCGCACGAGCGAGGAACAGGCGACGGTGGGCCAGGCCGTGCCCTCGCTCGCCCAGGCCCAACCGGGCGATCTCGTGTTCTTCGCCGGCAGCGACGGAACGGCATCGTCGCCCGGTCACGTCGGCATCTACATCGGCAACGGCCAGATGATCGATGCGCCCCACACGGGGACATCGGTCCAGGTCCAGTCGGTGACTGCAGCGGGCCAAGCGGTGGCCATACGCCGAGTGCTTCCCTCGAACGCGTCGGCTCACCGCGGCGTCGTACTCCGCAACTTCTCCGGGCGGTTCCGTCTCGGGCTCCCTCAACGTGCCGTCCAACTTGGCGCCGATGTTCCTGTCCGCCGGTGCCACCTACGGCGTCTCGCCCACACTGTTGGCCGCCGTGGCCAAGGTGGAGTCCGGGTTCAACCCGTCCGCCGTGAGCTCGGCCGGCGCCGAGGGGTTGATGCAGATCATGCCGTCGACCGCCAGCGGCATCGGCGTGAACCCCATGGACCCGCAACAGGCCATCGACGGGGCCGCCAAGATCCTCTCGGGCGACATCACCAAGTTCGGATCGGTGCCGTTGGCGCTGGCCGCGTACAACGCCGGCGCGGGTGCGGTCGAGAAGTACGGCGGTATCCCGCCCTACCCCGAGACGCAGCACTACGTGAACACGATCATGAGCCTCATAGGAGGGACCGCATGACTGCCGCCCCGGCGATGGCCGACCTGATGTCGGCCTCCCCCCATCCTGCGGCGCCCCCGTCCGACGGTCCCACGGCCGTCGGATCGGACGGAGCCAGCGGCACGGGAGCACCGAGCTTCACCGACGCACTCGATACGGCGGCAGCCCAAGAGTCCACATCTCCTCGAAGTGCTCAGGACCCGACGGCGTCGGCCACGACGTCCCCGTCGACCACGTCGGCGGAGTCTGCCGAGAGCAGTGACGGCGACGATGGTGCACCGACGACGATGGCGACGCTCTCGGCAACAACTCCGACCGGTGCGCTCTCGACCTCCTCCGCCTCCAAGGGGAGAGGGACAACCGCCGGTTCTGGCCCCGGCACCGCCCGCGCTGCGAACGCCCGTGGCGCTCACCGCCGAGGAACCGACGGACGTCGTGGAGCAACCGGCCCAGCGGACTCGGCATCTGACACTCCCTCGGTGACGCTCGCCGCCACGGCCGGGGCCACGGCCACGACTGCCGCGACGGGGACGACCGACGAAGAAGCCGCCGCCGCCGCCGCCGCACCGACGCCCGGAGTTGGGGCGCAGGCCGGAGCCGGAGCCGCGGGGGCGCCTGTCGCCTCCGGCCACCAGACGACGTCGCCGATCCCCTCCGCCCAAGACGCTCTGCCCGATGTCACTGGAGAGACGGAAGGGAGCGACGGATCACCTTCCGCCGCCGTCGGGTCACCAGACCACCTCGGCGGACCGGACCTGTCGGGACTGAGCACACCACCGGCCCACGCGCCCGCCCCGGGCGAGTCCGCGGCCGACGATGCAGATTCGACCGCGATCAGCATCGTCGCCGAGAGCGCCGGTGCCGCGCGGAGCAGTTCGGGCCCGGGGTCGGCGGCAGACACCACGGCGACCACCGCCACGGCGTCGACCAACGGAACGACCACCGAGGCCGCAGCGCGACCGGTTCTTGCCGGCGCCGCGGGTGCTGGCGCCAACGGGTCGGGAGGCACGGGAAACCAAGGGCCCGACATCGCACAGCCTGGCCAAATGGGCCCGCAGGAAGCTCGAGCGGCTGCGGAGGCGGTCCGTGGAGCCGAAGGCCTGGGGTCGAGCTCCACCGCAGCGGCGCAGAGCGGTGCAGCGCGGGAGGCCTCGGCCGACGCATCCGGGCCCGCACCAATGGCGGCCATGCCCAACCCCAACGCGCCTGTCAGCTCGCTGAGCGCCGCCACCGCGGCCGCGGCGACTGCCGCCGAGAGCTCGACCGAAGCCTCGGTGCCCCAGCAGGTGCTCACCGTCCTCAATCCCCTGCAGGCGGGTGACGACGGCAGCCACTTCGTCACCATGGCGCTCCAGCCGGAGGGTCTCGGCAACGTGCAAGCAACGGTCACTGTCGCCGGCGAACAGATCTCGGTGAGCCTCTGGGCAGATTCGGCGACGGGGCACGCCGCGTTGTCGCAGACCATGAGCCAGCTCCACAGCCAGCTGAGCGACGGGAGCGACCGCCACGTCACCGTGGACCTGGCCGACTTCGGATCCGCGCAGCCCGATCCTCGCCAGGGCCACGCAACGAACGGTGAGGGCGCTGCGGGCCCGCTCGCTCACCCGGCGACGTCAGGCGACTTTCTTTCCGACGAGGACCAGGGTGCTCAGCAGGCACCCATGGTCGGTGGTCGCCGGGTCGACCTGCAGCTGTAAGCATGCCCAGCGCATCCGCTCCGGTCTTCGTTGTCTGCAACGCACGCAGCGGCTCCACGCTGTTGCGTTGGCTGATCGACGCGCACGACGAGATCTCGTGTCCGGGCGAGACCGACATCGCCAGCTTGCTCAATGCCTACGTGGACTCTGCCCAGGCCACCGGGCTGGCGTTCGACGAAGCTCTCGTGCGGGCAGGCGCTGTCGTCGACGACCTCATGGCGGCCCACCTGGCGGAGGCCGGCAAAGCTCGCTGGTGCGACAAATCGCTCTCGAACGTGACCGCCATGGATCGGCTCGCGGCGGCCTGGCCCGACGCCCGCTTCGTGCTGCTGCACCGGCACGCCATGGACCTCATTGCCTCGGCGCTGGAAGCCTCCGAGTGGGGCCTCGACGGCTACGGGTTGGCTCCCTACGCGCAGATGAGCCCGACCAACGGCGTGATCGCCGTGGCCGGGTACTGGATCGAGCGGACGGCGGCCATGCTGGACTTCGAGGCGCGGCACCCGGGGCGGTGCCTCCGGCTGCGCTACGAGGACCTCGTGACCAGCACCGATGTCTCCATGCAGGGGGTGTGGAACCTCTTCGGGGTCGACGGATCCCGTCGTCAGGCCGACGCCTTCAGCGGGCCGCACGACCCGTTGGCGCCGGCGGACCACAAGATCTGGCACACCCACGCCGTCAACGCCGAGTCGATCGGTCGTGGCGCCCGTATCCCGCCCGACCGTCTCGGCGTGCCCGTGCGCGACTCCATGAACCGGCTGCTGACGATGCTGGGTTATCAGCAGGTCGACAATTTTGGGGGAGTGGGGGCGGCGAAGTCGCGCACGGCGAAGGCAACGGCACCCTCGAGATCCGGGTCATCGACGGTCACGTCGTCCTCTCCCGAACGAGCCTCGACACCTTCGATGCGCCCACGAGCGACGGGACTGCACCGGCGTGTGTTGTCACAGTTGAGCGTTCGACGCTCGATGCGCTGTGCTCCCGTACCGAGAACTTCGGCGTCGCACTCAAGCGACGGACGGTGCGTCGCTACGGGGACGTGCCGGCACGTTTCGGGAGCGAGAAGCAGTTCCTCGACGGCTTGGCCGCCTACCTCGATACGTCGGGCTGGGGCCTGTTGGCCGGCGCAGGGTTGATGGATTCCGCCACATCCGAATCAACTCAGTGTGACGCGGCGAGCCAACACTAAAGGTGGAACAGGCCTAGTCCGATAGTCCAAAAGCTGGCAGGGACTGCCCGCTTGAACCGCCCAGGATGGGCTCGACGAAGAAGTCAGGGACACGCACAACGTGTTCGTGACGCCGAGTGAACCATCCGAGGGGGGTGACCGTGTCAGACGGCATCATGGGCGTCCTGCAGTTCGCGGTCGACGGCGTGTCGCTGCAGCAGCAGACCACGGCGAACAACATCGCCAACGACGAGACCCCCAACTACTCCGCTCAGGACGTCAGCTTCGAGCAGAGCCTCCAGAGTGCCATCGACGCGCCGGGCGGCGCCACGGCACAGTCCGTGGTGAGCAACTCGACGGCGCCGGCCAGTACGAACGGCAACAACGTCGACCTGCCCACCCAGATGACGCAGGCCACGCAAGAAACGATGCAGTACCAGAGCCTGGTCGAGCTGCTGAACGCACAGTTCCGACTGGTGCAGGGCGCTGCGGGCGGGAGCTTCTCATGAGTCTCTTCGGGGCGCTGCCCATCGCGAACGTCGGGCATCGACGCAGCGCAGGAGTGGATCGACGCCACGGGCGGGAACATCGCCAACGCCAACGACACCGGTCCGACGAGCCAGGGCACGTACCAGACGCAGTACATCAACGCCGTGCCGCTGCCTTCGGGTGAATCCGACGGGGCGGGACAGGGCGTGGCCACCGGGATCGTGCTCGGGAGCAGCGAGGGCACGGAGGAATACGACCCGACCAACCCGCAGGCGGACTCGAAGGGGATGATTCGGATCGCCAACGTGAACCTGGGCCAGCAGATGGTGAACCTGGTAATGGCGCAGACGAGTTATCAAGCCAACGTGTCCGTGGTGAACCAGGCCAAGACCGCCTACGAGTCCGCCCTCACCTTGGGCACCTGATCGCTGACGTCCGCTCCCCTGTAGCTCTTCTTTCGCACCGAACGACCGCACCGACACCGACCGACCCCGACACCGACCGACCCCGACACCGACACCGACCAGGAGCACGCAGCCATGACCGTTCCGCCCGTCAACTCGAATAGTGGTGCAGGCGCCACCGGGCAGTCGTCGGCCGCGTCCAACCCGCTGCAGAGCCTGCAGAACCCGAACACGTTCTTGAACCTGCTCGTGGCCCAGCTCAAGTACCAGGACCCGCTCAACCCCACCTCGGGCACCCAGTTCCTGTCGCAGACGGCACAGCTGACCGAGGTCGAGACGATGACGCAGCTCCAGCAGGAGGTGAGCCAGGAGGTCACCTCGCAACAGCAGGAGGTCACCTCGCAACAGCAACAAGCCTCGACGTCCATGATCGGCCAAACGGTCAGCGCCACGCTGGCCGACGGGACGTCCGTGTCGGGCATTGTCCAAGGGGTGTCGCTCGCCTCGGGCGGACCGATGCTCAATGTCAACGGGACGTCGGTCCCGCTGGGAGACGTCCAGTCGGTGGGGACGCCACCGCCGGCGGGCTCGGGAGCCGGATCGGGATCGGGTTCGGGTTCGGGATCGGGCAGCTGACAGGCAGCCGCACCGACCACGACCGCCGCCCCCCGGGGAACTGAGTCGGCAACAACATTCATTCGCATCCGCCATCGTTCGAGAACACGCAACACCAATCAGGAGGGAATCCAACAAGATGGACCAAGCACTGCTCGCCGCCGTGTCGGGTATCAACGCCACGCAGACGTATCTGGACACGATCGGGAACAACATCGCCAACGTCAACACCGACGGCTACAAGCAGCAGGACGTCGACTTCGTGGACCTGCTCTCCGAGCAGATCTCCGGCGCGACGGCCCCGCCCTCGCCTTCGGGCTCCGGCGCCGGCATCAACCCGCTGGCCGTCGGTTCGGGGGTGCGCGTCGGCGCCATCTCGAGCGACCTCAGTGACGGATCGCTCCAGCAGACCGACCAGCCCAACGACGTCGCCATCAGCGGCAGCGGCTTCCTCGTGGCCGAGCAGGGCGGCCAGCAGGTGTTCACCCGCAACGGCCAGCTCTCGACCGACGCCAACGGCAACCTCGACACACCGACGGGCGGCCTGATCCAGGGCTGGCAGGCGGTGAACGGCCAGATCAACACCAACGCCCCGATCGGCGCCGTGACCATCCCGACCGGCCAGGTCATCCCGGCCAAGGCCACGACCGAGGTCACCATGGGCGGCAACCTGCCGGCCTGGAGCGGCTCGGGCCCGTCGACGCCGGTGACGGCGACGGTGACGGCGTACGACTCCTTGGGCGACGCCATTCCGGTCACGCTGACCTTCACCCAGGTGGCGGGCACCCCGAACGCCTGGTCCGTGCAGGGCTCCGTGACCGACGCGAGCGGCAACCCGCAGACCCTGTGGGCCGCCGGGAGCGAGCCCACCATCAACTTCGACCCCGTGTCGGGCCAGGTCGGGTCCATCTCGGGCGTGACCGCCAACTCCAACGGGTCCTTCTCGCTGCCGGTCGGCGCCATGCCCGCGGGATTCACCTTCCCTTCGGGCGACACCTGGAACATCGACTTCCCGGCCCCGGGGACGGCGGCCTCGTTCACCCAGTTCGCCGGCGGCTCCACCGCCGAGGCGGTCAATCAAGACGGGGCGTCGGCGGGGACGTTGACCTCGTACTCGATCAACTCCAACGGCACCATCGTCGGCTCGTTCTCCAACGGGCAGACGGCGACCATCGCCCAGCTGGCCCTGGCCAACTTCGCCAACCCGGGCGGCCTGGACTCCATCGGAAACCTCGACTTCGTGACCACGCCCAACTCGGGCCAGCCCGAGATCGGTGCGCCCGGCACGGGTGGGCGGGGGACCTTGATCGGCGGCTCGCTCGAGTCGTCCAACGTCAACCTGGCCAACCAGCTGACGGACCTCGTGGTGGCGCAGGAGGCGTATCAAGCCAACACCAAGGTCGTGAACACTGACTCGACGGTGACGCAGTCGCTGGTCCAGATGGCATGACCACCGAGGACCGGGCGGTGCAGGATGCGGGCGCGGGCAAGCGGCCGGCTGTCGTGGGGGAGGGAGGCGCGCCCGAGAAGTCGGCGCGCACGACCGTCCGCGTCCACGACTTCCGCATGCCCAAGACGCTTGACCGCAACCACCTGCGCGGCCTGCAGGTCCTCTACGAGACGCTGGCGCACCGGGCGAGTGGCTTGCTGACCAACCGCTTGCGCACCCCGGTGACGCTCACCCTCGGCGAGTTCGAGCAGCACACCTGGGGCGAGTACGCCAACCAGCTGCCCGAACCCACCTGCCTGTTCGCGGCGACCATGGCCCCGTTGCAGGGCCGCGTCGTGCTGCACGTGCCGCTGCCGCTGGCCCTGACGGTCGTCGAGCTGCGCATGGGCGGCAAGGGGAACGGTCGGTACCTGGCCGAGCGTGCGCTCACCGAAATCGAGCAGCGCCAAGTCGCCGAGGTGGCCGACGCCATGTTCTCCGAGCTGCCGTCGGTCTTGGCACCCGTCATGGCGCTGCAGATGGGGACGCCCATGCAAGTGAACAGCGCCCAGTTCCTGCCTCCGGTCCGACCCACCGACATGACCCTGCAGGTGCCGCTCGTCTTCGAGCTGCACGAGGACGCCCGGTTCGCCTTCGAGCTCAGCTTTCCGTTCAGCATCGTGCAACCGCTGGTGGACACGCTCGAGATTCAGAACCAGGACACGGAGATGACCGGGGGCATCGGCGACGGCGACGCCGTCTACCGGCGCCTGCTCGAGACGCCGGTCGACATCCGGGTCCTGTTCCCCTCGACCATGCTCACCCCGGCCGACTTCCTCCACCTCGCGGTGGGCGACGTCGTCGGGCTGCCGTACGACCAGGGGGAATCGTTGTCCCTCGTGGTCGGTGACCAACACCATCTTGATGTCCTCCCGACGACCAGCGGCAAGCGCCTGGCCTGTGTCGTCGTTGACCACGGGGAGAACCAATGACTGACACTGCACCCTCCATGACGGCGCCCGCGGGCGACGTCGATGCGGCGGTGCCCATGGCACCGGGGATCGCATCGGCGCCGGAGGCCTCGGCGATCCCCATGGCCGGTCTCGCCGGCGGGGAACGGTCCCTCGACCTCCTGCACGGGGTCGAGATGACGGTCACCGTCGAGCTCGGCCGGACCAAGATGCTCCTGCGCGACCTCCTGGCCCTCCAGACGGGCAGCGTGATCGAGTTGGACCGGGCGGCCGGAAGCCCAGTCGACGTCCTGATCAACGACAACCTCCTCGCCCGGGGCGAGGTCGTGGTGCTCGACGACGAGTTCGGCGTGCGCATCCTCGACATCGTCATGACCGACGGCCAACCCGCTCGTCACTGACTGACCTGATCAATGTTCCCACCCTCGGGGATGCTGGCGGCTACCGCCGCAGTCTCGAACACGGACGCGCACGTCTCCGTGTTCAGCCTGCTCGGCCGACTCCTCATCTCACTCTTCGTCGTGCTCATGGTGCTCTGGGTGCTGGCCCAGATCGTCCGGCGCAAGGGGATGCCCGGGTCGCGGGGCCAGGGCGGCCGGGCCGCCCGGCGCCAGGTCGACGTCGTGGCCCGCCAGTCCATCGGCAAGGGCCAGACCCTGGTCACCGTCCGCCTTGACGACCGCATCGTGCTGCTCGGCGTGACCGCACAGAGCATCACGACGCTGAGCGAGCTCGACCCGGCCGCCTACGGGATCCTTCCCGGCTCAGGCACGGGGACGGGCCAGGTCCTCGAGCTCGAGGCGGTGACCTCGGACGCGGCGGACCCACGGTCGGTCGCAGGCACCGACGCGGAGGGGGACCCGCAGTCGGACTCGGACGCCCCGAGGCCGCTCCCGTCGACGACCACCTCGGCCTCGTCGGCCTCGTCCAGCGCCGGCTCCATGTCGTCGACCATGTTCAGCTGGAACCAGCGGCTCGACCGCCTGCGCGATCGCACGGTCCGGCGATGATCCACGTCCTCCTGGCGGCGAACTCGTCGGTCCAGATCAACTTCAAGAACACGCTGACCAAGCCGTCGGAGAGCGTCCTCATCATCCTGGCCGTCGCCGTCCTGGCGATCGCCCCGGCGGCCATCATCATGCTGACCGGCTTCACCCGCATCGTGGTCGTGCTCAGCCTCACCCGCAACGCCCTGGGCCTCCAGACCATCCCCCCGAACCAGGTCATCGCCGGCCTCGCCCTTTTCCTCAGCCTGTTCATCATGGCCCCGACGCTCTCGACCATGAACCACGTCGCCCTCCAGCCCTACATGAACGGGAAGATCTCCACGTCGCAGGCGGTCAACCGGGCCGAGATCCCGCTCAAGTCGTGGATGCTCCGTCAGACCGACACGAGCGAGCTCGAGCTCATGGCCAGCGCCGCCCACGAGAACCCCAAGAAGCCGGCACAAGTGTCGATGGTCGCCGTCATCCCGGCCTTCGTCCTCAGCCAGCTGCAGAGCGCTTTCATCATCGGGTTCGTCATCTTCGTCCCATTCCTCATCATCGACCTGGTCGTCTCGGCCACCTTGATGTCGATGGGAATGATGATGCTGCCACCGACCCTTGTGTCCCTCCCCTTCAAGATCCTCCTCTTCGTCATGATCGACGGCTGGACCCTCATCGCCCACTCCCTCCTGACGAGCTTCCACTGACGTGAAGACGCACACGAAGTCATGACCGAAGCCGACGTCGTCCACCTGGCCGTCGAGGCCATGTTCACGACCTTCAAGCTGGTGGCGCCCATCCTCGGCGTCAGCCTGGCCGTCGGCCTCCTCATCTCCATGTTCCAGTCGGTGACGCAGATCCAGGAGTTCACCCTGACCTTCGTGCCCAAGCTGGCGGCGGTGTCGCTCGTCCTCCTCTTCACCGGGCACTGGATGCTCAACACGCTGATCACGTTCGTCGACCAGCTGTTCAACCAGATCCCGCACCTGCTCGGGGGCTGACCGACCGTGGTGGTCGACATCAGTGCGCCCATCCTGGTGGGGTTCATCCTGGCCCTCGTCCGAGCGCTGGCCTGGCTGCTCATCGTCCCGCCGTTCGGCAACCGCGCCGTCATGCCGACGATCGTCACCATCGGCCTCGCCATGAGCCTGGCCATGGTCGCCGCGCCCCACGTCACCGGGGCCAACGTCCCCCTCACCCTCCCCGCGCTCATCGGGGCGGTGGCCATCCAGGTCCTCACCGGCGCCACCCTGGGCTTCATCGTGAGCGTGCTGCTCAGCGCGGTCACCGCCGCCGGCTCCCTGGCCGACCTCTTCGGAGGCATCGTCCTCCCGCCGTCCGTCGACCCCCTGTCGACCAACCAGACGCCAATGCTCGGCCAGTTCTACGAGCAGGTCGCCGTCGTCCTGCTCTTCGCCGGCAACGGTGAGCTGCTCATCGTCGACGGTTTCCTGCGCTCGTTCAGCTCGGTCGGCCTCACGCTCTCGTCGACTGGCGCCATCGCCCACATGGTCACCTCCACCGTGGCCACGTTCTTCGTGGCGGCCGTCGAGATCGCGGCGCCCGTCATCATCGTGCTGTTCGCCGCCCAGGTCGTGCTCGGCATGGTGTCAAAGGCCATCCCGCAGATGAACGTCTTCTGGCTGGGCTTCCCGTTCCAGATCATGCTCAGCTTCCTCCTCATCGGCGCCAGCATCACGGTGCTGCCCGGCTACGTGAACAACTTGGTCAACGCAGGCGTGCACGACGGCGCCGTGCTGCTGGCGGGGACGTAGGCCGCCGTGCCCGCGGGGGACCGGCACTCCAAGACAGAGAAGCCGACAGCGAAGAAGAAGAAGGACTCGCGCAAGAAGGGCCAGGTGGCCCGCTCGCCCGACATCGGCGGCTGGTTCTCCCTCCTCATCCTCACCTTCGTCATGCCGGCGGCGTTCGGCTACGCCGAGTCGAGGGTGCTCGCCGTCCAGGCCATGGCCAACCAGGTCATGGCCCATCCCTCCATCCCCGGCGCGCTCACCGTCCTGAGCAAGGGCCTCGAGAACGCCTTCCTCATCATCCTGCCCTTCGCCGGGATCATCGCTATCATCGGGCTCCTGGCCTCGGTGGCCCAGGTCGGCTTCGTCTTCTCGGCCAAGGGCATCACGCCCAAGTTCTCCAAGCTCAACCCGATCCAAGGGATCAAGCGGCTCTTCTCCGTCCGTGGCCTGTGGGAGCTGGCCAAGACGGTCATCAAGCTCGGGGTGATCGCGCTCTTCGCCACCCGCGACATCATCGGCCTGATGCACACCCTCATGGGGTCCCAGCCCGTGGCCATGGGGCCGTTGATCGACTACGCCGGCACCGAGCTCCTCGGTTTCGTGCGCACGCTGGCCGTCATCGGGTTCCTGCTCGGCCTGGCCGACTTCGCGTTCCAGCGCCACAAGCTGTCCACCGACCTCAAAATGACCAAGCAAGAGGTCAAGGACGAGATGCGCGAGTCGCAGGGTGACCCCCGCTTCAAGGGCCAGATCCGGAGCCGCCAGCGGGCCATGAGCCGCCTCCGGATGATGGCCGAGGTGTCCCGGGCCGACATGGTCATCACCAACCCGACCCACTACGCCGTGGCCCTCAAATACGACCGCACCCGCTCGTCCGCCCCGCGCGTCGTGGCCAAGGGGGCCGACGAGGTGGCGGCGCGCATCCGGGAGGAGGCCACCCGGCACGGGGTCCCCATCGTCGAGGACCCGCCACTGGCCCGGGCCGTCTACGGCGCCTGCGAGATCCAGGACGAGATCCCCGAGGCGCTCTACATGGCCGTCGCCCGCTTGCTGGCCTACGTCTACGCGCTGTCGCCGGCGCTCCGGTCGACGCGCCCGATCCACCGCCGGCCGCGCCTCCGCCCTGGTGGCCTGAGCTCTTGGGCAGCTCGCCGGGCCGGCAACGCCGGACTCGGCGCGGCGGAGTGACGCTCAGCGCCGGCGTGACGCCGACCACGGCGCCGTCGACAACGGCCCGCCCGGCCGCCCCGGAATCAACGTCAACGACGGCCTCAGTGACCGCCTCACCGACGAGTCAGCGACGAGTCAGCGACGGCCTCAGCGTCGGGGAGCGCTGAATCGTCGCGTGGCAGTGGGAGCCACCGCCGCTGCCGTCTCGGCCGGCGTGCCGAACAGCGACTGGACCATTTCGTCGGCCCAGGCCACCGCTTCGACATAGCTGACCTGGAAGGCCGACGTGTCGAGACCCGAGCGCCGTTCCCGCCGGTGTTCACCCGTCTGCAGGAAGAGCGCTTCGACCAGCACCGCCCCGAGAGGGCCTTCGTGATCGAGGATGGCCGCTTCGACCTCGGCATCGATGTTGAGTTCCTCGAGGGCGACCGACACAGGCACCCCGAGCAGGAGATCGAGGCAAGACAGCAGGCCGGTGGCGAAGCCCTCATCGGCCAGTCGCGGCGCGATCTGCTCCGCCAGCAGCTCGCAGAGGCGGGCCCGCACGAGCGCCGTGGAGAGGGTTTCCTCGGGTGCCGTGTCGTGGCCCATGACGAGCATGAGGGTGACCCACGCCTGCAGCCGTCGCGACCCGACGAGGATCAAGGCCTCGTAGAGCGAGCGCACCGTGCGGCGCATCCCGTGCGAGCCTCCGATGCTGGCCACCTTCAGGATCTGGACGCACAGCGCGGGGTCCGACCGCACGAACCGCTCGATCGTGTCGATGCGGGCGTCGGGGTCCCAGAGGTGCTCGGCGATGCGCAGCACGGCCAGGCGAGAGCCCTCGAGGCGGTGGCCCCGGCCCTGGACGATCTGCGGGCGCGACAACAGGTAGCCCTGGAAGTACTCGAAGCCGAGCTCCCGACAGTGCTCGAGTTGCGCCTTGTCCTCGACCTTCTCGGCCAGCAGGGTCACTCCGAAGCTCCGGCAGCGATCGAGCAGGGCCGGGAGTTCGTGCGGCTGGACCAGCATGAGGTCGACCTTGACGATCGAGGCCATCTCGAGAATGCGCTCGGCGCCGTCGAACCACGTGAAGTCGTCCATGGCGAGCGTGAAGCCCTGGTCGAGGAGTCGTGCACAACCCTGAAGGACTTCCTGGTCGATCACCACCGACTCGAGCACCTCGATCACCGTGCGCTCCGGGTGGCAGGACGATCGGGATGTCGCCGACCAGTGTTCCCCGGCTGGCGTTGCAGAAGACCAGGCGGTCGCCGGCCAAGCGGTCGACCCCGATCTCGACCGAGTTGAACAAGACCTGGGCCGTCATGAGGTCACCCTGGAGGTGGTCCTCGGGCTGGCCCGTCGACAGTGCGTGTTTGGTCGGCCGGAAGAGGAGCTCGTATCCGACCACGTCGAACCGGTCGTTGAAGACCGGCTGGCGCGCCACGATGAGCTCAGAACCCGACACAGGAATGGTGCGTTCGCTCAGATCCACCATCTCGGCGCCTCGTGTTGCCTCGTTCTCCCCCGGGTCACGGCTGGCGGAGTCCTTTCCCTGCTCGTTCAGGGACGCGACCTGTCGGACGGTCCGTGACGTGACGCTGACCCCGGTTCAATCGGAACGGTCGGTCCAGAACTGAAGCCGATTCGGGCGAGTTGCGCGCCGGGGCGCGACGTTGTTCTTCCGTTGGGCTGACTCTCGGAGGCCTTGCTCAAGATGCCCCCGAGCCCCGTCGATAGAAAGACCGGGTCATCAAGGCGAACGGGAGGACAGCCGCTTCGAAGACCACGGCGTTGCCACCAGAGGTCGTACCGAGTCGTCCGACACGGTGGAGGACGCAGGCCGACACAGGGAGGTGGAGCGTTGCGGGTCCTCGTCGTTGACGACAGCAGGGCGATGCGCATGATCATCAGGCGCGAGCTCCGCACCGGCATCGATCTCTACGACATCGTCGAGGCCGATTGCGGCACGGCCGCCCTTGCCGCGGTCCGCGCCGGCGCCGTCGACCTCATCCTCTCTGACTGGAACATGCCCGAAATGACTGGCATCGAACTACTCGAGTCCTTGCGCCACGAAGGTTGGACGGGCCCGCTCGGCTTCATCACCTCCGAGTCCGGCCGGGCCACGCGTATCCGTGCCTACCAGGCGGGGGCGTCCTTCGTCGTGACCAAGCCCTTCACCGGTGACAGTCTGTCCCGGCAGGTGACCTACGCCCTCGGCTGGAATGCGATCGTCGCCGAGAGCCAGGCGACCGACGAGGACGGCCCGACGGTGGCTTCGGTCCTCGAGGGACTCCTGCGCCGGTCCGTCTGGACCGCACCCTCGGGCCCGCCCGGCGTGAGGTGGCCCGGGCCGTCGCCCGCTACGTCGACGGCGACGGGCGCCAGGTGGCCACCTCCATCTCCGAGATCTCGTTCGCGGCAGCCGCCGGCGCCGCGCTCTCGCTCACGCCCGCCGCCGACGCGATCGAGTGGGCCGCCGCCGGCGTGCTCACGGAGGCTCTGGCCCAGAACTTCAACGAGGTGGCCAACGTGCTGGCCAACGTGGCCAACCCGGGCGGCGCTCGCTGCAAGCTGGACAAGATCGTGGTGCTGGCCGACTTCGAACGCCCGCCCGATCACCAACAACTGGTCGCCGCGCCGATGCAGCTGAATCTGGAGGTGACGGTCGAGGGCTACGGCTCGGGCCGCATCGCTCTCATTGCCCTCGAAGGGGCGGCGCAGGTCGAACGCGCCTTGGTGGCTCGATGACACCGACCGCCGCCAACCGTTCCGCCACTCCGCCACGACCGGCGGTGACCCGCCCGGGGTCCGCCGGTCTGCACACCCGCCCGCCCAGCCCCGTACGCCAGTCGTTGCGAGTCGGACCATGACCGCCATCGCCACCACCGGGGCGCCGGAGCTGGAGCGCCAGGATTTCGAGTACCTGCGCACGTTCCTCCTCGAGCGCTCGGCCATGGTCCTCGGCGAGGACAAGCGCTACCTGGTTGCCTCGCGACTGGGACCCGTCGCCCGCCGGTACGGCATGGACTCCATTGCGGAGATGGTCCATCTCATCCGACAGGCTCCTGACAGCGATGTCGCCACCAGCGTGATGGAGGCGTTGACGATCAACGAGACGCTGTGGTTCCGCGATCTCAAGCCCTTCAGCGCGCTCCGGGAGGACCTGATCCCCGAGGTCATCCGGCGCAACCAGGCCAAGCGACGCCTCTCCGTGTGGAGTGCCGCCGCCTCCACGGGGCAGGAGATCTACAGCGTGGCGATGTTGCTCAGGCAGGACTTTCCTGAACTCGACGACTGGAACTGCTCGCTGGTCGGAACGGACCTGAGCGCGACCGTGCTCGAGAAGGCGCGCAGCGGCCGGTTCTCGACGCTCGAGATCAACCGGGGACTGCCCGTCCAGATGCTGACCCGCTTTTTCACGCGGGACGGAGCGCACTACGTGATCGACGAATCCATCCGGCGGATGGTCTCGTTCTCACAACTGAACCTGGCCGGGCAGTGGCCGGTGCTGCTGCCCAAGTTCGACATCATCTTCTTGCGCAACGTGCTCATTTACTTCGACAACAACACGAAGGAGCGCATCATTGCTCTGATCAGCAAGCAACTGGCGCCACACGGGTACCTGATCCTCGGCACGGCCGAGACAGTCTTCAGCATGTCGACCGGGTTGACCACCCACGCGGTCGCGGGCACCAAGGTGTGGCAGAAGGGAGCTTCGTGATGCAGGCACTGGTCGTCGAAGACTCCCGCGCCATGCGCACCATCCTCACCAGGATCTTGCACGGCTTGGGCGCCGAGGTGGAGCAGGTCGAGGATGCTGCGAAAGCGCTCGAGTACTTCGACGCGCACGAGGTGCCGGACCTGGCGCTGGTGGATTGGCACCTGCCCGGCATGAACGGCCTCGAGCTTGTCTCGACCCTCCGGTCCGACGGCCGGTTCGCTCCGATGTCGATCATGATGGTCACGACCGAATGCGAACTCGACGAGATCAGCGCCGCGCTGGCGGCGGGCGCCAACGAGTACTTGGTAAAACCGTTCACGCAAGAGGCCGTGGCCGAGAAGCTCAACCTCATGGGCATAGGGGGAGAGGAAGACCCATCACCCGGGGAGGGACGAGCACGATGACGAGCCTGCTGTTCACCGAGGACGTGATCACCGAGATCACGTCCTCCGTCTGGAAGGCCTTCCTTCCAGAGAGCGACGAGATCATCCCGATTCCGATGGTGCCATCCGAACGCCTCGTTTACCGGCACGGTGTTCATCAGCGGTTCTTGGAATGGCCTCGTCGGCCTGACCTGCTCGTCGGTCGCCGCCGTGAGGGCGGCCGCCCTGATGTTCGACGCCGCGGTCGAGGACGTCAGCCCAGCCGATGTTCTCGACGCGGTGGGGGAGTTGGTGAACATCGTGGGAGGCAATCTCAAGGGCATGCTCCCTTCGCCAACCGGTCTCTCGCTGCCCTCGGTCACCGACGGCACCTTGCACATCGATACCAGGGCCGGCGCCGAACTGCTGGCCGACGTCCAGCTGTCCTGGATGGACGAAGCCGTCTCCGTGTCCATCTGGGGCAAGGACGGGCCGCGCCTCTCGGCCTGACATCGGCCCTGGCCGCAGCCGTCCGGCCCCGGGTCTGCGGCCCTGGGACCAACCCCCAACCCGCAGCGTCGGGTCCCTGGCGATCTCACCAGGAACACAGAGCGAAGCGAGGGTCCGTGGTCACAGAAGTTACCGATTCGTCACACTCTCGAAATTTGCAGACCCGATGCCAGATACTCTGGCGTGGCGTGGGCGCCGCCTCAGGTGCTCTCCGAGGCCCTGAGAGGTCGACAACCTCAAACCGCTGCGGATCCCCCGTGTCCGAATCTCCCGCCAGCGGTGGATTGAACACCGTGGACCAGATCGACGACCAGACGGCCGGACCAACTCCTTCGCCGGCTCCATCGGACGTGTCCGGGGCTGGGTCTGACGCGCCGCAAGCCAGGCCACCGAGGCACGTCCGTCACCGGGCCCGGCACCGTCGGCGGCGCCATTGGTTGCGGGTGCGCGCCATTCGCGTGGTCAGCCTGGGTGCGCTCTGCATGGCGCTGGTCTTGACCGTCGCGCATCGGCTGGGTGGCTCTGCACGGTGGCGCCGCCGACACGCTCGGTTCCAGCGACACCTCCGCTCGCTGGTCGCAGGACCAAGCCCTGCGCTCGGGCCGGCAGGGCAACGTGGACGTACCCGCGGCCGCCGGCTTCTTCGGCACGGCAAACGCGCCGGGCCACCTGCCGGCGGCCACGACACCGCCCGCCGGCGCGCCGGCCAGCGTGGCTGCGGCCCCGCCACTGCGGCCGCACGAGGTCTTCGGCTTCGCCCCGTACTGGACACTTCCCACGAGCGCTGGCTTCGACGTCCAGGGGATATCGACGCTCGCCTACTTCTCCGTCGGAGTGAATCCCGACGGGACGCTGCAGCAGTCGGGAGCCGGATGGAACGGCTACGAGAGCCAGAGCTTGGCCAACCTCATCACCCGGGCCCACGCGGCCAACGACCGTGTCGTGCTCACCGTCACCGATTTCGACCAGGCGTCGCTCAACGCCCTGACCTCCTCGCCGACCGCGGCGACCACGCTCAGCTCCACCCTGCTGAGCGCCATCTCGGCCAAGAACCTCGACGGAGTCAACCTCGACCTCGAAGGGGAGGGTGCCGCTGATCAGGCCGGGCTGACCCGTCTCGTCGCCGCGGTGTCGTCCACGCTTGCACCGGGCGAACCCGCACTACCAGGTGACGATGGACACCTACGCGAGCTCGGCCACCGACCCCGGCGGGTTCTACAACATTCCCGCATTGGCACCGGTGGTCGACGGCTTCTTCGTCATGCAGTACAGCCCGAACCTCGCCGCCGGTCCGTCGCCGACGTCGCCCCTCACCAGCGCGCTGTTCTCCGATCAGACGACCGTCAACGAGTACGCCTCCGCCGTGTCGCCCTCCAAAGTCATCCTGGGCCTGCCCTATTTCGGTATCGACTGGCCGACCACGAACGGCACCATCGCGGCCACGGCCACCGGTCCGGCCACCGACGTCGCCCTCAGCCAGATCCTGACCAGCGGACATCCCCTCTACTGGGATCCCGTCACCGAGAGCGGGTGGACCTCGTACCAGGTCGGGAACCAATGGCACGAGACGTTCTTCGAAGATCCCACCTCGCTCTATGACGCGGCCCAGCTGGAGAAGTCGCGCAACTTCGCCGGCGTCGGCATCTGGGCGCTCGGCATGGACGGCAACTACCTGAGCGACTTGGCGGCGCTGTGTGGCTTCCCGCCGGCCGCCAATACCCTTCCGACCGGTCCGAACCTGGCGTTGCCCCCCGTTCCACCCGGGGGACACCGGCTCCGTCGACGACCACCACGTCGCAACCTGCAGTGACGACCACGACGGCCGGTTCGCCGGCCTCGACCACCACGACGACGCCGTCTGTCTCGACGACGACCAGCACGACCGGGCCGCCGGGCCCTGCCTACTCGGGAGTGTGGAACCAGAGCCAGGTGACGCTCACCGAGGTGAGTGGTGCGTGCGATTCCGACGACCCAAGGCACGGCGCCGGTCGGTCAGCTGACCAACTTCGCGACCGACGATCCCTCGGTGTCGTGTCTCTCGCAATCGCCGTCGTTGGCCGTCTGGCAGGTCAGCGGGAGTTCGAGCGAGTACTTGGTGGTTGCCACCTATCCGACGGACTGCGCCAACGCGGACTTCACCTTCTCGACCTCGTGAGTAGCCGGCGCCGCTGACTCGACGACGAGATCGAGTCTCCTCTGACGCCAGGGACGGACACGGTGGCTCCGTGCCTGGCTTTCCCTCATGCGGATCACGCAGATGGGCCCGACCGGCAGGTCGGGCCGGTTCGCATCACACCCTGGTAGATGATCCTCACGCTCCGACAGGAGCCGGCCCTGGCTCAGGCGGCCGGAGCGCAGAAGCGGTAGCCGATCCCTCGCACCGTCGTGATCCACTGTGGGTTCTCGGGGTCGGTCTCGATCTTGAGGCGAACCCGACGAATGTGTTCGGTCACCGTCGAGCGACCCTGCCAACGTCCGGTCGAACCCCAGACCCGCTCGAGCAGGTCCTCACGCGAGAAGACACGGTCCGGCGAGGCCGCCAGGAAAGCGAGCAGGTCGAACTCCTTGCGAGTCATGGTCACCGGTGTGTCGCCGACCGTCACCGTACGGGTGCCGCGGTCCACGACGAGGTTTCCGTGTTCGAGTGTGGCGGAGGGAGCACTGTTTCCTCGACGGAGCACGGCCCGGACGCGGGCTTCGAGCTCGGCGAACGAGAAAGGCTTCGTCACGAAGTCGTCGGCTCCGAGGTTCAACACCCGGACCCGATCACGCTCAGACGCCTGAGCGGCGCACACGATCACCGGCACCGTGCTGCGGCGGCGGATCCGCGCCAGCACCTCCGACGTGATCTCGGCGGCACCGAGGTCCAGGATCACGAGATCCGCGGTCTGGGCAAACACGCCCTGGAGCGAGGATGCGGGGTCAGAGGCTTCGGTGACTTGGTAGCCCGCGCGCTTGAGGTGATGGCGCAAGGCGACCCGAGTCTGGCTGTCGCCCTCGGCGACCAGGATCGTACGACCGTTGATGTGTTCAGGTCGCGACGAGGGGTCGGACGACTCCATCGTCCGTACCCCGCCGGGGGACTGCTCCCGGCGAACATCGACATCGACAGGCGGTGCAGTCATCGGGGACTCACCTTCTTGCTCCCAAGGCCGTGTCCGGACACCTGCAATGAAGTGTCCGGCGACCCATCCGGGCTCGCGATTCCACCGGCACGGACGACGTCCCGCCGGTCTGGTTCTGGTCCACGGTCGGCCTGTTTTGCCAGGTCGACCCCTGTGTTGTGGTCAATCCGCCCCATGTCTCCCCGCCCCCTCTGCGGGCTGCCAGAGCGCTTGGCGATCCTGTGCGTGACCTCCCTCGTGGTCTCACTGGTGCGCGTCCTGACTTGTTCAATGTCGGCCCGAGGCCATATCCGCTCCATAGGTCTTTTGGCCTATTTCGTTGTGCCGATATGGTGCGGCGCACAGGCGAAGGCGTGAATCCCGGGGGGTGGGCTCTCGGTGGGCTATCTACTCATTCGGCGGGGAATTACCCTCGTCTCAGGCTTTTCATGCCTCAGTCCTCAGGAAGGCAGAACCGATAGCCCACTCCACGCACAGTCAGGATCCAGCGGGGGGAGTCCGGATCGGGCTCGATCTTGAGCCTGACCCGCCGGACATGCTCGGTCACAGTCGACCGGCCCTGCCATTGCTCGGTTGATCCCCAGACCCGCTCGAGGAGGTCTTCGCGGGAGAAGACCTGACCTGGCGAAGCGGCCAGAAAGGCCAGGAGATCGAACTCCTTCCGGGTCATCGGGATGTCCCCACCGTCGATCACCACGGCACGGGTGTCGCGGTCGACCACCAGGCCACCATGCTCCATGCGGGTCACCGTGGGCTCGTTGTTGCCCCGCCGAAGCACCGCTCGAACCCGGGCCTCGAGCTCAGCGAACGAGAACGGTTTGACGACGAAGTCGTCGGCGCCCATATTGAGCATGCGGATCCGTTCCTCCTCGGAGTCACGCCCAGAACACACGATCACCGGTACTGCGCTGTGACGCCGGATCTTGGCCAGGACCTCGGGGCCGTCGACGCCGGGCAGGCCCAGGTCCAGGATGACCAGATCGGCCGAGTGCTGGAACACGGCGCGCAACGAGGAGGGTCCGTCTGCCGCCTCGGTCACCCGATAGCCACTGCGCTCGAAGTAGTGGTGGAGCGCAGAGCGGCAGCTGTGGTCGTCCTCTGCCACCAGGATCGTGCGCTCGCTGCCACCTTCGAGGACGTGATAGGGCCTCGGCGAGTTGGACGTTCCCTCGACCGGCCGGAGCGAGTGCCGGCGCAGTGTCGTCGGTGTATGGGTTGTTGCGGCGCCCGCCCCGTGGCGAGCGGCACTTCCTTCAGGTGCGTCAAGCATTGTTCATGCGCTTTCCCGTTCGGCCCAGTTGACGCTTACCGCGCGCTCTGTATCGAGCACCAGAAGCGGCCGCTCGGGCAGCTTGTAGATCGAATTGATGAGATGCCATACGGGCCCGCAGACCGCCTCCGGGCGCGGCTCGTACATGTCGGGGTCGACCTCGACCACGTCGACGATCTCGTCCACCAGGAGGCTGACGGGACCGTCGTCGGTCCGCAGGACGATGTTCATCGGCTGTTGGTCTGGCCGGCGGTCGGGGATTTGGAGTCGCCGGCGCATGTCGATTGCCGGCACGACACGGCCGCGAAGATTGATCAGACCTCGAACGTGGTGGGCGGCGAGCGGCACGGGTGTCATTCGTTGGAAACGAATGACCTCCTCGACGTCGCGAACGTCGACTCCGAAGTAGAGGTCGTCCACGAGGAAGGTACAGAGTTGAGTAGACCCGGTCATGGCGCCATCACGTCCAGCTGCAAGTGCTCTGCGAGCTGGTCCAGGTCGATCACTGTTGTGTCTCGGCCCGAAATGCTCGCCGAGCCGACCACCCCAGGCCAGCCCTCGTGACCGGACGTCGAAACATGCTCTTCGACGATGTCAACGATCTCGTCAACCACAAGGCCGATGGTCTGTTCGTCGAGTTTTGCGAGCACGACCGGCATCACCTCGTGGGTGGCGCGGGCCGCTTCGACACCAAGGAAGCCGGACAAGCGGGCCAAAGGCACGATCTCGTCTCGATACTGCACGAGCTCGAGCCCCCCGGTGCGTTCGACCACGCCCGGAGAGAATTCCTCGATTCGAAGCACCAGTTCGAGCGGAAGCGCCATGCGCCGCCCCCCGCCCACCCCCATGACGAGCAGCTTTTGGGTCGTGGTCTCGCCTTCAGCGATCTCCTGATCGGGCGCGACAGCCGGCACTGAGGTGACCAGCTCCCCTGGAAGCACCCCAGCCCGCTCAGCAAGTCCCTCCACATCGAGAATGAGTGCGACCTGACCGTCACCGAGGATCGTCGCACCGGCGAACGTCGTGAGTTCGGTGAAGAGACGGCCCAATGCCTTGACGACGATCTCTTCGGTGTCATGCACGCCGTCGACCACCAGTCCGAACTGGCGGTCCCCGGTCTGGATCGCGACAATGTCGAGAGCGTCGTCCTCGGAGAGGGTCGCTCTCAGCCGGCTCGTGTGGTCACCGAGCTCAACGCCGAGCTCGACCAGGGGAAGCGGTCGTCCCCGCAAACGACACACGGGGCGACCTTGGTCGTTTATCTCAATCGAGGCAGATGCGTGGTCGCCGTCGACTCGGGCCACCTCCAACAGGTTTTCTTGCGGAATGGCGTATCGCTCGCCGCCCGAGGTGACGATGAGCGCAGGGATGATGGCAAGGGTCAAGGGGATCTTGATCAGGAAGGTGGTCCCCACGCCTCGTTGGGTCGTGACGTGTACCGTGCCGCCGATCCGCTCGACATTGGTCTTGACCACGTCCATCCCGACGCCCCGCCCCGAGACCATCGTGACGGACTCCGCAGTCGAGATCCCCGGCAAGAAGATGAGCGACGCCGTTTCCTGATCCGACATCGTCTGCGCCCGTTCTGAGCTCACCCACCCTCCTTCGAGGGCCATCTGGCGCACTCGGTCCAGGTCGATGCCACTGCCGTCGTCGGCGATCTCCAGGTTGACGTGCCCGCCTTGGTGGAAGGCGCGTACGGTCAGTCGACCGTGCGTCGACTTTCCGTTCGTCACTCGTAGCGAGGGGGGCTCGATGCCGTGATCCAGGGCATTGCGGATCAGGTGGGTCAGAGGATCCTTGACGGCCTCGATGAGGGTCCGGTCGAGCTCCGTCTCGTGGCCCTCGACCTCGAGCTGCACCTGTTTGTGACAGGCCAACGCAAGGTCTCGCACCTGGCGCGGCAAGCTGCTCAGCAAGGTTCCGATGGGCTGCATGCGCGTCTGCATGACGCTGTCTTGGAGGTCTGCCGTCAGCACGCTCAACCGTTGGGCAGAATCCTGAAGCTCTTGATCGCCCAAAAGATCCGCCTGCTGCAGAATCTGATTGCGGGTCAGCACCAGCTCGCCGACGATGCTCATCAGCGTGTCCAGCAGTCTCACGTCGACGCGCACGCTCAGATCTGCGGTCGGCGCGTGAGTCTTCCCAGCACCGTACGCTGCCGTACGCACGAGCCGTTCGACATCGTCGACGGGGATAGAGCCGGCGCCCTGGGCCAGGTCCTCCAGGCGCTGCACGAGACCTTGATAGTCGCCGGGACCCTCGGTGGCGTTCCTCTGCACGTGGCTCAGCACCTCACGCATGGCGTCGGACGTGTCAAAGAGTGCGGTTGCGACATCGGGTGTCATCTGGAGCATCCCGTCACGAATGAGCGACAGCAGCGCTTCTCCCGCATGGGCGATCGCCTCGAGCTTCGAGAATCCCAGGAAGCCACAGGTTCCCTTGACCGTGTGCATCGCCCGGAAGATCGAGCTCAACATTTCGGGACTCGCCGGATGTTGCTCGAGAGCCACGAGGTCCGCGGCCATTCGATCGAGGCTTTCGTAGCTTTCCGCGACGAACTCGTGAACGATCTCGTCAACCATGGTGCTCACCTGAAGCAGGTGTCTCATGGTTTGATCTTCCGACACTGGCCACGCGACTCATCTACTGCTCGTTGAAATCCGTGACGAGGTGCTCGAGCTCCGAGGCCAGGCGGGCCAGCACGGTGGCGGCATTCTCGGTGTCCGACGCACCGCCAGCACTGGACCGTGCCATCTCTGCGGTGGCTGAGACGTTCTCCGTGATCTGCCCAGCGCTCTGCGATACCTCGGAGACGCCGCGGGCGATCTCCTTCGTGGTCGCGAGCTGTTGTTCGACCGCAGTGGAGATCGTCTTCTGGATCTCGTTGATGCGGACAATGGTCTGACCGATACGGCCAATCGCCTCAACCGAGCGGGCGGTGTCATTCTGAATCGCTTCGATTTTGGTGGCGATTTCTTCGGTGGCTCGGGCGGTCTCTCGGGCCAGTTCCTTGACTTCGTGTGCCACAACGGCGAAGCCCTTGCCTGCATCGCCGGCCGCGCGGCCTCGATCGTCGCATTGAGGGCCAGAAGATTGGTCTGCTGGGCAATCGATGTGATGACCCGGCTCACTTTGCCGATGTCCGCCGAGGACTCTCCCAGCTTGGCCACGGTCACATTCGTGCGTTCAGCCTCCCGAACGGCCTCCAGGCCCACGGCGGCGGCGTCCGCAGCGTTGCGGGCGATCTCGTTGATCGATGCGGTCATCTCGTCTGTGCTGGCGGCAACGCTGTCGATACTGGCGGCGATCTGTTCACTGGCGCTGGCCACGAGCGCAGCCTGTGCCGCGGTGTCCTCGGCTCCGCCGCTCAGCTGCGTGGCCGTCGCGGTCAGTTCCTCCGACGCGCCAGCGAGAGACGTCGCGTGCTCGGTGATCTGTGCCAGCAAGGACCCCATGGGCTCGTTCGACCGGGAAGGCGAAGCCGCCTGTATCCGACCGGACAAACCGTCGTCAGCGACGACGGCCCACGTGACGACTGCGCCCGTGCGCTCGCCTCGAGCGTCCGGAATGGGCGTGAGCAGGAAGTCCAGGGTTTCGCCGCCGAAGTTCACCTGGGCCCGACGACGGAGACAACCGGCGGTTCCGGGACCCTCGGCCTCTTCGGCAAGGTTGCGATGGAACACGGAGATGCTCGAGCCGACGACCTGGTTGGCGCTCACGGGAAGGACCGCCTGGTGGGCGCGGAACGCCTCGAGAGCTGCCGGGTTGATGTACCGGATCACCAGGTCGCGATCGCAGTACATCATGTTCGTGGGCGCGCTCTCGACCATGGCAAGGGAGACCGCGTCGAACGCAAAAGCAACATCCGAGCCGCTCGTGCCGTCGGCACGCGCCGAGGCCGACGTCTGGCTGCTGATGCCGCTCATAGCTGCGGGTGACCTCCGTCCTTAGGGTCGATGCTCCAATGCCGGGTGCTGCGCCGACCGCTGACAGACCTGAGTCCGAGAGGTCAGGACTATGCGCCCTACCTTGGAATTTGTCGGCTCTGGCCGGCACCGCCTTGAGGGAATCGAGGCCTCCGTTGATGTTCTGGAGCCATTGCCGGTCGGCATGTGCGGTCGCGTTGCGCCGCGGACCCCGGTTCCGTTGCGTCCCGCACCAAAAGAACCCGTGTCCCGACAACGCGATGCGACCCTCGTCGTCGACGCCAACATCGGTTGCAGAAAGGTCTCCGGCGTCGAAGCAGCGATGGACGGAGGGCTCCCGAGCAATCGCGCGGAGCGCAAAGGCGCCCTTCGAAGCGCAACGCCGTCGTGGTTCATGCGGGTCGTGTGGTCTTTGATGTGAAACCGATGTGCTGCGCGTCAGGGCTTACAAGCTCAGTTGATCCTCGGTGATGTGCGGATCGCCGCCCGTTGTCAGCAACTTTGCCGGCGCTGGCGCACCCGATGCCGCTCCGTTGTGTCTCCTGAGTGCATACGGGGATCGCCGCACCGAATCTTCGGGCGGTCCTTCTTGGAGCCCCATCGCCAGAACCGTGCCGTCAACGCGTCGGGCGCGCTCGGGCAAACGGCCGAAATGACGTGCCGCTACCCGGGTGAAGAGGTCGGTCGCCTTCACCACTCGCGCGTGGCCGTCCGAGGCAATCGGAGCCGGCAATTGGCATCCGCAACGGGGGCGAGGGTCATTTCATTGGCCTTGCAACCGGCTAACAACCAATAGGCCACCGACCTGCAAGAACGCTGGTAATTAGAGTGGTTGATACTCCTGAACGGGCCATCGCGGCATGTTCAAATGAGGCATCTCAAGAGGGGAGTGGCACCGGTCGGACGGTGTCAACGAGGGCATCAGTCGGATGGTGCCAGTGAGGGGGAAAACCAGTGGGATCGACATCGCGTCAGACCACGATGGCGCAAGAGCCGATCGAGAGTGGCATTGATGCTCTGTGGCTGGAGTTCAAGGAGACCGGTTCGACCGAACTCCGCAACCAGCTGATCATCTTTTACACGCCATTCGTGAAGTACGTCGCCGGACGGGTGCTGTCAGGCCTGCCTCGTCACTTCGATGAGGAGGATCTGGTCAGCTACGGAATCATCGGGCTGATCGACGCCATCGAGCGATTCGAGCCGGACCGCAACCTGCGTTTCGAGACGTACGCCATTCCTCGCATCAAGGGCGCCATCATCGATGAGCTTCGCTCCATCGACTGGGTTCCCCGCTCCGTGCGCACCAAGGCCCGGGCAGTCGAGCAGGCCTTCGCGCACCTCGAGTCGACCCTGCGGCGGACGCCGACCGAGATCGAAGTGGCGGCCGAGCTCGAGATGAGCGTCGGTGACTTCCACAAGGCGCTGCGCAAGATCTCGTCCGTCGGCATGATGGCCCTCGACGAAGTGCTTCGGGGCGGCGAGCGGTCGGAGCGATCCACCCTCGGTGAGACCCTGCCCGACAAGTCGCATGGTCCGGTCGACACGTTCGAGGCCAAGGAGTCGAAGGAGGCACTCGTGGCCGCCGTCGACGGTATGCCCGATCGGGAGCGGACCGTCTTGATGATGTACTACTACGACGGACTGACCCTCACCGAGATCGGTGAGTTCCTCGGGGTGACCGAGAGTCGGGTGTGCCAGATCCACACGAAGGCGCTGCGGCAGCTGCGCTCGAAGCTGGCTGACCGCACCGAGAGTGTTCGCACCGCACCCGTGATCACCCGTCCGGCACCTCGCCGCCGCGTCATGACGCACCAGCGGGCGGACAAGGCTCGGCTGCAGCTTCTCGCAAGCTGAGCAGGGCGAGCCGGGGTTTGGTCGCCCCGGCACCGAGGCCCACGCTCATGATGGACGCGGCTACGGTCGCGCCCGTCTGAGCGGACCGGTACGGTTCGACGTAAGGGCCGAACCGAGCCAGGAGGGTCGTGCGATGCCATTGCACAAGCGGGAGACGGTGCGCGAGGGAATGCTCGATTCGGTCTATGCAGACCGGGATCTGCTGTCCACACTGCCGTCGAAGGATTTCCCGACCAGGGAGATGCGCCCGGATGAGGTGTTCCAGGCCATCTCGGACGAGCTCCTCTTGGACGGCAACGCCCGCCAGAACCTGGCGACGTTCTGTCAGACGTGGGAGGAGCCTGAGGTTCATCGCCTCATGGACATCTCCATCGACAAGAACCTCATCGACAAGGACGAGTATCCCCAGACGGCGGAACTTGAACGCCGTTGCGTGCAGATGCTCGCAGATCTCTGGAACGCTCCGGGCTCGCTTGCCGCGGTGGGTTGCTCGGCCATCGGATCGTCGGAAGCGTGCATGCTCGGCGGAATGGCCGCCAAATGGCGCTGGCGGGCCAAGCGACGCGCCGAGGGAAAGTCGATCGACTCTCCCAACATGGTGTGCGGTCCGGTACAGGTGGTCTGGCACAAGTTCGCCCGGTACTGGGACGTCGAAATGCGCGAGGTTCCGATGGCTCCCGGCCGGTACTGCCATGGACGTCGAACAGATGCTGGAGCGGGTCGACGAGAACACCATCATGGTGGTGCCGACCTTCGGAGTGACCTACACCGGCTCCTACGAGCCCGTTCTGGAGCTCTCCGACGCCTTGGACCAGCTCCAGGCAGGAGAAGGGGTTGGACGTCGACATCCACGTCGACGGAGCGAGCGGAGCCTTTCTCGCTCCGTTCTGCGCACCCGACATCAAGTGGGATTTCCGGGTGCCCAGGGTCAAGTCGATCTCCACGTCGGGGCACAAGTTCGGATTGGCCCCGCTCGGGGTGGGCTGGGTTCTGTGGCGGGACGCTTCACGAGTTGCCTGACGACCTGATCTTCCACGTCACGTATCTGGGTGGCGACATGCCCGTGTTCCAGATCAACTTTTCCCGACCGGCGGGCCAAATCGTCGCCCAGTACTACAACTTCGTCCGGCTCGGCCGCGACGGGTATCGAAACGTCCACGATGCCTGTTACAACACCGGGAAGTTCCTTGCTCGTGAGATCGTCAAGCTCGGACCTTTCGAGCTCCTCTGCGACTCCGACCCGGAGAGCGGCATTCCCTCGGTGGCGTGGAGAATCAAGGAGGGCGAGGACCCCGGGTACACCTTGTACGACCTCGCCGACCGGCTCAGGGTCAAGGGCTGGCAGGTGCCGGCCTATCCGCTGACCGGCGCGGTCTCCGACGTCGCCGTCCAGCGCATCCTCGTGCGTCAGGGCGTCAGCCGGGACCTGGCCGGGTGCCTGCTGAACGATTTCAAGGACTCCATCGCCCACTTCGGAAAGCATCCAGCGATGGTTTCCGATGACCAAGGAAGAGTCGGGCGGCTTCAGCCACCTGTAGCGGTCAGCTGGCAGGGACGGTCGCGGAATCGACCGGCAAGGACCAGTCCACGCTCAGCGGCCGTCGGCGCAAGAAACGCGGTCGTCCGACGACGGCCGGACGGTCGGTAGTCCAGGGCGCCGGTGAGGCCTTGGTCAGGCCGGCCAAGGCCCGGAGTGCGGGTTCGTAGGCGGAGCGCATCCACGACGAAGTGCGGCCAGGCTTCATCGGCACTCAGGGCGTCGTCGCCCAGGATCGGGTCCAGCATGGTTCGGGCGCGCCGAGTACTCCTCCTGGTCGATCGCGATCGGATGGAGGTGGTTCGCCGAGATGCGGCCGCACGTCCTCGAAGCGCGTCGGTTCGGGCAGTGGGATGCCCGCGGAGCGGGCAACCCGTATGAAGGCGGGCATCCCGTAGACGAGCACCATCATCGGTCCCTTCTCGAGGTCTGAGAAGTGCTCTCCGTCGTTCCGCGGAGACGCCGAGACGATCAGTGCTGCGGCATCGAGGAGCGTGCCGGCGGTGGCCACCCACGAGTGGCCTCGATGCGTCTCCGGGAAGTACGACAGCATCGGGAACGTCGAGTGGGTCTGCTCGAGATCGAGGATCCAATCGGACTGGTTGAGCCAGAAGTCTTGACCCTCGAGCGCACCGATCTGGTGCAGGGTAACCAGGAGATCGACTGACGAAGGAGGCGACCCGGCAATAGGGCGGATCCGTACGACACCCTTTTCCCGCGCGCTGTACGCCGAAAGGATGGTGGGCAGATAGCTGATCAGCAGGGCGACAAGTCCGAGGCCGATCGTGGCCTCGATGAAGGCCAGCCAGATCCGGCTTGTCGTGTCCGGCTCACTGAATCCGAGGGTCGTGAGGGACGAACCACTGTCCTCGAATGCCTTCTGCCAGACCAGACTTCCGGTGCCCCAGAAGATCAGGGTGAAGGCGACAACCATGAAGATCATCCACGCCAGCGGCAAGGTCACCAACGCCACCGGTGCATACATCCGTCGGAGCCGCTGGGTGCGTTCCTCGCTGCTCCAGCGCGGCACGAGTATCCGGTAGACGGCCGCAAACACTGCCCTGCGCCAACCGCGGCGAACCCTCCTGGGGCAAGACCACGGTCTTCACCGCGGATCCGAGAACGGCAAGCGCCACCGCAATTCCGGCCACGAAGGACAGGATGCGAAGAGCGATCATTGGTTGAGTGATGGGCACGCGGGCGACTGATCACGTCACGCTAGTTCCCGTCTCCGACTTTGCTTCGTGAACCGGCGATAGTCGCCGCAGCTCTTACGAGACGGATTTGGCGGCCGCCCGTACGGCCTCGTCGATCTTGCCCTTGTCGAGCTCGAGTTCCTTGGTGGCTCGTTTGGTCGCCTTGAGTTCGAGCTTCTCGAGGTAGGCCTCAATCTTGGTCTCGCCCACGATCACCAGTGCCGCTTCACCGGCATCGATCATGTCGCCGAATTCCTTGACGTCGGCGCGAGACATCCCCTTCCAGAGATGCCCGCTCACTCCTCCGACGGCGGCACCGACGATGGCCGTACCGATGATCGATGGCGGGAAGAGGATTCCGATGAGTGCTCCCACACCGGCGCCGCCCCAAGCGCCGTGTCGAGTCGAGGTCTCGTCCTTGTTCACGTGGACTCTCCCGTCGTCGCCTTTGGTGATCACGGCGGCGTCGTAGGTTCCGACCGCTCCCTGCGAGTGAAGCCCTTTGACCAGGTCGTAGTCCGTGCGGGCATCGACCTCGCTGGCGTAGGTCCCGATGTAGATGAAGACTCCGTCTGCCTTGGACATGGCACCTCAGCTTCGTTCGCGGTCTGGGTCGACCTCAGTCTCCCCCCACGGTACCCCTTGGTTCTGCCCGCCGCGGAGGCGAGCGAGACCCTGCCGGCAGCCGCAGAGTCAGTCTTCGTCTGGCATGATCCCGGACCATGCCCGTGCCTCCGGCCATCGAGATCGCCCGCCGCGCGTCGCTGCTGCCGATTGCCGAGGTAGCGGAACAGATGGGGATCGGATCAGAGCTTCTCGAGCCGTACGGCAACGTCGCCAAGGTGAATCTGGACGCTGTTTCCGCATTGGCAGGCCGTCCCAAGGCCAAGTACGTGGTCGTCACTGCCATCACCCCGACGCCTCTTGGGGAAGGGAAGACAACCACGACGATAGGACTCGGCCAGGCGCTGGCCTGTATCGGGCGTCAGGCCACGATCGCCATCCGACAGGCGTCGATGGGTCCCACGTTCGGCATCAAAGGCGGTGCTGCCGGCGGCGGGTACAGCCAGGTCGTCCCGTTCGAGAATCTGAACCTCCACTTGACGGGCGACCTCCACGCAGTGACGGCTGCAAACAACCTCCTCGCCGCGATGGTCGACAACCACCTCTACAACGGCAACGAACGTGGGCTCGATCCTGCGGCGATTACCTGGAAGCGGGTTCTCGACGTCAACGATCGTTCGCTTCGCAACATCGTCAGCGGCCTCGGTTCGCGAGAGGACGGGACGCCAAGGGAGACAGGCTTCGACATCACCGCCGCGTCGGAGGTGATGGCCGTCCTCGCTCTGGCCACATCGTTGAGGGATCTCCGCGAGCGCCTGGGACGAATCGTCGTCGGCTACACCCCCGAGGGCGAGCCCGTGACGTCCGAGCAACTGAGAGCGGCGGGGGCCATGACGGTCATCATGCGCGACGCCATCAAACCGAACCTGCTGCAGACCCTCGAGCACACCCCCGTTCTCGTCCACGCCGGACCGTTCGGCAACATCGCCCATGGAAACTCGTCGATCGTGGCGGATCTGATCGGCATCCACGGCGGTGAGTACCTCGTCACCGAAGCCGGGTTCGGCGCTGACATGGGCGCGGAGCGCTTCTTCAATATCAAGTGCCGGACCTCCGGCTTGATACCGGATGCCGCAGTGGTCGTCACGACGGTGCGAGCCCTGAAACTGCATTCGGGACGGCACAAAGTCGTTGCCGGCCGGCCGCTGCCGGAGGCCATGCTGCAAGAGAACCCAGATGAGGTGCTGTTGGGTGCGGCAAATCTTCTGGCCCACCTGGCCATCGTGCGCAGACACGGCGTCGTCCCCGTGGTCGCCATCAATGCCTTTGACGGCGATTATCCGTCCGAACACGCCGCCATCCGTGAGATTGCGGCATCGGTCGGCGCACGCTCGGCCGTGTGCCGGCACTTCACCGAGGGGGGCAAGGGCGCGGTCGAGCTCGCCGAGGCGATCGTCGAGGCGTGCGAGGAGCCAAGCCATTTCCGGTTGCTCTATGACGACGATGCCACCTTGCGCCAGAAGGTGGAGATCATTGCCACGGAGATCTACGGGGCCGATGGTGTCGACTTCCTGCCGGCAGCATCCCGCCAGCTCGAAACGTACGAACGCGCCGGATTTGGCCGACTGCCGGTCTGTATCGCCAAGACGCATCTCTCTCTTTCGTCCGATCCGGGACTCAAGGGAGCACCCCATGGCTGGCGCCTTCCGGTCCGTGAGGCCAGGGCCAACGTGGGTGCAGGCTTCGTGTACCTCGTCAGTGGCGACATGCGGACGATGCCCGGTCTCTCGCGCCACCCGGCCGCAGAGCAGATCGACATCGATGAGGACGGCAACGTGGTAGGCCTGTACTGACCTGACCGCGGCTGACCGGTTGACCAGTCAGGGCCATCGGGTCGGCTGTCCGTCTCCACACCATTGGAGGTGCACGTGGCTATCGACTTCACGCTGGCTCCGGAACACGAAGAGATCCGGAGCCGAGTTCGCACGTTCATCCGGGAGACCGTGCAGCCGCGGATCAAGGGCTTCGACGACGAGTCCCGGGTGACGTCCCGTCACGAGTACCTCGTGACGATCCTCGAGCTGCGCGAGCAGGCCAAGAAGGAAGGACTCTGGCTGCCTCACATGCCCGAGGAGTGGGGTGGCATGGGTCTGGGTCACGTGGAGTTGGCCATGGTGCAGGCGGAGGCGGGCAAGACCCGTCTGGGCCCATGGATCCTGAATTGCATGGCTCCCGATGAGGGCAACATGCACACCTTGCTCCACTGGGGCACCGACGAGCAGAAGCAAAACTACCTCCGACGTCTTTGTGAGGGCACGGCCATGTCGTGTTTCGCGATGACCGAACCCGAGGTCGCCGGCTCGGATCCCACGCTGATCCAGACCTCGGCCGAGAAGGATGGAGACGAGTGGATCATCAATGGCCACAAGTGGTTCATCTCCAATGCCCGACGGGCCCAATTCGCCATTTTGATCGCTCGCACTGAACCAGATGTGCCGCCCGGCTCTCGAGGTGCCAACACCGCCTTTCTTGTCGATCTGCCCGCTCAAGGTTGGAACGACGTGCGCGAAGTCGAGACCATGCACGGTTCGACCGGTCATTCCGAAATCCTTATTGAGGATCTTCGGCTCCACGATTCACAGATTTTGGGTGGTCGGGGGAACGGACATCGCCTGGGTCAGTACCGCTTGGGGCCGGCCCGTCTCGCGCACTGCATGCGCTGGATCGCTCAGGCGGAGACCGCCCTGGACATGATGGTCGACCGTGCACTTCATCGGTATTCCCACGGATCACTCCTGGCCGAGAAGCAGGGCGTGCAGTGGTTGATCGCAGACTCGGCCATGGAGCTGTACCAGTGCAAGCTCATGGTGTTGCACGCCGCCTACAAGATCGACCGGGGTGACGACTTTCGTACCGAAGTCTCAATGGCAAAGCACTTCGTGGCCAACAGCCTCAATCGCATCATCGATCGTTCCATACAGGTGCACGGAGCGCTCGGCTATTCCACGGACACGCCTCTCGCCAACATGCTCCAACATGCTCGATGGGCGCGATTCGCCGACGGTGCGGACGAGATCCACCAGATGCGCATCGCCGAGCGGACCATTGCCTCCTACAAGGACACCGGATCGACCAACGCCGCCACCGGCGGACTTCCGGTCTGAGCCATGGGCTGCATCTTCGCGCTCATCGCCGCCTTCTCGGCTCGTTTCGCCCTCTTCCTCGTCTGGCTGTTCACCGATCGACTGACCATTGCATTCAGATCTGGCTGGGAAGGCATCATCGGTTTCATCTTCTTGCCCTACACGACGCTCTTCTACGCGCTCGTGTACGCGCCCGTAAAGGGCGTCGACGCGTTCGGGTGGATCATCGTCGCGTGTGGCGTCCTGCTTGACGTCGGTTCGCATCTGTTCGGGTCGCGGGCCGAGCGTCGTCGTCGCCGCCGCCTCGCAGCGGCGTCCTAACCGCCTCGGTCCCCCCGGTCTCCGCTCTTGAGTCCCGCACCACCCGACGGACGTCGAGGGAGGAAGGGCGCAGTCGCTCCCGCCGCCGGTCAGTTGAACTGCAGCCGCAGGTCCGGTTCGGGCCCGAACGCCGGGTCGGTCGGTCCGTCCGCCGCCAGCTTCTGCCACCCGGCCACACCGATCATCGCCGCATTGTCCGTGGCCATCGACTGCGGCGGAATGAGCAGGCGCGTGCCGAACTCGTCGGCCAGCCTCTGGGCCCGAGCCCGCAAGACCGGACTGGCCGCAACACCGCCCACGATGGCCAAAGCCGGATCGAGATACTCCTCGAGAGCCCTTCGCAACTTGGCGATCAGAACGTCCATGCAGGCGGCCACGAAGGACGCTGCCACTTCCTGGACGTCGAAGTCGGGATTGCCCCGGACGTAGTTGACCACCGCGGTCTTCAGACCCGAGAACGAGAAGGCATAGCCCTGATCGAGCATCGGGCGGGGGAACCCGAGGGTGTCGGCTGCTCCGTCTTCCCCGGCCATGCGATCAAGGATCGGGCCGCCCGGGTAGCCGAGCCCGAGGAAGCGGGCCACCTTGTCGTACGCCTCCCCGATCGAGTCGTCGACGGTCTCGCCCAGAAGCGTGTACTGCCCTGGCGCGCTGGCCCGGGTCAGCATGCAGTGCCCGCCGGATACCAACAGGGCAGTCTGGGGGAACGGCACCTCCCGGTCGGCCAGGTAGACGCTGGCCAGGTGGCCCTCGAGATGGTTCACCCCGACGACAGGGATACCCCAACCGAGGCCCAGTGACTTCGCCGTCGCAATCCCGACCAGGAGGGCGCCCACGAGGCCCGGTCCGCACGTCACCGCCACACCGGCCAGCTCGGAACCACGGGTGACTCCCGCCTCCTCGAGCGCCCGCTGCACGATCGCCGTGATGGTCTCGGTATGCGCCCGGCTCGCCAGCTCGGGAACGACCCCGCCGAACGAGGCGTGCAGGTCGATCTGACTGGCCACCACGGACGAGCGAACCTCGAGGTTCTCGTCGACCACGGCCGCCGCCGTCTCGTCGCACGACGTCTCGAGCGCGAGGAGCAGTCGGCCAGACCCGGGGTGCGCGGCGCGGCTCATCGCACCCCCGCGAGCGCAGCGGCGATCTCGTGCGCAGGAATGACGCCTTCACGCTCGACTACGGCAGTGATCCCCGAGACGTTGACGAGCGTGGAGGGGACCTCGGTCAGCGGTCCGCCGTCGAGGATCACATCGACGAACGACCCGAGCCCGCCCGCCACGTCCCCGGCCGTCAGCGGCGTCGGCAGGCCGTGCGGGTTGGCGCTGGTCACGACGAGCACGCCGGTCTGCGCGAGGAGCGAACGGAGAAACGGATGGTCAGGGATGCGCACCGCCACCTCGTCCCGCTCTTTCAGCCACTCCGGCCGGCGGGATCCCGCCTCGAAGGAGAAGGCCATGGTCAGCGGCCCGGGCCACCAGCGCCCGGCCAACTCCTGCGCCGCCGGACCGTAGGCCACGCCCAACGCACGTACCTGGTCGACGTCGGAGGCCAAGACGGGCAGGTGCATCCCCTCGGGACGTCCCTTGGCTCGATACACCGCACGCACGGCCTCTGAGTCCGTCGGACGCGCGGCCAACCCGTAGACCGTGTCGGTCGGCACGACCACGAGGCCGCCCTGGTCGAGGACAGCGCACGCAGCCTCGACGGCACCATCCTCGTCGGCGCGCAACACCGTCGTCACGAACTTTCCTCCCTGGCCACGAGCAGTCGAAGCAGTCGAGCGGTTGAGCAGTCGGAAAGTTGGACGGGGGCCGGGGTCGACGCCGCTCAGAGCCGCAGCGGCCGGATCGGCGCCGCCACCAGCGCCGGGTCGGACTGCCAGTCCACCCCGGGAACGTCCACGTAGAGCTCGATCTCGTTGCCGTCCGGGTCGAGGATGTAGAGGCTGTGGGTCACAGTGTGGTCGGAGGCGCCCACCACGGTGCCGCCCGCGTCCACCACGGCAGCCATTGCCTCGCGCAGGTCGTCGTCCGTCTCGCCAACGTTGAGGCCGAAGTGGTACATGCCAATGCGGCGGCCCGGCGGAACCGGTGCAGCATCCTCGCCCACCTGGATCAGCAGCAGTTCGTGGTGTGTCCGCCCCGACGAGAAGGCAGCCACCATGGAGGCTCCGGACGCCGCGTCCGAGGGGTCGGGCAGGATCTGGCGCCAGCCGAGCACGTCGCGGTAGAAGGCTGCCGAGCGCTGGACGTCGCGCACGTAGAGGACGATGTGTCCCAGTTCGCGTACCCGTACGGTCATGCGCTTACGCTACCGGCCTCCTCCGGCCCGACAGGCCCCGTCCCCGCATCGGCACCGACGGGCCCCGTCCCGGCATCTGCACCGTCCGCCCCCGCCCCGGTCCCGGTCGTCCGCAGCCAGTTGGCGTTCTCGGGCATGCCCGGCCCCAGGTGCAAGGGCACGTCGAAGGGCTCGGGCTCCAAACCCGCCGCCGAGAGCAGCTCGTTCAGCGCGTGCGGCACCGCCGCCGCCACGTCCCACAGCCGAGGCACCGCCCGGGCGTCCGAGGCGAAGCCCCAATACAGGACCCCTCGGTAGCTCATGATCGTGATGTTCAGACCCATGCCGTCCATGACCGGGCCTAGCGGGAACATGCCGAGCATCTGGCTCCCCCCGAGATAGAGGGGAAAGGCAGGGCCCGGCACGTTCGAGATGACCAGGTTGGCCACGGGCCGATGTCGGTCCGCCAGTTTCATCCCGGTGTAGAGACGGGCGGCGACCGCAAACAAATTCGGCGTCGCATGTTCGGCCCAGTTCTGCAGCGTCGTCGCTCCCAGCGCCTTGTGCTCTTCCTTGGCCCCCTTCGTGCCGTCGTGGATCACCTGCAACCGCTCGAGCGGGTCCTCCAGCTGGCAGGGCAGCGCCACGAACATGGCCGAGACCTTGTTGGACCCCTTGAGTTCGGCCACGTCCGGCGTCACCGAGACCGGGACGACCGACACGAGCGGGATCTCGGGCAGCTCGTCGCCGGCCAGCAGGTAGCTGCGCAACGCCCCCGCGCAGATGGCCAGCACCACGTCGTTGACGGTCGTGCCCATCTTGTTCTTCAGGCGTTTGACGTCGTCCAGGCTCACCGCGGCGAAGGCCACCCGGCGCCGGGCGTGCACGGCCACGTTGATCGAGGTCCGCGGCGCCGTCAGCGGCAGCGCCGCCTTCCCCGCCGGCTCGCTGCGCCGGATGGCCCGGATCCCGAAGAGGCTCCGCGTGGTGCGCAACATCATGCGACCCACTTCGAAGGGTGCCACCAGGCTCGAGATCATCGCCTGGGACACCAACTCGAAGCCCGAGGGGATGCGCGAGTCGAGTTGGCGTTCGGTCAGGTGCGCCGCCTCGGGCGGTTCGGGCTCGAGGTCGAAGAGCACACCCAGCAACTCGGCGCCCGAGACGCCGTCGATGGTGCTGTGGTGCATTTTGACGACCAGGGCGATCTTCCCGTCCTCGAGCCCTTCGACGATCCACATCTCCCAGAGCGGGCGGTCCCGGTGGAGCTGACGGCTGATGACGTCGCCGGCGAAGTCGGCCAGCTCACGCATGCCGCCCGGCGAGGGCAGCGCCGCCCGCCGCAGGTGGTTGTCGATGTCGAACTCGGGGTCGTCCACCCAGACCGGGAAGCCCAGTCGCATGGGCACCTCGACGAGCCGGCGCTGGAACACCGGGACCTGGGGGATCCGGTCGTTGAGGAGCTGGCGGATGCGGCGGTACGAGTAGCCGCCCGGCACGGTCGAGGGATCGAACACGGCCACGATGGCAACGTGCATGTGGAGGGTGGGTGTCTCCATGTAGAGGAAGCTCGCATCGAGCCCGGTGAGACGTTCGGGGGACATGGCACTCCTTGGGCCCGGCGCTGGTCCTGGACCGGCTGTGTTCGTTCCCTTCATAACCTCGCGCCAACGCTTGTCTGGCGCTAATTGTCGACTCGACCTGGGCGACCGGCTCCGCCGGCTGCCAGCCCGTTCGTGGCCTCATCCGTCCGTCGGCCCCACCCGTCCGGGCGATCGGCGATGATGGACCTCGTGCCGTACGCCTTCCTCGCCGTCACCGTGGTCGGTTGCTTCGCTGTCCTCATGGCCTACCGCCCCATCAAGCGGGAGCCGGGCACCGTCCTCTCCTTCACGACGGCCTGGATCGCCGGCGAGTTGGCCTTCCAGAACATCGTGTGGCAGGCGATCGCCACCGCGCTCTTCATCTGGGCCGGGGCGCTCAGCAACTGGGCCGGCGACCTCGGCCTCGCCCTGGCCGTCGTCGGTTGGATCGGCCTCGTCGGCCTCGGCGTCGCCGGCCACCGGGCCGCCCGTGTGGTCGCCGCGTCCCTCGACGAGGTCCGCGACCCGATGCACTTCCCCGTCCCCGACCAGCCCACCGCCCCCGTCTGGGGCCGCTGGTGGCGCCTGACCAGGGCCATCCCGATCAAGAACCGGGCGGTCAGGGTTGTCCGCAACATCGACTACGCGGGCGACGGCATCGCACGCCACCGCCTCGATATCTACCGGTCCCGCCTCCTCCCGCCCGACCCCGACCGACCCCCCGCCCCGGTGATCGTGTACGTCCACGGGGGCGCGTGGATGATCGGGGACAAGCGCGAGCAGGGCAAGCCGATGATGTTCGAGCTCGTCGCCCGGGGCTGGGTCTGCGTGTCGATCAACTACCGCCTGAGCCCGAAGGCGACCTGGCCCGATCACATCGTCGACGTCAAGAAGGCCGTGGCCTGGGTCAAGGAGCACATCGCCGAGTACGGCGGCGACCCGAGCTTCGTCGCCATCAGCGGGGGCTCGGCCGGCGGGCACCTGAGCGCGCTGCACGCCCTGACGGCCGGCGATCCCGCCTTCCAGCCTGGCTTCGAGGAGGTCGACACATCGGTCCAAGCGGCCGCGCCCTTCTACGGGGTGATGGACATGACGGGCTCGCCCGAGGGCTCGGGTGCCTATGGCCCAGGCCTGCTCGAGCTGCTCGAGAAGACCGTCATGAAGACGTCGATCGCCGAGCATCCGGAGATATTCGAGGCCGCCTCGCCCACCGAGCGGGTGCACGCCGGCGCTCCGCCCTTCTACGTGTTCCAGGGCGTGAACGACACGCTGGTCCCGGTCCAGGTCGCCCGCACCTTCGTCGAGCGCCTGCGCGCCGTGTCCCGCCAGCCTGTCGCCTACGCCGAGTTGCCCCTGGCCCAGCACGCCTTCGACGTCCTGGCTTCCTTGCGCTGCCTGGCCACCACGTCGGGGGTGGCCGACTTCCTCGAGGCCGCCGTGACGGCGCACCGCGCCGGAGCCGCCGGACCCCTGCAAGGGGTGGATGTGCAACCGCAACTCACGGACCCGAAGGGGTAGAGGGCCGGCCCGACGCCGCGCGGTGAGTCAGCCGGCCTTGTCGGCCAGCTCGACCTCGACGCGCACAGTCGGGTCTTCGACGGTGACCAAGTTGTCGATCCCGCCCGCGTCGATCAGGTCGCCTTGGGCCAAAAAGACGGCCTCGAGGACCTCGGGTGGGCCGTAGACGGTGACCTGTGCCACCCGGGCCTTCATCGAGAGCTTGTTGTCCGTCTTGGCCCGACGCACCGCGCTCAATACCCGGGTGGCCACGTCGAGCACGTGGGGCTCGGCGCCGGCGTGCGGGCCGACCTCGCTCACGTGGGGCCACGGAGCCCGGTGGACCGAACCGTCCTGCCACCAGCTCCAGACCTCCTCGGTCACGAAAGGCAGGAACGGGGCAAAGAGGCGGTGCAGCGTGGACAGGGCCAGAGCCAGGGTGGCCCGGGCCGAGTCCGCGCCGGCCTTGGTGTCGTCGCCGTAGGCGCGGGTCTTGACCAGCTCGACGTAGTCGTCGCAGAAGGACCAGAAGAAGCCCTCGGTGACCTCGAGGGCGCGGGCGTAGTCGAAGGCCTCGTGGGCCGCCGTGGCCGCGTCGATCAGGCGGGCTAGCTGGGCGAGCAGGGCGACGTCGAGCGCCTCGTGCACGGCGTCGAGGCTCGGGGCGGGCTCGTCACCGAAGCGGCCCAGCGCGAACTTCGACGCGTTGAGCATTTTGATGGCGAGGCGTCGCCCGATCTTCATGACTCCCTCGTCGAGCGCGGTGTCCGTCCCCGGCCGGCCGTTGCAGGCCCAGTAGCGCACGGCGTCCGAGCCGTACTGCTCGAGCATCTCGGTGGGCGTGACCACGTTGCCCCGGGACTTCGACATCTTCTTCCGATCGGGGTCGAGGATCCAGCCGTTGATGGTGGTGTGCTTCCACGGCACGGTGTGGTGCTCCAGGTGCGAGCGCAGCAAGGTCGAGAACAGCCAAGTCCGGATGATCTCGGGGCCCTGGGGCCGCAGGTCCATCGGGAAGGTGGCGGAGAAGAGGTCGGGCTTGTCCACCCATCCGCAGGCGATCTGGGGAGTGACCGACGACGTGGCCCAGGTGTCCATGACGTCGGGGTCGCCGAGGAAGCCGCCCGGCTTGCCGCGCTGGTCCTCGGTGTAGCCCTCGGGCGCGTCGGTGGTCGGGTCGACGGGGAGGCGGGACTCGGCGGGCACGATGGGCGACGCGTGATCGGGCTCGCCGTCGGGTCCGACCGGGTACCAGACGGGGAAGGGCACGCCGAAGAAACGCTGCCGGCTGATCAGCCAGTCGCCGTTGAGCCCGTTCACCCAATCGTCGTAGCGGACCTTCATGTACGGGGGGTGCCAGTCGATTTCGGTGGCCCGGGCCAGCAGCTCCTGGCGCAGCCCCTCGTCGCGGCCGCCGTTGCGGATGAACCACTGCCGGCTCGTCACGATCTCGAGTGGTCGGTCGCCCTTCTCGTAGAACTTCACCGGGTGGGTGATGGGCCGTGGCTCGCCGACCATCTCTCCCGAGGCGGTGAGGAGCTCGACCATGGCCCGCTGGGCCTGGTTGATGCTGCGACCGGCGATGGCCCGCCAGGCCTCGCCGTCGGGCACGCCGGGGGGTGGGTTCTCAGTGATGCGCCCGTTGCGCGTCACGATCGAGCGGGTGGGCAGGTCGAGCTCGCGCCACCACACCACGTCGGTCACGTCGCCGAAGGTGCAGATCATGGCGATGCCCGATCCCTTGTCGGGCTCGGCCAGCCGGTGGGCCAGCACCGGCACCTCGACGCCGAAGACCGGCGTGTGCACCGTGGTCCCGAACCGGTCGACGTAGCGCTCGTCGTCCGGATGGGCGACCAGGGCGACGCAGGCGGCAACCAGCTCGGGGCGGGTCGTCTCGATTTCGATGTCGTCGAAGCGCAGGCGGTGGTAGGCACCCTTGCGCTCCCGGTCCTCCATCTCGGCCTGGGCCACCGCCGTCTGGAAGTCGACGTCCCACATGGTGGGCGCCTCGGACATGTAGGCCTCGCCCCGGGCCAGGTTGCGCAGGAACATGCGCTGGCCGGTGCGGCGGGCGTCGTCGTCGATGGTGGCGTAGGTGTGCGTCCAGTCCACCGAGAGCCCGACCCGGCGCCACAGGTCCTCGAAGATCTGCTCGTCCTGCGAGGTGAGGTCGTGGCACAGCGCGATGAAGTTGGGCCGGCTGACGGGGATGTCGTCCTTCCCCGGCTCGTCGGGCAGGACGAAGTCGGGGTCGTACGGGAGCGACGGGTCGCACGACACGCCGTAGTAGGTCTGGACCCGGCGCTCAGTCGGGAGCCCGTTGTCGTCCCATCCCATGGGGTAGAAGACGTTCCAGCCCCGCATGCGCCGATAGCGGGCGATGGCGTCCGTCTGGACGTAGCCGAAGACCGAGCCCATGTGCAGCGAGCCCGAGACGGTCGGCGGCGGGGTGTCGATGGAGAAGACGTCCGGCCGGGTGGTCGCGGCCTCGAAGAGATAGGTGCCGTCCGCCTCCCAGGTGGCGGACCAGCGGTCCTCCAGCCCGTCGAGGACGGGCTTCTCGGGCACTCGGGGCGAGCCGTTCGGGGGGGTCGACATGATCGCGTTACCGTACCTGGATGCTGCACCTCCACGACACCGCAACAGGGACTGTGCGCCCATTGGAGCCGCGCATCGAGGGACAGCTGTCGATGTACGTCTGTGGCCCGACCGTGTACGACCTGCCCCACATCGGCCATGGTCGGGCCAACCTGACCTTCGACATCCTGCGCCGCTATCTCAGCTTCGAAGGGCTCCGGGTGCACCACGTGGCGAACATCACCGACGTGGACGACAACATCATCAAACGGGCGAACGAGTTGGGACGGACCGAGGCCGACGTGGCGGCGGAATTCGAGGCCAGCTGGTGGGAGTCGATGGAGGCGCTGGGCGACCTGCGCCCGCACGACATCCCACACGCCACCGAGTACATCGATCGGATGGTGGAGTTGGTCAGTGAGCTCGAGGCCAAGGGTGTGGCCTACGAGACGGCCGATGGCGTGTACCTCGAGGTGAGCAAGGTGCCGAGCTACGGACTCTTGGCCCTGCAACCCCTCGAGTCCCTGCAGGCGGGCGCCCGGGTGGAGGCCAACGAGGAAAAGCGGTCGCCTCTGGATTTTGCGCTCTGGAAGAAGGCCAAGACGGGAGAGCCGAGTTGGCCCTCGCCCTGGGGTCAGGGCCGACCGGGGTGGCACACCGAATGCGTGGTCATGTCACTCGACCTGCTCGGCGAAGGCTTCGACCTGCACGGCGGGGGGCAGGATCTCAGGTTCCCGCACCACGAGAACGAGCGGGCCCAGGCGGTGGCCGACGGCAAGGAGTTCGCCCGGCACTGGATGCACAACGGCTGGGTCGAAGTCGAGGGCACCAAGATGTCCAAGTCACTCGGCAACTTCACGACCCTGCCCGACCTTCTGGCCCGCCACGACGCCCGGGCCTACCGGTTGCTCGTCTTGCGGGCGCACTATCGCTCGCCGATTGAGGTCACGCCCGAGACCCTGGCGGACGCCGAGGGCGCGTTGGGGCGACTCGACGCGCTGGCTCGACGCTTCTCCGTCGGCGGCTTGCTCGAGCAGACGCCCGAGGGCTTCATGGTCGAGGGCGAGGCGCCGGCGGTCGACCTCGACCCCGGCGCGCTGGATGCATTCCGCGCGCACATGAACAACGACCTCGACACGCCGGGTGCGCTCGCCGAGATCTTCGATCTCGTCAGTGCGGCGCACTCGGCGGCCGACGGCGGGGACCAGGAGTGGGCGCAGACGCTGGCCCACACGGCGGCCGTGTTGGTCGGGGCGCTCGGTGTGTCCCTCCGGGGGGAGTCCGGCGAGATCGACGAGGCGTCCGCCCAATTGGTGGCCCAACGCGACGAGGCCCGTCAGGCCAAGGACTACGCCCGGGCCGACGCCCTGCGCGAGGAGCTGGTCGCCCTGGGGTGGACGGTCGAAGACACCTCGGCGGGGACGGCCATTCACCGCTAGGAGCGCCGTCGGGACGGCGGGCCGTCAGGACGGCAGGGTGGCAACCGTGGCGAGGGCGGCGGCAGGTGTGTCGCTACGCACGGCGAGGAGATTGAAGATGGAACGACCGACCTTGGTCCCCTCGGCATAGGCGCAGAGCGCCGCGGCCTCATCGTCGATCACGAAGACGTCGAAGCCGGCGGCGCGCAGGCTCGACGCCAGATCACGGTGCGAGGAGCCTGCGGCCCTGAGCTGCGGACCGTTGCTCTCGACGATCAGGGCCTGCACAGTCGGCAGGAGGCGGGTCATCCCGCGGAGGACCGAGGGCTCGCTGCCTTCAGTATCGATCTTGACCACATCGAGAACGACGTCGCCGAGCAGGTCGTCGAGCCGGTCGGTGCTCACGCCGACCTGGAAATCTATCGGGCGGCTCTGATCCACTTTCACCACGGTCGATTGTGTGCGGTCGCCAGCGGGCACACTGAGCACCGCCTGGCCACTGCTGTCGGCGGCAGCTGTCTCGAGCGCGGTGACGTTCTCGATCCCGTTGGCCCGGAGGTTGTGCTCGAGGTAGTGAAAGGCCTGGGGGTTCGGCTCGATCGCCCAGACCCGACCGGTGGGGCCGACGCCGCGGGCGGCGACAAGGGAAAAGATCCCGATGTGGGCGCCGACATCGAGCGCGGTGACACCGGGTCCTGTGAGGGCCGCCCACAGCGTCAGAGTGAAGGATTCGCGCCCGCCCTCGGCGGCCGCGAGCAGGAGCGTGCGGTCGGCCAGGCCACCGGTCAGGCGGAATCCATCGAACTGCACGGTGAGGCGGTCGGCGCCGTGGCGCTCGAGGAGTTTACGGATATGACGCAATCCCTCGAGAACACGGCGGTTTTCGAGGTGGGGGCGGAGCCGGGTCTCGGCTCGGCCGATGAATTGCGCCGGGCTGGACATGGGGTTGGAGTGTAGGAAAGCGCTGGCGTGCGGCTGGTGATAGTCGAACATTCGGGACTGGGTCGGAGATTGAAAGTGCAGGTCAGGGGAAGATGGGCTCCTTTCACGGCGGTGACTGGACGGACGCGTGGGGTGAAGGTTACTGTGTAGTAACCGAGGAGTGGTTGGGGACCCGCACGTCAGTGGCGTCGGGGCTCGCTCCGAGGATGGTTTGTTGATGCTGACGGACGCCGGCCTGGGATGACGTTGGGCCGGCCCAAGGAGGAGCACCATGTCCGACTTCTCGCTGGCCCTCAACGAGGACCAGCTGCAGATTCAGAAGTGGGTCCACGAGTTCGCCGAGAACGTCGTGCGGCCGGCCGGACCCGAATGGGACGAGCGCGAAGAGACGCCCTGGCCGATTATCGAGGAGGCGGCGAAGAACGGGCTGTACTCGTTCGACTTCATCGCCCAGGCCTTCAGTGATCCGACGGGGCTGATGATGTGCCTCGTCAACGAAGAGATGAGCTGGGGCGACGCCGGGATCGCGCTGGCCATCTTCGGTTCGACGCTGGCCGTGGCCGGGATCTTCTCCAACGGGACGCCCGAGCAGATCGGCGAATGGATCCCGCAGTGCTTCGGGACGCCCGACGACATCAAGCTGGCGGCGTTCGGCGTGTCCGAGCCCGACGCCGGCTCCGACGTCTCGTCATTGAAGTCCCGCGCCGTCTACGACGAGGCCAAGGACGAGTGGGTACTGAACGGCACCAAGACCTGGATCACCAACGGCGGCATCGCCAACACGCACGTGCTCGTGCTGTCGGTCGACCCGTCGCTCGGGAGCCGGGGCCAGGCCAGCTTCGTGGTACCCGAGGGCACACCCGGGATCTCGCAGGGGCAGAAGTTCAAGAAGATGGGCATCCGGGCCTCGCACACGGCCGAGGTCGTGCTGCAGGACTGCCGGGTGCCGGGGCGCTGCCTGCTCGGGGGCAAGGAGAAGCTCGACGAGCGCTTGGCCCGGGCCAAGGAGGGCAAGAAGACCTCGACCCAGGCCGCCATGGCGACCTTCGAGGCCTCCCGCCCGATTGTGGGAGCGCAGGCCGTGGGGATCGCCCGGGCGGCGTACGAGTACTCACTGGGCTACGCCAAGGAGCGCAAGCAGTTCGGGCGGGCCATCATCGAGAACCAGGCCATCGCCTTCAAGCTGGCCGACATGAAGATGCACACTGACGCGGCACGGCTGCTGGTGCATCGAGCGGCGAACATGGCCTCGACGGGCCAGAAGTTCGAGAACGGCGAGGGTTCGATGTCGAAGCTCTACGCCGGTGAGAACGCGGTCTGGGTGACCGAGCAGGCGATCCAGATCCTGGGTGGCTACGGCTACGTCCGGGAATACCCGGTGGAGCAGTGGCACCGGGACTCGAAGATCTACACCATCTTCGAGGGGACGTCCGAGGTGCAGCGGCTGGTGATCGCCCGGGCGATCTCGGGGATCCACATCAATTGATCTGGAGAGCGACAGGAATGTTTCTGTCGCGATTTCTGCCGCGCATTGCCGGGCGACGCCTCCATCGGAAGCACTCACTCTCCGTCCCGGGTTGGCACCCTCCGGGCTGCGAGGCAGCCCCAACCTGACGAGGCGCAGCGAGACCGCTGGGACTTGCGCAGTGGTCTGGAGAGTGCGTGGATTTCCCCGAAGTCCGATTGTGGTGGATCGATGCGGAGGGTGGCGGCAAGCTGCCGAACGACTCCCCTTCACTCGAGGAGTTGCGAGTACCGAATCCGAAGGGACGGTCCTGCTCGTCGACCACTCCGATCTGGGCAAAGTCCGGCCTTTGTCGCGGTAGCACCTTGTTCGGAAACCCGGTCAACCCGCATGAGCGGGCGGGCAGTGGACCAGAAGCGGATATGCGACGAAATTGTGGAGTGCCCGAGCACGCTGCTCCGAAGGGCGGTCGGCAAACAGCGGGCTGAGCAGGGTGACGTGGACGTCAACGAGCCATTCAGTCGCCTCTGTGATGGTGATGTCTGGGCGAAGCGCGCCACGGTCGGCGATGCGTCTCAAGAATCGGGCCACGATCGGCGCTGCGAGGCCAGCGACCGCCTGTGGCCCGCCACCCACTCGCGCGATGGCAGCAGTCGCTCCTTGACGATCGAGGGCTTGGAACCACGGTTCGGCGCGTATGGCTTCAGCGTGAGCAAGTAGCCCGTTGACGATCCAGTCGGCTGGATCGCCTTCCTCGTCAATCTCGGCCTCCAAACGCGCAGCGATCTGAGCGGAGCGCGAAACGAGCACCTCGCGGACCAGCTCGTCCTTGTCGGCCACATAGCGATACACGGTGGCCCGTGAGCACCCGGCACGGCGCGCGATTTTGTCCACTCGGACAGCTAAAGGTCCTTCTTCGTCGATCAGCGCAGCAGTTGCCGCTACCAGCCGATCGCGCAGGTCGATCTCGGGTGTTGTCACTGCCATAGGCAGATGTTACCTTGGGTGAGACAAAAAGCGAATCTGTCTTACGACGGCGTCGCACAGGCGTGCCCACCAGGTCCGTCCTCACCGCCAAGGGAAGCAAGGAGCAGCGTGTGTCCGATCTGTTGATCCGAAACGGAACGATCGTCGACGGGACGGGTACCCCTCCCATGCGAGGAGACATCGCCATAGCGGACGACCGCATCGTTGCGATCGGGTCAGACCTCCCGGTGAACGGGAGCCAGGTTCTCGACGCGACGGGACTCCTCGTCACGCCGGGATGGGTCGACATACACACCCACTACGACGGCCAGGCCACTTGGGACGATCTGCTCGCTCCCTCGGCTCTGCATGGGGTCACCACCGTCGTCATGGGCAACTGCGGCGTCGGCTTCGCTCCAGTCCGACCCGACCGACAGGAATGGCTTATCGGGCTCATGGAAGGGGTTGAGGACATCCCAGGCTCCGCCCTTGCTGAGGGGATCGATTGGGAGTGGGAGTCGTTCCCCGAATACCTCGACGCACTCGATCATCGCCAGTGGGCAGTGGACGTCGGGACCCAGATCGCTCATGGGCCGGTGCGGGCTTATGTCATGGGCGAGCGGGGAGCTCGGAACGAGCCGGCCACTCCCAAGGACATCGAAGAGATGCGTGAGCTAGTCCGCGACGCGATTGCCGCTGGTGCATTGGGCTTCTCGACTTCTCGCACCATCGCCCATCGAGCCATCGATGGGGAACCGGTCCCGGGAACTTACACGGCAGAAGACGAGCTGTTCGGCATCGGAGAGGCGCTCGGTGACCTAGGCGCTGGTGTCTTCGAGCTCGCGCCGGCTGGCGTCGCTGGCGAGGACGTCGTCAGCCCGGCGAAGGAGGTCGATTGGATGCGCCGGCTGTCTGCCAAAATCGGACGGCCGGTCACCTTTGCTCTGGTTCAGGTCGACGCGGAACCCGAGTTGTGGCGAGAGCTTATGGATATGGCGAGTGCTGCCGTTGACCAGGGTGCCGACCTATGGCCACAGGTGGCAGGGCGTGCCACGGGCCTGCTGTCGGGGCACTTCACCACCTACTGCATTTTCGACGTCATCCCGGCCTACCAAGATCTAAAGGCGCAAGGACTCACGCCCACAGCGCTGGTCAGCGCCCTGCGCACCCCCGAGGTTCGTCGCGCAATACTCGAGTGGCAACCCGACGAGGAAACAGCAAGCCGGCTCACCGCTGCCTATGACCGAACGTTTGTGCTCGGGGATCCACCTCAGTACGAGCCCGGCCCGGAGAAGTCTCTCTCTGCGGTGGCAGCGACGACGGGTCGAATGCCCCTCGAAGTCGCGTACGACGCTCTCCTGGCGGACGATGGAACCGGGCTCTTATATGTGCCGATCCTCAACTACGCCGACGGGAATCTCGAACCGGCCCGCCAGATGCTCTTGCACCCTCGTTCGGCGAACGGCCTCGGCGACGGCGGGGCGCATTGCGGTGTCATCTGCGACGCATCCATCCCCACCTTCATGCTCACCCACTGGACCCGTGATCGCCAACGGGGCCGGCTCCTCCCGCTGGAGCTGGCTGTTCGCAAGCAGACCCGCGACACGGCCCGACTCTATGGTCTCCACGATCGCGGCACTCTCGAGGCCGGGATGCTGGCCGATGTGAACATCATCGACTACGAAGCGCTCCAGCTCGAAAAACCGGTGGTCGTGCGAGACCTGCCCGCCGGCGGGTCGCGAATCGTTCAGCGAGCGAGGGGTTACGCGGCGACCGTCAAGTCTGGTGTGGTCACCTTTGTTGACGGTGTCGACACCGGTGCCCGTCCGGGGCGTTTGGTTCGGGGCCAGCGGTGAGCACTCCCAAGGAGAACACCGTCGCCGCATCGCCTTCGGCGTCCAAGCAAATGATCGAAATCGGACGCCGCATGATCGCCAACATCCTGGCTGATACGACCGACCTCGGGAGTTCGACGTTTGTGGGCGACGGGTCGGTCTTCACCGATCACGGCCGCTTCGAATTGGAGCAAGAGGTGCTCTTCCGACGAACTCCGCAAGTGATCGCGTGGGCGGGCGACGTCTCGGAACCAGGGGACATCATCGCCCGTCAGGTTGCGGGGGTGCCCGTACTGGTCACCCGCCATCAAGACGGGGAACTGTACGCGTTCCTGAACGCGTGCTCGCATCGGGGCATGATGCTCTGCGATGGTGCCAGCAATGGCCGTCGCCTCACGTGCCCGTATCACGGATGGACATACGATTTGCAAGGCAAGCTCGTCGGCATCCCCAACCGTGATCGCTTTCCGGCACTCGATGTCGACGAGCGTGGGCTTCAGCGACTTCCCGTGGCCGTTGAGGCCGGGTTGGTCGTGGTGGGCCTCCGACCTGACGTCGAGGTCCATGGGTTTCTTGATCCGATTGCCGATGAATATGCATGGCTCGGATACGACCGCTATCGCAGTGGCTCCGAGCGGATGTTCCGCAAGGCTGCCAATTGGAAACTGATGATCGACCTCAACAACGAGGCGTATCACGTTCCTTCTCTGCACCGCGACAGCCTGCTCCCGTTCCTTTCGGACAACTGTGCAGTCGACACATTCGGACCACACAGTCGGATGTGCGTGCCGTTCAAAGGCATCGAGAAGTTCGCCGATGTGCCCGAAGCGAACTGGCCCGAACGACTTGACACGATCATGGTCACCTGCATCTATCCGGCCACCGTCTTGGTGGACCACATGGAAGGTGGTTCCATGCACCGGGTTTCGCCTGGCGCCCATCCGGGCGAGAGCGTTCTGCACCTCATCGAAGGGCGCCCCGGTGAGATGGACGCCGAGGGCGCGCGGCGTGCGAAGAGGTGATGGGCGTGAATCTGAGCATTCTCGATCAGGAGGACTACACGGCCACCGAAGCGTGCCAAGGCGGCTACACAGGCGGCGCCCGATCATTGGTCGGAGGAATCGGCGAGCCGCTCATCGGCCACTGGCACAAGACTTGGGATGCCGCGATTTCTGCCCAGCCGGCCAGTTGATCCTCAGGAGTTGACCTCTTCTCGACTGGGAGAACTGCCGACGGCTGAAGGCGCCTGGCTCGATTTGGCCGGTCGTTCTTTTGGGCAGACAGGTGCCCACCGTAAGTCGGACCGGGATCTCACGGTCGGTCACGAGTATCGGGCTGCTCGTCTTCTGCGGGAGCGTCCAGCGCCGGCGTCGGCCACTCCGATGTTCTGAGGACCGGCAGGAGTCTCTGTCGGGCATCCCTCGGTGAGCTGTAGCGCCGGATTCCGCCATCTGGCAAGGTTGCTCGCAAAAGCAATGTGACGGGCACCGCCCAGAACATTCGATGCGAAAGGTCGCACGCTCATGCCCGATGACTCCGGCTCCTCGATCGACAACCATCACCTGCTGCTGGTCGGAGCCGGGCCGGGTCTCGGCATGGCCGTGGCTCGTCGCTTCGCCAGTGATGGCTATCGAGTGACGCTGGTGGCCCGCAGCACGGATGGACTGCGCGAGCTCGCGGACAGCCTGGCTGACACCGGCGCCCGGATCGACACGGCCGCGGCAGACGCCAGCGACCCTGAAGGTCTGCGCGCTCGCATGTCTGAAGTCTTCAACGAGCAGGGTGCGCCCGGGCTCATCATCTACAACGCCGTCATGGGCGCGCCCGACACGCTCCTCGGCTCGAGCGCCGAGCACCTTCAGACGGCCTATACGGTCGACGTGATCGGCGCCATCGTGGTGGCGCAGGTCGCCGCGCCGGCCATGCGGGCGGCTGGCTCGGGCACCATCATCGTGACGGGTGGTGGCTTCGCGGACTATCCGATCCCAGCCCTGGCGACTATTTCCTTGGGCAAGGCAGCGCTCCGATCCGCGGCCACCATGCTCGGAGCCGACCTGGAGCCGGACGGCATCCGCGTGGCGACACTGACGATCATGGGACAGATCGTTGCGGGCACGGCCTTCGATCCCGAGAACATCGCTACACGCTATTGGGAGGTCGTCACTTCCGACGGTCCCTGGCAGGCGGAGTTTCGCTTCACCGGCGAGTAGGGCCGGAGTTGCCGCGTGGAAGTCGAGGCACTGGTGCGACGTCGATCGAGACCACTACCGATGTCCCTTTCCGCCCTCAGGTGGCACGCCGATTCGATCGCATAGGACCTCGGAACTGCATGGCGTCTGCCGACGTAATCCCTACCTGGGAACGCGCTGTGGAATCCAGCGCAACCTCTCTTGACCGTGGTTACGCTTCCGCCATGAATCGCACAGCGTCCATGACGAACGAGTCCGTGCATGCCCGGCGTTCGCTGGCGAATCCCGTCAGCGTTGCTCCTCGCGTTCGTCGGGGTGGTGGCGGCCATCTCTTCCGCGGTCGGCGCAGCGAGCGCAGCACCGGCCCCGCACGCGGCTGCTCGGTCGCACGTCATCTTCACGCCGTCCCCGTCACCGGCCTACGCCGCCGACGCCGGCGATCCAGACCCGCTGTATTCGAATGGTACGTACTACGGGTTCACGACGGGGACAACTCTCGGGAACAACATCCAGGCGCTCACCTCGACCAATCCCGCGTCGGGGTGGCAGCCCTACACGGGCGGTACGGGCTCGAGCGCACTGCCGAGCCCGCCATCCTGGGAGGCTCCCAACACCCAGACATCGCCGGGCGTCTTCTTCTACGGCGGGCATTGGGTCATGTTCTACGACGCCTCACAGAGCGGGCATGGGGAGGACTCCGGGTTCAGCTGCATCTCGGTGGCCACGGCGTCGACGCTGAGCCCACCGGTCTTCACCGACTCCTCGTCTGGCCCGCTCACCTGCGGCACACCGGGTGTCGGCGTGCTCGACCCGAGTCCCTTCATCGATCCCGCCACCGGAGCGGCGTACCTGGTGTGGAAAACCAACGACGGCGGTGGGTCCGCGGCGCCATCACAGATTGTGACGGCGCAGTTGAATGCCAGCGGAACAGCAATCGTCGGATCTCCCACCGTGCTGCTGACCGTCGACCAGGGCAGCTTCCTTGGGAGACCACGACGGACGACCCGCAGATGGTCTTCGCGGGCGGTTCCTATGACCTTCTCTTCTCAGGTGGGAACTTCACCTCCACGAGCTACAACGAGGCCTTGGCCACATGTGCCGGAGCGCTCGGCCCGTGCGCCCAGCCGGCAGCACCGTTCTTGACCACCTACGGCACGGCCTATGGGCCCGGGGGTGGATCGCTCTTCCAGGACGCCAACGGCAGCTGGTGGCTCGGGTACGCAGCGTGGTCGGCTCCGTGCACCAACAACGTACCGCCCTGCAACGCGGTGCGGTACATGTACACCGCCCCGATCGACCTGAGCAACGGTCTCGTCGTCCCGTGCAACGCACCGACGACTACTCCCTTCGGGTATCGCTTCGTCGCCACCGACGGTGGTGTCTTCACCTACGGCAATCAGCCCTTCTGCGGTTCGACCGGTGGCATCCACATCAACCAGCCGGTTGTGGGTATCGCCAATACGACCGATGCCGGCGGCTATTGGACCGTGGCCCGAGACGGAGGGATCTTCTCCTTCGGTGACGCCAAGTTCTTCGGCTCAACCGGTGGCATGCACCTCAACGCCCCGATCGTCGGCATGGCGGCCACGAGTGACGGTGCCGGCTACTGGCTGGTGGCGTCCGACGGAGGCATCTTCTCCTACGGCGACGCCAAGTTCTTCGGCTCGACCGGCGGCATACACCTCAACCAACCGATCGTCGGCATGGCGGCAACCCCAGACGGTGGGGGCTATTGGCTGGTGGCGTCCGACGGAGGCATCTTCTCCTATGGTGACGCCAAGTTCTTCGGTTCGACCGGCGGCATCCACCTCAACCAACCGATCGTCGGCATGGCGGCCACAGGCAACGGTGCCGGCTACTGGCTGGTGGCCACCGACGGAGGCATCTTCTCCTACGGCAACGCCAAGTTCTTCGGCTCGACCGGTGGCACGCACCTGAACAAGCCCGTCGTCGGTATGGCCGCGTCGCCAAGCGGTGGAGGCTATTGGTTGGTCGCGTCCGACGGGGGCATCTTCAGCTACGGCGATGCAGGGTTCTACGGGTCCACCGGTTCCCTGCACCTCAACGCCCCAATCGTGGCGATGAGCGGCCCCTGACGGCTTAGGCCGCCAGGGCAATTATCGATCGGACGGGTTCGCGATCACCAAGGAACATTTTGCTTGGGCCGCTGCTCTCAAGTGATGGGGGACGTGTCGATCCGCGACAAGATGCGCTCTGCGGCCCCGCCTAATCGTCGTAGCTGCTCGGGTGTCAAGACGTCGATGACGAGGGAACGGACATGCGCAACGTGGGCCGGAGCGGCGCCCTCGAGAGTTCGGAAACCGCTCTCGGTGAGGATCGCGTTGGTGAATCGCCCGTCGGCCGCGTCAGGCTCACGGCGGACCAAGCCTCGATCCTCCAGTCGTTTGACGACACGAGACAGGCGGGAGAGCGAGGCGTTGGTCACGACGGCCAAGGAGCTCATCCTCAACATGCGTTGCGGGCTTTGCGACAGGCAGGCGAGAACCTGATATTCAACCGTCGCCAGGCCGGAGTCATGTTGGAGCTGCTGATCGATGGACCAGGGAAGCCAGGTCATGAGCCGCACCACCGACAACCAGGAGTCCAGCTCTTCGGGCGTGAGCCATTTGACCGTTGCCTGGTCCGTGCCGGCGCCGATGGTTTCGCTCACACTCAAATGGTAGCTACTTCCTTACCGCGTCAAGTGACATCGGAGAACCGGGAGGCACGAGGGGCCGTATAGCCCTGAATTCTCCACTAGCCGCCACCTGGGCTTCAGGGCAATCGTTGACCCTTGACACGACAAGTACTCGGTCATACATTGCGCTTGACATGGAAAGTCAAAGACGACCGGAGTCGAGGGCGTCGGCGTCACCCAGGAGGCTCGGTGTCGGCATTGGGCGATGACCGCTCGACCGCAACCTCCCTTCGTCTCTTCGTCAGAGAGCGGTTCGTGGGGCGTCCGGAAGGAGCCGAGCCGTTGACGTCTGACGTGCGACCCGCCGATCGAACATCACGACTGCGTTCCCGAGAAACGAGAAGCCGCGATCGAGCAGTGAGCAGAACGTCGGACGAACGGAGGAGCGAGCGCCTCGGCGCGCCGACCGAAACGTCCGATCCGACACCGAAGCCGACAGAACTCCCCACCGCGTAGACGGAGGTTCCAATGACCACTTTGATGACGATGGAGCATGCGGACGGGATCCCCGCCAATGGGGCCAACTACGACCGGCGGTGGTGGATCCTGGGCGTACTGGGGATCGCCCAGTTGATGGTCATTCTCGACGGCACCATCGTGAACATCGCGCTCCCGTCCGCTCAGCTCGATCTGCACTTCTCCAACGCTGATCGCCAGTGGATCGTGACCGCGTACTCACTTGCCTTCGGCAGCTTGCTCCTCCTCGGCGGCAGGATTGGGGACATCATCGGACGCAAGCGTGCGCTGGTGATTGGCTTGATCGGCTTTGCCCTGGCCTCAGCCGTCGGTGGTGCTTCCGTCAATTTCGCCATGCTCGTCATCTCTCGAACAGTCCAAGGTGCGTTCGGGGCCCTGCTCGCCCCCTCGGTGCTAGCCCTGTTGACCACCACTTTCACTGACCCCGGTGAGCGTGGGAGAGCCTTCGGGATCTACGGAGCCATCGCCGGCGCGGGCGGCGCCCTGGGGCTCCTCCTCGGCGGGATCCTGACCTCGTACGAGTCGTGGCGGTTTACCCTCTACGTCAATCTCGTGTTCGCGACGATCGCCACGGTCGGTTCCGTGCTGTGGTTGAAAAACGACACAGGCGCGGACCACGATCCCCTGGACCTTCCCGGTCTGTTCATGGTCGGCGGCGGGCTGTTCTCGATCGTCTTCGGTTTCTCGCACGCGGAAACGACTGCATGGCACAATCCCTACACGATCGGCTTCCTCGTGGCGGGAGTGCTCCTGCTTGCGGTGTTCGCCTACTACGAGACCAGGGCGGAGCATCCCTTGCTCCCGCCGCGGGTCGTGCTCAGCAGAACGCGGGGCGGATCCATGTTGGCGATGCTGTTCGCCAGTATCGGAATTTTCGGTGTCTTCTTGTTCTTGACCTACTACCTGCAGGGCACGCTGGGGTACAGCCCCGTCAAGTCCGGTATCGCCTTCCTCCCTTTGGTGGCCGCGTTGGCCGCGACCTCCCAGGTGTCCAACAGCAAACTGTTGCCGCGATTCGGACCCAAGCCGATCGTGCCGGTCGGTTTGCTGGTGTGCGCTGCAGCGTTGTTTGGACTCCACCTGGTCGGGCTGCACACTTCCTACGTCTCCCACGTGCTTCCCTATCTGATCGTGCTGGGAATCGGGTTCGGGTTGAGCGTCGCTCCGTCCTTCAGTACCGGCACGCTGGGGTTGGCGCCGAAGGACGCGGGTGTGGGTTCGGCCACGCTCAACACCGCACAACAGGTGGGAGGATCCATCGGTACGGCGCTGCTGAACACCCTGGCGGCAAGCGCTGCCGCGTCCTACTTGGTTGGTCGGGTGCCGACTCCAGCCAACATCCAACTCGCAGTGCTTCACAGCTACACGACGACGTTTCTGTGGTCCGCCTTGATCTTCGTAGCTGGGGCTGTGGTTGCCGGCCTCGTCCTCAAGCGCGGCGGCCTGGCAGAGCTTGCGTCCGAAGCTCCGGCTCCGAAAGCCGACCTCGAATCCAAGGAACCAAAGGAAGTGCACGTGTTACGAGTGCGAGTCGGTTGTCGATGAACCCTCAACGTGCGTGGCTGTGGCCGATCGTCGAAGCGCAGCACCCGTTCGGCCGAGATCTCCGAAGGGAGCGATCGCTCGACGGCCGGGCGCGGCTCAGCTGGAAGAAGGTCGCCCGCCGTGCGGCTGAGCTCTCTTGGGAAGGCGACTTCACCCCGATCGTCGTGTGAGTCGCTCGTTCACTCGGCGAGCAGCGGCGACTACGACGAACAGTTGTCGATGGCGGCGTTTGGACACCTCGACTGGCCAGGTCTCTGCGTCTGTGATGGACCAGCCTCGGCGTTCGGTGAGCATCATGAAGACGTCGGGAGCCGGCCGGCCGAGGATGAGGGCGAGACCAACGACCATCACATTGGTCGGTCTTCGTCGTACTGAGCGAGGCCCGTCCGCGCCGCGCCGTCGCTGGCCGCAGCTTCTTGCAATGCCTTGAGGATTCGGGTCGCGGCAACGCCATCGAGATCCGGCCCAGTGACCATCACGGGCTATGAGAGCAGGGCCGCCACGGCCGCTTCATAGATTGTGCGCAGACCCGCAGCCGTCTTCTCGCTGCGCATCTGGGGCACCCACACCTCATCGACCAGCAGGTCGCTGATGACAAAGGCGCTCGCCACCTGCACCGAACGACACTGGGCGACCGAGAACAGCGCCGCCGCCTCCATCTCGACACACGCGACGCCCTCTCGTCGGAACTGTCGAATCTCTTCAAGCGTCTCTCGATAGGGAGTATCAATGGTCCACGCGCAGCCCGTGGTGTACTCGACGCCGTGCTCTGCGAACTCGTCGCCAAGGTCTCCGGTCAGCTCCGGCGACGGCTCAGCGAACTTTCCCGGCGCCAGATAGTGGTGTGAGACGCCTTCGTCTCGAATCGCTCGATTGCAGACCACGATGTCTCCCACTCGACTGTCCTTCTGAAGCCCGCCGGCCGTTCCGATGGAGATGAACTTCTTGGCACCCAGCGCAATGAACTCCTCCATGAAGAGCGTGGTGATGGGGGAGCCAAACCCGAATCCGCCGAGAACACCGACCCGGTGGTCCGTGCTGGGCAGTGTGTAGAGGCCGCGGTGTGACGGCAACGTCGGAGCATCTTCGAGATGTTCGACAGCTCTGCTGTGTTCGAGAACCGACCGCTGATAGCAGAGGACGATGCCTTCCGGCGCCTCAAATCCGTCCAGGACTCCGCTCGCTCGGGCGTAGGCGACGTTGTCTGCGGGATGGAACAGCGCGTCGAAGGCATGTTTGCCAGGAACGTTGGGGTAGGTCGATCCCTCGCTTACGGTCACATCGCAGTTTTCCATCGATCAGGAGTCAGCGGTACCACGGAAAATCGCTGAACAGTGCAGCGGTGTGATTCGTCAGACAGTCCTCCCTTGCTGTTCGGGGCATCCAGCCAAGCCGCCGGCTGGTCCGGCTCTTCTCTCATGGAAGACTTGGTGTGATGGCGGGTCTTGAGCTGGTCACGCTCATCGTTGAGCAGTACGACCCGGCAATCCAGTTCTTCGTCGAGACACTTGGATTCGAACTCACAGAGGACGCTCCATCGGTGACGAACGATGGACGCCCAAAGCGATGGGTCGTGGTCCGTCCGCCCGGTAGCGAGACCGGGATTCTCCTCGCGCAGGCCGACGGAGTGGACCAAGCCTCCATCGTGGGAAACCAGGTGGCTGGCCGGGTTGGCTTCTTCCTGCGGGTGGACGACTTCGATCGGACCTACGCGCGCATGGTGTCAGCTGGTGTTCGCTTTGTGACTCAGCCTCGAACCGAGTCCTACGGCAAGGTCGCTGTGTTTCTCGACATCGCCGGCAATCGCTGGGATCTTCTGGGGACGTCGTAAGCCTCTCTGCGTTGTCACTGCGGGGCTCTCGGAACGCTCGTGCCGAGTCGCTCCTCCCACCACTCGACGGGAACGATCCGCAGCGCAAGTTCCAAGGTGCTCCGGTCGAGTTCTTCCGCGAGTTGCGTGATGACGACCATTCTGTCAGTGAGCCACTCGCCACTCAGTTCACTCTCGATCTCCACTGCTGGACTGCTGCGCGCTCTCTTTTGTCGCCGTTCGTCACCGGGCGGATACGTGGCGTCGAACAGTCCAGCGATCCACGCGACATCGCCTCCAAGTTCAACATGCCGATCAATGACCCCGGCATAGACCTCAGAGCTGAGCATCACGCCTGCCCAGCGGCCGAGTACTTCGTCCGAATGATCGGCAAGAAAGGCGACTTCGGAACGCAACGAGGAGTATCGATCGTCGTCATCGACCAGCTCACGAAGAGCCGCAGTGAGACGTGGCGTATCCCGCGCAACGTGTCGGCTCGTCTCGACAGACTCCCTGGGAGTTCCGCCGATCGCGAGCAAGTCAGCGAGTTCCAAGACGCCAGACCAGATCATCCGTGCGTTCCGAATCAGTTCGAACAGGACGTATTGGGCGAGGATGCTCCACCGTCGAAGTCTTCTCCGCTCGAGGACTTCGTTGATGACCGCGACTGACAGCAGCACGACAATGGCGCTCCCAACAAGACTGGCGAGCAACGCATGACGAACCCAGAAGCTGCCGTCAACCCCGTCCGAGACGACACTGGCGACCAGCACGATGAGGGCGAACATCGCCGTCACCCGCGTCTGCCAGAGGTAGGTGTCCACCGACCCTGCGCGTTGCGGAGCCATCGCCCTATGGGACTTCCTCACGATGGTTCGAAGCCTTCCCGACCGATGTCAGCCCGCCGTCGGCGGACCCAAAGGTCGCGTCTCGCTCCATTCGAGGATGATCTTTCGCTCTGCGATCAACCAGCTCTGATCGACCTTGGCGAAGGCATCGAGGTACCGGAGCCACGCAACCATCATCATGCGGGTCCCGTCCTCGGTATAGACGTGATGAGCAATGGTGTAGCTGTCTCCAGTTGCTCGGTTCCCTTCAAGATTGACGGTGCTTTGGCCATTGAAGTGCATCGTCGCTTCGTATCGGTTCAAGTCTGCGAAGACCGGCGTCAGCGCCTCTCGACCTTCGAGCACGGAACTCGCCTCGCGGCCCAGGCCTTCCATGTACACCTCGAAGCGGGTGTCGGTCGTAAAGAGGGCCTTTTGTCCCTCTGCGTCACGGGTGTCGGCGCAGTGGGCGTAGGCGTCGAACAACTCGCGAATGGCCAGGCGGTTCGCTGCTTCCTGGGTTGAGAGCGTCGAATGGGATGCCATGAGCTCGGCCCCTCTCTTTGACAGGTGTATAAAATTGACACATGTATAAAAGCAGGTACCGTCGGGGCGTGCAAGGGGCAAGACGTCCGCGGTGGGCTCAGCTGCCGAAGTCCAGCGATCTGCGAGGTCATTCCCCTGCCTGAGCGCACCGATCCCCGCGTCGCCCGGACGGTCCACGCCTACCAATTGGCGATCGTGGAGCTCGCCTCGAAGCGACCTATCTCACAGGTGACAATTGCTGACTTGTCGGACCAGGCTGGGGTGACGAGGGCGACCTTCTACAACCACTACGCCAGCCCCCTCGAACTCCTCATCCAAGTACTGCTCGCCGACCTCGAGCGTGTCCACCTGCTTGAGGAGGAGCGTCGAACCGCAGGGGACCGCTCGGCCGCGGAAATGCTGCGCCTATCGATTGTCGACGTCGCCGATCACATCGACCGCTTCAAACCGGTCTACCTGCGCGCCCTGCACGACCCTGCTGATGGTGGAGTGTACGAGGCCTTAGTACGCCACTTCACCGAGTACGCCGTCGCGTTCATTGCGCAGGGCAGCCACCCGGACCTCCGGGACGCCAACCGAGAGGTCATTGCGCAGTTTCTGGCCCATGGCTTCGCAGGAGCGATAAAGGCGTGGCTTGGCGACGACTCGGTGACAAAAGCAGATCTGGTCGAAGCCACGGTGGCCTGTGCTCCGGTCTGGTGGAGTTGACGTCGTCGTCCGAGCCAGCCGTCAAAACCCAAGTGCTTCTTGGACCAGTATTGCGACAATCCGATCAGCCGCGACAGCTTTATTGACGATCAAAATGTTGTTCACTCCGCTCGGAACGCCGTACGCATCCTGTGCCCTCCGGTTCTCAAGCGGAAGCGAGTACTCGAAGAGTCGCCGGATCCCGGCTTCGAGGTCTGGGACGATCTTCTGACCCCCGATCACGAAGATGACGTGTTCGGCTCCCGAGACAATGGGACCCAACTGGCTTCCACTCGCAGAGGCAATGAGCAACGAGCCACCTTCGGTTACAGCGTGCACGCTTCCGACCACATAGTCAGGTGATGCGGCAAGGGTTCGCATCTCCCGAGCCTGCATTTCCCGGTCCATTTGGAAGAGACGGACCCGGAGTGGCTCGTAGCGTCCGGAACGCTCGATGTCATCTGCCACGCCGATCGATTCGAGTGTGCGTGAAGTGTTGTTGAAGACCTCAGAGCCAGGAGGAATCATCGAAGCGACCATCTGCCTCGCTTCGTGGCCCGACTGGACGACGAAAGCCCGGATGCCATTGCGCTCGAGGGCTTCGGCTACCGCGGCGATGCGGTCGGTCGAGCTGACCTGAGCAAACTCCGCCACCGTGTCTTCGGTCACATCTGGTGGTATCGCTGGGCTACTCACCACCGACCTCTGCCAACCTCTGATGGACAAGAGCAACCGACATAGAGCCTTCTCCGACCGCAGCGGCGCAGCGCTTGATTGATCCTCGGCGGACGTCGCCGGCAGCGAAGAGGCCGGGGAGACTCGTTTCGAGTGGGAGAGGTGGTCGAGGCATATCCCAGCCTTCCAGGATTTGGCCGAACGAGGTCAGGTCGCTACCGGTGGCGACGTATCCGGCATCGTCGATGGCGAGGCCCGTCCTATCCGTGCCGTCTGTTCGCGGCTCGCCCCCAATGCAGATAAACAAGCCATCGGCGCGCAGTGGTTGCGTCGTGCCAGTGTCCGACGACTTGATCAGAACCTCTCGCAGCCGATCATCTGCCTTGACAGCAACGACCTGAGTTCCGGTTCGCACGTCCACATTGGGAATACGTGCGATCGCGTCGATGAGGTATTTCGACATCGACGCGGCAAGGTCTGATCCGCGTACGAGAAGCGTCACTCGAACCGCATAGCGCGAAAAGCGAACGACGGCCTGACCAGCGGAGTTCCCTCCACCAATGACGACGACGTGCGCTCCGGCACAGCTGAGCGCTTCGCTCGGTCCGGCTCCGTAGTAGACCCCGGCACCAAGCAACTCCTCGATTCCGGGAACCTCCAAACGCCGCCATTCAACCCCGCTCGCCAGCAAGAGGGTCCGCCCGAGAACGCTTGTCCCATCTGACAAGTGCGCCTCATACCCAGAATCCCTCCTCGAAATGCCGACCAAAGGCCTGGCCAAGAGAATCTCTGCTCCGAATCGACGAGCCTGAGCGACGGCGCGGGTCGCCAATTCACTCCCGCTGATGCCATTGGGGAATCCCAGGTAATTCTCGATCATCGACGTGGTGCCTGCCTGGCCTCCGGGAGCGATGGCTTCGAGAACCAACGTTCGAAGGCCTTCCGATGCCGCGTAGACAGCGGCAGCCAGACCGGCAGGTCCCGCCCCCACAACGGTCAGGTCGTATTCCGAGAGTGATGGTCCCGACACCATCCCGAGACCGGAGGCAACCTGCTCAAGCGTGGCAGGGGAGAGCTGAGTCCCGTCCGGGAGCACGCAGATCGGGAGCGAGCGAGCGTCAACCTCGGGAGTCCCGAGAACCGCACGCACTCTCGCCACGTCTTCTACGTCCACCCACTCGTACTGCAAACTGTTTCGGCTCAGGAAATCACGGATCCTGTACGCGGCCGCCGACGCTCCAGTGTCCACCAGTACAACGCCTGGCGTCGCTGGCCGAGTGTCGTAGTCGAACAGTGACATCGGAGAGATCCTACGGATGTGGAGGGACGAGTGGCGCGTCCTCCAACTCAAGTGCCAATTCGGCGACGTCAGACAGGATCCGACCCGGTCCGGGTGCGTAGGTCCGGATGACCCGACGGGCGGCTCTCCACACGTGTTCGGTCGTCTGCTTTCCCGAAGATCGAGGGCAGGATCCGACGTGACGCTGCTCCTGGCGGTGTCGCAGACCTCGTTTCACGTCCAGAGCCCCGAAAGCGCTCCGACCGGCGTCAGGTTGCGTGGCCCGGAATCAGCGATCTGGCGCTGAATCGGGCGGACGTCACCTCGGGTTAGCGCTCTTCCAGCCGGTCCGCCACGTCAGACATCGCAGAAGCAACGAGTTTGATCGAACCAGCGTCCATGTGATCGAAGAACAACGAACGCACGCTTGCGAGGTGTACGGGCCAGGCCACGCGTAACTTCGCCATACCTCGAGGCGTCAATCTCGCCACGTTGCCACGAGCATCGGTGGAGCTCGCTACCTTCGTGACGAGAGAACGGGTTTGGAGGTCGTCGACCAGACGGGTCATCCGGCTCGCCGAGAGTCCGGTCGCACTGGCCAGGTCGCTCATCCGAAGCTCTCGTTTGGGCGCCTCAGAAAGATGCATGAGTGTGGTGTAGTCGCTCGCGCTCAAGCCAGCACCGTGAATCAGATCGGAGTCGAGGTCCCGCGGGAGCACCTTTACGATGCGCATTATCGCCCGCCACAGGATTTCCTCCGCTGGTGAGAGCGATTCGACCTTCATGCCCTCAGAATAACTTGCTGTGTGAAGCAACTGTGTGAGGGTTCCGTCAAAAGTGTGTGAACAACAAGAGTGCGACCGCGCAACATCAATTGCTCGGTCGCAAGGAAACCCTAATCTTCAATCGGGGAGCGAATGACACCCCACTTCGCCCTCTGATGCGAGCTGTCCTCAAGTTGACTTGCCACTGCCGACAAGACATCCGCAAGCTCCTCCACAGACGAAGAATCAACATGGTCGAGAAAGCGGTGGCGAAAGCTCTCCAGGTGACTGTGTCGGGCAGATCTCAGCTTTGCCATCCCATTGGTCGCAATGCGTGCGCGGGTGCTCCGCGCGTCGGCGGAACTTGCAACTTTCTTGACCAGGCCGCGCTTCTGCAAGTCATCGACGAGACGGGTGGTTCGGCTCGCCGACAGTCCATTGGCGTTCGCCAGGTCGGTCATTCGCAGCTCGTGGTTTGAAGCCTCGGAGAGTTTCACGAGCGTGACGTACTCGCTCGTGGTCAGGCCAGCTGCGTGCACCAAGTCGCTGTCCAGATGCCATGGAAGAAGGGTGACGACGCGCATTGTCGCACGCCACAAAGCTTCCTCTACGGGTGAAAGCCCTTCGGTCGGGGGCATACGGAGAAAGTTCCCTTGCTGCTTCAAGCGGCCGATCCATTAGGTACGGGTCGCAATCGAATACAGCCATCCGGAATCACATCTGGATCGCTCCTGTCACTTCCTCCGAATGTCCGCACCACCGAAGTTATCAGAAAAGTGCTTGCGGACGCAAGTTCCAAGACATAACATGGATTCATGTGGCTCCATGTTCGCCACACCAGTCTTTTTGAGTAGAGGCCGTATGTTGCTCATGATCACAGACGACGTCGCCATGCTTCCTTGCGGGTGTTCGATATGAGCAGTCCCGTCGCAATCGTGGTCGGAGCCGGAGGAGAGCTCGGTCAGGCCACTGCTCTGACGCTCGCTGCCGAGGGGTCGACGGTTGTCGCGGTCGATCGGAGTCTGAGCAACCTTCAAAAATTGCCCGATGACATACGGCTCGAGGTCGCTGACGTCACAGATCCCGATGTCGTGACGCCTCTGATCGACCGAATCGCGGCGGATCTCGGTGCCCCACATTCGCTGGTGAACACTATTGGCGCATTTCAGCCGGCGAGTGTTGCGGACACGTCTCCGGAGCTACTGCGGACAATGATCGACGTCAACCTGGGATCGGCTTTGTGGTTGAGCAAGGCAGTAGCTCCGCATATGCAACGACAAGGCTCCGGGGCGATCGTGCATGTCACAGCTCGGCCCGGTATCGAACCCGCATACGGAATGGCCGCCTACGCCGCCAGCAAGGCCGCCCTCGTGCATTTGATCCGTCTTCTCGACATTGAGCTCCGGCCAGTGGGGATTCGTGTGAATAGTGTTGCGCCTCAGCTGATTGATACGGCGAGAAACCGCGAGGAACTTCCTCAGGAGATGCTCGCTCGCGCGGTCGCCCCGGAGGCAATCGCAGACATCATCGCCTTTCTTGTCAGCGATGCCGCTGCGCCGATCAGCGGAGCCATCTTGCCGGCATATGGGTAGAGGTGACCGAACTCATGGTGCGCGTGAGGATCCAACAACGCCAACGCCACTGACACTTCGCGCGACCCCTGAGGCCTTACTCGGTATCGCCGATTGGTTTCGGCGCCATGCGGCTCACGGGACCCAACGTGTTTGGGCCGCCGCCAGATAGATCCGAGGCCATTGCCCTCTTGAGAGACGCTGTGAACAGCGGCGTTGATCACATCGATACCGCCGAGTACTACGGACCCACGGTGGTCAATGAACTCATCCGAGAGGCGTTGTCTCCCTACTCGCCCGATCTCGTGCTGGTGAGCAAGGTCGGTGCCGCGAGGGGTAAAAGGGGCGAGATCTTCGCCTATGACGAACCGGGGCAGCTGCGGAGCGGGATCGAGGACAACCTGAGGACACTGGGCGTCGAAACGCTCGGAGTGGTGAACCTCCGACTCATGCGGGATTCGGCGCCGAACGCTTTCTTTGACGAGCAGCTCGGAGCGATGATCGCCGCTCGAGACGACGGTCTCATTGGCGCAGTGGGCCTCAGCAACATCTCGCTGGCCCACCTGAAGCACGCCCTGAAGTCTGTCGACGTGGCCTGCGTCCAGAACGCGTTTCATCCCGCCGACCGCTCGTCGCAGCCCGTCCTTGAAGAATGCATACGCCAAAGTGTCGCTTTCGTACCCTTCGCCCCCCTCGGATTTGGTTCGACATCTCTCTTGAACGACCCCACATTGGCGAGGATCTCAGACCGACTCGGCTGTACTGCCGCTCAGGCCTGTCTTGCCTGGGAACTCGCCGCCGCCCCGAACATCTTGCTGATCCCCGGCACTGCGTCGGCGCGTCACCTGCACGAGAATCTTTCGGCACTACATGTTCGCCTTGATCCTGATGCCTTTCGGGAGATCTCACGAATGTAGGGCGGCTGGTTCGATCCTGCTGCTCATTGCAGATTGTCGGGCTCGAGTTCGGCCGAGAAGAGGTAGGACGTGGCCAGGCTCCGGAACGGGCGCCACTTCTCGGCGATCTCGAGTACTTCGTCTTGACTTGGCAAATGATCCAATCGATAGGCATTGCGTATCGCTTTGCGCAAAGCCAGATCGCCAGGTAACACCACATCCTCACGACGCAGTGCGACCAGTAACGCTCCCTGCGCCGTCCATGGTCCGATACCGGGAACGACCGTCAGTTCGGCGATGAAATCGTCGTCTGGCAGCTTGCTGAGCCGCTCGACGTCCAATCGGCCATCCGAGAAGCGTTCGGCGAGATCTCGGAGTGTGTTGACCTTGCGCCATGAGAGACCCGCACCTCGCAGGTCATTCGGGTCCGCTGCCAAGAGCTCATCGGGCGAGGGCAAATGTCCTTCGAAGAGCGCAGTGATGCGATCGATAGTCCGTCTGGTTGCCGCCACAGACAGCTGTTGACCTGTGACCTGAAAGAGAAGCGACCCGAACAAGGTCATCGGCGGAAGCTCGTCCAGCCAGCGCGTGCGGATCAAAGCCCGGCCGCCGTTCGATGAGTTGTCCGATCACCGGGTCCACCTTGCGGAGATGTCTCTGGGCGGTCCGAAGCTGTGCCGGTCGACCCTTCGCGTGCGATGGAGAGGTGTTACTCATTGCCACGTTCGGACACTACCTGCACCAGCTCGTTGACGAGCCTTCGCAACGATGTGAGCACCACGACTCAGGCCAGTTCGTCTGATCCGAAAGTCGAGCGCCGGTCATCTCAAATCCTCCTCGGCGGCACCCTACAGACGCGTCCTTGCGTCGGCAAGCAACACTCGTGCCCCCGAACATCGAGTTCGAGGCGGGCGACGGACGTTCGTGCTCCCGACTCGCTCCTTCAGGCGCGAGTCAGACCCAACGTCACCATCTGGCAAAATATTGCTTGCCAACGCAAATACAATCGGATACGCTTGCTTCGACCACTTGAGCAGACCGGTGAATTGCACGACGGTCTCGACTCCCTGCAGTGGCGAGCAATCGCCCTGAGAGAGTCGATGGCGCCTACGGCAATCCCATTCGGTCCCGCCGAGCCATTTCCCGCGGGCCGCGGAGAACAAGGAGAGCACGATGACCAAAGAGCTAGGTGTCTGGACCGCTGAGGACTGCGCCTTGGTTTTGATCGACTATCAGAACGAGATGTTCGAGGTCATACGGTCGGAGACGAACGCCGACCTCGTCGAACTGCACGTCAGGTTGTTGGCCAAGACGGCAAAGGCGTTCGGGATGCCGATTGTCTTGTCGACGGTGGGCGTCGGATACGGACTCAACGGACCAACGCTCCCATCGGTCCTCGCCGAACTCGACGGCATGGATGCGATCGATCGGTCGTCGATGAACGCGTTCGAGGATAAGGCCTTTCGCGAGGCGGTGGAGGCAACTGGGCGCAAGCGATTGATCATTGCTGGACTTCACACGGAGATCTGCCTGACATTCGCAACCGTGCAAGCACTGAAGGATGGGTACGACGTGTTGTATGTCACCGACGCCGTCGGGGGTCGGTCCCAGGTTGCGCACCGCACGGGAATCGAACGACTGGCGCACGCCGGCGCGGTGCCGACCACGGCGCTTTCCGTCGTCACGGAACTGTTCCGTGACTGGGCCGGACCGCTTGCCGCTCCAGCCCTCGACACCATCCATTGGTACTTCCGCGAGGTCCCGAAGCACACCGACGCGGTCGGCGTCGCCGAGGCAGAGAAGCTCGCTGCTTCAGCTCAGGGCGGAAAGTGAGATGGCGGGACGGCTCGCTGGAAAGGTCTGCCTCATCACGGGGACTGGCGGGAGCATGGGCCGTGCCACCGCCCTGACGTTTGCCCGCGAGGGAGCGTCGATCGTCGGCTGTGACGTCACGGTGGAGGCGGCAACAACCACGGTCAAGATGGTGCGCGCCACTGGTGCTGAGATGGTGTCGCTGCAACCCTGCCAACTCGACGAGCCATCAGAGTGCGCAAAGCTCGTCGATCTGGCGATCAGTGAATTCGGCCGGATCGACGTGCTCTTCAACCTCGCCGCTCGCTCTCATTTCAGCCGTCTCGAAGACTTCACCGACGGGGATTGGGATGCCGCCCGGCGGGATGAAGTTGACCTGGTGTTCTACCTCACCCGTGCGGCCTGGCCTCATTTGAAGGCCAGTCATGGGGTGGTTCTGAACATGGCCTCTCTCAACGGATCCCTGAGTTTCAAACTCCTTGCGTCGCTGGCCCACACGACCAACAAGGCGGCAATCATCGGAATGACACGCCAGCTCGCAATGGAGGGAAGCGAGCATGGAATCCGCGTCAACTCGATATCGCCGGGCTTCATCGAGAGCAACTCAACCCGAGGCGAGTTGGAGGACGACGAGTGGGCCCGCGACATGCTCGCAAGGACGCTGATGGGTCGGTTCGGTCAGCCCGAGGACGTAGCGAACGTCGCTCTCTTCCTGGCGTCCGATGAGAGCGCCTACGTGACGGGCATCGATGTGGTGGTCGATGGCGGCATGAAGGTCTGGTGACCAAAGCCGGGCACGGAGAGGAGACCTGATGTCCAGCGTCGAAGCATCGACCGGTCCAGCGGCCAAGAGGCTGGGACACGGCTCGGGGTTTTGGGTGGTGGCGTTCGCCTTCCTCATTGTGATGGCGTTCGCAACGCTGCCGAGTCCCCTGTACGGCCTCTACCGGACGCGGGATGATCTCTCGGCACTGATGATCACCGTGATCTATGCCATCTTCGCTGGAGGCACGATCGTGACGCTGCGGAGGGATGCGTCGATCGCCCCACGAATCGGTCGCAGGGGAATGATGATCGGCGCCGTCGTGGTGATGATGGTGGGGGCGGCGATGCTCGCGGCATGGAAGGACCTGCCCGGCCTGTTGGTCGGGCGCCTTCTCACCGGGGTGTCGGTCGGGCTCGCAGCGGGCACCGCGATCACGTATCTCATTGAGCTGCGTCTCCGCGCTGATCCACACGCATCGGTGGTGCGGGCACGGACCATCGGCACATCGGTAAACGTTGGTGCGCTCGGAGTAGGACCCTTGATCGCCGGCTGTCTTGCAGAGTGGGTCAGCTATCCGCTGACCGTGCCATACCTCGTCTTCCTCGGATTCGGGGTGCTGGCCCTGATCGGTCTGTCGGTCGTGCCCGAAACGGGTAACCCGACTCTGCGAGCTCCGACGAAAGAGCGTGCCCCTTCGCGGCGCCGGGTCAGGCTTCCCGTCCCGGCAGCTGCAGCAACACTCTCCGCCTTCTCTGCCAACGGGCTGTTTGCTGGTCTATCCGGACTGTTCCTCGCCACCACCTTTGGCCGCACTTCCCACGCATTGTCTGGCGCGACGCTCTTTCTGGTCTTCTCCTGCGGCGTGGTGTCCCAGGTGGCCACCGGCAAATGGCAAGCGTCGCGGGTGTTGGCCCTCGGCACGGCCTCCATGCTCGTCGGTCTCGTGCTCCTCGTCGTGTCCGTGCGCCTTTCGACTCCGAGTCTGGCTCTCTTCCTGATCGGCGGTGCCTTGATCGGCGCTGGTGCGGGTGCTGTCTTCAAGGGGACGACGGGTATCGTGCTCGAGGCCAGCGCGCCTGAAGATCGCGTGGCGATGACGTCGGCTCTCCTGATCGTTCTCTTCGTGGGCTTGTCAGTTCCGGTGATCGGAGCTGGAATCGCGCTCGACCAAGGCGCAAGTGCGCCCAACACCGTCCTCGTCTTTGCCATCCTCGTCGGTCTCGGCGTGTCCGCATCGGGTTGGGCGCTGCGTGGACACCGACCCAAAGTGACCTCGACCCAGATGAACCCGACTTCCGAACGGTCCGCGCCATCGTAGAGACGCACAGGCACCGCATCCGCTCAAGGCTCACAGCAGGCTGACTTCGCCGCCGCCGCCGTCCGCCAGCAGGCGCTCGAGAGGCGCCTCACTCTTGACGGCACGGCCGAGGTTGTTGCCTTTCTGGCATCTGACGTCGGGGCGGCCATGATGGGCCAGGTCGTCTGCTTGGATGGTGGTCTCATTCTCCGGTAGGTTCCGGGTGCCTTGCTCGAGAGAGGCTCATCAATCGAGGTGTCTCCATGACGGATGTGGCGCTTATTCCGGTACTCGAAGACTCGGAGATCGCCCAGTTGGCACCGCTCGGCGTCCGGCGTACCGTCCGCGCAGGCGAATACCTGTACCGAGCGGGCGATTCTGGCTACGACTTCTACGTCGTCCTCGACGGATTGGTTGAGGTCGTCCTGGATGTCGACGGCGAGGAGCGGGTCATCATCACCCATGGACCCGGACGGTTCTTGGGCGAACTGAACCTCTTGACGGGTCTCCGGGTCTTCGTCTCGGCCCGAATGGCTCAGGACGGCGAGGTCTTGGCTGTCCCTGCGGACGAGCTCCGTCGCGTCTTGGCGACACAGGAGCACCTGAGCGACAAGATCCTGGCCACATTCATGGCCCGCCGAAACGAGCTCATGACCGGTGCCGGGCCGGCGACTCGAGTCGTTGGTTCCCGCTTCTCGCCCGAGGTGCTGCAGATACGGGAGTTTCTTCGCGTAGCCGGATCCCCCACGAATGGCTCGACCCGGACAGCGACCCGCAGGTCGAGCTCATGGTCGCGGAGTTCGGCCTCGAGCCTTCGGACTATCCGGTTGTCGTTTCGTCGGGCACGGTGTTTCGTCACGCCACGCCCGGTGTGGTGGCTGACTATCTGGGCCTGACCGTCGACCGACTGCCTGGTCGCTGCTTCGACCTGGTCATCGTGGGGGGAGGCCCGGCTGGTCTGGCTGCTGCCGTGTACGGCGCTTCCGAGGGCCTGCGGACACTTGGTGTCGACATGGTGGCTCCGGGCGGTCAGGCCGGAACGAGCTCGAGAATTGAGAACTACTTCGGCTTTCCGACGGGCATATCCGGTTCCGACCTCGCCCAAAGGGGCTATGTGCAAGCAGAGAAGTTCGGTGCGCAACTGACCGCTCCTTGCCAAGTGACCGGGCTGAGCGAGCGAGCGGGGCATCTCATCGTTCACCTATCGGACGACACCGAGGTCGCGGGCCGAGCCGTGATCGCGGCGACGGGCGCCCGTTACCGGCGCCTCGACCTCGAACGTATTGATGAGTTCGAGGCCAAAGGTGTGTACTACGCCGCCACGGAACTCGAGGCGCGGATGTGTGCCGGTAGTCCCGTCGTCGTGGTCGGCGGAGGAAATTCGGCAGGACAGGCTGCGATCTTTCTGGCCGACCAGGGGAGCGCAGTCACCGTGGTGATCCGAGGGGCGCAGCTCAGCGCCAGCATGTCCGGCTACCTCACCCAGCGACTCGATGTCCATCCGGGCATCGACGTCTTGACGTCCAGTCGGATCGTCGGCCTCGAGGGCGAACAGAGCCTCACGTCTGTCGACATCGAGGGCCCGGATGGCACGCAGACGCGGCCCAGCGTTGCCCTGTTCTCCTTCATCGGAGCCGATCCCCAGTCGGGGTGGCTCTCCGGCTGCGCTGCCCTGGACGATCATGGTTTTGTCCTCACCGATCGATCCTTGACGGCCGCAGACCTCGACGGGTCGTGGACTGCCTTGGGCCGCCCACCGCTTCCGTATGAAACGAACCGTCCGGGACTCTTTGCCGTCGGTGACCTTCGATCCGGCTCGACCAAGCGGGTGGCCACGGCCGTCGGAGAGGGCTCGGCCGCGGTGCGATCCATCCACGACTATCTGGCCTTCACGCCGACTGCCTGAGTCGATGAGGCCCGGCGACCCATCAGCGGTCAGCGGGTGAGGCGCCACCAAATCCCAGGCCCCGAGAGGGGAGCTGCCGTGCGCAGAGTGACCTGGGTTGTACTGCTCCCGGCGCCGGTTCGGATCGTTCCGACGCTTGCTCCGGATGGCAGGGCACCATTGGTCGGTCGCGTGTGCGCCGTGATGGTGACCGCACGACCTGGCCAGCCCACCACGTTCACCGGTGCAGTCACCGTCAGGGGGGCCGATGCTCCCCAGGGCGTGGTGACCTCTCCCGCCTTCTGGCCCGGTGCGAAGGCGGTGAAGCTGTGGAGGGCGGCGAAGGTGCTCTTCACCAGGGCATCACCGGCGTCCACGGCGGTCGTGTTCGGACCGAGCGCCCCGCCGGGCTGACCCAACACCGCGCCCACCACGGTCACCTCTTTGCCACCGATGCTCTGCTGGGCAGCAAAGAGGTAGCAGCCTTGGGCGCTCGAGTCCGAGCCGGTCTTCACTCCGATGATCCCGTCCTGACCCAGGTCGAAATTGAGGTTGTAGACGACGGTGGTCATCGGCACGCTCGCCTGACCCAACGACACCATCTCGCGCAGAACCGGGATCGACATCGCCGCCTCACCGAGGCGGACGAGATCTTCGGTGCTGATCTGGGTTGCCGGGTCCACGCCGCTCGGGTCTGTGATGTGGGTGGAGGAGAGGCCCAGCTTGGCCGCGACGGTGTTCATCTTGGCGACGAACGCGGTCACGCTCTGCGCGTCCCAGTCGGCCAGCAGCGTGGCCATGTCGCCGCCGGAGTCGATCATGAGTCCTTCGAGCGCCTGCAGTTCGGTAAGTGACTCTCCGGCCGCGACGGGCACCTCGGATTCCTGGTTGGCCAGTCCGGCTTGATAGGACGTCAACGTGTCGGCGTTGACCGGGATCGAGGGCCCCTCCGCATTGCCCGTCGCGAGCGGATGGTCGGAGAGCACCACGTAGGCCGTGAGTACCTGGGCCAGTCCCGCCACGGGGACGGACTGGGTGCCATGAACCTGTCCGAGCAGGCCGAGACCCTCGACCGCGACCGCGGCCTCACCCGAGGTCGGGCCAGGCCAGGGTGGGGGCCAGCACCGGGCGGGCTGGCCGCCGCCACGTCGACGGTGGCGTGAGGGATGGGCCGGACCCATTCCGCGACGGCACCGGCGCAGAGGGTGGCCACGACGATGAAGGCGGCCCAGCCGAGGGCGCGCCGCCGACGGCGAGAGGCGCGGAGCTGGGCGATGATCTGGAGCTCGTCCTCGGTGGGCGGCGGAAGGTGCTTACCGAGCTCGGTGAGTCGATCCTCGTTGGCCTTGGGCAGCGCCCGCCCGCGGGCATGGGCCGGTCCCTTCTGCCTCTCGTAGCCGTCAGCCGCCATCACCTCACGCTAAGTCCACCACGCTCCGGGAGGGAGGCGCCTTCTTGGCCGCTGCTCCCGGACACCGGGCCTGAACGCCTGTTCACGCTGGATTTGTGCGGGCAACCAGGCGTGTCGGGCGGGCCTGGCCTCCTTATGCTGTGCTCGGATGGCGCCGGATGGAGGCAACGAGCGGGAGGCAGCGGACGTGCGGGGGGCGGTCGACCCGGCGTTCGAGGCGGTCAGGACCCTGCTCGAAGAGCTGGCGGAACTCGACGCCACCTACTCGGGTGCGCTGTGCGCCTCTCACCGCGGCCGCACCGTGGTCGACATCTCCTGGGGACCGGTCCTCGGTCTCGACGACCTGCTGCCCGTGTTCTCGAGCTCGAAGGGCGCGGCTGCGTTGGCCGTGGCCTGCCTGGTCCGCGACGGCGTGCTCGATCTCGACCAGGCGGTTGCCTCGTACTGGCCCGAATTCGCCCAGCGGGGCAAGGCAGGAGTGACCGTCCGCCAGCTGCTCAGCCATCAGGCTGGGCTTCTGGGCGTGGACGGGGGCTACACCTACGACGAGCTGTACGGCCACGCCGAGCTTGCCGCCCGCCTGGCCGCGCAACGTCCGCTCTGGTTGCCGGGCAGCGCCTTCGCCTACCACGGCGTCACCATCGGCGTGCTGGCCGACGAGCTCGTACGCCGCATCGCGGGCGCGCCACTGGGGGAGTACTTCCACCGCGAGGTGGCCGGCCCTCGCGGGCTCGACGTCTACCTGGGCACGCCCGAGGCCCTCGACGACCGGGTGCGGGCGGTCGAGCTGCCGACGCGCGAGGAGCTGGCTGCACTTCCGGACGCCATGCCACGCATGCGACGGGGCAGCCTCGCCTCGCTGAGCGGTCCAATCGACGGGCAGCCGATGTACATCGAGTGCAACGAAGTCCGTTTCCGCCGGGCCGGGACGCCGGCCGCGGGTGGGCTCGCGAGTGCCCGTGGCCTGGCCGGCATGTACGCCGCGGTCCGAGCACGAAGTCGGTGGGGTGCCCCGGCTGCTCGACGACGAGACGATCGGCCAGGTGAGCCAGCTCCAGGTCTGGGGCCGGGAGCTCACCCAGACCGAACCGCTGCACACCGGGTTCGCCGTGATCTTCCAGAAGCCGAGCGACCACCACCCCTGGGGCAGCTACCAGGCCTTCGGGCACGACGGCCTCGGCGGCTCCCTTGCCTACGACGACCCGTTCAACGATGTCGCCTTCGCCTACACCGTCGCGCGCGATTCCGCTCCCAGGGGGAGCCGACAGTCGAGCCATTGCGCTCAGCCGGTCCGTGCGTCGCTGCGTCACCGCTCTCGACCGCTGATCGCGCTCCCCGCTGCGCCGGCGCCTCAACCGAGACTGCCGGTTCGTCATATCGGCCGCGCCCCCTGACTCGATAGCTTCGGGCGGATGCCTCCCGTGCCGCTCCGGCGCAATCGCGACTTCATGCTCCTCCAGGCGGGGCAGCTGCTGTCGAGCGCCGGGTCGCAGGCCACCGCCATCGCCTATCCGCTGCTCGCTCTTGCGCTGACCCACTCGGCGGTCAAGGCAGGCCTGGTCTCGTTCGCCCGGACCCTGCCCCTGGCCGTCCTCTCCATCCCGGCCGGGGTGGCGGCCGACCACTTCAACCGCCGCACCCTCATGATCGTCGCCGACGCCGTGCGCGCCGCCGCCATCGGCACGCTGGCGGTGAGCCTGGTCGCGTTCGACCCGCCCTTCTGGGTCATCCCCTGCATCGCCTTCGTCGAGGGTGCCGGTACGGCCATCTTCGGAGCAGCCCAGCCCGGGGCGGTGCGGGCCGTCGTCCCGACCGAGCAGCTGCCCGAAGCCGCCGGTGCCCAGAGCGGCCGTGCCGCGGCCGTGCGCATCATCGGCCCGCCGGTCGGAGGATCGCTCTTCGAAGTGGCCCGTTCGTTGCCGTTCGTGGCCGACGCCGTGTCCTACGCCTTTTCGACCATCTCGTTGCTCCTCATGCGGGTTCGCTTCCAGGAGGAGCGCGAGCCCCACGGCGCCAGCATCCGGGAGCGGGCACGGGAGGGCATGCAGTTCATTTGGCACCAGCCGTTTGTCCGCGTCACCTGCTTCCTCTACGGGCTCCTCAACTTCACCGGTCCCGGACTCCTCTTCTGCCTCGTCGTGATCGGCCAGGGGCAGGGGCTGCGGGGCGGTGCTCTCGGTCTGCTGACCGCGGTCTTCGCCGTCAGCGTCCTGCTCGGATCGTTCGTGTCGCCGTCGCTGCGCAGGGTGCTCTCCGTGCGCGCCGTGCTCCTGCTCGAAGTCTGGTGTTGGACCGCCTGCGCCGCCTTCCTCGTCTGGCCCTCGGTGTACGTGTTGGCCGTCGGCCTGGTCCCTGTGGGCATCGCCATCCCTTCGACGGACTCGGTCGTCAACGGCTACCGCATCGCTATCACCCCGGACCGTCTGCTCGGCCGCTCCGAGTCGGTGCGCAACGCCATCTCGCTCTCCATCAGCTCGCTCTCGCCGCTGGTCGCCGGCCTCCTCCTCCAGCACACGACGCCCCGCTGGACCGTCGGCGTGTACACGGTCTGGGCCCTCGCCCTCGCGGTGTGGGGCACCCGGAGCACCGTCCTGCGCCATCCGCCCACCCTCCCAGCCGCAGCCGCAACGGCCTGACCCACGGATTTCGGGATAGGTCGGAGCGATCTGACTCCTCTCAGGACGGCTCGCTGCAACGCACGGCAGCGAGCCGGACCCCGGCCACCTAATCTCGTGCCCCCATGAGCCCGGTCCCCCTGCTCCACACCGCGGCCGATGTCACGGCGGAGTGGTTGACGGACGCACTGGTCCAGGCGGGTGCCGTGCAGCCGGGGATCCGGGTCGACCACTTCACCACCGAGCCCATCGGCACGGGTCAGATGGCCGACACCACCCGCTTCACCCTCGGCTACGCCGGCACCGACGGCAACGGCAGCCAACAGGACGGCCCGGCCACCGTCGTCGGCAAGTTCGCCTCGGCCGACGAGCAGAGCCACGGCACCGGCCTCGCCCTGCGGGCCTACGAGGTCGAGGTCCGCTTCTACCGTGAGGTGGCGGCCCGGGTCGACGCCCGGGTCCCCCTCACCTACGTGGCCGAGATCGAACCGGAGACCGGCTGGTTCACGCTCCTCCTCGAGGACATCGTCGGCGGGACCCAGGGCGACCAGATGGCGGCGTGCGGTCCCGACGTCGCCGCGGCCGTCCTCGACGAGATGGCCGGCCTCCACGCCCCCTGCTGGGAGTCGCCGGAGCTGGCCGCGCTCGAGTGGCTCAACCGCGGCTCGCCCCAGGCCGACGAGATGCTGATCGCCATGGTGCAGATGTTGCTCCCGGGCTTCCTCGAGCGCTACGCCGACACCATGGCGCCTGAGCACCAGGAGGTCTGTCGCTTCCTCGCCGCGCACATGCCGGCCTACGTCGCGCAACGCAGCGGACCGCGCACGGCCAGCCACGGCGACTTCCGCCTCGACAACCTCCTCTTCCAATCCGGTGACCCGCGGCCGGTGGTGCTCGACTGGCAAACCCTGATCTGGGGCAGTGCTGCGGCCGACGTCGCCTACTTCGTCGGCGGTTCGGTTTGCACGGAGGAACGGCGCGTGCACGAGCTCGACCTCCTGTCCCATTACCACGAGGCGCTGCGCCGGCGCGGCGTGCAGGACTACCCGCTCGAGCAGCTGCGCGCCGACGCCCGCCGCGAGACCTTCGCCGGGCTCATCATGGCCATCGTCGCCTCCATGATCGTGCAGCGCACCGAGCGGGGCGATCTCATGTTCCTCACCACGGCCACTCGGCACGCGCAGCACGCCCTCGACGTCGACGCGCCTGCGTTGCTCCTCGACCGCGCGATGACCGACCTCCTGGTGCTCTGCACCGGCAACGCGGCGCGTTCGGTCATGGCCGGCTTCATGCTCGATTTCTTGAGTCAAGGCCGCCCCGATCCGCTGCACATCGTCACGGCGGGCACCCACACCATCGACGGACAGCCGATGGGCATGCGCACCCGGACGCGCCCTGGCCCGCATTCCCGAACTGGCGCGACACCGACTTCCGTCGTCACCGCAGCCGGCAGGTCTACGAGGCCGACTTCCGCCGAGCGGAGCTGGTCGTCGTCATGGAGGCGGACCACGTCCGCTTCGTGCGCCGGCAATTCGCCGAGTTCGCCGACAAGACGGGGATGCTGCGGCGGCTGTGCGTCGACCTGGCGCCGGGCCCGCCCGCGCTCTCCGTTCGGGTGGCCGCACTCGGCCTCGCCTCGGTCGACGTCGACGACCGCGACGACGTGTTGGACCCAGCCGGGCACGACGGCGACGTCTACGACAAGGTGGTCGACGAGCTCTGGGCGCTGTGCCAGATCTTGATCACCCTGCTCTGATCCGCCGCTCGCGCCGTGAGGCCGCGGTCGCCGTGTCGCCCCGTTCAGTCGGCGTGCACCGAACGCAGCCCGGCCCAAGCCAGGTCGGCCATGCGTTGGGCGAGCCGCAGCGCCTGCTCCTCGATATCCTCGTCGGAATCGGTCTCGGCCCGCTGGGCGATGAAGCGCCGGCTCGCCCCCTCGGCCAGGCCCACGATCCCGTAGGCCAGGAGGCGGCGGTGGTCGTCGTCCAGCCCGGCCGCGATCAAGCGGATCGATGGCTTCGGCGATGGCGTCCTCGACCGTCCGCAGGGCACGGCCCAGTTCTTGGTCGTCCGCATGGTCCCGCCCGTAGAGCAGGCGGAACTCCGCCTCGCGGGTCACGCCCAAGCGGAAGTAGGCGGCGAAGCCCAGCTCCACCTGCTGGCGGGGACCGTCGGCCCGGGCCACCGCGTCGCTGATGGCAACGAGCAGGTCTTTGGCGATGGAGTCGACCAGCTCCAGATAGAGCGAGCGCTTCGACGAGAAGTGTTGGTAGAGGAGTGGTTTGGTCACCCCGGCCGCCTCGGCGATGTCGTCCATCGTGGTCGCCCGGTAGCCCCGCTGCGCGAAGAGCTCGAGTGCCACCGAGAACAGCTGGTCGCGCCGCTGCTCTGCGGTCAACCGCCGCGTGGCGGCCTGCATCGCTCCTGCCATGGGGTTCACGTTACCGAACGGTCTAGAAGGGCTTGGCGCGCCTCGGCCACATCAGAGACCCGGAAGAGTGCCGAGCAGCCGGCTCAGGCGCTGCGGGAGGTCGGCCACGTTGAAGCTGCGGGCGGCCACGTCGTGGTTGTGCTCGAGCAACTCGGCGTCCGGGGCGGCCAGCCAGTCTCCCAGGGCGGACGGGTCGAGCGCGTCGAACCAACGGAAGCCGAAGGCCGCCAGCTCCAGTTGCCACCGGGTAGGGCCCGATGGCCAGCGGGCGTCGGTGGGTGGCGGACTCGACCGAGGGATTGCCGAAGCCCTCCCACGACGAGGGCAACAGGACGGCGTCGCACGCGCCGTAGGCGTCGGCGATGCGTCCAGCCGCCCGGCGGCGCACCGAGGATCACCGGGCAGCCGGCGCGCTCCACGATGCGGCTCGAGCTCGGGCCCGTAGCCGTCCTCCGCCGGTCCCAACAGCCAGTAGACGCCCCCGACCGCCTCGGCCAGCGCCACCGCCGCCGGCGATGTTCTTGCGCGCCAAGGCCCGGGTCGGTTGGAGCAGGAGCCGCTCGGAGTCGGCCAGGCCCAGGGCGCGCCGCTGGCCGACCCGGTCGCCCGGCGCCGGGTCCGGGTCGAACGAGTTGTAGAGCGTCGTGACGCGCCGGTGGAAGCCGCGCGCCGCCAGCTCGCGACGGCTCAGCTCGTTGATGGTGACGTGGGCCCAGGCCGGGTCGTCGGGCGGCGGCGGGGAGGTGGGCCAGGTGGGGCCGTTGCCACGGCAGGTCGTGATGGTGCAGCACGGTGGGGCGACCGGCGCACGCAGCCGCCACCACCGACGACGCCGCCGGGTTGAGGGGGAGCGAGCACAGGTTCTCGACGACGACGAGGTCGGCCCCCGCCAGCGCACCCGTGACCTCGGCCGCGCTGGGTGCCTCGGCGGCGTCCATGGCCAGGCCCGGCACCACCACGTCCACTGGCCCCGAGCCGGCCACGGTGACGACGTCCCATCCGAGGACGCCCAGTGCAGCGGCCCATTTGGCCGCCTCGATCGCCACGCCGTCGCCCCCGCCGAGCCGGAACGAGACCAGGCAGGCGGTGGGCACGGCCGCACTGTAGGGCGGGGCACCGGCGAGGCTGGGGCCGCGTCCGGGTCGACTAGCGTTTTCCCGATGTCGAAACGGGCTCTGATCACTGGCGTCACCGGTCAAGACGGCTCCTACCTGGCCGAATTCCTGCTCGACGCAGGGCTACACCGTCATCGGGATGGTCCGGCGGACGAGCACGGTCAACTTCGAGCGGATCGCCCACATCCAGGACCAGCTCGAGCTGGTCGCCGGCGACCTCCTCGACGAGGTGTCGCTCATCAACATCCTGCGCGACCACCGGCCGGACGAGGTCTACAACCTGGCCGCCCAGTCCTTCGTGCAGACCAGCTTCAGCCAGCCGGTGCTCACGGGCGAGACGACGGCCCTGGGGGTCACCCGCCTCCTCGACGCCATCCGCTTCGTCGACCCCGAGATCCGCTTCTATCAGGCCAGCTCCTCGGAGATGTTCGGCAAGGTGCTCGAGGTCCCGCAGCTGCGAGACGACGCCCTTCTACCCGCGCAGCCCCTACGGGGTGGCCAAGGTGTACGGGCACTGGATCACGGTGAACTACCGCGAGAGCTACAACCTCCACGCCTCCTCGGGCATCCTCTTCAACCACGAGTCCCCGCGACGCGGTCTCGAGTTCGTCACCCGCAAGGTGACGCACGGGGTGGCCCGCATCGCCAACAAGCTCGACGACAAGTTGGCGCTGGGCAACCTCGACGCCCAGCGCGACTGGGGCTATGCGGCCGACTACGTGCGGGCCATGTGGCTGATGCTCCAGCAGGACGCGCCGGACGACTACGTGGTCTCGACGGGGGAGACCCACGAGGTCCGAGAGCTCTGCCGCCTCGCCTTCGACGCGGCCGGCCTCGACTGGGAGCAGCATGTCGTCATCGACGAGCGCTTCCTGCGCCCGGCCGAAGTCGATCTGCTGGTCGGGAAACCCGAGAAGGCGCACGAGGTGCTCGGCTGGGCGCCGGAGGTCGATTTCGAGAGTCTGGTCGCCATGATGGTGGAGGCCGACATGAACCTCATCCGCAAGAGTCTCAGGTAACCGGGGGCTGCGGTCCTCTCTCCCGCTGTCCTCGCGGCGATCTCGGCCGATCCCGCCGGCGCCCTCGTCGCCTTCGGGGCCGGCATCCTCTCGTTCCTCTCGCCCTGCGTCCTGCCGCTGGTGCCCGGGTACGTCTCCATGGTCTCGGGCCTCTCGGCCGCCGAGCTCGAGGCGAACGACGACGGCTCGACACCCTCGGAGGCGCTGCGCCCGGTGCTCAAGGGCATCGGCCTCTTCGTGCTGGGCTTCACCGTGGTCTTCGTCGCGCTCGGTGCCACGGCATCGACCGTCGGCCAGGTGCTCAAGAACAACCGGATCGAGCTCGTCTACGCCAGCGGCGCCATCATCATCTTCCTCGGCGTGGTCATGGTGCTGAGCTCGCTCCCGCAGCGGGTGTGGGTGCATGCGGGAGCGGGCACCGTGGGCGTGGTCTCCGCGTGACCGGTGAGCATCGCTTCGACGTGCGGCCCTCCAAGCTCGGTGGCTGGGCCGCGCCGGTCATGGGGATGGCCTTCGCCTTCGCCTGGACGCCCTGCATCGGCCCGGTCCTGGGCGTCGTTCTGGGTCTGGCCAGTCACAACGGCACCCTGGCCGGCGGCGTCCTGTTGCTCTTCGCGTACTCGCTCGGCCTCGCCTGCCTTTCATCCTCGTCGGGTTGGCCTTCGGCCGGATCACGGCCGCCTTCGCCCGGGCCCGCCACTGGCTGTGGGCGGTCGAGCTGGTGGCCGGACTCCTCCTGGTCGGATTCGGCGTGCTCCTCCTCACCGACAACGTCGGCTGGCTCTCCAACCACGTCTCCACGGTGTTGAACGACATCGGTCTGGGCCGGCTGACGACGAGCTGATGCGCGGCGGGCGTCGCGCGTGGACCGAGTGGGGATCGCGCTGGTACCGCGCGGACGATTTTTGATGCTCGCGTGCCGCGACGCGCCTTCGATGTTGTGGTCGGTGACGAGCGGCGCGAGGAGTGAAAACGAGCGCGTCGTAATCGCTCGATTCTGATGGGTTCAACGTTTGCTGAAAGCTGCGCACGTTTCAGGCGACACTGAAACTACGACGCACCGATCGGCTGAATTAGGACCTTTGGACCATTCTGGCCTCGGAACGGTCACAAGGTGCTCAACTCATCAAACGGGCATGCCGTGAAATGAGTATGCAGAACCGAGCACCGACAGAGATGATCGATGCGACGGTCGGAGGGACCACTCCGCAGACGAAGACGACGGCGAACGAGACGGGCTGGCGGGTCCCCGTCCGCATCCGCTGGATCCTCGGGGTCGCCTCCGCGCTGGTCGTCGCCTACCTGGTCTCACTCTTTGCCCGTCCGGTCGGCTCGTACAGCAGCCTGGTCGACGGGTGGGGGGTCACGACGTTCGAGGTGGCGATCGGCGCCGTGTGCATTTGGCGGGCCTTCGAAGCGACCTGGCGCGACACCCGGTTCGTGGCCCGGGCCTTTCCCCTCGTGCTCGGCGTGGCCTGTGTCTCATGGGGCTTGGGCGACGTCGTCACGACCCTCGAGTCCGTCGGAGGAGCGACGCCGGCGGTGCCGTCGTTGGCCGACGCGTTCTTCCTCACGTTCTATCCGTTGTGCTTCCTGAGCTTCGCTCTGCTCATCCGGCGCGACACCCGTGGCTTTCTCGTGGCCTCCTCACTCGATGGGCTGGTCGCCGGCTTCACCGTGGCCGCCGTCACCGCGTCCTTGGTCAGCACCATCGTGCGGGTCACCGACATGCACGCGATCTCGGCCGCGACCAACCTCATCTACCCACTCGGCGACGTGCTGCTCGTCGCCCTCGCCGTCGGCGGTCTCTTGATGCTGCCACGCGGCTACAAGTCGTTCTTCGCGTTGGCCGGCCTGGCCATGGCTGCCGCCGTGATCGGAGACTGGGCCAATCTGCTCCAGGTCGACGGCCGGCTCGCCTATGTCGCCAATAGCGCCGCCTGGCCCGTCACGATCACGCTCCTTGCCCTCGCCGCCTGGCTGCTTCCGGCCACGGTGAAGAACCCGAGCACCGAATGGATCGGTGGCTTCGGACTGCCGATCTTCGGCACGCTTACCAGCGTCTGCCTCTTCTTCCTGGCCAGCCTGGGTCATGTGTCGAAGCCGACCATCGCGTTGGCCACCGTGACCGTGCTGGCGGCCGGCGTCCGTCTGGCCATCGCTGTACGGGAGGCCCACGCGCAGCGAACGGCGCGCTTCCGGTCGCTGATCGACAACGCTGGGACCTCATCGTCGTGGCCGAGGCCGACCTTCGGGTCGCCTACATCACGCCGTCGTCGGAGCGGGTGCTCGGCTATCTCGCCGCGGACCTCCAGGGCCAGCCGCTGACCGACATCGTCCATCCCGACGACGTCGAGCCATGGTGCTCGACCACCTGCTGCCAGCTCGCCGAGCGATGCCACCGAGACCGCCGCCTTCGAGACCCGCATGCGCCACCGCAACGGCGACGTGGCGGACGATCGCCTGGACCGCCACCAACCTGCTCGCCGATCCCTCGGTGCGCGGCTACGTGCTCAACGGCGGCGACGTGACCGAGGCGCGCCAGGCGGCCGAGGACCTGGCCGCCGCCCGCGACGGGGCGCTCGATGGCGTCGAAGGCGAAGTCGGAGTTCCTGTCGACGATGAGCCACGAGATCCGCACGCCGATGAACGGCGTGATCGGGCTGACCGAGCTGCTGCTCGAGACCGAGCCTCGACCGCGAGCAGCACGAGCTGGCCGTCGGGCGTCAAGGTCTCGGCCGAGAACCTGCTCGTGCATCATCAACGACATCTTGGACTTCTCCAAGATCGAGGCCGGCAAGCTCGAACTCGAGGAGGTCGACGCTCAACGTCGCCGGCCGTCGCCGACGACGTCGGGCGCATCCTGGCCGGAGCCGCCCACGGCAAGGGGCTCGAGCTGCTGGTCGACGTCCATCCCGACGTCCCGGCGCTCTGCTCGGCGACCCGGTCCGGATCCACAGGTGCTGCTCAATCTCGGGTCCAACGCGGTGAAGTTCACCTCCGAGGGCGAGGTCGTGATCCGGGTCTCGGTGCCTGCCACGAGAACACCGAACGCGTGGCGCTGCGCTTCGAGGTGATCGACACCGGCATCGGCATCGCCGACCGAGGACCAGGAGCGCCTGTTCAGCCCTTCGCCCAGGCCGACTCGTCGACCACCCGCAGGTTCGGCGGCACCGGCCTCGGGCTGGCCATCTGCCGCCAGCTCGTCGAGCTGATGGGCGGGACGCTCGGCCTCGACAGCGCCCCGGGAGAGGGCTCGACCTTCTGGTTCGAGCTGTCGCTGCGGCCGAGCGCGAGGACGCGTCGCCCGGCGTCGCCACGTTCGAGCGCCGAGACCTGATCGGGCCAGCGCGCCCTGATCGTCGACGACAACGCCACCAACCGCCTGATCCTGCGCCAACAGCTGCTCTCCTGGGGCGTCGAGGCCGTCGAGGCCGCCGACGGCTACGAGGCGCTCGGCTCGCGGCCGCTGGCAGCGGCGAAGCCGGGCCGCCTTCGACCTCGGCGTGATCGACCTCAACATGCCCGGCATGGACGGCATCGAGCTGGCCAGCGCCCTGAAGGCCGACCCGGCGACCGCGACGATCGCCCTGTTCCTGCTCAGCTCGTCGGGCGCGGCTCGGACGCGGCCGAGTCCCATCTCCGGGGCTTCGCCGCCAGCCTGACCAAGCCGGTCCGCTCGTCGGAGCTGTTCGACTGCCTGATCACCAGCCTCAACGGCGGCGCCAGCGCCGAGCCGCGCCGTGGCGACGAACCACGCTGCGACCCGGGACGGCACGCGAGGTCACGGGCATGATCCTGCTCGTCGAGGACAACAAGATGAACCAGCTGGTCGGCTCCAAGGTGCTCGCCAAGCTGGGCTACCGCTTCGAGATCGCCAACCACGGCGGCGAGGCGGTCGAGCGCCATGCAGGCCGGCGACCTACGACGCCGTCCTGATGGACTGCCAGATGCCCGAGATGGACGGCTACGAGGCGACCGCCGAGATTCGCCGGATCGAGGGAGCCGACGCGCCACACGCCGATCATCGCCATGACCGCAGCGGCCATGGACGGCGACCGCGAGACGTGCCTGGCCGCCGGCATGGACGACTACATCACCAAGCCGGTGCGGCTCGAGGCGGTCTGCCGACGGTGCTCGAGCGATGGGTCGCCCGGCGGGGACGGACGATGCGCCGAGCGCGAGCCCGCGCCGACCGTCGGTCGACCGGATCGCCGAGCCGCCCGATCCGCTCGACCGCTCCCAGATCGAGCTCCTGCGCAGCCTCGACGACGGGGACGGAGGCGCTCCTGCGGCGAGATCATCGACGAGTACCTCACCCAGACCGACGAGGGCCGCGAGCGAGCTGCGTCCGGGTCGCTCAGCGAAGGCGACATCGACGCCCTCGAGCGCGCCGCCCACACGCTCAAGGGCGCGAGCGCCAACGTCGGCGCCAGCGCGCTGGCCGCGATCTGCGCCGAGATCGAGACCTCGGGCCCGGGCCGAACGAGCTCGACGAGCGGCCAATGGCCTGCATCGAGCGCGTTCGACGCCGAGTTCGCCCGCGTCCAGGACGCGCTCGACGCTCCTCGACGACGGGGTCCTGACATGCGCAGTCCTGATCGCCGACGACGACGCCACCAGCCGGACTCGTGCTCAAGGCGATGGTCTCCAAGCTCGGCCACGAGTGCCTGGTCGCCGAGGACGGGTCGAGCGCCTGGGAGCTGCTCTCGTCGGAGGGATCGACGTCCTGCTCACCGACTGGATGATGCCCGGGCGTCGACGGGCCCGAGCTGTGCCGACGCGTCCGCAGACGAGCTCGACGGCCACTACATCTACATCGTGCTGATCACCGGCCTCGACCACCCCGACAGGTCCTCGAAGGCATGAGCGCCGGCGCCGACGACTACCTGATCAAGCCGGTCGACCCCTTCGCCGTCCAGACCGGCTTGGTGGCCGCCGAGCGGGTCACCGCGCTGCACCGCCAGGCTGGCCGACTTCCGCAGTCCGAGCTCGAACAGCGCCAACCTCGAGCTCCTGCAGCGATCGCTCACCGACCCGCTGACCGGGCTCGGCAACCGCCGCCGGATGGAGGAGGACCTTCCCGCACTCACGCCCGGGCGGTCCGGGTCGGACCGCCCCTACGGCGTGGTGCTCTTCGACATCGACCACTTCAAGCTCTACAACGACCACTACGGCCACCTCGCCGGCGACGAGGCCCTGCGCCAGGTCGCGCAATGATCGAACTGGTGGTCCGCGCCGGCGAGGCGTGCTACCGCTACGGCGGCGAGGAGTTCCTCCTCCTGGTGCAGGACTGCGACCCGGTGAATTCGTTGTTCGCCGCCAGTGAGCGCGTCCGCCAGGCGGTGCTCGACGCCGGCATTCGACACGAAGCCCGGCCGTCGGATCCACCGGTCGCGACGGTGAGCGGCGGTGTGGCCACGTGGGCACCGGGCTCCACCGCATCGGCCCGCGAGGTGATCGAGTGGGCCGATGAGGCGCTCTACGTGGCCAAGGAGTCCGGGCGCAATCGGATTCAGGTGGGGCGTTCGGTCCTGCTGGGACCCGAGGTGGTGCCGGCCGGCCGTTGAGGTCCGTCCGATGTACGGGACGTACCGGACGCACCCGTCTCTGCGCGCCGGTCCACTCGCCTCACGTGCGCGCCGCCACCACCTGGGCGAACGTCTGGGCGAACGTGAACGCGTCTCCCGGCCACCGCGCCGACACGTAGGCACCGTCACGGACGACGAAGGCGGGACGTGCGTCCGTCAGCGTGTCACGTGCGCGGCCACTGGACTTGCGCCGCCAGTCGGGCGTGCCCTTGGTCACGTCCTTGAAGTCGGCCGGGTCGGCCAGGGCCCGCGTCACTTCCTGCTGGACCGACATGAAGCCCACGCGTTGGCCCGGCTCCTCCATGTAGGTGCGGTAGTAGTTGGCAGTCCCAGAAGCGCGTCCAGCGGGCGATGCCCCAGGCCTTGTTCTCGAGCGCCCAGGTCAGGGCGGTCGTGGCGCGGCCGTAGAGCACGGAGCGCTCGGTCCGCGGATCGAGGGCCCGGGCGGCCACGAGCACGCCGTGGCAGATGGCGCCGACGGGCTTGTCGGACGACGAAGGCATCGACCGCCATCTGCTGCACCTCGAGGCTCTCGAGGTAGTCGCGCATCCCCCGGGCCCGGTGCCCGCCGGGCAGCACCGAGCGCGTCGTATGCGCTGCGCCGGGCTGTTCCCCACGGCAGCGGCATCCCGAAGGCCTCGTCGGACACCAGCGCGCGCGTAGGCGGCACGCGCAGCCGCGTCGGCCCGGAGCACACGACCGACGACGGTCACGTTGCGCACGCCCGGGATCAGTCCCCAGGGATCGAGCCCGCGGCCCGTGACCATGAGGTCGTCGGCCACGCCGGGTTGGCCCGAGGGGGTGGTGAACACGACCCGGTGGCCGGCGCCGGTCAGCACCTGCCAGGTCACCGCGACCTCGGTGGGGTCGAAGTCACAGGCCGGGATCGGCATCAGCACGGTCGCCATCGAGCGCGACGCAGACTACCGAGGTCGCGCCGCCCCGCCCCGACGCGCAAGGGCCTCACCGCTCGGCCCGCCGGTCACACGAGCGCCGAGCCCGACCCGGGGGTAGCGTCGTCGGCGTGACGGACACGGACACGAACACGAACAGCACCACGGACACCGACGCGGCCACCGACGCCGCAGCAGCGTTCGTCCCGATCTTCGGCCCCGAGGACTCCCTCCAGGAGGTCCTGACCAAGGCCTACCAGGGCGAGGTGCTCGGTGAGGCGTTGTTCGGGGGCATCGCCGAGCTGCTCGATGACGCGGACCACGCCGCCAAGATGCGGGTCCTGTCCGAGCTCGAGCGTCGCACCAAGGAGGCCGCCGCTCCGGCCCTCACCCGGGCCGGGGTCGACACCGAGCCCGATCCCGAGGTCCTCAGCACGGCCGCCGCCCTCGTGCCCGACGCCGCGGCCATGGCCTGGGACGAGTTGATGGTCTCCTTCGAGCCGATCACCTCGCAGTACATCCCGCTCTACCGGCGCGTCGGCGAGCTCGATCCGGCCGAACGCGAGATCTCGGACCTCTTGGTCGCCCACGAGCGGGCGCTCTGTGCGTTCGCCCGGGCCGAGCTGGCCGGCCAGACGACGACCTCCCTCGAGCCGATCCAGGCCCTGGCCCACATGCGCTGAGCAGCGGCGTCCCTCGCCGGGGCGCCCGACCGGCGCCGACCGGGCCGGCCCGGAGGCCGGACCCCGCTTGGAACCCCTGCCCCTACCCCCCCTACCATGGTGGCGAAGGCCATGGCCCCTGTTGTCCTACTCCGCGCCGCTGTCGCTCTCGCCGGCCGCTTCCCCGCCCTTGCCGGGGTCGATCTCTCTCTCGAGCAGGGTGAGGTCGCCGTCGTGGTGGGGGCGAACGGGGCCGGCAAGACCAGCCTCCTGCGTGCCTGCGCTGGGCTTTTGCCCGTCACGGCGGGCGAGGCCCACGTGCTCGGGGTCGACCTCACCGCGGATCACACGGCCGTCCGGCGTTACGTCGGTCTTTTGGGACACGCCGCCCCTCTCTACGACGACCTCACCGCGGCGGAGAACGTCCGGTTCGCCGTACGGGCCCTCGGCCTGCCGGTCGAACGGGCCGACGACGCGCTGGCCCGGGTCGGTCTGACCGGCCGCCTACGCACCACGCCGACCGGTCGGCTCTCGGCCGGCCAGCGGCGCCGGGTCGCCCTGGCCGCCCTGCTGGCTCGCCGTCCTGCGCTGTGGCTGCTCGACGAGCCGCACGCCGGGCTCGATGCGCCCTCGCGCCAGCTCCTCGGACAGCTCATCGGTGAGGCGGTGGCCGACGGCGCCTCGGTGCTGCTGTCCTCACACGAGCCTCAGCTCTCGGTCCCGCTGGCCGACCGCGTCGTCACCATGGGCGGCGGCCGGGTCACCGGCGAGGAGAAGGGTGGCCGGCGCGCCGGCCTCACCGCCGTGCCCACCGGCGAGCGCGTCACTGGTTCGGCGGGCCCAGGTTCGGCAGGCCCGGGAAGTCGGGAGCCTCGCATGTTGCATGACGCCGTCCTCGTGGCCGGCAAGGACCTGCGCATCGAGGCCCGCTCGCGGGTGGGCGTCTGGCAGATCGTCCCGTTCGCCGTGCTCGTGCTCGTGTTGCTGGCCTTCGCCATCGGGCCCGACCAGACCTCCCTCCAGCACGCCGCCCCCGGCATCTTCTGGGTGGCTCTCCTGTTCTCGACCGTGCTGGCGATCCAGCGCAGCGTGGCGGTGGAGTCGGGCGAGGGCACCCGCGACGGCCTGCGCCTCTCGGGCATCGACCCCGCCGGCGTCTTCCTCGGCAAGGCGGCCGCGGTCGGCCTGCAGCTGCTGGCGCTCCAGCTCGTGCTCTGGGCCGGCGTGACCTTCCTCTTCGACGTGCGGGTGCACACCATCTGGCTGGCCGTGGTGGCCTGCCTGCTGGCCACGGTCGGCCTGGCCTGTGCCGGGGTGCTCTACGGCGCTCTCTCGGCCGGCCTGCGCGTGCGCGACACGCTCCTCCCGTTGCTCGTGCTGCCCGTGCTCGCTCCGGTGCTGCTCGCCGGCTCGAAGATCTGGCAGGCCGCGCTCAGCGGCAACGTCTCCTCGGGTGAGCAGTGGTTGAAGATCCTCGTGCCCTTCGCCGTCATCTATTTCGTGATCGGCATCGTCCTCTACGGGCCACTCCAGGAGACGGCATGACAACGGTGGACGACAACGGCCTCACCGGTCTGCGTGCCGGAGGATCCGACGGTGACGCGTCGACGATGACGCCGACAACGACGCCGACGTCGGCGCTGGCAATGCGATCGGGATCGGGACCGTCGGTGTCGACCTCATGGCATCCGCGCTGGCTGACCGTCGTCGGCGTGCTGGCCGTCGTGACGACCGCGCTCACCGTCTGGCTCGGATTGTGGGTGACCCCGCCGGACGTCGTGCAAGGCAACTTGGCCCGGCTGCTCTACATCCATCCCGCCGTCGCCACCGTCGCGCTCTACTGGGCCGGGGGCGTGGCGCTCGCCGGCAGCCTGCTCTACCTGTGGCCGCGCACGCGCTCGTTCTTCTGGGACCGGCTGGCCGCCAGTGCCGTCGAGGTGGGGGCCGTGTTCTCCGCCCTCACGCTGATCACCGGCTCGCTCTGGGGCCGCCCGGTGTGGGGTGTCTGGTGGACGTGGGACGCCCGGCTGACGTCGACCGCGTTGCTGCTCATCCTCGAAATCGGGTACCTGGCGCTGCGTCGGGTGCCGGCCGATCCGCACATCCGAGCCCGCCGCTGCGCCGTCGCCGCGTTCCTGGTCGCCGTGGACGTGCCCATCGTGCACTTCTCGGTCGACTGGTGGAACACGCTGCACCAGGGCGGGACCATTCTCGATCCCGGCTTCAACCTGCACGTCCACGGCTCCATGCTCTGGACGATGTTGCTGAGCTTCATCGCCTTCTCGCTGATCTTCGTGTGGCTGCTGGCCATGCGCTACCGGATCGAGGTGCTCGAGGACGCCGTGGGGGACCAGGAGCTCGAGGTCTCGTTGGCCGAGCGTTGGAGCGAGGACACCGACCTGGTCGGCGCGGGCGCCGCAGCGCGGCCGTCGGCTGGCCCAGCCGCTGCGCCCGGTTCGTCTGGTTCGTCTCGTCCGTCCGGTCCCGCGGGTTCGTCCGGTCCGGCGGGTTCGTCCGACCGCGGGTCACCGGTGGGCGGGGGTGGGACATGAGCTACGTCGACGCCGGCTACGCCTTCGCCATCGGGGGCTCATTCCTCTACGCCATCAGCCTGGTTCTGCGCCGCCGCCGTTGGGAGCGGGCGCTGCGCGCCGCCGAGGGCCAGGCCGGCGAACCTGATGGTGCGGCGGTCCCCGGCGAGCGGTCGTGACGGACACCACCACCGAGCCCACTCCTCCCTCCCCGCCGCCGTCCGAGGTCAATCGGGGTCCGGCCATGCCGCCCACCAAGCGGCGCAAGACGAGCCGCCGCGTGCTGGTGGTTTTCGGGCTGCTCGTCATTGCCCTGGTCTTTCTGCTCGTGGAGGGCCTGGGCAGCTCGCTCGACTACTTCGACACCGTGGACCAGGCGCTGGCACACAAGGCCTCGCTCGGCACCCAGACCTTCCGCCTGGAGGGCACGGTCGTCCCCGGTTCGATCCAGGCGACCGACAAGGGGACCAACTTCGTCGTCTGCCAGGGCGCCAAGTCGGTGCACGTGACCAACACCGGGAGCCCGCCCGCGCTCTTCCAGGGCCGCATCCCCGTGGTCGTGGTGGGTCACTTCGCGTCGAACGCCTCGACCGCCTTCGAGTCCAACACCATCATGGTCAAGCACTCGTCGACCTACAGCGCCCAGTACCCCAACCGGGTCAAGGTGACGCCGGCCGGACCGGTCTGCTGATGCTCGACGCGCATCTCGGCACGATCGGGGTGTGGCTGGCCTTCGTGGCCAGCCTGTGCGGGGCGGCGGTGATCGCCTACGGCCTCGTGACCCGCCGCCACGCCGATGCCATGGCGACGGTGGGCGCGGGCGCCCTCGGACGGGGCGGTGCGGCCGAGGACTCACCGTCCGCTGGGCTGGCTCGCCAGGGAACCGGACTCGACGGCCGCTGGTTCGCGGGGGTGATGCTGGTCGGCGCCGTGCTGGCCGTGATCTCCATGGAGCACGCCCTGCTCACGCACGACTTCACCCTGGTCTTCGTGGCCCAGAACAACAGCACCGTGACGCCGCTGCTCTATTCCATCACCGGCATGTGGTCGGCGCTGGCCGGTTCCATCCTGTTGTGGGGCTTCATCCTGGCCGTGATCTCGACGCTCTTCGTGCTCCGCTACCGGCGCCAGGCGAGCGATCCGGTCATCCGCTGGGCCACCCTCGTCCTCTACCTCGTTTCGGCCTTCTTCTTCGGGCTGATGACGAGCGCGTCCAACCCCTTCCAGACGGCGCCCGGCGCGACCCAGGGTCTAGGCCCGAACTCGCTCCTCCAGGACAACCCCCTCGTGGCCATCCACCCACCGCTGCTCTACATCGGCTTCGTCACCTTCACCGTGCCCTTCGCTTTCGCCATCGGCATGCTGGCGACGGGGCGGGTGGGGGACCGTTGGCAGATCGAGTGCCGGCGCTGGACGCTGGTGGCCTTCACCTTTCTCTCCGTCGGCATCGTCCTCGGTGCCTGGTGGTCCTACCAGGTGCTCGGCTGGGGCGGCTTCTGGGGCTGGGACCCGGTCGAGAACGCTGCGCTGCTCCCGTGGCTGTGCGGCACCGCCTACCTCCACTCGGTGCTGGTCCAGGAGCGGCGCGGCCTGATGCGGGTGTGGAACCTCTCGCTCTCCATCGCCACCTTCGCCCTCACCATCCTCGGCACCTTCCTCACCCGCTCAGGTGTCATCACCTCGGTCCACTCGTTCTCCGAGTCGACCATCGGGCCGTTGCTGATCGGCTTCTTCTTCGTCGTGGTCATCGTCGGGTTCGGGCTGATCGCCTGGCGGGGTGATCGCCTGCGCTCGCCCGGCGGCATCGACGCCCCGCTCGGGCGCGAGGGCGCGTTCTTGTTGAACAACGTGGTCTTCGTCGGCTTCGCCTTCGTCGTGCTCCTCGGCACCCTCTACCCGCTCCTCTACGACGCGTTGACCCAGCAGCAGGTCACCGTCGGCGCACCCTTCTTCAACACGGTCGCCGTCCCGGCCGGGCTGATGCTGCTCTTCTTGATGGCGGTGGCCCCGGTCCTCAGCTGGCGCAAGATGAGCGGCCAGGTCCTGTGGCAGCGGTTGGCCATTCCGGTGTGGATCGGCGTCGGCACGGTCGTGCTCTGCGTGGCTTTCGGGCTCCGGGGTTTCGCCACGCTGATCGGCTTCGGACTCGCCGCCATGGCGGCGGCGACGGCAGGGCGCGCCCTGGTGCTCTCGGTACGCGGGGCGCACACCCGTCACGTGGGCTGGTGGCGCGGACTGGTCGGTCGGGCCAACGGCGGCATGGTCGTCCATCTCGGTGTCGTGCTCCTGGCCGTCGGCGTCATCGCCGCCACGTCGTACCGGCACCAGGCGGAGCTCGCGCTGCACCAGGGGACCGTGGTCACCTACGACGGGCACACCTTCGAGTTCGAGGGTCTGCGCACCGTGACCTCGCCGTCGCGGACGGCCCAGGAGGCGCTGGTCAAGGTCGACGGCACCGCGTTCGCACCCGCCACGACCAGCTTCGGCAGCGCCCTGTCGGTGGTCGGCACCCCGGCCATCGACTCGGGCTTCACCGGCGACATCTACCTCACCTTCGACGCGGTCGGGGGTCTCGGCACCACCTCGGGCAGCACCGTGATCAACAACCTGCCGGCGGGTTCGGTGGCCATCGGCGTGGTGATCGAGCCGCTTGTGGCCTGGCTCTGGGCGGGCGGACTGCTGATCGGTCTCGGTGGGCTGCTCGCGCTGGTCCCGGGCACCCGGCGCCGGGCCACCGATCCCGTCTCGGCGCCCTCGACCATGGTCGCCGACGCCCCGCCGCCACCGGGCGGCACGCCCGCCGAGGCAGAGCACGAGGAGACGCCCGAACCGGTCGGCGTCCTGGCCGCCCGCCCGGCCGGCCCGGCATGAGCGCCCGCCGGCGCGGGCACCTGGCCCGTTGGTTGGCCGGTGCCGTCCTGCTCGTCCTGGTCGTGGTCGGCATCGTCCTGGCCACCCGCACGCCGCAGGAGGCGACCGAAGTGCAGAGCCCCCTCCTCGGCCAGGCTGCGCCCGCCTTCACCGGAGTGAGCCTGACGAACGGGACGCCGGTGTCGCTCCATTCGCTGCGGGGCCACTACGTCGTGCTGAACTTCTTTGCCAGCTGGTGCATCCCCTGCCAACAGGAGGCGCCCGACCTGTCGCGCTTTCACTTCCAACAGAGCCGCGCCTCGGGCGGCGCCGACATGGTGAGCGTGGTCTTCCACGACACCACCTCGACGGCGAAGGGCTTCTTGAAGCAGAACGGCGACCTGTGGCCCGCCATCAGCGACCCCGGGGGCGCCATCGCCGAGCACTACGGGGTGACGGCGCCGCCCACGACCTTCGTCATCGACCCGGCCGGCCGGGTGGCCGCCGTCCTCGAGGGTCCGGCCACGCAGAAGAATCTCGACAGCTCTCTCCAGGCGGCCCGGATTTCTGCGGCCCGATCGTCGCGGGCCTGAGCCTGTGCGCGCCCATCGGTTTCCGCTCTGGCTCCGGGTCGCCCTCCCGCTGGCGGTCCTGGCCGTGGCCCTGATCATCGGGAGCGGCGCGCTCGAATCGACGCCGGAGTCGACGACGCAGCGGGCGGCGGCAATCGAGGCGGGCGTGCGCTGCCCCTCGTGCGCCGACCTCTCCGTGGCCCAGTCCAACGAGACGACGGCCATCGCGGTGCGCCACCAGATCGAGAGCATGGTGGCGTCGGGCGCCTCGACCGCCGACATCGACCAGACGTTGGTCTCCGAGTACGGCCAGACCGTTCTGCTCACGCCGCCCGACGCTGGTGGTATCCCCGTGCTGTGGATCGTGCCCATCGTGGTATTGGTCGGCGCGCTGGGCGGCGTGGCCGTGCTCTTCTGGCGCCGCAGCCGGGACTTCGGCGAACTCAAGCAAGGGGAGCGCACCGACGAAGGGGTGTCGGTGTGAGCGTGGGCGAGCACCCGGTCGAGAGCCGGCCCGGCGAGCGTTGGTTCCTGACCGACCAGCGGGAGTTCCTACGCCGATCGCTCGAGGACGCCGGCCGCGAGCACGAGGCGGGCGATCTCTCCGACGAGGACCATGCGGTGCTCGTGGCCCGCGACAGCGCCCGGCTGGCCGAGGTCGAGGCCGAGTTGGCGGCGCTCGGGCCGGTGACGGCACCCACGGGACCTCCCGACGTGGGGGCAGCGGAGCCGACCGACGACGAGGGCGGGCCCGATGATGCCGTCACCCGTGCCCCGATGGCGCTCTGGCGCAAGCTGGCCGTCGTGGCGTGCTGCCTCCTCATCGTGTTGGGCGCGGGCTTGCTGCTGACCCATTTCCTCCAGTCGGCCCAACCGGGTCAACCGCTGTCCGGCAGCATCACGCAGTCCCAGCAACAACAGATTGAGCAGCTCCTGGACGAGGCCCTGCAGGCCAACAACCGCGGCGACGTCGGCACGGCGCTGAACCTCTACGACCAGGTCCTCTCGGAGGACCCGTCCGACCCCAACGCGCTGGCCTACGCCGGGTACCTGCAGTGGAACATCGGCGCGAAGTCGCACGTGGCGAACCTGGTGAAGATCGGCCGGGCCGAGATCGAGCGGGCGGTGCACGTCTCGCCGAGCAACCCCGAGGGCCACCTCTTCTACGGTCTCGTGCTGGCCAACCAGGATCACAACGACGCCGGGGCGGTCGAGCAGTTCAACGACTACCTGGCCGACGGCCCGCCGGTGGCGCAGACGTCGAAGGTGTCGGCCGACGTGGCGCCGTCCTACAAGGCCGTGGGACAACCCCTGCCGCCGGCCTTCAGCGCGACGTCATCGTCGACGACGTCGACGACCTCAGCTTCGTAGGGCGCGCAGGTCGGCGACCACGCTCGGGAAGGCCGCCGCGAACGCGGCGCAGTCGGCGTCCGAGGTGGTCCAACCCACGCTGAGGCGGAGCGAATGGCTGGGGTCGGCGCCCATGGCCTCGAGCACGGGTGACGGCTCGATGCTCTCCGACGAGCAGGCCGATCCCGAGTGCACGGCGATGCCGGCCCGATCGAGCCCGATGAGGACCGGCTCCGCCTCCACGCCGGTCACCCCGAGGCAGACCAGGTGCGGCAGCCGCTCCATGGCTGGTGGCCCGATCACCTCGACGCCCTCGACGGTGAGGGCCGCCTCGACCATTCCTTCGACCTGGAGCCGGGCCGTCGCCTCCTCGGTGACGATCGTCCGCTGCCCGTCCTCGTTCAGGGCCGCCGCGGCCGCACCGAAGGCCAGCAGGGCCGGCAGTGCTTCGAGGCCGGCCCGACGGCCTCGTTCCTGTTCGCCGCCGACGAGCAGCGGGTCGAAGCGCCTACCCCGCCGCACGATCGTCGCCCCGGCGCCGGGCACGCCCCCGAGTTTGTGCGCGCTGACGCTGACGAGGTCGGCCTCGAGTGCAGCCAGGTCCATGGGCACGTGCCCACACGCCGCCGCCGCGTCGACGTGCACGGTGACGTCCATTTCGTGGCACAGGGCCACGACGGCCTGCACGGGTTGGAGACTCCCGACCTCGTGGTTGGCCCACTGGCAGTGCACCAGCGCAGGCCGGGGTTGGCGGGGGTCCTCCAGCCGGGCCCGCAGGGCGTCGACCACGAGACGGCCGGCGCCGTCCACCGCAATCGACTCGATCGGAGCGGCGCGCGCCGAGGCGTCGCGCACGGCCGAGTGTTCCACCGCGGCACAGAGCACCGGCGCGCCCGGGTGGGCGCGGGTGGCTCCCCACACCGCGGCGTTGATCGACTCGGTGGCGCCGGAGGTGAACACGACCTGGCGCGGCGTGACCCCGAGCAGCTCGGCCACCTGCTGGCGAGCCAGCTCGAGCCGGTCACGGACCACCCGGGCCTCCTCGTGCAGGCGTCCGGGATCTGCCGCGGGCAGCGCAGTCCAGTCCGTGACGAGTGCGGCCAACGCCTGGGGACGGGGCGGCGTCGTGCTGGCGTGATCGAGGTAGGCGCGGGCCACGGAGGGAGGAAGGTCAGGCGGAGGCGGCGCAGGTGTCGTCACCGCGAGCCCGCGACGACAGGATGACCGGGAGCGCGTGTCGTGATTCGTCCCCGCAGAGTCCGGCCAGCAGACCTTTGACCATGCCCCGATCGACCGCACAGAGAACAGGGTTGGTGCTGCTGGCGTCGCCGAAGGGACATTGTTCGGCAACCACGGCCGTCGTCTCGCCCCGGTCCTCGGCATGGGCCGCGAAGCCGTGCGCGGTCAGCGTCTCCGCCACGACGTGCATGGCGGCGCGCACGGTGCGCTGTCCCTCGCCCGGTGTCATACGCGACGCGAGCGAACGCCCGTACTCCTCGCCGACCAGTGCCGCCATCTCCTCGGCCTCGTCCGCGCCCAGCCGGCGCATGGCTTCGCCGAGCAGTCGCATGAGCAGGTCGTCGCGGCGTTGCATCAAGCCCAGTGAGAGTTCCTCCTCGACGCCGAAGTAGCGCTTGGACGGCCGCCCCGCTCCCGACGGATTGCGCCCGGTCTCGACGCGGACGTAGCCCCCGTCCACGAGGCGTTGGAGGTGATGCCGGGCCACGTTGGGATGCAGCGAGAAGGCGGAGGCCACCTCGGTGGCCGTGACCCCGGGCTGAGCCCGGACGTGCAGGAAGATGTCGCGGCGCGTCGGATCGCCGAAGGCCGCCGCCACCGCAGCGACGGCCGCACTGAAGCGTCCGTCGTCTGGTCCGGCCGATCGCTCGGACTCCACCGTGCTCGGAGCAGTGCTCACGGTAGGTAGTCTACCGAGGGATGCCCCTGTCAGCTGGGGTGACGCGGGAAGGAACGTGCAAGTCCCGGCCCGGATCCCACCCGAGACGAGGGAGTGCATGGCAGTAGATCAATTGCAGCTCGAGGCCGCGGTCAACGCGGTCGTCGATCCCGAGCTGGGCAAGACCCTCGGCGATCTCGGCCTGGTGCGCCTCGTGCGTCCGCGCCGGCGCCGTGTCCTCATCGACGTCGCCCTCCCCGTGGCCGCCTGGCCAGGCATGGACGAGCTGGCCGACGAGATCCACCGGGTGGCCCTGGCCGTTCCCGGCGTGGAGGAGGTCGGGCTCGAGTTCGTCGTCATGAACGAAGAGGAGCGCATGGCGCTGCGCCGGCGACTGCGGGCCGACATGCTCGGTGTCGCCGATCCCGACGACCTCGACACTGACGACGACGGGCACGGCCACGACCATGGTGGCCATGGCCACGCGCCAGCCGAACCCATGCCGGTGTTCCTGGCACCCGACTCCAAGACGAGGGTCATCGGGGTGTCATCGGGCAAGGGCGGGGTCGGCAAGTCGACGGTCACGGTGAACCTCGCCATTGCGCTGGCCCAAGCGGGACACCAGGTGGGCCTGCTCGATGCCGACGTCTACGGGTTCTCGGTTCCGAAAATGCTCGGCACCGACCACGACCCGGTCATCCTGGGTGACATCGTGATCCCGACGTCGGCTCACGGCGTGCGCTGCCTCTCAATGGGCTACTTCGTGCCCGACGACCAACCGGTGATCTGGCGCGGCCCGATGCTGCACAAGGCAATCCAGCAGTTCCTGACCGACGCCTACTGGGGCGAGCCCGACTTCGTGCTCGTCGACATGCCCCCGGGTACCGGGGATGTCGCGCTCACGCTGGCCGAGGTGATGCCGAAGTCCGAGATCATCGTGGTGACGACGCCGCAGGCCGCGGCGCAGCGGGTGGCCCAGCGCTCCGCCTTCGCAGCGCGCCGACTGAAGCTGTCGGTGCGGGGCGTGGTCGAGAACATGAGCTGGTTCACCGGTGACGACGGCACGCGCTACGAGCTCTTCGGGGCGGGCGGGGGAGCCACCCTGGCCGCCGACCTCGGCGTGCCCCTCCTCGGGCAGGTCCCGCTGGTCAACGCCGTGCGGCTGGGCGGCGACGAGGGACACCCGGTCACCGCGGTCGACCCGGAGAGCGAGACGGCGCAGGCCTTCCGGGCCATCGCCGACAAGCTCGTCGCCCTCGGTCCGGCCCGCGTCTACCGGCGGGAACTCACGCTGCGCTGAACACGCCGCCGAGGCGAGCATTGAAATCGCCCCTCCACCGGCGAGCGACAATGCCCCATGGCTTCGCTGGCCACCGAACACCCGATTCCATTGCGGTTGATGATCCCAAAGCCGTGCACACAGCGGACGCGTTCGTGAGTTGTCCGTTCGTTGTGCGGGGATGGATTCCAATGGCTCTATTCGGCGTGAGCCCTCACCGTCAGGATTTGCTGCATGGTGCATTCCCGAGTGCGGCGACAGTTCGTGTGATGGTTGCGTCAGAGAGTCTTGGTGTCTCGAACACTCCGTCCGACGAAGCAATCCCCCCTGGTTGGTACCAGATCGGACACAACCCGAACCGCCAGACCCGTTGGACGGGCGTTGAATGGAGCGGTCAAAGGCAGTGGAACGCCGGCGCGGGCTGGCAAGAGATCGACGGGTCGAGTGCCGCCGTGTCGAAAAGACATCTGCGCCGCGACCAGTCGAAGGTTCGCAAGCTTCTGGGCGCAGGAATTCTCGCCGTTCTCGTGTTAGGCGGCGTCGCAATTGGAGTTGTCGCTCTCGCTGCACATTCGTCCAAGAGCTCACACGCCGGTTCCGACACAAGCGGGTCCCCGACTGCGCTGGTGGCACCGTCGTCAACGACGAGCACTCTTCCAGCACCCTTCACCGCAGCACCCATTCCGTAGCCTCGTCTGCGCAGCGGCGCTCACACACCTGAGCTCGACGGTGGCGGGGCTCAGGTGAAGAGATCCGAGACGCTTTCACGACGGAAGATCCTGCGGATGGCCTCGCCGAAGAGACCAGCTACTGAGATCACCTCGACCTTGGCCGATAGGGCGACCGGTTGTGTCTCCACGCTGTCAGTCATGAAGAGTCGCTGAATGGGACTGGAATCGAGCCTTTCCATGGCCGATTCGGTCAGCAGTCCGTGGCTCACTGCCGCGTAGACCGAAGCTGCGCCTCGTTCGACAAGGACTCGGGCCGCGTCAACGAGCGTTCCCGCGGAGATCGTGAAGTCATCGACGATCAGCGCCGTTCGACCTTCGACCGATCCGATCAGTTCGACCACCTCTGCCGACTCGGAATGATCCACACGACGTTTGTCGGCGATGGCGAGTGGCGCGCGAAGCCTTTCGGACCATTGGCGGGCTTTCTTGGCGAAGCCGGCGTCGGGGGCGACCACCACAAGGTCTGGGAGGGCCTTGGCTGAGATGGCCGCGCACAGAACAGGAAGCGCGTAGAGGTCATCGACCGGCACCTTGAAGAACCCCTGTACTTGGGGTGCGTGCAAGTCGAGCGTCACGACTCGGTCAACACCGGCTGCCTCGATGGCGTCCGCACACACGCGGGCTCGGATCGATACCCTCGGCTCGTCCTTCTTGTCGCCCTTGGCGTAGCTGAAGTAAGGGATGACTGCGGTGACCGACGCTGCGCTGGCCCGTTTGAATGCATCAATCCAAAACAGCAATTCCATGAAGTTGTCGTTGGCGGGAAACCCGGTGCCTTGGACGAGGAAGACGTCACGACCGCGCACGTTTTCGCGTATCCGAACAAAGAGGTTGCCCTCGGAGAACTGCAGCGTCTCACTCGATCCAAGTGGACAACCGAGATAGTCGGCGATGGCTCCACCCAGCGTGCGACTTGCCGATCCGGCGAAGAGCAGCAACTCCTCGGACATAACGTCAAACTAGTCAGTCTTGAGTCAAATCCGGGGAGCAGGTGTCCGTAGCAGAGCGCAGGTCAGGCTCGTCCTCTCGACCATGTCAGGAGGCCACGTGGTGCAAATGTGTCCGGCAAAAGCGCGACGGTGGAAAGTGCATTGCTCTCTCTTTGCAGTCGGGAGCAGAGCAATCGTCGGTCTCGCGCCATGTCTGCCGGAGTGCATGCAGACTGCGCAGAATCCATTGCCAGGCTTCCAGCCGCCGGGGTGCTCGCATCCATCGAATCTACGCCGCGTCCGGGTGCACCGTCGTCTGAGCGACGGTTTTCGATCCGATATGTGAAGAGCATGTGACAGAACTACTCCCTGACTGCTCCTTGCGGTGAAGGCAACACCGGTCCCGGTTGCGGCGAACCGTCCCTCCGGCCCGGGAGGAGGCCACGTGACAGAAGGAATTTGAAGAAGAAAGCATCGAGAATGTCCTGGCCAGACGGCAAGCCGGTCACTATCTGTGGCGACAGTGCAGTTCGATTCGTATGGCGCGGATCGAACTCATGAGGGCTTCCGAGGCGAAAAGGGTCGTGCACCGGGTCGGTGTACGATTCGGTCACCTCAATTCGGGGTCAAAGCGCCGCCGCTTACGGTGGCAAGAGTGGCAGCGCTGTGGCAACCAGATCGAGTGTTGGGATCGCCGAGCCATGGCACATGCTTCGCCTGCACCCGACGTCCCATGCCGATGGGCGAGAAGGCTCACTTCTTGTGATGCCTTCGCCCTTCAAGACCCTTCGCCACGCATTGCCTGTCGTACTCGAGGCCGTCGTTGGTCCTCTCGTTCTCTTCTATCTGCTCCTCGTCCTCACCGGCTTCAGAGGCGCATTGATCGCGGCACTCGCTTGGTCGTACTTGGCATTGGGCCGGCGCCTACTGAAGGGTGAGCGAGTCTCCATGTTGTTGTTGTTCGGGACGATCCTCATCACCTTGAGGACGGTGATTGCCTTCGTGACGGGCAGTGCGTTCATCTACTTTGCGCAACCGACGGCCGGTACTGTCGTGATTTCATTGGCTCTACTCGTCTCCGCCGCACTCGGCCGACCGTTCACGCAACGGTTTGCCCACGACTTTTGTCCCATGGACCCCGCAATCATGAAGCGACCCTTGGTTCGACGATTCTTCATTCGGATCTCCGATCCTCTGGGCAACCGTCCTGATGCTCAACGCGGGTCTCGTGTTCTGGTTGCTCATCTCGTCTTCACTGCGCTCATTCGTGCTCGAACGCTCAGCGGTGACTTATGGACTCACCGCTATCGCCATCTTCTTCTCCATCACGGGATTCATGGCGATGATGCGTCGCGACGGCATCACCGTCCAATGGGCCGCCAACCGTGCCCCTCGGCGCGGGCCGGAATCCTGACGCCCACAGGCGCGGGCAGCGGGGCGTTCGAACTCTTGACGTCCCTCGACTGCCACGCTGCGCCACTCGGCAGTCACGAGCCGGCGGCGAGTTGGGATTGGTCACTCGGGTCAATCCCACAACTCTGGCCGGAGGAGCCGAGCAAAAATGATTAAACCCGTCCAGACAGCTTTGCGCAGACTGACCCAGGTGATGCGACCATTCGCCATGCGTTCCGCCGGGACCGAGAACTCCAGCACTTCGGTCGTTCGTCACGTCGGACGCCATTCCGGTCGGGCCTACGAGACTCCGGTCGTCGCAGTCGAAAACGACGACGGTTTTCTGATCGCCCTGCCTTATGGCAAACGTACCGATTGGATGAAGAACGTTCTCGCCAGTGGGAAGGCGACAGTCGTGACCCATGGACGAACCTACGGAGTCGATCGGCCTGAGGTCATCCCGATGACGGAGGGGACGACGTACTTCGGGCCCAAAGAGCAGAAGCTCCACCGTCGCTTCGCTGTGGACACCTGCCTACGGCTTCATCGCAACGACGACCTCGAGAGCACGTCGACGGGCGCCACCAACAGCGGCCCGACCTAAGCTCCCCGGTGGACACCACCGCGGGGATCGAGGATGCACGCTCGCACTGCAAGTACTGAGGACACCGACGGGATCGCGAGAACGCTCGCCGAGGCGTTCTTTCTTGATCCGGTGTGGGGCTGGGCGTTTGCCGATCCGACACATCGTAAGGCCCAGCATGAAGCCTGGTTCCGATTACTGATCGGAAGCGCACTCCCTCATGGATGGGTGTGGACGACACCAGGCTATGAGGCCGTGTCCGTGTGGGTGCCGCCAGGTTTTCCGGAACTCAGCGAGTCCGATGAAGCACAGCTCGAACCGATGCTGGAGGAGATGCTTGGCGCCCGCGCCGCTTTGGTCATGGAGGTGTTTGACCGCTTCGAGGCCGCCCACCCGCGAAGTAGGGATCACTTCTACCTCAGCCTGCTCGGAACTCATACCGAGCATCGGGGCTCTGGCATTGGGATGCGCCTGCTCGCGGACAACTTGGCTCTCCTCGATGCTGCTGGCATGCCGGCATATCTCGAGTCCACAAATCCGGCCAATCTCTTGAGATACGAGGCAGCCGGGTTCTCGGTGTCCGGGGCGTTCGACCTTCCAGACGGCGGGCCCAGGGTCACGACGATGTGGCGCGAACCTCATTCCTGAGTTCGCAGTCGACCCTCCTGCCGCACTGGAGGAGCGGTGCGTCCGGCAGGAAACGAGGTGTGGTCCCTTTCGCAGGCGTACCGGTGATGTCGGATGGATTCCGATGAATCGAGCCCCTCGACCACCACGACCCAAGGGGTCTACGAGCAGTTACGTGGGCTTTCTGACCTCGTACGGCCGGTCAGTCGGACGCCGACAAATACCCCAAATGCGAAGATCAATTCGCTGATCACGAGCCGGTGAGTCTGCGAGGACTTGTTGCCAACCCGATGGGCGCCACTCGCCTCAGTCCCATTAGACTGAACACACGTTTTACGGTCACGGTTCCTGGATTGCCTTGGTGGTCTTCTTCGGCCTGTTCGCGATGCGGGCGTTTTCCTCTCAGCGGCGCCGCCGGGGTCCGAACAGGAGCTCACCTGCCGCGAACTCGTTTACCGGCCCCACGGTTTCCGGTCGAGCATCTGATCTCGACGACGCACCGTCGGCCCAGGCCACTTTCACAGGGATCGCTCCCGGTTGGCTGATCGACCCCTCGCGCCGACACGAGCAGCGATACTGGTCCGGGTCTGAATGGACGGAACACGTGATGGACGCTGGTGTGCCGGGCATCGACCCGCCCCCCGGCGCAGCCGGTCCCGAAGCATCTTCATAGACCGAGCGACTGTTCGCCGAGTGCGAAGCCGGCAGCGTCCGCTGTCCGGGGTAGACTCTCGGGTCGGTCTGAGTACCTACTTGATCGGCAGAGCCCGGGGCATGTGCCGCGCTGTTTGAATGGTCGCCATGACTCTCTATGCGCTGGACGAAGAACGGCCGCGGATTCACCCTGACGCTTATATCCACCCCAAGGCGATTCTCATCGGCGAGGTCCATGTCGGACCGAGCGCAAGCATCTGGCCAGGGGTCATCATCCGCGCTGACAATGGCCCGATCATCATTGGGCCCCGGACCTCCATTCAGGACGGCGCCGTCGTCCACACGCAGTTGATAAAGCAGACCCGGATCGGGGCCGATTGCGTGATCGGCCACCTGGCACATCTGGAAGGATGCGTTCTCGAGGACCTGGTGCTCGTGGGTTCGGGCGCAGTTGTGCTCGAAGGGGTCACCTGTCGTTCAGGTTCGCTCGTCGGAGCGGGTGCCGTGGTTTCCCCGGGGACGGAAGTCCCAGCCGGCGCAATGGCCCTCGGAGTTCCTGCCCGCATACGACCAGGGGTCGTGGATCCCGACTCTGTGAGGGTCAACGCGGACGCATACTCACTGAGGCACCTGCCCCAACATCGCGACGGGAGTCACGAAGTGTCTCTGGCGGAGTGCCTTGAGGCATGACCCAGGTCGGCCCCTGACGGCGAAAAATCGGGGCCAACCGGGCACAGCACCTCGTCGCCATCCTCGCCTCACTCGTGGCGTCCCGCTACACCCGGAGGCCGGCGGGGCTCGTCGACTTCAATTCACTGGTCGTCGCCCGCCCAGGTCCATCGAGGAACGTCGCGCAACGGGTGAAGCTGGTCCTCGGACTCCGCATGGGAGTTCTGCATCGCAACCTTCGAACCGAATTCAACATGAGATCGGACCGCCTCCCGGAACTCCTCATTGTGAGGGACGTCTGACGCGTCCAACGCCGCCATATAGAGCTCGACGAACCTCTTTCGCTGTTCCTCGGTAATCCGCAGGTGTCGGTGGACGTTGATGAGATGGGCGAATCCGAGCTCTCGGGTGAAGCGGTCGGGACCACCAAAGGACTCAGCGGTGAAGGCGGTCAGGTGGTCGACATGTTCCGGCTTGCCGTCGCCGAAAAGTGGCTGGAGGAGGGGATCTTTGAGGACGCTGCTGTAGAAGCTGTCCTCGAGGCGGTGCAATGCCCCTTCCCCACCTGCGAATTCGTAGAGCGACGGCATACGGCAATCGTACGGGGGAGGATCCGATGGATCACAAAGCCTGCAGGCGATCGAATGGGAGTATCTCAGCGAGGAGCGCGGGCATGCCCAGCCCGATCATCGCGACGATGTCCCGTTGGATCTCGTTGGTGCCGCCTCCGAAGGTGAAGATGGTCTGACTGCGGGCCTGCCGCTCGAGTCGTCCTCGCAGCACCGCTCCCGGAGAGCCTTCGACCAGGTAGCCCGCTTGGCCGACTACCTCGAGCAGCAGTCGATACACCTCGAGGGCGAGCTCAGTGCCGTAGACCTTCGTGGCAGAAGCATCCGCGGGGTTCAGTCCTTTGTCGGCGGCCCACGCGACCTTCCAATTGAAGAGCTTCAGTACCTCGACCTTGGCGTGCACCTTGGCCAGGGACATTTGGACCCACTCCTGATCGATCAGGCTGCGTCCGTCCCTCAGTTGATGCCCCTGCGCCCACAGACGCACTTCGGACAGACTGCGGAGTAACCCTGAGGCCGGGCAGATCGCCACCCGCTCGTGATTGAGCTGGTTCGTGATCAGCTTCCAGCCTTGATTCTCAGCTCCCACCAGGTTCTCGGCCGGAACCCTGACGTCCTCGTAGAAGGTTGAGCTTGTGATGTCGCCGGCGATCGTGGGCAGGGGGACCCAACTGAACCCTGGGGTGTCGACCGGCACAATGAAGACAGAGAGACCCTTGTGCTTCGGGGCGTCCGGGTCGGTGCGCGCTGCCAGCCACACGTAATCGGCGTACTGGATCGCGCTCGTGTAGATCTTCTGGCCGTTGATCACGTACTCGTCCCCGTCGCGTACGGCCCGGGTTTGCAGTGAAGCTAAGTCGGTGCCTGCCGAAGGCTCGGTGTAACCGATAGAGAAGTGGACCTCCCCTCGGATGATGCCAGGCAGGATCCGTTGCTTTTGTTCGGCGGTGCCAAGGGCCATAAGGGTGGGACCGACACTGTTCAGTGTGAGCAGCGGCAACGGCACACCCGCCCAGTGCGACTCCTCGACGAAGATCATCTGGTCAATGGGCCCGCGGGCTTGGCCGCCGTACTCGACGGGCCAGCCGAGGCCGAGCCACCCGTCCTGCCCCATCCGGCGGATGTAGTGCGTGTAGGGCGAGTCGTTCAGGTCCGAGAGCTCAAACTCCGCGACCAAGTTCTCAAAGTATTCCCGGAGCCGGCACTGCAGATTCCGTTGCTCCGCTGTGTATTCCAGGTGCATCGTGGGCCTCCGGTTGAGAACGGCCAGTTCGGGTTCAGACAGACCATTATGGCGATGATCCCATCTCCGTGAGTCCGATCAGTGCGGAGCTGGGCTCGCCAGCAGACTGGCACGGGAAGGCACGAGACAGGTTGCCCTTGAGCGCTCAGGGTTGGTCAGAACGAGACAGTTCCGAACGCTGCCCGGGGATCTGACGTCGGCACGATGTCCTTGCCGAGGGGAGCGATCGCCACGGCCGCCAACTTGAAGTTTCCGAGTCCAAGTGGGATGCCAATGATGGTCAGGCACAGCAAAAGGCCCAAAAGGAGGTGGGCGATCGCCATCCAAAGGCCGACGAGGATGAACCAGATGACGTTTCCGATTGTGGATGCCGCACCAGCCTCTGGCCGGCGAACAACGGTTCTTCCGAAGGGCCAGAGCACAAAGGCCGCGAGTCGAAAAGACGCGATCCCAAACGGAATGGTGATGATGAGGATGCACATGACGACGCCAGCCAGTGCGTACCCGAGAGCGAGCCAGAACCCAGAAAGGACCAGCCAAATGATGTTCAGGATCGTCCGCACCGCACGAGTATCTCATGACACTTTGCGGGGAGGTTCAGGATGGGCGGGCCGAGGACACCCCCCAGCGGCTGGTAAGGGCAGCGGCCCGGTCATGGTCTCCGCCCGTCGCCCCGCGCGATGCTGAGTTGGACCGAACCACCGGGGGCCAACGAGCCCGCTCACGTCGTAGAAGGAACCCGAATATGCCCGACACCGTCTTGCTCGCCGACCGAATCGAGGTGACCCGGCCTATCCCGGCGCCGCCCGCCGCTATCTTCGATGTCGTCCGTAGCCCGGCGGGCCATGTCGCCATCGACGCCTCTGGGATGTTGCAGGACTTCACCGGCGAGCCGGCGGAGAAGGTGGGGGACACGTTCGTGATCCACATGGACCGCGAATCGCTGAATGACGTCCCGCTGGGCAAATACGACGTCACCGTGCACATCGTCCTCTTCGAGCGCGACAAAGAGATCGCGTGGGATCTCGGGCCCGATATTCCGGTGCAGCACTTTTACGGCTACCGCTTGGCACCCGGTGAGGACGGGGTCACCAACGTGACGTCCTACTACGACTGGTCGAAGGTGAGTGGCGACCTCAAGGACCGCTTCCCGATCGTGCCCGAGTCGGCCCTGCGCGCCACCCTGGGAATCTTGGAGCGAACGGTCAGAAAGGGCCTTTGACGCTCCGTTCGCTCCTTCTCTATGAGCCCACGAATTGATCCAGCTCAGCGATGGCGAGATCCCCGCGCCAGCGTTCGTGTCGGAATCTCCGCGTTGGTCGGAATCGTGGGCGGATTGGCGGTCTCTCTCTTCACGTTTTGGCAGGCGGCAACGCTCATCGGCTGGGACATCTACTCGCTCTTCCTGGTCGTATGGATCTGGTGGGTTGTGTGGGGCCTGAATGCCGAAGAGTGCAAGAGACGTGCCAACAGGGAAGACCCAAGCCTCCAGCTGACCGAGCTCATGGTCGTCTCCGCTGGAGTCGCTCTGCTGGTTGCCGTTGCGCAGGCGCTGATCCGGGCCAGCACCGCGACGGGAGGGACGAAGGCGTACCTGATTGCTCTTGGTTTGTTGAGTGTGGCCTTGACGTGGAGTCTGGTCCAGACGGTGTTTACGCTGCGATATGCCCGGGCCTATTACTCCGGGCCGGTCGGGGGAATCGATTTCAACGAGGATGATCCGCCCACGTATCTGGACTTTGCGTACCTAGCCCTGACCGTTGGGATGACATTCCAGGTGTCCGACACGAATCTCACGACAAAGGGGATACGACGGATCGCTTTGGGTCACGCCCTCCTCTCGTACTTGTTCGGCGCGGTCATCCTCGCCCTGGTCGTGAACGTGGTTTCAAGCCTCCTTCACTGACCCAGGGACGCCCTCCCGCTGGCTGCGATGAAGCCGATCCGATCGTGTCGCCCGCCAACTGGCGAAGCGGGTGAGCGAGGTTCATGGGACGTGCAGCGGGCCCGTCGACAGTGAGTCGGCTCGGTCGATCTCTCGATGCAGGATTGCCAACGCCTCTGCGCTCCCGATTCCGAGTTCACGCATACTCGTCAAGAACGCTTGCGCAGCTCGGATCGCCGACGCCCTCTGGGCTGAAGGCGGCCCGGCCACGAACGTTCCCTGCCGGCCCCGCGTTTCCACGAGCCCAGCGAGCTCGAGCTGTCGATAGGCCTTCGCGACAGTGTTGACTGCCAACCCCAGATCGGCCGCCACCTTCCTTACCGTGGGCAACCTGACGGATGGCTGTAGCTTCCCGCTCTCGATGCCAGTGGCAAGCTGGGCGCGCACCTGCTCAAAGGGCGGTACTGGTGAGCCGGAGTCCAGCGCAAGCAGCTTCACGGCTACTTTGTATCAATCATTGTATCATCGCACAAGAGCTGAAGGCCGGCCAAGGTGCCGACCTGCCTCACCGCCTCAGCGGGAAGGGCGAGGTCTCAGCGCCGGCGTTGGGCCTCGATGAGGGGAATGCCGAACGGCAGGAAGGCCACGATCGAGGCGGCCAGGGCGAGAAAGGCGCCCCACGACCAGCTGAGGCCGGTCGGCTTGAGGAGGAAGCCCAGCACCACGAGGGCCAGATTGACGCCGGTGAGGAGGGCCAAGACCTGGTCCTTGGACATGCGGCCCTGGTCGGCCAGGTCGCCGACTCCGAACGCGACGATCAGGACATAGAGCACCAGCACGATCGAGTTCACCACCGCAATGAACAGCCAACCGTGGAGTCTCAGCCCGCTCGCGGAGGCCGGACCCAAGCTGTACCAAGGCAACCAGAACGAGATCAAGAGGACCAGGGTTGCGGGGCCAACGATCCGATCTCTGCGACTCACAGCGTTCAGCCGTTCTCGCGATTTCCCCGTACGTTTCGGCGTCGGCCGCGGCAGAACGGGCCGTCTGATGGCAGCGCCGCACTTGGGGCACACCGCAGTCCCCAACGGCACCTCAACCAGGCAGCGGGAGCAGGCAGGCAATCGATCAACCTCCTTCTTGCTGTCACGGAACGTGCCGGCTTCAGGCTACAGGCGAAGGGGGTGACACCTGCCCATTCGAATCGAGATCGAACGGTGGCCCGAACTCCGCGCAGCGCCGTGGATGCGGGGCCAGCTGTCGGTGCGAGGTTGTGCCCGAGGGGGTGGATGACGGCGCTGGTCCGCACCGTGCCGAACCGTCCCACCGCGAGCGGCCCGGTGCGACGTTTGTCTCTTTTGGAGTGGGCTACCTGAGCAACCGGAGGTTGGTCTCGGTCGGTTCCGACGACCGTAGGAAGAGGCGTCGCAGGCGTCGGGCCCAGATCTGGCCGAACCCGCTCGGACGTGAGTCGGACGGCGGGGGACCCTGCACCGAAATCGACTCGCTCATCCCGTAGGCCAGGGTCGAGATCAGACGCGCGGCCTCCACGGCGGGCAGCCGGAAGGTGCCGGTGCAGACGTCTCCTTGCCACAACGAGATGACCAAGGTGGAATCTGCCGGGTGACCTGAGACTCCCATCCTGCGTACGTGACCACGTGCGTCGTGAAACCACACACGATCAGCAAAAAGGTGGCCCTCCACCGGCACGGTTCAATTATCGCATCGGAATTCGAAGTTGGCTACTGGTATTTCTCCGGAACACTGGGACGACGAGCCACCACCCCCACCCGGCGGAGAATGGGCCGGCCAGGGCAAAGGTTCTCAGGTCGGAAGGAAGTCCAGGAGCAACGCATTGACCTTGTCTGGGGCTTCGATTTGCATCCAGTGGCCGGGGCCATCGAGCCGCTCATATCGGAACCCGTTCGTGCAAAATTTTGCTGATCCGGTCATCTGTTCTTCCGTGAGGGCAAAGTCGCCTCCGCTCCAGACACCCATGGCGGGGGCTTGGATGAGTGGGAGCTCGATTGGTGGTCCCACGAACGCCTCGGGAGTGATGTTGGCGCGGTACCAATTCAGTCCCGTGGTGAGCGAGCCGTCGCGTTCCAGATCGGCCACTACATCGTCGAAGTCGGGGTGTTGCGACCACTCCCGCATGCCGGCCCAGCCGTCCGCCGAGAGCCAGTGCTCGGCCACGTCGGCAAACTGAAACAGCAGCATGTACCAGGACTTCTCGCGCTGGGTCCTGCCGGCATTGCTGAAGGAACTGGGATGGCCTACAGACAGGGCGACGAGATGATCGACACGCTCGGGAGCGAACGACGCGGTCGCCCACGCGACGGCTGCGCCCCAGTCGTGACCGACGACATGTGCCTTCTCTATTGACAAGGCGTCGAGGATGGCGGTCACGTCGATCGCGAGGTACGGGATCCCGTAGGCGTCAACCTCGGTGGGCTTGTCGCTTGCGCCGTAGCCGCGTTGGTCCGGCACGATGACCTGGAATCCTGCCTCGACCAACGCGGGAACCAGCCTGACCCAGAGTCGTTTCGAGTCTGGAAAGCCGTGCAGCAACACGAGGGGCTTGCCCGTGCCCTCAACCTGAACGTCGAGTTGCACACCGCTGGATTCGACCTTCATCGAAAAGTCCTTTCCACTCTGGTCTAGGAGGCGCCGAGGGCGACCAGTTCATCGCGGCTCGGTCCCGGCAGTGGTTCGTTTCTCCAATTGCTGCCGAGTTCGACGGCCCTCTGGAGCACCCCCGGCCGGCCGAGGACCTCTGCGGGCAAGGCCAACACGCCGGCGAGGTCGAGCAACGCACGCAGCATTTCGGGATCCTTGCCCGCTGCGGCCGCCAACTGCTTGCCGAGCTCGAACTCGGGTGTCGGTTCAAACGGGCGACCATCGAGCACGGCGTCGACCTCAGCCAAGCGGCCGTTGTCGAAGGCGAGCGTGGCGCGATACCAGGGTTCCGCGGTCGCCCTCGTCACATCGTGCCAATGCTGCTGCAGCGCGACCGGATCCGTCCCCATGTCGTGCACGACGTCGCGAAGGGCGGCCGCATGGATCGTGCCGATCGAAATCCCGCGACCCACCGACGGATTGGTGCATGCCCACGCATCTGCCAACGCGACGACCCCGGTGACAATGGGGAGGCCATCGAGAACGAACGAACGATGCCGATCCTCGATCTTGGCCATCACCGCGACGCGATCGTCGAGCGGCACGCCATCCAGCCAATGAGCGCACAACGGCAGACTCTCCATCACCTTGGTCCACACGTCAAGGTTCTTCACGGACCGCATCGCTTTGTCTTTGGCACTCGTGATGATCCCGACACCCCAGGTTCCGTTGTCTGCCGGAAGCGTCAAGACCGAGATGGACCCGTACTCCTGGAGCAACGGTCCGAACGCGATCGGCACCGAGCCGTCATCCGATCGGAAATGACGCCCGTAGTACACGAACCCGCAATCGGCCCGGTCCTCGACGGGCGGCTGTGCACCGATATCTGTCAACCAAGTGGGGAGCGTCGAACGGCGACCGGCAGCGTCGACAACCAGATCGGCCCTCATCGTCGTCGCCGGTATCGGTCCGCACCCCAACGACATGCGGGATGCCTGCCGCGGATCGCATCGCCTGTCAACAGGCCAACGACTCCGACACCCCGTTGAATCGTGAGATTGTCAGTCGTCGCAGCGACCCGCGCGATGGCGGCTTCGGCGACCGGCCGACGCGCCGTCACAGCATCGTGTCGCTCGTCTCCCTCACGGAACCCACCCGTGACGCTTTCTGGCGCGTCCCGAAACGGATTCACCAACAACGCACCTGCGTCCAAGAGTGCCGCGACGACATCGGGAGCGTTGGCGTCCATGACCTCCCGATAGCGAGGCTGGAAGAAGTGCAGCAAGCGGAACTGATTTACTCCCCGCCGTTCCCACTCTTCCCACGCTGCCTCCGGATCCGGAGGCAGCGCTGGATCCCGTTCCAGGACCGTGACCTGATGTCCATCGCGAGCCAACATCAACGATGCACCCAGCCCGACGATCCCTCCACCGACAACGATGATTCGAGCCACACCGATGGTCTAGCCCATAGGGGCGGTGAACGAGAAGACGGCCCGTCAGCTGGAGTATGCGATATCCGGCAGGATGGCACCTCCAACACTCTTCGGGCTTTGCTGGGCGCACTCTGTGCGGTGTTGTTCTCTCGAGAGATCGGCGCCTTCGCGGACTCGTCGTGCGACTTGGTCGTCCGTCGTGGCGTGCCGCTGTGGCGGCCCTATGGGGTATCCACCGCCTTGACGAAGACGGCAACCTGATTCGCACTCTCCGACGTGAACGGCGATCGATCCCAGTGACCCCATCGATCCCGGAGTTCGAAGCCAGAGAGTTTGGCCATGAGGAGAAGCTCCGACGGCCAGATGTAACGGTAGGGCGCTGAGTGACGTACCAGGCGATCGTCGATCACCATCCAGTGATGGGACCACGCCACCTGGCCCACGACGTCGTCGAACGTCTCGATACCGATGTGGTCGGCATCGAGAGTGAAGACTCGGGCCACCTCGGACGGAGCGACGCGGCGCAGCTGGGGGACCATCAGCTCAACGACGAAACATCCACCGACGACGAGGTGGGCGGCTGCGTTCGAGAACACAGCGAGTTGTTCCGCCTGTGTCGTCACATTCATGATCGAGTTGGCGACCACGTAGACGAGCTCGAAACGGTGGGTCAACCGCGTCGTCGTCATGTCCCCGATCGTCACAGACACGGCGTCGCCGCCCGGCTTGCGGCGGAGCTGCTCCACCATCTCGGGCGAGAGCTCAATACCGTGGACCGAGATTCCGCGGGCGCTGAGCGGCAGGGCGATACGGCCGGTGCCGACGGCAAACTCGAGTGCTGCTCCACCACCGGCCAGCTGGGCAAGCAGATCCACCATCGGATCAACCACTGAGGGCTCCGCCAGAGCGGCGTAGGTCACGTCGTAGACCTCCGCGATCTCTTCACCCCAGACGATCGATCCCATTGGTCCATTGTGGCATCGCATCTCACTGCCACGAGGAGTATCCGCACGACGGGACTCCTTGCAAGTCGCACGAGCCGTCCCTCGCTCCGGCACATCTAGCCGAAAGCGAGTCAACGCCCTGAGGCCGATCAGACTGCTTTGGGCACACCGTGTCGGCGGAGGGAGTAGGGGAATAGTGCGCGGACAGGTACCGGTTCTGGTCACCACTCCAGTCCCGATTTCTTCAGCGCACTCGGAAGCCTCGTAGATCGTCGACTCGGTCAGCGAGGTGATCTGTGACGACCCCGATGCGGCGCTGTCCCACCTCCCGTGCCACGGTCACCCGGCGCTGAGTTGAGGGTCACGGGTCGGGCTGAGCCCCCACTTGAGGTTCGCCGCCTCCAGTGCGTTGACGCGGTAGAGCGAGATCTGGTCACGTCCACCCCGTTTGGCCGCGTACATCGCGTTGTCGGCATCACGCAGCAGCGTTGCCGCGGTGCAGTTGGCCTCGGACGTGACCACCACCCCGATGCTGGCAGTGACGGTCAGATGGGCGCCCTCGACCACGACCGGCTCGCACAGGCCGCGACGCATGCGTTCGGCCATTTCGACAGCGTTGAGCTCGTGGTCGACCTCCGCGAACAGGACGAACTCGTCGCCGCCGAAGCGTGCCACCACGTCGACCCCTCGGGTCATGGCGGTGAGTCGGCTGGCCATCTCCTGAATGACCACGTCACCGGCCGAGTGGTCGGCCCGGTCGTTGACCAGTTTGAAGCGATCGAGGTCGATGAACAGCACGGCGAGGGAGGTTCGTCTCCGACCGACGTGACGCAGCGCCTCGTCGAGCCGTTCCATGAACATGGTGCGGTTGGCCAATCCGGTCAGGCCGTCGTGCGAGGCTTGGAACGCGACCTGCTCGGCCATTTCGCAGCGCTCGATGGCCAGCCCCACCATCCCGGCCAACTCGTGGAGCTTGCGCAGCTCCTCGCGGCCGAAGTACGGCATGTAGGAGCTGATCAGCACGGCCAACGAATGGGTGGCGCCGACCCTGGCGCGCACCAGGATGCGGCGCTCCGTGTCAGCGGCGGCCGGCACGCTCCAGTCGTCCGGGGCCGAATCCTTGGCCCACGACGGATACTGGGCCACCACTGTGTCGTCGCCGGCCAGGAGCGCGGCCTTCGAGGCGCCGACGAGTGCGCACACGTGAGGGAGCAGGCGCTCGGCCACGTCCCGCGAGTCGCCGGCCGACACCAGCTCGCCCATGGCCCGGCGGAAGGCCTCGTCCTCCCGCTTGATCAGGAAGACCTGGACGAACGAGGGCAAGACCAGGGCCACGAGGAACAGGATTCCCATGAGGACGGTCAGGGCCTGGCTGGCCAGGGTGATGGTGTCGCCGTGGAGGCCGAGCGCCGACACGGCGACCTGGACCTCGAGGCCGGCGACCGCGATGGCCAGCAGGCGCATGCGAGAGGCGGCGATGAGGGGTTCACCCCGTCCCGCCAAGAGCAGCTGTATCACCACGTAGCTGAACAAGAAGCCGAAGGCCAGGGCGAAGGCGATGCGGTACGCCAGGTAGTGCGGTGGGGGTGGGAAGCCCGGCAGCGGCAGGTACTTCAGCGTGAAGGTAAAGGCGATGATGCCTGCCGTCACGAGCGCGGCCAAGGCGTGGACGAGGAGGCCGGGCCGCCGGAAGGACGCCGCGAACCGGAACAGGCAATAGGGCGTCAAGAGGAGCAGGGCGATGAGCGACTTCGCCACGTTCTGGTTGAGCACCATGGTGGGGTCGATCCGCACCGCCAACGTGATCCCGCCGATGATGGCGAACGTCAGGGTGACCCACCCGGCGCCGCGGATGCGATGGCGCGCCCATTGCAGCGCGGTCAGCGCCGCAAGCAGCACGAACTCCACCATGGAGACGTCGGACAGGACTTGTGTCCAGTGTGTCAACGCGATGAACCCCTCATTTCGCTGCCTTCGCCAAGCCTCACAGCGGGTCCCTCCCCCAGATACTCACGCCTGGAACCTGGCGCAGACTGTATCTCGCAGGGCCCTACGGCGGCGGGGCCTGCCGGCGCTCATTTCCTTGGACGGGCCGCCCGGAGGGGCCCGCGGCGAGGGCCGGCCTTCGGGCCTCCGAACAGGGCGAGCCGTCGCTACTGTGAGCCGGAGAGGCGAGGTCGGAGGAGCCATGACACAGGACTGGGCGCGGCCGGTGGTGCACTGGGAGATCGAGGCCAGGGATCCCGACGGTCAGCGGGCTTTCTACGCCGACCTGTTCAACTGGAAGATCGGCGAGGGATTCATCATGGAGATCCCGCCCGGGATCGGTGGCCCCGAGCCTGGTCCGGCCGGGCACATCCGGGGCGGCGAGCGCTCGGGCGTGACGCTCTACGTCCAGGTGGCCGACCTACGGGCCTCCCTGGACAAGTCGGTCGCGCTGGGTGCCACGGTGGTGGCCGAGCCCTTCGACCTGCCGGGCGGGCCGACCCTGGCCGGCATCACCGATCCGGAGGGCAACCCCCTGATGCTGGTCCAGGCCTGACCGATGGTCATCGACGTGACCACGTTCCGCCTCGCCGCCGGCACGGCTGAGGACGACTTCCTGGCTGCGGATCGCCGCTGGCAGACCCAGCTGGTGCCGAACCGCGACGGGTTCGTGCGCCGCACGACGGCGCGCCGAGACGGTGCGTGGATCGTCATCACGCTCTGGGCCACCGAGGCGGACTCCCTTGCCTTCGAGACTGACACCGCAGCGCACGAGGTGCGGCGCGCCTTCGACCGGCACGTCGTCGCCGAGAGCAGGCGCACGGTGCGCTACGACACGTTGGACTGACGTGGAACTGTCCGAGCTGAAAGTCACCCGCTACGAGCAGCGCGACCGCGTGGCCACCATCACCCTGCACCGGCCCGAGCGGCTGAACGCGTGGACGGGGCGGATGCACGCCGAGTACCGGGCCCTGCTCCAGCGGGCGGCCGACGACGTTGCCGTGCGCGTCATCGTCGTCACGGGAGCGGGGCGGGGATTCTGTGCCGGGGCGGACTCGCAGGCACTCGAGGGCCACGTGGCCCGCGGGCGCTACGACGCCGGGCTCGGTGACGACGTGGCCATGCCCGGCTATGGCGTACGCCCCGAGTTCGAAGCCGACTTCGCCTACCACTTCGGTGTGCCCAAACCGATCATCGCCATGATCAACGGACCGGCCGCGGGAGTCGGCCTCGTCCTGGCTTGCTACTGCGATCTGCGCTTCGCCGCAGCGGGAGCAAAGCTCACCACGTCGCACGGGCGCCTGGGCCTGCCCGCCGAGTACGGATTGTCGTGGTTGCTGCCGCGGTTGGTCGGTGTGACCCGAGCGACCGACATCCTGCTCTCGAGCCGGGTCGTGCTGGCCGAAGAGGCCGCCGCCATCGGGCTGGTGAACCGGACGGTCCCGCTCGACGATCTGGTCGAGTGCACCTACGACTACGCGGCGCGATTGGCGCACGAAGTCTCGCCGTCGTCACTCGCGGTCACCAAGCTGCAGCTCTACCGGGACCTGCACGGCGACGTGGTGTCGTCTGTCCACGACGCGGCGGCGCGCCTCGAGGAGATGATGCGCGGGGCCGAGTTCGCCGAGGGAGTGGCGGCACTCACCGAGAAGCGGCCACCGCGCTTTCCCGATCCCGCCTGAGCCAGCGGTCCCCGGATGCGGGTCCCGGTGGAAGATCAGCCGTCGACGCCCGCCGGCAGCTTGTCGGGGTCCCAGCCGAGCAGCGCCACGGCCTGACGGAAGGCGAAGCGGTCGGTCATGCCGGCCACGTAGGTCACCGCGGCCCGGAGGGCTTCGGGGCTGCCCGCCATGACATCGGCCGTCAGCAGCAGGTGGGTCGGCGCAGGCTCCGTCGTCGCACCGTCACCGTCGCTCACGAGGTGGGGTCGATCGGAGAAGTGCTCGACGAGCGCGCGCAGGACGCCCACCACGGCCTCGCCCTGACGCAATGAGGCGTCGCGCAGGTAGATGCGTTCGTAGTTGCAGGAGCGAAAGGCGGCGAGGGCCTCCGCCTCCTCCTCTTCCATCCCGACCTGGCCACTGCGCAGCGTGGCCGAGACGACACCGGCGATGAAGGCCCCGAGCTGGGCGCTGCGACGCTCGCCGCAGAGTGTGCGGACGGCCGGGGGAGCTGGTGCGGCGCGACGATCCCGGCGAGCACGGCGTCCTCCCAGTCGTGGCACACGTAGGCGATGCGGTCGGCCCAACTGACCACCTCGCCTTCTGGCGTCGAGGGGGCCGGCCGTGACCAGCTGTGGTTGGCGATGCCGTCGACCGTCTCGGCGCACAGGTTGAGCGAGGCGAGCGACACGTGCGCACCCCAGGGCGCATGGTCGAAGCCGTTGGGCAGGAAGGGGTCGAGGGCATCCTCGCTGGCGTGGCCACCCGGGCCGTGCCCGCAGTCGTGCCCGAGGGCGATGGCCTCGGTCAGGGCGACGTTCAGCCGACAGGCCCGGGCGATGGCCGTGGCCACCTGCGCCACCTCGAGCGCGTGGGTGAGCCGGGTGCGCTGGTGGTCCGCCGGGAAGACGAAGACCTGTGTCTTGCCGGCCAGGCGGCGGAAGGAGGTGGCGTGGAGGATCCGGTCGCGGTCGCGTTCGAAGCAGGTGCGCCACGGGTCGGCGTCCTCGGCCACGGGGCGATCGCCTGTCCCGCTCGAACGGGTGGCCCCGGGAGCCAGGAGGGTCGACTCGAGTTCGAGGCGCTCCGAGCGGTCCCGTGGTCGCGGCGACGTCGCCGGATGGGCCGGACCGCCCTCGGGTGGCGGACCGATGCGGGCGTGCGAGTTCTCGTGAGCCAGCCGGACCGGCCCCGAGTAGCCGGCCATCGTGGCTGCCCAGCGCACGCTGCGCTCCGTCCTACCTGCGCTCGGAACACCACTCATGTCGTGCAGTCTGCCCGCTCCCTGTAACGTCCATGGGGCCCTGGGCACGACACCTGTGCCCGCGAGAGGAGTAACCAGGTGGACGTGCGTATCGGCATCACCCAGACCCCCAAGGAACTCGAGGTCGAGATGCCTGACGACACCGACCGCGACAAAGTGGTCGAGGACATCGAGAAGCTGCTCAAGACCGGTGACGGCGTGCTGTGGCTGACCGACCGCAAGGGCCGCCGCGTGGGAGTGCCGGTGGTGAAGGTCGCCTACGTCGAGGTCGGTGCGCCGGTGTCGGAGCGGCGCGTGGGGTTCGGCGCGCCCTGAGGCCGGGGCGCGACCTTGGAAGGCGCGACGGGCGAGACGTGGCGTTGACGGCGAGATGGACGGACCAGACGGACCGGATTGACCGGATCGACCCGGCGGGTGGGCACGGGAGGCGGTGACGGAGCCCCCCGACCTCCTCGACCTGCGGCTGGTGTTCGTCACCGGCAAGGGCGGCACGGGCAAGACCACGGTGGCGGCCGGACTGGCCCAGCTGGCGGCCGAGCACGGCAAGCGTGTGCTGGTGTGCGAGGTCGACGCCAAGGGTGACGTGACGTCGCTCTTCGAAGCGAGCCCCACCGACTTCACGCCACGCGAGATCGCTCCGGGCATCTGGTCCATGTCCATGGACACCGAGGCCAGCTTGCGCGAGTACCTCAAGCTGCATCTGCGCATCCCGGTGGTGGGGCGGATCGGCCCGCTGGCCAAGGCGTTCGACTTCGTGGCGACCGCGGCGCCCGGCGTGCGCGAGATCCTGACCGTGGGCAAGCTCACCTACGAGGTGCGCGAGCGCCACTACGACATCGTGGTGGTGGATGCGCCCGCCAGCGGCCACGTGATCGGACAGCTCGCCGCACCCCAGGCCATCAACGATCTGGTCAAGGTCGGGCTGATCCGCAGCCAGACGGACTGGATGCTCGACATCCTCTCGGACCACCGCCAGACGGGGCTGGTGGCCGTGTGCACGCCCGAAGAGATGCCGGTCAACGAGACGCTGGAGCTGGCGACCCGGGTGAAGGAGGAGACGACGGTCCGGCTCTCCGCTGTCGTGGTCAACCGCGTCCTGCCCGAGCTCTTCGGCCAACGCGAGGAGGAGGTGTTCGAGCAGCTGCGCCAGCCCGACACCGAGGCGGTGCTCTCCGAGCGGGCCGGGGGCCCGGTGGCGCCGGTGCTCGAGGCGGCCCGCCTGGCGGTGACCCTGCGCCGGACCCGCTCGGCCCACCTGCAGCGCCTCCAGGCCGGGTTGCCCAAGGGCGTTCCCGTACTGCTCCTGCCCTATCTGTTCTCGCGCAGCTTCGGCGCCCGCACCACCCGGCAGGTGGCGCACTCGCTGGGCGAGGAGCTCGGGCTGTGACGGCGGACCGGAACGAGGGCGCGGCCGACGACGCCGGCCGGCGGCGGGAGGACCGGCCACCCAAGACGGTGGCCCAGCTGCTGGCGGCCAAGGACATCGTCGTCGCCTGCGGCCCGGGCGGCGTGGGCAAGACGACGACGGCCGCCGCCCTGGCCGCCATGGTGGTGGTCGAACAGGGCGGCCGGGTGCTCGTGCTCACGGTGGACCCGGCGCGGCGACTGGCCGACGCGCTGGGGTTGAAGGGGATCGGGAACGACGAGGTCCGCATCCCCGACGAGGTCTGGGCCGAGGCGGCGGCCACGCCCAGAGGCGAGCTGTGGGCGGCGATGCTCGACACGAAGCAATCGTGGGACGACCTGATCCGCACGCATGCGCCCGACGAGGCGACGCGCCAGAAGATCCTTGCCAACCCGCTGTACCAGAACATCTCGGGGCGCTTCGTGCAATCGCACGACTACATCGCCATGGAGCGCCTCTACGAGATCCACTCCGAGGGCAAGTACGACCTCATCGTCGTGGACACGCCGCCCACCCGCAACGCCCTCGACTTCCTCGATGCGCCGCAGCGCATGGCCGACTTCTTCTCGTCGCGGCTCTTGCGCTGGCTCATCGTGCCGTACCGCTCCCGCCTGGTGAACATCGCCTCGCGGCCCTTCTACCAGGTGGCCGACCGCATACTCGGCACGCAGTTCCTGGCGGACATCAGCGAGTTCTTCATCCTCTTCCAGTCGATGTACGACGGGTTCGTCGAGCGGGCCGAGGCCGTGACCCGGTTGCTCTCGGACCGGCGGACGACGTTCATGGTGGTGTCCACGCTCGAGCCGACGCCGGTGCGCGAGGCCGAGTTCTTCAGCGCGGAGCTGCACGCGCGCAAGCTGCATCTTGGTGCGATCGTGCTCAACAAGGTCTTGCCCGAGTACCTGCGCGACACCCGGACCGACAAGCTGGCCCAGTCCATGATCGGCCGGGCCGGCGAGCTGGCCGAGGGTCTCACCGACGACCCGGTGGTGGCCGCCCGCGTGGTGGGTGAGGTGGCGGAGAGCTTCTTGAATTTCGGCGTGGTGGCCCGGCGCGAGGCGGAGCAGCAGGCCGAGCTCAAGGGCGTGCCCGACGTGCTGGTGACCGTGCCCTTCTTCGACGCCGACATCTACGACATGGGCGGTCTGCTCCGGCTCGGGGCGCGGGTCTGGAGCTGAGGCGGCGCGGCCGGACCGGGCCGGACCGGTTCGGGCCGGTCGCAGCGGCCACGGCGCGTACCATGCGATGACATGACCCAGCTCATCAACCCCGAGGTGCTCGAGTACGCCGACGCACACACGACGGAGCCTCCGGGCCACCTCGAGGCGGTGGACACCTCGACCAAGGAGGACTTCGCCGGCTGGGGAATGATGGTGGGGCGCCAGGAGGGCCGCTTCCTCGAGCTGCTCGTCTTCGCCACCCAGGCCACCCGGGTGCTCGAGATCGGCACCTTCACCGGCTACTCGGCCATCGCCATGGCGGCCGGGCTGCCCAAGGGCGGGGCCATCATTTCGCTCGAGGTCGACGCCCACCACGCCACGACCGCCCGGGGCAACATCGCCGCCGCCGGCCTGGAGAGCAACATCAGCGTGATCGAGGGCCCGGCGCTGCGCTCCCTCGAGGAGCTCCAGGGTCCCTTCGACCTGGTCTTCATCGACGCCGACAAGGTGTCCTACGACGCCTACTACGAGGCGGTCCTGCCCAAGCTGGCGGGTCACGGCCTGATCGTGGTCGACAACACGCTGCAGGCGGGGGGCGTGCTGGCCTCGGAGAAGAACCCCCACGAGGGAGCGAAGGCGTTGCGGGCCTTCAACGACAAGGTGGTCAACGACGCGCGGGTGGTGTGTGTGCTCACCACCATCCGTGACGGTGTGACGCTCATCCGCAAGGCGAGCTGACCGGGCGGCGGCGAGCGACGACGTGCTCGACTACCACCTCCATCTCTGGCCGCACAGCGAGCACGAGACACCGCTGCGTGTGGAGCAGTTGGCCGACTATTGCCGGCGGGCGCAGGCGGCCGGGGTGCAGGAGCTGGCGGTGACCGAGCACCTCTTCCGCTTCCGCCAGGCCGAGGCGCTGCTCGGCGGCTTCTGGAACGACGAGCGGGTGCCGCCCGCGCTGGCCGAGTCCATGGCCGAGTACTGGCGCTTCCACGCCACGGCCGACCTCGACGAGTACGTGGCCTGCGCGCTCGAGGCCAAGGCGGCGGGCCTGCCCGTGGTCGTCGGCCTCGAGGTCGACTACTACGCGGACCGGATGGACGACGTCGCCACCCTTCTGGCCGGCTACCCCTTCGACGTGCTCCTGGGCTCGGTGCACTGGGTCGGGGCCTGGCGCTTCGACGACGTCTCGGACCCGCTCTCCATGGCCGAGTGGTCGGTCCGTCAGGTCGACGCCTGCTGGGAGGCGTACACCGAGGCGCTCGAGGAGCTGGCGGCGTCGAGGGTGTGCGACGTGCTGGCCCACCCCGACCTCATCAAGGCGGCGGGCCACCTGCCCGACGCGCCCGACGAGTGGTGGGACCGCATGGCCGAGGCCGCCGCCTCCTCGGGCATGGCGGCCGAGGTGTCCTCGGCGGGCTGGCGCAAGCCGGTGGGCGAGCAGTACCCAGCCCTCCCGCTGCTCCGGCGCTTCGTCGAGCGGGGCGTGCCGCTGACGACGGCCTCGGACGCCCATCATCTCGAGCACGTGGCCGATCGGGCCGACGACCTGCGTGACGTGCTGGCCGCGGCCGGCGCCGACACGCTGCAGGGCTACCGGTCCCGGGCGGCCCACACGGTGGCGGTGGGCCCGCCGCCGGCCCGGTCCGGCGCCCCGGGGGCCGGCACCGACGGAGCGGGGGTGTAGCGCCGTGTCCACACCGGCCGAGCTCGCCCAGAGCCACACCGACCTCAAGCCCGCCGAGCTCGAGCATCTCCAGCGCCTGCTCGGCTCGTGGAGCGTCCTGGCCGACCTCAGCTTCTCGGACCTGCTCCTCCTCGTGCCGGTCCACGCCGACCACGACCACTCCGACGAGGAGGACCCCGAGCTCATCGTCCTCGGACAGATGCGCCCGAACAACCGTCCCACCCTGGTCGAGCAGGATCTGGTGGGCCAGACGGTCAACGAGTCCCAGTGGACGCTGGTGGCCCGCTGCCTGCACTCGGGCGAGATCGTGCGCGGCACCATCCACCACCCGATCATCGGTGAGCAGGTGCCGGTGGAGAACATCCCCGTGCGCTACGAGGGCCGCATCATCGGCGCCCTCCTGCGGGTCAGCCTGGCCCCGCTCAAGGGCCCGACCTCCATGTACGAGCGGACCTACCTCGACGTGTTCGAGCGCCTGGCCGACATGGTGGCCCAGTCGGCCTTCCCCTTCCCCGACGAGGACGTCGGCACCGAAGAGGCGCCCCGGGTGGGCGACGGAGTGGTCGTGGTCGACGCCGAGGGCCGGGTCGAGTTCGCCAGCCCCAACGCGCTCAACGCCTTCCACCGCATGGGCATCTACGCCCAACCCGAGGGGCGACGCTTCGGCGACCTCGACATCGAGGAGTCCGCGGTCGAGTGGGCCCTGGCCACCGGGCGCCCGGTCGTCGAGGAGGTCGAGCGCCGGCCCGACGTGATCGTGCTGGTGCATTGCATCCCGCTGCTCTCACACGGCGTGGTGGCGGGGGCGATGATCCTCCTGCGCGACGTCACCGACGTCCGGCGCCTGGACCGGCTGCTGCTCTCGAAGGACGCGGCCATCCGCGAGGTGCACCACCGGGTCAAGAACAACCTGCAGACCATCTCGTCGCTGCTGCGCCTCCAGGCCCGGCGGGTCGGCGACAGGGCCGCCCGCATCGCCCTGCACGAGGCCGAGCGCCGCGTCCGCTCCATCGCCCTGGTGCACGAGATCCTGTCGCGCGACCCGAGCGACCAGGTCCCCTTCGCCGAGATCGTCAGCTCGCTGGTCCAGATGGCGGAGGACTCGGTGGTCTCCTCGCAACCGATTGTGATCGCGGTGCACGGCGACCTGGGCGAAGTGGCGGCCGACGTGGCCACGCCGCTGGCCGTGACGGTGGCCGAGTTGCTCCAGAACGCCGTGGAGCACGCGTTCGATCCCGAGGCCGCCGGTGGCCAGGACGGGGCGGCCGGATTAGAGGGAGCGGGCGGTGCCGCCGGCTACGCGCCCTTGGGCCACGTCGACCTGACGCTGTCGAACGACGAGAGCGCGCTCTTCGTCGAGGTACGCGACGACGGTCAGGGACTGCCCGAGGGATTCGACATCGAGAACACGGCGAGCCTCGGGCTCTCGATCGTGCGCGACCTGGTGGTCAGTCAGCTCGAAGGAACGATCGCCATGGAGGCGATCCCGCCGGCGGAGGGCGGCGGGACGCGGGTGGCGATCTCGGTTCCGGTGCGCGCCCCCCGGTGACTCAGTGGCCGTGCTGACTCAGTGGCCGTGCTGACTCAGTGCGAGATGGCGACCCGCTGCGAGCGGCGGGCGGCCAGCCACGCCTTGCGCAGCTTGCGGCGCTCCTCCTCGGAGGTGCCGCCCCAGACGCCGGACTCCTGGTTGGTGGCCAGCGCGAAGTCGAGGCAGGGCTCGAGCGCGTCGCACGAGTGGCACACCCGCTTGGCGGCCTCGATCTGGTCCACAGCGGGACCGGTCGTCCCGACGGGGAAGAAGAGGTCGGGCTCGGTGTGCCGACACGCGGCCGAACGCCTCCAGTCGTCTGCGTCCCAATCGACCGTCCGGTTCCACATCAAAGCCATGGAAATGTGCCTCCACCAGGATTGTGATCCTTTTCACATGATCGGGCCCAAATGGTGCCCGTCAGTGAAAAGTGGTTTACGGAGCGAAAACGCTAGTGCCCAAATGGCCCTGCGGCAAGCGGTTTTTCGTGCTTTCGCGAAGTCCCTGGACGCGGCATTCGTGTCCGCCCACCCGGGGCGGCAACGGGGCCGTCACCGAGGGGGGCGCGGGGCGCAACCGGCGGAGAGCCTCCGATGACGGCGGTCTTCGCACACAGGGGTTGCACAGAGGGCGGCATCCGGGAGAACACCGTCGAGGCCTTCGCCGAGGCCCGGCGCCTCGGAGCGGACGGGGTGGAGCTCGACGTGCGCCTGACCAAGGACGGGGCACTGGCCATCCACCACGACGCCGAGGTGCCGGGGGTGGGAGTCATCCCCGAACTCGGAGCGGCCGAGCTCCCCGACTACGTGCCGCTCCTGGCCGACGTCCTGGCCGTCTGCGACGGCATGACGGTGAACGTGGAGATCAAGAACGCGCCGGCCGACCCCGGATGGGACGCCGGCGAGGTGGTCGCCGCCCTGACGGCGGAGACGATCGACCTGGCCGGGTGGACGGACCGCGTGCTCGTCTCGTCCTTCCAGCCGGCGACGCTGCGGGCGGTGCAGGCGGCGGACGAGCGGCTGGCGCTGGGCGCCCTGTGGGGTTTCGGGACGGATCCCGGCCGCGGCCTCGAGGAGGCGGCCGCGGCGGGTTTCGAGGCGGTGCACCCCTTCGTGCTGGCGGTGACGCCCGAGCTGGTCGAGCGGGCCCACGCGCTGGGGCTGGCCGTCAACGCCTGGACGGTCAACGGGCCCGACGACCTGCGGGCCATGGTGGAGCTGGGCGTGGACACGGTGATCACCGACGTCCTGCGCGAAGCCCTGGCCATCGCGGCGGCCGGCTCAGGGGCCTGAACCGCCGCCGGGCCGGTCGCTCCGCTGCCATCGCCGTTGGACCGCCGTCGCCCGGGCGGGAAAACGGCCTGTCACCGTGCGGAATGGCGTGACCTGGCCCTCCTCCACAAAGATGTTCAGCCATGAACGTCGTCGTATGCGTCAAGCAGATCCCGGATCCGGCCGCTCCGGCCGCCCTCGATCCGACCACTCACACCCTCGATCGCTCCGGAAAGCTCATCATGGACGACTCCGACAATTACGGGGTCGAGATGGCACTCCAGCTGGCCTCGGGCGACGGGGACGAGGTCACCCTCGTCTCCATGGCGCCCGGCGGCGAGACGTCCGGCCTGCGCACCGGCCTGGCCATGGGCGCGGCCAAGGCCATCCTGATCAGCGACGACGCGCTGGCGGGCAGCGACGCCCTCGGGACCGCCAAGGTCCTGGCCGCCGCCATCGCTCGGGCCAACCCCGACCTGGTCGTGATGGCCACCGAGTCGACCGACGGCTACACCGGCACCCTGCCGGTCCAGGTGGCCGAGCTGATGGGGCTGCCCTCGGTGACGTTCGCCAAGGCGATCACCATCGACGGCCCCAACGTGAAGGTGGAGCGCCAGACCGAGGCGGGCTACGACGAGGTGGTCTGCCCGATGCCCGCCGTGGTGACGGTGACCGCGGGCGTGGTCGAGCCCCGCTACCCGTCCTTCAAGGGGATCATGGCGGCCAAGTCCAAGCCGGTCGACAACCTGACCGTCAGCGACCTCGGCCTCGATGCCGGCCAGGTCGGCGCGGCCGGTGCGGGCGAGGAGATCACCGACGTCTCGGATGCCGAGGCGCGGGCGAAGGGCGAGATCGTGGTGGACGAGGGCGACGGCGCGCAGCGCGTGGTGGCCTTCCTCGAGCAGCTGAAGGTGGTCTGACATGGCGATCGACAAGGTCTGGGTGCTGTCCGAGGTGGCCGAGGGCGGCGGTGCGCCGACGCCCGTCACGCTCGAGCTGTTGACCGAGGCCCGCACGGTCGGGTCGACGGTGGAGGCCGTGGCCTGGGGCGACGACACGGCTTCGCTGGCCGCAACACTGGGTGACTACGGGGCCACGACGGTCTACGACGTGGGCGATCTCGGCGGGCTGCTGCCGGGCGTCCCGGTGGCCTCGGCGCTGGCCGAGCTGATCAAGGGCGGCAACGCACCCGACGTGATCCTGTTCCCGGCGACCTACGACGGCCGGGACATCGCAGGGCGCCTGTCGGCCAAGCTCGACAAGCCCGTCCTCACCAACGTGACCGGTCTGGTCGAGAGCGACGGCAGCCTGTCCAGCCAGCACCCGGTCTTCGGTGGCAATCAGATCGTCACGGCAAAGTTCACCGGATCGGGCCCGGGTCTCTTCGTCATCCGGGCCAAGTCGTTCGTTGCCGAGCCCTCGGGCGCAGGCGCGGCGAGCGTCACCGCCATCGCGGTGCCCGACGTGGCGGACAACACGGCCAAGGTCGTCGAGCGCCACGTCGAGGAGCGCAGCGGTCCCAAGCTGGACGAGGCGGCAGTCGTCGTCTCGGGCGGCCGGGGCCTGGGCGAGGCGAGCAACTACGCCATGATCGAGGAGCTGGCCAAGCTGCTGCACGGCGCGGCCGGTGCGTCCCGGGCCATCGTCGACGCCGGCTGGGTGCCCTATTCGCACCAGGTGGGCCAGACGGGCAAGACGGTCAAGCCGACCGTCTACATCGCCTGCGGCATTTCGGGCGCCACCCAGCACCTGGTGGGCATGAAGGGCTCCAAGAACATCATCGCCATCAACAAGGACTCCGAGGCGCCCATCTTCTCGGTGGCCGATCTCGGGATCGTGGGCGACGTGCACAAGGTGCTGCCGGCGCTGATCGAGGAGCTCAAGGCCAAGGGCTGAGCGGATCCCTCGATCGTCCCCGGGGCGCGTACCGCCGCGGGCGGAGAGGGCGGTGCTGAAGCCCTGAGCGGGCCGGAGCACGACGGCCGGGCGCGGCCGCAGCCCGAGTGCGTCCTGATTCGGGTGGGCCGGCTGTATCTTCGACAGGTTCACCCACCCCCCGCCTGATGCTCTTTCCCACGATCGACTTCGCCATCTTCTTCGCCGTGGCTTTCACGGTGAATTGGTTGCTCAACCCCTACGCGGGGTGGTGGAAGCTCTCCATGATCGGGCTGAGCTACGTCTTCTACGGCTGGGTCGGCTGGAGCTACTGCCTGCTCCTGCTGGCCACCACCGTGGTGGCGTACGGCGGCGGCGTCTTCGTCCACCGGGCCCGCAGCGACCGGGGCCGGCGCATCGTCATGAGCGTGGCGGTCGCCGTGCTGCTCGGGATCTTGGCCTGGTTCAAGTACTACGGCTTCGTCTCGGTCAACCTCGACAACCTCACCCACGCCCTCGGGATGGGACGCGCCGTGCCCCTGCTCCAGGTGGCGCTGCCCATCGCCATCTCGTTCTTCACCTTCATGGCCATCAGCTACGTGGTCGACATCTACCGGCGCCAGCTCGAGCCGGCCCGCCCGCTGGACTTCGCCTTCTACATCTCCTTCTTCCCCCACCTGCTGGCCGGGCCGATCGTGCGCGGCACCGAGCTGCTGCCCCAGATCCGGCGGCGCCGCGACCCCGAGAACGTCGACTACGCGCGCGCCTTCTGGCTCATCATGGCCGGGCTGTTCAAGAAGGTCGTCATCTCCTCGTACGTGTCGACCGCGATCGTGGCCCCGGTCTTCACCTCGCCGAGCCAGCACTCGGCGCCCGAGGCGATCTTCGCCGCCTGGGGCTACGCGGTGCAGATCTACTGCGACTTCAGCGGCTACACCGACATCGCCATCGGCCTGGCCCTGCTGCTCGGCTTCCGCTTCCCGCAGAACTTCGATGCGCCCTACACGGCGCGCAACCTGCAGGACTTCTGGCGGCGCTGGCACATGACGCTCTCGCGCTGGCTGCGCGACTACCTCTACATCCCGCTGGGGGGCAGCGCGGGCAGCGAGGCGCAGACGGTGCGCAACATCATGATCACCATGGTGCTGGGCGGCCTGTGGCACGGCGCCGCCTGGACCTTCGTGATCTGGGGCGCCCTCCAGGGCGTGGGGCAGTCCTTCGGGCACGTGCGCCGCCTGAGCCGGGAGCGCCGCGGCCTGCCCCCGGTGGCCGACGGGCCGGTGCGGGTCTGGGTGCAGCGCTTCTTGACCTTCCAGTTCGTCTGCCTGGGCTGGGTGTTCTTCAACGCCTCGGGCACGGCCCAGGCCTTCGCCGTGCTGGGGCGGGTCGTCTCGGGCTGGGGGCAGGCCTCGCCGCTGGTGACGCCGCTCCTCGTCATCGTCGTGCTGGGCACCCTGGCCCTCCAGTTCGTGCCCGAGCTCTCCGTCTCGCGCCTCCAGGCGCTGTTCTCGCGCCAGCGGACCTGGGTCCAGGTCGGCCTGCTCGGCGTCACCCTCCTGGCCATCACGACCTACGGACCGGTCGGCGTGGCCCCGTTCATCTACTACCGCTTCTGATGGCGACCTTCGACGAACCCCGCACCGAAACCGAGCCGTCGCCCGGCGCGCCGCCCGACGGCCGGCGGCGCGCGCCGTGGACCAAGGTGCTCGGCATGGGCCTGGCCGCCTTCGCCGTCTGGTTCGTGCTCTTCGCCCCCACCCTCCAGCACAACGCGCAGGTGTCGCCGGTCGGGGAACGCCGCACCATCAGCCTCGACCTGGTCGGGTCCGGTGGCGGCCTTCAGCCGGGCCACCCAGCTGTCGCGCATCGTCTCGGCCACCGGCCGTGAGGACACGAAGCCGGGCGGCACCGCCGGCCTCTCCTTCTCCGGCCCGCGCCGCCCGCCAAGGCGAAGCACACGACCGGGCCCAAGACCGGCCCGGCGGCGTCGACGACGACGACCGTCCCGGTGAACCCGAAGCTGCCCACCGCGGCGAACCCGCTGCGCGTCCTCATCGTGGGCGACTCGCTCGGTCTCGACATGGGCGGCGCGCTCCAGGACGACCTGGCCGACACCGGCGTGGTCCAGGCCGCCCTCGACGCCCGCGAGAGCACCGGTCTGACCCGGCCCGACTACTTCAACTGGCCGGCCGAGCTGGCCAGCGACCTCAAGACGGTGTCGCCCCAGGTGGTCGTCATCATGATCGGGGCCAACGACGCCCAGGACTTCCTCGGGCCGCCCGACGTGCCCCTACACCTCGGCCCAGTGGAACCCGATGTACGCACAGCGGGTGGCCCAGTTCATGACGGAGGCGGGGAGCGGGGGCGCCACCGTGATCTGGGTCGGCATGCCGCCCATGCAGAACCCGACGCTCAGCGCCCAGATGGCCGACATCAACACGCTGGTGCAGCAGCAGGCGGCGGCGGCCAAGCCGCCCGTGACCTATCTCAGCACCTTCAAGTCGCTGGGCACGCCCCAGGGGACCTACACGGCGTTCGTCACGAACAGCGCCGGTCAGGTGGTCAACACGCGCACGCCCGACGGCACGCACATGACACCGGGCGGGAGCCAGGTCGTGGCCCAGCAGGTGATCGCCCAGCTGACCGGGATGGGGTACCACATCCCCTAGAGCCTTGCTTCGTCGACCGGCCAGGTCCCGGAGGGACGGGACCGAAGGCGGCAAGGCTCAGGCGCTGGGTTCGAGGTGGGCCTCGGGACTCTCCGGTTCGGCGCGGTCGAGCACTCCGGTCCGGCGGGGCCGGATGTAGACCACCCAGTAGACGGCGGCCGCCAGGAGCACGGCGCCCATGGTCCAGCCCAGGGCGGTCGTGCCGAGCCCGACGTACTTGAGGCCCGAGGCGAGGATCACGAAGGTGATGACCGGGCGGATGTAGCGGTCGGGCGCCCGCGACGAGATGAGCGAGCCGACCAGCACGGCCGGCACGCTCCCGATGATGATGGAGGTGGTCACCGAGAACTCGATATGCCCGAAGGCCAGGGCGCCCAGCGCCGCCGCCAGGGTGAGCGGAACGGCCTGGGTCAGGTCCGTCCCCACCAGCTGGTTGGCCCCGATCATCGGGTAGAGGAACAGCAGGAGCACGATCATCAACGAACCCGAGCCGACCGACGTCATGCCGACGATGAAGCCGCCGAGCAGGCCGATGCCGATCGTCGGCAGCGGCCGCACCACCAGTTCGCCGATGAGGGCGCGGCGGTCGCTGGCCGGAGCGGCGGTCGAGCACGGCGCGCAGCACCATGGCGGCCGCGCCGAGCAGGAGGGCGGTGCCCAGGAACTTCTCGATGTTGTCCTCGGCCGACGTCGAGTTCCCCAAGCAGGTGGAGGACGTAGGACCCGAGGAGGGCGGCCGGGACCGAGCCGGTGACCATCCAGCCGACCAACGAGTAGTTGACCGTGTGCTTGGTCATGTGGACGATGGCGCCGACGGGCCGCATGAGCACGGCGGCCACCAGGTCGCTCGAGATGGCGGTCGACGGCTTGATCCCGAAGAAGAGGATCAGCATCGGCGTCATGAGGGCGCCGCCGCCGGCGCCGGTCATGCCGACGAGGAACCCGACGATGGCACTGCCGAGGACGATGTAGGGATCGATCGACATGGGCGAGGCTCCGGTCGAGTGCGTGAGTTCGGTGGCCCTGGTCAGCCGATGGGCCCGAGCGGGGCGATATTACCCATGCACCTGGTCACCTTTCCTGGGTGATGTCACCCCAGGTCACAACAGGCGTGTCGCCCCGGTCGAACCCCTCGGGTCAGACCAGGGGCCAGGGGTAGGGCGGCCACTCGCCGTCGTCGACCAGCTCGGGCAGGGCACACAGGCTCAGGAGCCACGACACCCTGTCCATGGTGGCCGCCACCTCGGGCGGTTCGATGAGGTCGCACAGGGCCGGCGGGGGGCCGTCCTGCGACAGCCGGCCCAGGTCCTCGAGAAGGGCGGCATCGAGCGGCGCGCCGCCGAAGTCCCAGATGACCGTGCGCAGCTTGTCGTGCTCGTTGAAGCACAGCCCGTTGTCGATGGCCCAGAGCCGGTCCTCGGCCAGCAGCACGTGGCCGCTCTTGCGGTCGGCGTTGTTGGCCACCACGTCGAAGGCGCAGAGCTGCATGAGCACCGGATGCCACTTCGGCTCGTCGCGCAGGGTGAAGTAGTGCGACGTGCCGTCCTCGTGCACGAAGCGCTGCACCGAGCCGGGGCCGAACGGGCCCTCGGGCCGGAGCACGGTCTCGGGCACCAGACCCCAGCCGAGCGACTCCGAGAGGACGTAGGCCGCCACCTCGCGTCGGAAGAGGCCGCCGGGGAAGTCCCAGAGGGGCCGCTCGCCCTTGGAGGGCTTGTAGACGCCCAGCAGCTCGTTCGCCGTCCAGCGCGCAGGTCACGAGCAGGGTGGCGTTGGAGCTGCCGGCGATGCGCCCGTGCACCTCCATCGCACCCTCGGTGAGGACGCGCTCGACGGTCGCGTCGGACACGGGCGCTAGTTGACCGGCGGCCGGTGCCCGTTCGTGCGCGGGCAGTCGTGCCCGGCCGGATCGAGCGGGAGCTCGCACAGCGGGCAGGGGGGCCGGCCCGCCTCGACCAGCAGGGTGGCGTGGATGGCGAAGGCGGCCGCCTGCTCGCGGGCTGAGGGCGACCCGCAGCACGTGGCCCTCACCTTCGTCGTCCTCGTCCGCCTCCTCGTCGTCCACCCCGATCTCCTCGAGCACGACGACGATGCGGTCGAGCTCCTCGTCGTAGGAGACGCCGATGGTGCCGACGACCCACTCGAACTCCTCGGTCCCGTAGAACTCGAGGTCGTCGGGCAGGTGTCCGGGGCGGCCGAGCTCCTTGACGATCCGGCCGAGATAGCGGGCCAGCACGGCCACCTGCTGCTTCTCGACCTTGACCGTCGTCTCGGCCAAGCCCTGGCGGCAGTAGAAGAGGAACAGGCGGCTGCCCACCTCTCCCACCACCCCGACCGTGCAGTGGTCCGGTGCGTCGAAGTCGTGCTCGTCGCTCACGAGGGCACCAGCTCGTCGAGGGCCCCGGTCGAGTTCACGCTCGAGGACGAGCGGACCGCCGGCGCCGAAGAGGATGGCCGAGATGGAGCAGGGGGAGACGGTGATGCGCTGCATGAGGTCGAGCGGGACGCCGGCGGCCGCGGCCACGATGGCCTTGATCGGATCGGCATGGGACACGGCCACGACCGTCTGGCCCGGGTGCTCGGCCACCAGGTCGAGGACGGCCTCCATGGAGCGGACGGACATCTCGGCGAAGGACTCGCCGCCGGGAAAGCGGAACCGCTCCGGGCCAGCGATGCACCGCCGGCCACTCCTTGCTCTTGACCAGGCGGGACAGGCGCTGCTCGGTCCAGTCGCCCACGTCCGCCTCGATGAGGCCGGGGCAGGTGCGCACCCGCAGGCCCAAGGCCTTGGCGATCGGCGCCGCCGTCTCCCGGGTGCGCTCGAGCGGTGAGGCGTAGACGGCCACGGGGGCCTTGGCCAGCGCGGCGATCCGCGTGGCCGCCACCTCGGCCTGGGCCTGGCCCTTCTCGGCCAGGTGCAGCCCGGCGGCCTGGCCCGGGAGGACCTTGCCGGTCGTGGGCGTCGTCCCGTGGCGCACCAGCAAGATGAGCGTGGCAGGGGGCGGCTTGCGCCCACTGCTCCGGCTCGAGGCGGGTCGAGCGGCGCTGGAGCGGGCGGAGGTCGGCGTCACGGGGAGCCATCGTAGGCTCTGCTCCGTGGCTTCCAGCCGGGGGGAGAGGGACTCGCTGGCCACCGTCCAACCGAGGTGGCGGCGTGTCGGCGCTGCCCCCGCCTGGTCCGATGGCGCGAGGACGTGGCCGCCACGCGGGCGTGCCTCCTACGCCGGCCAGGTCTACTGGGGCCGCGGCGTCCCCGGTTTCGGTGACCCGAAGGCCGCGCTGGTCCTCGTCGGCCTGGCTCCGGCGGCACACGGGGCCAACCGCACCGGGCGCATGTTCACGGGCGACCGCTCGGGCGACTGGCTCTTCGCCGCCCTCTTCAAGGCCGGGTTCGCCTCCCAGCCGACCAGCACGGCGGCCGACGACGGGCTGACGCTGCGTGACGCCTACATCACGGCCACCGTCCACTGCGCGCCGCCCGACAACAAGCCGACTCCGGACGAGCGCGCCAACTGCGCGCCCTACCTGAGCCGGGAGCTCGCCCTCCTGACCCGGGCCACGGTGGTGGTGGCGCTGGGCCAGGTGGCCTGGAACGCGCTGGCCTCTTACTACGGGTTGCGGCCCCGGCCCCGCTTCGGGCACCTGGCCGAGGCGGCGCTCCCCGACGGGACCCGGTTGCTCGGCTCGTTCCACCCGAGCCAGCAGAACACGTTCACCGGCAAGCTCACCGAGCCGATGTTCGACGCCGTGTTCACCCGGGCCAAAGGAGCTGATCGCCGAGGCTCAGGAGACCAGGTCGTAGAGCAAGCGGTAGAAGCGGATGCGCTCGGGGTCCGGTTCGATCCCGTAGCCCTCGTAGAAGCGGGCCTCGTGCTCCTCTCCGAAGTTCCAGCCGGCACTCCACGCCCCGACGGCGACGTCCCACCAGCGGTCGGCCACCCCCAGCTCGCCCAGGTCGACGTAGCCCGTGACCCGCCGCTCCTTCGAGCAGCACGTTGGGCGCGCAGTAGTCGCCGTGGCAGACCACGAGGTCCTCGTCGGTCGGGCCGGGTCTCGCGCAGCCGGGCCAGGGCCGTCTCGGCGGTGAGGTGCGGCGTGGATGTCGTGGAAGTCGCCGGCGATGGCTCCGGCGTCGACGCGCCGCTCGACGTGGTCGAGCGCACGGTCGAGGTCGAAGCGAAAGGGACACCACTCCTCGTCGACCGCCTCGTGGAAGCGCCGCAGCCCGCGGCCCATGGCGTGGACCAGGCGCGGCCACGTCGTCGCGCCAGACGGGGTCGGTGGCGTCGCGACCGCCGAGCGCCTCGGTGACCAGGACGGTGGCGTCGCCGAACTCCTCGAGGGCCACCACGATCGGCACGGGCAGGTAGGCGATGGCCCAGACCATGCGCTCGGACTCGGCCCGCAGCGAGGGGTAGGCGCCGGCCGTGTCCACCTTGGCGAAGCGCACGGCGCCGTCGGGACCCGCGGAGGCGCCACGTGGTCAGCCCGTCCACCAGCTGGTAGGCCAACTCGGGCGACCAGCCCGGTGCGACCCGGGCCAGCTCGGGCGGCGGCGCAGGCGGGGTCGGCGTCACGCCCGCAGGGTAGGGGGTGGCGCGGGCTACCGTCTCTGCGACTTCTGGGGAGGACGGAGTGCGCGAGCCCACCGACGTGACGCCAGTGGAGGCGTCGGAGATCACCCACTGGGACGACGCGGCCGACGTGATCGTCGTCGGCTTCGGCGCGGCGGGGTCCACGGCCGCCTTCAGTGCCGCCGAGGCCGGAGCGCGGGTCCTGGTGACCGAGCGCACCGGAGGTGCGGGAGGAGCGGCCGCCCTGGCCGAGGGCATCGTCTACCTGGGGGGCGGCACGCCCGTGCAGACGGCCTGCGGCTTCGAGGACAGCCGCGACGACATGTTCCGCTACATGATGGCGGCCTGCGGGCCGGACCCCAACGAGGCCAAGATCGACGCGCTACTGCGACGAGAGCCTGCGCCACTTCGACTGGCTGGTGGCGCGGGGCGTGCCGTTCGACCCGACCTTCTGTGCCGACACGTCGATGGCGCCGGACGGGACCGAGGGGCTCGTCTATTCCGGTGGCGAAGACGCCTACCCGTTCAACCAGATCGCCCGCCCCGCGCCCCGGGGCCACCTGGCCAAGACGAAGCGCTCGACGGGTGGCTCCTCATGCAGATCCTGGCCGCGGCCGCCGTGGACGCCGGTGCCGTGGCGTCGACCGACACTCGGGTCGACCGGCTGGTCGTCGACGACGGCCGCGTCGTCGGGGTGCAGGCGCAGCGTTTCGGCGAGACGGTGACGCTGCGGGCGACCCGGGGCGTCGTCCTCACCGCGGGCGGTTTCATCTTCAACGACGACATGCTGCGCCAGCACTGCCCACCGCTGGTGCGGGGGTCGTTCAAGGTCGGCACCGAGGGCGACGACGGGCGCGGCATCCGGATGGCCCAGGCGCTGGGGGCGTCGATCCGCAACATGTACGCCGGCGAGGTGTCGCTGCCCCTCACGCCGCCGCGCACGCTGATCCACGGCATCCTGGTCAACGGGCAGGGGCAGCGCTTCATCAACGAGGACACCTACATGGGGCGGGTCGGGCAGTCCGCCCTCTACGAACAGGACGGTGAGGCGTACCTCGTGGTCGACGAGGCCTCCTACGAGGTCAACTGGATGGGCCTCGCCGCCACGTGGGTGTGCGAGACGCCGGCCCAGCTCGAGAACGAGATGGGCCTGCCCGCCGGCTCGTTGCAGTCCACGCTCGAGCTCTACAACCGCCACGCGGCGGAGGGCAACGACCCGCTCTTCCACAAGAGTGCGCCGTGGGTGCGGCCGCTCGTGCCGCCCATCGGCGCCTTCGACCTGCGGATCGGGCCGGCGCCCTACGCACCGTTCACCCTCGGTGGCCTGGAGACCACGGTCGACGGTGCCGTGCTCGACCTCAACGGCGATCCCATCGCGGGGCTTTACGCCGCGGGCCGGACGACATCGGGCGTCTGCTCGTTCGGCTACGCCAGCGGGCTTTCGATCGGCGACAGCACGATGTTCGGCCGCTTCGCCGGGGCGAGCGCGGCGAGCGCTTCACCGCAGGGATCAGAGGGTTCTCGAAGGCTGAGGACAAGGTCGACCATCCGGAGTTCACGCGAGGGGAGGTTCATTCAACGGTGCTCGGCGACATCTACAAGCCAGAGTTGTGGAACAGTTTCTTCATCACGGTCGGCGGTGGCGTTGCTGCATTGACCGGTCTCGTGTTCGTCTCGCTGTCGATTGCCCTGTCCTTGAACATCGACGAGATGACCAAGGATGCGACGCACAAGTACCGGTCGATCAACACGTTGGCCGGATTGACCGCGGTCTTCGTCAGTTGTGGCCTGGTCTTGATGCCGGGTCAAAATCACGTCGCGGTCGGTGCAGAGTTGGCCGTTCTGGCCTTGGCCGGAGCGGTCATCTTCTTGTTCGGCTTTCGTCAGGCATTCAAGTTCGGTGCGCAGCCGAGCAAACTGCGGATGGGTATCGGGAGTGGCCTGTACTTCGCCGAAGTCCTCGGAGCGCTCGTCTTACTGTCGGGCTCCCTCTGGGGTCTCTACGTGGCGGCTGTGTCCCTCGTCGTCAACGTGGCGTTCATGATTTCGGCGGCGTGGTTGCTCGTGGTGAGTGTGTACACCGCAAGAATCGAGCAATTGAGGGCCTTTGCGAGGGGCCACGCGGCCGCTCCCGCTCCCGCTACTGACGGAGCCCGGCGTACTCGATCACTCGCGACATCACCACGTCGTCGGACTTGGCCACCGAGCCGCAGTCCACGGGAGGCTGCGGGTCGTACTCGATCATGAGCTGAGCCGCCTCCGCCGCCGTCCGGTCCACCAGGAGCTCGGTCAGCCGCAGGGCCATGTCGATGCCGCTGGAGACGCCGGCCGCCGTGATGATGCGTTCGTCGAGGTGTTCGATGACGCGTTCCGGCGTGGCGAGGGCGCCGTGGACCTCGAGGTTGGCGTAGCAGGACCAATGCGTGGTCGCGGTCAGGCCGCGCAGCAGGCCCGCCGCACCGAGCACGAGCGAACCCGTGCAGACCGACGTGGTGAAGCGCGTCGTGCGGTGGGCGTCGCGCACCCATTGCAGGACGCGCTCGTCCTTCTCGAGGCCGCGCGTGCCGACTCCGCCCGGGAAGACGATCACGTCGGGCGCCGGCAGCGCCTCGAAGGGCGCGTCGATGGTCAGACCCAGCATCCCGTTCTCGCTCCGCACCTCGCCCGGTTCGTGGCCGACGAAGGTGATGTCGAAGTCGGGGATGCGCTGGAGCACCTCGTAGGGGCCGACGGCGTCGAGCGCCGTGAACTTGGGGAACAGCGGGATCGCGATCTGGACGCGCTCGGTCATGCGGAATTCCTCTCTCTCGGATCGGCGGAACTGGTGCGGAAGCGGCGCCGGTAGGCGTCGGGCGACACGGCCAGGTGGCGCTGGAAGACGCGGCGCAGCGACTCGGCGCTCCCGAGCCCACAGCGCGCCGCCACCACGTCGAGGGTGTCCGAGCTGGCCTCGAGCTCGCGCCGCGCCGCCTCGAGCCGGGTGCGCTCGACGAAGCGGCTCGGCGTCTCTCCGACCTCGGCCGTGAAGACCCGGGTGAAGTGGCGCACGCTCATGGCGGCGGTCGCGGCCAGGGTGGGCACGCGGTGGTCACCGCCCGGCGCCGACTCGACCAGGTTCTGGACGGCCCGCACGGTCGAGCGCCCTGCCCGCGGCACCCAGACCGGCGAGGCGAACTGCGTCTGGCCCCCCGGGCGATGGAGGAACATGACCAGCCAGCGCGCCACCGTCTGGGCCACCTCGACGCCGAGGTCCTCCTGGACGAGGGCCAGGGACAGGTCCATGCCGGCCGTCACCCCCGCGCTGGACCAGAACTTGCCATCGCGGATGTAGATGGGGTCGGAGTCGACGGTCAGCTCCGGATGGGTGTCGGCCAGCTGTTGGGCCCGGGCCCAGTGGGTCGTCACCCGGCGGCCGTCGAAGAATCCGGCCGCGGCGCCGATGAAGGCCCCGGAGCAGACGGTGGCCACGCGCCGACAGTTCGGCGCCACGGCCCGGAGCCACTCGACGAGTTCCCGGTCGGCCGCGGCCGTGGCGGCCCCATGGCCGCCGGCGATCACCAGGGTGTCGATGGGCGCACCGGGATCGGGGAGCGGCACCGTACCCAGGACCAGGCCGCTCTCGGCCCGGAGCGCCGTGCCGGTCCGAGAGGCCAGGGTCACCCGATAGCGCAGCGCCTGGCCCGAGGCAGCTGCCGCCCGCCTGGCGCCGCAGAAGACCTCATGGGGACCGACGGCGTCGAGCGGCTGGAGGCCCTCGAACGCGACGATGACGACGTGGCATTCCCGCATGGGACCACTCTGGGCGCCCGCACCTATGGCGTCAATGACGTGGTTCCCACAGATTCGGCCATATAGACAACGCGGGACCGGCGCTGGGCAGCGATTCCGATCAGTCCCGACGGGATCGGCGGGTGCCCCGGGCCCGGACCCAGGCCAACAGGTCGCCGCCCTGGGCCCGGCGCACGGTGCCGGTGAAGATGTCCTCGCGCTCGGTCGAGGCCTCTCGCGCCACCTCGGCGTAGAGCTCGTCGCCGATGGACGCCGGCTGCAGGTACTCGACCAGGACCGAACTGATGATCCCGGAGTGCTCGGCGTCATTGGCTGCCGCAGCGACCGCGGCCCCGGCGACGGCGTAGAACACGGCCCCGTGCACGGTGCCGTGCGGATTGGCGTGCTGCTCGGTCGTGGTCAGCACGGCCACCGTGTGCCCCGACCCTTGGCGTGTCACCTCAATGCCGAGGAGCGCTGCGAACTCGTCCTTCTTCGGGCCTGCCACCAAGTTCCCCTGATCTGATCCGGTCAGGTCTTGGCGGGGAGCCGGCCGGGCATGGGCACGGCGGTGGCCGGCCAGCGTCTCCGGCTGACCCGGCTGAGCCGGTGCAAGAGCTCCACCGCCCCGGGATCGTCCTCGATCGGGCGCACCTCGACCACGCCCCCCGCCTCCATGTCGTTGAAGAGCGCCTCGCCCTTCTCGGTCCGCAGCAGGGTGAGGGTCCAGTCGCCGAACGCGCCGATGCCACCGGTGGAGATGTCGGCGTGCTCCGCGGCGAAGTCCGGGCAGGCCTTGCAGCCCTCACGGGTCCAGGCATGCGCCTCTTTCAGCGGGATCTCGTGGTAGCTGCCGTCGCGCATCCAGACCTGGAAGACGCCCTTGATGTTCATCTTGACGATCTCGGCCCGCTGCAGGCCGTACTTGGCCTCGAACAGCTCCGGGAAGATGGCGTCGTCGAAGGTCTTCGAGCAGAGCAGGCCGATGGACAGGGCGAGGCGCCGGGCGACCTTCCCCGCCTTGCGGGCCTGCATGACGCCGGGCGCGGAGGCCTGGCAGCCCATACCCACGAGGGCAATCCGCTCGGCCCCGCCCTCGAGGGCCTCGGCGTAGGCCATCGGGTTGGCCGAGTAGGTGTAGCGCGATCCGCCCGTGGCCAGCACGTCCTCCTTGGACCGGGCCACGGTGGGCACCGCCTTCCAGGTCGACCCGTCGCCCTCGAGGCCCGACACCAGGGCCGCATCGATGACGTCGTGCTCGAAGGCCCAGATCAGCAGCGCGGACACCAGGCCGCCGTCCTGGCCGGCGGCCGCCACGTCCGCGTCGGCGGCCCGGGCCAGCACCGTGCGGCGGGAGATGCCGGCGACCTCGTCGTCGGTGCGCGGGCGGCCGAAGAGGTGATTCTCGATCTCGGGTTCCCAGGTGCGGAAGCGAGGGCAGGCCCGGGTGCACAGGGTGCAGCCCTTCTGGCCGTGGGTGCAGTTGTCCGGCCCACCGTCGGTGTCGACGTGGAACGGCCTGTACACGCCGTCCGAGTCGTTGTAGCCGAGCACGTCGTAGGGGCAGGCGATCACGCAGGCGGAGCAACCGGTGCAGAGGCCGGACGTGACGACTTCGGTGAACAGCTCGGCCCATTGGGGCTTCTCGGGTGGCACCTCGCCACCATATTCGGCCCGGCCGGGTACCCCGTGTTCCGGTACCGTGCGCCGGTGCCCGAGATCCTCGAAGTCGAGCGCTACCGGGTCTTCGCCGAGAGGGCCCTCGAGCGCCCGATCACGAAGGTCTGGATGGTGGACGCACGCTACGGACGCGGTGGCACGACGCCCCAGCGACTGCGTGCCGCCCTGGTGGGCCGCTCCTTCACGGCGGCGCGGCGCCGGGGCAAGCTGATGCTGCTCGACACCGACGGCCCCACCCTCGGCGTCCGCTTCGGTATGACCGGGGGCCTGGCCATCGACGGGCACGAAGCTCTCGATCGCCTGCTCTACGGACCGGGGGTCTTCGGCGACCAGTGGGTACGGGCCCGCATCTTCTTCGAGGACGGGGGCTTCCTCCTCTTCCACGACCCGCGCCGCTTCGGCTCGCTCGAGCTGTCACCCGACGAGAGCAAGCTGGGTCCCGATGCCCTGACCGTGACCCGGGCCGAGCTGGCCACCGCGCTGCGGATTCCACCGGGCCGGACGACACCCGCCCCGCTCAAGGCTCGCCTGATGGATCAGGACCGTCTCGCCGGCATCGGCAACCTCTTGGCCGACGAGATCCTCTGGCGGGCCGCCCTCGATCCGCAGCGGCGCGACGTTCTCGACGACGAGGAGCTGCGGCGCCTCCACAAGACCCTGCGGTCCACGCTGCGTGAGCTGGGTCGACAGGGCGGGTCGCACATGGGCGACCTGCAGGACGAGCGCCACACGGGCGGGCGCTGCCCGCGCGACGGGACCGAGCTCGCGGTGGCCACCGTCGGAGGCCGCACCACCTACTGGTGCCCGTTCCACCAACACTGAGGGCGCCGCCGCGTCAGTTCAGCGAATGCGGCGGCGGACCCACCACACGCTGAGCCCGGCCAGGAGGAGGGCCAGGGCCAGGCAGAGCAGCGACTCGTAGATCTGAAAGGGCCAGTAGCGGCTGGCCGGCTGGTAGTGGATCACGTTCGTCAGGTGCAGCTGGTTGACGCAGCGTTGCACCAGATCGCTCGTTGCGCCTTGGCTGCCAGTCGGCTTGAGGTTGGGGCACGACCCGACACCCGCGATGGAGACACCTGCCGGCCCTGTGGAGACCGACGTGCCGGAGACCAGTCCCAGGAGTCCGCCGCTGATCGAGTGTCCGGCCCTGTTAACGGTGGACTGCGTGATGACCCAGGCGCCCCGCGGGAGGTTGTTCCCGATCGTGATTCGCCTCGGCTGCAGGAACCGGAACGGGTTGCGGTCGACCAGTGGCGCCATCAAATGCGGGCGCACCACCTCGGCCACGAAGACGCGGAGGCCGACGAAGCCGACCAACGTGGCGATCATGGCGGAGACTGTTCGCCTGATCACCGCTCCGGTGGCCACACCGAGCGCGAAGGCGAGCCCGGCGTAGGCCAGGGGGACGATGCCCCGCGAGTCGAAGTGGGAGAAGGGGCCGGCGCCCAATTGGTCCAGCGGGCTGGCCCACCACGTGACGAGCAGGCTGCACAGGCCGGCCACGGCGATGCCGCTCAGGCCGAGCACCGCGAGCTTCGTCAGCGCCCACCGCCGCCTCGACACGCTCTGGGCCCAGGCCAACCGGAACGTCCCGGTTTCGAGCTCCCGCGCCACCAGGGGTGCGCCCCAGAAGATGCCGATGAGCCCGGGGACCACCAGGACGAGGACATCGAGCCACTGATCCATCTCTTGGTACTTGGACTCGAATGCGTTGGAGGCCACGGAACAGCTGGCCGTCTTGGCGCAACCGGTGACGGTGGACCAGTCGTGGAGCACCTGCTGGCCGACAATGACCACCACCACACCGAGGATCAGGAGGCCCACTGCGGCGACGAGAGCCTGAATCCGGAACTGGCGGACGGTCACCCAGAGCATCTGCGTGCTCCTCTCACTGTCGAGGGTTCAGTTCACCGGATCCGGTGGCGTATCCACCAGGCGCACCCGCCGGCCAAAAGGACGGACAGGATCACGAAGAGCGCCGTCTCCATCGTCTGGAAGGTCCAGAATCGGTTGGCCGGCTGGTACGTGACGAGGACGTGATATTTCGCCGACAGCCGGTCGATGCACTGCCCGAAGACCTGCTGCGCCTGCTGGGACACGCTCTGCACCGAGGTGTGACCGCTGAAAGGCCCTCCGCCACCACTGGTGCTCTGCTGGAATCCCGCGGGCGGTCCTTGTCCAAGCCTGGGACACATCGCCTTGACGATCGCACCGGTGGGAGCGTGGCCGGCCGCGTCGGTCACGTTGGCGCCTGACACCAAGGCGTTGGGGAGATTGGGCGGCGTTCGCCACCACCTGAAGGGGCGACCCGGGCGACGCCGCCTCGAACCCGACCGCGCCCTGGCTGAGCGGAACGGACGTGGTGACCGGGCTCATGAAATGCGGCCGGACCAATTCGGCCACGCCGAGGCGGACCACGATGAACCCGACCAGGGTCACGGCCATCGCCGGCAGGGTGCGGCGGACGAGCAGTCCGACCGTGGCACCGAGGGCGAAGGCGAAGAGGGCGTAGCCGGCGGGGACGAACCCGTGCAGCCCGAAGCTGGCGGGGCTGAAGCGGTTCTGGTTCACCTTGTCGAGGGGGGCGAACCACCATGTGGACAGCAGGCTGAGCGCACCCGCGACGACCATGGCGGCCAGTCCGACCAGGCCCATCTTCACGAGCAGCCAGCGGAGCCGGGTGACGCTCTGGGTCCAGGCCAGCCGGAAGGTGCCCGTCTCGATCTCGCGGGCGATGAGCGGCGCGCCCCAGAACATCCCGAGCAGGACGGGGATCACCAGGACCACCGTGTTCAGAGCGATCTGCAGCCCGGGGAAGAGGCCGGTGACGGCGAAATTGCAGGCGGGTCCCTGCCCGCCGCCGGCTCGGCAGGCCGCCAGCTCCGTGTCGTACACGTGCACCAGATGCGGGCCCGTCAGGGCGAGCACCACGGCGACGATGAGAAGACCGGCCGCACCGACGAGAGCCTGGGGCCGGAACTGGCGCCACGAGAAGACGATCATCGGGCCACGTCCAGTTTGGTCACAGCCGCACCGGATCCTCCGCTCGACCGTTTGCGGGTGCCGCTCCCGGCCTGACCCATGTAGGCCAGAACGACGTCCTCGAGGTTGAGGTTCTCGACGGTCCAGGACGGGTCCAGCACCGGTCCGTCGCAGCGCACGAGCAACGTGCTCTGGCGATCGGTGTGACTCTCCTCAATGACGTGCATGTCCTCGGGGAGCCTCGCGGTGTCGTGCCGTGGTCCGATCAGGCGGCGGTGTGAAGCCAGGAGCGCGTCGACCTCGCCCGCCACCTGGACCCGCGACGACACGAGCACCACCAGGTAGTCGCAGACGCGCTCGAGGTCGGCCACCAGGTGCGACGAGAGGAGGACGCTCACGCCGTGCTCGACCACCACCTCCATCAGGCTTTGCAGGAATTCGCGCCGGGCGAGCGGGTCGAGGCTGGCCACCGGTTCGTCCAGGACGAGGAAGTCGGGCCGCTTGGCCACCGCCAGGGTCAGGGCGAGTTGGGCCCGCTGGCCGCCCGAGAGCGTGCCGGCCCGCTGCCGCGGGTCCAGGTCCAATTCGTCGATGCGCCGGCGGGCGAGGGACTCGTCCCAGCCCGGGTTCATGTGGGCGCCCATGGCCAGGTGGTCCTCCACGCTGAGCCGGGCGTAGGTCGGCGTGTCCTGGGCCACGAAGCCCACCCGGGCGAGCTGGGCCGGGTCGTCGGAGGGCGGCTGGCCCAACACCTCGATGCTGCCCGCGCTCGGGGCGAGCAGGCCCACCGCCAGGTGCAGCAGGGTGGTCTTGCCGGCGCCGTTGGGCCCGACCAGACCGACGACATGGCCGGCCGGGATGTCGAGATCGCACTGGTCGAGGGCCCAGCGCCGGCCGTAGCGCTTGCCCAGGCTGCGCGCGCTCAAGACGGAAGAGGTGGTCAGGACGGTGGGCGCGCTCACGCTATGTCTTCCTGAGCCTCGGACCGAAAGGAATCGCGGAAGAGGGCCTCGATGCTCTCGTCGTCCAGCCCGGCCCGACGGGCCTTGGCGATCCAACTCAGCAGGGCAACCCGGAGCGGACCGTGCGCCGCGATGGACTCACCGCCCAGCGACGCCGTGATGAACGTCCCCACGCCGGGCCGGGCGCCGGCCAGGCCCTCGTGCTCGAGCTCGCGGTAGGCCTTGAGCACGGTGTTGGGGTTGATGGCCAGCTGCGCCACCACTTCCTTGACCGTGGGCAGTTGGTCGCCCTGGCGCAGCAGGCCGAGGCGCAGCGCCTGACGGACCTGCTGGACGATCTGCAGATAGGGGGACACACCGGAGCGGCTGTCCAGGTGGAACTCGATCACGAGAGAATGACCTCATTCATCTAGGGAACTAGATAAATATGTACCTCGCGGACCGGCCTGTCAAGGAGGTAGGCGTCAGTGCGTCAGGTTGGGAAGACCCTTGGCGATGAGGTCGACGCCGAAGACCAGGAAGAGCACCGCCATCACGGCGGCGTTGTGTGCGGTGAGCCAGGTCTTGGCCGACTCGAGCGAGCTCTTGGCCTTGGCCCCGCCGAACACGGAGTAGGCCACCGGGACGGCGATGGAGAGACTGGCGACGACCACGAAGACCACGATGGCCACGATGGCGTCGGTGGTGCTCAGCCCGAGCTGGGCCAATCCGGTGGCCGAGCCCAGGGTGAGCAGCAGGTTCTTGGGGTTCACCACGGCCAGGACCACGGCCAGGCCGAACGCCTTGGCCGGCGCCGTGCCGTCGATCGTCGCCATCCATTTCGGCATCTCGGGCTCGACCCCGGGGGCGGGCCTCTTGCGCCAGTTCCGCAGGGCCAGCAGCACCAGCGCGGCGCCGAGGACGATCTTGCCCCACGACACCGAGTCGCTCGCCGTGGTGCTGGTGGCCACGTTGCCGTCGTGGGCCAGCACGTAGACCACCGTGCTCACCGCAGCCAGGGACACGATCCACCCCGCCAAGAAGGCGGTGCCGTTCGCCCTGGCCCGCGCCGAGAACAACATGAGGATGACGGCGATGATCGGGATGGGGCTGATGGCCACGCCGACGGCCCACGTGAGGACCTCGCTGATTCCTTGTCCCATGGCGCCTTATTGAGTCAGGTGTCGCGCCAGACCTGGTGGATCGGGTTGGGGTCGCCGTGCCCCGCCGTGCGCGTGAGGAGGCAGGAGTCGACCAGCATCTCGAAGGCGATCTCCTCGCTCGAGGGCGCCGGAACGCCGAGCGCCGCGCGCTCGTGCACGAAGACATCGCTCAGCTCACCACGCAACACCGCGTCGGCGACCACCCGGACCGAGCCCATGCAGGAGAACGCGTCCTCGTCGTCGGGGCAGGGGAACGAGTGCAGGGCGTAGCGCCCGTCACGCAAAAGGTCGCGCTGCTTTGGTCCGGCGACGATGAACGCATACATCCCGTCGCCCGTCATGATCGGGCACATCGGGTGCACCCGCGGCCCGCCGTCGGCCCGTGTCGTGGCCAGGAAGCCGAGGCCCACGCCGAACTGGTACAGCAGCGCGCGGCCGGGCTCCGCCAGGTCGGGGCGCCGCCCCGCGAACTCGGGCCACGTCTTCACGAGCGCACTACCCCGCGTCGACCTCCTCGAGCACCTTGGCGGCGTGCCCATCGGCCCGTACGTTGTACCAAGCCTTCTGGACCTTGCCGTTCGGCCCGACCAGGAAGGTGGAGCGGATGGTGCCGACGGTCTTCTTTCCGTACATCGTCTTCTCGCCCCAGGCGCCGTACTTCTCCATGACCACCTTGTCGGCGTCGGTCAGCAGCGGGAACTTCAGCTTGTACTTGGCGCGGAACTTCACGTGCTTCTCGGCCTTGTCCGGCGAGATCCCGAGGACCGCCACCCCGGCCTTCTCGAAGGTCTTGAGGTTGTCGTTGAACTGGCACGCCTCCTTGGTGCAGCCTGGAGTGTCGTCGGCCGGGTAGAAGTAGACGATGACGCGCTGACCCTTGAAATCGGAGAGCTTGACCGGCTTCCCGTCCTGGTCGGGCAGGGTGAACGCAGGGGCGGTGGCGCCCGCCTCGAGTCTGGCCATGGTCGTCTCCTCGCGTCGTGGTCCGTCAGCCCGGGCACCGGCCAGTGTCCGGGACCGGCTCACTTTGGCACATGGGCCAGACATCCGTCCTGGGCTGGTACGATGGTGGTGCGACCACCGGTAGGGGCCGGTGAGTCGGGGCCGAACTCCACTGCTCTGGACGGCGCACGGTCCCGCCGCACAACAGAGAGAGTTGGTCCATGTCAGTTGAAGCCGTGACCGGCGCGCATGCCGGGTCCGCCCCAGACGAAGACGTCCACGGGGGCGACGATACATACGAGACGGCGAGGACCTTCGAATCCCTCGGCGTCACCGAAGAACTCACCAAAGCGCTGGCCGATGAAGGAATCGTCAGCGCTTTTCCAATTCAGGCGCTGACCGTCGCCGACGCCCTGGCCGGCCGCGACGTGTGCGGGAAGGCCAAGACGGGTTCGGGCAAGACCCTGGCCTTCGGGGTGCCTCTGCTCCAGCGGGCCAAGGCGACCCGAGAGACCCAGGCCGGCCGGGAGCCGGCCAGCCGCCCGGCCAAGCCGCTCGCCCTCGTGCTGCTCCCGACCCGTGAGCTCGCCGTGCAGGTGCACGACGTGCTCATGCCGCTGGCCCGCACCATCGGCTTGCGCACCGTCGCCGTGTACGGCGGGGCCGACATCGATCGCCAGGTCACCAAGCTCCGCAAGGGCGTCGACCTCGTCATCGCCACGCCCGGGCGCCTGATCGACCTCGGCGACCGCGGGGAGATCGCCGTCGACGAGCTCGAGACGCTCGTCCTCGACGAGGCGGACCGCATGGCCGACATGGGGTTCATGCCCCAGGTCGAGTGGGTGCTGCGCCGCCTCGATCACCCGCACCAGACGCTGCTCTTCTCGGCCACCCTCGACGGCGCCGTCGACATGCTGGTCAAGCGCTACCTGACCGACCCCGTCTTCCACGAGGTGGCTTCCTCCACCCAGACGGTGACCCTGATGGAACACCGCTTCCTCCAGGTGCACCAGATGGACAAGGTCAAGGTCGCGGCGGCGATCTGCCGGGCCCAGGAGAAGTCGCTGCTGTTCGTGCGCACCAAGCGCGGCGCCGACCGTCTGGTCGAGAACCTCGGCAAGGAGGGAATCCGGGCGGCCGCCATCCACGGCGACCTGCGCCAGACCAACCGGGAGCGCGCCCTGTCGGACTTCTCGAACGGGAAGCTCTCCGTCCTCGTCGCCACCGACGTGGCGGCCCGCGGGCTCCACATCGACGGCGTCGACGGCGTCCTCCACTACGACCCGCCGGAGGACCACAAGGCCTACCTGCACCGCTCGGGCCGCACGGCCCGGGCCGGCAAGGCCGGCGTCGTGGTGAGCCTTTCGCTCTGGAACCAGTTGGTCGAGATGGAGGTCATCCAGCGCCGGCTCGGCCTGCGCATCCCCATCGTCGAGATGTTCTCCAACGATCCGCGTCTGGCCGACCTGGCCGCCTGGACGCCGTTGCCCGAAGAGAGCGTCCTCTGAGCGAGGACGGGCCGATCCCGATCTGGTCGCCCGGCGACGGTGTGCGCCGCGTCCTCGTCGTGACCGCCCATCCCGATGACGTCGACTTCGGTTCGGCCGGCACCGTGGCCGCGTTCACCTCCGCCGGGCTCGAGGTGACGTATTGCATCGTCACCAACGGCGACGCCGGCGGATCCGACCGCTCCATGTCGCGACCCGAGATGGCCGCGCTGCGCCAGGACGAGCAGCGGGCCGCCGCCGCGGCGGTCGGTGTGAGCGACGTGCGCTTCCTCGGCCACCCCGACGGCCGGGTCGAGGCGACCCAGGAGCTCCGGCGCGACATCAGCCGGGTCATCCGCCAGGTGCGGCCCGAGCGCGTGATCACCCAGTCACCCGAGCGCAACTGGGACTTCATCTACGCCAGCCATCCGGACCACCTCGCTGCGGGTGAAGCCGCCGTCTGCGCCGTCTATCCGGACGCGCGCAACCCGTTCGCCCATCCCGAACTCCTCAACGTCGAGCGCCTCGAGCCGTGGACGGTCACCGAGCTCTGGATCATGGGGCCGCCCGGCACCGAGCAGATCGCCGTCGCGGTCGACACGACGGCCACGGTCGAGCGCAAGGTCGAGGCCCTCCTGTGCCACAAGAGCCAGATCGACGACGCCGAGGGCATGCGCACGCGCGTGCTCGACTGGTCGCGGGCCGGGGGTGCCACGGCCGGACTCCCCGAGGGGTCCTCGGCCGAGCTGTACCGGGTCACCCGCATCCCCTGAGCGGCGCCATGGGCAGCGGCGATCGGTGGGTCGTGCTCCAGCACGTGGCGTTCGAGGGTCCCGGCGCGCTGGGCCCGGCCATCGCCGCCACCGGCGCCCCCCTCTCCGTCGTCCGCCTCGACCTCGGCCAGCCCGTGCCGACGCCGGCCGACCTGGCCTCCATGGCCGGTCTCGTCGTGATGGGCGGCCCGATGAGCGTGCACGACGACCTCGCCTGGCTCGAGCCCGAGCGCGTCCTCCTACGCGCCGCCGTCGAGGCCGGGTTGCCGGTGCTCGGCGTCTGCCTCGGTGCCCAGCAGCTGGCCGCTGCGCTCGGTGGCCAGGTCATGGCGGGGCCCGCCCCCGAAGTCGGTGTGGGCGAGGTCCACCTCACCGAAGAGGCCTTCGACGACCCGGTCCTCGGCCCCGCGCCGACGCCGCTGCCCTGCGTGCACTGGCACGGTGACACCTTCACCCTCCCCGAGGGTGCGGTCCGCCTCGCCGGCAACGAGGCCTACGAGAACCAGGCCTTCGTGGTGGGGGAAAACGCCTACGGATTCCAGTTCCACGTCGAGGTCACGGGCGCACTCGTGGCGCACTGGGCCCACCACCTGCCGCCCGACGTGTTCGTGCGCGCCGCCGACGTCGCCCACGTCAGCCGGGCCGGCGAGGGCATCGTCCGCCGCTTCGTCGCGCTGGCCGCCGACACCGTCACCGACACCGTCGCCGCACCCTGATGGCGGTCAGCGTCGCCACCGTGCGCCGCCTCGCCCTCGCCCTCCCCGAGTCGGTCGAGGCACCCCATCACGACATGACCTCGTTCCGGGTGGCCGGGAAGATCTTCGCCACCCTCCCGCCGGACAGCGGTCGTCTCCACGTCTTCCTCGATGACGACGACATCACGGCCTACTGCGCCGAGTTCCCCGACGCCGTCGAGGAGCTCTGGTGGGGCAAGAAGCGCAGCGGCTGTCGCGTCATCCTGAAGAAGGCGCACACCGCCCTGGTGCGCGAGCTGCTCACCGAATCCTGGCGCCGCCGTGCCCCCAAGAAGGTGCAAGCCCTCCTCGGGAACTGAGGTTCAGCCCGCCATCTGTCGCAGCACGTACTGCAGAATGCCGCCGTGGCGGTAGTACTCCGCCTCCATCGGCGTGTCGATGCGCACGATGGCCCGGAACTCGGTGACCGAGTCGTCGTCGGCCACCGCGGTGACGGTGAGCTCCTTGGGCAGCTCGCCCTTGTTCAGCAGCTCGAGGCCGGCGATGGAGAAGCGCTCGTGCCCGGTCAGCCCCAGCCCCTGGGCCGAGTCGCCCTTGTAGAACTGCAAGGGCGCCACGCCCATGCCGATCAGGTTGGAGCGGTGGATGCGCTCGAAGCTCTGCGCGATGACGGCGCGCACGCCGAGCAGCGCCGTTCCCTTGGCCGCCCAGTCCCGGCTCGAACCGGTCCCGTACTCGCGACCGGCCAGCACCACCAGGGGCACGCCCTCGGCCGCGTACGCCATGGCCGCGTCGAAGATGGACGACTCCGCCCCGTCGGGCAGGTGCAGCGTGAAGCCGCCCTCGGTGCCCGGCGCCAGCAGGTTGCGCAGGCGGACGTTGGCGAAGGTGCCGCGCATCATCACCTCGTGGTTGCCGCGGCGCGCCCCGTAGGAGTTGAAGTCCTGGCGCTCGACGCCGTGCTCGGTCAGGTAGTGCCCCGCCGGCGTGCTCGGTCCGATCGACCCGGCCGGCGAGATGTGGTCGGTCGTCACCGAGTCGCCCAGCACCGCCAGCACCCGGGCGTCGGCGATGTCGGTCACCGGCGCCGGCGTCATCGTCATGCCGCTGAAGTAGGGCGGGTTCTGCACGTAGGTCGAGGCGTCCTGCCACGCGTAGGTCTGGCCGCCGGCCACCGGCACGTCCTGCCAGTACTCGTCGCCGTCGAAGACCGCGGCGTAGCGGTTCGCGGAACATGTCAGATGTCAGCGAGGCCCGGATGGTCGCGCTCACCTCCTCCATCGACGGCCACAGGTCGGACAGGAACACGTCGGCGCCCGATTCGTCCTGCCCGAGCGGTTCGGTGGTCAGGTCGAGGTCCATCGTCCCCGCCAGGGCGTAGGCCACCACGAGGGGCGGCGAGGCCAGATAATTCAGCCGCACGTCCGGGTGGATGCGCCCCTCGAAGTTGCGGTTGCCCGACAGGACGGCGCTCACGGCCAGGTCGCCCTCGTGCACCGCCTCGGACACGCCCTCGAGCAGCGGGCCCGAGTTGCCGATGCAGGTGGTGCAGCCGTAGCCGACCAGCCAGAAGCCGAGCTCCTCGAGCGGCCCGGTCAGCGCGGCCCGCTCGAGGTAGTCCATGACGACCCGCGACCCCGGGGCCAGCGAGGTCTTCACCCAGGGCTTGGCCCGCAGCCCCCGGGCCACCGCCGCCCGCGCCAGCAGGCCGGCCGCCACCATGACCTGGGGGTTCGACGTGTTCGTGCAGCTCGTGATGGCGGCGATCACCACGTCGCCGTCCTGCATCTGGTGGTGGGGCGCCGCCGCCGGCGCCGTCGCCGCGCTCTGCACGCCCCGCTCGAGGGCCACGTGGAAGGACTCCTTGGCCGTGGTCAGCGGGACCCGGTCCTGCGGGCGCGAAGGTCCGGCCAGCGACGGCACCACGTCGCCCAGGTCGAGCGTGACCAGCTCGGAGTACACCGGCTCGGGTGCGCTGGGGTCGTGCCAGAGGCCCTGCGCCTTGGCGTAGGCCTCGACCAGGGCCAGGTGCGACTCCTCGCGCCCGGTGAAGCGCAGGTAGTCGAGCGTCACCTGGTCGATGGGGAACATGGTGCAGGTGGCCCCGTACTCGGGGCTCATGTTGCCGATGGTGGCCCGGGTCTCGAGCGGCAGCGCGGCCACCCCCGGTCCGAAGCACTCGACGAAGGAGCCGACCACGCCGTGGTCGCGCAGCAGTTCGGTCACCGTGAGCACGACGTCGGTCGCCGTGATGCCGGGCGTGGGCTCGCCCGAGATGCGCAGCCCCACCACCGGCGGCAGCAACATGGAGAGGGGCTGGCCCAACATGGCCGCCTCCGCCTCGATCCCGCCCACGCCCCAGCCCAGGACACCGAGCCCGTTGACCATCACGGTGTGTGAGTCCGTGCCGACCAAGGTGTCGCAGTAGGCCCGCCCGTCCTCGGTGGCGAAGACGAGGCGCGACAGGTACTCGAGGTTGACCTGGTGGCAGATGCCCATCCCCGGCGGCACGGCCCGGAAGTCGCGGAAGGCGCCCTGGGCCCAGCGCAGCAGCTGGTAGCGCTCGAGGTTGCGCTGGTACTCAATGGACACGTTGGTGTCGTACGACGAGGCATCGCCGGACCGCTCGATGATGACCGAGTGGTCGATGACCAGCTCGACGGGCACCAGGGGGTTGACCTTGGTGGCGTCGCCCCCGAGGCGTGGCCAGCGCGTCGCGCATGGCGGCCAGGTCGACCACGGCCGGCACGCCGGTGAAGTCCTGCATGAGGACGCGCTCGGGGGTGAAGGCGATCTCGTGCGCGGCGTCGCCCGCGCCCTGGCCGTGGCCCTCGGGGTTCACGCCCCAGGCCGCGGTGGCCACGATGTCGTCGGCCGACACGTGCGGGCCGTCCTCGTGGCGCAGCAGGTTCTCGAGCAACACCTTGATGGAGTACGGCAGGCGGTCGATGTCGTGCTGCTCGGTCAGGGTCGGCGCCTTGATGTTGAAGATCTCGTAGGTCTTGTCGCCGACGACCAGGTCGGTGCGGGCGCCGAAGGTGTCGGGATGCGAATCCGGGCTCATGCACCCATTCTGCCGTGGCCCCGTGGGGGGCGCCTCATGGGACTGCTCGGAGCGCCGCGAACCGCCACCCGAGGACGACGTCGCTCGCGACACCCTGGTTGTCGGGCCGATTCGTAACCACTTCGTAACCGCACCCACGCCTAGGACCCTCGGGAGCGGGCATGATCCATGCAGTGCATCGCGGGGCCGGCAACTCTTGTCGGCGGCTCGCCGCGCCCTGCGTGCCGGGATCGGAGTCGGCGGTCCTCGCCGCCCTGCTCGCCCCGGTCCTCGCCGTGTCCGCGGCGGCCCTGTCCGGGGCCGGCCTCGGCACCACCGCTGCGGCCGGTGCCGCCGAGCTGCCGCACGTCTACAACGACGGCGGCATGATCGGCTTCGGCAGCGTCTCACAGGCGGCGCCGAACCTGCCCCAACCGATCAACTCGCCGGTCTTCTCCGGCGTGGCCACGCCGGACGGCAACGGCTACCTGCTGGCCAGCGGGGACGGCGGCGTCTTCGCCGAGGGTGACGCCACCTTCGAGGGGTCGGCCGGGGGCATCCCGCTGCAGGGCCCGATCGTGGCCATGGCCGTGACGCCCGACGCCAAGGGCTACTGGCTGGGTGCGATCGACGGGGGCGTCTTCGCCTACGGCGACGCCGCCTTCTACGGGTCGATGGGGTCGCTCCATCTGAACCAGCCCATCGTCGGCATGGCCTCGACGCCCGACGGCAAGGGCTACTGGCTGGTGGCGGCCGACGGCGGCATCTTCTCCTACGGCGACGCCGGCTTCTACGGCAGCACGGGCAGCATCCACCTGAACCAGCCCATCGTCGGCATGGCGACCACCCACGACGGCAAGGGCTACTGGCTGGTGGCGGCCGACGGCGGGATCTTCGACTACGGCGACGCCGGCTTCTACGGGTCGGCCGGCGGCGAGAACCTGCCCGACTGGGTGGTCGGCATGGTGGCCTCGCCCGACGGGGGCGGCTACCTGATGGCCACGGCCAACGGGGTCGTCCTGCCCTTCGGCGACGCCAAGTCCTTCGGTGGGCTCACCCTCGACCCGACGGCCACGCAGATCTCGGGCATCATCGGCAACAACCAGGGGACCGGCTACTGGCTGATCGACCCCCAGGCCTGGCAGTACAGCTTCTCCACCACCACGCCCGAGCCGAAGTTGGCGTGGTCCAACACGATCGACCGCGGCTGCGGCCTCGCAGATCGAGCCCGATCCGGACACCCAGGGTCCCTACTGCAACCCGTACGGCCCCTGCGAGGAGTGGTGCGCGCTGTTCGCCACCTGGGTCTGGCGCCAGGCCGGCATCCCCATCCCGAGCTATGCCTTCACCGGCGACATCTACGACTGGGCCGCCATCAACGGGGCCGTGCTGCCGCCGACCGCCGTGCCTGCCGTCGGGTGACGCCGTCCTCTACGGCACCGGGCCCTCGAGCACCTCGACCTCGGTGCACGTCGGGCTCGTGACCCAGGTCTGGCCCGACGGCGCCATCATGACCGTGGCCGGTGACGCCGGGCCCGGCCGCGACGGGTACCTCTCCGTCGCCCTCGACGGGCCGTTCCTGCCCGCCGACTCGAACTCGTACAACGGCGTGCCCATCTACGCCTTCGCGCAGCCGTAGCCCCAGCCGCTCGCCTGAGCCCGAGTCGCTCGCCCGCTAGGCTGCCGACCGTGCCGCTCTACGAATTCCGCTGCTCGACCTGCGAGGCCGTCTTCGACGACCGCCGCGCCATGGCCGAGGCCGACGCCCCCGCCACCTGTCCCGACGGTCATGTGGGCGCCCGGCGCCTGCTGCCCGTCTTCGCCACCACCGGCCTGGCCGCCGAGCCGGCCGGGATGTGCGGCGCTCCCGTGGCCGGCGGCTGCGGCAGCGGCTGCGCCTGCTGCTGAGGCCCGCGACATGCCCCTCTCCTCTTGGGACGACTACCCGGTCCACCAGGCGGCCGAGTTCATCGCGCACCCCGCCACGAGTGACCGCAACTTCTACGACCGCTACTACTTCAACATGCACCCGTGCGACGACGACTGGTTCGCCATCTTCGGGTTCGGCCAGTACCCGAACCTCGGCGTGGTCGACGCCTTCCTCGACGTGCGCCTGGGCGGTTCCCAGCACATCGTGCGCTCGTCGGCGCCCCTGGTCGATCGGGGCGACATCTCGGTCGGGCCCTTCCGCATCGAGGTCATCGAGCCGCTGCGCAAGCTGCGCGTGATCGTCGAGCCGACCGAGGACCACGCCCACATGGACGTCACCTGGGAGGGGCACATCCCCGCCGTCGAGGAACCCCGCCAGTACCTGCGCTCCAAGGGCAAGGTGGTCTTCGACACCCAGCGCCTGGCCCAGACCGGGACCTGGTCGGGCCGGCTCTCGGTCGGCGGCAACGACCTCGCCATCACGCCCGAGCGCTGCTGGGGCACCCGTGATCGCTCGTGGGGCGTGCGACCCGTCGGCGAGCCCGAGACCGACGGCATCCGGCAGGGCGAAATGGTCCTCGCCGGCATGTGGAACTACTTCCCCATGCAGTTCGAAGACCACGCCCTCATGTACATCTGTCACGAGCGCGACGACGGGGAGCGCCCGCTCGTCCAGGCCGAGCGGGTGTGGAGCGATCCGGCCCGCGGCATCGACGACCTCGGGCGTTCCGAGCACGAGCACCATCTGATCCCTGGCACCCGGGTCATCGACCACTCGGTGGTGCGCTTTCCCGAGGCCGGCATCGAGGTGGAGTGCCGCCCGCTGCTGGCCAACTACGTCTCCATCGGGACGGGCTACGGCATCGACGCCGACTGGCGTCACGGCATGTACCACGGCCCCGAGACGGTGACCCAGGGCCTCGTGCTCGACGTCGAGGAGATCAAGGGCCTGGCCCAGTACGGCATCGTCGACCACGTGGCCGAGTACTCCTACGACGGCAACGTCGGCTACGGCCTCTTCGAGCACGGCTTCTTCGGTCCCTACCGCCACTACGGGCTGATGGACGGTGCCATGGGGGCGCCCGCCGACTGACGCACCTGTCGCGGCGCCGGCGCGGTGCGCGCGGCCATGCGACAATGAGGGATGCCCGACGCTCGCCCGCGTCCTGCGCGAGAAGCTCCAGGCCGCCTTCGACACCGTCGTGCCCGGGGCCGACCCGACCCTGCGCCCCTCCGAGCGGGCCGACTTCCAGGCCAACGGCGCCCTGGCCCTGGCCAAGCAGGTGGGCCGGCCGGCCAGTGACATCGCCGAGGACGTGGCCGCCGCCGTCTCGGCTCGGCGGCATGTGCGCCGTGGTCGAGGTCAGCGGGCCCGGGTTCATCAACCTGACCCTGTCCGACGGCTTCGTGGCCGACGCAGCTGCCGGAGCCTGTCGGCCGACGCCCGCCTCGGTGTGGACCCGGCGGCCCAGCCCGAGACCGTCGTCGTCGACTACTCCGCGCCGAACGTGGCCAAGGAGATGCACGTCGGGCACCTGCGCAGCACGCTCATCGGCGACTCGCTCGCCCGCATCCTCGGCTTCCTCGGCCACACCGTGCTGCGCGAGAACCACATCGGCGACTGGGGGACGCCCTTCGGCATGCTCATCGAGCACCTGCTCGACGTGGACGGGGCCGAGCGCGCCGAGTCGTTCAGCGTGCGCGACCTCAACGAGTTCTACGCCGCGGCCCGCCGCCAGTTCGACTGCGGACCCGGACTTCGTCGAGCGCAGCCGGCGCCGGGTCGTGCTCCTCCAGAGCGGCGACGAGGAGACGTTGCGCGCTGTGGCGCATCTTCGTGGCCGAGAGCATGCGCCACGCCCAAGAGGTCTACCGCCTGCTCGGCGTGCTGCTGACCCCCGAGGACACGGTCGGGGAGAGCTACTACAACCCGTTCCTGCCGGTCGTGGTGGACGAGCTGACCGAAGAAGGGCCTGCTGGTCGAGGACGACGGGGCGCTCTGCGTCTTCCCACCGGGCTTCGAGAACCGCAACGGCGAGCCGCTCCCGCTCATCGTGCGCAAGTCCGACGGCGGGTACGGCTACCCGGCCACCGACCTGGCCGCCGTGCGCGACCGGACCGGCCGCCTCGAGGCGACGAAGCTGGTCTACGTCGTGGGGGCCGAGCAGTCCCTGCACCTGCGCCTGGTCTTCGCCGTCGCCGCCATGGCCGGGCTACCTGCGCCAGGCCGACGAAGCCGAGCACGTCGGTTTCGGCCTGGTGCTCGGGACCGACGGCAAGAAGCTGGCCAGCCGCAGTGGCGGCTCGGAGCGCCTGATCGACCTGCTGTACGAAGGGGTGGAGCGGGCGGCGACGGCCATGAAGGACCGCGACAGCGAACTGTCCGCCGACGAGCAGGCCGCCGTGGCCCACGCGCTCGGCGTCGGTGCGGTGAAGTACGCAGACCTCTCCACCGAGCGCATGCGCGACTACGTCTTCGACTGGGACCGCATGTTGGCCTTCGAGGGCAACACCGGGCCCTATCTCCAGTACGCGCACGCCCGGATCCGTTCCATCTTCCGGCGCGCCGGGGTGACGCCGCCGACGCCGGGCACCCCGGTGACGCTCGGTGAGCCCCAGGAACGCGGCGCTGGCCCTCCAGCTCCTGCGCTTCGGCGAGGCGGTGCAGGCGACGGCGGAGGCGTCGAGCCCGTCCAAGCTGTGCACCTACCTCTTCGACCTGGCCACCTCGTTCACGACCTTCTACGAGGCCTGCCGGGTCCTGGTCGACGACGAGGCCATCCGCACCTCGCGCCTCGCCCTCTGCGACGTGACGGCTCGGGTGCTCGAATGCGGGCTCTCGCTGCTCGGCATGGAGGCGCCCGAACAGATGTGACCGGGTCGGGGACAGCCCCTATCCTCTGCCCGGCACCGGGACGGCGAGGGACCGTGCCCACAACGAGGAGTCTGGGACCATGGATCTGAACGGCACGTCGGCGATCGTCACGGGTGGGGCCTCGGGCCTCGGGGACGCCACCTGCAGGCTCCTGGCCCAGCGCGGCGTGCACGTGGTGGTGGCGGACCTCCAGGCCGACAAGGGCGAGCCCCTGGCCAAGGAGATCGGCGGGCTCTTCGTCCAGTGCGACGTGACCAAGAGCGAGCAGGTCATCGCCGCGGTCGAGGCCGCCATCGAGATGGCGCCGCTCAAGTCACTGGTCAACTGCGCCGGCATCGGCTGGGCCACCCGCACCATCGGCAAGGACGGTGACTACTCGTCGGCCCACGATCTCGACCTGTACCGCAGGGTGATCGAGATCAACCTGATCGGCACCTTCAACTGCATCCGTCTGGCCGCCACCAAGATGAGCCTCAACGAACCCGACGACGACGGCGCCCGCGGCGCCATCGTGAACACGGCGTCGGTCGCGGCCGAGGACGGCCAGATCGGCCAGGCCGCCTACTCCTCGTCCAAGGGCGGCGTGGTCGGCTTGACCCTGCCGGTCGCCCGCGACCTGGCCGTCGTCGGCATCCGGGTCAACACCATCCTGCCCGGCCTGATCGACACGCCGATCTACGGAGCCGGCGAGGGCTCCGAGACGTTCAAGGGCAAGCTGGCCCAGGACGTGCTCTTCCCGCACCGGCTGGGTCGGCCCGAGGAGTTCGCCACGCTGGCCGTGGAGTTGCTCGCCAACTCGTACATGAACGCCGAGTCGATCCGCATCGACGCCGGCATCCGCATGCAGCCCAAGTAGCCCGCAGCGCCGGGGGAGGGAGTCGCACCATGATCGACCCGGAGCTCGCGCCGCTCGTCGACCTGCTGCCGTCGGACCTGGGACTCGAGGACCCGGTGGCGGCCCGGGCAGGTTTCGAGGCCATGCTCGAAGGTCTCGACCGTGAGGTCCCGCCCGAGCTCGGTCTCAGCATCGAGGACCGCCTGGTCCCGGGCTGGGAGGACGACCCCGAGGTTCCGGTCCGTCTGTACCGGCCCAAGGAGGCAGCCTCGGGACCGGTGCCCGGGATCCTCATGATCCACGGCGGCGGCTTCGTCGTGGGCACCATCGAGACCGAGCACCTCGGGGGCGCCATGATGGCCGCCCACGTCGGCGCGCTCGTCGTGTCGGTCGAGTACCGGCTGGCCCCCGAGCACGCCTACCCGGCTGCGCTCCACGACTGCTACAGCGCGCTGAAGTTCCTCCACGGCGAGGCGCCCGCACTGGGCGTCGACCGCGAACGCATCGCCGTGGTGGGAACCAGTGCCGGCGGCGGGCTCGCGGCGGCCACCGCCCTGTTCGCTCGAGACCGCGGCGGCCCGGCCCTGTGCTTCCAGATGCTGCACATCCCCGAGCTCGACGACCGGCTGGAGACGCCCTCCATGCGGGAGTTCGTCGAGACGCCCATCTGGAACCGACCACTGGCCGAGAAGAGTTGGCAGTACTACCTCGGGGATCTCTCGGGCTCCGACGACGTGCCGGCCTACGCCGCGCCGGCCCGGGCGACGGACCTCTCTGGCCTGCCAGCCGCCTACGTGTCGACGGCCGAGAACGACCCCTTGCGCGACGAGGGCATCCTCTACGCCCTCCGTCTGCTGCAGGCCGGCGTCTCGGTGGAGCTGCACCAGTTCCCGGGCACGTTCCACGGCTCGGCCATGGTGGTCACGGCCGAGGTCTCGCGGCGGGCCCAGGAGGAGTCCACCCGGGTGCTGCGCCACGTGCTGGGCACGGCGACGTGCCGATAGCGAACCGGTTCCTCGGCGCTCCTCAGCGCGTTCCCTGCACCAGCAGCACGCCCGACGGCGGCCGCCATGGCCAGCGGTGCGCCGATCAGTCCGAGCACCGTGGCCCGCCGGATGGACGGGTGCGCGTCCACCCGCCGCGCCGAGCGCCACCAGAGGACCCACGCCAGTGATCCGGTCACGAAGAGGTTGGGCCCGATGTTCAACCCCACCAGCAGCTCGAAGGGATGAGGCGGCTGGCGCGCCGCCAGCAGGGATGCGGCGGGCAGGTTGTTCACCAGGACGCTGAAGAGGGCGGCGACCGCGGCCGTCGCCCAGGCGTCGCAATGGGCGAGCAGGCTGGCCGGTCCCGACCAGGCCCGGCCCAGCGTGCCGAGGGCCACGGCCAGACCGAAGAGGCCCACCAGGACAGGCAGGCCGAGCACCTCGAGGGCCGCGCCGGGCGCGGACTGTCGCCGCACCGTGCGCACGGTCACCGCGGCCAACCCGACGGCGGCGACGGGCACCGCCGGTGCGCGCAACACGAGCACCAAGATCGTCACGGCGGCCACGGCCAGCACACCGACGCCGAGGACCGGCCGGGTTGCCGGTTCCTCCACCCGGGCCGTGGTGCGCAGTGTGCCGTGGTGGGCCACCCCGACCACCAGCGCGGTGACGAGCGCCGCCGCCACGCCGGCCAGAGCCATCTGATCGAAGAAGGCGTGCCCCGAGAGGTGGAGGTGGCCGAGCACGATCACGTTGGTCAGGTTGGAGCCGGGCAGGAGGAGGGATCCGGCATTGGCGAGGAGGATGGAGGCGTAGAGCAGGGCCGCCTCGTTCTCGGCTCGTGCGCGCGCCGCGTAGACCAGAACCGGTGTGAGGAAGGTGACCGCCGTGTCGAGGTTGAGGAGCGTGGTCACGAGGACGACCAGGACCGTGGTGCCGGCGAAGAGAACGAGTCCGCTCGGGGCGACGCGGGCCAGGGTGTGGCCGCCCCAGGCGAACAGGCCGTCCTCGTGCGCCACCAGGCCGACGAGGAGGAGGCCGGCCACGAGCACGAAGGCGGGCCACACCTGGGCGCTCGCCGACTGGGCATGCGCCGGGCTGGCGGCCGCGGCGGCCAGCGCGCCCGCCACACCGACCGCAGCCAGCACCCAGCTCAGCCTGCGGGTCGCCGGGCGGTCAGTCACGGCCTGGCGCATCGGGGGTTCGGATTTTCTTGGTTCGTTGCGCCCAGCCTGCAGGGTGGCGACGCGCCGGCCCATACGATCCCTGCAACATCGAAGCATCATTGTCGAAGGAAGGAGCACCTCATGGCTGATGTCCTGTCGGAGAAAGCGCGTGAGCTCATCGCCCGTCCCGTGCTGGCCTCGCTGGCCACACTCAACCCCGACGGCTCGCCGCAGATCACGCCGCTCTGGGTCAACCTCGACGGCGACGACGTGCTCTTCAATACGGCCCGCGGCCGAAAGAAAGCACGCAACACGGAGAAGGACGCCCGGGTGGCGGTGACGGTGATCGATCCGGACGACACCTACAACGTCATCGCCTTCCAGGGCACCGTTGTCGAGGAGACGACCGATGGCGCCGACGCGCACATCGACGCACTGGCCAAGAAGTATCTCGGTGTCGACGAGTACCCGATGCGCCAGCCGGGCGAGGTCAGGATCACGCTGCGGGTGCGCACCGATCACATCGCCATGCAGGGTTGAATCGCACGCACGCACGCCCGCACGCCCGCACGCCCGCACCGCACCGCACGAGCGCCACGCAGTGTGCGCGGTGAATTCGAGCTAGTCCGCCCGGTAGCAGGTCATGGAGAGCGAGCCCAGGGCGTACCCGCCCACGACAACCGACGGGCGCGCCCCCGCCTGGGCCGCGGCGGCGGCGAAGTAGACCAGCGGGATGAAGTGGTCGGGTGTGGGGACCGCCAGCGCATAGTCGGGATGCTGTGCCAGCGACACCACTTCGTCGGGCGAGTCCACCACGACGGCCCGTGCGGCGTCGTCGAAGCGCTGCGCCCAGGCGAAGCCCTCGTCAGGGTGGGAACCGTCCAGCAGACCCAGGTTGTGCACCACGTTGCCGCTGGCCACGACCAGCACGCCGCGCTCGCGGCAGTGGAGCCAGGCGGCGTCCCAGATCGAAGTGGTACGCCAGCGGTTCGAGTCCGTTGATGGCGAGCTGGACCACGGGGACGTCCGCCTCCGGGTACATGTGCGCCAGCACGGACCACGTCCCGTGGTCGATGCCCCAGCTGTCCTGGTCGAGGCCCACCCAGCGCGGAGCCTCGACCGCCGCCACCTCCTGCGCCACCTCGAGTGAGCCCGGACACCCGTACTCGAATGCGAAGAGCTCCTCGGGAAACCCGAAGAAATCGTGGATCGTGCGGGGCTGGTCCATGGCGGTGACCGCGGTCGCATTCGTGTACCAGTGGGCGGAGACGGCGAGGATCGCCCGCGGGCGGGGGAGCGAGGCGGCCAGGTCCCGCCAGGCGTCGGTGTAGCGGTTGCTCTCCAGCGCGTTCATCGGGCTGCCGTGCCCGATGAAGAGCAAGTGGCAGTCGCGTGTCGCTCACGCATTCACCGTAGCGAGCGTGTCGACGGCCGTCAGGCGGCGGTCCGTACCTCGCTGGTGGCGTCGGCGCTGGAGAGTGCCTTCCACAGGGCCCAGTAGCTCTTGTAGGTGATGGCGTCGGTGACGTAGCCGGCCCGTTGGAGCTCGGCATGGTAGGCGGGCAGGTTGCGCCAGGGGACTCCCATGTCGACGTGGTGGGCCAGGTGCCAGCCGGTGTTGTAGGGGACGATCCAGAACCGGGCCCACAGCGACTGGCGGACGTGGTGCGTGGTGGCCCGCCGGTCCGGGCTGCGCTCCATGCCACCGTGTTCGGCGATGGAGCGCAGGCGGTTGATCACCCGCCATACGGTCATCCAGGGCAGGAACCACAGCAGCGGGTAGATCCACCAGCGACCGGTGGCCGCCCACATGGCGGCCCACAGCACGGCCTGCACGGCAAAGATGGACAGACCGATGGGCCGGAACGGTGGGCGCCTCGTGTTCTTGACCAGCGGGACGAAGTTCTTCCATCCGCTGATGCCGACGGCGTCACGGAACAGGCGGCGCAACAGGGCGCGGCGGGTGCACGGGTAGGGCGCGTAGAACGCGAGGTCGGGCTCGTCGGGACCGAACTCGTCGCGGTGGTGTGCGAAGTGCGACCGCCGGTAGAGCTGCACCGGGGTGAACACCGGATAGGCCACGATCCACTTGCCGACGACGTCGTTCCACCGCTTGTTCGTGAACAGGAGCTTGTGCGCCGCCTCGTGCATCAGAATGGCGAAGCGGGCGTACATGGGTCCCATCAGCACGAAGGCGATCAGGTAGCTCCACCACTGGTCGACCCAGACGGCACCGCCGATGATGAGCGCGACCCAGAACCAAACCGCGGCCACCGAGATGGCGTTGCGCACGTTGTCGATGCGGCGGAGATCGGTGCGCAGGGCCGGGATGGCCATTCCGTTCGCTTGCAGGCGCTCGCTCGGAAGTACCTCGGGCCGGTCGGCCACCTCGGGCACCATGGTGCTGACCATGAGCCACATATTACCATTTCCGAACAAGTGACACAACTGCGTAATACGACCAGCGAGACCAGGCCGCTCACGGCGCGCTCGGTCATGGCCAGCGCGCTGCTGGGCATGGATCCGGCGGAACTGCCGGTCGCCCAGCTGGTTCGACTGACCGGGCTGTTCGGGATCAGCGAGAACCGGGCCCGGGTGGCCCTGAGCCGGATGGTCGAGCGCCGGGGAGGCCACCACCGACGGTTCGGGCCGCTACCGGCTGGGCGGGCATCTCGTGGAGCGCCAGCTGCGCCAGTCGCGCAGCCGCGCCGGGGTGATCGATCCGTACGACGGGAGCTGGGTGGTCGTCGTGGTGACCACCAGCGGAAGCACGGCCGAGGTGCGCGGCGCCCGCCGGCGAGCCTTCTCCTACGCCCGCCTGGCCGAACTGCGCGAGGGGGTGTGGATGCGGCCCGCCAACGTCGAGGTCGTCTTGCCCGACGCGCTCGACGCGGACCTCGAACGCATGGTGGCGTGTCCCGCCGATCCGGGCGGGTTGGTCGGTCGACTCTGGGATGTTGCCGCGTGGTCCGCCGGAGCGGAGGCCCTTCTCGCGGCGCTCCGTGCATTGGTGCCCGAAGGTCCCGACGCGTTGGCCCCGGGATTCGAGCTCTCGGCTGCCGTCCTCCGGCATCTGCAGGCGGATCCGTTGCTGCCCGCCGAGCTCCTGCCCGAGGGGTGGCCCGGCGACCGCCTGCGTACGATCTACGACGAGCTGGGACATCCAGTACCGGGCCACGCTGAGCGAGTGGAGCCGCGACGCGTGATGGGAGCCGAGGGAGCCGGGTCCGGACGATCCCCACGTGGCGCGCGAGAGGTCGGGTGACATGGAGGCCCAGGTCCTCTTCGTCGGCGTCGCCATCACCGAACCTCGACGCCGCTCGTCCGTGGTACGAGCGGCTGTTCGGACGTCCGGCCGACATCATCCCCAACGAGAACGAGGTCATGTGGCGGGCGGCGGCCGACGCCGGCTGGCTCTACCTCGTCGTGGACGAGCAACGAGCCGGGCGCTCGCTGGTCGCCCTCTCGGTCGCCGACCTCGACGCCGAGTTGGCTGTCCTGCGCAGCCGCGGCATCGAGGCCGAGGTCGTCGAGCAGGTCGGGGTCGGCGGCCGGAAGGCCACGCTGCGCGACCCCGACGCCAACACCGTCGCCCTCATCGAAGTGCCGTCCTGAAGCGTGTCCGGGCGGCCGTGCCGCTAGGCGGCGTGCGACTGGTTGATCCAGGTCTCGTACATCTCGGCGTAGTGGCCACCCCGTGCCACGAGCTCGTCGTGCGAACCCACCTCGAGCAGCTTGCCGTCTCCGACGACGACGATGCGGTCGGCACGCATGGCCGTCGAGAGGCGGTGCGCAATGAGGACCGCCGTCCGGCCCTCCAGCAGGACGTCGAGCGCGGCCTCCACCATTTTCTCGGACTTGAGGTCGAGGTTCGAGGTGGCCTCGTCGAGCACCAGCACGCGAGGCTCGGCCATGAAGGCCCGACCCAGTGCGATGAGCTGGCGCTCGCCCGATGACAGCGACTGCCCGCGCTCGTGGACCGGCGTGTCGAGGCCGTAGGGAAGCCGGTGGACGAGTTCGCCCAGCCCCACCTGGTGGACCGCATTCCAGACCTCGTCGTCGGGCGCTCCTGGCCGGGCGAACGCGATGTTGTCCCGGATGGTGCCGGCGAAGAGGAACGGCTCTTGGGGCACCACGCCGAGTTGGGAGCGCAGGGAAGCGAGCGTCACGCCCCTTGAGGTCGTACCCGTCGATGAGGACCCGGCCCTCGGTGGGGTCGTAGAAGCGAGTCACGAGCTTGGCCATCGTCGACTTCCCGGCTCCGGTCGCGCCCGACGAAGGCCACGGTCTCCCCGGGGTCGATGGTCAGGTCGACGTCCATGAGGACGGGCACCGTGGGGTCGTAGCCGAAGGACACGTGGTCGAAGCGGATCTCGCCCCTGATCGGCGGCAGCTCCACCGCGTCGGGTGCCTCGAGCACGGAAGGCTCGGTCTCGAGCAGGCCGCGGAGCTTGAACACCGACGCCCGGCCCTGCTGGAAGGTGTTGTACTGCTGCACCAGGAGCTGGATCGGCGAGAAGAAGCGGTTGACGTAGAGGAAGAAGGCCGTCAGCTGGCCCAGGTTGATCTCTTGGGGATGGTGCAGGTACATCATGCCGCCGATGCCCAGGATGAGGAGCTGGCCGAAGACGCTGATGACCTGGGAGCCCGGCCCGTAGATCGCCGTTGATGCGGCCCGTGTAGATGTTGGCGTCTCGGTACGAGCCCACGATGTCACGGTGGGTCTCCACGTTGTAGCGCTGCCGGTTGTGCGCCGTGACGATGCGCACGCCCTGGAGGCTCTCGGAGAGATCGGCCAGCACCAGAGCGATGCCGTCACGGACCTTGTCGTAGCCGCGCTCGGACGCCCGCTTGAACCAGATCGACATGATGACCAGCGGGGGCAGCACGGCGAAGACGGTGATGGCGGCGAGCGTCGCGTTGGTGGCGAAGAGGAAGACGGTGATCACGACCATGGTCAGGCCCTGAATGGCGAACTGGGCCAACCCGTCCTGCAGCAGCTGCTGCAGGTTCTCGATGTCGCTCGTCATGCGGCTCATGACGACGCCCGCCTTCTCCTCCGTGAAGAAGTCGAGCGAGAGCCGCTGCAGGTGGCGGAACACCGTGATGCGCAGGTCGTTCATGACCCACGAGGCGAGGCTCCCGGTCACCCTGGCCTGCCCCCACTGGGCGCCCGCGGAGACGCCGATCGAAACCAGGTACAGCACCGCCATGGCCACCACGACGCCGAAGTCGTAGTGCGCAGTGGGGTCCTGCTTCGTGGGACCCGTCAGGCCGTTGTTGATGGCGTAGGAAACCAAACTCGGACCGAGCTGGGTGAACAACGCGATGAGACCGACCAGGAGCGCCGCGGCCGCACACATGCCCGGGTACTCCAAGAGCAGGGTGGTCAGGCTCAGCTTCTTCGACTCGTGCTGCGTGGGCAGCTGGGTGAAGACGGCATCGGACTCGCCGCGTTCGGGTTCCTGCTCCAGCAACAGGTCGACCCCGGCCTGCAGCTCGTGCGGGATGCCACCGAAGGGCAGGCCGTTCTGGGCTGCGCCCGGGGGGCCTCCGCCACCGATGGGCGGACCTCCTCCTCCGCCGAACATCAGATGACACCCCCTTCGGGCTCGAGCACGTCGACGTCGAGCCCGAGGTCCACGCTGCCGGCCGCCGCCTCTTCGGCATCGTCTTCGTCGCTGGCCGCCTGGGCCAGGACCTCCGAGTAGAGCGGGGTGTTCCTCAGGAGCTCGGCGTGGGTCCCGTCGGCCACGATTCGGCCGCCGTCGAGCAGGACGACCCGATCGGCCAGGCTGATGGTCGAGAGCCGGTGGGCGATGATCAGCGTGGTGCGGCCCTCCATGAGGACGCGCAACGAGGAGTGGATGCGCTGCTCCACCTTGACGTCGATTGCGCTGGTGGCATCGTCGAGGATCAGGATGGGCGGGTTGACCAGCAGGGCGCGGGCGATGGCGATGCGCTGGCGTTGCCCACCCGAGAGGGTGTAGCCCCGCTCCCCGACGACGGTGTCGTACCCCTCGGACAGACGATTGACGAAGCCGTCCGCTCCGGCCGCCTCCGCCGCCGCCACGACCTCCTCCATCGACGCGTCGGGCCTGCCGTAGGCGATGTTGTCCCGGATGGAGACCGAGAAGAGGAAGGGCTCGTCGAGGACGACGCCGATGTTGGCCCGCAGGCTGGTCAGGGTGAGGTCGCGCACGTCGTGGCCGTCGACCTTGACGGTGCCGCCGGTGGCGTCGTAGAAGCGCGCCAGCACGCGGGCCACGCTCGACTTGCCACTGCCGGTCCGGCCGACGAGCGCCACCGTCTCGCCCGGGTGCAGGTGCAGGTTGAAGTTGCGCAGAATGTCGCGCCGGCCGTCGTTTTCGTCGCCGGGTTTCGACAGGAGGCTGTCCGCGGCGTAGGCGAAGGTGACGTCGTCGAACTCGACGTCCCCCTGGCAGTTGACCAGGTCGACCGCGCCGGGGCGATCGACGATCGACGGCTGCTCGTCGAGGATCTCGTAGATGCGCTCGGCCGACGCTGAGGCACGCTGGCCCATCATGATGAGCATCCCGAGCATCATGAACGGGGCCTGCATCATGACCAGGTACAGGTTGAACGAGACGATGGAGGCCACGGGCAGGTGCTCGTGGATGACCATCCAGCCTCCGACCAGCAGGACCAGGACGAGCCCCACCTGCGAGAGGTTTTGCACCAGGGGAGCGAAACGAGCGCGCAGATCGGCGTCCTTGATGTAGCCCCACTGCACCCGGTCGGCCGCCGTCGCGAGTTGGCGCAGTTGCTGCTGCTCCGCCGCGAAGCTGCGCACGACGCGCACGCCGTTCACGTTTTCGTCCACCACAGTGGCCACTTCGGCCAAACGGGACTGGATCAGCCACGACACCGGGAAGAGTGAGTTCCGCATTTTGACGCCCACCAGGTAGATGAACGGCATGGCAGCCATGGCCACGAAGGCCAGGGGCACGCTGATGGACAGCATGAAGCAGAACGCGACGATGGCGATGGAGCACTGCACGAGGATCATCGGAGCGAAGGTCAGGTACATCTGCACCGAACGGATGTCGGAGTTGGCCCGGGAGATCAGCTGACCGGACTGCACCCGGTCGTAGAACGGGAACGACATGCGCGTGAAGTGCTCGTAGAGGATGTTGCGCAAATCGAACTCGATCGCGTAGGCCACCTTGAACAGGTTGTTGCGTGAGATGTAGCCGAAGAGCCCGGTGAAGGCGGCCAGGACGGCGATCAGCTCCACGTAGCCGTGGAGCGGGTGGGTCCGCAGGATCAGGGCGTTGGTGATCCCGTTCTGGAGGATGAGGGGGATCCAGACCTGAATGATGAGTCCCAAGAAGGAGAAGAGCAGCGCACTGATGAATTGCACCTTGTGCGCCTTCACGATGGGCGCCGCACGCTTGATCCACTTCTTGGAGCGGTCCGGGTCGACGGTCGCCTTCGGTGCTTCGTATTGGCTCAGTGCTCCCATGGGCACGTAGGCGGCCAGGGGAAGACCGCGAGTCGATCCGGTCGTCGGCTCCGTGGCCACTGCGCCGTTGCCGTTGGCCAGCACGTCGTCGAGACGGTCCTCGGTCTTGCTCATCGGCCTGCACCACCGGCTGGGAGGTCGGACGCACGGTTGCGGGCCTCGCGCGCCTCGGAGAGCGCTCGACCCCAGAGCTCGAGTGAGCGCAGGGCCATGACCTCGTCCTTGCTCGGGAGGTATCCGGCGATGTGGGTCAGCCGCTCGTTGACCACGCGGTCGGCCTCCGCCACCAGTCGCGTCCCTTCTTCGGTGATGCGCAGCTCTACCCGCCGCCGGTCGCTGTCCTCCTGGCGCCTGTCCACCAGTCCCCGGGCGACGAGGCCGTCGATGAGCGCGGTCACCGACGGTGGCCGTACGTCGAGGCTCTTGGCCAGGCCCGAGGCAGCAGCGGAACCGCCGGCCAGAATGGCCAGCACCCGGTACTGGGGCATGGAGAGATCGACCGGGGCCAGGGCCAGCTCGACGACCTTGGACAGCCAGGCCGCGATGCGACCAATCCCCGGCAGGGACTCGTCCGCTGGGGTGGACGGGGACGGCACAGAGGAAGGGGTGGTCACAGACACTTCGACCATCATACAGTTAGAAGCCCTAACTAGTGTCCCTCCCAGGTCAGACCCAGGCATTGCGCTGGGGGCGCGTCGACCCATCCGTGCTGTTATTTCGAGCTCCACTCCGGGTCGAGCTGGCGCAGGAACAGCTCGCACCGTTGCTCCTCGTCGACCTCACCGATCGCGGCGGCGGCGCGGCGCAGCGCATCGAGCGCCCGCAGAAATCCCCGGTTCGAGTCGTCTCGCCAGCGCACGTACCCCGAGCCACGCCAGCCCGCGGCCCGCAGGGCGTCGAGACCCCGGTGGTACCCGACGCGGGCGTAGGCGTACGACTCCACCGGGTCGGTGGCCAGCTCGGCCAGATCGGCCCAGGCCTGCAGGCAACGTGGGTCGCGAGCGGCGACCGCGGCCACCGCCGCCCGCCGTGCGTCTGGGGCCAGTGCCTCGGCGGCCTGCAGTGCGGCGGCCACGTCGGGCGCCAGAGGGTCGAGAATGGTGTCGGCGCTGCCGGACGTGAACGCGACGGTGTGTTCGGTCATCAGGCCATGTTACGAGCGGCGTCGGCGGGTGGAGCAGGGTGCGGCCGGCGGAATGTCGGCGCCCGTGCGGCCGGCGGTACTGTCCCTGCCCGTGCTGCTGCCCGATCCGACGAGCCCGACCAGCTTCGAACACCATCCCGGGTTGACCGGCCGCGAGGCCGAGGCGCTCGAACTGGCCGACCAACTACGCCGCTTGATCCGGCTGTCGGTCACGACGACCGCCTCCCCCGACGTCACCGCACGCCTGACGGCCCAGCTCGCCGCCGTCGGTGACGAGCTCGAGGCGAATGTGCCCGAGGTACCGGTGCCGAGGTTTCTGGCTCCGAGCCCCGATGATCCTCCGCGTGACGTGCCGCTTGGCGGCGCGATGCCCTATGACGTGATCGTCGGCAAGTTCAATCCGATCGCACTGCCGGTCGTCCTCGATTTCGAGCCGCCGAAGGCGCTGGGCCGGGCCGTGTTCGGCGTCGCCTACGAGGGGGCGCCGGGTTGCGTCCACGGGGCGATCCTCGCCGCGACCTTCGACATCATCCTGACAGCCGCCAACGCGATCGTCGGTTCCACCGGACCGACCGTTCGCCTCGCCCTGCACTACAAGCGGCCGACGCTGACCGAGGAGGAGGCCGTCTTCGAAGGATGGGTCACCGAAGTGACCGAGCGACGGGTCTACAGCAAGGGCCGAATCGTCCAGGGCGGGATCGTCACCGTCGAGGCCGACGGCGAGTTCGCGGTCTTCAACCATGACGGGGTGCACCGCATGGCCAACTCGAGACGCCAGTCGTTCGACGCGGGGCGCCCGGAGGGCGATGCAGGAGCTGAAGGGGACTAGTCCGTGCGGCAGTCGCTCACACCGTCCCGGGATCCGGCGGACTACCCCTTCGTCCATCGGCTGCGGACGCGCTTCGCCGAGACCGACGCCATGGGCGTGGTCCACCATGCGGCCTATCTGCCCTATCTCGAGGTGGCCCGGGTCGAGTTGCTCCGGTCAGTCGGGCACCCTTACAACCACGTGCGGGAGGACGCAGCCGAGGGCGGACGTGAGTTCCCGGTGCTCGAGGTCTCGGTCCAGTACCGCAGCGCCCTGTTCTTCGACGACGAGGTCGACGTGTCGCTGGCGGTCGGCGCCGTGACCCGGGCCACGTTCCAGATCGCCTATCTGCTGAGCGTCTCCGCCCAGCCGCGCGCCACTGCGGTGACGGTCCACGGCTGCGTCGACCGGTCGGGTCGGCCCACGCGCCTTCCGGAATGGGTTCGAGAGGAGTACGGCTCCGCGGCTGGACCGCTGGCCTGAGGCGAGCGCTCCGGCACGATGAGGTTCTCCTACGGGGACGCCGTGATCGCTGCGATGGGGGCGACGAGGTGCGTCGGCCCCGGTGCTCCGAGGAACTGAGCGTCGCCGTATGCGTACACGGCTCCATTCGTCGCCGTCAGCCAGTAGCCGGCTCCGGTGGGGGTCTGCGTGATGCCGACGACGGGCGGCTGCCCGACGATGCCCTGGCCCGGCACCGAGCCGTAGTACCCGGCGTCGCCGTACGTGAAGACGCCGCCGTCTCCGGCCACGAACGAGTACCCCCGGCCGTCGACACTCGGCGCCATCCCGGTGACCGCTGCGTGGAGGTGCAGGCTGCCGGCCGAGCCGTAAAAGCCCGCATCGAAGCTGAAGATCCCGCCGTCGGACGCGACGAGCCAATAGCCCCCGTTTCCGGCCTCGGCCATGCCGACCACCGGCGCGTTGAGCCGTGCACCGCCCATCGAACCGGCGTAGGCGGCGTCGCCGAAGGCAAAGACCCCTCCGTCACTGCCGACGAGCCAGTAGCCCTTCCCGTCCGCAGTGGTTGCCATGCCGACGATTGGACTATTGAGCGGTGTGCCGCCCATCGACCCGTAGAACGACGCGTCGCCGAAGGCAAAGACCCCTCCGTCGCTGGCGACGAGCCAGTATCCGTTCGCATCGGGGGTCGATGCCTCGCCCACGACGGGGGCGTTGAGGTGTTGGCCCCCCATGGAGCCGTCGAAGGACGCGGTCCCGTAGGCGAACACGCCTCCGTCACGGGCGGCCAGCAGGTAGCCCTGGCTCGAGGCGGGTGGGAAGCTCATCTGCTCCACCAGGGACCGCAGCCCTGGATCATTTTCGTTGGGCGCCGTCGCCGTGGTGCCGACGGCCGCACAGCCCACGCCGGCCACACAGGCCACCGAGTTCAGGAGATTGATGGGGCTGACGTCCGGGCTGGGTTCGACGGACCAGGACGATCCGTTCCAGTTCTCGACGAACGACTGCGGCTGGAAGCCGCCGCCCCCACCGCCGCCGAACGATCCGTAGGATCCCACGGCCCAGCACGCGGACGGCCCCAGACACGAGATACTGGCGAGAATGGCCCCGCCCGAGTCAGACGGAACGGGCACCGAGGATGAGACGTCGATCCAGGCGGACCCGTTCCACTGCTCCATGAGGATGCCGGAAGCCTGCCCGGTACTGTCCGTCGCCGCACCCGAGGCCCAACACGCGGTGGAACTCACGCAGTCGATCCCGCCGAGGTAGCCGCCTCCGGGTGCAGGTTCAGCGGCGCTCGGCACGACCGACCAGGACGAGCCGTTCCAATGTTCGATCAAGCCCTGATCGCCGACCGCGCCGGGGTAGATGGGTAGGAAGTTCGGATCCTGCTGGACCGGTCCCGCATTGCCGACGGCCCAGCAATCGGCACCGTTGACGCACTGCACGCCGGTGAGCTCCTCAAAGGCCTGCCCGGTGTCAGCTCCGGGGACGATCGTCCAAACCACGCCGTTCCATTGCTCGATCAGCGCGTTGAGGTTCTGACCATTGGCGTCGGTTGTGTACCCGACGGCCATGCAGTTTGAGGGCGACGCACAGGTCACGCCTTGCAGGAAGGCGCCAACGACGCCGGGTCCCGAGAGGACCGGAGTCGGCGCAACCGACCACGCGGAGCCGTCCCACTGCTCGACCAGTGTCCCTGTGGGGTTGCCGTTGTTGTTCGGGGCGAGCTCTGCGCCCACGGCCCAGCATTCTCGAGTGCCGGCGCAGGTCACGTCGAACAGTCCACCGTTGAACCCAGTCGGAAGCGGCGCGCCGCTGCCGAGAGACCAGTCGGCGCCGTTCCAGGTGTCGATCATCGGCGACGGGATCGAGGTCGGCCCCGCAATGTCTGCCAGGCTGATCCCCGCGGCGAAGCACTCGTTGGCGCTGGGGCAGGTCGTGCCCAGCAGGACGTCGTCGTTGCCGGTGCCGGGCACGGCCGCAATCGTCCAACCCGATGTGGTTGCGCCGACGCGACTCGGCGAGCCGAGGACCAGCAGACCGCTCGAGAAGAGCAGGAGCGCCGCCGCGGCAGCCCAGAACGCCGCGCCGTGGCGCATCCGGTCACGTGGAACCCGAGATCGCACGGGGAAGGGGGTGGGAAACGCCAATTTCGCCATACACCATGGTTGCAGTCGGCCGCCCCCGGCGAACGGATGCTCGCGATGACCTGAGTCCGAGCTGGGCGCCGGGCGACGGCGACACCAACCCTGCCGCGGTCGGAGCGCCTCTGTCGGCCGCTCCGAATCGGAACGTGATGTTCGCTACGCGAGAGACGACAGCAATTGAGCCCACGACGCCACCATGGCCGCCTTCGCGGCCACCGGATCGTCGGCTCGGGCCACGACCATGCCGGCCTGCATGATGGCGCCGAGCAGGAGGTGGGACAGCGGATCCACCGCGTCGGCCTCGAGCCGGCCGGATTCGGCCGCTGCCGTGAGCACGAACTTGATGGTGCCGAAGGCGTAGCGCTCGTCCAGTTCGTGCCAGGTGTCCCAACCCAGCACGGTCGGACCTTCGAGCATCACGATCCGCTGGACCTCGGGGTTCCGGCACTGGTCCAAGAAGGCGTCGAAGCCGGCCTCGAGGATGCGCATCGGATCGGTCTCGCCGCTCGCCGTCGCCGTCACCAAGATGTCGTTCGTCAGGTCGTCCTCGACCGCTTCGAACACCGCTTGGAAGAGCTCCGTCTTCGAGGAGAAGTGGTGGTACATGGCGCCCCGGCTGACCCCGGACGCACTGAGGATGTCCTCGGTCGAGGTAGCGGCAAAGCCGTTCTTGGCGAAGAGGGTCCGACCGGTGGCGATGAGCTTGCCCCGGGTGGCCTCGGTGCGTTCTGCCTGCGTGGGCACCCATTTACTCTAGCAGGGGTTTACAAACAGGTAGTCGGTATATAACATCCAACGCATGACCACCACACACCCCACAACCAAGCAAGGCACGAGCACCGAAACGACCGCAACGGTGCTGGAGCGAAAGACCACCGACGTCGACGGCGAACGGATCGCCTATATCGACGGCGGTGACGGTGACGGCGACGCGCCGGCGGCGCTGTTCGTCCACGGCGTGATCGTGAACGCCGACCTATGGCGCAACGTCATCTTCGACGTCGCCGACCTCCGCCGCTGCATCGCGCCGGACCTCCCGGCGCACGGGGCCAGCCCCGTCCCCGGTGCGGATGCCGACGTGTCGCTGAACGGACTGGCCCGCATGCTCGATGGGCTGTGCGATCGGCTCGGACTCGACCAGGTCGACGTGGTGGCGAACGACACCGGCGGCGCCATCGCCCAGGTGTTCGCCGCCCGTCACCCGCAGCGGGTCCGGACCCTGACCCTGACCAACTGCGACGTGCACGACAACTTCCCGCCCGAGGCCTTCAAGCCCCTTTTGGAGCTGGCCTTTGCGGGGGAGTTCGGGCCTGCCATGGCGGCCATGGCGGGCGACCGCGACCTGGCCCGCTCCGAGATTGGCCTCGGCACCGGGTATGCGCACGCGGCGCAACTGAGTGACGAGGTCGTCGACAGCTACCTCGCACCGTTCGTGGCCGACCAAGGCAAGGGTCTCGAGCGGGTGATGACTGCCGGGCGCGTCGAGGAGCTGACCGGGATTGCCCCGCTCCTCGCCCAGCTGACGGCGCCCACCCAGGTGGCCTGGGGGACAGCCGACATCTTCTTCAGCCCCGAGTGGGCGGAGCGTCTGTGCGAGCTCATCCCGAGCGTGGAGCGGGTCACCCTGGTGCCCGACGCCATGTTGTTCTGGGTGGACGAGAGGGCAGCCGACCTCGTGCCCTTGCTCCGCGACTTCTGGGAGGACCACGCCTGACTGCCCCACACTGCCCCGCCATTCGGCCGCCCGGCCGGTGGCGGGGCGGTACCGTGCAACAGGTGAGCAGTGCCGAACGCATCTCGTACCTCCGCAGCGCCCGCGACCTTATGGACCTGCGCTATGCAGACCCGCTCGACCTCGATCAGATGGCGGCCGAGTCCGGCTTCTCCAAGTTCCATTTCGCCCGCGCCTTCAAGGACGCCTACGGCGAGACGCCCGCGCACTACCTGACCCGGCGCCGAGTGGAGCGGGCGAAGGACCTGTTGCGCTCGGCCAACCTGACGGTCACCGAGGTCTGCATGCTGGTCGGCTTCTCGAGCCTGGGCTCGTTCAGCACGCGCTTCTCCGAGCTGGTCGGCATGTCGCCTCGCGCCTTCCAGCGAGCGTCGGCCGCTCGCGGCGGCCCGCCGCCCATTCCGGGCTGCTTCTTGATGGACTGGAGCCGCCCTCGGCCGACACCGGGCCGCGCGCAAGAGAGCAATCTGGGAGAAGCCTGACGCACGCGGGCCGCCGTACCCTGATGAAGTCCGACGATCGCACACGGAAGACGATCGCACGAGAGAAAGGGACCGGTTCCATGATCAGTCACCAGTCACACACGAGCGTCTTCGTCCTCGACCAGGACTCGGCGAAGGCCTTCTATACCGAGAAGCTCGGCTTCGAGCTGCGCTTTGACATCACCATGGGCGAAGAGTTCGAGGGCTCGGGCGCTGGTTTTCGCTGGCTCACCGTGGGTGCCAAGGATCAGCCCGATCTCCAACTGATCCTCTCCTCGTGTGAGATGGGCCGTTCCCCCGAGGCCGCCGCTCAGCTGCGCGAGCTGGTGGCCAGCGGTGCGCTGGGGGTGGGTGTGATGGCGACCGACGATTGCCACCGCACCTACAAGGAGCTCTCGGCCAAAGGCGTGACGTTCCTCGCCGAGCCCGCCGAACGCCCGTATGGAATCGAGGCGACGTTGCGCGACGACTCGGGCAACATGATCAGCCTCACGCAGGCGTTCGCCTTCGAGGCACCCGCCGACTGACCTTCGAGGCCGGGGCGCCCGCTGTCCGGAAGGCCTTGCCCTTCTCTGAGCCCGCCTCTGGGGGGTTGACAACGCGGTCATTTCATATAACCATTTGGTTATGTCTACGGCCACGCTCGACGATTCGCTCTCCGAGGAGCAGCTCGACCGGGCTTTCGGGGCGCTGGCCGATCCCACCCGGCGGGCCATCCTGTCCCGCCTGTCGGCGGGTGATGCCGGCGTCCTCGATGTGGCGGCGCCCTTCCCAATGAGCCAGCCCGCCATCACCAAGCATCTACGCGTGCTGGAAGAGGCCGGGCTGATCTCGCGTCACCGCCTGGCCCGCCAGCGCATGTGCCGCCTGGAGCCGCAGCGGCTGAAGCAGCTGTCGGACTGGGTCGGCTCCTACCGCGAGTTCTGGGAGGAGAGCTTCGAGCGACTCGACGAGTTGCTCGAGGAGCTTCAGGGATCCGAATCGCCAAAGACACGAGCAGGACCGAACCAAAGGAGAAGGAACGTGACCATGATCAACACCGAGACCGAGATCATCACGCCAGCAGGAGAGCCCGTCATTGAGGTGCGGAGGTTCTTCCAGGCGCCGCCTGAGCTGGTGTACCGAGTGCTCACCGAGGGTGAGTTCCTCCGCCAGTGGTGGGGCCCCCGGCGCCTCGAGATCGCCGAATGCGAGATCGACCTGCGCGTCGGCGGCACCTGGCGCATCGTGCACCGGGCTCCGGACGGCGCCGAGTTCGCCTTCCACGGCGAGTTCCTCGAGCTCGACCCTCCGCGTCGTCGGGTCAGCACGTGGGTCTACGAGGGTGCACCCGACGCCCTCGCGACCGAGACGTTCGAACTCGACGCCGTCAACGGCGGCACGCTTCTGCGCTCGACGATGGTGCACAACTCGGTGGCCAACCGCGACATGCACGTGGAGAGCGGCATGGAGGAAGGTGTCCTCGACTCGTACGAGCGGATGGAAGAGCTCCTGGCCGAGGTGGCCGGGTGAGTGCTGTTGCCACAACAGTCAGCAGGAAGGAGCGGGACATGACGGGTACGACGCCGACCAACCTCGACCTCTACGGGGGCGACGGCTTCACGTGGGACGTGGCCAGAGCGCTGCTCGAAGCGGGCGGTCCGATCGACCATTTCTGGCTCGCCACATCGGGTCCGGACGGCAGTCCGCACCTGACCGGCATCGGTGCCCGCTGGTTCGAGGACCAACTCTGGTTCGTCAGCGGCGCCGGGACCCAGAAGAGTCGCAACCTGGAACGAAGGCCGGACTGTGCGATCGCGGCCGAACTCCCCGACCTCGACCTCACCTTCCGAGGGCGGGCCCGGCGGGTGACCGATCAGCCGACGGTGGACCGGTTGGCCGCGCACTGGGCGTCGACCGGATGGCCGGCGCGGCCCGGCGTCGGAGCCATCGAGGCCGACTACAGCGCGCCGTCCGCCGGCCCGCCGCCTTGGGATCTCTGGCTGCTCGAGGCCCGTTCCGCCGTGGCGGTCGGCAAGGGCGGCGCCATGCGTTGGCAATTCGCGTAGGCCGACTGCCTGGCCGGGCCGGAGATGTCGGTCCTTCCGGTGCTAGAGCGGGTGTCCCGGGTGGAAGTGTGGCGCGTCGCGATACGTGAGAAGCCCTTCGTGCTCGCCGCTCATTGCGCGCTCGGCCCGCACCAGGTACGCCTCGTGGTCGCCTGCTGAGAAGTGGCCGAGGATGTGTCCTTCCATGCTCACGGCACACTCCACGAGGAGCGGCGCTCCGGTGGGCCCGAGTCTCCAGTCGCACTGGGCAAACTTGTCCACCAAGTCCCCCGTTTCTTCGCCGAAGATGCGGGCCAGTTCGTCCTGCTCGTCGCCGAGGAGATGCAGTCCCATGGCCTGCGAGCGCTCGGCCACGCCGAAGGTGTGGTTCACCTTGGCGATGCACACGAGGAAGTTCGGCGGATCGATGCTGCACTGGGTCACGAAACCGGCCAGGCATCCGCTCATCTCGCCGTCCGTCGTGCGAACCGTCACGACATAGTACGGGTAGTCGATCCGCTCGAAAAAGGGCCCGAGCGCCTCATGGCGTGACGGCAAACCGCTGCTCATTGCGCTACCGGACAACGTGCTACCCACGTTCGGCTCCCTCGTGCCAACTAGCAACACCACCCACCTCGCACGGTCGTTCGGTCGGGTCGGGTTCCGGTCCGTCCGGCCAACTCCTGCGCCGCCTCGCCATAAAGATTCGTACCCTGGGCAGAGGTGGGTAAAACTCAATGGCAGTGATGCCTGGAGACACATCCGGACCCCAGACGGCGACCGCCGCCGTGGCCTTCTCGGACGGCGCCCCGGATGGGTTCGAGGTCAAGAAGGGCGGCCTGGGATCGGTCTCGCAGATGTTGGCGCTGTCCACACTGTGCGCCGTCCTCTTCCTGACCTTCCTCGACAACACGGTCGTGAGCGTCGGCCTGGCCAACGTCCAGAGCGACCTGCACGCGGGCGTGACCTCGTTGCAGTGGGTCGTGAACGGCTATGCGCTGACGTTCGCCAGCTTCATGTTGGCCGCCGGGATGCTCGGAGACATGCTCGGCCGCAAGAAGATCATGCTGGCCGGCGTCGCCATCTTCTGTGCCGGCTCCGTCGTCGCCGCTCTGGCGAGCAACGTCGACTGGCTGATCGCCGGCCGGGTGATCATGGGCATCGGCGCGGCGGCCAGCGAGCCGGGGACGCTCTCGATCATCCGCCACGTCTACCCCGACCGCGGCACCCGGGCCGATGCCCTCGGTGTGTGGGCCGCCGTGTCGGGACTGGCCTTGGCCCTCGGTCCGGTCATCGGCGGCGCGCTGGTCGGGTTCTCGAGCTGGCGTGCCATCTTCTGGTTCAACCTCGGCTTCGGCGTGGTCGCGTTTGCCTTGGCTGCGGCCGTGGTTCCCGAGACCTCGGACCGGCAGGGCCGCCGCTTCGACTTCTCCGGGTTCTTGCTCGGGGCGGCCTTCCTGGCCACGCTTGTCCTTTGCCGTCATTCAGGGAGAGGAGTCCGGCTACACGTCGCCACCGATCCTTGCTCTGTTCGTCATCTGTGCCGTTTCCGGGGTGGCCTTCGTCCTGGTCGAGCACCACGTCGAAGAGCCCGATGCTCGACCTGTCGATGTTCCGGCGCCCGCCGTTCGCCGGCTCGAACTTCGTGGCGTTCGTCGCCTACTTCGGGACCTTCTCCATCTTCTTCTTCACCGCGCTCTATCTCCAGGTGGTGGCGAACGCGTCGGCCTACCAGACGGCGGTCGACTTCCTGCCTATGGCCGCCGGGCTGATCATCGCCTCCGCAGTGACCGGGCCGCTCGTGGCCCGCATCGGGCCCCGCTGGCCGATGGTCATCGGCTGCCTGCTGGCCGGAGGTGGCATTCTGCTGGCCAGCGCAGTCCTGGATCCGACGGTCGACCTTTGGCACGCTCGGATGGGTGCTGCCCATCGCGGGGATCGGCATCGGGATGTTGCTCGTCCCGGTCACCTCGGTGCCGCTGACCGTGGTGCCGCCCGGAGCGCTCGGGCATGGCGGCGTCGGCGACGAACACCAGTCGCGAGATGGGCGCCGTGTTCGGCGTGGCCATCCTCGGCTCCATCGTCAACGGCAAGCTCACCGGCGACCTGGCCGCCCGTCTCAAGGCGATTGGCATCCCGCCAACCTTCCAGAGCCTGGTGGAGCACGCGATCCAGACCGGCGGCGCCTCGAGCGGGGGAGCTGCGACCAGCGCCGAGCACTCGAGGAACGCCGCCGTGGCCAAGATCGCCACCAAGGTGGTCAACGCCGCCTACGAGGCGTTCGGTTCGGGACTCCACGTCGCACTGGATCTGTCCGGGGCCCTGATCCTGATCGGGGCGGTCGTTGCGGCCTTCACCATCCACCGGCCCAAGGGTGAAACCTTCGACCTCTGACGCTCCGGCCCCGCCGGTGGTCGGCGGTACGGGTCAACGGGCTCGTCAGAGGCCGCAAGGTCAGATTGGGGCGACCAAGACGACGAGGCTTGCGCGGCGGCTTGGACTGGGCCCAGATTCCGCCTCGCGTTGCATCGCCTCTGCGCAAGGCTCCGCCTGGACCAACGGTCATGTCGGAAGCGACACCACGACGAGGTCGGCGTGGGCGTCTCCGATGTCGTGGTTTTGAACGAAACCGCACGTCCCGGGCCGGGTCGGCCTGATCAGATCGTTGGTCCAGGAGTCTTGACGAAGGCTGAGGAGGGCGGTGGTTCGCCGGCCGGAGGCACGACGGCATGCGAGATCCCTGTGGGGTTGCCCGGTGCCGCCAGGGTCGGAGGATCGGCGAACGCTCGGTGGCTGAGGTCGAGGCAATCGAGCAGGTCGTTGGCGTTGGCATCCCGGTACGTCATGGCAGGCAGGTTCCACTTGCGCTCGATCGTCTTGAGTATCGAGGTGTGGTCGTAAATCGTGTGGGAGACGAAGTGCGGCTTGCTGTACGGCGACATCACGACCGTCGGAACTCGGAAGCCATAGCGATCGTAGGCTCCGGGCACATCCGCACTGGTGAGGATCGGCAGGATGTCGTCGGGAGGAATCGCCGGGGGCGGCGGCACGTGGTCGTAGTAGCCGCCGTGCTCGTCGTAGGTCCAGACAAGCATGGTGCGGTGCCAGGCCGGGCTTTGAAGCAGCGAGTCGACGACGGTCGACACGAAGTATTCGCCGAGGGCAATGTCCTGGGGACTCTCCTCGGTCGCCGTCAAAATGTTGGGATCGACGTAGGAGACCGCCGGGAGCGATCCCGATCGGGCGTCAGCGTGGAACTGATCGATGGTTTTGATCCCCGACGGGTTCTTCTTGACGATGTCGGCGATCACGAGGAGGGTCGAAACATTGGTGGCGTAACTCGCCCAGCTGATGTCGTGAGCATCGAGTCGGTCGAAGATCGTGCCGTTCGGCGGGATCCCGGTGATCGAGGTGTCGTCGGTCGCGATGAGTCCGAAGGCGGTTCCAGCCAGGAGGAACCGGCGGTTCGGGTAGGTCTGGGCCAACACCGAGCAGAAGTAGCGGTCGCAGACTGGAAAGGTTCTGGCGAACGAATAGTAGAAGGGGATTTCTTCGCCCGTGTAGTACGACATCGACCAGGCATCACTGCTCTCGGGTCCGATGAACCCGTCGTTGCGCCCGTTGGCGTACTGGAGGTGGCTGGCGTTCCAGGACTGGGTCACGTGGCCAGCTTGGGCGGTATCCGTCTCGTGGAAGGCGCGGACGTACCCGCCGGAGGGATCCGGATTGGTGTTGGTCGGACGGCCCTTTCGATCGAGCGCAAATCCGTCGCCTCGACCGAGCATCCCGAGGTAGTTGTCGAAGGAATGGTTCTCCTGCATCACGACCACGATGTGATCGATCTCCGGGAGAGTGTCGGTGCCTGCGGGCAGCTTTGGGTTGGGAAGGGACCCTGGGTGCCGCCAACGTGAGCGTGGCGGGAGGCGTGATGACACAGCATCCGGCTTGGTGCCCCACGCTGCACCCTCGGTGGCCGCACTCACTCCCACCGCTGCGGCCCCCACACCGAGTGCACCCTGGAGGAGTTGACGCCTTGACCAATTTCGATCCGTCCCCATGGTCCGCAATTAGAGCATCGGTCCGGCGAGTTTGGCGAGGATGCCGAGTCCGACGGCGCTTTCTCGGCGGTGCGGTCCAACTCTGATGGCCGGATCGCGCTGGGTCGTCTACGAAGGCGTCACCGTCGTCGGGTGGGGTTCACTGACTGAGCGCGACGCCGCCCCGCCCATTCGTGCCCCGCGGTGGCTGATCATCCAAGAGTTTGCAGGGACAGGTGACGGACAGGGGAAGTCAAGCACGACGTCCCGTCGCAAACGAAGCATCGACAAAACGATGGGACGAGTCACCGCGTATCCGAGAGCCCGAATCCGAGTCTCCAGAGTGGTGAGCTCAGATCACGCGACACTCGGCGCCTGGACTACCGACCCGATACCGGTCAACTTCGACTGGTACATCGCGGCATCCGCTCGGGCAACGAAGGTGTCAGGGGATTCATCGTCGGCTGTCGTCCAGGCAACGCCGATACTCGCCCTGAGCATGATGCTGCCTTTCGCCGTTTCTACTCGAGCGCGCAGTGAGGTACCGATGCGCTCGGCCAATACCAAGCTCTCCTCGGCATTGGAGATGCCTGGGCAGACGACCAGGAACTCGTCCCCCCCGAGTCGACCCACCACATCATCGTTTCGGAGCGCACTTCGGATCTTGTCGGCTGCCGCCCACAGGGCTTGGTCACCGGTGGCATGACCGTACGAGTCATTGATGCCCTTGAACCCGTCGAGGTCGACAAAGATCACGGCCACCCCGGTCTTTACGCTGGCTGCTGCTCTGAGAGCCCGGTCGAGCAGCTCGAAGGTGGCCCCACGACTGAGGCATCCCGTCAGGGAATCAGTAGAAGCGCGCAGTTCGAGTTCACGGCGAAGGTCGACGCTGTCCGAGATGTCATGAAGAGAGCCAATGATGCCCGTCACTGCGCCAGCTCCATCGGTCAGAGGGCGGAGACTTACCTGGCAGACGCGGGTCCCGGCGAATTCGGGGTGGGGGACGGCGACACGGAACCGCAACTCGAGGTTGTCGACGTCGTCGCCACTCAGGACCGCTTGCGTCGCCTCTTCAAGTCGAGCAAAGTCGTCCTCGACGACGACGGCGAATTGGCTCGCGAGATCCACCGAAGGAGGTGCGGCAAGGATCTGGTGCAAGCGGCCGTTCGTGAGGACAACGTGACGGTTTGTGTCGATCTGGAAGAGTCCGACCGGTAGGGCGTCGGACAAACGGGTGAGGAGCTCGTCCCGGGCTCGCAGTTCCTCTTCGACGCTGATGAAATCAGCGTCCGCCGGCCGCATGAGCGTGAGGATCCCAGGATTGTCGGGATCGTTAAGCCGATTCGTATTGGTCGCCTCGATCCAGCGCCACTTGCCCTCAATGGTGCGATAGCGCCCGCGCCACGTGCGGGTCGATCCGGGAGTGTTGATCATGTCGAACCAGGTGCTGACCGCACCCGCCTGATCGTTGGGATGAATCAAGGTCGTCGAAGGCGAACCCATCAGTTGATCGGGACTCCAACCCAAGAGCGTGACGATCGACTCGTCGACCGCCGTAATTACACCGGTCTCGTTGCGAAGCATGCAACAGACGGGCCCTCGAGGCTCAGACTGGCCAGATTCGACGCCCATGGGTCAATGATCGGCGGTCCAAGCCCGGAGCTTTATAGGAAGAAAAGTCCTGTCCAGCAGTTGCGGATCGTGATTCTGGGGAGAAAAAGGGCGCTACTGGCCAGTGCCTACCCCTCTTGCGTCGTTCCGTCGGGCGTGGATCGCGGGCCCGACGGAACTCGTCGGTCCCTCTTGGCAGGGGTACGAGTGCCTCTGGGGCCAGAAACGTCCATTGCTCTTTATCAATAATCCTTACCCACCGTTCACTCGGTGTCGAAGCAGGGTAGAGCGTGTTTTTGGAGACGTATCTGGGGTGGTGGGCCTCAATCAAGAAGCTCCGTAGCGGAGGGGTGATGAGCAGAACTGGGAGCGAGAATCGCTGGTCGATCTCGGAAACCGCGACATCGGGCGAAATTCAGGCGAGTGGTCCTGAGGCGGATGCGGGGTACCGGCGAGGACCCGAGGAGCTCGAACCCCGCCCCCACGGGTTTCAACGCGCACCAGGAGAGCCGGCAGAAGTCAGCCCTTTGCGGTCATGGCCGTTCCCATCAACGTTTGGCTCCAAGACGTGGATCGGAGAACACGACGTTCTGCTTGGGTTCGGCTTGATCGCTGCCTATTGCGTGGTGGCACTTGTCGCGATGCTGCTCTTTCCCGTCGGCAGCGTGAGCGCCGGGCCCGTCGTGGCAACTGTCGGTGCGACGCTCGCGATCGATTCCGCTTTGCTCGGCCTGCTCGGTCGCCGCATCAAAGGACCGATGTTGCTGTGCTTCCCCCTGCTTCTCATTGCCAGCGAATTGGCCATTTCCTTGCTCGTGCCGAGCGGTGAGGCCACCGAGTTCACCGGATTCTTCACCTTGATGTTCGTCTTCATCGGGTTGACCCAACGTCGGGGAGTTGGGCCTCTTTTCGCCCTCGTTGCCGGGGCATCATGGGCAGTCATTCAGAGGCCGTGGACCGCTCAAGTCGGAGTAAAGCTTGTTCTTGCGCTCGCCATCTGGGTCCTCATCTCCGAGATCCTGGCCGTCCGGCAAGAGCGGGTTCGTATCCACACAGGGCGGCTGGTCACACAAGTGAATACCGACGTGTTGACCGGTCTCGGAAGTCGGCTCCTTCTCTCCGATCGCATCGAGCGCACCGTGGCAGAGAACGAAGGCTGCGCCTCCGCACTCCTTTTCATCGACCTTGACGGGTTCAAGAGAATCAATGACACCTATGGCCACTCCTCGGGCGATGAACTCCTCATCGCCGTCGCCCGGCGCGTGAAAGATGTTCTGCGATCTGGGGATGTGGCTGCACGACTTGGCGGCGATCAGTTCGTCGTGTTCTTGGCCAGCTGTAACCTCGATCAGGCGGTCGACCTCGCTCAAGACCTGCTTGCTTCTCTGAGTGAACCGTTCGGGCTCAGTATGGGTCGAGTGGCGACAACGGCGAGCATCGGCATCGTGAAAGTCGAACGCCCCGACTCAGCAGAACTCGTGCTGCGTCGGGCGGATCGAGCGATGGGTGAGGCTAAGTCAGCGGGGCGCAATGGGTTTTCCATCTACGAAACGTCGATGGAAGAGCAAACGATCCGGCGCATCGAGCTCGAGACCCAATTGCGAGATGCGGTCGCAAGACATCAGTTCGAGGTCCACTATCAACCGGTGGTCCATGCCGGCCTCGACGTCATCATTGGGGCAGAAGCATTGATCCGGTGGCGACACCCAGAACGTGGCCTTCTCACTCCCGACGAGTTCCTCGCCGTCTCGGAGGATATTGGTCTCATGGGATCGCTCGGTGATTGGGTGCTTCGCGAGGCTTGCCATCAGGCGCAGAAATGGCAGTCGATCGATCCGGCTCGGGCATTTTCGGTCGCCGTCAACTTGTCCGCTCCAGAAATGTTCTCCGCTGACCTCATTGGTCGGGTGCGGAGAGCCCTTGAGGAGTCAGGACTGCCCGGGAAGCTTCTTGTACTCGAGATCACCGAGCGGATCATGATGGCTGACAAAGAGCAGGCAACCCGACAACTCGGCGAGTTGCGAAAGCTCGGTGTGCGGATCGCGATCGACGACTTCGGCACCGGGTATTCGTCGCTCGCATATGTGCGCGACCTTCCGGTCGATATTCTCAAAATCGATCGGAACTTCATCTCGCCACTCGGATCAGATCATCAAGCGCTGGCATTGGTACGTGCGATCGTCGGCATCGCGAATGCGCTCGACCTCGATGTCATCGTTGAAGGCGCAGAAACGGCCGCACAGATCGAGCTTCTCGGCGATCTTGGCTGTCAGGTCATCCAGGGGTTCTACTTCGGTCGTCCCACCATCGCCGACGAGCTGGAGAATCGCCTCATGCGGTCTCGCGTCAGTTCAATCCGTACGTAGCAGCTCGGGGAATGTCCAGCCGGCTTTGCCGCCGGCCTCGGAGAAGCTGCTCTGGGCATCATGTTGCCGCCCTGGGCCGCTCGTTCCCGACGCGGCCTGTCCCTCGCCAGCGTGAACTGCTCTGCTACGGCGGAACTCCTTGTCAAAAGGTTCCCTATCAAGTAGGATACTCAGTATGCTACTCCGGAGCGCGGCTCTGTGAGCGTGCGCCATGCTCTATTGGCGCTGCTCAGCGAGGGTCCTAAGTACGGCCTACAGCTACGCCAGGAATTCGAGGCCCGGACTGGCGAGGTGTGGCCCCTCAATGTCGGGCAGGTATACACGACCCTCCAGCGGCTCGAGCGCGACGGATTGGTCGAGTCGGACGACGCCGACGAAGGCCCGCAGAAGGGTTTCGCCATCACGAAGAACGGCGAGGCGGAGTTGGCGCAGTGGTTGCACACTCCGCCCGACTTCTCCTCGCCGCCGAGAGACGAGCTGGTCATCAAGGTGCTTGTCGCTCTCGAGCTTCCGGGGGTGGACGTGCGCAATGTGGTGCAGGTACACCGCCGCTACCTGGTGGAGCTGATGCAGCAGTGGACTCGTCTGAAGGAAGACGAATCCCGTTTCGATCTCCATTTCGCCCTGGTCGTCGATGCGGAGCTCTTCCGGCTCGATTCGCTGATCAGGTGGCTGGATACGGCCGACGGTCGTGTGAAACGAGCAGCTGCGGGCATAGAAGCGCCGGCCCCGCGACCGTTCCCCCTTCCCAAGCAGCGGCGCAAGGTCGGAGCCCCTCAATGAGCAACCTTGAACTACGCGACGTCTCAAAGGTCTATGGAGAAGGTGCCACAGAGGTGCACGCTCTCGAACGAGTCGATCTCTCGGTCGACGCCGGCTCTTTGGTGGCCGTGATGGGTGCCAGTGGCTCGGGCAAGAGCACGCTGCTGACCATTGCCGGCAGTCTCGAAGATCCCACGAGCGGCGAGGTCTACTTCGGCGGCCGACCACTGTCCTCCTTGTCGCGCAACGGGAAGGCGCAGGTGCGCCGTCAATTCATTGGCTACGTCTTCCAGGACTACAACCTGCTCGCCGGGTTGAGTGCGGTCGAGAACGTTTCCCTGCCGCTCGAACTCGACGGTGTTTCGGCCCGCAAGGCCCAGGCGGCGGCTCTCGAGTCGCTCGAAGATTTCGGGCTGACGGATCGGGCATCGCACTATCCCGACCAGCTGTCGGGTGGTGAGCGCCAACGGGTCGCTATCGCCAGGGCGGTTGTCGGGGGGCGAAAGTTGCTTCTGGCCGACGAGCCGTCCGGCGCCCTTGACTCAACCAACGCCGAAGCCGTGATGCGCTTAATCCTCGCGGCCTGTCACCGCGGCATGGCGGCCGTCGTGGTGACCCATGACGCGCAGCTCGCTTCGTGGGCCGATCGTGTGATCTTCCTCCGCGACGGCCGTATCGTCGACCGGATGCTTCCGACCGAGGGTCCAGAATCACTCCTCGCCGACGTCCCGAACCAATGAGCGTCGGCACAGTGGAGCGGAGGGTGACCGGGTCAGGACCCGAACCGACCACCGGCGGTGTCCCAGCCCGCCGGGCCATGCTGCGCTGGGCCTGGCGACTCTTCAAGCGAGAATGGCGCCAGCAGCTGCTGATCTTGCTTCTTGTCATCGTCGCAGTGGGCGCGGTCGTGGTCGGCTCCGCCGTCGCGGTCAATACACCACCCCCGGCCGATGTAGGGTTCGGCACGGCCCACGACCTGGCCACGTTCAATCTGTCGACTCCGACGACCAAGTCAGCGTCGACGAGCGTGGCGCATGTGGAGGCGCAGATCGCTGCACTGCATCAGCATTTCGGCACCGTGCAGGTCATTGAGAACGAAGCATTTTCCGTCCCGGGTACCAACCAGACGTACCAGCTCCGCTCACAGGATCCCTACGGCCCGTACGGTGCCCCGATGCTGCAGCTGCTGTCGGGGCACTACCCGGTCGGCCCGAGCCAGATCGCCGTGACGCCCGGTGTAGCTTCCGAACTCAACCTGGCGGTCGGCGATACGTGGCCGCAAGGCGGTAAGACTGTTGTTGGCATTGTGCAGAATCCCCAGAGCCTGCTCGATCAGTTCGCACTGGTGGCCCCTGGGCAAGTGACCCAGCCAACTCAGGTCAACGTTCTTTTCAACGCCCGCGACAGGGCGTTGAAGGGCGGCCTCGCCGCGAACGTCAGGACGGTGGGCTCCGTCAACAACACCACGTTTGGCCCAGAGACCATCGTGCTGGCGTTGGCGACCGTCGGGATGCTGCTGATCGCCCTGGTGTCGATTGGTGGATTCACCGTGCTGGCTCAGCGTCGGATGCGCGCCCTCGGAATGGTCGAGTCGATGGGAGCGACGGACCGTAACGTCCGGCTTGTCCTCGAGGCCAATGGCGTGATCGTCGGCATCGTGGGTGCCGTACTGGGGTTCGCCCTGGGTCTGGTCGCCTGGCTGGCCTACCGGCCGCACAACGAGCAGAGCGCGCACCACGTCATCTCGATGTTTGCTTTGCCGTGGAACGTGATCGCTCCGGCGATGGTCCTTGCGGTCTTGGCCACCTTCTTCGCTGCTAGTTACCCCGCTCGCGCCATCACCCGCGTGCCTGTCGTCAGCGCGCTGGCGGGACGGCCCGCACCGCCGCGGCAGATCCACCGTTCACTGGTTCCCGGAGTGATCGCTCTCGCCCTCGGATTCGTGCTCTTCTCCCTTTCGGGCGCCTCAGGAGGCGGGGGAGGAGTGAAATGGCTGATCCCCGGGTTCGTGGCATTGATCGCGGGAATTATCTTGGTGTCCCCGTTTTTCCTGGCTCTGCTGGCTCGAGTTGGTGGCAAGTTTCCGATCGCCGTCCGCCTGCCGCTCCGCGACATGGCGCGGTACCGGGCTCGCTCGGGCTCCGCTCTCTCGGCCATCAGTCTCGGCGTCATGATCGCGGTGATCATCTGTGCCGTCGCCGTAGCTCGCTATTCGGATGTCTTCGACTACGTCGGACCGAACATGGCGGCGAATGAGGTCAACGTGTACAGCCCGAGTGGTGAAAGCGGGCCATTGGGTGACGGCCAGGGTGCCGGTGGTGCGGCAGCGGCGACGCCGAGCATCCAGTCGCAGGAAGCCACCGTGCACGCCATCGCTTCTGCGGTCGACGCGACCTCCATCGTGGGACTGGAAAATCCGGCAGCCAGCCTGCAAAACCCCAGCGGAGAAGGCCGCCAATGGAACGGCCCCCTCTACGTGGCGACTCCGGCACTGCTCCGGGCTTATGGCATCAACCCGTCTTCCATCTCGTCCAACGTCGACGTCCTCACCTCGCGGCCGGGACTCTCGGGCTCAGGGGTACAGCTCACCTCTGGCGGCGGCAAGGGACTCGGCGGCAGCGATGGCAGCGGCGGATTGGGCTCCGGGCAAAACGACGCGAACCCTTGTCCGCCTAGCTCGTGCGTCGCTCATCCGGTGGTCCAAGAGGAGAGCGAGCTGCCCACGGGGACTTCGGTGCCTAACACCGTCATCACGGAGAGTGCTCTCCGCAGACTCCACGTCGCGAACCAGAGCAGTCTCGGCGGATGGACCCTGCAAGCCAACGGACCGATCGCCTCTGCGCAGATTACGAACGCGCAATCACTGGCGGCGACGACAAACTTGAGCGTCGAGTCGAAGAACGATGAGCCGACGTCGGCCGAAATCGTGAACTGGGCCACGGTGTTCGGCATCGCGCTCGCTCTGGGCATTCTGGCGATGAGCGTGGGCCTCATCCGCAGCGAGACAGCAAGCGAGCTCCGCACGCTGACGGCCACGGGCGCTAGTTCCCGCACGCGTCGCAGCTTGACGGCTGTGACCGCCGGTGGTCTCGCCTTTCTCGGAGCGTTCCTGGGGACGATTGCCGCCTATGTCGGCCTGGCCGGTTGGTTCCGATCGAATTCGCTGGAGGGTGGCCTCTCCGACATCATCGATCACATTCCGTGGAGCAACCTGTTTCTCCTCGTGATCGCCATGCCGGTGGTGGCCTCTCTCATCGGGTGGGTGTTGGCGGGACGGGACCCAACGGGCATCTCCTCCCGGCCGATGGAGTAGGCGAACATGGTCATTCGTAACAACGGCGGGCCGGTGACGACCGAGGAGCCCTCGCCGTTACCAGGCGATGCGGTGGCCCGAGGCCGCCGGATGCGAGCTCGTTTCGCAGTCCACCTCTGCTTGCTGGCGGCCTTCGCCGCCTCGCTGGCCACCGTGACGTTGATCCAGGAGGGGACGCCGCACCTCGTGGTGGGACTGGCATTCGTGGCTCTGGCCGGTCTGCACCTGGTGCAACGCCGCCATAGCGTCGCACGGTTGCTCGGGAACCTGGCCCGCGCCGGAACGTGGTTCCGCCGCCGGGGAAGGCTGGCATGGTCGGATCTGGTCTTAGCCCTCCTGACCCTCAACGTCCTTGTCTCGGGCACCTACGATCTGCTGTCGGGCAATCAGGTCATCCTCCACCCACACGACGTTGGGATCCCGTTCCGCGACATCGGGTGGCATGTGCTGTCGGCGCTTGTGCTGCTCGTGTACCTGTGCGTGCACGTGGCGCGCCGTTGGGGTCGCATCCGTCGTTCAGTCATTCGCTGATTCGGGTCAAGCGTCGAAGGATCCCCTCGAGAGATCGGGCGTCACTTCGAAGCCCCTGACGACAACCAGCACGTTTGGTGCTCGACGAAGAGCCACAGCCCTATGGCGTTGCCGGCGGGACTCGATCTTTTGCCACCAGTCTGCGGACGACGGTCAGAAAAGTTCCGCGGGTCAGGTCAGTCCTACGCAATCGTTCCGCATGCGGCTTCGACTCCCGACCGTTCGCCGCACCCTGCTGATCGATGCCCTTGATTGCGGACGGTGCCGGTCGCCGTTGTAACACCATGAGGAACGGGCCCGCCGACGAGCTGCCCGCGCGTCAGTCTCCACCGGCAGCTCCACCGCCACCTCGTTGAGGTCTCGAGGTCCATTTGCGAATCAGAGCGGGATCGATCGGTGACCGTCGTCCGACACGCGTGACCGTCATCGTGCCGCAGGAGATTTCCGTTGTTTCTGTCATCCACCCCCCGTTGTGGCCTCGTAGAAGCTGGAGAACGAGAGGCCGAGAGCGGGTCACCGCACTCGTACGGGGAGGAGATCCAGTGGTCCCTGGCAGGGTAAATGGGCATTCCGTACCCACCCAATTTCAGCTGCGCCCAGACCACCCTCGATGGTCTTCTGCCTCGATCCGCGTCACTTCCCTCGCCGCGATGCAGCTCGTCGGGGGCTCGGTGTGGTCCCGGTTCCTCGATCGCGAGTGGCACATCGGTCTCATTGAATCTTCCTGTTTCCTCCCACATCTGCCGTCCAGACGACTCAACGAAAGGAAAACCACCTATGACAGTCAATCGACGCGACTTCCTCATCCGCGGTTCCGCTGCGGCGGCCGCAGTCGGAGCGGGCGCTCTCCTGCCCGGGCTCGCGTCATCCGCCGGTGCTTCTGAGACACAAGAACCCCTCGCTCGAGAGCCAGTCGGATGCCACTCGGCTGCCAGAGGGTGATGCGGCTCTGCCGCTCGTCGCTCGGATACGCGATGTGCGTACCGGCGAAATGGACCTCTTCTTCGGCGAGCACGAAGTCACCTACCGCGATCCCCAGTTGGCCGCACGCCTGTACAAGGCCGCGCAATAGGCCGCACCCCCGTCGATTCGGGACACCCCAATTCGACCGCACTTCACGCGCCTGGAGCGTCGTAAGGCCCCCACGTCGCCCGAACCTGAAAGGTGAGCCATGTCCTCTCATCGTGAAGCACCCGAGATCTCCAAGGATCCCGTGGCCGACAGCACCGACCTGTACGCCTTCGTCAGCCCCGATGCCCCGAGCACCGTGACGTTGATTGCCAACTACCTTCCGCTCGAGGGACCGGCGGCAGGGCCCAACTTCTACGAGTTCGGCGACGATGTTCTCTACGAGATCCTGATCGACAACGACGGGGACGCCAAACCCAACATCTCCTTCCAGTTCCGCTTCACAGACGACAATCCGGAACCAGAACACCTTCCTCTACAACACGGGCCCCATACAGTCGCTCGGCCAGCCCGAACTGGAACCGGGTGCAGACCTACGACCTGCAGCGGGTCGACTACCCGAGTGGGCAATGTCACGGTGCTCGGCACGAATCTCCCGTGTCCGCCGTGCAATGTCGGCCCGTTGTCCACGCCCAACTACGAGGCCGCCCTGGGCAGGCCGGCCGTTCAATCGCTCGGCAACGGGATCAAGGCCTTCGCCGGCCAGAGGGCGGAGGGCTTCTACGTCGATCTGGGGTCGATCTTCGACCTGGGTACGCTGCGACCATTTCAGGAACTGCATGCAACGTTCGGCGTCACGGGACCCCTGTCCGCAATGTCCGGCATCAACTCGACCAATACCCTCAACGTTCACTCCTTGGCGCTGCAGATCCCGAAGGACCAACTCACCGCAGGGTGGCATCAATCCGACCGATCCTTCGAAGCGGAGCTCGGTCATCGGGGTATGGACGACTGCGAGTCGCAGGAAGGTGAAGTTCAACGAGGCGTTCCTCGGCCAGCCCTTTGAATCTGGCCCATGGACGCAGGTGTCGCGGCTCGGCAACCCGCTGTTCAACGAGGTCATCGTCCCGATGGCATCCAAGGACTTCTGGAACTCCAGCCAGCCCGCCCAACGACAGCCAATTCGCCAAGTACGTCTCAAACCCGGAATTGGCCAACCTCCTGCCGATCCTCTACACGCCACCGACGGCGGCCGGGCCGGCCGAGGGAGCATTTCCCAAGCTCTTTTCGTACAACAACGGCAGTCCGAATCAGGGTCGACCTCCTGGCGATTCTGCTGACAGGGATTCCAGCCGGGACCTTGTCCGTGGCGCCGTCGTTCCAGAACTTCACGGGACCGACTCAGGCCGACATGCTCCGGCTCAACATGGCGATTGGTCCATCAGGCACGCCCAACACGTTGGGGCTGTTGGCCCTCGACGCCGCCGGATTCCCCAACGGCCGGCGCGTCTTCGACGACGTGGTGACGATCGAGCTTCGCTGCATCGCCGGCGTGCTGGCTCCCGGGATCGTCCCTGGGTTCCCCAACCCGGCAGACGCCGCGGCAGGCGCCATCTACGACCTCGTGAACGGGGGGACAGACACGACTGTCGGTGGCACGGAGAAATACCTTTCCGACTTCCCCTATCTGGGTATCCCCTCACAAGGGGTACAACGCACCCAGCGTCGCCTCGTGACGGTCACGTCGGTGGGCCGTCACACCCACGCCGCAGCCGAGCAGCCTCCTGGTCCCAGCGAGGGCGCAGTCGTCATCGATATCGGAGAAGGGGTGGGGGCGGCCGTCATCTTCACCAACTCCGACCTGGACGGCGCCGAACTCGAAATTCGGCCGGCGTCCGACGAATGGCGGGGAGTCCATACGGCCGTCAGGGAGCGAAGGTCTGGCGGTGCCGTTCGCTATGCCGCCGTCTTCGGTTCAGCTGGACCGAAGGCAACTGGGAACTCCGGGTACGTGGCAGCACCGATGAGCAACCGGTCCTCGACATCTGGGTGCTCGGAGGATCGGTGGTTGAGGCTCGCTGGCCCTAGTCCTCGTGCGGCACGCGGGCCACGCACGCCCCTGTGACCATGCGATATCGAACGTTTCCGGGCACCGAAACCTGCCGGTCAACCGGCGACCAAGAATTCGGTGAAGACACCCCGAGTAATCGAAGATATCGGCCGTTCGTGTGGCAACTCTCCGGCACGCCGGGAGAAGTGCTTGCCTTCGTGTCACCTCTATACCAAGATGCCCTCACCTACAGGTCGGCCTTGCAGGTTCGGCCCACGGGGGAGGTTTGATGGCATTTCTGCCCCTTCGATGTCTTGCGTTGTGGCAACGTCGGACGCCGCCTCGACTGATCCGCAATTTCGCTCTCACTGTCATGCTTCTCGCTTGTGTTTTGACTGCGGGGTCGTCCTCGGGAGCAACAACCGGCAACAGGGGCGGAGTCGTCTCCAACTTTCCAAGTGATATTGCGTCACCCTACGAGATCGCCGCCGGACCCGATGGCGCCCTGTGGTTCACCAATAGTGGCAACAATTTCATCGGACGCATCACCACTTCGGGCATGGTGACGGACTACACCGACCCCACCATTGGTGGTCCTCAGGGGATCACTGCCGGAGCCGACGGCGCCATGTGGTTCACGAACGCGGGCAACAATTCCATCGGACGCATCACCACCTCGGGCGTGGTGACGAATTACACCGATCCCAGCATTAACGAGCCCGAGAGGATCGTCAGTCGGGCCCGACGGTGCTATGTGGTTCACGAACGTGGGCAACAATTCCATCGGACGCATCACCACCTCGGGTGTGGTGACGAACTACACAGGCGATGATATCGAGGAGCCGATTGGCATCACATCGGGGCCCGACGACGCCCTTTGGTTCACGAATTACGGCGTCAACTCGGTCGGATCGATCGGACGCATTACTACCGCAGGTGTTGTGACGAACTACACGGCCTCTCCGGGCAGCAGCATTGCGAACCCGTACAGCATCACGGCCGGACCCGACGGCGCCCTTTGGTTCACCAACGGGGGCGGTGGCGGCTCGATCGGTCGCATCACCACCACCGGCGCAATCACTGACTACACGGACTCAAGCATTGATGGGCCCAACACCATCACCCTGGGATCCGATGGCGCCCTCTGGTTCACGAACGCTGGCGGAAGCCCGTCGATCGGACGCATCACAACCGCCGGCGTGGTCTCCATCTACGCGAAACTCAAGTCTCGACGTGCCTGGTGGCATAACTGCTGGGCCGGACGGTGCCTTATGGTTCACCAACAGTGATTCGATCGGGCGTATCACCGCCGCTGGCGTAATATCCGTCGTCTTGGCGACCATCAGCCAACCAGGCAACATCACCACCGGACCTGATGGCGCACTGTGGTTCACCGACGCTGGCAGCAACTCGATCGGGCGTATCAGCAGCGGCGGGGTGGTGAGCAACTACACCAACCCGAGCATCAGTGAGCCCTTCGATATCACCTCGGGACCCGATGGCGCCCTGTGGTTCACCGACGGCCATAACTCCATCGGGCGAATCACCACAAGTGGGGTGGTGACGAATTACACAGCCGCCAGTATCGACGCGCCTTTAGGTATTACGGCCGGCCCCGATGGGGCTCTCTGGTTCACGAACTACGACAACAATTCAATTGGCCGCATCACCACCTCGGGGGTGGTAACCAACTACACCGCGCCCGGCGTGAGCTGGCCTCTGGACATCACCATCGGACCTGATGGCGCCTTGTGGTTCACCAACTACAACTCAATCGGTCGCATCACCACGGGTGGAACCATCACCACCTACACCAGCAAGAAAATCCATATGCCGGGAGGAAACGGAGCTGGCCGTGGCCCGACCGGCATTACCGCCGGCCCCGACGGTGCTCTCTGGTTCACCAATGATCCCGATTCGGCCGGCGACTCGATCGATCGCATCACGACGGCGGGAGTCGTCACCGCCAACTACCGACTGAGTGGCGGGTTGAGGGCATCCAGTATCACGACTGGGCCTGACGGCGCCCTGTGGTTCCTCGCTGAGATTGGCGCTGATAACAGTGCGATCGGACGCATCACCACTGCCGGGGCCGTGAGGGAGTACACCGATCCGAGTATCGATCAGGCAGAGGGACTGACAGCTGGTCCCGACGGTGCGATGTGGTTCACCAACGGCGCGAGCAGTTCGATCGGGCGCATAACGACGCCGCCGTTCCTCTCGGTTTCGCCACCAGTTGGAGGTCCGGGTACGGCCGTGACTGTTTCCGGAGCTGGCTTCGCAACGGGAGAAACGGTGAACGCCAAATACGACACCGGAGAGCTGAATCCGAACTCGGTTCCCATTTGCAGTGGAGTCGCCGATGCCGACGGCGAGTTTGGCTGCAACGGATCCATTCCACCGGTGACGACCGCGGGTGGCAAGGGCGCCCACAAGGTCACTGCCACAGGACGGACCTCACGCACCAGGGCGAGGACGACCTTCACCTTGACCTGATTCGGCGCTGCCGGGTCGCACGTTTGCAAAATTCAATTGGCCGGCTCAGACAGTCAGAATCATCTCGCCTGCTAGCAGACGGTCGAAGTGCATCGCCCCAGTTGCCAGGATGTACGAGGAGACATCGGGCGAACTCCCCAAGCCCAAAGGGTCAACTGACATGGATCGTCATCACCCTTTCCAGTGTCCAGACGATGCGCCAATTCGGCCATCTCCGAATTGCCAGCGCAGTGAGGCAAGCCGACACGATCCTGCTGGGGTTCCTTCACGCCGCGAGGTCGTATCTACAATCCCTGAGAGAGATCCCGGGTTTACGAGCAGCAAGAATCGATTCGACACGAAAGAGGACACCAGAGAGTCTGAAGAACCACTACGAAGCGCAGGATGACAAGAAAGACAGGAGGACCAGGTCGTTTCACCACCCATCAGGACATTCAACCTGAGTGCGTATCCGGAGGTGTAGTTGTGGCAACAAATTAGGCACCCGCAGCATTTGGAGGCAACAGGTCTTGGTTCGTCTCAAGCAGTCACAACCTCGTCCTAGGGTTCGGTCAAATCTGGATCGTCGGGATTTCTGCCCGTGATCAGGGTGTGGTCGCGCGCGCCTGGCACAGATCCAGGGCCCATTTCTTCCCTCACCGTGGCCGTGAGGTCTGCAAGCGCTACCCCTCATCCACAATCAGAGTCAGAGGGTCCGACATCAAGTGATCACGTCCGCCGATGCGAAGGTGTTGAAGAGATTGGTGGGATCGGCAACCTTTGCGCGCGGCAACGACTATGCACGAACCGGCGCGGTCAGGAAGCGCACATGGAGCACCGGTGGCACCCATGTGGTCGGCGAAGTTCAGGGTGGGTCACGCCGGCCCTACGTAGCCACCGTGACGCTGACCCGCTCGCGGTCAAAAGAGCTCTCCGCATTTCAGGCCACATGTACCTGCCCAGTCGGTGTGAACTGTAAGCACGCCGTGGCACTCGTCCTTGCCGAGGAGTCCTCGGTGCACTCCGGTCAAGTCCCGCAGCTCAGGCTCATTCGGGATGACGCCGCACGAACTCCGCCAACACTGCGCGCCAGACCCATCCAATCCAATCGGTCGGGAGATCCGACCCGAGCGACTGGAAGCTTCCACTGCAAATTCTGTTGGAGTCTGATGGGAATGAGGCAGCGGAGCCGGGTGATGCTGACATCGGGCTCCAATTTGAGCTGGTATTGGAACCCGGCGGCGCAGGAATCCGAGTTCGACCGGTGACACCAGGTCGAAACGGGAATTGGGTAAGAACCGGGATTTCATGGTCGAATCTCGACTACTACCGATACTGGGGTGGTGCCACCCCTGAGGCTACCGAGCGGCTCGCTTTGGTCAAAGAGTTTCTGGCACTCAGCCGACTCGTCAATCGTCGCTCCACATACAGCTATTCCGATGAGGTGGTGCGACTCGAGACCATCAACAGTCGGAGATTGTGGGACCTCATTAGCGAGGCCAGAGCCCTGGGACTGCCACTCATGCAGTCCGGACGTCATTCACAACCGATCACCTTCGTCCCGAGGGCAGCCGATGTCTCCATCGACGTCACCCGATCGGAAGCTGGCCTGAGAGTCGAGCCTCGCATCGGGGTCGCAGGTCAACCAATTCCGCTCCAGCAGTCCATGCTGATCGGCAGTCCAGCGCATGGCATCGCGTGGTGGGACGAGTCGACAGACATAAACGGCGCGACGCCGCCGTTGGGGCTCGGACTGGTAGCGCTGGCGACGCCAGTGGACGACAACCTACGTGCTTTCCTCAGGACGGCTGCGGTCGACGTGCCAAGCCACGATGAGAAGCGGTTCTTGCGTACGTTCGTTCCGAGGCTCCGTCGAAGGGTGGACGTGGCGTCGAGCGACGGATCCGTCGGACTCCCCGAGGTTCGACGGTCCACCCTGGTCCTGACCATCGGTGCAGGCGACGATCGCGGTATCGAGTTGACGTGGGCCAGGAGCGCCGAAGGTGAGGAGTGGCGCGAAGATCTATGGGGCCCAGCGAGCAGCGACCACCAACGAACCGACGAGGAATCGACTGTTGAAGCGGCCTCCGCCATTGTGCGATCCGTTCCGGCCATGTTCGAGGTCACGTCCCGTGGCTACCGCCTCGCCTCGGTGTCCCGGCTGGAGGGTATGTCAGCCGTCCGATTCGTCACCGACCTACTGCCAGCGCTTGAAGCGACCGACGCCATTGAGGTCGAGCGGATCGGAGCCTTGCCCAACTACAAGGAGGCAGCGGCGGCCCCTGTGGTGAGCCTGGGTGGTTCCCAATCAGCCGACAACGACTGGTTCGACTTGACGATCACAGTGACGGTCGGCGGTGAGGAGGTGCCATTCGCTGAGCTGTTTGTGGCTCTGGCCGGCGGCCAGTCGCACTTGATCCTGCCATCGGGAACCTTCTTCTCACTCGATCGGGAGGAACTCCGAGAACTGGCCCAACTGATCAACGAAGCTCGCGGACTTCGCGACGATCCTGGTGAAGGGGTCCGTCTGAGTCGGTTCCAGGCGAGTTTGTGGGAAGACTTCCAACGCCTCGGGGTGGTCTCCGCCCAGGCGAGGCGGCTGGGAGGACCAGGTACGCACCCTGGTGGGTGCCGTCGATCGGAGGGAACTCGATCGCCCCAGTCTCATTGCGTGCCACTCTCAGGCCCTACCAGCACACTGGATTCAACTGGCTGGCCTTTCTCTACGAGCATCGGCTCGGCGGCGTTTTGGCCGACGACATGGGGCTCGGCAAGACGTTGCAGGCGCTGGCTTTGATGTGTCACGTCAAAGAACTTGGCGTCGTCGAAGATCCCTTCCTGATTGTGGCGCCGACCAGTGTTGTAGGCAACTGGCTCTCGGAATGCCGCCGTTTCGCTCCCAGCCTGAAGGTGACCACCGTCACCGAGACCGGCCGTCGGCGGGGCACGACGGTGCAGGAACGTGGCGGAAGAAGTCGATGTGGTGGTCACTTCGTACAGTCTCTTCCGGTTGGAATACGACGAGTACGCCGCAGTCGAGTGGGCTGGGACTTTTTCTCGACGAGGCTCAGTTCGCCAAGAACCGGCTTTCGCAGACCTATCAGCGAGCCAAGACGCTTCCGGTTTCCTTCAAAGTGGCGATGAGCGGGACGCCTATTGAGAACAATCTCATGGAACTTTGGTCGCTGCTCTCCATTGCTGCGCCAGGTTTGTTCTTCAATCCCGACCGATTCGCCGAGTACTACAGGGTGCCCATAGAGAGGGAAAACGACTCCGAGCGGCTAGCCCAGCTTCGTCGACGAATCCGCCCCCTGATGTTGCGGCGCACCAAGGAGCAAGTGGCCAGTGATCTGCCTGATAAGCAGGAGCAGGTCCTCGAGCTCGACCTCAGCCCCAGGCATAAGAAGGTCTATCAAACGTATCTTCAACGCGAGCGTCAGAAGGTCCTCGGACTTCTTGACGAGATGACAAAGAACCGCTTCGAGATTTTCCGCTCACTTACCCTCCTCCGCCAGGCCAGCCTCGATGTGTCATTGGTCGACGCAAAGCACGAAGGAGTGCCCTCGACCAAGCTCGATGCGCTCATGGAGATGCTTGACGACATCGTGAGTGACGGCCACCGGGTACTGGTGTTCAGCCAGTTCACACGATTTCTCACCCTTGCCCGTGGTCGGATTCGCAAAGCCGGTATCGAGCATTGCTATCTCGATGGGCGGACGCGCAATCGTCCCGCCGTTATTGCCGAGTTCCGGGAGGGCGATGCACCGGTCTTCCTGATAAGTCTCAAAGCCGGAGGGTTCGGCCTCAATCTGACCGAAGCGGATTACTGCATCCTGCTCGATCCTTGGTGGAACCCGGCCACAGAGGCCCAGGCCGTCGACCGTGTCCATCGCATCGGCCAGACCCGGAAGGTGATGGTTTACCGTCTCGTGGCGAAGGACACTCTCGAAGAAAAGGTGATGGCGCTCAAGGCCAAGAAGGCGACGCTGTTTGCCAATGTCATGGACGGTGAGGGATTCGAATCAGGAGCCATGACCGCTTCAGACATCCGCGAACTTCTGGACTGACCCGTGTGCACTCTCCGGTCGTCGCTGGAGGGATTCGCCGCTTCCGCCGAGTAGTAGCTGCGCCGAAATTTCTGACAGGCAGCTCGAGGGCAGCGTGGAGGGCTGTTCCGTTGCCGGTCCCTGGTCGGCCTGAAATTTTGGCGCCCATGGCAGGACTCGAACCTGCGTCAACGGCTCCGGAGGCCCATTCCTAATCCATGGTCTCCAACTGTTCTGAGAGCCATTTCGCCTAATCAGGGCACCCCCTCCACAGCATCCGCGGGCAGCTCGTCAGCTCCCGACATTTGAGTGCCGATTCGCATTGCCGAAGTCCCGCTAGCGGAGTGGGCAATCTGGGTGTGACGAAAAGATGAATGCCTCCAATCCCCCTTGCATACTGCGACATCGGGGGTGAAAATGACCTTTGAGCGACAAGGTGCTCAACCAGCGGGTGTAGAGCCCCCGCGGATGTCCCGGTCGAAGAGGAGGCGTCGAGTGGTTCCAGCCTTTGGATCACAGGTCCCGGTGGACCACCTGACTTCGGTGGCAGCGTTCAGGGGCTGCACGAAAGCGCAGCTGCGAGAGGTGACGCGCCTAACCGAACACGTCAAAGTCGCGGAGCGAGAGATCTTGGTCAGGGAGGGAGAAGACAGTAAGGAACTCTTCCTCATTCTCTCTGGCAGCGGCGAGGTTGCTCAGAACGGTCAGGTGGTCAACACCTTAGGCCCCGGTGACTTTTTCGGGGAGCTCTCGGCGCTTTGCTGGGGACCTCGCAATGCGACAATCACGGCCGTCACTGACCTAGATCTGCTTGTCATCGGGCCACGTGTGCTCCCCACATTGTCGGCGATCCCGGGATTCCGAGATTCCTTGTTGAAGAGCATGGCCAGCCGGTTGCGTACTGCCGACGCAGAGCTCGCGGCGGTTCGCGACGATGAGGTCGAAGCCTCAGAGCAGGAAGACCCCAATTAGGGCTCGCCGGTCGAGCTCGCGCATTCACAACCAGGCGCCCGCCTCGGGGCAGCGAATGCCGTCAACCTCAACTGGGCCATCTGACCGCGGACGTCGATTACGCGAGGTCGAAGCGATCGAGGTTCATGACCTTGTCCCAAGCAGCGACGAAGTCATTGATGAACTTCTCCTCTGAATCGTCACATGCGTAGACCTCCGAGATGCCTCGCAGCTGGGAGTGAGAACCGAAGACGAGGTCGACAGCCGTGGCGGTCCATTTGATGTCACCAGTGGCGCGATCGCGTCCTTCGAACACGTTCTCGGCCGAGGTGGATGCTTTCCACTCCGTGCTCATGTCGAGCAGCTTGGCGAAGAAATCGTTGGTGAGGGTCTCGGGCCGGTCCGTGAAGATGCCGTGTCGGGATTGCCCGAAGTTGGCGTTGAGCGCACGAAGGCCGCCGACGAGAACCGTCATCTCGGGAGGCGTCAGGTTCAGCATGAAGGCTCGCTCGACCAGAAGTTCCTCCGCTGGCCGCTTCTCTCCGGCCCGGAGGTAGTTGCGGAACCCGTCGAAGATCGGTTCGAGCACGGCGAACGACTCCACGTCGGTCTGCTCCTGCGAGGCGTCCGTGCGCCCGGGCGAGAACGGGACGGTGATTTCGTGTCCGGCGTTCTTGGCCGCCTGCTCGACGGCCGCGCACCCGCTCAGGATGATCACGTCGGCCAGTGAGACCTTCTTCCCGTCGGACTGCGAGCCGTTGAAGTCCTGCTGGACCTGCTCGAGGGTCTGCAGCACCTTGGCCAGTTCTGTCGGATCGTTCACCTCCCAGTCCTTCTGAGGCGCCAGGCGAATCCGTGCTCCGTTGGCCCCGCCCCGCTTGTCAGTGCCGCGGAAGGTAGCCGCTGACGACCAGGCGGTGGAGACGAGCTGGGAGATGGACAGCCCGGCTGCGAGGATCCTGCCCTTGAGGGAAGCGATGTCGTCTTCTCCGATCAGCGCGTGATCGACCGCGGGGACGGGGTCCTGCCACGGCTGCGCCTCGGGAACCCACGGGCCCAAGAACCGGGCGACGGGCCCCATGTCGCGGTGCAACAGCTTGTACCACGCCCTGGCGAACGCGTCGGCCAGCTGGTCGGGGTTCTCATGGAAGCGCTCCGCGATCGGCCCGTAGATCGGATCGAGCCTCAGCGCGAGGTCGGTCGTCAGCATCATCGGAGCGTGCCGTTTCGACGGATCATGGGCATCGGGCACGGTGCCCTCCGCCTCGGGATTCTTGGGCTTCCACTGCTTTGCACCGGCGGGGCTCTCGGTGAGCTCCCAGTCGTAGTGGTACAGGTTGTCCAGGAACCCGTTGTCCCACTTCGTCGGCTCGTTGGTCCAGGCACCCTCGAGCCCGCTGGTGAGCGTATCGACGCCCTTGCCGCTCCCGAAGGTGTTCCGCCAGCCGAAGCCCTGCTCCTCTATGGATGCACCTTCGGGTTCGGGACCGCCGTACTCCTCACCAACTGCGCCATGGGCCTTACCGAACGTGTGGCCGCCGACGATGAGCGCCAGCGTCTCCTCGTCGTTCATGGCCATCCGGCGGAAGGTCTCCCGGATGTATTTCGCCGAAGCGAGCGGGTCCGGGTTGCCGCCTGGCCCTTGCGGATTCACGTAGATCAGGCCCATATGATCGGCGCCGAAGGGCCCCTGGATCTCCCCTTCGCCGGCGTGGCGTTCGTCGCCCAGCCAGGTGTCCTCGGGGCCCCAGAAGATCTCGTCGGGCTCCCAGATGTCCGGTCGCCCGAACCCGAAGCCGAACGTCTTGAACCCCATCGATTCGTAGGCACAGTTGCCGGCGAAGATGATCAGGTCGGCCCAGGAGATCTTCCGGCCGTACTTCTGCTTGACCGGCCATAGCAACCGGCGCGCCTTGTCGAGGTTCGCGTTGTCCGGCCAACTGTTCAAGGGGGCGAAGCGTTGCGCGCCCTCGCCGCCACCGCCCCGGCCATCGGCGATGCGGTACGTGCCGGCGGCATGCCACGTCATCCGGATGAAGAGCGGACCGTAGTGGCCGTAGTCAGCCGGCCACCATTCCTGCGACGTGGTCATCACCTCGAAGACGTCCTGCTTGAGCGCTTCGACGTCGAGGGTCTCGAACTCGTCCTTGTAGTCGAAGTCCCTCACCCATCGGGTTGGACAGGGACGAGTGCTTGTGCAGAATGGAGAGATCCAGCTGATTCGGCCACCAGTCCCGATTCGACAGGGGCCGATGCGCCTTGGGAATCGGGGAAGGGATGGCTGGGCTCTCGCTTTCGCTGCCGCGGTCAGGCACGTCGGTTCTCCTGTCTCAGTATTTATCTGTTTTCATCTGACGGTGTCCGCATGTTTCTGTTTACATCTGATGGCTGGTTACGTCACAACGTGGCTCTCTTGACGCCACGGCTGCGCCGCTCAGCTAACGCACGCGATCGCTTGCCGCGCCATTTAGGACGGCACCCCAGTCGACGACGCGGGCCTCCTGGACCGTCGAGCCGGTGTCGGGACCTGATGCGGGTTCTGGCGTCTGTGGCCTGCACTGATGCCGGCTCGAAGTTCAGTGTGGGCGCGCTGGTGCTTCATCACGACGTCGAACATGCGGCGATACGCCTCCACCGTGGCGGCCGACGGCCCTCCCCATCGATCGCTCGCGGCCGCCTCTGATGGTGTCGCCCCACGCCCTGGCCCCGGGAAGACCTGGGCGTCGATCTCCTCAAAGGCGCGGGTGCACGCGGTCACCTTGTCAGAGCCAGCATCGTCCTCGTTGCTCATGGTCGTTAGCGCCCTCCCTGGCCCCGGGTTGGGGCTCTGGCCCATCGGCGTCTGTCGTCGTGGTTCACGACTTGCGAGAGACCCTAAGTCTGTACCTAGAACGATTCAAGGGTTATTTTGGATTGATTCTTAGAGGATTTGTTTGACTGGTATACATGCACCCATGACCTCGACGCCGCTTCTCGACCGCCTGCGAGCGGTGGGCTGGCGCTTGACGCCCCAGCGGCGAGTAATAGCCGAGGCGATGGAAGGTCACCACGTCCACCTCACAGCGGAGGAGGTCCTCGAGCGGGCACGGGGACGTCTCCCAGAGGTGAGCCTGGCGACGGTGTACAACACCCTCAACGAGCTGGTTTCGATGGGCGAGGTTCAGCAGGTGGACGCGGGTGGTGGCCCTACCCGCTACGACCCCAACACAAAGGACGGTCATCACCATCTCGTGTGCCTCAAATGCGGTGACCTACGCGACGTGCATCCGCAAGGCCTGGACACGCTCGAGTTGCCACGCTCAGACCGCTTCGGCTATCGGATCGTCAACCGAGAAGTGCTCTTCCAGGGCTACTGCCGCAACTGCGGCGGGCCGTAGACACCGCTTGCTTCGACAGCAGGCCACTCGGCCGAACAGCATGGCGCTGGGTTGCCAGGCGCTCAACCGGGCTGACCAATGCCGCAACGGGACGCGAACAGCAATGCACGACAGGAGTGTTCAGACACGGGCGGCAGCGATGGCGAGCGCTGGAGCGATACCGCGTCATTCCGCTCACTTCCGAAGCGCCAGGTAGGTCACGACCGAACGTTCCTTGACCTGGGCCACGGTTTGATTGCCATCAATCTGGATTGCCAAGAGATTCACCCCGTCTTGACGTCACAAATGCGCGTCCTCTAAGCTTTTACTATGGAAATAGGACAAGGGGGCAAAGGTTCCTCTGCGGCGAACGCATCCCTCGGCGCCGGCAGTAGCCCTGCGTCGCCGATCGAGTTCCGGCTCGACCCCGCTTCAGGAGTGCCGACCTATCTCCAGCTCGTCCATCAGGTCGAGCACGCTCTCCGGCTCGGCTACCTCAAACCGGGTGACCAGCTGCCCAAGGTCAGGGACGTAGTCGCCTCGCTGGCCATCAACCCGAACACGGTGTCCAAGGCTTACCGAGAACTGGAGACCAAGGGTCTCATCGTCGGGCGTCCGGGCCAGGGCACCTTCATCTTGGCCACCCTCAGCCAGGTCGCGCTCCCCGAGCTGACCGGGCTTCGGCGATCGCTGCGTGGCTGGCTGGCCAAGGCCGACACGGCCGGGCTCGACGAGAGCGGCATTGCGGCACTCGTCGCAAGCGAGCTGCGGGATTTTTATGAGCGTCGCAGCGGGTCGCGCGCCGCCGCGTCAAGCGGCGAAACGGAGGGGGTTGCATGAACGTCATCGAGACCCACGGCCTCGGCAAGTCCTATGGAGCGACCAAAGCACTCCACGACTGCACCTTGGCGATCCCCGAAGGGCACGTCGTCGCGCTGGTCGGGCCGAACGGTGCCGGAAAGTCGACCTTGCTGAACCTCGCGGTCGGACTGGCAACGCCAACGAGGGGTGAGGTGAGCGTTCTCGGTGGATGCCGCGCCGGCTCATTGCCTGCACTCGACGGCATCGCCTTCGTCGCCCAGGACACGCCGCTGTACAAGAACCTCTCGGCCGCCGACATGCTGCACCTCACCCGCAATCTCAACCGGCAATTCGACCAGGCCTACGCCAAGGCCCGCCTGGCCGAGCTGGGCATCCCGCAGAAGCGCAAGGCGGGCAAGCTGTCCGGCGGGCAGCAGGCCCAGCTCGCGTTGACCCTGGCGCTGGCCCGCCACCCTCGCCTCCTCGTGCTCGATGAGCCGGTGGCGATGCTCGACCCGATTGCCCGCCACGATTTCATGGCCACGGTGCTGACGGCGGCGGCCGACGACGGCGTGTCCGTGCTCCTGTCCTCGCACGTGCTCGCCGAACTCGAGCGGGTGGCCGACTACCTGATCATGATGTCTTTAGGCCGCATCCAGGTGGCGGGCGAGGTCGACGATCTGCTCGCCGGCCACCGCGTGCTGACCGGCCCGACCGCCGAGGCCAGTCGATACGACGAACAGTCGAAGTCGTGCATGTCCAGCCGCGGCGATGCCCAGGCTCACCTCCTGGTTCGGGCGACCACGGACGATCCGGTCCCAGCGGGTTGGGAGGCGCATCCAGTCGGCCTCGAAGAGCTCGCTCTGGCCTATTTCCGCGAGCCCGGCGCCGCCGCGCTGCCTGGCCCGGTCCGGAGTGGGATGCCGAACCGTCGGAGGTGACGAGATGACCGCGATGAGCACGATGTCCGCACCCCGCTCGTGGAGGAAGATGCGAGACCTGCAGCCGCTGCCGTGGCGACGGATGGCCTGGGTCACCTGGCGTCAACACCGCACGGCGCTGATCGGCGTGTTCGCGTTCATCGGCGCGCTGGCCCTGTGCTTTGTGATCGTCGGCCTTCAGCTGCACCACGCCTACGCCGCCGCGACTGCCTGCCATCCGGCGAGCTCGGCAGCGTGCAATGCCATGGTCGCCAACTTCAATGGCATCGGCAACTTTCTGTCCAATGGCGTTCTCTTCCTGGTCGTGCCGCCGCTGATCGGAGCGTTCGTCGGGGCGCCAGTGCTTGCCCGCGAGTTCGAGGCCGGCACCTTCCGCTACGCCTGGACTCAGGGCTTCGGGCGGTGGCGCTGGACGCTCGCCAAGTTGGTGGCGCTCGGGGTCGTGGTGGCCGCGGCCAGCGGTGCCCTCAGCGTGCTGGCCTCGTGGTACTACCAGCCGTATTTCGCCTCGGGCAACCAGTCTCTGTCCCTTACCACGTTCAATCCGCTCAATCCCGGATTGTTCGAGCAGCGCGGCTTTGCTTTCGCCGCATGGACTCTGGCCGCTTTCGCCATCGGCGCCCTGGCTCGGCGTGCTCATTCGCAGGGTCGTCCCCGCCATCGTGACCACTCTGGCTGTTTGCGGAGCACTCGCCTTCGCGACCGGGGGGTGGCTACGCATGCACTACCTGACTCCGCTGGTCACCAAGGGACTCAACGTGCCGGGTTCCGCGCGGATCGTGAGCCAATGGGGAAGCAGGGGCGGCCGGGTCGTCTTCACCGGTCCGCCGTCGTTTCCCATCTACCAGCAGTATTGCCCCGCTCAGGCGGGCCTGGGCAAGGGGCGGCGGGCCGTCGTCAGGGAATCCCCTCCAGTGCTTGGCCCAGCACGGCTTCACGTTCTGGACCAGCTACCAGCCGGCGAGCCGGTTCTGGGCGTTCCAGTGGATCGAGGGCGGCTGGCTGCTCGCGCTGTCAGTGTTGCTCATCGCCGTGACCGTCTGGTTGGTCCGGCGTCGGGCGACCTGAACGCCGAGAACGAGGTGCCCCTCGCCCGAGTGGCTCGACAACAGCTCTAGCGGGGCGACTGCATTGGAATGTAAAGGTCCTCGGCTGTTGATGCTTTGGAGGGCGAGGGAGCCAGAGCGGGTTGACGAGCTCAACGCATCCGCGCAGCTCGCGCTTGAGGCCCCCGACGTGTGGCGCGCGTTCAGCGCGTGGCTGGAGATGTACGACCAGTGCGCGACCGAATACCGGGGCATGAGCGCCCGGGTTGGCGAATCGCTGAACGACGACAGCTCGGCCGTCGGCACCTTGTGTGGGCCGATGAAATCGAGCTTCGCCAGACTGTTTGAGCGAGCCCAACAGGAGGTTCCGTTCCGCTCCGACTTGAACTCGACACAGCTCTTGTCGATGGTCAGCGCTCTGCCCAAGGATGCGAAGACCGGCCGGACGGTGGAGCCCTGCCTGAGCGTCGTCCTTGGTGGTCTGCGCCTGTAGCGCTCGGGCTTCCCCTACGGCATGCGGTCAGCCAGGACTCGCAATGAGTGTGCGGGCATGGCGTCCCCAGACGTGGGGCTTCGAACTGGAGGGAATTTTGGCGCCCCCGGCAGGACTCGAACCTGCGCCACCGGCTCCGGAGGCCGGTGCTCTATCCGCTGAGCTACGGGGGCGGGCTGCCCATGACGCAAAACCGTCACAAGGGCAGAGAACGAGCGTAGTCCCCGTGGCGAGCCTACGGATTCCACCGTCGTCGCCGGGAACGGGAGGAATGCTGTCCTAACCTGGACTCATGCCCATCGACCACGACGTGGCCACCGCGCCACTGGAGCGGCATCTGCTGCCGCGTACGGCCGAGGTGGACGGCAATGGCCATCTCCATGTCGGCGGCATCGACGTCCTCGAGCTGGCCCAGGAGTTCGGCACCCCTCTCTTCGTCTACGACGAGGATCACCTGCGCCGGGCCTGCCGAGAAGCCGTTGCGGCCTGGGGCGAGGGCGTGGCCTACGCCACCAAGGCCTTTCTCTGCCGGGCCATGGCCCTGCTCGCCCACGAGGAGGGCATGCATCTCGACGTGGCTTCGGGCGGCGAGATGCATGTCGCCCGCGCCAGCCGGGGTACCGCCCGATCGACTGGTCCTGCACGGCAACAACAAGTCGTCCGAGGAGCTGGCCGACGCCCTGGAGCTGGGAGTGGGGCGGATCGTGGTCGACTCGCTCGACGAGATCGCCCGCCTCGGTCGCCTGCTCGAGGACGTACCGCTGCAGGCCGAGCGGCCCAAGGTGCTCGTCCGGGTCACCCCTGGCGTCGAGGCCCACACCCACGAGTTCGTGCGCACCGGCCAGGAGGACTCCAAGTTCGGCTTCTCGGTGTCCTCGGGCGCCGCCGCCCAGGCCGTGGCTGCACTCGAGCTCATGCCCGGAGTCGAGCTGGTGGGTGTGCACGCCCACATCGGCAGCCAGGTCTTCGACGCGTCGTCGTTCGAGCAGGCGGCGGAGGTGCTGGGCGCTTTCTTCGCCCCGCTCGGCTTGGCCGAGCTCGTGGTGGGCGGCGGACTCGGCGTGCCCTACGTCAACGGCGAGACCGCTCCGACCCAAAGGGAATGGGCCGAAGCGACCCGCAGCGCCTGCGCCAAGGCGGGCGTCGCCCCCGCCACGCGGATCAGCGCCGAGCCCGGCCGCTCCATCGTGGCCACCGCCGGCCTGACCCTCTACACGGTGGGGACGGTCAAGACACCTGCCCGGGATCCGGACCTATGTGAGCGTCGACGGGGGGATGAGCGACAACCCCCGCCCCGTGCTCTACGGCAGCGGGTACGAGGCGTTCTTGCCCCGGTCCACCGCGGCCCGGCGGCCCCGTCCCGTGCGCGTGGTGGGCAAGCACTGCGAGAGCGGCGACCTCGTCGTCCCCGACGCCTTCGTGCCCGACGACCTGGAGGTGGGCGACGTCCTGGCCACCCCGGTCACCGGGGCCTACGGCTACGCCATGGCTTCCAACTACAACAAGGTGCCGCGACCGGCCGTCGTCTTCGTGGCCGATGGCACCGCCCGCGTGGTGGTTCGGCGCGAGCGCGTCGAGGACCTGCTCGCCCTCGACGCCTGAGGAGCGGGCATCGGGCAGCCACCGCTCCGGCGGCACCGAGCGGTCGCTTTCAGACCTGGTGAGCCTGCGAGCCGTACGCATCCCTGCTGCCGACCCGCTTGCGCTGCCCATGCGCATCCGGCGCCCACCGTCCGCGTGGCCCTGCTCGGCTGCGGGAACGTGGGCGGCGCCCTGGCCGAGATCCTCCTCACCCGGGCTGACGACGTCGCCGCCCGTACCGGGATCCGCTTGGAGCTGGTCGGCATCGCCGTGGCTGACCCGACCAAGCCTCGGCCCGACTCGGTCGACCTGGCCTTGATCGGGACCGACGCCGCCGCGCTCGTCGAGCGGGACGACGTGGACGTCGTGGTCGAGCTCATCGGTGGTCTGCACCCGGCCCACGAGCTCGTGCGAGAGTGCGCTGAGCCGAGGCAAGCCCGTGGTGACCGGGAACAAGGCTCTGCTCGCCACAGCGGGGGCCGAGCTGGCCCAGGTGGCGGCCGACGCCGGGGTCGACCTCCTCTACGAGGCGGCGGTGGCCGGCGCCATCCCGGTCATCCGACCGCTGCGCGAGTCCCTGGCCGGCGAGCAGATCCTGCGCGTCATGGGCATCGTCAACGGGACGACCAACTACATCCTCACCCGAATGGAGGAGGACGGCGACGACTACGACGACGTGCTGCGCGAGGCACAGGAGCTCGGCCTGGCCGAGCGCGACCCCACGGCCGACGTCGAGGGTCACGACGCCGCGGCCAAGGCGGCCATCCTGGCCTCGCTTGCCTTCGGCTCCGACGTGGTGGACGGCGACGTGCACCGCGAGGGCATCAGCACCATCAGCGCCGCCGACGTGGCCTACGCCAGCAAGCTCGGCTACTCGGTCAAGCTGCTGGCCATCGCCGAGCTGGTGGACGGCGGTCCCGAGATCTCGGTGCGGGTCCACCCGGCCATGGTGCCCAAGACCCACCCGCTGGCCTCGGTGCGCGGCGCCTTCAATGCGGTCTTCGTCGAGGGGGCGGTGAGCGGCGAGCTCATGCTCTACGGCCGCGGTGCCGGGGGCGGGCCTACGGCCAGCGCCATGCTGGGCGACCTGGTCGACGCCTCGCGCAACCTTCTGGCCGGCGCGCCAGCCCCGGCGCCCAAGCGGACCAGTGCCACGGTGCGCGACCAGAGCGACATGCGCGCCGCGTTCTACCTGAGCATGGACGTGGCCGACCGGCCCGGCGTGCTGGCCGCCGTGGCCAAGATCTTCGGCGACCACGACGTGTCCATCCGGGCGATGGAGCAGGTGGGCATGGCCGAGGAGGCCCGCCTCATCTTCCTGACCCACACGGCGCGCGAGGGCGACCTGCTGGCCACCATCGACGAGCTGCGCCAGCACCAGGCGGTGGACCGGGTGAGCGGCGTCCTGCGCGTCATCGGCGAGGAGGGCGGCGCATGACGGCCGGCTGGCGCGGCGTCATCGAGGAGTACCGCGAGTTCCTCCCGGTCACGGGCAAGACCCCGGTGGTCACCCTGCTCGAAGGCGGCACACCGCTGGTCCCCGCCCCCCGGCTCTCCGAACGGGTCGGCGCCCAGGTGTGGCTCAAGGTGGAAGGGGCCAACCCGACCGGGAGCTTCAAGGACCGGGGCATGACCATGGCCATGTCGATGGCGCTCGAGGAGGGGGCCAAGGCGGTCGTGTGCGCGTCGACCGGCAACACCTCGGCCTCGGCCGCCGCCTACGCGGCGCGGGCCGGGATGGGTTGTGTCGTCCTCATCCCCGACGGCCACATCGCGCTGGGCAAGCTGGCCCAGGCGCTGATGCACGGGGCCCGCGTCCTCCAGGTACGGGGCAACTTCGACCAGCTGCTGACCATCGTGCGCGAGCTGCCCGACCACGCGCCCATCACCGTGGTCAACTCGGTGAACCCGCACCGGATCGAGGGGCAGAAGACGGGGGCGTTCGAGATCGTCGACGTCCTGGGGGACGCCCCGGACGTCCACTGCATCCCGGTGGGCAATGCCGGGAATATTTCCGCCTACTGGCGGGGTTATCTCCAGTACAGGGAAGCGGGCCGGTCGACCAAGTTGCCGCGCATGCTCGGTTTCCAAGCCGCAGGTGCGGCACCCATCGTGCTTGGCCACCCGGTCGAGAACCCCGAGACGATCGCCACCGCCATCCGCATCGGCAACCCGGCCAGTTGGTACTCGGCCGCGGCCGCCGCATCCGAGTCCGGCGGATCCATCACGGCGGTCACCGACGACGAGATCCTCGATGCCTACACCTTCTTGGCCAAGGAAGAGTCCGTCTTCTGTGAGGCGGCATCGTCGGCCTCGGTGGCGGGCCTGCTCAAGGAGGGCGTAGCTCCGGGATCGACCGTGGTCTGCGTGCTGACCGGGCACGGGCTCAAGGACCCCGACCTGGCCATCAAGTCGATTTCGGTCCCGACCGTCGATCGAGCCGGGGCTCAGTTCCGTGCTGGCCGAGATCTCCCTATGAGCCTGCCTACTGCGCCGAATCCGTCGTCCGTGACGTTCTCGACAGAAACGTCGCCCGATGAGGAAGAGCGGATGGTGTTGGCATAACCGGCCGCTTCCGGCTACAGTGAGGACATCCCCACTGCGCTTCGAAGCGCTTTCCGCGGGTACAAGCGATCCCGGGAGAGCAAGACGCAGCGGTGATCCTTGGGGGAGGGTCTTCACACGCAAGCCCTCCGCCTCCTTGAAATTTCCTTGCCAGACGCGGGCAAATATCCCGGCTGGCGAACCTCCCAGAAGAGGAGCCCGATGACTGCGGAACAGCAGCTCGAACGATCGGTTCTCGAAGGCAAAGAGCGCGACGAGCTCAGTGCCATCGCCCAGGCCATGTCGCTCAAGACGACGACCCGGACGAAGAAGGCCGACATCATTGACCAAATTCTCCATGCCACCGGCGTGACATCCGGGGCATCCGACGCGGCACAGACCAATGGCGACGCCGCCGGCGCTCAGACCAACGGAGCGGCCAAGCCGTCCCGTCGTTCCCGTGCCGCGGCCAACACCGCCAGCGCCGATTCCGGGAGTGGCGACACCGCCACCGCGACCGACGGACGCGCCAGCGACCGAGGCCCCGGCGGCCGAGGCCCCTGCCCCGGACGGCCCCGGCCCCGGCGGAAGCGGCGTCCAACGGCGACTCCGGACCGGCCGTCTTCGTCGAGCCGCCCGAGCTGGCCGACGGCGCCGTGACTGCGCCGTCCCACCAGAACGGGCAGCAGAACAACAACAACAACTTCAACAACAACAGCAGCGGCGCTGGTGGTGGCGGCAACAACCGGAACCGCAACAACCAACAACAACAACCAGAATCAGAACCGCCAGCAGCCCGACGGCGATCTGGGCAACCGGCGCAGCCGCCGCCGCCGCGGCCGCGACCGTGGCCCAGAGTGGCGAGCTTCAGGGCGGTGGGGGACAGGACCAGCCCTACACCGGCGAGATGGTCGAGGTGAAGGGCATGCTCGACCTGCGCGACGAGGGCTACGGCTTCTTGCGCTGCGACGGCTACCTGCCGTCGTCCAAGGACGTGTACGTCTCCATCAGCCAGGCCCGCAAGTTCGCGCTGCGCCGGGGCGACTACGTCGAGGGCGCCTGCCGGCCGGCCTCGAACAACGAGAAGTACCCCGCGCTGCTGCGCATCGACACCGTGTCGGGCATGGATCCCGAGGAGGCGAAGAACCGCCCCCGCTTCGAGGACTTGACCCCGCTGTTCCCCGACTCTCGCTTCAATCTCGAGATGTCAGGCGACAAGGACAAGGAGAACATGACGGCGCGCATCGTCGACCTGCTCTCGCCCGTCGGCAAGGGTCAGCGCGGCATGATCGTCTCGCCCCCCAAGGCCGGCAAGACCACGGTCATGAAGCAGATCGCCCACTCCATCGAGGCGAACAATCCCGAGGTGCACCTCATGGTCCTGCTCGTCGACGAGCGACCCGAAGAGGTGACCGACATGCGGCGCACGGTGAAGGGCGAGGTCATCGCCTCCACCTTCGACCGCCCCTCGGACGAGCACACCGCAGTGGCCGAGATGACGATCGAGCGGGCTAAGCGCCTGGTCGAGCTGGGCCAGGACGTCGTGATCATCCTGGACGGCATCACCCGGCTGGCCCGGGCCTACAACCTGGCCGCGCCGGCCACCGGCCGCATCATGTCCGGTGGTGTCGACTCGGGTGCGCTCTACCCGCCCAAGAAGTTCTTCGGTGCCGCCCGCAACGTCGAGGAGGGCGGGTCGCTCACCATCCTGGCCACCGCCCTGGTGGAGACGGGCTCGAAGATGGACGAGGTCATCTTCGAGGAGTTCAAGGGCACCGGCAACATGGAGCTCCGGCTCGACCGCCGGCTGGCCGAGCGCCGGCTCTACCCGGCCATCGACGTCAACGCCAGCTCCACCCGCCACGAGGAGCTCCTCTTCGAGCGGGGCCAGCTCCAGCAGGTCTGGAAGCTGCGCCGGGTGCTCAACGCCCTGGCCAAGGACGGCAAGGAGGCCGCCGGCCTGGAGCTGCTCATGGACAAGATCAAGACGACGAACAGCAACGACGAATTCCTGGCCGAGATCGCCAAGGGTCCGGGGACCTGAGCCCACCCAAGACCCCCTCGCCGTCCGACGGCGACGACGCGGCCATTAGAATGCACAGACTGATTCGACTGGAGACCCCATGAAGACCGACATTCACCCCGACTACGTAGAGGCCACGGTCAAGTGCTCGTGCGGCAACACGTTCGTCACGCACTCGACCAGGGCGGATCTCCACGTCGAGCTGTGCAACGAGTGCCACCCCTTCTTCACCGGCAAGCAGAAGCTGGTCGACTCGGGTGGCCGGGTGGAGCGTTTCCAGCGTCGGTACGGCGAGCGCAAGACCCGGGCCAAGAAGCCGGCCTCTCCGGCATCGGAATAGTTCCCGGCGCGGCGCCTCGAGCGCCGCGCCTGCAGAACCTTCCCGCCGTAACCTGGCCCCATGCTTGACGACCGCATGGCCGCGCTCGAGGCCGAGTACGAGGGAGTCGAGCGTGACCTGGCCGATCCGGCCACCCTCACCAATCAGGACAAGCTGCGCGATCTGTCGCGCCGGCACAAGGAACTGGGCGGGCTCGTCCACACCTGGCACGACCTGAGCTCGGCACGGGAGGACGTGGCGGCGGCCCGCGAAATGCTCACCGAATCGTCGGGCGACGAGCGCGAGCTCATGCGTCAGGAGCTCGAGGAGTCCGAGGCCAGGGTGGCCCATCTCGAGGACCACCTCCAGGCGCTCCTGCTCCCCAAGGACCCCAACGACGGGCGCAACGTGATCATGGAGATCCGCGGTGCGGTGGGAGGCGACGAAGCCAACCTCTTCGCCCGGAACCTCTACGACATGTACCTGCGCTTCGCCGCCGTGATGAAGTGGAAGGTGGAGTTGCTCTCCGAGGATGCATCGGAGAAGGACGGGATCAACGAGGCCGTCTTCGTGGTGAAGGGCCCCGACGCCTACAGCCGACTGGAGCACGAGGGCGGGACCCACCGGGTGCAGCGGGTCCCGGTGACCGAGGCCAAGGGGCGCATCCACACCTCGACGGCGACGGTGACGGTCCTGCCCGAGGCGAAGGAGGTCGACATCGAGATCGATCCCAACGACCTGAAGATCGACGTCTACCGATCCACCGGTCCCGGCGGCCAGTCGGTAAACACGACGGACTCGGCCGTGCGCATCACCCACCTCCCGACCGGCACGGTCGTGGCCATGCAGGACGAGAAGAGCCAGATCCAGAATCGGGCCAAGGCCATGGTGGTGCTGCGGGCCCGGCTGCTCAAGGCCGAGCAGGACCGCCAGGAGGCGGAGATGTCGGCCCAGCGCCGGGGTCAGGTCGGGGCGGGAAGCCGCACCGACAAGATCCGCACGTACAACTTCAAGGAGAACCGGGTCACCGATCACCGCATCAACCTGACCCTGTACAAGCTGGATCAGGTGTTGGCGGGTGACCTCATCGAGCTGACGGATGCCCTGATGGCGGACAAGCGAGGGCGCCAGCTCGAGGGGCAGGAGGACGCCGGCTGATGACGTCCCCCGGCAGCGCCGCCTCACCGGAGGCCGCGGCCGGCGTGACGCGGGGGGCGCTGGTGGCCGAGTTGGCCGAGATGCTCGGCGCGCCCCACGAGGCCCGCTTCGTGGTGGACGAGGCCCTCGGCCTGGGCGTCTTCCTCGGTCCAGCCCGACGTGCCCACCGGCCCGCTCGACCCTGCGGTGATCGCGGCGGCCCGCGCCATGGCGATCCGCCGCGCCGCGGGCGAGCCGTTGCAGTACGTCTTCGGCCACTGGCCCTTTCGTTCGCTCGACCTAGCTGGTCGACCCGCGGGTGCTGATTCCTCGGCCCGAGACCGAACAGGTGGTCGAGGTGGCGCTGGGCGAGGCTCGACGCCTGAGCGGCGACCGAGGCCTGGTAATCGTCGACGCCGGTACGGGATCGGGTGCCATCGCGCTCTCGTTGGCGGCGGAACTTGGCCTCGAAAGAACCGCATCGGTGTGGGCCGTCGACGCCAGCCTGGACGCGCTGGAGGTAGCGGCGGCCAACCTCGAGACAGTCCGGGCGCGCCACCGCGGTGCCTGGCCGCTCGTCACGGTGCTCGAGAGTGACTGGTTGGGCGCCCTGCCAGCCGAGCTGCACGGCATGCGTTGACCTGGTCGTGGCCAACCCGCCCTATGTGAGCGAGGAGGAGTGGCGCGCACCTCGATCCCGACGTGCGGAAGGAGCCACGCGCCGCCCTGGTGGCCGGAGCGGCGAGCGACGGCACGGCCGGGCTGGACGACGTGGAGAAACTCTTGTTGCAATCCCTGGATTGGTTGGGTCGGCCCGGTACTGTCGTCTTGGAGATGGCACCACACCAGGCCGACGCCGCCAGTGCGCTGGCCTCTCGGATCGGTTACGGGGACGTGCGGATCGAGCGGGACCTGGCTCGAAGGCCCCGGGCGCTGGTCGCTCGGGCGGCGAACTAGGGGAAGAGAGCATGGCGGACGTCACGGACAGCGGCAGGACCAGGGGCTTGGACGAACCGCCCGTCGTGGGCAGTGGTGCCGCGGAGATCGGCAACGCCCTGGCCGGCGGTGCCGTGGTAGCGGTGCCGGCCATTGGCGGGTACTGCTTGGCCGTCCAGCTCGACGCTCCAGGGGCAGAGGCACGCCTCGAGGCGCTGGCCGCCGACCCGGACGGACCGCACTACGCGGTCGGGCAGCGCAGTGACGTCCGGGCGTTGACCTCGGGCTGGTCCACCGAGGTGGACAAGCTCCTCGAGCGCTGCTGGCCCGGACCGGTCGACGTCTTCCTGCCCCGCGCCGAATGACTCCGACGAGGGGGCGGTGCAGCTCTTCGACCAAGAGGACGAGACACCGACGCACTCATGGGCCGTGACCGTCGGCATGCCCGACGGACGAGCTCTACGCCGCCTGTGCAAGGAGCACGGGCCGTGGCGCACCGTTCCACTCAACTTCAACGACGCGTCCGAAGTCGCCCACGCCTTCGACGCCACCGACGTGGCCCTCGTGGTCGACGGCGGCCGGCGCGAGGGGGATCCACCCACTCTGGTCGATGCCACGGTGTCCCCGGTCCGGGTTCTCCGCGAGGGTGCCCTGCCGTCGAACTTCATCGACGCCACCATGGCCATGAGCGCCCGCCGCAAGCTGTTCAGCCGAACCACGCGCCGGGGCGAGTAAGCGGTCCACCAGGCGGGCCCTCTGCCGGGCCGTCCTTCCACATGTTTCGATTGCGAGCACTGGTTCTTTCGCGCGGACGCGGCCGGACCACCAACCGTCAAAGTGGGTGGGGGAAGAGCGACGACCCGTCAGCTGTTGTCCTGTTGGTGACCTGTTCGATCCTGTTGGTCTCGGGAAGCGTGCGGCGCGCCTCGACGAACACTGCCGTCCTGCGGACGGCGCAGATGGATGCTGCGCCCGACACTGACTGTGTCCTCTACCACGAGCTTGCCGAACTCCCGCACTTCAACCCTGACGACGACGAGGACGCACCGCCTGAAGCCGTCCAGCGCCTCCGTGACGCCGTGCATCGGGCCGACGCCATCATGTTCTCGACACCGGAATATGCCGGTGCGATGCCGGGGGCCCTCAAGAACCTCCTGGAATGGTTGATCGGCGACGACCAGCCCCGATCGGTCTACGAGAAGCCAGTGGGTTGGATCAACTGTTCGCCTCGGGGGGCGCACCTGACATACGAGTCACTGGAAGTCGTGCTCGAGTACGCCCATGCGCACGTCATCTCCGAGGCTTGTGGCGACGTCCCGGTTTCCGGCTCGTCGGTGGGCGAGGACGGGCGACTATCGGACGCCGCCGCACGGGCGGATGTCAATCGCCTAGTGGCCGCACTCGCCAATGCGGCCTGTGCCGAGACTCCGTCTCGCGAGAACTAGGTCCGTCGACACTCTCAGGGCTCGAGCGGAGATCAGCTCTTCAACGATGCGAGAAACGACGTCACCTCCGAAGAGTTGCGCAGCCGATTGACGGTACAGGTGAGTGTCGGTTCGGCCAATGTCGCGGCTGTCTCGCGCCTGCCGTGTTCCGGGTAGCGCCAGATCCAGCGCCAGCACTCGAGGAGAGGCGCCGGGTTGCCCTTTATTTTCCTCAGGGTGACTCGGGACAGACAGATGTGCCGTGGAAGGTCGAGCCAGATCACGACGTCGGCTGCCCTGAAGCGGGACGGGGCGACCGCCCGATAATCACCCGAGATGATCCATCGATCACGACCGATCAATTCGCAGTGCTTCTCGACCCACTCCTCCTCGGTCGGGATCGGTCGGGCTCGCCAGTAGTAGTCGTCGAGGTCGAACACGGGGAGACCGAGCTTGCGCCCGAGATGCCGGGCGAGCCACGTCTTGCCGGAGGCCACCGGACCCACAATGGCGATGCGGTCCATCGTCAGGCGAGGGAGGCCACACCCTCATAGAAGTAGGAGAACGACTTGGGCCCTTTCCCGTAGAACCTCTTGAGTTCGTCGAAGGAGAAGCCTGCGTTCTCAATCAGTGTGTCGATCGGACGGTCCAAGTTGCAGCCTCCGGCCAGGCGATTCTCGAGCGGGTTGAGGCGGTGTTGCCATTTGGCCACCTTGGCGTCGGGCGCCAGGCCATGCTCGATGAAGTGCATCTGCCCGCCCGGGCGCAGCACGCGGCGCATCTCGGAGAGCGCGGACTCAATGTCGGGAATCGTGCACATCGTCCACGTGATGAGGACATGGTCGATGCTGCCCGACTCGACCGGCAGGTGCTCGCCATCGAGACCGACGAACTCAATAGGTATCCGGCTGGCTGCGATCCGCTTGGAGGCCAGCTTGCGCCCGACCACCGCCGGGTCCACCGCCTGCACGCGCGTGACCGCCGGCGGGTAGTACGGCACGTTCAAGCCCGAGCCGAACCCGACCTCGAGCACCTCTCCCGAGAGAGTTGACGCCACCTGCTGACGCAGCTGGCCCACCGCCTTGGTGCCCAGCATGACGTCGATGAGTCGGGGCACGACCTGGTCCTCGTAGTAGCTCACTCCCGAAGTCTGCTCAGTTCAGGGTGACGCCGCCATCGCGACGTCGCCACGCTGCGCCTGCGTGTCGGCGTGGGTGCGTGCCTCAGGAACCGGTCGAGGACCGCTCGACGGCCGGCAGCGTGCTCACCGACCGTTTGGCCTCCCAATGCGTGCGTCGGCCCAGCGCGGCGAAATGCGCCGGGCGGTCGGTCAGCGCGTGGGTGGCCAACCACAGGCGCTTCAGGTGGCGCTTGTACCCGTGCGCCACGTCGTCCTCGTACGCGGTTCGGCCATGGAGCACGTGGTAGTTGTTGATGAACTGCATCTCGCCGGGCAGCAGGTCCATGTAGACGTTGAAGTCGGGATCGTTCGCCATCTCCGAGACGGTGGCGATGGCCGTGCGGGCTTCCGCGCTCAGCCGGGGCGCGTCGGCATGGCGTTGCGACGCCAAGATGTACTGCGGGATGAACCGGACGAAGAGGCGGCTGGCGTGCTCGGTGAAGGCGGGGATGGCATAGAAGGCGCGCGTGCCCGTGGCCTGTTCTCCTCTGGCGTCGTAGGGCATCGGGTCATAGAGCGCGGCGGCCAGGTCGGGGTGCTCGCGCACCAGCTGGTTGTGAATGGCCACCGCGTTGGCCACGCACGACAGGCCGCCGGTGCGCGCGGTGCGCAGGCAGAGCAGCCCCACCAGGTCCGACCCGTCCGTGTGGTAGTCGAGTGCGATGCCGCCGAGCTCGTTGCCGCGCACGGTCGGGTCGTCGATGGTCTTCCCCTGATCCGTCACGTCGCCCAGCACATGGCCGTGCTTGTTCTGGGCCCAGGGCTCCCCGAGGTGGAGGCCGATGCCCCAGTAGAGGAGGGTGAGGTCGTCGTCGGCGTAGCGGTCGACGTCCAGGGTTGCGATGCGCATGAAGCCGCGCCCGTTCAACAGGACGTCGACGACGCCCTGGAGCTTGGTGGCCAGACCCTGGAGCGGAAAGTCGTCCTTTCCGAGGTCGAGTGGGTCGGTGCTCTTGGCCTTGGCCGCGGCCAGCGCGCCCGCCAGCTCCTCCTGGTCCTCGGGGGTCAGGCGCAACGTCCACGACTCGGGTTCGGCCACGTCCGCTGCCCGCCATTCGGCTGCGGGCTCGAGTTGGTGCAGCGTCGTCGTGCTCATCGGTGCTCCTTCTGCGTCAGGCGGCGGCAGTGTCGCGGCCGCCGCGTACGAGGCGCCCGGGCAGCGCGCCCGTCGCTTCTCCGTCTTGATACGTGATCGCGCCCGACACGATCGTCGCCCGGTAGCCGCGCGCACCCTGGAGGAGCCGCTTGCCGCCGGCGGGCAGGTCGTAGCCCATGACCGGGGCCTCGCAGGACAGACGATCGAAGTCGATGACGTTGAGATCCGCCTTCATGCCACGGGCGATCACGCCCCGATCGTGGAGTCCCACCGTCCGGGCCGTGCTGCTGGTGAGCCGCTCGACCACCCGACCCACGGGCAGGCGTCCGTGGGAGCGGTCGCGGGCCCAATGCGAGAGGAAGTACGTCGGGAAGCTGGCGTCGGCGATGAGACCGACGTGTGCACCACCGTCACCGAGTCCGAACACGGTGTCGGGGTGGGCGAGCATCTCGCCGCAGGCGTCGAGGTTACCTTCCGCATAGTTCAGGAACGGTGTGTAGAGGAAGTTCCTCCCGTCGTTCTCGCTCAAGAGGTCCAACGCCAGAGCCGCGGGGTCGATGTCCTGGGCCGACGCCATCCGCGCGATGCTGCGCTCCGGTGCCGGTTCGTAGTCGGGTACCTCGCCCAACGGGAACAGGCGTCCGAAGTCGGCGAAGCGCCGACCTCCGGGCGCGCCGTCGCCCTGCGCCGGGATCTGGTCCAGCAGGCGGGCACGGAACGTGGGGTCCCGCAGCGCCTGGGCCTGCTGCGCGACGGGCAACCCGGAGATCTCGCCAAAAGCGGGTAACGGCATGAAGGGGTGGTACGTGGACTGCAGTCCCATCAACACTCCGACGGCGCGTGGTGCCACCTGCGCCCGGATGGGCAGCCCTTCGGCCACCGCCTCCTCGATCCGGCGCAGCAGATCACGCCACGCGTCAGGCTGCCGGTTGTTCTGCGCCAGCGAGAGCGACAGCGGGCGGCCTGAACGCTCGACGATCTGCCGCACCAGAGCGAACTCGCTGTCGGCGTCTGGAGAGAAGTCCGAAATGAGCTCGATCACGCCGTGGCCCGCGTCGGCCACGCCGAGCGCGATCGCCTCGAGCTCGTCCACCCGGGCTCGGAGCGAAGGGGTGGGATCGCCCGTCGCCGTGCGATGGTTCAACGTGCGCGAGGTGGAGAAGCCGACGGCACCGGCGCGCAATGCTTCCGTCGCCAGGCCGCGCATGGCCGCCGCGTCGTCCTGCGTTGCATCCTCCAAGCGGGCAGCCCGTTCCCCCATGACGTAGAGGCGAAGAGCGCCGTGGGGGAGTTGTGCGCACAGGTCGATGTCGTGTGGTCGCTGTTCGACCGCGTCGAGGTACTCGCCGAACGACTCCCAGGTCCACTCGATCCCCTCGTCGAGCACCGCGCCCGGGATGTCCTCGACGCCCTCCATCAGGGAGATGAGACGGTCGTGTGCGTCGGGCCGTACCGGTGCGAAGCCCACGCCGCAGTTGCCCATGACGGCGGTGGTCACGCCGTGCCAACTCGACGGCGTCATGCGGGCGTCCCAGGTGGCCTGTCCGTCGTAGTGCGTGTGGATGTCGACGAACCCGGGGGTGACCAAAAGCCCGTCGGCCTCGATCTCGGCCCGTCCCCGCTCGGGCACCGTCCCTACGGCGCTGATAGTGGTGCCGTCGACTGCCACATCGGCCGGCATCGGCTCGCCACCGAGCCCGTCTGCCACGTGGCCGCCCCTGATGACCAGATCGTGTGGCACGTCTCCACCCCTTCCCCGTCCGACTTCGACGAGATAGTTAGATCAATCGAACTATATCCCCGACTGCCGTCCTTTGGCAAGGCCTCCCTCGCCGCTCTTTCAATGATCTGAGTCGAAGACACCCCGCAGGCGCTCTTCCCGCGTGCCCCGGTGCGCCGCCTGGAGTTCGCCGAAGAACCGCCTGACCTGGGTGCGGTCGGTGCCCGGCAACAGCTCCTCCATGCGCTGGGCCAGCTCGGCCTCGAAACGCTCCAATCGCCGCCGGCCCGCCTCGGTGAGTTCGACCCGGGTCACCCGGCCGTCACCGGTCTCGTCCACCGCGTCGGCCACCCAACCCTGCTGGCGAAGTGCGTTGATCATTGCCGAGACGGTTGGTTTGGTCACCGCGTTGGCTGCCGCCAGTTCGCCTGCTCGTCGCGAGCCACCAAGGAGATAGAGCAGCGTCCGGTACTGCGCCATGCTGAGGTCACCCTTGCGCGCCACCTGCTCGAACTCCCGGTAGAGCGATACGACGAGGCGCACACCGTGCACCGGGTCCTCTGCGTTTGTAGCCATCGCCGCATGGTAGGACCGTCACGCAACCTTGACGGGGTATCGGGTTCAGCACATACTCAGTTTCAATGCTCACGAGGTGGTCCACCAAGTGGGCGGCAACCCTGTGCATAGCGGTCGCGGCCCTTCTCGTCTCGCTGGTTGTCCCAGTCCTTGCCACTTCCGGTGCGACCGCTCGGGCTGGCGCGGTCGCGCCCCGGACCTCAGTGACCTGCTCGACGACGACGCCCATCAGTTACGGCACCAAATCCATCGCCGGCTCCGTCGCCAGCGCAGGTGCTGACGCGTGCTTCACCTTCACCACCGCACCCGGAGACGTCGTCTGGCTGAACATGGCTGTCACATCCGGCAGCCTCGGACTCTTCTTCGACTTCTTCCGGCCCGGTCCCATCTCGAACTGCGCCGGTCCCTACGGGGGAGCGACCGAATGTGCGGTGCCCTCGGGGGGATCGGGCACGTGGACATTGCAGGTGTCGGATTCCTCCGGAACGCACACCGGCGACTTCCGCCTGTCACTCCAGAGGCTCGACGGCGGCGTGGGTTGCACTCCCATCACGTACGGCCACGCGATCACGGGCAAGATCGCCAAGAAGGCGTCGTTTGACTGCTTCACGTTCAACGCTTCGTCGGGCGACTTCCTTTTCGCTCGGAGCACGGGGACTTCGGGGAGCCTGACCATCCCTTCCGCACTCGAGACGTCGCCCACAGGCTCGGTGCAGTGTGACGCGAACGGGACACTCGAGTGCCCGCTCGCGTCGGCAGGGTCGCAGACGCTCGTCCTGTACTCGGAGTCGGGACAGACCAAGGGATCGTTCGTGCTCTACATCCAGCGTATGACCGGACCCAAGCACTGCACCGCGGTCACCGCGGGCGGCGCCAAGGTCGGCGGTTCTGTGCCGGGCGCAGGAGACGTGGCCTGCTTCGACTTCTCCGGAAAGTCGGGTCAGACCGACACGGCCACGCTCACGTCCCTGAAGGGAACGCTCGCACCGCTGATCGACTTCTTCCGGCCAGCGGGAACGTCGGCCTGCGCGTCGCCGGCCGACGCCGTGACGTGTGCCTTGGACAGCATGGGCACCTGGACCGTGCTCGTCGACGACGACAGCGGGTCGGGACTGGGGACCGGTACGTTCACCTTCGCCCTCACCAAGACCTGACCCTCACAAACAAGGACGACTCTCACCTGGACGTGGCGAAACCACCTGATCCGGTTCGGCCATCGCCACCGATCGTCCGTCCGCTCAGGCCGCTGGGGGAGGTGGGTCCTGGGCGGGTGCAACCACGTTGGCGCTCCAGTGGGTCAAGAGCGGGTCGCAGACCGGCGGGCTCTCGGAGCACTTCTCCGTGCCGGTCGCCTGCAGCGTCGCCGTGCCGTAGCCGACCACCAGGAACTTGGTGATGGACGATCCACCCGACGACACGTAGCCGGACTCCTTCACCAGCACGTTCTCGGCCGACGCGTTGATGACCGATGCTTCCGTCCAGTCGAATCCGTCGCTCTTCAGCCGCACCACGACCTGCTCACCCTTCGTGACGATCGTCGTGGAGCCGTTGCTCTGGTTGGTCAGGACAACACGTTGAGTCGACGTCGTCGACGCACCCGCGAGGGAACCGCCCGCGGGGCTGATTGCCAGCGCACCGGCCCCTGCCGCCACGATTGCCAAGGCGGTGGCGGGAAGTCCCCGCCCGATCCCGAGGTGGCGGCCTTTTCGCTGGACCGGCCGGGGGTGTCGACGCATTGGATCCTCCCTTCGTCACCGGCCAGCTGTCGGGGTGGGCCCCGACCCTGGCTGATCAAGACACGCTAAACCCCGACGGTGAACGGCGCCCGACGACACGGTGGACAGCGAGCAAATTCTCTCGGCTTCAGCCCCTGAGGGTCAGGCCGCCGTCGGCGTCCAGCGTGCCGTCTCGACCCACGCCCTCCGCCGAGCACAGCTCGACCAGGGTGTCGGCGTCGGTGATGTTGCCCCAGGCCCTGACTTCGTCCGCAGTCCGGCAGGCGACGATGCCACGCTCGGGCTCGCCATCCCGGTCGAAGGAGACCGTGTAGGTCTCGATTCGCACAGAGCCGCTGGCCTCCGGATCGACGTTGCAGCGCGGCAGCGCGTCCACTTCGGCCTGCGCGTCGTGCCAGGCGAACGGTCCACCGTGGGCCGGCGGCTCGGTCCCGTAGACGCCGAGGGAATGCTTGGTGGCGAACCAGCCGAGTCCGCTCACCAGCGCGTGGGCACCCGGCGCCGCCCGGAGGGCCTGGACGGCGCAGGCGATGCCGTGCGTCGTGTAGTTGTTGCCCGGTCCGCCGCCGAAGGTCAGGCCCCCGGTCAACGTCAGCGGCCGGGCGGGGTCGTCGATGGCCAGCCCCAGCTCGGATGCGGCCATCTGCACCGCGACGGGGAAGCAGGAGTAGAGGTCGACAAGGTCGACGTCGTCGATGCCGAGGCCGGCCAGTTCAAGGGCGGCGGCGCCGGCCAGGCGGATGGCGGGGGAGCGGTGGAGATCGGGACGGTGCGAGATGTACCAGTGGTCGTTGGCGTCGGCACCGGACTGTGGGAAGACCCAGCGCTCCTCGGGCACCCCGGCTGCCCGCGCTGCTTCGACCGAGCAGACGATGTACCCAGCGCCTTGGTCCACCTGCAGGTTCGCCGTGCAGAGCTTGGGATAGGGAAATGAGATCATCCGATTCTCCGGGGTCACCGTGACGATCTCTTCGGCGGAGCGGGGCTGGCGGATCCAGGCGTAGGGGTTCGCGGCGGCGACCTGGCTGAAGCGAGACCACAGGCCGCCGATGCGCGGCGGCGTGGGAGGGCAGGCTCGAGCCGTTGGCGGCGCGCAGCGCATTCTCGAAGAGGGGATAGGCGTGAATCGGGAGCAGGACGCCCCGGTTCATTTCGAAATCGGTGGCGCCGGGCTTGTCCACCCCGAACATGGTCGGCGTCACGGTGTCCGCCGGCTGCTCGGCCCAGTCGAGCCGGGCGCGCGTGGCCGCACGGCGCGAGAGGGCGCGGGTGTACATGGCCTCGGCGCCCGTGACGAGCACGACGTCGAGCTCACCCTTGCTGATGGCAAGGCAGGAGTCATGCATGAGGGCCTGGGGCGTATTGCCCCCGACCGCCGAGAGCATGAGCTGCGCCGGCTCGTCTCCCTCGGCGTAGCCGAGGCGTGCTGCCACCTGGAGGGCCGGGTTGATCGTGTGCCAGCCCAGCGGGACGACGACCCGAAGGCTGTCCGCCCGCGCCAGCAGCGAGTTCCCAGCTGCTGCCGCACCGCCGCTGGCAGCTCCGTCACAATCCTCAGCGGCCGCCCGCAGTGCTCTGGCCATGAGCTCGACCGGCTCTGGCCGCTCGTCCGGGCCGAGCCCGGCATCGGCCGGGGTCACGACCTGACCGACGCCGACGACCACCGGCGTGCGCGGGTCGAGAGCCATGGTCCGAGGAGCGTACCGGGTGAGCCTCGGGGCCTCCCTGGCCTGTCGGTAGACTCAATTTCCATGCGCGTCGCCGTCGGCTCGGACCATGCCGGTTTCGACCTGAAGGAGATCCTGCGGGGTGAACTTGCAGCACAGGGGCACGACGTCGCCGATGTCGGCACCCATGACGGCGCCGCCTCCGTCGACTATCCGGACTACGGAGCGGCGGTCGGCCGAGCGGTGGCCGAAGGCGACGCCGACCTCGGTGTGTGCGTCTGCGGGACCGGGATCGGCATCTCCATGGCGGCGAACAAAGTGCCCGGTGTCCGCGCCGCCGTGGTGCACGACGTGACGACGGCGACGCTGGCCAAGCGGCACAACCACGCCAATGTGGTGTGCTTCGGGGCACGGATCACGGGCGCTACGGTCGCGCTCGATGCGTTGAGCGCATTCCTCGGAGCTCTCGAAGAGCACGGTCGGCACGACGGGCGCATCGCCAAGCTGGCTGACCTCGACCGCGAGCTCGCCCACCTGATTCCAGCGGAAGGGACGATATGAGCAGCTACGAGACCGCGCTGTCCGCCGATCCGGAGGTGGCCGACCTCATCGGGCAGGAGTTGCACCGCCAGCAGACCACGCTGCAGCTGATCGCCTCGGAGAACTTCACCTCGCCGGCCGTCCTGGCCGCGTCGGGCTCGGTTCTCACCAACAAGTACTCGGAGGGCTACCCGGGCAAGCGGTATTACGGCGGGAACCGCATCATCGACGAGGTCGAAAACCTTGCCCGCGACCGGGCCACCTCGCTCTTCGGCGCCGAGCACACGAACGTGCAGCCCCACGCCGGGGCCAACGCCAACCTGGCCGCCTACCAGGCCTTGGTCGAGCCGGGGGCGACCATCCTGGCGATGCGGCTCGACCATGGCGGTCACCTGACCCACGGGTCGCCCGCCTCGATCGTCTCGAAGTTCTGGCGTTTCGTCTCTTATGGCGTCACGCCCGAGTCCAGCGACCCGGCCGCACCGGGTGAGGTCATCGACTTCGACCAGGTGGCGCACCTGGCCAAGACCGAGAAGCCGGCCCTCATCGTCGCCGGTTCCACCGCCTACTCCCGTGTCATCGACCCGCTGCCGTTCCGGGAGATCGCCGACTCGGTGGGCGCCTACTTCATGTTCGACGCGGCGCACCCGGCGGGGCTGATCGCAGGCGGCGTGCACCCGAGCCCGGTGGGCGTGGCCGACGTTGTCACCCTGACCACGCACAAGACACTGCGCGGCCCGAGGGGCGGGGCCATCCTCTGCGGCGACGACCTGGCCAAGAAGATCGACAGCTCGGTCTTCCCCGGCCTTCAGGGGGGTCCGCTCGAGCATGTGATCGCGGCGAAGGCGGTGGCTTTCGCCGAGGCGGCCCAGCCCGAATTCCGGCAGTACGCCGCGGCGGTGGTCGAGAACGCGTCGTCCCTGGCCGCAGCGCTGGCCGCTCAGGGCTTCCGGCTGGTGTCGGGCGGCAGCGACAACCACATGCTCCTGGTCGACCTGCGTCCGTTCGACGCCGAGCTCACCGGCAAGGAGGCGCAGGAGGTGCTGGACCGGGCCGGCATCACCTTGAACCGCAACACGATCCCGGACGACCCGCGCTCGCCGTTCCTCACGTCGGGCCTGCGCATGGGTACGGCGGCCGAGACCACCGCCGGCATGGGCCCCGCCCAGATGGTGGTGGTCGCCGGGCTGGTTGCGCGCACGCTCAAGGCCCGAACCGACGAGGGCGAGATCGCGGCGATCCGCCGGGAGGTGGCCGACCTCTGTGCCGCCTTCCCGCCCTATCCCGATCTCGTGAGCTAGGACATGCCCGACATTGGCTGGTACTGCGCCGTCCTCGCCATTGCGGCGGGGGTGACGGCGGCGTGCACGGTCCCCGCCAAGCGCTTCGCGTTGAAGATGGGCTACGTGGCTCATCCGAGCGATCGCAGCGTGCACAAGAAGCCGATTCCCTATGGCGGCGGTGCCGCGATGTTCCTGGGATTCCTGGTCGCGGTCCTGGCGGCAGCCACGCTGCCGCCGTTCCGCCAAAGCCACATGTTCCAGGATTCGCCGGAGATGCTGGGCGTGGTGCTGGCCGCGGGCGCGATGTTCGCGGTGGGCTTGATCGACGACGTCCGGGACATGTCGGCGCCCGCCAAGATGGCTGGCCAGGTCCTGGCGGCGAGCATCCTCTACTTCGCCGGCGTGACGATGTACCAGCTGAAGATCCCTCTGGCTGGTTTCTTCGTGCTCACTCCTGGGATCGTTCCGCTCATCACGGCGGTCTGGGTTATTTGCCTGACCAACGCGGTGAACCTGATCGACGGCCTGGACGGGCTGGCCGCCGGGGTGGTGGCCATCGCCGGCGGCACCTTGGCCGTGTACGGGCTGCGCCTGATGGAGTTCGGCCTCCTGCCGAGCGACAACATCGGCCCTCTCGTGGCGACCATCGCCTGCGGGATCTGCCTGGGCTTCCTGCCCTTCAACTTCAACCCGGCCCGCATTTTCATGGGCGATGCGGGAGCGCTCTTCTTGGGCCTGCTGATGGCCGCCTCCACCATGGTCATCAGCGGGCGGGTCCCCCCGGACGTGCCGATCTCGGGTGTGACCTACTTCTTCTTCGCTCCGTTCTTCATCCCGCTCTTCATTCTCGGCGTGCCCCTGGTCGACATGGCCTTCGCCTTCATCCGGCGTACGGCGCGGGGGCAGGGCTTCGACACACCGGACAAGGAGCACATCCACCACCGCCTGCTCCGGCTCGGGCACGGGCCGCGGCGCAGCGTCATCATCCTGTGGGCCTGGACCGCGGTGCTCTCGGGCTTCCTCCTCTTTCCCCTCTTCGTCCACCAGGTGAACGCCATCATTCCGCTGGGAGCGGCCGCCCTCGGAGTCGCCCTCTACACGTTCTTCCATCCCGGCTTGCGGCGCGGGAAATGGAGAGGACGACGACGAGGCCTCCGACCAGGTAATTCCTGCGTCCTTGGACGAGGCTGAGCGGGAAAACGAGGTCGTTCGGTTTCCTTCGTGACCGTTTGGACGCGATCTGGGCCGGGATGCGATGATTACCGCTGTGTACCCCGTCCACCTCGCCTCGTTCCGTGCTGCCGCCTGGGCACCTCGGACGTTGGACTTCGGCGCGCCACGCACCGCATAGGGGGGGAGCAGTCGCATGCGCAGTTTTCTGAGCGTCGTCGTGCGCGCCCCTGGTGAGTCAGCCCGACCCATCCCAAGAATCGAAGGATCCCAAGCCCCTCCCTGGAGCTGTGGCGTTCCTGAACATGGGCCTGTCGGCCGCGGTCTGCGTGGGTCTCGGCGTCCTGGTCGGCGTCCTGGTGGACGGCGCGCTGCACACCGCACCCCTGTTCCTGCTGATCGGTCTGGCGCTCGGACTGGCCGTGGCCGCATTCAGTGTCGTCAAGCAGATCCGCACGTACCTCTAGGCCAGCGCCTTACTGAGGGAGGTCGCAGATGAACATGCTCGACGGGCTCTCCGATATCGGCGGCAACGCGCTGGCCAAGGTGCTCCGGCGCACCGTGATCTCCTCGCTCATCGTCGGCGCGGCCGGCATCATCATCGTCCTCTTCCTCGGGTCGTATTGGGCTGCGCTCGGCCTCGTGATCGGCCTCGGCATGGCGATCCTCAACCTCCGCTTCCTCGACGCCGGGGTGGCCAAGCTGAAGACCGACGGCGAGGAGAACAGCAAGATCCTCCGCCGGGCCATCGGGACCAAGAGCGTCACCCGTCTTGGCATCATCACCCTGATCGCGGTGGGACTGCTGCTCATCAACGGTCCCCTCGGCATCGGAGCCGTGGCCGGGCTGGTCATCTTCCAAATCTTGTTCGTGATCAACGTGAGCCGCGTCCTCGTGACGCAGGGGCTGCAATGAAAAACCACTTCATTCTGGCCAGCGGCAACATCACCATCGGTGACCACCATGGCGTGGTGCGGGTGGGCGGGCTGACCATCTACCTCGACGTCGTGTGGACCACGCTGATCGCGGCGGGGATCGTGCTCGGTCTCGGCCTGCTCATGCGGCGCAAGGTCACGTCAGGCGTGCCCGGCAAGCTGCAGCTCTTCTGGGAGGTGGTGGTCGAGCAGGTCTCCGACCTGGCCGCCTCGGCCATCGGTCCCGAAGGCGCGCAATTCGTGGGCCTGGGCGTGACTGTCGGCCTGTTCATCCTCGTGTGTAACTGGCTGGCCTTCGTCCCGAGCGGCGACCCGGGATTCCTGGCCCCGCCCACCGGCGACGTGAACCTGCCGCTGGCCCTCGCCCTGATTGTGTTCGTGCTGCAGCACTACAACTCGGTCAAGGCCCGCGGGGTGGGCGGGTACTTCAAGCACTACGCCCAGCCCTACGCCGCGCTCACCCCGATCAACATCATCGAAGAGATCACCAAGCCGATCACCCTGACCTTCCGACTCTTCGGCAACATCTTCTCGGGCGTGCTGATGATCGCGGTCATCGTCACCCTGATTCCGCCCTATGCGTCGTGGATCGGCCTCCTGATCTGGAAGCCGTTCGACGAGCTGTTCATCGGGGCGATCCAAGCCTTCATCTTCGCCCTGCTCACGATCATGTACATGGGCATGGGCATGGCGAAGGACAGTCACTAGTCCGCTCGTCTCGCAGCACGGTCTCGAAAAAGGAGAGAAACAGAAATGGCAGCAGACACAATCGAAGGTGCAGTTCGAATCGCCGGCGCCCTCGTCGGCGGCGGGCTGGCCCTGGGTGGTGGCGCCATCGGCGCTGCCGTCGGTGACGGCCTGGCCGGATCGCAGACCATCGCGGCGATCGCCCGCCAGCCCGAGATCGAGGCGAAGGCCCGTCAGTACTTCTTCCTGACGGTCGGCCTCGTGGAAGCCATGTACTTCATCAACCTGCTCTTCATGGTGGTGTTCGTCTACGTCTTCGCGGCGAAGAGCATCGCCTAGTCCGGAGCTGGCCCTAGTGATCCGTCAACACCCGGACCGAACCCGGAGACCGAGAGCAACATGACCACAGCAGGCATATTCCTTCTGCCGAACGGGACGTTCTTCATTGAGCTGATCGTCTCTATTGTGCTGATCCTCGCCATCTACAAATGGGTGCTGCCACCCATCAACAAGGCGATCGCTGAGCGCCAGGAGAAGATCCGCACTTCACTCGAGGCGGCCGATCAGGCCCGCTCCGACGCCGAAGCGGCCGACGACGAGCGCCGGGCGGTGCTCGAGCAGGCGCGCCAGCAGGCCCGCGAGATCGTGGCAACCGCGAACCGCACGGCTGAGCAGGTCAAGACGGATGCTCAGGCGCGGGGACAGAGCGAGTACGACCGCGTGGTGGGCAACGCCGACGTCGAGATCGCCCTGGCGCGCCAGCGGGCGGTCGAGGAGGCGGCCTCGCGCATGGGTGAGATCGTCATGGAGGTCGTCGAGCGGGTCATCGGCCGTGAGGTCAATGCTGAGGCGCACCGGGACCTCATCGACGAGGCGGTCGCCGCGCTGCGGGCCGACACGTCGGGTGGCGCCGCCGCTGCGGGGGCGCGCCAGTGAACCCCACGCTTCAGGGCTACACGGCCGCGGTCACCGAAGTGGCCGGCTCGGCCGCGCTCGGACCCGCCGCGGTCGACCTCGAAGCGATCGAACAACTCGTCATGTCCAACCCGCAGCTGCGGGCCGCGCTGAGCGACACCGCCGTCCCAGGCCCGTCACGCCGGGCCGTGATGCTGGACCTGCTCGAGGGCAAGGTGACGCCCGAGGCGCGCCGGCTCGCCGCCTTCGCGTCCGGCGCGGTCCCGGCGCAGGAGACGGCGTCGGCCCTCGCCTGGCTGGCCATCCGGGTGCGTCACCTCTCTGAGGGACTGGACGAGGAGCCGCCGCTCAGCCTGTTGGCGGCTCGCAAGCGGGTGGCAGGCTTCGCCACCGCGCTCTACGAGGACATGACCACCGGGCAGCTCGAGTCGCTCGAGGACGACCTGTTCCGGTTCGCCCGGGTGGTCGAGGCCACCCCGGCCCTGCGCGGCGCGTTCACCGACCGGGACCTGGCGGTCGAGGCGCGGGTGGGCGTGGTGACCCAACTCCTGTCCGGCAAGGTCGCCGACACGACACTGGCCCTGGTTCGCTACACCGTCGTGGGCGGCCGGGCCCGCGACTTCGTGGGCACGCTCGACCACCTGGTCGAGCAAACGGCGCAGGCCCGGGGTTGGCGCATTGCCCGAGTGCGGGCCGCCGCCCCGATCGACGACGCCCAACGGACTGAGTTGACCGACTCCCTGGGTGCGCTGGCCGGCGTGCCGGTGGAGCTGCAAGTGGAGGTGGACGAGTCGCTGCTCAGCGGTGCGCTCATCCAAATCGGCGACCTCCAGGTGGATGCCACGGCCCGAGGCAGGCTCGACGCCCTGCGTGAGCACTTCGCCCCGGCCGGCTGGGAGCCGTCCGGGTTCGGCCGCCGCGGCCAGAGTTCGAGAGAAGAAGGAGCAAACTGATGGCAGAGCTGACCATCGACGCCAGCGAGATCACCAAGGCGCTCGAGCGCAACGTCGAGGAGTACACCCCGGCCGTCGGGACCGAGCAGATCGGTCGCATCGTCGAGGTCGGTGACGGCATCGCCCGCGTGTCGGGCCTCCCCGGCGCCGCGGTCAACGAGCTGCTCGAGTTCGAGGACGGCACGCTCGGCCTGGCCCTGAACCTGGACGAGGACACCATCGGCGCCGTGGTGCTGGGCGAGGTGGACAGCCTCGAGGAGGAGCAGACGGTCAAGGCCACCGGCCGCATCCAGACCGTGCCGGTAGGCGACGCCCTTCTCGGTCGCGTGGTCAACGCGCTGGGCGAGCCGATCGACGGCAAGGGCCCGGTCAACACGACCGAGACCCGCCGGATGGAAGTGCAGGCGCCCGGCATCGTCGGTCGTCAGCCCGTGTCGGAGCCCCTGCAGACCGGCATCAAGGCCATCGACGCCATGACCCCCATCGGCCGAGGCCAGCGCGAGCTCATCATCGGTGACCGCAAGACGGGCAAGACCACCGTGGCCGTCGACACCATCATCAACCAGGCCGGCCAGGGCGTGAAGTGCATTTACGTGGCCATCGGCCAGAAGAACTCGTCGGTGGCCCAGACCGTGGCCACGCTCGAGAGCCACAACGCACTCGAGTACACCGTGGTCGTGGTGGCCTCGGCGGGCGACCCGGCCCCCTACAAGTACCTCGCTCCCTACGCCGGCTGCGCCATGGGCCAACACTGGATGGAACACGGCGAGCACGCGCTGATCATCTACGACGACCTCTCGAAGCAGGCTGAGGCCTACCGATCGGTCTCCCTTCTCCTCCGGCGGCCACCGGGGCGCGAGGCCTACCCGGGTGACGTCTTCTACCTGCACTCCCGTCTGCTCGAGCGGGCGGCCAAGTTGTCCGACGCCTTGGGCGGCGGCTCCCTCACCGCGCTCCCGGTCATCGAGACCAAGGCCGGCGACATCTCGGCCTACATCCCGACCAACGTCATCTCCATCACCGACGGTCAGGTCTTCTTGGAGACCGACCTGTTCAACTCCGGCATCCGCCCGGCCATCAACGTCGGCAACTCGGTGAGCCGGGTCGGGGAGCGCGGCCCAGATCAAAGCCATGAAGACGGTGTCGGGCACGCTCAAGCTCGACTTGGCCCAGTTCCGCGAGCTCGAGGCCTTCGCCACCTTCGGTTCGGAGCTGGACAGGGTGTCGCAGGCCCAGCTCGACCGGGGCTACCGCCTGACCGAGCTGCTCAAGCAACCGCAGAACGCGCCCATGCCTGTCGAAGAGCAGGTGCTGGTGATCTACGCCGGCACCAAGGGCTGGGCCGACACGGTGCCGGTCAGCGAGACGCGGCGCTTCTCCGTGGAGGTGGTGGAGTACTTCAGGGCCAACCACCCGGCCGTCCTCGAGGCCGTGCGTACCACCGGGAACCTGCCCAGCGGTGACGAGATCGACAAGGGCCTCACCACGTTTCTCGAGGGTTTCGACACGGGGAAGGTCGACTGATCGATGGCCGGAGGCCAAGAGCGCATTCTGCGGCGCCGCATCCGCAGCGTGCAGTCCACGAGGAAGATCACCAAGGCGATGGAACTCATCGCGGCCTCGCGGATCGTGCGCGCCCAGACGCGCATTGCCGGCAACCGGCCCTACCGCGAAGGCATGGAGCGCGTCCTGCGCCTGACCGCAGCGGCCGACTCGCAAGCAGCCGCCAAGTTGCTCGGCACCCCCGAGTCGCCGCACCACGTCGGGATCCTGGCCATCGTCGGTGACCGCGGGCTGGCCGGCTCGTACAACTCGGGCGTGCTGCGAGCCACGGAACGTCGGGTGGCCGAGCTGCGAGCGAACGGGGCCGAGGTCACGGTGTGGAGCGTGGGCAAGAAGGCCCCGTCGTACTTCCGCTACCGGGGCATCGAGACCGCCCACTCCTTCGTCGGCTTCGCCGACCGTCCCGAATTCTCCGACGCCCGCCAGATCGCGGCGGTGGTCGCGGCGCCCTTCTTCGCCGGCGAGATCGACCTCGTGGAGATGGTGTCCACCCGGTTCATCTCCGCCGGCACCCAGCGGGTCGAGCGCCTGCAGATGCTGCCGTTGCCCCTGCCCGAGGCGGACGAGATCCTCGTGGTGGACGAGGATCACCTCGAGGGGTACACCGAGTTCGAGCCGGAGCCCGCAAAGCTGCTGGTCGAGCTGGCGCCGCGGGCGCTCGAGTCCGAGATCTTCGCCGCCCTGCTCGAGGGGACGGCCGCGTTCTTCACGGCGCAGCAGCGAGCCATGGCGGCGGCCACCGAAAACGCGGACGAACTGGTCCGCACCCTGACCCGCGTCATGAACCGTGCCCGTCAGGACGCCATCACCACCGAGATCATGGAGATCGTCGGCGGGGCCGAAGCGCTCCGCCAAACGAAGGGAGCTTGACCCAGATGACCACCACCGCACCCAGCACCACGGCGGCGGACCACGTGAGAGAAGAAGGCCGGGTCGTCGCCATTGCCGGCCCCGTCATCGACGTCGAGTTCCCGCCGCACGCCCTGCCCGAGATCAACTTCGAAGTGGAGTTCGACATCGAGCTCGACGGCCACACCAACACCGTCGCGGCCGAGGTGGCCCAGCAGATCGGCGAAGGCCGTGTCCGCTGCATCTGCATGCAGCAGACCGACGGCCTGGTCCGCGGCGCCCCGGTGCGCAACCTGGGCCGAGGGATCCAGGTGCCCGTGGGCAACGCTGTGCTCGGCCACGTGTTCAACGTGCTGGGCCGGCCGCTCGACACCGACACCATCGGCAAGCCGGACGACTACTGGGAGATCCACCGCAGCGCGCCGGCCTTCGACCAGCTCGAGCCCCGGGCCCTGATGTTCGAGACCGGCATCAAGGTCATCGACCTGCTGGAGCCCTACGTGCAGGGTGGCAAGATCGGCCTGTTCGGCGGGGCCGGCGTGGGCAAGACGGTGATCATCCAGGAGATGATCCACCGAGTGGCCCAGGACTATGGCGGTGTCTCGGTGTTCGCCGGCGTCGGCGAGCGCACGCGTGAGGGCACCGACATGTGGCTCGAGATGCAGGAGTCCGGGGTCATCGACAAGGCCGCCCTGGTCTACGGGCAGATGGACGAGCCCCCGGGCGTGCGCCTGCGCGTGGCGCTGGCCGCGCTGACCATGGCCGAGTACTTCCGGGACGTGCAGAACCAGGACGTGCTGCTCTTCGTCGACAACATCTTCCGCTTCGTGCAGGCGGGCTCGGAGGTGTCGACGCTGCTCGGCCGCATGCCTTCGGCCGTGGGCTACCAGCCCACCCTGGCCGACGAGATGGGCGAGCTCCAGGAGCGCATCACCTCCACCAAGGGGAAGTCGATCACCTCGCTCCAGGCCGTGTACGTCCCGGCGGACGACTACACCGACCCGGCGCCGTTCACCACCTTCACCCACCTCGACGCCACCACCGAGCTGTCCGCGCCAGATTGCCGCGCTCGGCATCTACCCGGCGGTGGACCCGCTGGCCTCGACCTCGAACATCCTGGCCCCCGAAATCGTGGGTGATCGCCACTACGCCGTCGCCCGCCGCGTGCAGGAGATCCTGCAGCGCTACAAGGAGCTGCAGGACATCATCGCGATCCTCGGCATGGACGAGCTCTCCGAGGAGGACCGGGTGACCGTGTCCCGGGCCCGCAAGGTGCAGCGCTTCCTCTCCCAGCCCTTCTACGTGGCCGAGGTCTTCACCGGTGTGAAGGGCATCACCGTGCCCATCGACGAGACGGTCGAGTCCTTCGAGGCACTGGCCAACGGCGACCTGGACAACGTCCCCGAGCAGGCGTTCCTCAACGTCGGCGGGGTCGAGTCGGTGCTCGAGAAGGCACGCACGCTCGAGGCCGAGGCGGGCTAGTGGCCGACGACGGGGTCTTCGGGCTCGAGGTGGTGACGCCCGAGCAGTCCTTGTTCGCGGGCGGCGCCCGGTCGGTGGTGCTCGCCACCTCCGAGGGTGCGCTCACCGTCCTCGACGGGCACACGCCGCTGGTCGGCGACGTGGTTCCCTGCGAGGTCAAAGTGGAGGACGGGGAGGGCACCCTGGCCCGGCTCGCCGTGCACGGGGGCTTCCTGCAGGTCGACACCAGCGCCGGTGCGGCCGAAGGGCTGGCCGAAGGGGACGGACCCCTGCCCGGCCTCTCGACCCGTTTGACGGTGTTGGCCGGCATCGCCGAGCTGGCCGACGAGATCGACGTCCCCCGGGCCGAGGCGGCGCGCGACGCCGCCACCCAGCGGGTGGCCGACCTCAGCGCCGGCCGGGCCCAGGTGGGCGAGGAGCTCGACGAGGAGCTGGCGCTGGCCGAGGCGCAGAGTGCGCTGGCCCGGGCCGAGCTGCGCTTGGCCGTGGCCGCCGGGACGGCCTGAGGCGGAACGGTCGGTAGCCGGGCCTCGAGGCCCGGTCCCCAGATGCCCGGCCGATTGGGCCGCCGACTGGCCGGCCGATTGGTCAGTCGAACTGGATGGAGCTGAACTCCGCCAGCTTGGCCAGCGCGTGGCTGGCGTCGATCTTGCGCAGCGTGCCCGACTTCGAGCGCATCACGAGCGACTGCGTCGTGGCCCCGAACTCGTGGTACTGGACGCCCTGGAGCAGCTCGCCGTCGGTGATGCCGGTGGCGGCGAAGAAGCAGTTGTTGCCCTGGACCAGGTCGTCGGTGGTGAGCACCGCGTCGAGGTTGTAGCCGGCCTCGATGGCGGCGGTCCGCTCGGACTCGTTGCGGGGATAGAGCTTGCCCTGGATTTCGCCGCCCATGCACTTGAGGGCGGCGGCGGCCAGCACGCCTTCGGGCGTCCCGCCGATGCCGAAGAGGATGTCGGTGCCCGCGCCGGGCCAGCCGGTGGCGATCGCTCCCGCCACGTCACCGTCGGTGATGAGCCGGATGCGGGCGCCCGAGGACCGCACCTCGGTGATCAGGTCGCTCGTGGCGCTCGCGGTCGAGGATGACGACGGTCAGGTCACGCACGGGGCGGCTCAGCGCCTCGGCGAGCGCGTGGAGGTTCTCGGTCGGCGTGCGGCGAATGTCCACCGAACCCTTGGCCCGGGGTCCCACGGCCAGCTTCTCCATGTAGACGCAGGGCCCGGGATCGAACATGGCGCCGCGCTCGGCCACCGCGATGACGGCCAGGGCGCCGCCGCGGCCCTGGGCGGTCAGGGTGGTGCCGTCGATCGGGTCCACGGCGATGTCGGTCAGCGGCGGCGTGCCGTCCCCGATCTTCTCGCCGTTGAAGAGCATCGGCGCGTTGTCCTTCTCGCCCTCGCCGATGACCACGATGCCGTCCATGGGCACGCTCGAGAGCACGGTGCGCATGGCCTCGACCGCGGCGCCGTCGGCCCCGATTTTGTCGCCCCGCCCCATCCAGCGGCTGGCGGCCATGGCGGCGGCCTCGGTGGTCCGCACCAGGTCCATGGCCAGGTTGCGGTCGGGGGCTTGGGGGGACGTCACCACGGCTCCTGACCATAGCGGGCGGGGATCGGCGATTGCGGGGTTGGGGGGCTCCCAGCGGCGATACTTGGGGTGATGGACCAGATCATCGTCGAGCCCAGCGGGCCGCTGTCGGGCACCGTGTGGGCCGGCGGGGCCAAGAACTCGGCACTCAAGCTGATGGTGGCCTGCCTGCTGGCCGAGGGTCGCAGCGTGCTGTCCAACGTGCCGCGCATCACCGACGTCGACACCATGGCCAACGTGCTCCGGGCCATCGGCGCGCAGGTCGAGCGGCTCGAGGACGGCCGGGTGGCGGTGACCTCGCCCGCGCCGGGGGACCTGGTGCCCGGCGGGTCCTACGAGCTGTTCGAGCGGATGCGGGCGTCGGTGGTCGTGCTCGGGATGCTGCTGGCCCGGTGCGGGTCGGTGCGCATGCCGCTGCCGGGCGGCGACGACTTCGGCGAGCGCCCCATCGACTTCCACCTCAACGGGTTGACCGCCATGGGCGCCCGCTTCGAGTCCTCGCACGGCGAGGTGCGCGGCACGCGTCCCGGGCGGCCGCCTGGTCGGGACCCGGGTGGTGCTCGAGTACCCGAGCCACACGGCGACCGACAACCTGCTCATGGCCGGCGCGCTGGCCAAGGGGACGACGGTGATCGAGAACGCGGCCAAGGAGCCCGAGGTGAGCGACCTGGCCGCCATGTTGCGCGCCATGGGGGCGGAGGTGCGCGGGGCGGGCACGTCGCGGATCGAGATCGAGGGCGTGGACGAGCTGCGCCCGGTCACCCACGCGGTCGTGCCCGACCGGGTCGTGGCGGCGACGTACCTGGCCGCCGTCGGCATGGCCGGCGGCGAGGTCACCATCGCCGACGCCCGGCCCGATCACATGGAGAACCTCCTGCGCAAGGTGGGCCAGATGGGGGTCCTGACCGAGCTCGGGCCCGACGGGCTGCGGGCGACGCGCGCTGCCCCGCGCTGCACTCGGCCGACGTGGCCACCCTGCCCTACCCCGGAGTGGCCACCGACTACAGCCCCCTGCTGGTGGCCATGCTCACCGTCGCCGACGGGGTGGGCATCCTCACCGAGAACCTGTTCTCGGGCCGCTTCCGCTACGTCGAGGAGCTGCGGCGCATGGGCGCCGACATCCGCACCGAGGGCCACCACGCCGTGGTGCGCGGCGTGCCCCGCCTCTCGGGCGCGCCGGTGCGGGCCCCCGACATCCGGGCCGGGGTGGCCCTGGTGCTGGCCGGGCTGGTGGCCGAGGGTTCGACCGTGGTGAGCGGGGCCCACCACATCGACCGGGGCTACGAGGACCTGGCGGGGGCGCTGTCGTCGCTGGGCGCGTCGGTGACCCGGCCGTGAGCGGCGGCGCGGCCCGCACCGACGGCGAGGCCGACCGATCCCGAGTCGCTGCTGGCCCGGGCCCGCGCGGGCGACCGGGTGGCCCTGGCCCGGCTGCTGTCCTACATCGAGCGCGGCGGCACCACGGCGACCGGCGGTGGCCCGGCTGGCCTACCGGGCCGAGGTGCCCTACACGGTCGGCCTGACCGGCGCGCCCGGGGCGGGCAAGTCGACCCTGACCGACGGGCTCATCACCGCCGTGCGCGGTGGATGGCCCGAGCCGCTCGGCGAGGACGTGCCGCAGGTGGCCGTGCTGGCGGTGGACCCGACCTCGCCCTTCAGCGGCGGGGCCATCCTGGGCGACCGGGTGCGCATGGGCCAGCACGCGCTGGACCCGACCGTGTTCATCCGCTCCATGGCCACCCGGGGCCACCTGGGCGGCCTGTCGCTGGCCGTGCCCGACGCCGTGCGCCTGCTCGGTGCCGCCGGGCCTGGGCGTGGTCATCATCGAGACGGTGGGCGTGGGCCAGATGGAGGTCGACATCGCGTCGGCGGCCGACACCACGGCGGTGGTGGTGACGCCCGGCTGGGGTGACTCCATGCAGGCCAACAAGGCCGGACTGCTCGAGGTGGCCGACGTCTTCGTCATCAACAAGGCCGACCGCCCGGGTGCGCGCGAGGCCCGCCGCGACCTCGAGCAGATGCTCGACCTGTCGCGGCCGGGCGCCTGGCGGCCCGAGATCGTGGAGACCACCGCCTCGGCCGGCGAGGGCATCGACGCGCTGTGGGCCGCGGTGGCCCGGCACCGGGCCCACCAGGAGGACTCGGGTGCGTTGGCCACCCGGCGGACCGAACGTCTGGGCCAGGAGCTGCGCCGGGTGTTGCTGGCCCGCTCCGAGGCGCGCATCGCCGAGGTGGCGGCGGGCGAGGAGTACGCCACGGCCGTGAAGGCGCTGGCGGCGGGGGAGATCGACCCCTACGAGGCGGCGGACCGGCTGCTGGCGGAGTGAGGGCCTCCGGTGCGCGGGCGGGTACGGTGCGGCCATGGCTGAGCAGTTCGTGACCGTCGAGCGGCGCGCCGACGGCGTGGCCCTGGTCCGGCTCGACCGGCCCAAGGCCAACGCGCTCTCGGGCGAGGTCCTGGGCCAGCTGGCCGAGGTGGTCGAGCGCTCTGGCCGCCGACCTGCCGGGCGCGGTGGTGCTCTGGGGCGGCCGGCGCATCTTCGCGGCGGGCGCGGACATCGCCGAGATGGAGTCGGGCGTGGGGCCACGGGCGGTCGGCGGCGAACTTCGGGCGCGCCCTGGGCGCGCTGGCCTCGCTGCCCCGGGCCACCATCGCCGCCGTCAACGGCTTCGCCCTCGGCGGCGGGCTGGAGCTGGCGCTGGCCTGCGACTTCCGGGTCTGCGCCGAGGACGCCCGGCTGGGCCTGCCCGAGATCCTCCTCGGCGTGATCCCCGGCGGCGGGGGCACCCAGCGCCTGCCCCGCCTGATCGGGTCGTCGCGGGCCAAGGAGCTGATCCTCTCGGGTCGCCAGGTGCGGGCCGACGAGGCGCTCTCCATCGGGCTGGTCAACCGGGTGGCGGCACCCGACGACGTGCTCGACGCCGCCCTGGCCTGGGCGAGCCGAGCTGGCGGCGGGCCCCCTGGTGGCCCAGGGCCTGGCCAAGTCGGCCGATCGACGCGGGCCTGGAGCACTCCGCTGGCCGACGGCCTGGCCGTCGAGCTCGAGGCCTTCGCGCCGTGTTCGAGACCGAGGACGCCCGCACGGGACTGCGGTCGTTCGTCGAGCACGGCCCGGGCCGGGCCACCTTCGTCGGGGCGATGACGCGATGAGCTCACCCCCCATGCCGATCAGCGGGAACGAAGGCGCCTTCGACCCCTCGGCGCGCTGGTTCCAGCACGCGGTGTTCTACGAGGTGCTCATCCGGGGCTACTTCGACGCCAACGACGACGGCACCGGCGACCTGCGCGGCCTGCGCGAGAAGCTCGACTACATGGAGTGGCTGGGCATCGACTGCATCTGGATGCTGCCCTTCTACCCGTCGCCCTTCCGCGACGGCGGCTACGACATCAGCGACTTCTTCAACGTCCATCCCGACTACGGGACGATCAGCGACCTGGTGGGCTTCTTGGAGGACGCCCACCGACGCGGCATCCGGGTCATCGCCGACCTGGTCATGAACCACACCAGCGACCAGCACCCGTGGTTCACCGAGTCGCGCTCGTCGCGCGACAACGCCAAGGCCGACTGGTACGTCTGGAACGACGACGACCAGAAGTGGCCGGACGCCCGGGTCGTCTTCACCGACGTCGAGCGTTCGAACTGGACCTGGGACGACACCCGCCAGCAGTACTACTGGCACCGCTTCTACCACCACCAGCCCGACCTCAACTACGACAACCCCGAAGTGGCCGACACCATGATCGACCTGGTGCGCTTCTGGCTCGACCTCGGCTTCGACGGGTTCCGGCTCGACGCCGTGCCCTACCTGTACCAGCGCGACGGCACCTCGGGCGAGCACCTGCCCGAGACCCACGCGTTCATCAAGCGCATCCGCAAGCAGATCGAGGCCGACTACCCGGGACGGATCCTGCTGGCCGAGGCCAACGGCTGGCCCAGCGACGTGGCCGACTACTTCGGCGACGGCGACGAGTGCCACCTCTGCTTCCACTTCCCGCTGATGCCCCGCCTCTTCATGGCGGTGCGCCGCGAGCAGCGCTACCCGATCACCGAGATCCTGGCCCAGACGCCGGCCATCGACGACGCCTGCCAGTGGGCCATCTTCCTGCGCAACCACGACGAGCTCACGCTCGAGCAGGTGAGCGACGAGGACCGCGACTACCTCATGGCGGAGTACGCCAAGGACCCGCGCATGAAGCGGCACATGGGCATCGGGCGCCGGCTGGCCCCGCTGCTCGACAACGACCGCCGGACGGCCGAGCTCCTCTACGCGCTGATCCTGTCCCTGCCCGGGCAGCCCGGTCATCTACTACGGCGACGAGCTGCTGATGGGGGACAACATCTACCTCGGTGACCGGGACTCGGTGCGCACGCCCATGCAGTGGTCGCCCGACCGCAACGGCGGGTTCTCGAAGGCCGACTTCGCCCAGCTCTACCTGCCGCCGCTCATGGACCCGGTCTACGGCTTCAGCGCCCTCAACGTCGAAGCCCAGCTGCGCAACCCCGGCTCGTTCCTGCACTGGCTGCGCCGCATGCTCCAGGAGCGCCGGGCGCTGCCGGTCATGGGGGTGGGCGCGATGGAGGTGCTGCCCTGCGCCAACCCGTCGGTGCTGGCCTACGTGCGCTCCGGTGACGTGGCCGACATCTTGGCCACCGGCCGCTGCCGGCGGCCAGCACCCGGTGCGCTCGTCGCCCGACGGGGTGCTCGACTGGGGCCACGCGCCCGTGCTGGCCCGGACGGTGCCGGCGGGCAACGAGAGCGAGGACGACGAGGTCGTCCACCGCCACCAGGCCGTCCTCTGCGTGCACAACCTGAGCCGCTTCGCCCAGCCGGCCGAGCTGGCCCTGGCCAAGTGGGCCGGCTCCACGCCCTACGAGGTGCTCGGTCGCGTACCCTTTCCGGTCATCAGCGAAGAGCCCTACACCATCACCCTGCCGCCCTACGGCTTCCTCTGGTTCGACCTCGTCCCCGAGGACAGGCTCGAGGGGACGTGAGCACCGAGCGCGACGACGGTCTGCGCACCCTGGCCGCGACCTGGCTGGGACTGCACGGGGTCGCCGCGCCGGAGCGGGTGGAGATCGTGCGGGACCGGGTGCTGCGCCCCGGACGCCCCGGGCTGCTCGACGTGGTGGCCCGGGTCGACGGCCGGCTGGCCCACTTCGTGGTCGGTCTGCGCGGCGTGGCCGACGAGCCGCACTTCCTGCGACCCGGCGAGGAGTGCGCGCTGGGCACTCCTCGACGAGGAGGAGGGGCTGGCCGTCTGCACCGACGCGCTGCGCGACGCCGAGCTGGCCCCGATGCTGCTGGCCACCATCCGCCAGGTGGCGCACCGGCCGGGACCGGTGGGCGTGCTGCGCGACGACGACGACGCCGTGGTGCTCGACTGCGGGGACCGGGGCGACCTGATGGTCTTCCCCTGGCTGGACGACCGGCCCCGGCCCGACGTCGACCTGATGGTCGCCCTCGAGGGGGCGGGGTTCAACCACGTGGCGGCGCCGCTCGTGCGCTGGGTCGAGGACGGGCGCGACCTGGGCGTGGTGCTCGAGCCGCTGGCCGACCGCTCGGCTGGGTGGGCCCTGGCCCTCACCTCGCTGCGTGACTTCTACGCGTCGGGCGGTTCCCCGGAGGCGGCCGGCGGTGACTTCGGCGCCGAGGCCCGGGCGCTCGGCACCATGACGGCGCGCATGCACCTCGCGCTCGACCGGGCCTATCTGCGCCACCCCGAGCCGGTCGTCGACTGGGTGGACGAGGCCGAAGCGGCCATCGCCGCGGCCGATCCGAGCCGTGCTCGACGCGCCGGGCGTGGCCGACCTGGTCAAGTGGATCCGCGAGTCGGACAGCCGGCTGCCGGTCATCCGCACCCACGGGGACTTCCACCTCGGCCGCACGGCGCGCACCGATCAGGGCTGGGTGGTGAGCGACTGCGCCCCGGGCGGGGTGCTCCCGGGTGAGCGCACGCCGGGCCGGCGCACCCCGCTGGGCGACGTGGCCGACCTCCTGTGGTCGATGCACCAGGCGAGCGCCGTGGCGGCGGCCGAGCGGGATCCGGCGGGCCGGCTGGGCCTGGCCGCGCTGGGCCAGGCGTGGGAGACGCGCAACCGCCGGGCCTTCATGACCGGCTACCTCAACACGCCGGGGATCTCGGGGCTGGTCGGGCCCGACCGGGACCTGGTCCGGCGCCTGGTCTCGTTCCTGGAGCTGGCCCGCTCGGTGCGCTGAGCGCTCCGACCCGCCTCGGGTCGGACGCGCTACGAGACGAGGGCGTTGACCTGGAGGGTCTCGGCGGCCTCTTCGGGCGAGATGACGTTGATGGCGACGCCCGTGCCGAGCTCGAAGCCCGCGGCGGTCGTCGCCTTGGGCCAGACGTGGGCGTGCCAGTGGTAGGGCTCGCCGACCCGGTAGGGCGCGGAGTGGAAGACGATGTTGTAGGCCACGTCGCCCACGGTCTCGCCCAGCTGGAGCAGGGTGCGGCGCAACGGCCTCGCCCACCGCGATGAGGTCCTCGGTGGGGCTGCGGTGCAGGTGCGGATTGTGCTCGCGCGGCATCACGAGCATTTCGTAGGGCAGCGAGCTCCAGAAGGGGCAGACCACCACGACGCGGTCGTTGGAGTAGATCACCCGTTGCCCGCTGTCCTCCTCGGCCTCGATGGTGGTGCAGAGGAGGCAGGAACCCACGAAGCGGGCGAAGCGGGCCTGCTCCTCGGCCAGCTCGCCGCGGGATGAAGGACATCCCCAGCAGCTGCCCGTGCGGGTGCTCGAGCGACGCCCCCGCCTCGCGGCCCGAGTTGACGATGGCCTGGGTGTAGCGGAGGTTCGGTTGGGAGGCGTGCTCCTCGATGCGGTCGCGGAGCGCCGCCATGACCAGCTCGACCTGCTCCCGGCTGAGCTGGCCCAGGGTGAGGTCGTGCTCGGGAGAGAAGATCAGGATCTCGTGGATGCCGCCGGCCGAGGCCTGGGTGAAGACGGGGCCGCGGTTGGCCACCACGAAGGGCTCGTCACCCTCGAAGGCGGGGTAGAGGTTGGGGACGACCCGCACGAGCCAGCTGCCCGTCGGACCGTAGGTCTCGAGCGCCGGCGGGGTCTCCTCCTCGTTGCCCGGGCAAAAGGGGCAGGGGCGGTCCAGGGTGTCGGGCACGAGGGAGCGGGTCACGAAGGAGTAGGGCCGCTCGGCACGCCCGGGGCTGACCACCACCCAACGACCGGACAACGGATCAAGTCGGAGCTGGTTCATCGGTGCGCTTTCAGCGGTGGTTCCGCCACTCTTCCACGTAAGTTTCATCATTCCCTCCACCTCCCACGGTACAGGGTGCGCCGGCCGAAATGACGCCACGGTCACGAAGGGTTCACCTGCGCCGGAGCGGCCATGGGCGAACATGTCGGGCATGCACCACCAGCCGGACGGCGCCGCCTTCGACATCGTGCTCCTCCTCCACGTGGTGTGCGTGGTGGTCGGGATCGTCACGACGGTCACGGCGGCCGCCACCGCCGCCCGCCTGCGCCGGCTCCTCGGCACGTCCGTGCCCGCTGCCCGAGCCCGTGCGGCGCTACTTCCGCCCCGGCATCAACTGGGCCGGCCGCGCCATCTGGGGCATCCCGGTCTTCGGGTTCGCGCTGCTGGCCCTGAGCCAGGGCGCCTACGGCCTACGCGACGGCTGGGTCATGGGCGGGCTGGTCATCTTCGTGGTGATGGCCCTGCTGGCCGAGGGCGTGCTCTATCCGGCCGAGCGCCGGGTGCAGGCCGGCCTGGGGTCGTCCGACGAGCGGCCCGGTGCCCGATGCGGGTGCGACCGGCCACGACGCCACCCTCATGGTGCGGGCGGCCAGCGCCGCCCTCGTCCTCTTGCTGCTCGGCACGGTGCTGATGATCTCCCAGCCCTGACGCGACGAGGACAGCGACCCTGGTTGGGTCGCGTCCTCGGCAAGAGGGGTCGGGTGCCCCGCAGCTCAGGACCGGGCTGGGCTCCCCTCCGGAGTATCAGTTGTAGCCGCAGCCGCCCTTGGGCGGTTCGGACCCGCCACCACCGCTACCGCCGCCGTAGGAGCCGCCTCCACCGCTGCCCCCACCGCTGCCACCGCCGCAGCGGATGGACACGCTGCCCGAAGTGCTCGAGCCGGCGTCGTAGCCGTTGCCGGCGTAGGAGACGGTCACGGCGACCGAACCGGACACCTGGTTGACGTCGGCGATGGTGCACGACGCCGTGCCCGACGCGTTGGTGGTGGCGGTGCAGCTCTGGCCTGAGGTCCCCGTCCCCAACGTCATGGAGACGGGTTGGCCGCTCAGCGCCGTGCCGCTGCTGGTGAGCACGGACGACAGGGTGATCGACTGGCCGGGCGTGGCCGAGGTCGGACCGGTGTAGCTCAGGTTGGTCGGCGCTCCGTTGACGACGAAGTGGTTGGAGCCGGTGCTCGCCACGAGGATCGGCGAGGTCGCCGTGTTGCCGGCGAACGAACCGCTCAGGGTGTAGGTCCCCGCGCTCTCAGTCGGTGTGATGGAGCAGGAACCCTTGCCGGTGCTCGCGGTGGTGGCGGGGCACGACTGGCTGCCGTTCAAGGTCAAGGTGATCGTCTGGCCGCTGATCGGATAGCCGTTGACCGCGTTGGTCAGGGTGCCGGTCACCGTCGTGCTCTGGCCGTAGGTGGCGGTGGCCGCACTCACTGAGAGCGAGGTCGGGGTGCTTACGGTCACCGAGGCCGACGTGCTCGACGAGGAGTAGTACCCGCTCCCGCCGTAGGTCACCGTCACCGGCAGCGGGCTGGCGTTCTGGTTGAAGTTGCAGATGCTGCAGCTCACGTGCCCGGCCGAGTTGGTCGTGCCGCTGCACCGTTGCGTCGAGCTGCCCGAGCCCACGGTGAGGGTGACGGTCTGCCCGGGGAGGGGCGTGCCGTTGGAGGTCAGCGTGGCCGAGAGCGTCGGCGTGTGTCCGCTGGTCACCGAGGTGCTGCCCGTGTAGGTCAAGGTGGTAGGCGCCGTCTTCTCGGTGAAGGTGTTGGAGCCCGGTGCTGGCCAGCAGGATGGGCACCGTGTGGGTGTCGCCGCCGAACGAGCCCCCCAGGGTGAAGGTCCCGGCGGGCTCGGTCGGCGTGATGGTGCACGAGGCGACGCCCGAGGCGTTCGTCGGGGCGGAGCAGGACTGGGTCCCGTTCAGCTTGAGGGTCACCGTCTCGCCCGACACCGGGGTATTGGTGTAGTTGTTGACCAGGGTGCCCGACACGGTGACGGGGCTGCCGTAGGTGCCGCGTCACGGGTGCGACGGTCAGCGTCGTGGAGACCTGGACGGGTCCGACCTGCACGCTGCCGGTCACGGTGGAGCCGGCGTAGTACGTGTTGCCGGCGTAAGTGGCGGTGACCGGCGTCGGACCGACCGGCTGGCTGACCGCAGCGATGGAGCAGCTCACGTTCCCGGCCGAGTCGGTGGTGCCCGAGCACGTTTGCGGCGAACCGCCCGAACCCAGGGCGAGCGTGACCGGCTGACCCGACAGCGGCGTGCCGTTGGTCGTGAGGTTGCCCGACAGCGTGATGGGCTGCCCGTTGGTGGTCGAGGTCGGCCGGTGTAGGTCAGGGTGGTATTGGCCGGGGTCACCGTAAGGGTGCCCGTGTTCGTGCTCCCGGTGAGCGGCACCGGCTGGCTCGAATCTCCGGTGAAGTTGCCCGTGACGGTGTAGCCGCCCGAGGCTTCGGTGGGCGTGATGATGCACGAGGCGGTGCCGGTCGAGTCCGTCTGTCCGGTGCAGGTCTGGGTACCGACGGTGTAGACGACCGGCTCGCCGGACACCGGCAGGCCGGTGTTGGAGTCGGTCAGGACCCCCGAGATCGTGGTCGGCGAGTCGTAGGACCCACTGGTCGAGTCCACGGTGAGCGACGTGGGCTCGGTCACCGTCAGGGTGCTGGTCGCGCTCGAAGGGGTGTCGTAGGAGTCGCCGGTGAAGGTGGCGTCGATGGGTTCGGTGCCGCTCGGTTGGTTCACCGCGCCGACGGTGCAGGAGACGTTCCCGTCGGCCTCGGACGTGCTGCTGCAGGTCTGCGTGTTCGAGCCCGGTGCCCACCGAGATGGTGACCACCTTGGTGGGCAGCGGCGTGTCGGCGCTCGGCGTGTCGGTGGTGAGGTTGGCGGTCAGGGTGACGGGCTGGCCGTTCACGGCCGCCGTCGGGCCGGTGTAGGTCAACGTGCTGTTGTCGGGATTGACGGTGAACGTGCTCGACGAGCTGTCCGAGCCGATCGGGGTCGTCGTCGTGGTGTCACCCGGGAAGGAGGCGGTCAGCGTGTACGAACTCGACGGTTCGGAGGGCGTGATGACGCACGAGGCGTCGCCGTTGGCGTCCGTCGTGGCGGTGCAGGACTCGGAGCCGTTGAGGGTGAAGGTCACCGGCTCGTCGGGAACCGGGGTGCCGGTCGTCGAGTCGGTCAAGATGCCCGAGACCGGGGTCGGGGACGAGAAGTCGCTCGAGACCGGGTTGAGGGTCAAGGTCGTGGGTGTGGCGGCCACCGTCACCGGCGACGTGGCCACGGTGAGCTCGTCGTCAACGGAGAGACCGAAGAGGAAGCCCGATCCGCTGTTGATCGTCTGCATGACGGCGCCGGTGGCCAGGTTGATCTGCCAGATGTTGCCCGAGAAGGAGTCGCCGGTCCAAAACGACGTGCCGCTCGGGTCGACGGCCACGGCGAACAGCTGGCCTTGGCAACCCGGCATGGAGTCACAGGAATAGGACTGGATGACGTTTCCGTTCTCGTCGAGCATGTAGACCGCGGTGGAGTCGGCCACGAGCACGTCCCCGTCGGCGAGGATGCGAACCTCGTAGGCGGCCGAACCGGCGAGCGGAGCTGCGTTGAAGTTCGACTCTTGGGTGTTGGTGCACTTGTTGTAGCGCTCGATGTCGGTGCCCTCCGAGGTGTAGTACAAGGTGCACTGGTCCGAGGCGAGGTCGATCCAGTCGTCGCCGTAGAGCTCGGTGGCCAACGGGCCGATGTCGGGGAGCCGCTGACCGGTGGGCGAAAACTCGGCGATGTAGGGCGTGGTCTGCTGTCCCACGTAGAGGTCGCCCTGGTTGTCGAAGACGAGGGAGAGGGGATTGGTCAGACCGGTCGCGAACTGGCCCAGCGGTGTTCCGTCGGGCGAGAACTCGCTGACGTCGCCGGAGTAGTCGTCGGTCACGTAGAAGTTGCCGTTGGCGTCGAAGGCGCTTCCGGTCGTGAATTGCTCGTTGGTGTCATCGGTGAGGGTGTTGAGCAGGTTGCCCGAGCTCGGGTCGTAGACACCGACATTCGAGAAGCCGACCGAGGCGAACACCTGGCCCGAAGCGAAGACCGTCGTGCTGGCACCGGCCTTCTTGGCGGGGGAGATCAGGATGCCGACGCAGGCGAGGATGAGGACGGCGGTGATGAAGAGCGTGACCCGGCGCCAGACGGCGCTGAAGAGCTCCGGCGCGACGTCGGCGCGGCCGTTCCCGGCTCCCGACGAATGTGCCATCGACAGTCTCATACGCCCCCTCGCATCGCACGGCTCCCCAGATGCCGTGTTCCGTGTCGCATGTCCCCGACGAGAATGCAGTGGCGTTGGGGACGTGCGGCCCCGACCACGCCAGTGTCGATTCGTCACCGCGGACGTACGGTTCGTCAGCGAATATGACGGGAAACTCGCGTCGCCGTAAGGGACAAAAGGACTACCGCCCGTTGCCTCCTGGCGAGAATTGGTGTCCGGTTGTCCCGGCGGGCACCGGCCCGGTCTCCTGGCGCGACCGAGAGGCTTGAACCGGATCCGATTTCCAAGACGGTCAGATCCAGCGGGGCGTGTCCGTCAGTCGGCGAGCCTGTTGCGGTCGTTCCCGGAGCGAGGGTGTGTGGCTCTCAGCACAGAGTGGCGACGATGTTCCCGTAGCCGTCGTGTCCGGGCGCCGGTCCGTAGCCGGGTGCGACCGAGACCACGACGAGGTGCTCGATGTTCCCGTATTCGGTCGAGCCCGACTTTTGGATCGAGCTCGCCACGACGACCAGCATGTAGTCGGGGATGGTCGGCGGTGGATTGGAACTGTTCCCCGGATCCGACGACCACGCCGCGCCGCAGGTGTAGCTGGGTGCGTTGTCGATATATCCCTTCATGGACGCCGGAGCATTGTTGACGCCGCTGAACTGGTTGGTCTTCCAGAGCTGCGAACCCCAGAAGTTCACCTGTGTCCCGTTGGTCGGCTTGCCAGCGGAGATGTCGCCGATGACGAACCCGCCCCCACCCGAGGGTGGTGCTGCGATGATCCCGGTGCTCGAGGTACCCGACGAGTGGTAGTAGGAGCTTCCCCCGTAGGTGGCGCTGATCGGTGATGTGCCCGACGTCTGGTTGACGTTCGAAATGGTGCAGGAGCTAGCGCCCGACGAGTTCGTGGTGGCGGGGCAGCCCTGGGCACTCGTGCCTGATCCGATCGTGAGCACGACGGGCTGTCCGGACAGCGGACTGCCTCCGGCTGTGGTCAGGGTGGCCGAGAGGGTGCTCGACGAGCCGCTCACCACGATGGTCGTTCCGGTATAGACCACGGCGGTCGGCGCCGTGGTGACCACGAAGGTGTTCGTGCCCGAGCTGGCGAGCAGCCCCGGTGCGGTGGAGGAATCGCCGGCGAAGGAACCGCCGAGCGGGTAGGACCCGGCCGCCTCGGTCGGGGTGACCGTGCACGAGGCCACACCCGAGGAGTTCGTGCGCGCCGTGCAGGACTGGCTTCCGTTGAGCGTCAGCGTGACCGGCTCGTTGCCGATGGGTTGGCCGGTCACCGAGTTGGTCAGCGTGCCCGAGACCGTGGTGCTGGCCGAATAGGTCCCCGTCGCCGCCGTCACCGACAGGGTGGTCGGCGTGTGGACCGTCGCGCTCGAGGCCGCGTTCGAGGACCGGTAGTAGCTGTTGCCGCTGTAGCTCACCGAGATTCCTGTGGTGCCGGTGGTCTGGTTCACCGACGCGATGATGCAGCTGGCCGCCCCGCTGGCGTTGGACGTCGAGGAACAGGTCTGCAGCGAGCTGCCCGATCCGATGGTGAAGGTGACGGTCTGGCCGCCCACGCCACCGCCGGGCGTCGGCGCATTGGAGGTGAGGACCCCCGACAGCGTGGCCGGCTGCCCGTTCACGACCGAGGTGGTCCCCGTGTAGGTCAGCGTGGTGGGCGCCTGCGTCACGGTGAACGAGCCCGAGCCGCTGGTCTGGAGCAGCTGGGGCGAAATGGAGCTGTCGCCACCGAACGAGCTGGTCACCGAGTAGGTGCCCGCAGATTCGGTGGGGGAGATGGAGCAGGTGGCGACGCCCGAGGCGTTCGTCGTGGCCGGACACGACTGGGTGTTGTTCACCGTGATGGTCACCGGCTCGTTGGCCACCGGCTGGCCGGTGTAGGTGTTCACCAGCGTCGTGGAGACCGGGCTGGGCGTGCCATAGGTCCCCGTCGTCGGGGTGATCGTGAGTTGGGTCCCTTCGGGCAGGTTGACGGTGGACGCTGCACTGGCCGGTCGGTAGTAGCCGTCACTGGTGAAGCTGGCGGTGGCCGGCACCGGTCCAGGCGGCTGGGCCACCGAGGCGATGGTGCACGCCGCCGCTCCGGAGGCGTCCGTGATGCCCGAACAGGTCTGGGTGGCACTCCCGGTCCCGAGGGTGAAGGACACGGTGCGGCCCACGATCGGCGTCGACCCGTCGCTCGTGAGCACTCCGGAGGTGACATAGGACTGGCCGTTCAGAGCTGTCGGGGCCCCGGTATAGGCCAAGGAGCTCTCCTCGAGCGTCACCACGAAGTTCGCCGAGCCGGTCGAAGAGATGAGCTGCAGCGGTGCATGGGCGTCGCCGGCGAAGCTCCCCGCCAGCGCGTAGGTCCCGGCGGCCTCCGACGGGGTGACGCTGCACGACGCGGTGCCGGTCGAGTCGGTCGTGGCGCCACAGGTCTCGTGACCATCGAGCGTCAGGACCACGGGCTCCCCGGCAATGGGCGCGTTGGTGATCGTGTCGGTCAGGGTGCCCGTGACCATGGTCGAGTCCGCGTAGTCCCCCGTGGCCGAGCTGACGGCAAGGGTGGTGGGCTCGGTCACCGTCATGGTGCTGGTCGCGCTCGACGGGGTGTCGTAGGAGTCGCCGGTGAACGTCGCCGTCACCGGCTCGTTGCTCAAAGGCTGGTCGGTGGTGGGAATCGTGCAGGTGACGTTGCCTGCGGCGTCGGAGGGAGCGCTGCAGGTCTGCGTGTTCGAGCCCGAGCCGACGGAGATGGTGACCACCTTGGTGGGCAGCGGCGTGTCGGCGCTCGGCGTGTCGGTGGTGAGGTTGGCGGTCAGGGTGACGGGCTGGCCGTTCACGGCCGCGGTCGGCCCGGTATAGGTCAAGGTGCTGTTGTCGGGATTGACGGTGAACGTCGTCGACGAGCTGTTCGAGCCGATGGGCGTGCTCTGGGAGGAGTCACCGGGGAACGACGCCGAGAGCGTGTAGTTCTGCGACGGTTCGGTCGGGGTGATGACGCACTCGGCGGTCCCGGTGCTGTCACTGACTCCGGTACACGATTCGGTCCCGTTGAGGGTGAAGGTCACCGGCTCGTCGGGAACCGGGGTGCCGGTCGTCGAGTCGGTCAAGACCCCTGAGACCTCGGTCGGGGACGAGAAGTCGCTCGAGACCGGGTTCAGGGTCAAGGTCGTGGGTGTGGCGGCCACCGTCACCGGCGACGTGGCCACGGTGAGCTCGTCGTCAACGGAGAGACCGAAGAGGAAGCCCGATCCGCTGTTGATCGTCTGCATGACGGCGCCGGTGGCCAGGTTGATCTGCCAGATGTTGCCCGAGAAGGAGTCGCCGGTCCAAAACGACGTGCCGCTCGGGTCGACGGCCACGGCGAACAGCTGGCCTTGGCAACCCGGCATGGAGTCACAGGAATAGGACTGGATGACGTTTCCGTTCTCGTCGAGCATGTAGACCGCGGTCGAGTCGGCCACGAGCACGTCCCCGTCGGCGAGGATGCGAACCTCGTAGGCGGCCGAACCGGCGAGCGGAGCTGCGTTGAAGTTCGACTCTTGGGTGTTGGTGCACTTGTTGTAGCGCTCGATGTCGGTGCCCTCCGAGGTGTAGTACAAGGTGCACTGGTCCGAGGCCAGGTCGATCCAGTCGTCGCCGTAGAGCTCGGTGGCCAACGGGCCGATGTCGGGGAGCCGCTGACCGGTGGGCGAAAACTCGGCGATGTAGGGCGTGGTCTGCTGCCCCACGTAGAGGTCGCCCTGGTTGTCGAAGACGAGGGAGAGGGGATTGGTCAGACCGGTCGCGAACTGGCCCAGCGGTGTTCCGTCGGGCGAGAACTCGCTGACGTCGCCGGAGTAGTCGTCGGTCACGTAGAAGTTGCCGTTGGCGTCGAAGGCGCTTCCGGTCGTGAATTGCTCGTTGGTGTCATCGGTGAGGGTGTTGAGCAGGTTGCCCGAGCTCGGGTCGTAGACACCGACATTCGAGAAGCCGACCGAGGCGAACACCTGGCCCGAAGCGAAGACCGTCGTGCTGGCACCGGCCTTCTTGGCGGGGGAGATCAGGATGCCGACGCAGGCGAGGAGCATGATGAGCGAGAGGACGATCGCGGGCGCTGACCTGTGTGCCGTTGTCTCGGGGCTGGCGGACACCGAGTGGCCTGTGGCGCCCAGCTCACGCCGTCTTGGAATCCCGAACACCATCATGCGCCCCCCTCGAACCGGCGATCATGCGCGGCACGCGCGCCGCGGGCCGACTTTGGACCGCCTCGGCAAATGCCGGAAGGGCCAAAAGGACTAGCGGCGTCTTAGGCGGAGGTGGCTCGGATCAAAATTCGCGCGGGCGTTGTCGAGGTCGCCTGCGCGCACAAGTGACGGAAGTTCGCCGTCGAGCAGCGCGGCCCAATCGACCGTGTCGCTCGGAATCCCTTGGGCGTGCAGCCGCTGGCGGGCCTCGTTGAGCAGCTCAGCCAACGCGTCCAGACCGCTGCCGCCGGACGCCGCGAGCCGGTTGCGGAGCCAGACGGCCAGCGCGGGGCTCAACCCGCCCGTCGACACCGCGATGGTCACCGCGCCGTCGCGGTGGACGGCCGGGAGGATGAACGAGCAGTGCTCCGGGTCGTCGGCGCTGTTCACCCAGACGCCCGCCGCGTCCGCCTCGGCCGCGACCGCGCCGTCGACTGCGGGATCGCCCGTGGCGGTGACGACGAGACGGAAGCCGGCGACGTCGCCGGGCTGGAAGGCCCGGGACTCGAGCGCCTCCAACTGGGACGTCAGGGCCTTCATGTCCTCGCCGACTCTCAGGGGCGATCACGGTGACCCGGGCGCCGCAGGCCAGGAGGCCCCGCACCTTGCGCGCTGCGACCGACCCCTGCGCCGACGACGAGGCAGGGACGGTTCGAGAGATCGAGCGAGACCGGGTAGTAGGAGGGTGGACTGGCGGGCTCTTCAGTCATGGAGCCGGGGTGGCCCGACCATGCCTGCTGCGATGGTGGCGAAGCTGAGATCGTCGATCAGGACGAAGCTGCCGGTGATGCGGTCCGATTCGTAGGGGTCGACGGCGAGCGGGGTGGCGGTGCGCAGCGTGACCACGCCGATCTCGTTCTCGCGCAGCTCGGTGGCGTCGTTCACGTGGAGCTCGTTGACGTCGAAGATCCCGTTGACCCGCTCGACGACGACCGGGGTGACCCGGGTGGTGTGCTTGAGCCGGAGCCGGTCACCCGCCTTGAGCGGCCGTTCCTGGAACCAGCACACGGTGGCTTCGAATTCCTCCTTGACCTCGGGAGGCGCCTCGGCGGCGGCGATCAGATCGCCCCGGGAGACATCGAGGTGGTCGGCCAGCTTGAGGGAGATGGACTGGCCCACCTCCGCCCGCTGGAGCGGGCCGTCGGCCGTCTCCAAGGCCCGGACGGTCGTGTGGGCGCCCTGAGGCAGGACCACGACCTGGTCCCCGACCCGGAACGGCCCGCCGTTCACCATCCCGGCATAGGTCCGGCCGCCGCCCGGCTGGCGCAGCACCCACTGCACGGGGAGACGGGCCCCACTGCCGCGACCGAGGCCGTGCTGGGCCGCCCAGCCTCCGGCCGTGGCCGACTCCAGGGCGTCGAGCACGGTGGGCCCGTCGTACCAGGGGGCGGCGTCGGATCGTGCCACCACGTTGTCGCCGTTGAGCGCCGAGATCGGGATCACCGTGCACGAGGTGATCCCGAGACGGTGGGCCAGCGCCTCCATTTCGTCGACGATGCGCTGGTAAGCCGACCGGTCCCACTCGACCAGGTCCATCTTGTTGGCGCACACGACGAGCTGGTCGACGCCGAGGAGCGCCGCGATGCAAATGTGTCGCCGCGACTGCTCGCGCAGGCCGGCCGTGGCGTCGACCAGGACGAGGGCGAGGTCGGCCGTCGACGCCCCGGTGGCCATGTTGCGCGTGTATTGGACGTGGCCGGGGCAGTCCGCGATGACGAACTTGCGGTGGGGGGTGGCGGCGTAGCGATAGGCCACGTCGATCGTGATGCCCTGTTCGCGCTCGGCCCGCAGGCCGTCGGTCACGAACGAGAGGTCGACCTCACCCAGGCCGCGGCGCTCGCTCGCCGTCTCGATCGCGGTCAGCTGGTCGTCGAAGAGCTGACGGGTGTCGAAGAGGAGTCGGCCGATGAGCGTGCTCTTGCCGTCGTCCACCGAACCGATGGTGGCGAAGCGGAGCAGGTCCATGGTGTCCGCGCCGAGCTCGGCGCCGACCGGCGGCGAGCCGGGCAAGGTGGTCATGGGTCTAGAAATAGCCCTCGCGCTTGCGGTCCTCCATGGAGGTCTCGGAGAAGCGGTCGTCGGCCCTGGTGGCCCCACGCTCGGAGATCCGCGAACCGGCGACCTCGCGGATGATCTCCTCGACCGTGTCTGCACCCGAGAGCACGGCACCGGTGCACGTGGCGTCGCCCACGGTACGGAAGCGCACGGTCTCCTTGCGGACTTCCTCGGATCCCTGCGGGCTGACCCACTCGCTGAGGGCGAGCAACATGCCGTCGCGCTCGACGACCTCGCGTTCGGTGCGCGTAGTAGATCGACGGCAGCTCGATCCGCTCGCGCCGGATGTACTGCCAGATGTCGAGCTCGGTCCAGTCCGAGAGCGGGAACGCGCGCAGGTGCTCGCCGGGACGCACGGTGCCTTGGTAGAGCTGCCAGAGCTCGGGTCGCTGGCGCTTGGGGTCCCACTGACCGAAGGAGTCGCGGAAGGAGAGCACCCGCTCCTTGGCCCGAGCCTTGTCCTCGTCGCGCCGGGCACCGCCGAAGGCGGCGTCGAATCCGTTGGCGTTGATGGCGTCGAGCAGGGTGGTCGTCTGGAGACGGTTGCGCGAACCGCCGGGACCAGGGTCGGCCACCCGGCCCTGGTCGATCGACTCCTGGACGCTGGCGACGAGCAGCCGGGCCCCGATCGCCTCCACCTGGGCGTCCCGGTAGGAGAGGACCTCGGCGAAGTTGTGACCCGTGTCCACGTGCATCACCGGGAACGGAATCCGCCCCGGGGCGAACGCTTTGGCCGCCAGGTGGAGCAGTACGGCCGAGTCCTTCCCTCCGCTAAAAAGGAGGACGGGTCGTTCCGATTCCGCGGCCACCTCGCGGATGATGAAAATGGCCAGCGACTCGAGGAGATCGAGGTGCCCGAGGGGGTGCTCAACCGGTCTGACCAGGGGCGTCACGGATGCGCCGCTCCTCTGGGAGATGGGGGTTGCGCCGGGTTGAGCTGGGCGGAGGGCAGCAGCGGTGTCCATGGGACCTCTCGATTTATGACCTGTTTGGTCATATATACTAACGCTCGTATTCGGACGTGCGTCAAGCGCCGGCGACGGGCCACGGGAGCCTCGATCGCCTCTAATCGCCCCATGTGGAAGGTGAAGATCGGTGACGGAGACCAGAGTGAGGGACCAGCTGTGGACGGCCGAAGAGCTGGCAGAGGTCAGTGAGGAGTTCGAGACGGCTCCGCCGAGTTCGGTGATCCGGTGGGCGGCCGAGAATTTCGGCGAATCCCTGGTCCTGGCGGCCTCCTTCGAGGACATTGTGCTCATCGACCTGGCCACGAAGGTGGTGCCGGACATCGAAGTCATCTTTCTCGATACTGAGGCGCACTTCCCCGAGACGCTGTCCTTCGTCGAGCAGGTGCGGGCCCGCTACGACCTGAACCTGACGGTGACCAAGCCCGGACCAGAGGCAGCGGCGTACCCCTGCGGTACTGAGAACTGCTGCCAGTTCCGCAAGGTCGAGCCGCTCCGTCGGGCCGTGTCGGGCAAGGCCGCCTGGCTGACTTCCCTGAAGCGTTCGGACGGACCGACCAGGGCAGACGCCCCTGTCGTCAGCTGGGATGCCTCGTTCGGCCTGGTCAAGATCAATCCGCTCGTGACCTGGACCGATGCCGACGTCAAGACCTACCTGGCCGACCACGACCTGCCGGAACACCCACTGGTGTCCCGCGGCTACCTCTCCATCGGCTGCGCGCCGACGACCCGGCCGGTGGCCGAGGGCGAGGACCCCCGGGCGGGTCGCTGGGCCGGGCTCGACAAATCCGAGTGTGGCCTGCACGTCTAGTGCCGCGTGACCTCGACAACCCCTACGGAATGGAGTTCCGCGGTCGGCGCGACCGCGGGCTGAAGTTCATCCGTCCCTACCGCGAGATCGGCGAGCTCAATCCCGTCGAGCAGATGAAGCTCCAGCGCCATCCTTTCGAGGTGGCCCAGGCGGTCATCGACACCTACTCCAAGCAGGGCGCTGCCTCCATCAACGCCGTCCCGGGCGAGATGGAGCGGATGAAGTGGGTCGGCATGTACCCCCAGCGCCAGGGCGGCGACGCGTTCATGATGCGGATCAAGGTGCCGGGCGGGATCATGACGGCGGCCCAGGTGCGCGAGGTCGGCGTCGCGGCCGACGCCTTCGCCGAGGGGCCGGACGACAGCCCGGTCTTCGGGAATCGCTACGCGGACCTCACGACGCGCCAGGACATTCAGCTGCACTGGATCCGGATCGCCGACGTGCCCCGCATTTGGCAGCGGTTCTGGGAGGTCGGCCTGACCACCGTCCAGGCCTGCGGCGACTCGGCCCGCAACGTCTGCTCCTGCCCGGTGTCGGGGATCGACGCGGACGAGGTCGTCGCCGCGTTCCCGGTGGCCCAGGCCATCTCCGCCTATTTCACCGGCAACCGTGAGTACGCCAACCTGCCGCGTAAGTTCAAGATCGCCGTCACCGGCTGCACGGAGGACTGCGCCCGGGTCGAGATCAACGACATCGGCCTGTGGCCGGCCGAGCGGTCCGACGGCACCGTCGGTTTCAACGTGCTCGTCGGGGGCGGCCTCTCCGACGGTGAGCGCATGGCCTCGGACATCGACCTCTTCATCGCACCCGACCAGGCCGTCGAGCTGAGCCGGGGCGTCGCCCAGCTCTTCGGCGAGCTGGGAAACCGGGAGAACCGCGGGTTGGCCCGCATGCGGTACCTGGCCCAGGAACTCGGCCCGGAGGGCTTCCGTGCCGCCCTCGACGAACGGACGAACTTCTCTTTTGAGCCGGCCGGTCGGGAACTCACCACGCGATTCCGGGGCGACCACGTCGGCGTGCATCCCCAGAAGCAGGCCGGCCTGGTCTACGTCGGGTGCTCGGTGCCGGTCGGTCGCATGCACGGGATCGAGCTGATCGAGCTGGCCCGCCTGGCCGAGACGTACGGCGACGGCGACGTGCGGATCGGGACCGACCAGAACTTCGTTCTTTCGGGGGTACCCGAGGAGCGGCTGGACGATCTGCTGGCCGAGCAGCTCCTGCAGACCTACTCGCCGTTCCCCGGCCCCTTCGAGCGCGGCGTCGTGGCCTGCACGGGCTCGGAGTTCTGCCGCTTCGCCGTGGTCGAGACCAAGGAGCGCGCGGTCAAGTGGGCCCGGGCACTCGACGCCCAGCTCTCGGACGGCGACCAGCGCGACGCCGGAGTGATCCGCATGCACTTCTCGGGTTGCTCGGCCTCGTGCGCCCAGCCCCAGATCGCGGATATCGGCTTCCGCGGCGACATCGCTCACGTGGCAGAGCACATCGAGGAAGCGGTGGACATCGGGCTGGGCGGTTCCCTCGGCCCCGACGCGGCGTTCATCGACTGGCTCACTGGCGCCATGCCGGTCGACCAGGTCCCGGACGCGCTCGTGCGCATCGTCGGGCGATACCGCGACGAGCACCGCCCCGGCGAAGCCTTCTACCAGTGGGCCCGCCGCAGTAGCCCCGAGGATCTCCGCCTGACGCTGCGCGGCGCGGTCGAGGCGGTGGCCCCGTGAAGCGCTACCGCCTGCGCGAGCAGATGAACGGCATTGAGGAGCCGCCGGGCAAGGTGTGGTTCTGGGAGCTCGAGGCCGGCGTCATCGATGCGAGCCGCTGCATTCAGTGCGGCACCTGCGTCGCGGTCTGCCCGTCGAACTCCATCGGTATCGACGAGGACACCGACCTGCCCGAGCTGGTCAAGATGTGCACCGGCTGCTCGCTGTGCTGGGACTTCTGCCCCCGCGGCGGGCTGCGCTACGAGGCGCTGTGGCCGCCGTCGACGGTGACCGGTGACGAGGACGCCGACGTGGTGGCGGCGCAGAGTCCGCTCCGACTCGTCGGACACCTACTGGAAGATCAGCGGCGGTCCGCCCGCGGACGGCCTGGGCGCGGTGGTCGAGAGCTACGCGGTCCGGGCCAGCGCGCAGCTCGACGACGTCCAGGACGGCGGCGCCGTGAGCGCGCTGCTCATCGGGCTGCTCGCGTCCGGCGAGATCGACGGGGCCCTGGTCTCCAAGCCGAGCGCGGACCCCGACGAGCAGTGGAAGGGCGTGGCCACCATCGCCACCACGGCGGACCAGATCCGCGCCGCGTCGGGCAGCTTCTACAACCAGACGATGGCGCTGGCGGAACTCGACCTCTCGAAGTACTCGCTCCCGGCGAAGCCGCGTATCGCAGTGGTGGGGACGCCGTGTGAGGTGCAGGGCCTGCGGGCCATGCAGGCCCGACGCTGGCCGACCGGTGCCCACCGGGTCGATGCCGTGGTGCTGTCGATCGCGCTCGATGTGTACCAAGAACTTCGACTACGAGGCGCTCACGCTGCGGGAGCTGCGGGACAAGCGGGGCGTGGACCTCGATCGCGTCTCCAAGATGGACGTCATCCGGGGTCGGATGATCGTCGAGTACCGGGACGGTGAGCTGGCGATCGACGAACCGGTAAAGGACTTTCACGGCGCCGCACTGAAGGGCTGCGACGAGTGCGCCGACTTCCTCGGACGCTCGGCGGACATCTCGGTCGGCAGCGTGGGGTCGATGACGGGGTGGACCAGCGTGCTCATCCGTACCGAGCGTGGGCGGCTCGCCTTCCAGGCGGCCCGCTCGAAGCTCGACGTGCGCGGTCTGGACGATCCCGCCGCGCTCTTGCGCCTGGACGCGCTGGACAAGAAGATCGCCAATCGTTCGCTCCAGCGCAAGCTCGACCCGGATGCACCGCTCTTCATCGAATTCGAGGAGCACGTGCGCGGGTACGAAGGAACCGATCGCCAGCCGGTCTACATCCGCCGATGACCGCGACCGCAGCAGCACCCGTGCTGCACATGCCCGAAGAGCCGACGGTGCGGGCCGAGCGCTGGCTCACTGCCATCCTCGAAGGTGCGGCGCTGGACGACGTCCTGGTGGGTGACGAGGGCCTGGTGGACTGGCTCTGGTCCCGCTGGCGCATTCTCGCCTCGGCCGGGATGACTCGTGACGACCTGGCCCTGGTCGTCACGGGCTACCAGCGCGAGATCTGGCTCTGGCTGGCGGGGGAGCGCACCTGGGCCCAGTGCTGCTCGGGCCTGATCGGACGCATCACCCGACGCCTCGGCGAACACGGCGAGGGCGTGAGCCCGGCGACTCCGGCCCCTCTCGGCGTTCCGGTCCTGGAGCTCAGCGGCGTCACCGTGCGCCGTGACGGGGTCCCCGTGCTTGCGGGCGTGGACTGGCGGCTGTGCGGCGGGGAGCGCTGGGTCGTCTTGGGACCCAACGGCTCGGGCAAGACGACTCTGCTCGGGTGGCGGGGCCCGGCTCTGGCCGAGCGCCGGGACCGTGGCGATCCTCGGTCAGCGGCTGGGCCAGGTCGACGTACGAACGCTGCGTCCCCGGGTGGCACTCGTCAGCGGGGCGGTGACCCGTCAGCTCAGGGCGGACGTCACGGCCCGTGAGGTCGTGGCCAGCGGCCGACACGGTGCGCTGGAAACCTGGTGGAACACCTACACCAGCGCCGACTGGGAAAAGGCCGACCAGCTGCTTGGCGCGCGGCGGGGTGGGCGAGCTGGGCGAGCGGTCGTTCGGCGTGATCTCGGAGGGCGAGCGCCAACAGGTACTCCTGGCCCGGGCCTTGATGAGCGATCCGGAGATGATCTTGCTGGACGAGCCCTTCGCCGGCTTGGATCTCGGCGCCCGGGAGCGGCTTCTGGTCCACCTGGCGGGGCTGGCCGCCGACCCGGCGAGCCCACCCCTCGTCCTGGTCACCCATCACTGCGAGGAGATCCCGCCCGGATTCACCCACGGTGGACTGGTGTCGGCCGGTCGCCTCATGGCGGCGGGACCGCTCGACGAGGTCATCACCTCCGAGAACGTCTCGGCATGTTTCGCAATCCCGGTCACCGTCGGCTGCACCGATGGCAGGTGGTGGGGCCGCGCGCTCTGATCGCGCGGCGAAAGAAGCGTCAATCCCTCTTGATTCACGCGCGCGTCGTTGGTACAACGAGTGAGCGGAGAAGTGTCGACGAGGTCGGCGCTGTGCATTTCCCCACCATCCACCACTTGGAAAGAGCCTTTTATTAGGCTTTTTCCGTAAAGAGAAGGTAGGTCGTCGGGGGAGTGACGATTTTGATCCTGCTGGTTCTCGTAGTGCTGTTGTGGTTGGCGGTTTTGGCACCGAGCGCGTGGCGTCGATATGGAGAACGACAGGGCGTGGGCTCCATCGACCATTTCCACCACCAGCTGCAACTCCTCGAACATGCCGGACCCAAGACGGTGTCGCCGGCGTATCGACTGCACACTGCGCTCCCGGGAGGCGGCCCGGACGACGCAGCCTGCGCCCATCGAACGATTCCTCGCGGCCCAAAGCTGGTCCTCCTCCGACCGACCGACGACGAGGCGGCGGCGGACGTGGACGACAGCGAGGGTATCCACTACGAGCGCGTGGGCGTTCTCGACCGGCCGGACCCGGTGTGCCTGCCCGAGGTCGGGGCCGACCTCTCGCAGTTCCGGCGCGAGCAGGCTCGCAATCGGTGCACCGTGCTGCTGCGTTGCCTCGCTGGCAGTCGCCATTTCGACCGGCTTGATCGGCATCTTCCCGGGGATGCACCTGGCCTGGATCTTCACCGTCCTGAGCGGTGTGGCTGCGCTGGCCCTGGTCGGCCTCATTGCCTACGCCAAGGAACTCGAGGTCCAGCGCGAGCGGCAGCGTGCCCGCCGGGCCGAATCCCGACGGTTCGTCGATCCCGCGGCCGCCGGCCATCCGGGTGGCGTGGGACGACGACGTGTACCAGGAGCGCCGCATCGCCGAAGGCTGAGCCCGCCGCCCCGCATCGGTCGCGCTCCTGAGCGCCTGCGGAGCCGGACTATCTGTTGGTCTCCCCCGGGGGTGTAGCTCAGCTGGTAGAGCGCTACGTTCGCAATGTAGAGGCCGAGGGTTCGAGTCCCTTCACCTCCACCAAAGGCCCAGGTCAGAGGGCCTAAAGTGGGATCCCCCAAAAGGTCATGAGGCCCGCGAGGGCCGCCGTGACCTTACGTGACCTTGGGGTGCGCCCTCGCCGTGCGCCAGCGAATTCATGTCCACTCCCGAATTGCGGCGGTCGCTAACTTTGCCGGCCCGGCTGCGATGATCGCCGGACCCTATGGATGTAATCGATAGGATCAAGAGAACGGGCGCTTGCCAAGTCCACCGCCACGATCGAAGCCCAGAGTAGTTTGTGGGTTGATGCCACGCGAGGAGCGATGGTAAGCGCCGTGGGTTTCAGTCACAACGTCGAGAACGTCGTCCAAGTGGTCGAGGGCATCGGCGTGGCGATCCTGGTACTGGGTGGACTGCTGGTCTTGATTCACTCCGGCGTGCTCTACCTAATGCCAGCTCGTCGGGCCCGTGCGTATCACTATTTCAGGAAGCATCTCGGACGAGTCATCCTGCTCGGCCTGGAAATCCTCATCATCGCTGACATCATCAGGACGGTCATCGTCGACCAGAGCCCCGAAAGCGTGGCGGTGCTCGCCACCATCGTCCTGGTCAGGATTGTGCTCAGTTGGTCACTCGCGATTGAAATTGATGGCGTCTGGCCCTGGAGAAAGCGGGCTCTGGCAACTGAGTCAGAGGGGACCAAGGATGGCGATGCTGGCGAGTCTTGTGCCTTCTAGCATGACGTTGTCACTCTCCAGCCGGCTCTTGCCGATGATATTGTTCTCGGGTTGTCCGTGTCGTCGACGTTCCGCTCCGAATGCATGTTGAGCCAGCAGCGGGCGTCCTGTCGCATTGGTGACCGAGCGCCGTCAGCAGCGGTGAACAGCCTCAGCGCCAAAACTCCAGGTGCGGGTGTCGCCACTGAATCAGCTCGTTTGTACCCAACCCGGACCCGCCCAGAAAGGCTCTCAGCCGCTTCCCTCCTCGCCTCGGGCCGCAACCCAGACCAGAGCATCTCGATACGCTTGTTCCGACGCAGCACCGACCCGGTCGGTGGACTCATACATGTTCTCGACTCCGATGAGGTCGGCCAAGCCCGTGACACGAAACTGCTCGGCGAGGCGTTCGTTCAATGAGACGAGGACCAGCTTCGATCCGACGCCGGCCAGGCTTTCCGCGTACCCTCGGAGAACATCGATGAAGGTCGAGCCAACATCGCTGCGCTCTCGCAATCGCAGAATCACCACGGCGTTGCGTGACTCGGGCGTAGGCGTGGGCAGGGCGGCGGCGAAGAGCGGGGCGGCGGCGAAGAAAAGGCTGCCGTACGGCTGGAGTATGACCACCTCGCTGGCGGGAAGTCGGTCGGGCGGGTCGGCCTCGATGACATGCCCGTCCTCCGTGAACAAGCGTCGTCTGACGGAGACCTTGTTCGACTGCCCAACGACGTACAGCGCCATGGATATGGCGACACCCGCGAGGACTGCGTACTGCAACGGGATGAGGATCGTGAACAGGAACGTGGTCACCATCACGACTCGCTGCGCCACACCGGTTTTCCAGACCGAGGCCAGGTCAGCCGGCTTGATCGTCCGAACGCCAACGACAATCAAGAGACCGGCAAGCGCGGGCATGGCAACGTTCCCAATGGGCCGACCAAGGAGGAGGATGATGACTGCCATTACCGCCCCAGCGATCACGAGCGACATGCGCGTGCGTGCGCCGGCCGCCTTATTGAGCGATGAGGCGGACACCGACCCGCCTACCGGCATGCCCTGAAAGACTCCAGACGCCACGTTGGCCACGCCTTGTCCTGTGAAGTCCCGCGACGCGTCGGGGAAACTGCCGTCGGGGTTTGGGAAGTTGGCCGAGATACCGGCCCCTTGGACGACGCCAACGATTGCCAGCGACAGCGCCGGTACCAACAAGGATGGCACCAGGCTCAACTGAGGGAATTGGGGACGGGGCAGGGTGCCTAGCTCGGCACCGAGGTCGTGCACCTTGGCTACATCCCACCCCAGTCCCATGGCGATCGCGGAGGTCACGATTACCGCCACCACGAGGCCGAGAGAACCGAGCGGGGTTCTTTCGAGAACCACGATGAGCACCATCGTTGCGACCCCGATGACCACGGACTGCCAATGGAGCCGGCCCGGATGCAACAGCGTGTCGAGGGCACGGGTGAGACGGGAGCCGAGCGGTGAGCTGTAACCGGTGAGGTTTGCCAGCTGCCCGAGGACGATATTCACGCCGACCGCGTTGATAAAACCCACCATGACCGCGTTGGACACGAAGCGCAGCAGCCCGCCCAGCTTGAGCAAACCGGCCGCCATCATGACGACCCCGGTCATCATGGTCAGGGTGAACAGAGCTCGACCGGGGTCAGCTGCGTGGTGCACAGCACCGACGTCGGCGACCAGGATCGCCATCGCCCCCGTGCCCTGGACCGCCATGAACACCGAAGAGGTCGCAACGGCTCCCCCCACCACGCCCACCATGTAGCCGTACACGCCAGCGAGCGGATTCACTCCCGCCAGCAACCCGGTGGCAAGACCATCGGGCACGCTTTCGATGCCCAGCACCGAGCCGGCAACCAGGTCATAACGCAGATTGACGAAGCGGGTTTCGACGGGCCATATGGCAGCGTCAACCGAAGTCCGGCTGGGGCGGCTCCGCACCTACCTCCGGTCGGGCTTGCTTGGTCAGTTCCTCGAGGGCGACATCAAGCTCTCGGACTCGAGCGCGCTGTGCCTCATCAGCCTGAGCGAGTTCGTCGGCAGTGGGCGACTCCTCGCGCGAACGCAGGAGTCGGTCTGCTTCGTCTGCGAACATCAAACCACGCAGGGCCGCCGCCGACGAAGATGCAGCGCGTCGGGATGCGTCATCGGGTGCACTCGTCACGAGGCCGTCAAGTGCTTGCGCGGCCGCCTCGATTTGAGCTCCTTACGGCCTCTCGTCGCTCCGGATCAACGTTTGTCCGATCCCCAGAGAGGAGGTCTCGGGCGACCGCCGCCTGCTGCAACGCCGGCCCGGCGCTCTGCCTCCATGCCGTCGAGAGCTGCTCGCCGGGACCGTGAACGGAGCACAGAGGACGAGAGCAACGACGAGGCCTGCTACGAGGAGGATCCCAGCACGATCCAGCCCCAAGGTGTCGATGACGTGGAGGCTTCCGCGATCGGGGTCGTCGTGGGCGGGATGTCGTCGTCGTCGGTGCCTCGGTGGTGGGCGTCGTCGTGGGCGGGACTGTCGTCGTCGGCGCCTCGGTGGTGGGGGTCGTCGTCGGGTCGGTGTACGCGTCGTCGTCGGCGCCTCGGTGGTGGGCGTTGTCGACGTGGGCGGGACCGCCGTCGTCGGCGCCTCGGTGGTGGGCGTTGTCGTCGGACGGGAGCGCGACAGAGGGTTTGCTGGTCGGCGTGGACGGCGACCCGATCGTCGTACTCGGACGGCTTGCCGGGGGATTTGTCGATCCCGAACCACCACATGCACTGAGAGTCAGCGCCGCCAAGGCGAAGACGAGAACAAACAGGCCAGTGACGCCTCGAAGACTGCGGCCCGGGTCCTACGTAGGAGTGCGGGCGCGGCCGCCGCGTTGTCAGCAGCTTCCTAGATGGTTCGAGCATCATGTTCTCCTATGTGGTGAGCCCGGCCAAGAACTCGCCCAAGAGCTCGTTGACCTCGTTCGGTCGCTCCTGCTGAGTCCAATGGCCGCAACCCTCGAGGACAACCGTCCTTCGTCAGATTGGGCATCGAGAATCGCCGCAGTTTCGCGACGAGCTCGGTCATGCCCGGCCAGTTGTAGACAAGATCCCGGTCGCCAGTGACGTAGAGAGAGGGCGGGAGCAAAGGCGCTTTGTGCCATGCGGCCATCAGCTCCCAGTTCAGGACCGAGTTGCGATACCAGTTGAGCGCCCCTCGGTACCCGGTTCGTTCGAACTCCGCGGCGAAGTACTCGATGTCCTCGTCCGTCAGCCAGTCGGGCAGAGGAACGTCCTCCATGCCTGCAAAGAGGACCCCGTCCCCGACGTCACCAAGCGTGTTCACTTCGGGTGCGTTCCCCGAAGCACCGATGAGGATGCTCCACACCGATGCTCGGGTGTCGGCCTCGAGAATCGCCTCGGCCACGCCGGGTTCCTGGAAGAACACCTGGTAGTTGTTCGGACCGATGAGTGTTGTAAAGGCCGTCAGTTGATCGACGTCGCCACGCGGGAATGTAGGGCACACTGAGCAGCGCCACGCCGCGCACCAGATCGGGCCTGAACACGCCGAGCGCCGACGCCACCAGCGAACCTTCGTCGTGGCCGACGACGACGCAGCGTGTGTCTCTGAGTACCTCGAGAAGCCCGACCACGTCACCGGCCAGATGGAGCAGGGAGAATTCCCGGACGCGCTCGGGGAGCATCGGTCTGTCCGTAACCGCGTAGGTCAGGGGCGACCACGTGGTAGCCGGCGGCGGCGAGCGCGGTGAGCTGATGCCGGTACGAGTACCACAGCTCCGGGAAACCGTGGCAGAGTACGACGAGCGGTCCCTCCCCTTCTTCGGCAACATGCATACGGATGCCGTTCGTGTCGAATGAACCGATGAGAAGGGCTCACGGACCCTTCTCCTTCGCCCCATCCTCTTCGAGGGAAACTGTCCGCCCACTCGTTCTTTCGGCCTGATCGCATCAGCCAGTGGAAGGCTCGCGAGAAGGACAGGTCACGTTCTCGCCAGACAAGTCCGACCACTGCGCCCAAGATGATGACGACACCGATGGCGATCAGCCAGGACATGAGGGCGAACACAACCCCGATCGGACCGTACTTCTTGTCGTCCGAAATGACCGTTCCCGAGAAGATAAATGAGAACACGACCTCCATTCCCACCCAGAACAGCGCAGTTGCCACCGCGGACGGCAGCAGGGCGCGCCACGACACCCTCGCCCGAGAGCAGGAACCACATCGTCCCCCACCAAAAGAGGGTCAGTCCGACGAACGCCAAAATGGCAACCAGCCACAGACCGACTGCATTGCGCAACCAGGGCCCGGCCACCGCGGCAAGCGAGACGCAGCCAACGGTCACCACGAGCCATACGAACCGACGGCCGATGTCCTTCAGACCTCCAGCCTTCAACTCGAACGAGCGCTCATAGAGGTCTTGGACTCCGCTCGCTGCCGCGATACCCCCAAGAATGAAGAACAGGTAGGCGGTACCGGTCACCGCATTGGAAGTCGCCGAGGATGACGCGAAGAGCCCGCTGACGTCTCTGCGCTGCCTCTTGGTTCAGACCAAGGTGGCGCACCAAGCCCGTCACTGCCGACTGCCCGGCGAGCGCGTTCGCCACGATGATGAATGGAAAAAAGCACAACAGGAGCACAGCGGCAAAGAGCATTCCTTTGTTGATGAAGTCCATGGCATTGAGCCGATTCCACAGATGCTCGGCCGAGGAACCCGAGTAGGTACGTTCGAGCGACTTGGCGACGCGCCGTACCCTCTTCGGAAGCGGGATGTGGTCAAGACCCCAGCCGGATTCGTCCGTTGGAGTCATAGTCTTCGGTCCCTGCTCGCGCAGCAGTCCCGGCGAGACAGTCCGATAGGGGTGGACTGTGGACTCGATCGAACATTAGCGTCTCACTCTTTCCTACGAGTCATCGTCTGCAGGAGGCTCGCCAGCCGTCGAGTCCGACCCCTCGACTGCAAGTCCTCGCTTCTTCATCGGTTGGTACGAATTGATGACCTTGGCGACGGCGGTCACGAGGAACAGTTGGCCGATGAGCATCTCGGCCAGCGCAAAACTCTGGCCGGGATTCTCTGCCGGGACGAGGTTTCCATATCCCGTCGTCGTGAGCGTCGTGAAGGAGAAGAACAAGTCCTGCGCGAAAGTCCCGTCGCCCTGAGCGCCGAAGAAAGCCGTTGCCTCGTTGGCGGCCGGCGGCACGATAGACGAACGCGAAGAACATCCCGATCAACAGATAGGCCGAGACCGCGCCCAAGACGGTCTCTTGGTCCACCACCGTTCTGCGGATGAGATGACGCAAGATCGAGACGGGTGCGATCAGATAGAGGAGACCACTGACCGCTGGCAAGAACTTGTCTGCGACCTCACGATGAAGGATCAGACCCAGGATGGCCGCCGCGACGGCAACGAGAAGACTGACGGCGGCAACGACTCGAATCAGATGGGGCGCTCGCGAGATTCGCAGGATGATGGAGACGGTCGCGATCTGCACGACGAGAATGATTGATAAGCCCCAGGACTTGGACAGGTTGATCGAGAGCACATACGTGAACAGGATGAGGATGACCACGCCGCCATAGCTGTCGAATTCAAGGACAGACCTGAGCGTCGGGAGGCGGAATGAGCCGACGGCGGACGGAGGCATCGACTAGTCGCTCGGGCGTGGATCGGCCCAACAGGCACGAGGGCGGATGGAACGTTGCAATGACGTTGTCATTGTTGGAACTCGTCTGTCGCGACCCTGGGTGATGCACCATTACCGTCAACGCTTGGTGCGTCCCGCAACCGAGGGCTTCGGGAGTTCCGAGGTGCGCGAGGCCGACAGGGCCAGGACCACCAGATAGGCCACGACAACCGCCACGATGATCAGTGGCGTCGTCGAGGCCCCGGCCTGGGAGACGACCATGGCGATGATGATCGAGGCCAAGGGAAGTCGGAGGATCGAGACCGTGGCCGCTCCCATCAGTGCCGCCACCGCAGGCTCCTCGGAGAATCCGGGAAGGTGGGCGCACAGCAGTCCGGCAACGATGCCGAGGAACATGGCGGGAAAGGTGGGTCCCCCCCGGGCGCTGCCCAGCGAGACGCTGTACGCAAGGCCCTTGAATACGAGGAACAGCGCAAAGGCCTTTTGCGAGAAGCTGGCGGCCTGGTTGACCACCGCCCCCATCGTGTCCTGGCCTGAGAAGAGGACGAGGTCCTCGGGCTTGCCGCTCAGGTGCCCGAAGACGATCGCCAACGCTCCAACGGTGAGGGCGGCAAGCGGGACGACAACGAACGGGCGGCGTAACGTCGCCGCGTTGACCACCAACCCGATCCGTGCGATGGCGAAGATGACCACCGCGACGACGGCGGCGAGGAGAATCGTCCACCCGAAGGCCGAGAGCGTCGGGGTGTGGTACTTGGGCAGCGACAAGGGTGGAATGGCGTAGGCGCTCGAGCTCAAACCGGTCAGCGACCCCATGCCGATGAAGACGAGGGAGCCGATGCCGGCGGCCAACAGTCCCGGCAACAAAATGACGGGAAGGGTCGCGCCTCCCAAGCCGGCCGCCTCGATGATGATGATGGCTCCGACGATCGGGGAGCCGAAGAGGGAGGACATCGCGGCAAAGCTCGCTGCCGCGGCGATGAGGGCGAACACCTGGTCCGGAGCGTCTTTGCGGGCCGATCGCATGGCGAGGATTCCCAAGCCGCCGGCGAGCGCGATCAGTGGGGCCTCTGGGCCTAGGACCATGCCGAATCCGATCGAGGCGAGCGAGGCGAGCAGAACCCCGGGAAGCTCACGCGGCTGGGTGGGAGGACCGGCCTTGAGCCCTTCGGCTGGCTTGTGGCCGCCGCTTCCCGGCAGGCGAGCTATCGCGATGGCGATCGGCACCGAGGCGACGGCCAGGACGGGCAACGGCCACCAGGTCGGCACGGGAGACAGGTCGAGCCCGCTCGGGAGATCCTTGTAGAGCCACTCCTGGAGGTAGTGGATCAGCTCGAGATAACCCCACGAAGCCAGGGACACCAAGACGCCGATCACTGCTGCAAACACGAGGAGCACCCGGTAGTCCTTGCTGCGCAGCAAGGAGTCGGCATCGGGTGGTGAGGAGTTGTCTGCTCGGTGTGATCGTCGGGTGATCGTCCATCAGTCCCGATCGGGTCGCCACGGCCGCCGTGCCATCTCTGTACCTGCTTCGACCGCCTCTGCGTTCTGGAGGATGCCGGCCGGCACGTCACATACCGCTCTTCAGCGGTGATGGGTGCCCGAAGCGATCGCTCCCAGCAGGGCCTGGTGGTCACGCTCGTTCTGTTTGGCGTAGGACCGCGCGAAATCGGCCGAGCGCCTGGTCGAAGACGTCGCTCGAGCCGAGATAGGCCCCGATAGCGGTGGCACTCCCGGACCGTGCGTGAGCCCGAGCGAGCGTCCAGGCACAGATACTGGCGTAGATCCTCAAGATGTCTGGGGTCATCGTCTCGAAGGCGGCGGACGCCTTCCAGTCCCAGAGCTGGCGGACATAAAAGTCTCGATGGCTGCCGTCAGGCAGCTCGACGCGTTGCCATCCGAGGAAGATGTCGCTGGCGGCCTGCATGAGTCGCTGCCCCTCTACGACCCTTTGTCCATGGTTTGCGAACGGTGCTCTTCGAGGTGAACCGCTCCAGCACTGATTCCTCAGCCTCTTTCACCTGGAGGAAGAGCACATCGTCCGAGTCCTCCCCGACAAACAGCGCGACCCAGCAACGGGTGCCGACGCTGCCGACACCGACGACCTTGCGGGCCAATGCGACATAGCGATACTGGCTCAACAGATGCCGGCGGTCCGGGGACAGAGTTGACCGGTAGGAGCGGAGCGCGCCTTCGATTACTTGCTCGACCTGCTCCGCCTGGTCCGGCTCGCTGTAGACGTCCTCCACCGGGACGAGAAGCGGAGGATCGCTCAAGAACCTGGGCGTGCCATCGACCACGGTTGTCAACTTGTCCCGGGCTCGCAATCGATCTTTTGATTCAGCCTTGGCGACGGCGCGTTGAAAGTTCTTGACCGCGTTCGTCCCGGCTTTCGAGCCCCACCGTTCCATGATGGCTGGCACGTCGAGACGCGCGTACCAAGTGTCGAGCTTGGTGGTACGAGCGAACAACCGGATCGTGTGCCGATAGGTGCGAACGCATTGAAGGACGATGTCACGCAAACGTCGGCCGGTGTATCCCAGCTCTCGTCCGGCCACCTCCAAACTGGCGGCGAGCCTCTTCACATCCCATTCGAATGGGCCGACAGCGGTTTCGTCGAAGTCGTTGATGTCGAAGACCAGATCACGCTCGGGCGACGCAAATCCGCCGAAGTTCGCCAAATGGGCATCGCCGCACAGTTGGACATTGAGGCCTGTGTTCGGACTGGTGGACAAGTCCGCGGCCATGGGCAGTGCGGCTCCTCGGTAAAACGCGAAGGCCGAGGCAGCCATGCGGCCGTGTCGGATCGGTACGAGCTCAGGCACACGCGTGGCCTCTTGGCCGACCAGAAGGCTCAGTGGGTCGGACGTGCGCGAGCTGGTGCTCCAGTCTCCTTGGCGTTCCCTGGGGAGCGCCTGCGAGCGGCCTTCCCCTGATCGACGTGCTGCTCTCGGCTCAGCGGCCGAGACTTTCCACTTGAAGGTTTGTTCATCCCTGATTGTCCTCGCGTTCGCCGATAGCCAGCCCCGAGGTCGGCCGCACGCAATCGACCCAGTCGTTCGGTCGCAGTCCTTCCGGTACATCGAACAGGAAACCGACACTGAGCTTGACACGAGCAGCTCGTTTGGGAGCTCGCGCGAGCGTTAGGTCGTCAGGCCATCGCATTCGCCTTTTGGGCCTGGAACTCCTGCTCGGTGATGACTCCCTGATCGCGGAGTTGGGCCAACTTCGCCAGCTGGTCCGCTGGGTTGGTTCCGAGCCCGCAACCTCCTGGACATAAGTGTCAAATTCCTGCTGTTGTTGCCGCGCATCCCCTGCGGCCCTTTCCTGCATTTTTCCACCACGCGCGATCAGATAGATGAGAACGCCGAGTAGAGGCAAGAAGATCACGAGCAACACCCACAGGGCCTTTGCGAATCCCCCGATGTCGTGGCTCCGGAAGATGTCTCCGAAGACGACGATGAGGAGCCAAATCCAGACCACGAACCCGAAGAACAAGAGCATTGTCCAGAAGAGGCTGAGGAGCGGATACGTATAGGCGAGCATTCATCCTCCCAAGTGACCGAACTGTGTTGCAGAGCAAATCTCAGTATGTCGGTCGCATTGCTGGTGGGTCATCACCCCGTGAGGGGTGATTCATCGAGCAGCTCGAAAGCGGAATGAAGAGACGCACGGCGCTCAATCGGCGGCTCCATCCTTGGAGTGCCGCCGGCGAGCGCCGGTTGTGGCTCGACGGAGGTGACCGGAGCTCGTGAGCGGCTTGCGGGACGTCTGCTGAGCCCAGGCGGCGACGAGCTGGAGCAATCCGAGGTAGACGGCGAGCACGATGACGATGACGAAGCAGGCTCCATCCGGTCAGATCGCCGCCGAAGACGAGGAAGAGGGCGGCAACGGCGAGGCCGAAGATGCGCAGGCCGGTTGAGGTGCTCGGAGGATCCATGCGCCGAGCGATCGGGCATGGTCCGATCCGGCGGCTGTCTTGGCCCGCGCCCGACGTCAGCACGTGTGCCTGCAGGGCAACCCAGTGGCCCGTCTTGGCAACAGGTCGAGCGGACCCACACGGCATGGCGGCTCGGTCCGGCCAGCCAGGCGCCCGAGGGAGACCAAAGCCGCCACGAGCAGCGTCCAGCGCAAATCGGTCTTGAGGAAGCGGAGCATGGTGTCCCGGACCGCCGCTGCACCCTGGCGGTTAACGGTGTGCCCCGCCTGGTTGATGAAGGTGATGCGCCCAGGAGAGACAGACCGGCCAGCAGTAGCAGCGTGACCAGAGCTACCCGATGGCCATCCGCACCAGGGTCTTGCGGTGGTCGACCGCGATGACGATGCCGAGGATCGCCAAGACGAGGGACGACAAGTGGGATGACCCAATTGAGCGTCACGATGAGGTTGAAGCGAGAACCACCAGCACCCACGCACGGTCCGTCTGGTACGCGGCGCGCGGGCGATCGGGGATCTCCTGGGCAGCGGATTTGGTCACACCGGACAGCGGGTCTACGCGCAGAGTTCGGCCTGCGCCGGACGAGATAGCACCGATCCTCCCTCGTCATCGTGGGTGAGATCGATGGTCAGTATGCAGTTCACGGCTTACCGGGTCATCACCCAATCAGGGGTGATTGTTGTCCGCCGTCAAGGTGCCTCCGACGGCTCAGAGAAGACCAGCCGCCCTGGCACGGGCCACGGCATCGGACCGGGACGACGCATCCAGTTTGCGGTAGACGCTCTTGAGGTGGGATTTGAGCGTGTTCATCGAGATGAAAAGCTCGCCCGCGATCTCTCGGGTGCTGAGACGTGTCTGCAGGTAGCGAAGCACGCCCTGCTCACGAGCGCTCAGTTCGCTGTCTCCCGACGGCGGGCTGACCGCGCCATGGGCCGCCATGCGGTCTGCCACGGTCACGAGGGTATCTGCGTAGTCGTCGCGGGGCGAGTGCCTTAGGAGGGCAACCAAATCGTCACGAAGGCCAGGTGACCCGTCCAACACAGAGAGGACGAAGCCTTGAGGACGCCCGAGCTCGACGAGATGGTCGGAGATCGTCGTCGTGTCGTAGTCCCAGCTGTCGCCGCGACGTCGGCCCGGAGAGCGGTCAGCTCGATCGCACGGGGTACACCAAGGCGCATTGGCCTCAAGCCCGTTCATGGTGGCGTCAGCTCGGTCGGCTTGTCCTTGCGCCAACAGCGAGCGGGCCTCGAGGAGAGCAACGCGTTGGCGAGCGAGGGAGCGTCCGAGCGAGCTCGGCTGCTCGTGCTGGTTCGCCGAGGTCGATGCGGAGCCTGGCTTCCAGAACGTCGGCTCGCTGGATCAGAGGGGAGCGGGATCCAGTCGGGAGGACCGTTCTGGCCCGTTCGAGGATGCCGAGGCCCTCGACCAGCTCGCCCCGGGCACGAAACAGGCGCGCCCGCTCGATCAGGCCAAGCAGTTCGAACGGAGGTCGAATCCTCTCACTGCGCCGAACCGCTTCCTCGATCAAACGCTCTGCCTCGTCCAATTGGCTCGCCTCTAGGCTGAGCGCGCCGAGCGTCAGGATGGCATCGAAGAGGCCGACGTGGTTGCGGAACTCCTCGTAGATGTGCCGCGTCCAGAGCGGCGTTCGCCGCCACTCGTGCCTCTCGCTAGCTGGCCGAGCTCGAAGAGGCCTCCAGACCTGATCCCCAACAGCACCGCGGCCGTGACTGGATCGGCGTGACTCAGAGCGACATCGCATGTGGCGATACATGAGGCCGGGTCTTCTTTGTAGAGATGGGCCCGAGCCGAGAGGACCGGGAACTGGTCGAGGACGAAATCTGTGCCGGGAGTCAGGCGAGAGAAGACATCCCGCTCGAAGGCAAGGATTGGATCCGGTTCGCCGCGCATGCCGTGCCACTGCGCGTCGACGCCAGCCAATCTGATCTCGAAATCGCTGTCCCTCTCGCCGGCAGCGCTCGAAGCTTGGGTGAGCCACCAACCCTGCTCCTCGATCCTCCCGGCAAGCCCCAGCGCAAGGGCGTAATCGACCATACGAGCACGGTGAGCCCTGATGTCCTCGTCAGAAAGCCTCCCCAACCAGGCGCCAGCGCTTGAACTTGGGCCGGGAAACCATTCGTGTGCCAGGTGATCGTGCAAGAATTCCGAAGGCTCGGTCGAGGTCACGGGCTTGCACGAACTGATCCACGGCTGACTGCGTAGGAGTCCGTCTTCTCGTACCACGTACCAGCACGCGAGTGCAGAGCCTTGGCTCGAGCCGGATCTTCGGCCTCCAGTTGGGCATGTAGAAGCTCTCGAAAGAGCTGGTGGTAGCGGTACCGGGGCGGATCCCGTCCAACAGCGATGACAAAGAGTCCCGAGTTCATCGCTCGTCGCAGGAGGTAGGCGCCGTGCTCGTCACCGAGAAGAGCGTTCGCCAATTCCACGTCGAACTCATCGACGACCGAGGTTGCGTACAAGAACTGCGCCATTTCTGCGGACTGCTGGTCGAGCACCTCTTCGATGAGGAAATCGGCTACCACATGCTCCGTTCCGTCAAGGCGTCTGATGAACGAGGACGGGTCGTCGGAGGTCGTGCTGAAGCGAAAGCGCTGCCAACTGGACTCCGGCCATCCATCCCTCGGTCCTTGTGGCCAAGGTATGCACGTCGCCGCGGGAAAGATCGAGGCCGTACTGGTGCATGAAGGAGCTGACGTCCTCTTCTTCCAGCCGGAGGTCAGCGTCCCGGATCTCAGCCAGTTGCCCCCGGGCCCGCCACCGTTGGATCGGCAGTACGGGATCGACACGGGTCGCCGAAGCACAACATGCGTAGTCGGAGGGAGTCGTTCGACAAAGGTGGCAAGCCCCCCGAGATCGGAGGGAGCGACGTCGTGCAGGTCATCGAGGATGAGCCACGTGGGGCCAGACCACAGAGCCATCTCGTTGACCAGCGAGGCCACGACGTCTCCGATGTCGTCAGGACCCTCGGCGAGCAGGTCGAGCGCATCGGAGGCGCCTCCTGGCTCGACGGCGGCGAGCGCAGACGCAACGGACGTCCAGAACCGGAGCTCGTCATGATCCCACCGATCGCACGAGAGCCAGGCGCAGCGAGCTTCAGGTCGCTCGGCGACCCAGGACGACAGCAGCACGGTCTTTCCCACGCCTGGGCTGCCCGCCACCAACGTGCAGGGGAACTGCATGGCCGCATCCAGCCGACTGAGAAGGTCGGGCCTTTGGATCAGGGTGTGCGGCAAGGGAGGTCGGATGAACTTCGTCACGGCCGGGCTGGTGCCGATCACCTACCTAAAGGCTACCAAACCGAGCTCCGAATCACCCGGGTGAGGGTGACGACGTGCCCGGTGGCACAGATCACAATGTCCAGGGCAAATGGAACCAACCACCTACGTGATCACCTTCAGAGGCGAGGCTGGCCGGGCCGTGTCGGCGGCGTTCGATGATCTCGATGTCTCGACCAAGGAAGGGTTGACCACCCTGCGGGCTACCGTCCCGGACCAAGCCGCGCTGCACGGGGTGATCGAACGGATCCGGGCTCTCGGACTCGAACTGGTCGCCGTGCGGACGGCGAGCGATGACGAGGAATGACCCAAAGCTCTTCCTCAGGGACCCGACCGCCTGCCTGGTGAATTCCCGACGTCAACCTCGGGACGACGGGCTGCTCCACGATGTGGTCGATGCGGACGGCGACTCTTGGCTGACACCGAGCCAGATGCGGCCTGTCGACCGACGCGATCGATGAGGCCAAGTTCGCGACGTCATCGACGCATCAGGGGTTGCAACGGTAAGGACAAGGCAAAGTCGTGCCAGCGTTCGGCTGGGATCGAGGCTCGTCAAAGAAGGAAAAATCCTAGTTAGCAGTCGGATGAACCGCGTGTGATCGGATAGTCAAGGCCGCATGCCCCAAGGAACTCATCCTTAGGATGCACCGCCACGACGGGACAGAGACGAGTGCTCGTTGAGGCCCCCGGGTTTGACCGAGCAATCACCCTTTGGAGGGTGATGACCGTCTAAGAACGGGATCGCATACTGGCGAAGCGGTTCCGAGTCCTGTTGCACGACCGGAGGCGGGACGATAAGGGCCGTGAGAGTTCGTACAACATACGCGGAGACGGTCCGAAGAGGCCGCGCCGTCCGAAGAGTCGCATCATCTCGCATACCAGTCCTACAGCGAGAACGGAGACAGACCATGGCTGACAACGAGCTGGACGAACTGGGGCCAGTCGATTACCTGGTAGTCGAGTTCCCACCCGGCCAGTCCCACTTCACCGGAGAGATGGCGACCGAATTGGCCAAGTTGGTCGACGCCGGAACTGTCCGCCTACTGGACCTCCTGATCGTGGCGAAGGACGAGAACGGGCGAAATCGAAGGCATGGAGATCGAGGATCTCGACAAGCTCGACGAGCTGCGCAGGGCCGAAACGCAGCTGGCCGACTTGCTGGCGGCAGAGGACATCGTGAACCTCGCGGCCGCCATGAAGCCAGGGACGGTGGCGGGTGTGCTCGTTTGGGAGAACAGTTGGGCCGCGCCGTTTGCCTCTGCCGCCCGTCGCTCCGGCGGTCAGCTCATCGCCAACGGGCGCATTCCGATCCAAGCCATCCTCGCCGCATTGGAGGCGGACGAGGTAACCCAAGGAGGTTGACATGCCACTACGACCAGCCCGCGCCGCCCGCAGAGGCGTCATCGGCGCTCCCGTTGCCCGCACGGCGGCAGTGGTAGGGACTGCGGCCGTCGTCGCCCACGGCGTAGAGCGCCGGCACGACCGCCGCGAAGACCGACGGGACGACCGCCAGGACCGGAGGGAAGATCGTCGAGAGCGCTGACGAACAGATCGAACGGAAGAAGTCAGGAGGTAACAACATGGGAATGGTGCGTCGGAGGACTCGCCGCCGAACCATGATGGTCGCCGGAGGGATGGCTTACGCAGCGGGGAGAAACCGCGCTGCCCAAGAGGAGGCCTATCAGGATGAGGGGGCCTACGCCGAGCCTCCGCCGCCCGCTCCTCCGCCGCCGGCACCGAGCGTCGACGATGCAGCCGGCGAACTGGAGCGTCTCGCGTCCTTGCATGAGTCGGGTGCCCTCTCCGACGAGGAATTCGCCGCCGCCAAGCAGAAGGTTCTCGGCGCCTAGCGCCGCCCCAATCCAGAGGAGCATTCATGGTCGAGCACCCCCGCGCCGCTACGTTGCGGCGCGCCATCGAGATCTTCATCTCACCCAATGACGACAACATCGCGAACCTGGATCAGTTGCTCACTGATGACGCGACCGTTTGGACGCCGAACATGCTGGCAGTAGGCCTGTCGGATCTTCAGAAGAACCTTTCCTTCCGCGAATCGGCCTTCTCGGATGTCGACATCCAGTTCGATACCTTGGACGTGTTCGGGAGCCGCGGACTCGCAGAGTTCCGCGTTGCGGGGATCTTCTCCGGGCCCTTCGTCATCGAGGAGGCGGTGGTGATCGAGCCCAATCACCACAAGCTTCTGCTCGGTGCGGCGGCCGTTGCCGACTTCGAGCAGACGAAGATCAAGGCAGTGCGCGCCTACTTCGACGACTCCAGCCTTCTCGAACAGATGCTCGCGACCTAGGCGGCACGCCAGCCGGAGTAGCCGTGGACGACTCGTACCGCGTCGAGTTCGAGGACGAGCCGGACGCAATGGATCTCGCTTTCCTGGAGGATCGCATGGCGCGGGCCGCCGTTGAGGCTGCCGGTGTTGGCGACGAGAAGGAGTTCGCGGTTCTTGTACGCAAAGATGGAGCAATCGTCGCCGGAGCATCAGGTGCCATGTGGGGCGGGGGCTGTCAGCTTCATGTCGTGTGGGTCGACGAGACACTCAGGAACGCTGGTATCGGCCGAGCGCTGATGGCGGAGGTGGAGCGTGAAGCGAGGCTCCGAGGGTGCCGGCTTGTCATGGGCCTGACCTATGACGTCTTGATCGGCGACTTCTACGACCGTCTGGGTTACCGAACGATCGGGCTTCCTAGAGGACTGTCCGGCTGGGACGACAACACGTTGGTATTGCAAGGATCTCTAGCGGGTCACCTCCGCCCGGTCCGTCACGAGGTGTCTCGTCCCTGGGGAGTGCGCGCTCTTCATTGACGTCGGTCCAGGAGCTCGCAAGTGAGCCCGTCGGGAACTCCGGGAACGCGACGGTGATAGTCAACCCGCAGGACGGATCCGGCAGCGACTTCGATCGGATCGGACAGGACCCACACCGAGGTCGCCCAGCTCGACGCCGGCCACGTCCACGGGTCGAGGGTATGGGAGATGCCCTCGTACAACTCGGCGCGAAACGTGAGGGCGATCCCGTTCACCTGGCCGGGTGGCTCCACGACGAGGTCGGCCGACGCATGCACTGATGGCTCGTCGAAGGCAGTGAGGTCTACCCTGGCCAGCTCGACCGGCGGACCAACCGGCGGCCAGGTCGCGACAACCTCGCCCTCGGTGATCGTGTGGGTCGGGCCGGGAATCGCGGCTTCGAGCAGCGGGGTGAAGTCGATGTCGTAGAGCGCTCTCCATCTCTCCACCGCTGAGACGCCGAACGTGCGCTGTCTGACCTCGGCTTCAGGCAACAAGAGGGGCCGCACCAACAGCGTGAGCGCATGCGGGATCAAGCGGGCTCCTGGCTTCAGCAATCGACGGCGGGCATCGAGCATGGTCTCGAGGATCTCCTCTTCGAGTGGCTCATTGCCGATGACCTCGGCGACGAGGAGGTCCGCCTGCTCGGGCAACTCGATAACACGCGACCAGCCTGGGAGCACCGTGACCTGGTCCCCTACCCCGTTGGCCGCGAACACCCTCTCAGCAACCTCTGCGATGTCGCTTGCTTCGACCGCGTAGACGCACCGAGCACCGGCCCGGGCAGCCGCCAGAGCGAGAACTCCACTCCCGGTGCCTATGTCGAGCACCACATCGTCGGGACGGACTGCCGCTCTCAACGCGGCGAGGTAGTCATTGGTCCTGCGCTCGTCGTGGAGCATGCGAGCGTGTTCGACGGGATCGGCCCATCCGCTCGTCGGGGCTCGCTCAGCGTCGGGCGAAACCAGTGCGTTCTCCTCGATGAGCATGTTGAGGACGCTCAGGATGGGCGCGAAGTCGGTCGAATGGGCCTGTTCTCGCTCCAGCCGGCTCAATGGCGTCGCCAAGTCGTATCGGCTCCGAGAACAGGGCTAAGACGCCGAAGCCCCTCGGGCCGATGTCGATGATGGTACCCACCGGCGAGTCGACGATGACGTGTCCCGCCTGGTCGCGTCGAGTGCGGATCCCGGCTGCAAGCTGAAGGACCAAATCGGGTGACAGCTTCATTTGACGTCGTTACTGTAAGCGAACGCGGGCCGAATTCGCAGGCAAGTACTTCGATTGTGGAACGCGGGAAACGAATGGACTGCCACAAGGTTCGGCAGGCTTGGAATCCGATCGGCCGGTCACTGGCTCAACCAAGCCACGGCATCAGCAGTCGTGGCACAGAGATGATCCGATCCAATGGTTTCGAGCAGACCCGAACGCTCGGCCTCTGGAGCTGGGACCGTGGATATGGCCGAGCGCGACAACGACCAGTCAGTCGGTAGCTGGGAGTATCAGGCCGCGACGATTCTGAAAAGCAGTCAATGCAGGACGTCGAAGACTCATTGACGCCTCCGAGCGTGAACATCGCGATGCCGGAACTCTGGAGGTGTCGAGTCGGTAGAAGCGTTCGTCGTGGCGGATTCCTTGCCGGCTCGGCGATCTTGAGCGCACGGCTCTGGCTTCGAATCGAGCTCCGCCAAGCGATGGTTACTCGGTAAGGAAGTGACCATGTCCGAGGCGACCTTCGGCACAGCGACTTGGTCCGTGCGGGCGTTTGCGGGCAGCCAGGTCGGCCTGAGGCGTACCGTCTTAAGAGAGCGCCCAGCGACGCGCATCGGATCGAAGGATGAAGTCGAGGGTGGTGATTGGCACGGCGACCGATGTGGGCCATGGTTCTAGGGGAAGCGCGGAGCCGCTACGCGAAGCGGCCCCTCGCTGGGTGAAAGAGGGGCTGCTGCACCCTCGTCTCGTGACTGACGTAGCTGTGCTCTGAGCGTATGCCCCGAACCGGACGGACGTCCGACGGCCAAGGATTGAATGCTAGGCCGCAACTGCTGAGCTGGGCAGCGCACGAAGGGCCGCCAGACCAACTGAGGTGGCGGTGACCTTGGTGAGACAAAAAGCCGATCGCTGTTTCAGAACGCGACTGATAGAGCCCTAGTTCCAGCGAGCTCCTCGAGTGCTGCAATGGAGGTTGCAATTCGCGAGATCACCCCAACGAGGGTGATGACGGATGACCTCTGCGTCGCAATACTCGATGGAGGGCCTGAGCGGCCAGTCGATTCGGAGGACAATGTTCGCGTACACCTATCCGCTCCTGAGTCTGTTCTGGACCATGCTCATCTTCGCGGGCGTGTTCCTGATGATCTTCTTCATCGTCTGGTGCTTCGTCGACAACTTTCGCCGTCGTGATCATCATGGCTGGGCGAAATTCGGTTGGACCGTTCTGATCCTCTTCCTGCCCATCCTTGGTGCGCTGATCTACATCATCGCCCGCCCCGCAGACGTCTGAGAGCAGAGGAAGAATGACAGGCAGCGCAGACTCATACGCTCCAACTCGGTTGGTCCTCCCGCTTATCGGAGACCACAGCGATGTGGCTCCCGCCTGGTGCGAAAGGTGCTTCTGCCCCGACCCGGCCACTGGTCCACCGCGATCGTCGCTCAGAGGGAGGACAGTAGCCATGAGCGAGGTCGATCGCACCCATCTTCCGATCCGCCGGCCGTCTTTCGCAGGGACGATAGGGAAGACACTGGACGGGTCACAACCCGACTGGAACCTGATCGGCCATCCAGTACCGCCGGCGGGTGCTCCCAACGTGCTACTCGTCCTGATCGACGACGCCGGGTTCGGTAATCCGAGCACATTCGGCGGACCGATCCAGACGCCCAATCTGACACGCGTCTGGCCGGTAGCGGTCTCCGCTATAACCGTTTCCACGTGACTGCTCTGTGTTCACCGACACGCGCCGTCGTTGCTGACCGGACGGAACAATCACGCCGTGGGCTTCGGCTCCATCGGAGAATTCGCCGGTGGTTTCCCGGGGTACTCGGCGACACCTGCCCCGTGACTGCGCCCCCCTCCCGCGGATCCTGCGGGACAACGGTTACAGCACCGCCATCTTCGGAAAGTGGCATCTCACGCCCGACGGTCAACAGGGTCCTGCGGGTCCGTTCGACCGTTGGCCGAACGGCTGGGGCTTCGACTACTTCTACGGATTCTTAGGTGGAGGGTCGAGCCAGTGGGATCCCTGCCTGGCCGAGAACCAAAAGATCATCGGCACTCCGGAGGGCTACTACGACAAGGACGACCCGTACTACTTCCCCGACGCCATGGCGGATCGGTCGATCGAGTGGCTCCATGGCGTGCGCGCCCAGGACGCTGCAGAAGCCGTTCTTCTTGTACTTCTCCACGGGTTGCAGCCACGCGCCGCATCACGTCGCCAAGTCGTGGGCGGACAAGTACAAAGGCAAGTTCGACCAGGGCTGGGACAAGCTGCGCGAGGAGACGTTCGCCCGTCAGAAGGAGCTCGGAGTGATCCCCGCCGACACCGAGCTGACTCCGCGCGCACGCGGCGTTCCCGGCATGGGACGACGTCCCCGACGAATCTGAAGACCTTCTACGCCCGTCAGATGGAGGTCTACGCCGGGTTCTCTGAGAACGCCGACTACAACGTCGGGCGCGTCATCGACGCCATCGAGGATCTCGGGGAGCTCGACAACACGCTCATCGTGTGGATCTGGGGCGACAACGGGGCCAGCATGGAGGGAACGACCACTGGTTCCTTCAACGAGCTCACGACGCAAAACGGGATTCCGTTGACCGAGGAGATGCAGCTCCAGCTCTCGGAGCAGTACGGCGGGCTGGACCAGTGGGGTGCTCCGATCATGGATCCCCACTATTCGGCGGCATGGGCCTGGGCCGGGGCCACGCCATTCCAGTGGGGCAAGCAGGTCGGTTCCCATCTCGGCGGGACCCGCAATCCCCTGGTGGTGCATTGGCCGGCCCGCATCAAGGACGCCGGCGGACTGCGCACGCCATTCACTCACGTCATCGACGTGGCTCCCACCATTCTCGAGGTTGCCGGTCTTCCCGAGCCCGCATACGGTCGACGGGATCGAGCAAGAACCGATGCACGGTTCCTCGTTCAGCGCGTCGTTCACCGATGGCGCAGCGCCCGAGCATCGCACCCAGCAGTATTTCGAGACGGTGGGCAACCGGGCCATGTACAAGGACGGCTGGTGGTTGGCCATGAAGACCGAACGGATTCCCTGGGAACTCACGCCCGATGCCCTCGCTCCGTATGCACCGGGCGTCTGGGACCCGGATGCCGGTCCGGCCGAGCTCTACTACCTTCCTGACGACTTCTCGCAGGCGAAAGATCTTGCGGCCGACCATCCCGAGAAGGTGCAGGAGCTGAAGGATCTGTTCTGGGAGGAGGCGGAGCGTTACAAGGTGTTGCCGCTCCTCGCGGCGCTCTCGGCCTTCTTCGGTATTGTGCCTCCGATCGCGGAGAGATACCACCTTCGAGTTCCGGGGTGACGTCCAGAACGTACTTTCCGGCATGATCCCGAGGATCTACAACCGCTCCTACACCATCAGTGCGGACCTGGTGGTTCCGGAGGCGAGGCGCGGAAGGCGTCATCGTTGCTGAGGCCGATCACCTCGGGGGATTCACTCTCTACGTCAAGGACGGCAAGCTCACCCACACCTATTCGATGATGGGCGTGTTCGTCTACACCCAGGTCGCCGAAGAGGATCTGCCCGCCGGCGAAATCACGGTGCGGATGGAGTTCTTGGCGGACGGGGCGAAGCCGGCGACAGGTGGGGACGTGACCTTGCGCGTCGATGACCGGCAGATCGGCAAGGGGCGAATGGACTATACGGTGCCGATCCGCTTCTCGGGATATGCGGGCATGGACATCGGCCGTGACAATGGCGGCGTCGTCGACCGCGTCTACGAGGACCAGAAGCCATTCCCGTTCACAGGGACGATCAAGAGAGTGGTGTTCGACATCACGCCGCACCTCACCGAGCAGGACGAGCTCGACGTGCACACCGCTCACCAACACGGCCAGGCGGCCCACGCGTTGTCGGAGTGAGTTGGCAGCCAGCTCACCACGGCCAGACCGGGCGCTCAACCGGACGAGCTGTACGACGCCGTCGATGACGAGGATCAGTCCGAGCACGGCCGAGGGGTAGAACGTCAGTGGCTCCTTGTGCCGCACAAGCCAGTGTTGCGCGCGAGTGAGCCACTCGGTCGCTCGCTGACCCCACAGGATGTAGAAGAGCGCCGCGGCCCACACGAGAACGGTGGAAACCCCCACGTAGAGCAGCGCGAGTCCGAGGGCGTCTGCGTCGCCCACGCCGGACTCGGTGATCATGGCCGTCACGGCGATCGTGATGCTGAGCCTCTTTGGACCTCCGACTCCCAACCCCGCTCCCACCGCCAGAGCGCGGAGGCGGTCGCCAAGACTCGCAAGGCGAGCACGAAGCGCCTCGGTCCGAGGATTGGGCCTCCGGACTGCGAATGGGCTTGGTCCGGGGCCGGCGCACCCACACGGCCGTCAGAAGTAGAGCGGACCGAACGCAATGACGAGAATGGCGATCAGCGTCGGATGGTTCGTACTGTTGCCGAACGTCGAGCGATTCCAAGCTGAGGGCGAGGAGGAAGAACGACGCCTGTCCCGCGACGAATCCGATGGCGAATGCCGCGCCTTTGATCCGGCCCCGGCCGCTGGTGACGACGGCAAGTATCGAAGCAAGGGCGAGAGGGCTGCTCGCCGCCACGACGGCAAAGAGCAGTGTCCGCAGCGCGAGATGGTCCAGAGGCGCCGCGGACACGAGGATTCAGGTCTTTGGGGGACCTGCGGAAGGCGGCATTTGTTGACGACCCCGGATCCAACCCGGAGGTTGGCAGGTCGGTGACCGAGGAGTCATCGGACCAAGCTAAACCCAGAACACTGGATTGCGCGAAACGTCTGCTGCCGCGTCCTAACGGTGAGCGGACTTGATCGAAAGCAGAATCTTTGACGATCGAGAATCGCATGCCGATCTCAGATCAAGGAAAGCGTCAAGGGGTCGCGGTGCGGAGCTGGCAGTGGCAGGATCGAAACGACGCATGGCGTGACGATACGCGAGTGTCGGAGCGGGCCAGTTTACCGAAACCACGTCGCTGGCGTCTTGATACCAACTCTTATTTAG
>CAVSEB010000003.1:0-91658 GCA_963726855.1 uncultured Acidimicrobiaceae bacterium
CAGCTGCACGTTGGAGTCGCTCGAGACGTACTGCGCACTGAATGTCCCCGACACCGTGGTGAAGGTCGTCCTTCCGAGCCCGGCAGACTTGAGCACGATCCAGGTGGCTCCGACCGAAGGGTGGAACCCGCCAGCCAGCTTCGCCGAGACCGTTCCGGCGATGCACGCGGTGCCGGTGACGTTCAACAGGCCGATGCTCGTAGAACTTGCCAGTGCGGGCTTGAAGCTTGCCCCAATGAGGGCTGGGTATACGTGCCCGTGACGTCAACCGCATCACCGGCTGCGATTTGCAGCACCTTGGTGTTGTCGAGCGAACCAGTGATGTTGAGCACGGTGCCGGTGCCGGCGATCTTGATCTTCTTCCCGTTGGTCACGGTGTCGCCCGCCGGAAGAACGAACGTCCCGCCTGCCTGCGCCGTGGATCTTTCCCGAGTTCGTCACGTTGCTGCCGAACACGAACTCGGTCGAAGTGTACGGATTCGAGGGGAACTCGAGCGTTCCGGTGTTGGTGAACGACGAGCCGGTAAAGGTCAGCGTTGCGCCGTCTTCCGGCTCCAACACCCCGGCGTTTGTCGGCACGTTCGACGCGATGTGAGCGAAGGATGACCCACCGTCACCAATGAGGACCGTGTACCCCTTTGGCACATTCCCGTTCAAGGTGCCCGTGATGTTCGCCATGAACAGCTGATCGGACGCCAGACCGGTGGCACACGCCGGACCGGCAACCACTGCACCGACGAACGTCAGGCCTTGACTGGCCTGGCCGTCAAGTCCGATGTTCACCCTATTGCCGCAGATGCTGCCGCCCGAGATGGAGACGGGTGCCTCCACGTTCACTGTGCCGTTGTTGTCGATGATCCCATCTTGAGAGACAGTTCCCTGCGGGCTGGCGGTGCTCGAGATCGCCAGGGACTGACCAGTGGCGACCGTGATGGTCCCGGTCGAGGTGTTGCTGAGCGCCCCGGTGCTGGGCAGGTTCATGGTCACGGGAGCATTGACCGTGAACTTGCCCTTGTTCACCAGATCGGTGAAGTTGTAGATACTGGAGAACGAGGTGGCAAGGACCTCCAAGGTGCCTTTGTTCGTAAGGGTGGAGGTGTCCGTAAAGGTCCCCTCCCAACCTGGCTCGAGCGTGCCCGAGTTCGTGATTGTCTCCCAAGAACGTGATATTCGATTCCGACGAACCACCATTACCCATCTCGACCGTGTAGGCAGCGGGAATGTTCCCGCTCAGCTTTCCATTGGTCGATACGTTGGCAAAGTCGATGTTGTCCTTCAAAGACCCAGAGTTGCACGAGCCGGATCCGACTGAACCGGCGAAGGTGAGGGTACCTACGGATCCGCCGTCAGTGCCGATCTCGAGCGGCGCCCCGCAGATACTGCCTCCATCGATGACGACGGCATCGGAGACAGTCAACGCGTTCGATGCGACGACGTCGATGATTCCGTCCTGGGTGAAGGTCCCAGTGTTGCCGCCCGGGCTTGAGAACGTGGAGCGAGGTGGCACTTGGCACATCAAGCGTGCCTGTCGAGTCGTTCAAGAAGGTGGAGCTGGACGATGGAAGGGTGTAGGTGCTTCCGCCCCCGGTCTGGAAAAGGCCCTGGTTGTCGAAGCTTCCAATGCTGGGCACCGCGCTCGGCGTGTTGAGCAACTTCGTCAAGGGACCTCGGCATTCGTGAATGCTCCCGTGACGGCCCGTGTGCCTCCCCCAGTTGAACGTGAGGCTGCTTCCTGTGCTGTTGGTGACGCTGGCGAAGGTCACCGCCGGCTCGCCACTGCCACTGTTTCCGATCGCAAGCGTGGGAGTTGAGCCCGAACCACCCAAGGTGACGGCTCCGGCGTTGATCGTTTCGTTTCCGATCGTCACGGTGTAGGTCCCGGGAGCCGTGATGCAGGCGGCAGAACCCGTCCCTGGAGGTGCGTTGAGGCTCCAGTTTCCATTCGTGTCCCAGGACCCACCACTCGAGTTGGTCCACGTGTCGCCCGAGCATCCCACCGCTCCGGCAGGGGCGCCGGTGGCAACGAAGCTCATCACAGCCGCGCCGGTCATGGTTCCTATCGCGGCGATCGCCATCAGCGCTCGGACCCAAATCCGCGGATCTGGTCGCGAAAGCACCGCCAGAATTTCGACTTACTGAAGACATCTGTGCCTCTTTCTTTCCGCCGCACGCTGATGGGTCTTCATCCCGCGTCGAGCACAGCTCGACAAATCACTCAGAACCGTAGTTGGAAATGGATCGAATTACTACTGCGAATTGCGGAAAGTCGATACGATCAATCCGTGTTCTCCAGACAAAGTACGAAGGTCCCACGGACAGTGACTTTTGTCATATTTGAGAGCATTAGTCCCGGTTCCGGCTCCGGTTGGAAATTGCTCCGATTGCGAACCGTCACCGATGCGCTGCATCCGCGGGGAGTCCAACCCGCGAGTCACGTCAACGATGAGGCCGGCACACGGACTCTCGACGTATGCCGCCTGCTCATCGGCTGGGTTGCCCGAATATGGCTGTCTGCGTTCGCACCACGCGTGTGAGCGGAATGGCACGGTCGGCGATAGCGACGAGGCGAGATCCCCTCAAGTGATTGTTGGGGGCCGAACCTCTCGGGCACTGGAGCACCCTTCCTTGCCGCTTCTCCCGTAGATCCTCTCGTTCGCATCCCGCGATGTCAGGCGAGGAGTTTGGCCAACGCAGTAGGCCTGAAACGGCGGAGGGAAATGAGAAGGGGCGGGACCCACTGGGTCCCGCCCCTTCGAAGAGGATCTCGTCCTCAATACGTACCTAGCAGCTGAAGAAGAGCGGCTGGCCTCCACTGAGGGCAAGCAGCGCCGCCGACCCACCCGGAGTGGGATCGCAGCTGTTGTCGGGGTTCGCCGGCACGCTGTTGGGGTCCATCGGGCCGTACTGGTTCAAAATCGGCGCTGACGGCGGAAGCATGGGGCTTCCGGGGTTGTTGAACCCACTGAAGTCAACGACGTTGATCGTGTCGGACCACGTATTCCCGGCGAAGTTGTTGGCAAACGCCGCGCCCGGATTGGAATTCAGGCCGTCCTGGTTCGGCGCGTAAGCACCTTCGACCACAACTCCGGCCTCGTTGGTACTCACCGTGTTGCCGACGAAGTTGTTGAAACTGCTGCCGTAGAAGGGGTCTCCGGGATTGCAAATCGGTGCCGCTGCGCAAGCCGTGCCCGGGCCACTCACCACGACCCCAGCCGTGCTGCCGCCGAAGCTGTTGGCTGTGTCGCCTGCGCCGACGACACCAATCCCTGCATTACTGACGCCTGTCAACAGCAGGTCCACCTGGGCGCTGGTCGTGACGGTATTGCCCGAAACAACGACCGCGTTGCTCGTACTGTCGAGCTGCATGCCCACGCCGTATCCGTCGGCACCGGTGGATGCGCCCGAAATAGTCGCGCCCGACACGGTGTTGCCGTCGATGGTCCACTGACCGACGGGTGCCGCAACCAGCCCGAACTGCGGGACCTCGCCAGCGTAGATGTTCTCGTCGTTGCTGGACACGTGGTTGTTGTCAATGGAGACCGTCCCGGCATTGAGGATCAGGATGCCGCTGGCCGAGTTCCCTGCGCCGCCTCCGGCGTAACTGTTGCCTGAGACGGTGTTCCCACTAACAACTGCCTGACCAGCACCGAAGACCTCGATGCCGTTCTGGGCGATCGAATTGGTCGGACCAACACCCTGCACGGTCGAGTTCGTGATCGTGCAGTTGGTGTTCTGGTCGCGGCAGGTGATGCCGTTCTTGTTGTAGGCAGGGGTGAAGGCGCCGTAACGGACTGCCGAACCCTTGGGTGAGTCGGTGCTGGTGGTGCCGCTGACGAACAGAACCTTGCTCGTGTCCTTCGTGGCGCTCAGGACGAACCCGTTGACAATGACAGAACCAGAGTTGAAGCCGGCCGGGACCTTGGTGACTGCGAGCTGGTCGTTCGTGTACGTGCCAGCAAGCAGCTTGGCAGTGGTCGTGGTCGTGGTCGCGGGGGACATCATCGAGACGCCGTTCATGCTCACCGTGGACGATCCGGTCGCCGAGCTGTCGACGTAAACGCCTTGGCCGCCCTGGCAACCGAAGAGGTCGGCCGGCATGTCGATACCGTTGACCGATACGTTGTTGATCGAACCAGAGGCGTCGTGGTAGTAGACGCCCACATAGTCCTGAGCGCAGCCTAGGCCGTCACTGTCCAGGAACACGGTTCCGTTCGCTCCGCTCACAGTCAAGCCGCTCAGGACCAGGCTCGAGGTGCCTGGTGCCACGTCGATCACGTAGTACTGCGGCGTAGCGTTGTCGGTGTTCGTGTCGCTCAACAGCCCGGTTGAGGGGGGCTGGATCACGGTGGCTCCCCCGGCGGCGCCCTTGATCTTCACACTGTCGTTGGCCGGCGTGAGGCTCAGCTGCTCGGTGTACGTGCCGGCGCCCACCTTGATGATGCCGCCAACTCCGCTCGCCGCCTGCTCGGCTAGGGCGTGGCCGATGGTCTTGCACGGGAAGGACTTCACTGTGCACGCATTGCTGGTGTCTGTGCCAGACGCCACGACAAACCACTTCGCAGTGCCGCCGGCGGCTGACGCTGCTGGAGCCGTGACGGCGAGGAATCCCGCCACCATGCTCACTACGGCAAGTGCCGAAACGGCAACTGGAATGGGCAATCTTCTTTTCATCGGTTTCCTACTTCCGCTCGTTGGATGCCGACTGGGTGTGACGCTGAATTCGATCGGACCGCACGATCAGGGACCGCCCCCCGGCGGGGGAGACGGTATCACCCAGCGTTGCAGTTAGCACCCTGAGTGCGATAAACCCTCCCGCGGGCGGAGCCTGGTCGTCGTCGGGATGAAGTCAACCCTTCGAGTGATTGCAGTGAGAGTGGAGTCATTTGGAGAGAAGTCGGTGGAGACGGATGGGCTCCTTTGGGTGTCAAGATCCGTTCATGTCAAAGAATGGCCGGAACGGACCTCGCCGAGTAGCCACGATCCTTGTGGCGGGAGGAGCGGTCGTGGTCCTGATCGCCACGGCCAGCGACGCCTTGGTTGCACAACTGACAAGAATTCCCCTTGGTCGAGGTACCGCCACAATCACCTGGAAGGGTGCGACAGATCTAACACCGACCATCAGCTCGATTAAAGGCACCGCTGGTGGCTACCGGGTAGCGGCGGCAGGCCGGGTACCGAAAGCGCCCCCAATCGGCGGAACGGCATCCTCGCCGCCATCTCAAATTCCGATTGCAGATGTCAAGGGGAATATCGGCGGGAGCGGCTTCATGCTCAATATCGGCTTGACACTCCCAGGGTCGCTGACGTCCAGCAAACTGCAGACCGTCGGTCACGTGAGCGGAACATTTCGGAATCAGAAAGTGGCCGCAACGCTTTCGGCGAACATCAACTCCAACTCGTTCGCGTTCGTAGGGACGATCGGATCGCTTCATGTTTCGGGCCATGTGTCCCAGCCAAAGCGGCGTGGAAACATGGAGACGGCGCGTGCAACGTTCAATGTGACAAAATGAGCGAGCGCCCAGCGCCATTTGCCGGCGACAACCATCAAGCCCCGACCCGGCGTTCGGGAACAGTCCGACAGCTCGACTAGCAACGTGGCCAGTTCGTGCGGGCGGTTGCTCGCAACCATATGGTTCGCAGCGATCTCGTAATAGCGCCAGCGGCTCGATGCTCGTGCGTGCTCGGCGCGTCCCAGAACGCGTCACCGCCAGGTACGTCGCGTCCGTCGGCTGCTGCCTTAATGCAGGTGAGCCCGAGTCGTACTGCTCCATCGGCTTCGGGATCTGGACGGGCTCGGTGAAGCACCGCACCGGGTGTGGCACACGACGAGCATTGTCCGCCGTACCGGCAGCATCGAACTGGGCTACCTAGCTAGGTGGTCCCGACATCAAGCGCTCACGAACCACGTATACCTCATGACGACGAAGCCGACGCCAGCGCTGATCAGTGTCACAATCGCCAGCAGAAGGCCGAACGGGGATCCCGTGAGGATTTGTAGCGGCGGTCCGTCACCGAGGGGAATCTTGACGGTGGACTCGGCGATGACGAGGGAAATCAGTCCTCCAGCTCCGACGATGATGCCCAGCATGAGTCTCATCGGACCTCGGGTGTCTGCCTTCCGACTCGTGATGCACTTCAACGCCGCGACGAACGCAAGGCCGCCAAGGACGAGTGACCCGGCGAGGATCAAGAAACCCCAACTCTGAGTGCCGGGTTTGAGGCTGTTGGATCCAAACGGTGGCGAGGCCAGCGCCGCCGAAAGTGCGCTGAAGTTCGGAGATGTGAAGTCGCCGCCGACAGAAACGCCGAACCAGGGAAGCTCGGTTGTCAATCCACAGCCGATTGCCGCCAAGGCGCAAATGGCTAACGCCACCTCGGGGACCCACAGGTGAATCGTTCCGGTCGTCGCCGCGCCGGTGATCGGAGAGTCGAGCGCCTGGTCTTGCTCCACCGGGTCGCCATCGACTTCAGTTTGGGCATGGCCGAGCGCCTCGGGTCCGAGTCATCTATCCGGCGTTCGGTTGCACCTTCTGCCTGGTTGGGCATCGGGGCAATTGGCGAGGCAGGTGGGCGCCAGCCTTTTCGCTCTGACGCCGAAGTTCACCTGGACTGGGCGGCGATCATGATCATCGTTGCTTTCGCGAGTTCGGTTCCATACGAATCTGAGAGCGTGGCAGAGACGAAGAGTTTGCGCGGCTCGCGCCCATCGAGCCTCGCTACGCCGGTGAGTCGTTCACCCATTGGAACCGGTGCTTGGAAGCGCGCCGTGAGCGTGCCCATGAACACGATCGTTCCCAGCCACACGGGCAGGACTCCGCACATCTCGCTGAGTACCGCTGCGGTCCATGCGCCGTGCGCCAACTCGGAGGATTCCCGGTGATCATGCGGACATTCAACCTCGAAGTGCACCGAGCGCTCATCGGCGAGTCGTTCAGCGAGTATCCCCAGGCGGCACTTTCCGTACAGTCCGCACGGCTCGGCGCAGAGGACAATCCCGGTCTCGCTCCGCGGGACCAGAGAGGCGTCAAGCTTCCATCCTTCACCGGACACAGGCCATATCCTGGCAGGGCAGAAGGTTTGGCGCACCGAGCGAAATCGGGCGATAATCTCGACCCGGATTTCCCGGGATCCCGACAACTAGTTCTCCGGGCTAATCGCCGGTGCCCCAAGGTGCCGAGGGCCACACCATCCCGGCGTTCGGGGCACCCTCTTGCTTGGAGCGATTAGTCGATGCCGAGCTACTCCTCGGTTCCCTCTGAGAAAACCCACATCGGATAGCCCTATCGAAATAGGTCGAGATGTCTGCTCCACTCATGGCCGCTCAGGACCTCAATGTCGCCGACTATCACGCTGGTCCCAGTGTCTGTGAAACCCCATGAGAACCCTACAAGCGGTACAACACGGCGAGCCTTCAACTGCGCAACCTCGTCGAGGGGAGTCGCAGCCAGAAAGCTGTGCGCTACCCACTCAAGGGGTTCTCGGACTGAACGCGACGGAGCGTCGAAGAGAGTCGGGCGCTGCCCGTACCAGCAGTAAGGTGATGGGGGCGTCGCCGAAAAGCCCGAACGGGTCCAGCTCAAATCGGTCACCGCCGGACTCGTTGTCCGTCGAGCGAACGACCTGTACCCACCCGAGCATTGAGCGGTAACCCGTCGCTGGGTACTCGACGGTTGCAGTGCAGACGGGAAAGCCTTCTGCAACAGGCCACCAACATCCATAGAACTCGGGATCGGCGTTCGGAACACATTCGATGTGGACCGTCCCCATCTCGCCTCGCCAAGCAAACCACGCGTCCAAGTCCTTGGCATCGGCGCTCATGACGACAGTCTCCACCAATCGAACCCCTAGCCCAATCGTGCCGGACTGTCCCACCCTCCCTGTCGCTGTTAGGGGGCGGCCATTATCCGTGTTCACGGTCAACTCACCCCAGGTCTTGGATCTTTCATCCTCGGTGCACGCCGCAACGGTCGCGTCGGAGCACCAGCTCCCTGGCATTCTCGTGCTTCAATCACCGTCGTGCTTTCCGGTCCCGACGACTTCAATAAGCGATTCGCACCATTCGTGGGTCCCCAAGCCGCCTTGGATTGCTATCGAGTCGCCAAGAACCAGATTCGTTTCGGCGCCTTCATGCTGCTATTTGCGGCCTTCGCAGCTTTGGCAGCACCATGGCATACTTCGTCACCGGAATTGTCGTCATAGTCGGATCGCTGTTCCTCGTTCCAGCTGGATTGTTCGCAGCTAATCGGTTCCGCTTGAGGCACAAGTACTTTCAACACGCCTCCAGTACGCTCGGAGTTCGGGTTAGTTGGAGGAATCCAGTACCTCTGACGATTGACAACTATCACCGGTGGTGTCAGAGCACGGTGCTGTGCCGCTGAGCTGAGAACCTTGGACCATGTGGACCCGTCCCGGCCTTTCGAGGCACCCGGCCCGCGTCGTTCTGCCTGAGCGAGCGAGAGGTGGCGGGCTGAGCGCATAGGAGCATTCTGAACGGGTGTACGCCGAGACTGAACGGGCAGGCCTGTGCGAGTTTCTCGACATGCAGCGTGAAGCACTGATCGAGAAGCTGCGTGAAGTCTCTGACGAAGACGCCAGACGTGCGCCGACTGTGAGTTCGCTGTCCCTACTGAGCTTGGTACAACACTCGGCAATCTGGGAGCGCCGCTGGTTCCAGGTCGTCGTCGCCGGGCGCAGCTTCGCGGAGAGTGGCCCAGGTGCCGCCACAAGACGAGAACGGGTTTCGGATCACCCACGACGACACCATCGAAACTGTTGTCGCGTACTACCGAGAACGAATCGCTGCTTCGCAGGAAATCCTCAGAACCGTTGATCTCGACATGCCTTGCGCATGGCGAGAGATGGCTGGAAACCTGCGGTGGGTTGCGGTTCACATGATTGAGGAGACCGCGCGGCACGCTGGCCACGCTGACATCATCCGCGAGACCATCGACAGCAGCCGCAGGTAACAACGAGCTCAACGCGGCCTTCTTACGTTCGTCATTCGCAGAATCGTCGTGAACGCGTTTTCCCGAAGTGCCGCACTGTGTCACCCTCCCGGCGTTCGGGGAGAGGGTCGAAGGGGTGGCCTCAGGGTCGACGAAACCCATCGGCCACGGCTCTGCTTCGCGACTGCCAACGGTTCAGCTCGGAATCATGGCTCTTTCAACAACCAGCGCTGCCACCTGAACCCGTGAGTTGACGTCCATCTTGCGGAAGATCCTACGGAGGTACTCGACAGTGTGGTGCGATAGGAACAGTCGACTGGCTGCCTCGCAATTGGTCAAGCCCTGGGCGACCAGGTCAGCCACGCTTCTTCAGTGTCGGTCAGGCTCGCCCAACCAAATGTCGATCGTTTGCGGTTTCTGCCGGGGCGTTCCTAGTTCACGATCTCCTCAGCAGACCGAGTGGCGTTGAACCTGATTGTGGCGCCAATAAACTCAGCACCATCGGTGACCGACTCGAAACGGACAGTGACTGGCATCCCATTCGTGAGGGTGAGCTCCGATACCTGACGATCGTCAATCAGCCGTTGGACGAACTCCCAAAGCAAGGCTTGATCCAAAAGGTTCACGATGTCGGCCGCGGCTCTGTTCGTCATCATCGAGTCCTTGTTCAAAGAAACGATCGGGCCTTTGGCCCACCTCTTCGCCCGGAGAAAATGTTCCCGCAGGATGCGCTCCCCGACAAGGGCTCCATCCACAGAGATTGCTCAACCTCCCGAGCAATCCGCCGGACGAATGGCAGCATCAGCGCGCTCGCATTGTCCACTTCACACGTCACGTCCAAGACACCCAGCGATCATCCTAGTCGATCGAGCGAGTCAAAAAAAACCGCAGCACATGCGAGAGGGCCGAGAGCATCGGCAAAGTGCTCGCCACCTAAGACGATGGATGGGCTATGAAGCGTCAGCGCCGTGCCGATTGCATTTGCGCCAACGTCTTCTTCGCCGTAACGGTAGCCAGGTGTCAACCGGACCGAGTCCCAGTTGAGTCAGAAGGCCGCGGTCAGCGGCTCGACGGTCGAGAACCTCGGCCTGCTCATTGGTCAGGAGGACACCGACCCCGGTTTCAGAGAGATCTTCCGGGCATGGCGGGGCGTCCTCGGACACGCCGCCGAGGTCTTCGCGGCTGAGCGCCGTGAGCACGTTCTGGACTTCGGTGCGACCGCGACACCCAAGAGGAGGGCGAGGACGAGGGGTAACTTCAAAGGTGGAAGACGGGCCGAACCACGACGGTCCTTACTGCTTCGTGTTGGCTCGCGACCACCAATCCCTCGGTAACTCGCGGCAGTGTTGGGAAGAGCGCAGCAGCGTTATCCTCAACCCATTGATGCGCCACTGTGACGGACTCGTCGGCACCGGCTTTGTCCTCGAACACGCTGAGGGACGCCATCGTGCCCTCGCCAGCGTCAATCCAGTAGTAGGCGATGAAACCGCTCACTTCTTCAAGGAGAGGCATGAAGCTTTCACGGACGAGGCGTCCCGCTTCGGCGTCGTCTGTGATGCCCTCGTACCTCCGAACGGCTGCATACATCGGCCTACCTCCCTTCGCTCACCCTTCTTGTGGACCGCCTGCGCTGACCTCCGGCTCCCCCCGCCGCACTACCCACACAGGGCGAGCCGGACACGGCCGTCATGGCCACCTCGGCCCCTGCAGGGCAAGGGTGCAGTCTCCCCGGCGAGAAACGGCCGCTTTCCCAGATTTTGGTGCACACTGACAGCCCGACGTCGGCGGCACATGAGAGGCTCGAGGACGCCGCCGGCGGGCCTATCGGCGCCCCGCACCACCGCAGGCCGTGAGCTGGCCGCTGGCGCAACTCTGCGGCGGCTCGTCGCCCCACGGCCGAGGACGCCGCCAGCTCGCCACACGAGGGTCGCCGATAGGCCGCCAGGGGCGCCTGGGCTTGGCAGCCCTGTCCTCAACCTGTCCTGGATCAGTCCTCAGCTTTTCGAGATTGGCCCATACCTGACGAGTCCATGCGAGTCATTGCGAGGGCGATAAGCCCCAGGCCAGCGGCGGTTTTTGAGTGCTGACCTGCTATGACCCGGATTTCCGCGAAAACCCGGCTGCGCACGCTGCGGCGCATCGATATGCAGGAGTGGCTGAGCGCTCTCCGGGCGGCCGGCTACTCGAACTCGACCATCCACGCCGCTCGCACCGTCCTCGGCATGGTGCTGACCTCGGCCACGGACGCCCGCATCATCGCCGGCAATCCCCTGACAGGCCTCCGGCTGCCCAAGGTTTCGAGCCGGACCCACAATGCCCCTGACGGTCGAGCAGGTCGAAGCCATGGCCGTCGGCGTGGACCCGTGGTGGCGGGCCATTCCTCCTCGTGCTCTCCTACTGCGGGTTGCGTCCCGGGGAAGCCATCACCCTTCGCCGCAGAGCATCTTGATGACCTGGGCCGGCTGACAGTTGAGGCGGGTATGACCGAGCACCGGGGCGTGCTGCTCGAGCGGGACACGAAAACACACCGGTCCCGGGTCGTCGAGGTGCCGGCCTCCGTGTTTGGCCGAAATTGCGGACACACGTCGAGCTCCGTGTCGGGAAAGATCTCCAACGCCTTGGTGTTCACGACGCCTTTTCGGCGATACGGTGCGACTGTCGAACTGGCGGCACCGAGTCTGGGATCCCCTCGCAGCCGAGTTCGGCTTTCCGAATGGGCGACGCCGTACGTGCTCCGTCACACGGCAGCGAGCCTGCTCGCCGAGCGGCGTGCCCGTGACCGCCGCGGCCGCGTCCCTCGGCCATGACCCGGCCATCTTCCTGCGAACCTACGCCCATTTGTACCCGGGTGATCTCGCCGCCGTTGCCGATTCCATGGACGCTGGCCGGTCCGCTGTCGTCGCCGTGCGGCGCCCGGACGACGAAGTGAACCCGAAGGTGCCGACTCCGGACTCGGTGGCACACGTGGATTTCGCGGGGATGGCGAGACTCCGTCGGCAAGCAGGCCGAGAAACATGGCCTCTGACCTGCGCTTTCGAGTCGGGCTGCCGGGATTTGAACCCGGGACCTCTTGACCCCCAGTCAAGCGCGCTAACCAAGCTGCGCCACAGCCCGCTTCCTACTCAGAGCCTTTTTTGCCCTGTACTGCGCCCCTCTGAAGCTTCAGTCAGTAACGGTCAGTCCGTAGCAGACCGAAGCTGAGAGACGGGAGCCAACCCTATCCCCCTGCGCCCAGGCAGCCACAGCAGAACATCGGGGTCCCTGCTATTCCCCCAGTTCAGAGAATACGACCCACTACAGAGCTACAAATGAAGTCACAACTGCATGTGGGAATGAACCGACTAAATGGCTTTTACCTGGTATTACGGCTATGGGCATTGACGGACTAACGACAGAATGATGCCCCACGTATTTTGCACGGCAGGAGCTTCACCGTGGGCGACGAGCACGAAGGAGAAACCAAGACACAAGTATCCCGGAGTTGCGTCACGAGAGGTGTAGGTCTCCATACAGGTCAGGGAGAGCTCAACAAAGGAAAGTGGAAGCCGAAGGCGATTGTCGTCGCTCCCACCACGAACACCCAGAAATTGGCCCACCAGAAATCACACCTTTTCGGCCCACCACTTTCCGCCGTCGCTCCCGATGCACGCTTGCCCAACGAATGGACGTAGCGACTATCACTGCCACGCAAAGTGCAAACGCCATCCAGACGCCGAAAGTCCGAAAAGGATGGTGGGGGCCACGAAGATTAGCCCGGTATCGCCTTCTCGACGTTGCGGTGGATGGGACCGGGAGGGAGCTTCACTGGTCCGTTCTCAAAATCCTCTTCCGCCCTGAACTCCTCCCAGCAGGACACCACGGCGAGGACGTTTACAGATGGAAACGACCAGGCTCTGGTGTCTTCCGCAGTGCACCGGCCGGCGGATGCTCAATCGGGTTTGCGGTTCGCACCGAGTAGCTGCGGTGCCGCTTAGTCGGACTTCCTTCAGCACGATGGCTGCCACGTGACCCACCATGATTTGTTCCACCCATTCATAGCCCTCCACGGCGTGTTTGTTGAGTTCCACCTCGAGGTCGTCAACAGCCTGCTCGGAGTTCAAATTGCACGGGGTCTGCTCGGTCATGCTCGTAGCCTACGGCTCTTCCGCGCCCCGCCTCCGTACATCTTCCCGGCCTATCCGTCGCGTCCGGTGAGTCCAGACGAACTCGATCAGGTCTCGAGCCGCCTGCAGCCGTTGGTTGCTGAGAATCGACTCTGCCTCAAAGCCGTTCGCAACCGGCAATCCGATGCCGACCGGGACGCCCTACGCTCTCGCGTTCCGAGTGCCGGCGATGAACCTCGTACCGGCCATCAGGACGGCGAGTGAGGTGACAGCGACCCCGCCGAAGGACGACCCACGATCGCGGCGTGGGTGATGACGACCGTCATGATCCTCGACCATCTCGACGGGCTCCGATGCCGTGTGATCCAGGCCCTCACACGGGCTTCGACCGGGCCTGCCTTCGGGCCGCCAGGCCACGGAACACACGGTTGCGCAAGAGGTGTGATCCAATATGCCGATGGTCCTCGACATGGCCTACGACATCCGCTGACCCGCGTCTCCAGGGCATCCTCTCCGCCATGCCGCAAGGCCACCTCGGCGACGTGGCCAGCCGTGAGAGTCGTTGCTGAGAGCAACCGCCCGAGGCCCTCCAGGCGCAGGAGGACTTCCAGGCCATCCTGGACCTCTGCGACAGCGAGGAGACCGCGCCGTCGGCCGGGCTGACCGTCCGCACCAGCAGTTCTCGTCCGAGCCGGACGGCAACACGATCAAATGCAGTTCATCCGCCCCGACACGGCCGAGGCGCTGCCGTGCGTCTACTACATCCACGGCGGCGGCATGGAGACCATGTCGTGCTACGACGGCATGTACCGCGCCTGGGGCAAGCATCATCGCCGCCCATGGCGTCGCCGTGGCCATGGTCGACTTCCGCAACTGCGTCGTCGCCTCGTCCGCGCCCGAGGTGGCGCCGTTCCCGGCCGGCCTCAACGACTGCGTCTCGGGCCTGAAGTGGGTGGTCGCCCACGCCGCCGAGCTGGGCATCGATCCCGCGCGGATCATCGTCGCCGGCGAGAGCGGCGGCGGCAACCTGACGCTGGCCACCGGCCTGAAGCTCAAGCGCGACGGCGACCTCGGCCTGATCAAGGGCCTCTACGCCCTCTGCCCCTACATCGCCGGCCAGTGGCCGCACGCCCGAGTATCCGTCGTCGACCGAGAACAACGGCATCCTGCTCGACCTGCACAACAACCGCGGCGCGATGGCCTACGGCATCGAGGCGTTCGACGGGCGCAACCCGCTGGCCTGGCCGGGCTTCGCGACGACGAGGACGTCAACGGGCTTCCCGCCCACGGTGATCAGCGTCAACGAGTGCGACCCGCTGCGCGACGAGGGCATCAACTTCTACCGGCTGCTGCTCCGCGCCGGCGTGCCGGCCCGCTGCCGCCAGGTGATGGGCACCATCCACGGCACCGAGATCTTCGCCATCGCCTGCCCCGACATCAGCCGCGACACGGCCAGCGACATCGCCGCCTTCGCCCGCGACTGATCCGGGCGGCCTGGCACCCCGGGAGATCAACACTTTGGTCATGAGACTCAAGAACGAGGGCGACAACCTGACCGACAACCCGATCTCGCCGGGTGGGCGGGATCAATGGATCCGGCGCAGCGACTCCCGGTAGCGCTTCGCGTTCTCGACGTATTGGTCGGCCGAGAAACCGATCATGAATTGGTCGGAGCGGCCCTCGAGGATCTTCGCCGGGATCCCGAGCGCCAGGGCGCCGGGCGGGATCACCATGTTGTTGGGGACCACGGCGTTGGCGCCCACGGTGGCGCCGCTGCTCACCACCGCGTGGTGCAGGATCACGCTGCCCGAGCCGGCCAACGACTTGTCCTCGAGCCGGCAACCCTCGAGATGCGTGAGGTGCCCCACGACGCACCCGTCGCCGATGATCGTGGGAAAGCCCGGTCCGGCGTGGATGACCGTCCCGTCCTGAATGGACGTACGCGAGCCGATCGTGATGGTGCCGTAGTCGCCGCGCAGAACGGCGTGCGGCCATACGCTCGAGTCTGCACCGATGGCGACGTCGCCGATCACCACCGCGTCCGGGTGGACATAGGCCTCGGGATCGATCTTGGGTGTGACGCCGTTCAGCTCGTAGATGGCCACGAAACGACGCTACACGTGGCCGGCGATCCAGCTGATCCCCTGGTAGCCGCGATAACCCAGATAGATGACGCTGGCCACCAGCATGGCCTTGAAGTACCACGGGATGGGTCGGCGCTCCTGTTCGGCCAGGATGGTCCCGCAGGTGGGGCACTCACCCTCTTCGCCCAGGTCCTCATCCTCGACGAGCGTGTCGCACTCTTCGCACCACGCCATCAGCGCACCCGCACCTCACTTGCCCCCGATGCGCACCCGCAGCTTCATCGGTGTGGCACCCATGTCGAATTTCTCCCGCAGCCCGCGCTCGATGTAGCGCAGGTACGTCTGCGGCAGACGGGCGTTGACGAAGAGGGTGAAGGTGGGAGGGTCGATCGCCCCTTGGACGATGTAGCGGATGCGCGCCCTTGGCCAGCCTGACGCGCCTGCAGCTCTTGGACGGCTCGGTTGAGCACCCCCGTCGGTACCCGCTGGTGGTAGGCCTCTTCGGAGTCACGCAGCGCCGGGAGGATCCGGTGCACGCCTTTGCCCGAGAGGGCCGAAACCTTCAGCACCGGCGCCGAGCCGAGGAAGGCCAGTCGGTCGCCCACGCCGGCCAGGACGTCGTCCCGATCGTCGGTCGGTACCAAGTCCCACTTGTTCAGCACGACGATGGCCGGGCAGCCCGAGACACCGATGCGCTCGGCCAACCGCTGGTCCTGGTGGGAGGCCCCCACCGTGGCGTCGATGACCAGGAGGGCGATGTGGGCCCGTTCCAGCGCTCGCAATGCCCGCAACGTGGCGTGCTGCTCGGTGCCCCGATCGGTCTTGGACGGCCGGCGCAGCCCGGCGGTGTCGATGAAGCAGATCGGCCCGTTCGGGGTGTCCACCACCGTGTCGATGGTGTCGTGTCGTCCCCGGCATGTCGTGCACGATCGAGCGCTCCTCACCCAGCAACTGGTTGAAGAGGGTCGACTTGCCGACGTTCGGTCGTCCGATGATGGCCACCCACGGCGTGGCGGGATCGGCCTCGGCGCTGCCCGCCCCACCGCTCGCCCCGTACCCCCACGACGCCGCCGACATCGTGGCCATCCCCGAGCCGTCGTCCTCGCCGTCGACACCGGACCCAGCGCCCGCCAATGGATCGGGAGCAGCGAGACCACCTCGTCGAGCAGGTCGCCGGTCCCCCGCCCGTGCAAAGCGCTCACCGGATGGGGATCTCCCAGGCCGAGCGCCACGAACTCCCACCCGGCCGCCTCCCGGTTGGCGTCGTCCACCTTGTTGACCACCAGTCGCACCGGCGGCCCAGCCCGGCGGATCACCTTGGCCGCGTCCAGGTCCTCCTCGGTCACCCCGATGGCCACGTCGACCACCATCAGGATGACGTCGGCCTCGGCCAGGGCGCGCTCGGCCTGCATGCTCACCTTTTCGTCGAGATCGTTGCCCGCGGCCAGCCAGCCCCCGGTGTCCATGATGGAGAACGGAACGCCGGCCCACTCCGCCGTGAGTACCTTGCGGTCGCGGGTCACCCCGGTCTCCTCCTCGACCATGGAGACGAACAACGGGCCCAGGCGCTCGGTCAAGATGCGTTCGGCATCGAGCTCGGTGAAACGCGTCAACGTGGTGAAGTTGCCGTAGAGGAACGACAGCCGGTAGTCGTCGTCCTTGAGGTAGAGGCTGCGCCGCATGCCCTTGGGCAACTGGTAGATGAAGCAGAAGGCGCAATGGTTGTCGCAGGTGCGGATGCGGTCGAAGACGGCCGAGGACACCTCGACCCCCAGCGGCTCGCCGTCCGCCTTGTCCACCCGCACCACCCGGGCCAGCGGCGCGCCGGACCGCCGCACGAGGACACTGAGGTCCCCGGCGTCGCTCAGGCGCTGGAAATCGATGACGTCGCGCGGCTCGTGACCATTGAGGCTCAGGAGCTCATCGCCCACGGCCAGGCCGGCCCGGGCTGCCGGCGACGCCTCGGTGACCGAAGTCACCGTGGGAGCTGACATACGGACCAGAGTAGTGCCGATAACCTGGACTTTGTGCCCGCAGTGACTCGCGTGATGCTGGCGGAGCCCCGTGGCTTCTGCGCCGGCGTCGAGAAAGCCATCAAGGCCCTGGCCTGGATGGTGCGGGTCTTCGAGCCGCCGGTCTACTGCTACCACGAGATCGTCCACAATCGGCACGTGGTCGACCGCTTCCGCGAGCAGGGGGTCGTCTTCGTCGACGACGTGGCCGAGGTCCCCGACGGCGCCCCGCTCATGCTGAGTGCGCACGGCTCCGCCCCCGAGGTGGTCGAGGCCGCCCGGGCCCAGGGCGGCGTGGTCGTCGATGCCGTGTGCCCGCTCGTGACCAAGGTCCATCACGAGCTCAAGGTGCGCAGCCGCAAGGGCTACACCGTCCTCTACGTGGGCCACGCCGGCCACGAGGAAGCGGTCGGCACCATGGCGGTGGCCCCCGAGTCGGTGCGGCTCCTGGAGCACATGGAGGACCTCGACGGTCTGGGGGACCTCGAGGCCGAGGGGTCACCCGTCGCCCTCCTGGCCCAAACCACCCTGAGCCACGACGAGTGGCGCGACCTGATGGAAGGGGCGCGCACGCGGTTCCCCGACCTGTGGATGCCCAATCGCAGCGATCTCTGCTTCGCCACCACCAACCGCCAGGCTGCGCTCAAGGCCATCGCCTCCGACGCCGACGCCGTGGTCGTCATCGGCTCGGCCAACTCCTCCAACACCGTGGCGCTGGAAAAGGTGGCCCGGGCCGGCGGCTGCCCCCGGGTGCTCCGGGTCAACGAGGCGGACGAGCTGCCCGACGACCTGGCCGGCACGGTCGGGGTCACCGCCGGCGCCTCGGCGCCCGAAGCCTTGGTCGAGGAGGTGATCGCCCGGCTGGCCCCCTCCGAAGGCGTCACCGAGGTGACCGTCACCACCGAGGACGAGTACTTCCCGCCCCCGCCCGAGCTCCGCGAGCTCCTGCGCGCCGTGGGCGCCACGGTGGGCTTCCTGGCCGCCCGACCCGGGGCCGACCGGGCCGATCCGGCCGCCCAGGACCGGGCCGTCTCGGCCGCCGACGTCCTCGACCTGCTGGCCTCCTGAGGGCGGCGGTGCGATGATTGAGCCATGACGTTCACCCGGATGGACCAGTCGACCGCCGAGCAGTGGCAGGTCATCATGGTCGACACGATCGAGAACCAGCCCCGCGTCGCCGAGCGGGTGCTGCGCATGCTCGAGTCGCTCGAGGAGATCACCGACGGCTTCGCGGTGAACCAGCTCGTGCACTCGCTGCAGACGGCCACCCGGGCCGAGGAAGCCGGTGCCTCCGACGAGGTGGTCGTCGCCTCGCTGTGCCACGACATCGGCAAGGCCGTCTCGGTCATGAACCACCCGCGCATCGCGGCCGAGATCATCAAGCCCTACGTCGACGCCGACACCTACCACATGATCCGGGCCCATCAGGACTTCCAGGGCAAGCACTACTACGAGTACATGGGCGCCGACCCCAACGCCCGCGACCAGTACGTCGGAGAGCCCTGGTACGACCTGGCCGCGCAGTTCGCCGACGAGTGGGACCAGAACAGCTTCGATCCCGACTACCCCACCAAGCCGCTGTCGCACTTCGAGCCCCTGGTGCGCCAGGTCTTCGCCACCCCGCGGTCGCTTTGAGTCCCGCTCGCGGCGCCACCTCCGGCGCCGCCGTCCACACCGACCCTGATCGCGCGCGCCGCGTCATCGAGGAGTCACGCCAGGCCTTCGACCGGCGCTATCCCGGATCTGACGCTCTCCCCCGCCGTCGGCCTCATCTGCGCCTACGAGGAAGAGGACAACATCGGCGACGTCCTCGACAAAATGCCCCGCACCGCCTGTGGCCTCGCCCTCACCACGCTGGTCGTCGTCGACGGCGGCGAGGACAAGACGGACCAGGTCTCCATGGACCGCGGCGCCGTCACCTTCGTGCTCAGCGAGAACCTGGGCCACGGCTACGCGTTGCGGGTGGGCTACGCGCTCTGCATCGAGCTGGGGGCGCAGTACTGCGTCACCCTCGACGCCGACGGCCAGAACGACCCGGCCGAGATCCCGACCATGCTCGAGCCACTGGTCGAGGACGAGGCCGACTTCGTCGTGGCCTCACGCGTCTTGGGCACCGACACGACGACCGACAACACCCGCAAGGCGGGCGTGCGGGTGTTCTCGTGGTTGCTCAGCACCATCGGCCACACCAAGCTGACCGACACGTCCAACGGCTACCGCGCCCTGCGGGTGTCGATGCTCGACGACATCGCCTACCGCCTGGTCCAGCCGCAGTACCAGACGGCGGAGTTGCTCATCATCGCCATGCGCCGGGGTTGGCGGGTGACCGAGCGCCCCACGGTGTGGCTGCCCCGTGCCTCGGGCACGACCAAGAAGGGTAAGAACTGGCTCTTCGGCTTCCGCTACGGCCGGGTGGTGGCCGAGACGTGGTGGAAGATGCGCAAGGAGCCGGTGCACTCCTAAGGACCGTTGCACTCCTGAGGGACCGGTGCACTCCTGCGGGAGCGCAGTTGACTGAGACTCAGTACAGGCCCGAACGCTGGCGGGCCTCGTCGTAGACGGCCTGCATCCGTTGCTCCAGCTCCGCCGTGGCGGCGTGGACGGCCGAGCGGGAGACGCGCCCGCCCCCGGTCCGAGGCGGTGCCGGCATGGCGGGGCCGATCACCAAATGAATCGTGTACGGCTTGGGGATGGTGCTGCCCTTCGGCATGGCCACGTCGGAGCCGCCGATGCCGATGGGCACGATCGGTGCGCCGGTGCGGGCCGAGAGGAAGGTGGCGCCCTCCATCAGGTCCTCGATCACGGGGCCGGCGCGGCGGGTGCCTTCGGGGAAGAGCACGAGCGCCTCGCCCCGGCGCAGCACCTCCTCGGCGCGCTGGAGCGCCTCGCGGTCGGCCGACTCGCGGTGGACGGGGAAGGCGCCGACGGTGAGCAGCAGTTTGCCGAGGTACTTGTTCTTCCACATCTCGTCCTTGGTCATGAAGAAGAGCTTGCGGTGCGTGCAGAAGGCGGCGAAGCCAAAGTCGGCGAACGAGCGGTGCACCGGGGCCAGGATCACCGGCCCGCTGGCCGGCACGTTCTGGCGTCCGACCACCTTGGGGCGGAACCACGTCCACAGGACCGAGACGAAGATGGCCCGCTCCACCCGGTAGAGCGGGCTGCGGCGGGGGTCGATCTCGAAGGGCTGGTGCCGGCCCGGTGCGACCGCGTCGGGTGGGCCCGGCGCCGGCGCACCGCCGTCGGGCGTGCCGCCGCCGGGCGTGCCGCCTTCGGACGTCTCGCCCTCGGACGTGGGCTCGGGTGCATTCACAGCCACGACAGCACCTCCTCGATGACATCTTCCACGCTGCGGCCGGTCGTATCGAGCCGGCGGGCGTCGTCCGCCTCACGCAGCGGCGACGCGGTCCGGGTCGAGTCGAGAAGGTCCCGGCGGGCCACGCCCTCGGGTGTCTCGTCGTGGCGGCGCCGGGCCCGCTCCTCGGGCGACGCCGTCAGGAAGACCTTGAGCTCGGCCTCCGGGAAGACGACCGAGCCGATGTCGCGGCCCTCGACCACCCCCCCGCCGTGCGCCTCGGCCCAGGCTTGCTGGCGCCGCACCAGTTGGGTCCGCACGGCCTTGTTGGCCGCCACCAGCGACACGGCCTGCCCCACCTCGGGCGTGCGGATGACCCCGGTCACGTCCTGGCCGTCGATGACGACGCGCCGGCCGACCTCGATGTCGGCCGCCTCGGCCAGTGCGGCCACCGCCGTCGCGTCGTCGGGTGCGATGCCCTTGGAGAGAGCGAGCGCGGCGATGGCGCGGTACATGGCGCCCGTATCGAGCCGGTCGAGGCCGAGGCGACGGGCCACCGCGGAGGACACGGTCGACTTGCCCGCCCCGGCCGGTCCGTCGATGGCGATGAGGAGTGGCACGCGGTTGGCCTTCTCCCTCGGTCAGCCGGCGCAGGTCGTCGGCGAAGCCGGGGTAGCTGGTCGCGACGGCCCGGAATCCCGTGAGCACGCTGCGCTCGCCCGGCGCGGCGGCCAGCGCGGCCACGGCGGCGGCCATGGCCATGCGGTGGTCGCCCCGGCTGTCGAAGCGGGCGGCGCGCAGTGGCCCGCCGACGCCGGTGACGGACAGGGTGTCGCCCTCGACGCTGGCCCGGGCCCCGAAGGCCTCGACCATGTCGACCACCGCCGCCAGGCGGTCCACCTCCTTGACCCGCAATTCGGCCACGTCGGTGAAGACCGTGGTGCCCTCGGCCACGGCGGCGGCCACGGCGAGGACGGGCACCTCATCGAGCGAGGGGATCTCGTGGCCGGCGATCGCGGTCGCTCGGAGCGGTCCGGGGCGGGCATGCAGGCTGGCCACGTGAGGTCCCGTGGGCTCGATGGTCACGTCCGCCCCCATGCGGGCCAGCACGCTGATGAAGCCGAGCCGGGCCGGGCCCTCGTAGACCTGCGCCACCTGGACGTCGCCCGCGGCCGCCACGCAGCCGGCCACGACGAAGAAGGCCGCGGCCGACGGATCACCGGGCACAGTGCGCTCGACCGGGTGCAGCGTCGAGGCGCGCACGGTGACCACGCGGCCCTCGCCCCACGGCTCCACGGTCACCTCGGCGCCGGCCTCCGCCAACATCTCCTCGGTGTGGGTCCTCGTGGTCACGGCCTCGCGCACGACGGTCTCGCCGCTGGCCGACAGCCCGGCCAGGAGGATGGCCGACTTCACCTGCGCGCTGGCCACCGTCGAGGTCCAGTCGATGCCGTGCAGGGCGCCGCCCGCGATGCGCAGCGGCGGCAGGCAGCGCTCCCCCTCGCCGCGGACCTCGGCCCCCATCAGGCCGAGCGGCTCGGCCACCCGGTCCATCGGCCGGCCCGACAGCGACTCGTCGCCGATCAACTCGGTGGCCCAGGGCAAGCCGGCGACGAGGCCGGCCAGGAGGCGCATGGAGGTGCCCGAGTTGCCGCAGTCCAGGGGATGCTCGGGCGGGTGCAGGCGGCTGCGGCCCCCGTGGAGCACCACGCCCGCCGTCGGGTCGCCGCTCGACGCGCGACCCCCATGGCCTCGACCGCAGCCAACGAGGCCGCCACGTCGGCGCCGTCAGAGAGGCCGTGCACGACGGACGTGCCCTCGGCGAGCGCGGCGAGGAGCACCGAGCGATGGGAGATCGACTTCTCCCCCGGGGTGCGGACCGTGCCCAGGCAGGTCACGCCGCCTTCGACGACGAGCGCCGCGGGCGGGACCGGCGCCGTCATGACAGCGGCTCCACCCGGCAGCGGTAGCCCTTGGCCTCGACGGCGGCGGCCAGGGTGGCGGCGTCGGTGTCCTCGACGACGAGGATGACCACGCCACGCGGACCCTCGGCCGAGTGGGCGACCTCGAAGTCGTAGAGGTTGATGCCCGCGTCGGCGGCCAGGGCGGTGAGCTCGGCCACCACGCCCGGTTCGTCCGCCACCGGGATGCGCAGCTCGGCCAGGTGTTCGGGTCGGGCGATGCGGGCGGGCAGGTTGCGCCGGGCGGCGCTGGCCGACTCGAGCGTGTCGAGCAGCGCGGCGCGGTCGCGGCCGGCCACGTCGTCGCGCACGGAGCTGAGATCGCCGATCAGCGTGTCGAGCGCGTTGACGATGGCCGCGGCGTTCTCGGCGCAGATGTCGGGCCAGATGCCGGGGTGCCCCGCCGCCACCCGGGTCATGTCGCGAAAGCCGCCGGCGGCCAGGCGCAACAAGGTGCCGTCCTGCTCGGCCCCGGCGCTGGCGGCGTTCATGAGCGTGGCCGCGACCAGGTGGGGCACGTGGGAGACCACGGCGACCAGGCGGTCGTGATCGGCGGCCGAGAGCACCAGCACGTCGGCCCCCAGGCTCATGACCACGCCCTTGAGCCGGTCGAAGGCGGCCAGGTCGGTGGCCGCGGTCGGGGTGAGCACCCAGACCGCGCCGGCGAAGAGGTCGGGGTCGGCCCCGCGTAGCCCGATCTGCTCGGATCCGGCCATGGGGTGGCCGCCGACGAAGCGGGCGTGGTCGGCCTCGCCCACGATGGCCGTCTTGACCCCGCTCACGTCGGTCACGACGGCATCGCTCCGGCGGGCGCCGTCGGCCAGGACGTCGCGGGCCACCGCCGCCACCGCCGTGGCCGGGATGGCCACGAAGACGATCTCGGCCTCGAGATCGTCACCGACGGCGTCGATCACCCCGCGTGCGAGCGCCTCGGCGGTCCGCGCCGGCGTCGGCGTCGAGGCCCGAGACGTGCCAGCCGCGCCGGCGCAGGCCCAGGGCGATGGAACCGCCGATGAGACCGGTGCCGACCACGAGCGCCCGCCGGCGCGCCGCCGGCTCAGTCGGGGAGGTCATCGCGGAGCGTTTGGGCCCCGTGCAGGTAGACGTGGTGCATCTCCTCCCGGGGCCGCGCGGTGTAGACGTGGAGGAGGGCCCGGATGCACAGCGGCATGGCGCCGGGCACGGGGATCTCGGCGGCGCAGAGGAGCGGGACGGCGCCGAAGCCGATCTCGCGGACGGCGGTGGCCGGGAAGATGCTCGTCACGTCGCCGGTGGCCGTGAAGAGGATGCTGACGATGTCGTCCTCGACCAGCCCGTTGCGCTCCATGAGCTCGCGCATCAGCTCCTGCGAGCGCTCGGTGACCTGCTCCGCGGTGTCGGCGTCGACCGTGGTCGCCCCGCGCAGACCCCGGACCATCAGAGCGGTTGCCATGGCGGGCCACTCTACCGGGAACGGCCGCGCACCCCCGGCGACCTGGCCTTAAGCGTGCGAGGCGGCGGCGGCCAGGGACCGCACCTCCTCGGGGGTGAGGTGGCGCCAGCGGCCGGGGGCGAGCGTGGTGTCGCGCACGGGGCCGATGCGGGTGCGGACCAGGCGCTCGACGGGATGGCCCACCGCCTCGCACATGCGCCGGACCTGGCGGTTGCGCCCCTCGTGGATCACGATGCGCAGGACACCCGGGGCCAGCACCCCGACCTCGGCCGGCGCCGTCGGGCCGTCGCTCAGCTCGACCCCTCGGCGCAGGGTCCGCAGCGCCCCGGGCGCCGGCGTGCCGCCGCGCACCTCGGCCACGTACTCCTTGGCCACCCCGTGCGAGGGGTGGGTCGAGGAGCTGGGACAGCGCGCCGTCGTTGGTCAGGATCGAGCAGGCCCTCGGTGTGCCGGTCCAGCCGCCCGACGGCGAAGACCCGCGGCTCGGTCCGGCACCAGGGACATGACCGTGGGCCGCCCCTGGGGATCGTCGGCCGTCGTGATCACGTCGTCGGGCTTGTTCAACAGGTAGTAGACGAGGTCGGGCGCCACCGGCACCAGCGAACCGTCGACCTCGACCCGCGCCGTGGCCACGTCGACCCGGTGCCCCAGCACGGCCACCGCGCCGTCCACGCGGACCCGGCCGGCCGCGATGAGTTCCTCGCAGGCGCGCCGGGAGCCGAACCCGGCCCGGGCCAGCACCTTCTGGAGGCGCTCGCCCTCTTCCTCAGGTGTCGTCGGAGGCCGCCTCGACGCCCAGCCCGAGGGCGGACTGCAGCTCGCGCTCGAGGTCGGCCGCCACCTCGGGCCCGGGTAAGAAGTCCTCCACCGCGGGCAGCTGGTCCAGCGAGTCGAGGCCGAGGCGCTCGAGGAAGAGGTCGGTGGTGCCGAAGAGAGCGGGCTGGCCGGGGCCGTCCGGCGTGGCCGACCACGGCGATGTAGCCGCGCTGCTCGAGCAGGCGGGTCACGCCGTCCACGTTGACGCCGCGCAGGGACGAGATCTGGCCCCGCGAGACAGGCTGGCGGTAGGCCACGATGGCCAGGGTCTCGAGCGCGGCCGTCGAGAGCCGGTGCGAGACGTCGCGGTTGGCGAAGCGCTCCACGTAGGGCGCCAGGTCGGGGTGGGTCTGGAAGCGCACCCCGCCGGCGATGCGGGCCACCACGAAGCCCGCGGCCCTCGGCCTCGTAGGCGCGGGCCAGCCGGTCGATGGCCTCGTCCACCCGCTCCACCGGCTCCTCGAGCAGCTCGGCCAGCAGCTGCGGGGCCAGCGGCTCCACGGCCACCAGGAGGATGGCCTCGATCGTGCGGCCCAGCTCGGCCTCTTCCATCAGCGTCCCTCGCTCATCCGTCGTACTCGTCGACTTCGAAGCCGCTCATCTCGGCCAGGCCCCGGCCACTCGACACCCCGGCCAGCTCGTCCCGGGCCAGCCAGGCGATCTGGAGGTCGCCGAAGGTCTGCCCCTGACCGAGCGCGACCCGGCCCATCTTGCACAGCTCGAGCAGGGCCAGGAAGTGCACGATGACGTCCATGCGGGTCTGGCATTCGGACACCAGCTGGCGGAACGAGGCAGGGCGGTCCGTCTCGGGCCGGGCCATCAGCGCGGCCACCATCTCGGAGACCGAGACCGTGTCCACCGTGACGTGGGAGAGGTCGACCCGGGGCACGGGCCGCTCGGCCGAGCCCCTGCAGGTAGGCCTGGGCCAGGTCCTCGGCGGTGACCCCGGCCAGCAGGTCGGGGGCGTGGACCACGAAGTCGTCGTCGAGCCCCGCCTCGCGGGGCACGCGAGCGCGAGGCCTGTTCGGCCAGGGCCACGAAGACGTCGGCCGCGGCCGAATAGGCCCGGCACTCGAGCAGGCGGGCCAGCAGCAGGTCGCGCTCCTCCCACCCGGCCAGCTCCTCGTCGTCCTCGACGTTCTCGGGCCCGGGCAACAGGCGCTGGGACTTGAGCTCGATGAGGATGGCGGCCACCAGCAGGAACTCGGAGAGCTGGTTGAAGTCGATCAGCTCCCGCTCGTCGGAGAGGATGCGCACGAAGCCGTCGACCACGGGCATGAGCGGCACGTCGAGCACGTCCAGCTCGTGCGAGGACACCAGGTGCAGGAGCAGGTCGATCGGGCCCTCGAACGCCGGGGTGGACACCGCGTAGGCCACCAGTCGACGTTACCGAACGTGCCACCGTGCCCGCACGCGCACCCCCGTCCGGCCTGGACCGCCGCCGCCAATACCATTGGCGCCCCATGAACAGGGTCCTCTCCGGCATCGCGCCTTCGGGCAACTTCACCTTGGGGAACTACCTCGGGGCCCTGCGTCACTGGGTCAGCTTCCAGGACGACAACGAGGCCTTCTACTGCGTGGTCGACCTGCACGCGCTGACCACGGAGATCGAGCCGGCCGCCCTGCGGGCCAACACCCTCGATGCGGCCCTCAACCTCCTGGCCATCGGCCTCGACCCCGAGCGCTGCAGCCTCTTCGTCCAGAGCCACGTCCCCGAGCACACCCGGCTGACCTGGCTCCTCGAGTGCACCACCGCCATGGGCGAGCTGCGCCGCATGACCCAGTTCAAGGACAAGGGCGAAGGGCCAGGACGCGGCGCGGGTCGGCCTCTTCACCTACCCGGTGCTCATGGCGGCCGACATCCTGCTCTACGACGCCACCCACGTCCCGGTGGGCGACGACCAGCGCCAGCACCTCGAGCTCACCCGCGAGCTGGCCGTCCGCTTCAACAACCGCTACGGCGAGACCTTCGTCGTCCCCGAGGCCGCCATCCCCGGGACCGCGGCCCGGGTCATGGACCTCCAGCACCCCGAGCGCAAGATGTCCAAGTCGGTCGAGTCGCCGCTGGGCACCATCGGCCTGCTCGACTCGGACGAGGACATCACGCGCAAGGTGCGCAAGGCGGTCACCGACACCGACGGGGAGATGCGCTACGACCGGGCGGCCAAGCCGGGGCTGGCCAACCTGCTCGACCTGCTGGCGGCGGCGACCGACCGGACACCCCAGGAGGTGGCCCAGGGCTACGAGCGCTACGGCGATCTGAAGAACGACGTGGCCGCGCGCGCTCGGCGAGTTGCTGCGCCCGGTGCGCGAGCGGCGGAGCGCCCTCGAGGGCGACCTGCCCTACGTCGACGCCGTGCTCGAGCGGGGCGCGGCCCGGGCCCACGAGGTGGCGGGTGCCGTCTACGCCCGGGCGGCCGATGCCATGGGGTTGCTGCCGCCGGCCTGAGCCGGACTCTCAGACGCCGAGGACGCCGGCCCACCAGCTGTAGAGCTGGTTGAAGAGCCACGACAGCGGCCCGTGCGGGTAGAGGAAGAAGTTCAACAGCACCAGCCCGAGCAGGATCGGCATCGTGTACTGGCGGTAGCGCAGGTACGTCGGCCACCAACTCCTCGGGAGCAGGCGCTCGAAGAGGACCGACCCGTCGAGCGGCGGGATCGGGATCATGTTGAACGCGCACAGCCCGACGTTGATCAGGCTGGCGTAGAAGATGACCTGATCGAACGTCGTGAAGTCGCCCGTGGTCAGGAAGCTCGTCCGCACGAACGCAATGAAGATGACGGCGAACACGGCGGCCAGGAGGGCGTTCGTCGCCGGCCCGGCCAGCGAGACGAGCACGCCCTGGTTGCGCGGGCTGCGCAGGCGCGCCTGTGTTCACCGGCACCGGCTTGGCCCAGCCGAAGAAGCCGACACCGCCCAGCGAGAGGAGGGCCGGCACGATGAGCGTGCCGACCGGGTCGATGTGCGGGCCCGGGTTGAGCGTCAGACGCCCGGCCCGCTTCGCCGTGTCGTCACCGAACGCGTTGGCCACCACCCCGTGCGACACCTCGTGGAGGATGATCGAGGGGACCATCACGCAGAAGATGATGATCTCGGTGCTCGTGATGTTGTGATGGGCGACCAGCGCGATCAGAAAGATGACGCCCGGCGCCGATCCACAGGGCCTGCTTCGTCCTCTGGTCCATGGGCGGGCGCCTCCCGCGAGGAGGCTCCTTGTGTGGCCATTCAGTGCTTGGCGGCGTGCTCGATGCAGAAGCGGGTGGCCGGCATCGCCTCGAGCCGGGCCGCGCCGATCGGCTTCCCGCAGACCTCGCAGTTGCCGTAGGTGCCCGCTTCCACGCGCACGAGCGCGGCGTCGACCTCGTCGAGCGCCTCGCGCAGCTCGCTGGCCAAGCGCTCGGCCTCGCCCCGCTCGGCGGTCACCTGGCTCGAGTCGGCGAAGTTGGAGTCGTAGTTGAGGCCGCTGCCCTGGTCAGCGAAGCCCAGCTCGGTCAGCTGCGCCCGGAGGCCGGCCTGCTCCTCGCGGAGGAGGGCGGCGAAATCGATGTCGGCGGTCTCCGCCGTTGGGGCCTCGTTCGGCATCCCATCATGCTACGCGGTCCCTCCCTCCCGTTGTGCCCGCACGGGGATGGGCCCCCTCGTAGGCCCGCCGGAGGTGCTCGGGCGAGACCTTGGTGTAGCGCTGGGTCGTGGCGATCGAGGCGTGGCCCAGGAGCTCTTGGACCACCCGGACGTCGGCCCCCCGCCCGAGCATGTGGGTGGCGCAGGAGTGGCGCAGGACGTGGGGGCTGACCTTGTCGGCCAGGCCCGACCCGGCCGGCGTACTTCTTGACCACGCCGAAGGCACCCACCCGGGTGAGGCGTCCGCCCCGGGCGTTGAGGAACACCGCCTCGGCGTCGCTGCGCCGGCGCCACTTCTTGGGCACGAGCAGGGGGCGGCCTTGCGCCGAGAGCCAGGCGGCCAGGGCCTCGCGGGCACAGCGGCCGAGGGGTACGACGCGTTCCTTGTCGCCCTTGCCCAGCACGCGCAGCAGCGGGAGGCCGGTCGCCTCCACGGCGTCGGCCACGTCGCCCAGGCTGAGGCCGACCGCCTCGCTCACCCGGGCCCCGGTGCCGTAGAGCACCTCGAGCAGGGCGCGGTCGCGCAGCACCAGCGGGCCGGTGCCCACCACGGCGCCGAGCAGCCGCTCCGTCTCCTCCTCGCTCAGCGCCTTGGGCAACAGGTCGGTCACCGAGATCGACGGCAGGTCGCCCGTCGGGTCGTCGTCGCGCAGCCCCTCCTCGACCAGGAAGCGGTGGAAGCCCCGCATGCTCGACAGGGCGCGGGCGACCGACGCCGCCTGATGGGTGCGGCGCAGTGTCGCCAGGTAGGCGGCGACATCGGCCGGACCGGCGTCGGCCATGGTCACGCCCGACGCGGCGAGCGCCTCCTCGTAGGCCGCCAGGTCGCGCCGGTACGACGAGAGCGTGCGCGGCGAGCGCCCCCGCTCGACCTCGAGCCAGGAGAGGAACTCCTCGGCCGGCCGGGGCAGCGGGCGTGCTCACGCCGGGTCGCCCCGGGCGGCCAGGCGGGCTCGGGTCAGGTAGAGCCCGAGCACCGTCGTCTCGTCCTTGAGCGTGCCGTCGGCCACCAGCGCGTCGACGTCGGCCAGGGCGACGCGCTCGACGCTCATGTAGCCCTCTTCGACGCCGTCGGGCCGGGCCGGCACGGGCGAGAGGCCGGTGGCCAGGTAGATGGTCGTGTGCTGGTCGCTGATGCCGGGCGAGTTCCAGGTGCCGATGAGCAGCTCCCACGTCGGTGGCCGCCAACCCGGCCTCCTCGGCCAGCTCGCGCCGGGCCGTCTCCTCGGGCGACTCCCCCGCCTTGTCCCGCGTGCCCGGCCGGGATCTCGAGCACCATGGCGTCGACCGCGGCCCGGTACTGGCGGACCAGGGTCACCGTGCCGTCCTCGTGCAGCGGGACGATGGTCACGGCGCCGGGGTGGCGGATGACGAAGCGGTCGAAGGGCTGCCCGTCGGGGTCGAGCAGGTGGAAGCGGTCGACCCGGAACAGCCAGGCCTTCGAGCAGCTCCTCCTCCGAGACGCGGCGAAAGCCGGTCACGGGTGACGCCTCAGCTGACGGCGTCGAGATCGAGCAGGTGCGGCTCGCGTCCCTCCGCCCGTTCGAGCGCCGCCGCCACCAGCTCGCGGAAGAGCGGGTGGGCCCGGTCGGGGCGGCTCTTGAACTCGGGGTGGGCCTGGGTGGCGACCCAGTACGGGTGGTCCTCCAGCTCGACGAACTCGACCAGCCGCCCGTCGGGTGAGTTGCCCGAGCAGAGCAGGCCGACCGCCTCGAGCCTCGACTTGTACTTGTTGTTGAACTCGAAGCGGTGCCGGTGGCGCTCGGTCACGGCCAGGGTGCCGTAGGCCCCGGCCACCTTGGAGCCGGGCAGCAGCGCGGCCTGGTACGAGCCCAGCCGCATGGTGCCGCCCTTGTCGGTCACCTCGGCCTGGTCGGGCATGAGGTCGATGACCATGTGGGGCGAGAGCGAGTCGAACTCGCGCGAGTTGGCCCGCTCCAGGCCGGCCAGGTCGCGGGCCACCGAGATCACCATGACGTGCAGGCCCAGGCACAGCCCGAGGCACGGGATGCCGTGGTCGCGGCCGTAGCCGGCGGCCGCCACCATGCCCTCGATGCCCCGCTCGCCGAAGCCACCGGGGATGACGATGGCGTCGAGCCCGCGCAGGCGGTCCGTCCCGAGCAGGTCGGGCACGCTCTCGGCGTCGATCCAGTCGAGCTCCACCGCCACGCCGTGGTGGAAGCCGGCGTGGCGCAGCGCCTCGACGACCGACATGTAGGCGTCGGGCATGTTCACGTACTTGCCCACGATGCCGACACGCACGGTGCGACCGAGCGACTCGATCCGGGTGACGAGCGTCTCCCATTCCGAGATGTCGATCGGGTGCGACGCCTCGTCGATGCCCAGGGTGCGGCAGACGTAGGCGTCGAGGCCCTGCTCGTGCAGCACGAGCGGGATCTCGTAGATGCGACGGTGCGTCGACGGCCGAGACCACGGCGTCCATGGCGACGTCGCACTGCAGCGAGATCTTGCGCTTGAGCGCCCTCGGAGATCGGCTTGTCGCTGCGGCACACGATCACGTCGGGCTGGATTCCCCGGCTGCGCAGCTCGGTCACCGAGTGCTGGGTCGGCTTGGTCTTCTGCTCCCCCGAGACCAGGAAGGGCACCAGCGTCAGGTGGACGTAGCAGACGTTGTCCCGGCCGATGTCCCGGCGGAACTGGCGGATGGCCTCGACGAAGGGGACGATCTCGATGTCGCCCACCGTGCCGCCGATCTCGACGATGACGATGTCGACGTCCTCGTCGGCCAGGCGGCGGATGCGGTCCTTGATCTCGTCGGTGACGTGCGGGATGACCTGGACGGTGCGCCCGAGGAAGTCGCCCCGCCGCTCCTTCGCGATGACCGAGCTGTAGATGCCGCCCGTCGTCGTGTTGGAGCGCTTCGAGAGGTTCTCGTCGATGAAGCGCTCGTAGTGTCCGAGGTCGAGGTCGGTCTCGCCGCCGTCCTCGGTGACGAAGACCTCGCCGTGCTCGCCCGGGTTCATCGTCCCCGGGTCCACGTTGATGTAGGGGTCGAGCTTGCACATGGTCACCCGCAGACCGCGGCACTTGAGGAGCCGGCCGAGCGAGGAGGCGGTGAGGCCCTTCCCGAGCGAGCTCGAGACACCGCCGGTGACGAAGATGAACTTGCTCACGCCGCCTTCGGGGCGGCGAGCATTGCCTCAGATGTTCGGTGCACCAGGCCACGATAATCGAACGGACCCGCCAGCGTGGTGGACGTCAGCCGGGCGCAGACGTCCAGCAACTCGCGCGGCGTGCGCACGCGCCGCATCGCTGCCCGGGTGGCCCGAGAGCATGCGCGAGAGCTCGGTCACCCGTTCCTCGCCGTCGACCGTCGCCGCCGTGGTCACCGTCCGGCCCTTCGACGCCCGTTTGACCACGCTGATCTGCGCGTCGGCCTGGGCCGCCACCTGGGCCAGGTGGGTCACCACGAGCACCTGGCGGTCCCGGCTCACCTCGTGCAGGGCCTCGCCCAGGGCGAGCGCGGCCGCCCCGCCGACGCCGGCGTCGACCTCGTCGAAGACCATCGTCTGGGGCCCGCCCAGGGCGACCAGGCGGATGGCCAGCATGGCCCGGGCCAGCTCGCCGCCCGAGGCGGACCGGGCCAACGCCTGCACGGGCTCGCCCACGTTGGCGCCGAGCAGCAGCTCCACCGGCTCACCCGTGCCCCGTCGGGGCCACCTCGACCTCGAGGCGGGCCCCGCCCATGGCCAGGTCGCCCAGGCGCGCCGCCACCCGCCGCCCGAAGCTGCCGGCCGCCGCGGCTCGCGTCGCCCGCACCTCGGCCTCGGCCTCCGCCAGCTCGCGCCGGCGCTGCAGCCTGCTCGGCCCCGAGCCGCGCCGCCTCGCCCTCGGCGTCCTCGAGGGCGGCCAGCCGGGCCGCGGCCGACTCGCCGTAGGCCATCACGGCGGCCAGGTCCTCGCCGTACTTGCGGCGCAGGTCGGCCAGCAGGCGCCGGCGCTCGTGCACCTCGGCCAGGCGGTCCGGATCGTCCTCCCAGCCCTCGACGTCGTCGCGCAGGGTGCGCGACACGTCGGACAGCTCGACGGCGGCGGCCACGATGCGCGCCCGCGCCGCCTCGAAGCCCTCCCGCCCGGCCAGCGCCGTGCCGGCCCGGCCCAGCAGGTCGAGCACGCCGCCGTCGCCGGCCGACGAGCTCGGTGGCCAGCAGCCCGCTCTCCCGGTAGGCGCCGGCATCGGCCAGGCGCTCCTCCTCGAGGCGCAGGGCCTGCTCCTCGCCGGGGTCGTCCAGCTGGGCCACCGCGATCTCCTGCACCTGGTGGCGCAGCACGTCGGCCTCGCGGGCCCGCTGCTGGTCGTCGCCGCCCAACGCGGCCAGGGCCTCGTCGAGCGCCCGCAGCTGGCTGCGCAGGGCGCGCACCCGGCTCGAGGTCGGTGCCGGCGAACGCGTCGAGCACGTCGCGCTGGGCCGCCGGGGTCACCAGCGTCCGGTGCTCGTGCTGTCCGTGGATCTCCACCAGCTCCGCCGCCGCCTCGCCCAGGGCGCGCACCGAGGCCATGCGCCCGTCGATCCACGCCCGCGAGCGGCCCTCGGCCGGGACGGAGCGGGCCAGGATGACCTCGGCCTCCGCCGTCCCTGCCGCGCCCTCGCCGGCGCCGTCCGGAGCCACGAACCGGGCCTCGACCAGCGCCTCCGCCGCGCCCGCCCGCACCATCCCCACGTCGGCCCGCCCGCCGAGGACGAGCTGGAGCGCCTCGACCACCAGCGTCTTGCCGGCGCCCGTCTCGCCGGTCAGCGCCGTCATGCCCGGGCCGAACGAGAGCGTGAGGTCCTCGATCACGCCGAGGTCGCGCACGCGCAGCTCGCTCAGCACGTCGCTCACCGGCGCGGCCGGTCGGCCAGCAGGCGAAAGCGCAGGATGCTCCCGAAGGTCTGCGGCTCGTTGCGCACCACCCGCACCGGCTTGGCCGCCACCCGGCAGGTGATGACCGAACCGGGCTGGAGCCGGCCCACGTCCGCCCCGTCGATCACCAGCGCCCCGGCCCGGTCGGGCACCACCTCGATGCGCACCTCCTGGTGCTCGGCGAGGACCAGGCTGCGGTCGAGCGAGAGGTGCGGGGCCACCGGCGTCACCACCATGGCGCGCAGGGTGGGGGCCAGGATCGGGCCGCCGGCCGAGAGGTTGTAGGCGGTCGAGCCGGTCGGGGTGGCCACGATGAGCCCGTCGGCCGAGTAGGTCAGCGCCTCCTCGCCGTCGATCCGGGTGGCCAGGCGCACGGTGTGGCCGAAGTCGATCTTCTCGATCACGACCTCGTTGAGGGCCAGCAGCGACGTGTCGTCACTGACGGAACGGTCGGCGATGGACACCTCGAGCGCGCAGCGCGACTCGATGGTCGCCTCGCCCTCGAACACCTTGCGCAGCGCACCCGGATCTGGTCCGGGCCCAGGTCGGGCAGGTAGCCGAGCCGGCCGAAGTTCACGCCGAGCACCGGCACGTCGGTGCCCGTGGCCAGGCGCACGATGCGCAGGAAGGTGCCGTCGCCGCCGAGGCTCACCGCCACCGTCGAGCCGGCCAGGTCGACCAGCGCCGAGGGCGCGCTCGACCCCGTCGTCGTCGACCCGGTCTGGGCCGCTGAAGCGCAGGATGCGCGCCGTGTCGCCCCGGCCCTTGAGCCAGGCTGCCGTGTCGTTGGCCAGGGCCAGCGCGTCGGGCCGGTCCGGATGGACGAGAAAGGTGACGGTCGCCATGGCGGGCTCCGGGCTCAGCCGGCGTCGCTCCCGCCGACCGCCACCAGCTGCTCTGCCTCGGCCAGCGCACCGGCCAGGAGGTCGGGCACGTCGCTCACGGCGTCCGTCTCGCCCCGCACCGCTGCGGTCAGACCCTTGCGGGCGTGGACGAGGAACTCGACGTTGCCTGCGGCACCGGTCAGCGGGGAGGCCATCGCTCCCACTATGCCGGTTCCGGCGGCGGTCAGCGCGGACGTGACTCCCTCGAGCGCGCCCAGCCACAGGGCGGGGTCGCGCACCACCCCCTTGCCCTTGGACACGGCGGCCCGCCCGACCTCGAACTGGGGCTTGACCAGGAGGACGAGGTCGGCCCCGGACGCGGCCACCGGGCCGCAGAGGGCGGGCAGCACCGAGCGGAGCGAGATGAAGGACAGGTCGGCCACGACCAGCGGGCAGGGCAGGAACTCCGGGTCGGCCGCCTCCAGCTGCGCCACCGTGAGCGTCCGGACGTTCACCCGCTCGAGGACCACGACCCGCTCGTCGGCCCGCAGGCCGGCGTCGAGCTGTCCGTGCCCCACGTCCACGGCGTACGTCCGCACGACCCCCCGCTGGAGCAGGCAGTCGGTGAAGCCGCCGGTCGAGGCGCCGGCGTCGAGGGCGCGGCGGCCCTCGGTGACGACGGCGAAGCGATCCAAGGCGGCCTCGAGCTTCAGGCCGCCCCGGCTCACGTAGGGCGAGGGCGGGCCCAACAGGAGCACGGGCTCGTCCGGCCCGACCAGGCGTGCCGCCTTGTCGGCTGGGGCTCCGGCCACCACCACGTTCCCGGCCGCGATGGCGGCCTGGGCCTCCTGGCGGCTGCCGGCCAGTCCCCGGCGCACGAGCTCGCTGTCGAGCCGGCGGCGGGGCGAAGGGCTCAGCTGGCCTTCTTCGGGGCGGTCTTCGGGTCGGACACCGCCTCGTCCGTGTGCTTGGCCTTTTCCGTCTTGTCCTTCTTGTGGCCGCTCTTGTGGCCGTCCTTCTTGTCCTTGTCCTTCTTCTTGGACTTGGACCGCTTGGGCACGGCCGCCTCCGCCGCGCCCTTGGCCCGGCTGGCCGTCTTCTCGGCCTGACGCCGAGCCTCCTTGGCTGCCTTGGTCGCCCCGGCCGTCGCCGTCTTGGCCGCGCTGGTCGCCTGCTTCGTGGCGCCGGCGGTGGCGTCCTTGGCCGCCTGGGTGGCCTGCTGGGTTGCCGCCTTGGTCGCCCCGGCGGCGCCGGCGGTGGCGTTGCGGCCGGCCTCGGCCGACTTCTTCAGCACCGCGGCGACCTGGCTGGCGATCTCCTCGATCGACGCCGAGTCGATCTTGGACAGCTGCGCGTGCACCTCGCGGCGCACCGTCTCGAGCAGGTTCTCGCTCGTCTTCTTGCTTCGTTCCACCATGGTGTCAACCCACTCCTGGGCCTGGCTGCGGGGGATCTCCCCGGCGTTCACCAGCTCCCGCACGATCTCCTCGGCCCTGCCCCGGGTGACCTGCCCGAGGACGGAGCCCGCATCGAGATATTTCCGAATGCGCTCATTACTTGCCATTGAACCAGAGTATCGAAAGTGCTAGCTGGCAGCAAGCACTTGTTCAGCCCGACGGGACGACCTGGCGCACCAGGGTGGGCAGGTCAACTGCCGTGGCCGCCGCGTCGAGGCCGGCCGGAATCCCATCCGGCGGGGTCACCCCGGAGAGCACCAGGGCAAAGGGGATGCCCAGCTGGGCGGCCAGTGCCCCGTCGGTGGACGGGCGGTCCCCCACCATGACCCGCAGCTCGCCCGCCGGGACGAGGGCGGCGATGGCGTCTGCCGTGGGCCGGTGAGGCTTGCCGGCCACCTCGGGCTCGGCCTCGGCGCCCGTGGCCACGGCGGCCAGGATGGATCCGGCCCCCGGGATCAGCCCGTCGGGCGTCGGGTAGGTGGCGTCGGCGTTGGTGGCCACGAAGCGGGCACCGGCCCGCACGGCGGCCACGGCCCGGGCCAGATCGTCGTAGGTGAATTTGCGGGTCCAGCCCACCACGACGGCGTCGGCCGGGCCTTCGGGCACGACGGTCACGCCGCGGTCGGCCAGCGCCTCGAGCACGCCGTCCTCGCCCAACACCACGGCGGTGGTGCCCGGAGCGAGCAGCCCCGCCGCGACGTCGGCCGAGCGCAACAGGTCGGCGTCGGCCGCCGTGATGCCGCAGTGGGCCAGCTGCTTCTTGAGCTGGGCCCGAGTGGGCGCAGAGTTATTGGTGGCGAAGAGCACGTGGACGCCGGCGCCGCGCAGGCGGGCCACGGCCTCGTCGACGCCGGGAATGGGCCGGCCGCTCAGCCAGACCACGCCGTCCAGATCGAGCACCCAGGTCCCTCCGGGCGGCGGTGGCCACATGGGCGCTGAGGCTAACGCCCTTCGTCGACCTCGACCGCGTGGCGGAGCGGGCCCTCGACGCGACCGATCCGGTCCGGTGACGCCCGACGCGACGATGGCCCTCGGGCGCAGCGGTGGGGTCAGGCGGCGGCGCAGCACGGGGGCTGACGGCACGTTCCTGCGCCCAACATGCCATGACCTACTTGGGCCTTGCCCCACTTGGTCCGCCTCGTCGCGGACCGTGGTCGCTCGACCGAACGCTGGCGCAGTCCGCGTGCGGGGTGCGCCGGCCGTGGTGGAACCACTGATGTGACCGTCGGCCCGGTCCCGGGTCAGGGTGAGTCTGCGTTCCCTACCGGAGAAAGGCCGCAATGCCGCGACGTGTGGCCGACCACGGACTCGGTCCGCTCGGTGCGGGCGGAGGTCCAGGGGGCGGGGTTAGGCGTCGACGATGGAGGGTCGAAAGGCCAGGGAGCGGGCCATGTCGCGTCGGGTGACGAAGCCGACGACCCGGCGCGTCCGCCGTGACCGGGAGCCTGCCCTGGTTGGCCCGCGTCATCATGGCCACGGCGTCCTCGACCGACACGTCGACGTCGAGCGTCACCGGCTCCCCCGGCCCGGCCAGGGCGGACAGTTGGACCTGGCGCGGATCGAGCCCCTGGGCCACCACCTTGGTCACGATGTCGCGGTTGGACACGGTGCCGGCCAGGCGGCCGTCGGCCAGGCAAAAAGGGACCGACTCCTCTTCGTGGCTGGCCAGGTAGCCGGCGGCGTCGGTCACCGAGTCGGTGGTGTGCAAGACGTCGAGAACGGGGCACATGACGTCGCGGACGGTCTTCATGGACGACCTCCCGGGGCGCCGGATGGCGGCGGCGCTCCCCCTCCACCCTCGCGCCGTGCCGCGGACGAGGCAATGGGTGCCTCTGCCCGGTGGAGCAGGCGGCGTCGGGAACTGCCCTTGCCGTGGACCCAAGCACGAACGTATGTTCGTAGTGTGATGGAGCGGCGCTACGAGATCGAGTCGCTGCGGCGCTCGCTCGCCATGCTGCGGCCGGGCGCGCCCGCGCTCGACCGCGAGGAGGCCATCCGCTTGGTCCGCGAGCTCCAGGACCTCGAACGCCAGCTCCGCGGCCTGCGCGAAGGGCTCCAGGCCCTCCTGGCCAGCGAGCCCAGCTGATCAGCTCAGCGCGAACAGGTTGGTGGGGTCAGCTCAGGACCTCGCCCACGGCGCGGAGGAAGAGCGAGGCGGCCTGGCCGTCGACCAGGCGGTGGTCGAAGGCCAGGCTCAGCGTGACGACGTGGCGCAGGGCGACAGCCCCCTCGAACTCCCAGGGCCGCGGGGCGATGGCGCCGATGGCCATGATCGCTGCCTCGCCCGGGTTGAGGATGGGCACGCCGGCGTCCACGCCGAAGACGCCGACGTTGGTGAGCGTGATGGTGCCGCCGCGCAGGTCCTCTGGCGTCGAGCGCGCCTCGCGGGCCGTTGCGGTCAGCTGGTCGAGTGCCCGCACCAGCTCACGCAGCGAGAGATCCTGCGCATCCTTGACGTTGGGCACTACCAGGCCGTGCGGGCCGGCGACTGCGATGCCGAGGTTCACGTAGTGCTTCGTCACGACCTCGCCGGCGGCCTCGTCCCACGACGAGTTCAGGGCGGGGTGCAGCTCGGAGTGCGAGGACGACGGCCCGGGCCGCCAGGGCGAGCGGCGTGACACGGAGTCCCTCGAAGTGACGGTTGGCGCGCAGCCGCTGCACCAGCTCCATCGTCGGCGTGACGTCGATGGTCAGGAACACGCAGGCCTGCGGCGCCTCGGTCACGCTGCGCACCATGGCCTCGGCCATGTGCTTCTGCACGCCGCGCACGGGCGCGCGGGTCTCCCGACCCGGTGTGCCCTCGGCCGCCGGTGCCAGTGACTCCAGATGGGCGGCCAGGTCCTCGCGGGTGACGATGCCGTCGGGGCCATGGCCGGCGACGTCGGCCAGGTCCACCCCCGCCTGGCGCGCGGCGTAGCGCACCGGCGGCGAGGCGAGCGGGCGGCCGCTGCCCCCGGGCGCTGGTGGGGTGGCGCCGTGGTCGCGGTGGCCCCCGCCCCGCCGACGACGGCGCCGGCTCGGCGCGGCCTCGGTCGGGCCGTAGCCGACGAGCACGGACACCTTCTCTTCTTCGATCGGTGCCGGCGCGTCGGTGCCGCCTCCGGTGTCGACGGCCACGAGCGGGGCACCGACGGCGACGGTGTCGCCCGGTTGCGCCAGCAGCTCGACCACGGTGCCGGCGAAGGGGCTGGGCAACTCCACGACGGCCTTCTCGGTCTCGACCTCGGCCACCACCTGGTTCAGGGTGACCGTGTCGCCGGCGGCCACGTGCCAGGCCACCACCTCGGCCTCGGTCAGACCCTCGCCCAGGTCGGGGAGGAGGAAGCGGCGTACATCACTCATGGCGCGTCGAGGCAGCGGTCGACCTCGTGGAGGATGCGGTCGGCGTCGGGCAGGAAGTAGCGCTCGAGCTTCGACGGCGGGTACGGCGTGGCGAAGCCGCCCACCCGCCGTACGGGAGCCTCGAGGTGGTAGAAGCAGCGCTCCGAAATGCGGGCCGCGATCTCGGCCCCGAGGCCGCCGAAGACCGGCGCCTCGTGCACGACGACGAGCCGGCCGGTCTTGTGCACCGACGCCTCGAGCGTCTCGAAGTCGATGGGCGAAAGCGAGCGCAGGTCGAGTACCTCGACCGAGGTGCCCTCCTCGGCGGCCAGCCGGGCCGCCTCCAGCGCGGTGGCCACCATGGGGCCGTAGGCGGCGATGGTCACATCGCTCCCCTCCGCCACCACCCGGGCCCGGTGCAGCGGGTATGCCGGCCATCGACAGCGTCCTGGTCGACTTCGCCCTTCTCCCAGTAGCGCCGCTTGGGCTCGAAGAAGACCACGGGATCATCCGAGGCGATCGCCTGCTGAATCATGCGATGCCCGTCCGCCGCGTTGCTGGGTGTCACCACGCGCAGGCCGGCGGTGTGGGCGAAGTAGGCCTCGGGCGATTCGGAGTGGTGCTCGACCGCGCCGATGCCGCCGCCGTAGGGCACGCGGATGGTGAGGGGCATGGCGACACGCCCTTCGTTGCGGAAGCGGATCTTGGCCACCTGCGAGACGATCTGGTCGAAGGCGGGGTAGACGAAGCCGTCGAACTGGATCTCGCACACGGGGCGGAACCCGCGCATGGCCAGCCCGACAGCGGTGCCGATCACCCCGGATTCGGCCAGCGGCGTGTCGATGACGCGACGGTCGCCGAAGTCCCTCTGGAGTCCCTCGGTGACCCGGAAGACGCCGCCCAGCTTGCCGATGTCCTCTCCCATGAGGACCACCTTGGGGTCGCGCGCCATGGCCTCGCGCAGGCCTGCGTTGAGTGCCTTGCCCAACGACATGGTGGCCGTCGCCATCAGGCCTCCTCGGTCGAAACCGGCCAGGTACTCCTCGAAGTCGGCTCGCTCCTCCTCGAGGAGCGGGTGCGGATCGGCGTAGACCTGGGAGAACAGCGCGTCGGGTCCGGGGTCGGGCATCGCCAGGCAGCCCTGGCGCAGCGCCGCCGCGGCGGCGTCTGCCTGCGCCGCCACCTCGTCCTCGAAGTGCTCGTCGAGCAGGCCCTCGCCCTCGAGCAGCGCGTGCAGCCGGGCCAGGGGGTCCTTGACCCGCCACTGCTCCTCCTCGGCATGGCTGCGGTAGCGCGTGGGGTCGTCCGAGGTGGTGTGTGGCCCCATGCGGTAGGTCACGGCCTCGATGAGCGTCGGCCCCAGGCCGTCGTAGGCGCGGGCCAGGGCGAGTCGGGTGGCGGCCAGGACGGCCAGCACGTCGTTGCCGTCCACCTGGATCCCCGGGATGCCGTAGCCCTGGCCCCGCTGGGCGATCGAGGCGTGGGACTGGAGACGCACCGGCTCGGAGATGGCCCATTGGTTGTTCTGGCAGAAGAAGACGACGGGAACGACGTAGCTGGCGGCGAAGCCGAAGGCCTCGGCCACGTCACCCTCGCTGCTCGCCCCGTCGCCGAAGTAGGACAGCACGGCGGAACCGGCGCCATCGAGGGTGAGCCCGAGGGCATAGCCGGTGGCGTGCAGGGTCTGGGAGCCCACGATGATGGCGGGGGTGGCGATGCCGTGCTGCAGACGGGTTCCAGCCCGAGTGGGCGGTGCCCCGCCACATGCGCAACATGGCCACCGGGTCGACGCCCCTGCAGTACGCCACGCCGTGCTCCCGGTAGCTCGGGAACACGAAGTCGTCGTCCCGCAGGGCCCGGGCCGAGCCCACCTGGGCTGCCTCCTGTCCCAGCAGGGGTGCCCACAGGCCCAGCTCGCCCTGGCGCTGCAACGCCATCGCCTCGGCATCGATGCGGCGGACCACCGCCATGTCGGTGTAGAGGTCGCGCAGCTGGTCGGCGTCCACGTCGGCCACCAGGTCCCAGTAGGGGCAGCCCACCGTGCGCTGCCCGTCGACGGAGATCAGCTGGACGAGGCCGTCGAAGCCCATCCACTCGGCGATCCTCTCGCCTGGAACCAGGAGCTGTGCCGTGGCCATCGGGACTCCTCCCTCGAGCGGGGCCCGATGAGGCATCTGACCATGATCTGGCCCTTCGGCGCGGGAATTCAGGTCAGATCACGGCATCCGTACAGGTTCCGTGCGGATTTATGCGCAGTTCGCGCAGTAGTAGATGCGCGCGGTGACGAAGGTCAGGAGGCCTTGCGGCGGGCCACCGTTTTGGTGCGGGCGGGCGCCTTGGCCGGTGCCTTCTTGGCCGGAGATCTTCTTGGCCGGTGCGGCTGGACGCGAGGTTGCCTTCTTGGCGGCGGGCTTCTTCTTGGTCGCCTTGGTCCCACTCCCACCGGCGGCCGCGATGCTGGCGTTGAGCGCCTCCATCAGGTCGATGACCTTGGCCGGCTGCTCGGGCCCGGACTCGATCACGATCTCGTGGCCACTTCGCTTCTCTTCGATGAGGGCCTCCACCTTCTGGCGGTGGGTGTCGTGGAAACGCTCGGGGTCCCAGTCGCTCTCCATCGACTCGATGAGCAGCTGGGCCATCGACAACTCGCGGTCGCTGACGTCGTTCTCGCTCGGGAGCTCGGGGATCTCGCGCCCGGGCTGGCGCACCTCGTCGGAGAAGTACATGGTGTGCAGGGCCAGGGCCTCGCCGTCGGGCCGGATGGCCACGAGGTACTCCTTGTTGCGCATGACGAGGGTGGCGATACCGATCCGACCGGCGTCGTTCATGGCCCGCCGGAGCAGGGCGTAGGCCTTGTCGGCGCCCTCGCCTTCGGGAGCCAGGTAGTAGCTGGACCGGAAGAAGACGGGGTCGATATCGACCAGGCCGACGAAATCGGAGATCTCGATCTGGCGCGACTTCTTCGGTTCGGCCGACTCGAGCTCCTCGTCGGTCAGGATGACGTACTCGCCGCCGCCCAGGTCGAAACCACGGGTGATGCGGTCGCTCGGCACCTCCTCGCCCGTCCGCTCGTTGACCTTCTTGTAGCGGATGCGGTCGGAGGTCCCTTCCTCGAACTGGTTGAAGTGGATGCTCTTGTCGGAGGTCGCCGGGTACAGCCCGACCGGGATGTTCACCAGGCCGAAGCTGAGCGCCCCCTTCCAAATCGTGCGTGGCACGAGGTGCAAATTACCAGCTGGGGGCCGGTCCACCACCTTGATACAGCGATTCGCCACACTGATTTCATGTCCACGAGTGCTGCCAGCGGCTTCGGCCCGACCGTTTTGGTCGGCCTGGCCGAGCTGGGGCCGGTGGATCCGACCAGCGGAGACCTGTCCCTTGAGCTGGGTCTTTCCGTGTGGATGCGCCGAAACGGCGTCTCGCTCGAGGAGGCCCGGCGGGCCCTGCTCGCGCTCCGCGAACACGTGATCGAGGCCTGCGGGCTCGACCCGGCGACCGAGCCGGTCCCCTTCGTGGGGCGCTCGCCCCGCCTCGACGTGGTGACCCTGATCTCCTATCTCGGCCAGTTGCTGCGTCGCGGTGCGCTCCGCCGCTGGCCTGAGCACTCGGGGCCTGGCCGAGCGGGTCATGGCCGAGCTGCCGGTGCCCGAGGCCTCCGCCATCGGCGCCTGAGCCTCCGCGGCTCGAGCCGACGGCCCCGACCGCAAGCCGAAGCCAATGGAAGAGCATCGCGTGCATGCACACGTCGCTCCCTCGACCCATCGTAAGACGAGAGACTCGTGACACGATGTATCTGCTCACGGTGAAGATCGACGCCGCGATCCGAGAGCGAGCGGTGGCCGCGGCGGCGGTTGGCGACCACCACTCCCCGACGCCCGGCACGAAGCCGACGTGCGCCTGGCGTGGCCCCTACAGTCCCCCGCCAGTGTTCCCGAGCGGCACAGGAGGTAGAAACAGGTCGGCGATCTTCACGTCGGCGCGAACCGACGAGGAACGTCGATCCTGATGCCAAAGGTCGACGTCTGGCTGTCGAACTCGGTCCTCGACGCAGCGCAGCGGGCTGCCGAGTTGGAACAGACGGGCGTCGACGGCGTCTTCAGCTTCGAAAACGCACACGACGTCTTCTTTCCACTCGTCGCCGCGGCACCAGCCTGCTCCCTGGATCTGATGACCAATGTCGCCATCGCCTTTCCCCGGAGCCCTCTCCACCTGGCTCACGCCGCCTACGACCTTCACGCCCTTTCCGAGGGCCGTTTCCGCCTCGGGCTTGGGCTCACAGATACGAACCCACGTGGAACGTCGCTACGGCGCAACCTGGGGCCAACCCGTCGAGCACATGCGGGAGGTCGTTGCCGCCACCAAGGCGATTCTCGATGGGTGGCAGGGCGGCGGGACCATCGAGTTTCGCGGTGAGTACACGACACACACGCTGATGACCCCGATCTTCGATCCGGGCCCAAGCCCGTTCGGCGTCCCGAAGGTCCTCGTCGGTGCGCTCGGACCACGGATGAGTCGGATGGCGGCCGAGGTGGCGGACGGCGTCCTGGTCATGCCGTTCAACACCGAGCGCCACATGCGTGAACGCACCACTCCGGCCATCGAGTCAGGCCTCAAGGCCGCTGGCCGCTCCCGCGAGGACATCGAGATGGTGGCGGAGGTCATCGTGGCGACCGGTCGGAACGAGGAGGAGCTCACCGCGTCTGATGCCGCGCGGTTCATCGTGGCTTTCTACGGATCCACCCCGGCCTACCGACCGGTCCTCGAGGTCGAGGGGTGGGGCGAGTTGCAGCCAGAACTCAACGCGCTTTCGAAGCAGGGCGAGTGGCAGACGCATGGCCTCTCTGGTCGACGACGACGTCTTCGGTCGGATCGCGGTGCGCGGGTCGCCCCAGGAGGCGGCTCGGGAGATCGCCCGCCGGTTCCCCGACTGCGACCGGATCTGCGCGTACTTTCCCGGGTATTCGCCCTCGGACGAGCTTGTGGCGGAGTTCACCGCGGCCGTGAAGGACACCGTGAGTGAGCCAGTGCTCTTTGAACTCGAGGCAGGCGTCGCCACTCTGACCTTGCATGCACCGACGAAGCGCAACGCGTTCAGCTCCGAGATGGCCCGGATGTTGGGCGAGCACCTCGTGCGCTGTGACAGCGACGACACGGTCCGCGCCGTGGTCCTGACCGGGACGCCACCCGCCTTCTGCGCCGGAGCCGACCTCAGCGAGGGCGGCGACACGTTCAAAGCGCGGGACACTGGATCCTTCAGTGCCGCCGCCATCCCCTTCCCCATATGGCGCGTGCGGAAGCCGGTGATCGCCGCCGTCAATGGTCACGCCATCGGGCTGGGTCTCACCCTGACGCTGCAATGCGACATCCGACTCTTCGCCGCGGATGCGACCTACGGCGTCGTCCAGGTCCGGCGCGGAGTGATGGGCGATGCCTACTCCCACTGGACGCTGCCGCGGATCGTCGGGATGTCGGCCGCAGCCGACATCCTTCTGACGGGCCGTACCTTCGATGGCCGCGAGGCTAAGGAACTCGGGCTATGCAGCAAGGTCCTCGACAACGCTGAGGTCCTTCCGAGCGCCATGGAACTCGCCCGCGACATTGCGCGGAACACCGCACCACTGTCGGTTGCCTTGAGCAAGGAGCTCCTCTGGGACACCTGGCGTCGGACTCCGGAGGAAATCGAGCGTCTCGAGACCGACGCGCACCATCGCCTCATGGCAGGGCCCGACGCGCGGGAGGGCGTGCTCTCGTACCTCGAGAAACGGCCTCCGGTATGGCGTGGTCGTCTCGAGGACTGATGACCTGGACTCGCGCCATTCACCTCGCCGAGACCAACCGGATCCCACCAATCGGCCGTCTGCTCATCCGTCGCCGCGCCGCCGGAATGAATATCGTGTGACGAGTGGATCGCCTCCCGATTCAACGCGAAGTGGCCTGCGTGAGAGCGGTCTCCGGGACGTGTTCCTACACCGCAGTGGGCAGCACTTTTGCGGTCCCCTGCGAAAGATGCTGAGAATACGGGGATGGTGCCCTTCCTCGCCGTCATCAACAAGAGCACGACCGTCAAGTTGGCCGAAGTGGGATTTCTGTTGATCCTCATCGCCGGACTCTGGCTTGTCGCCTCGGAAATCCCCCAGCTCAAACTGCAAAAGACGAGGTCGATCGTCGCCGGCCTCCTGCTCGCCGTGGCCGGCGTATTGCTCCTCATCGCCACCCACTGGGGAAAGCTCGTTTGAGCTGACCACGGGTGCCACCGGCTGCGCCCGAGACAATTGGTCGAAGACTGAGGGCGCCTCCCGTCCATTCGCCTTGGACTGTCCCGCCGCGAGCCCGGCCGCATCGACTCGGCCCGGCGAGAGCTGCCTACAGTGGCACCGGCATGAGCAAGCGTACGAAGCAACAGAGGAACGAGCTGGTCGAACTCGTGCAGGGTCGACCCGGATGGCGTCTCGAACCGCGTACGACCCCCGGGGCGAGCCCCATGTGGTGCTTCGTGGTGAACGGCGAAATCGAGTTCTCGGTCTCAGCGGACGACGGGGCACTGCACCTCTACGTCATGGCCACGGACCAGGAGTTCATCCTGCGCAGCACGGAGGAACTGTCGGCCTGGCTCGAGAACCACAGGCCGGAAGCCCTCTCGGAGCGACAGGTCGGCCCGGACGGCAAGGCGCGGTTGAAAGGGCTCTTCGATTGGAGCTGACCGGCCCGAACCCGCCGCAGGTGCCGGCACCGGGCTGAGTCGGGCGCCCCTCAGCTGCTGGGCACGGTGAGGGGCGGGACCGTCGTACTGGGCACGGTGACCGGTCCCCCGCCGCCGGGGTTCCCGACTGGTCCGGTGGTCGTCGAGGCGGGATTGCCGGGGCCTTGGGTCAGGACCAGGAGAACCTCGAGCGTGCCCTGATCGGCCGTCGTCACGAATCCGCCAATGCTGGGGTTGGCGATATTCCATTCCGAGAACGGGACCGTGATGTCGGCCAGGACGTCGACGTTGCTTCCCTGCACCTGCACCTGGACTGGGAACGTGACAGCACGGCTGACGCCGTGCAGATCCAGCGTGCCGCTGGCCATGTGCTGCTCGGCGACCCCCGAGACCGGAAGTGAGGCCAGGTCGATGGGCGCGGTGAGGGTGAACGTCGCCGTCGGGTAGCGGTTCACGTCCATGATCGGGCCGTCGAACCGTGCATTGCGTTCGCTCTGATCGCTCTTGACGCTGGCCATGGCCACGGTGAATTTCCCGTTGGTCACTTGGGTGCCGCTCACTTCGAGGGATCCCCAGATCTCTCTCGTCCGACCGACCGCCGTGGTGTGTTGACCGACCAGGTCCTCATTGACGCGGTAGCCAGCAACCGACCCGGTCCCGACATTCCAGGCGCCATCAAGCGAAGACGACGCGGTGGACGAGCTCTTGGAGCCTGCGGTCGTCGTGGTCGTCGGAGGCAGAGTCAGCTTGGCCGGAGGCGGACCCTCGACGAAATGGATGTAGATGAAGGGCGCCGCGATGGCCGCGATCACGACGACGACCACGATGCCGGCGATCCACCACATGAGCCTGCGCCGTCGTGTCGCCACAACGTCATCATGTCTGAGCTTGCTGGCGACCGACTGTGATCCACCTGCGAGGGACCGTGCAGCCACCTGTTCGGCGATGACCGCATCCGCGACATTGGCTCACCAATTCGGGGAGAAGGATCCCGCCGTCCCTTCCTCGGCGGAAACGGCGGAGTAAACCCTCAACGGATCAAATGTGACCGCTGACGGATTCTGAGTCCCGACAACGAGCGCCCACCGCTTGGTGTGGGCGAAAATGACGGCTCGCCGATCTCCGGCGACTGGCGTCAACAGATGCCACAACGACGACTCTTCACGAGAAAGCCAAATGTCCACACCCACGGCGACACCGACGGAACTCCGCCAGCGCGACTGGATCTGTGCTGCCGTCCTCTACGGATTGTTGGTGATCGAAGGGTGGCGCGAGGGTGGATTCTGGTCTGCGGATGCCTTCGCCGTGGCGCTGACCTCCCTGGTCGTCGTGGTCGTCGCACTGGTCCTCGATCGGCCCGATCCTCGCGGGCTGATGCTCGTGGGGAGCCTGCTGGCCCTCACCGTGTGGTGGCTCGTCAAGGCCATCGCCGCGGGTGTCCCCGAGCAGTTCCTCCCCCTGGGAGCGAGCATGTTGGGCTTTGCTGCCGCGTACGCGGTCGACCCGTACGCTGACGGGAGCCGCCAGACAGGTGGCAGGCCTCGGCGTCGCTCTCCTCGGTGGCCTGGGTGCATTGGTCGGCCTGGCCGGACTGGTTTGGCGTTGGTACCCGATCGCCATCCCCTCCCAAGGGTTGTGGCGCCTTTCCAGTACCTTGACCTATGCGGACGCCGCCGGACTCGTCCTGGGCATGTGCCTCCTCGTCGCTCTGGGACTTGATCTCGTCCCCGTCGCGGTTCGCATCGCCGTGTGCCTCTCGGCCGCGGGACTGCTGGCCACTCAGAGCCGCGGGGCCTACGTCGCCTTCCTCGGTGCCTGCCTTGTCGTGCCCTGGCGTCGCTACGTCCAGTTCGCCGTTCCCCTGATTGCGGGGATCGTGGTCGGTGCGGTCGCGATCGCCTCATCGCCAGGGAGTGCAGACCGTGCCCTGGTTGGGCCTCCTCGTGGTCGTGGCCGTGGGTGTCTCAGCGGCACCATGGCCGGGGCAGTTAGCTCTTCCGACGCGGTCAGCGACTCGGGTCGCCATCGCACTAGGCGTCCTGGTTACCGCCCTCGTCGCGGCCGGAGCATTGCATCACGAGATTGGTTTGCGAGCTCTGGCGCCGAGCGATCAAGACCGGTCCGTCGAATGGTCGACGGCACTGCACCAGTGGGCGTCGGCCCCGCTGACGGGGGTAGGTCCTGATCGGCTGCTGCAGTTCCACGCGGCGGACGGTTCGTTTGCACACTTCGTGCACAACGAGTACCTCCAGATCGGAGCCGACGCCGGTGCCATCGGGGCGGCCCTGCTCCTCCTCGCTGCTGTCGCCGTAGTCCGGGTCGTGCGGCGAACCGACCTGCTTTCTTCCTGCGCCGCTGCGGCCCTGGTTTGTTTTGCGATTGCAGGCGCGTTCGACTTCGACTGGCATCTCAGCGTCGTCGGTCTGCTCGGGGGATGGTGTGTGGGATTGGCGACGCGTCAGCCTGTCGACGCCTGAAGGACATGGTCCAAGGCCGCCGCGGTCTTCGGCGCGTCGGCTGCCGTCCTTCTGATTGCTCTCTCCGATGACCAACGGCAGTCTCGAATTCTCGGGGCTGACAGCCGGCCTGTCCGGGTGTCTCGACTCGAGTGTCGTGTGGTCAGGCCTGTCATGCGGGCTTTGGCGAGGGCGCCGGAGCTCGGATGACTTCAGGCCGTCGGCTTAGTTCGAATTCGGTCCGCTTCCTATCCCGGCCGGTGAGGTCTTGCCGCTCTTCCCGTTCGCTCCGGCAGTTCCGCTTGTGCCGTTCCCGGAGGAGAGGTTTTCCCCCTGGAAACCGCCTCTGCCGCCCGGGCCACCCGTGCCACCGGCGCTCCCCGTCGGCACTCCTGTACCTCCGGACGCTGTGTTGCCCGTCCCAAAGGTGTTGCCAGTACCCGAGAAAGGCGCGGACGCCGTCCACACGCCGCCGCCCGTGGCGGCGCCGCCCGGGGATGCCGCGCCGCCAGCGCCCCCCTTCCCGCCATTGGCCCCGTTGCCTCCGTTGCCGCCTAAGGGCTGGGTCGATCCTTCTCCGCCGTTTCCGCCAGATCCGCCAGGACCGCCGGCAGCGCCCGGACCACCGACCGCGCCCGGACCTCCGACCACTCCATTGCCGGAGAATGACGAGCCACTGACCGAAGCGGTCCCGGTCAGGTCGGCCAGGGCCCCGCCCCTCGCGACCCCCGCGGCACCGGCGGCGGCGCCCTTGCCTCCGGCCCCAGCCGCCGCGCCGTTGCCTCCGGTCTGCCCCGGATTGGTCGCCTGCCCGTTGCCAGCGACACCACCGTCTCCGCCAGCGCCGCCCATGCCCCCTGCTCCACCGTGGTCAGTGGATCCGGCATGCGCCGAGTCGTTTGAAAAGGTGTCGGCGCTCGCGGTCAGCTTCGCGTCGTTCGCGATCGCACCGCCGAACGCGTCTCCGCCGGCGCCTCCAACTGCACCGGCCGATCCGCTGACGGACGCAGCCGCAGCACCACCGGCCTTGGCGGTGCCCGGACCACCCATCGGACCGCAGGTCTCGCTCCCGCATGATCCGCTCCCGCCATAGCCAGCGCTTCCACCAGCGCCTCCATTGCCGCCCACGCCACCGGCACCACCGTTACCACCGAACCCGCCCGTGCCACCACTGGTCACGTCGCCGGTGAATGAGGCACCTGATACCGAGGCTTTGGCCCCCGAGTACACCGCTCCCCCGTCTGCCAGACCGCCCGCCGCGCCATCTGCTGCCGTCCCGGGAGCCGCGCCCGAGCTGGCCGCTCCCGCGGGACCTCCGACGCCACCGGTGCCGCCGGCATTGCCTCCGGCCGCTCCCATCTCTGGTGGGACACCCGACGATCCAGGTGTCCCGCCCCCGGCGTTCCCACCTGCTCCGCCCTCCCCGCCGGTGCCAGCCGGCAGCGCGCCGCCGCCCGCTGCACCTGACGCGGTGTCATTGCTGAAGGTGCCGCCGTTGATCATCAAGGCGCCGACGCTGTAGATGGCACCCCCGAGGCCCGAGCCACCCACACCCGGCGCTCCGGCATTGCCGCCTGGTCCGGCCACACCTCCGGCGCCACCTGCGCCGCCCGTACCGCCGGCCGCACCCGAATTCAACGGAGGCGGAGCGCCTTCACCGCCCTGACCACCGATACCCCCAGGTCCACCGTTGAGCCCAGCTCCGCCTTCGCCCCCAGAACCCCCTCCGACCGAGTCGCTCCCGAAGTTGGTGTTCGTCACATTCAGCGTGCCAGCGTTGTAGATGGCGCCGCCGTAGGCAGAGCCCCCCGCTCCACCCTTCCCGCCACCGCCACCCGCTCCTCCTGTCCCACCTGTGCTGCCGGGTGTGCCATTCGCACCCGGGCCGCCCATACCGCCAGCGCCGCCGGTGCCCCCGTTGCCGCCGTTGCCACCAGTACCGCCGGTGACCCCATCTTCGGAAATCGTGTCGCCGTTCAGGTTCAGCGTGCCGGAGGCCACGTCAACGGCCCCGCCCTGGGCGCTCTTGCCAGCCTTGGCCTTCGTCCCCGCACCGGCAGCACCTCCTGTGCCGCCCGGCTGACCGGCAGCGCCGGCCGCTCCGAGGGTCCCCTGGCTGCCGCCGGCACCGTTCGTGCCCGTCGCACCGCTCACGTGGCCCCCTTGGAGTCCTAGGTCGCCGAGCGTCAAGGTGCCTCCCGACTGGGTGAAGAACCTGGTGGTACCACCGCCCGTGAACGTGACACTGAAGCCGTTCCCCTCGATATCCGTTGTGCCACTACTGACGGCGATCGCCGAGCTGAACGTGACCGTGCAGCTGAGGCCGAAGGTAATCGTCCCGTGTGCAGCCACGGCTGACGCCAGCTCGGCCTCTGTGGGACAGGACGTGAACGTCTGTCCGGCTGGTCCGGCGGATGCAGGAGCAGCCGTAGACATCCAAAACGCACCCAGAGCTGTGGACAGGGCGACCGGTGTGACCCATCGCAAAGTACGACTGCATGTCCCGCGGGAGCTGCTGGGTCGATTCATGGGTACCTGCCCCTTCCCTTTTGATTCGCGGGAACTTAGTCTCGCCTGAGAGGTCGCATCCGAGACCCAGGGGCTCGAAGCCCTGCGAGGACCCCGACTTCATCGAACAGTGCGACCGCCACCTCGGAGAGGAATGAAGATCTCCCTGTGCCTGACTTCCGTTTGAGCGTCACGGACCCACCGGGCGGCAGACTGTAAACGGCGGCACACACGCCGAAAAGGGCGAGATCGTCGTAGTGTCAGGTCACGGCTCAGGAGAGGATCGATCGATGCGTTTCAACCACATGGAGCTCACACTGCCGCGGGGAACGTTGACCACCGAGTTTCGAGAGGAGGTCGATGCCTTCTACGGATCTGTCTTCGGCTGGAAGGGACTCGACACCGAGGTGGTGGGACAAATGTGTCACTTGCTCTTGCCCGACCCGGACCAGTTCATCCTCTTGGCCGAGAGCAACAAGCCGATGTCCTCACCGGGGTACGACCACTTGGGGCTCCTACAAGACAACCGAGAAGAAGTCGATCGCCTTCTCGAAGCCTGCGAGCGCTACGCAGACAAGGATGACCGGGTAAAGATCATCCGGTACGAAGACCTGGTGTCTCCAGGCCTCACCGTGCATGCCTTCTATGTGAAGTACTTGCTCCCCGTGTTCTTCGATGTTCAGAGCATGGAGCGCGACATCTGACGCGGTGAGGTCAAGGCCCTCCATCACGCTGGTCACATCTCGTAGCAAGTAGTCAGTCAGTTCCAGCTGAATATCCAGCTTCCAACACCGAGCTAGCGAATCCGTAGCAAGCAGGCCAAGTCAATTCAGTCGGACTTCCTCATCACGATTGCAGGCAGATGGCCCGCTTGGATTTGTGCCACCCAGTCAAAGCCTTCGGCGGCGTACATATTGAGATCCGCTTCGAGCTTTAAGAGGTCCTGCGGGATTCGAATTACACGGTATTGGTCGGCCATCGTCATAGCCTATGGCCCGCAGTATTGTCCCCAAGTGGCCTCCACCATTCGATACGGCATAGCAAGAGTCCAACGAGCCGATCGGGACTACGGGGCCTCACGTAGGAAGTCGAGCAGTGCCGAGTTGACCTCTTCGGAGTGGGTCCAGCAAATGTTGTGCGGACCTCCCTCGACCGGCACAAGAGTGCAGTCGGAGATCAGCGCCGGAAGCCGTGCTGCAGTCACTTCGAACGGAAGTATGCGGTCCTCCGTGCCGTGCATGACAAGTACTGGAATGTCGATCTTTGGCAGCTCAGCGCGGAAGTCGGTCAGCCAGGTGTCGACGCACGCATACGACGCGAAGGGAGAGCAGCCTGCGGCGACGTTGAAGCTCGCCTGCCATGCCCGGTCGCTGATCCGGGTACCGCCAAGCACGTCGACGTTGTAGAAGTTGTTGAAGAAGCCCTCGAAAAAGGCATAGCGATCACCGGCGACAGCAGCCTTGATGTCATCAAAGACTTTGCCGTCCACGCCTTCGGGGTTGTCGTCGGTCTTGAGCACGAAGGGCGGGATCGTGCCGAACAGGGCAGCCTTGCGCACGCCTTCGGACCCGTAGGTGGCGAGGTATCGGATGACCTCCCCGCTACCCATCGAAAAGCCAACGAGAACGCTGTCCCTTAGATCGAGAAAGTCGAAGAGCGATTTCAGATCACCGGCGAAGGTGTCGTAGTCATAGCCGACGATCGGCTGGCTGGACCGGCCAAAGCCCCGGCGGTCGTAGGTGATCACTCGATAGCCATTGGCGAGAAGATCCAGTTCCTGGCGTTCCCATGAGTTGCCGTTCAGTGGATAGCCATGGATCAGGACGATTGGCTTTCCGGTGCCGTGGTCCTCATAGTGGATTTCGATCGGGCCGGCGTTCTCGCTTCCGACAGTGATGTAGGGCATTTCTCCTCACCTTCTGTGGCTTCTCGCTGAGAGGGGTTCGTAAGATGCGCAACCGCGGGCCGCCTTCAATGACAGCCCGCGGAAACGCTAAATCAGCTACGCCGGCAGCTCGGTCCCAGCCTGCTCAGCCACCATGTAGGAGGCGTACCAGGCGGGCCACGTCTCGTCTTCGCTCGAGCGGTGGAAGAGGTGTGTCCGCCCCGCCCGCTTCTGGTGCTCGACGTGTGCGGCCTCGGCCCGAAAGAGCGCATTCTGGAGATCATCTGCAGAAGCGAACGCCGTCTCTGTGGCGTCAATCCGTCCCGGGAGCCGCGTCGTGACCTCCTGAACAATCCACAGATTCCCGTCGGGATCGGTGAAGGAGCAGAACGACCCGTAGCTGGTGCGCTCCGGGTCGGGGCCGGGCTGGCGCGCCTCGACAGGGAACGGGGGGCCGTGCCAGCTGTCGCTCACGTCGATGCCACGCTTGAGAAGTGCATCGTGGGCCTCGTCGATGTCGGAGACGACGAGGGTGCCCTGGATCGAACCGGGGGTGGCTGTAGGGAGCCCTAGACCGAACGTGACCGAAGCAGGCGAGCCTGGGGGTGTGAACTGGACAAAGCGAATCCCGTCCAACGGCGCAACGTCGTCGTCGAGTCGCCAACCCAGTTGCTGGTAGAACCCCTTGGCTCGGTCGACGTCAGTCACGGGGATGATCTCGTTTTCGAGCTTCATGTCTGGTGCTTCGGCTGTGCTCATGGCCCTCTCTCCAGTTCTTGGTTTTGTTGCTCCCGACACATCACCTTGCAAACGACATGGCGCGTATCGGGAGTCAGGATCCCTCTGACTATTTGAGACGAGATCCTGCTAGGCAGTTAACCCTTCTCATCGCCTCGGGTCCACGACTTGTGACCAACCTCTGGTAGGCCACGCCTATCACCCCCAGATGTACCATCGTCCGCGTGGAGCTTCGGCAGCTGACCTACTTCGTCGCCGTCGCGGAGGAGCTGCATTTCGGTCGGGCGGCAGAACGGCTTCACCTTGCCGGACCTTCGCTTTCTCAGCAGATCAGCAACCTCGAACGTGAGCTCGGAACCCAACTCCTTGTACGCGACCGTCGACATGTCGCACTGACACCAGCAGGCAGAGATTTTCTGACCGATGCTCGAGAAGTGTTGGCTTCCGCCGCACGAGCATTCGATCGAGCCCGCAAGGGCGGTGGAGAGTTGCCGCTGCGGCTGGGCTATGTCAGTTGGCTCCCCCCAGAAGCGGCAGCAATCCCGGACCCTCGGGTCCGTCTCGACGAATGGGTCCTTCCCTCACACACCCAAGCGGCGCGGGTGGCCGAAGGCAGCCTCGATCTGGCGATCGCCTGGATTGAAGAGGGCGACGTCGAACGACTCAACCTGGTTGCCGACCTCTTGTGGTACGAGAGACTCGAAGCCGTCATTCCACGCGCACATGCGGCAACTCGCCATGAGAGCGTTTCAGCAGATGAGATCACGGTGCTGATCGACTGTGACGAAGCATCGTGGAGTTCCTGGAATCGTTACGCCACTGCCTTTGCAAAGGCAAACCGAGCTTCAGTGACCGACATCCTCGACGGCGGAATAACAGGCCCCGCCTTCTTCGACCACGTAGCGCGTTTGGGGCGACCGGTGCTCGGGTCGCCGAAGCGTCACGCGGCGCCGATGCCTCCGACATTGACCCGCCGTCCTGTCCGATCCCCCGTGCCCCTCTGGACCTGGGTCCTCCTTCACCGCGCCGAAGACGACCGGCCGACGGTAGCGCGCGCAAGCCGGACGTTGATCGACCACGCCTCTGCCGTTGGCTGGCGGACTCCGCCCTCAGAACCTCACTGGCCTCCAACCGGTGAGGTGAGGACCTGACGCCGACATCGATCGGCGGCACGGCCTGCGACGGCGGAGGGGTCATGGTCCGGTCTTTCCTTCAAACGAATTGAAGCACCGGCGCTCCGATCACCGCGCCGGTGGACGTGTCCACGAGAGCGGGTCAACTCCACCGCAGTGTTGTGGATGGCGTGGGACGCGTCCTAGGGGACGCTCAAGCCGGCGACCACTGTGATCTCTGGGTCTCCAAGAGGCGAACGACAGCCCGTCGAGTTGCCCGGTCGACGCCGTTTCTTGTCCCGACGGCGCCCCCTACGTCAGCGACGGCACTGTTGAAGCCATCCACCGACTCTCACCTCCCGGGATTTCGTGGGGACGATTCCATCGCGTGATCACGTCCGGCAATTGCAGCGCTAGCGGTCGTGGCGCTCTCAGACGTGCCGCGGACATCGGCACGTCTCTACGTCTCCAGCGGCGATCGCTTCCTCTAACGGCCCGGGTTCAGTCGCTCTGACCTGGGCTCTCCTGGCCCCCGTCCGCATCTCCTACTTCTTCCAGATGGGAGAGCTGACTGGTGCTCGCAAGCTGTACCATCTCTTCGAGAGCCTCACGCTTCTCTTCGGCTGGAAGCGCTTCGAGGGTCTCGAGCACTTTCGCCTTCAGGTCTTCGTCCGAGGCGTCTGGGCCCAGGTCCTGCAAGACTCCAGCGAGGATGTCCTCCAGGATTGTCATGGCTCACCTCCGTCTCGATCTTCCTGTCGTCTTCAACGCCAGATCGACTAGCGGCTGGAAGCCTCGTGGGCTTCAGCGTGTCTCGGAACAGGGACGCCACCATAACCCCACCGATTTGGGCGGCCAGGGGTGCAGCCTGAAACCGGGTTGGTTGCCTGGCTGCGACCAGGTTCGAGCCGCCTGAGGAACCAACCCGACCCGTCCAGCGTGCACTGGGTGCATTCCGACGCTCAACACGGTAACCATGGCCTCATACCACGCAGACCACCCCGAAGGGCCTTCGCTGGGAAAGCACGCCAACCATGTTGCATGCTCGGTCTCGACGCAGCCCCGCTCCCATCCATTGCTGTCTGAATGCGTCAGTCGGCTGCAACCATGTCGCTTCGCGATCTCTGACTCGTTACATCCCAGGTGAATGCACATCCCGCAGAAAACGCAATCGCCGTCCTCCGCGCCAACAATTCCGCTTGTTGACCCATCCATTCTGACGTTACTAACTTGCACTGCAGCACTGAGGAGCCGGTGCGGAGAGACCTGGGGGGAAATGGGAAAGCCATTGAGGAGGAACGCCTTCTCGCGATTGGTCCCACTCGCGCTGACGTTCCTGATGATGTTGCTGGGCGTCGCTATTCCGCTCAGTCAAGGTAGCCTCGCAGTTGGCCGTGGAAGCTGCGGCCGCCCCGTGTGCTGGTGACGCTCGCGTCAGCGTTCCCTCATCCTTTCCGATGGACTGCTCGGGATCCCCGAGCTCATTGCAGATCCAGAACACCCTCCCAACCAACCTCGTCCTCAAGATGACGGACTCAGGCGGCGTTGCCTTGGGTTCCATTTCGGCAACAAGCAGCGCCCCCTTCACGACCGACCTCTTCAATGCCGTCGACAGCGACGCACTCATAGGTCCAAATGATGAGCAGGCAGTCACCTACGGGTCGCAGGCCGGGTCGTTCACTGCTCTTGCGGCCCCAGAGAAGCAACAGAAGCTTTGGACGACGCTGTCATTGGTCGGAGGCTATCTGCCGGTCAATATGGTCGGACGAGCGAACGCGCTCACATCAGCCGACGAGGCATGGACGTCCGAAGACTCGAGCTACTTCTCATGCCTTGGCGTACACCCGAGCACCAAGCAAACCGCCGCCTGCAAATCACGGCTCGTTGCCGAAGTAGGCGCTACCGATGCGAAGCTGGCCAGCGCAACAGGCATCGCCATGGCAGCGAATCTCAAGAAAACCATTTCCGCCGCGCTTGCACAGGTCAATATCGCAGAGTCCACCAATGACGCCGTGCAGCAGTTCGACGCTGTCGCCCCGGCTGACCGGACTGTCACAATTACCGCAGGTGCCGTGGTGCTGGGCGTCAAGCGTAACGTGCTCATCCTCGGTGATGGTGACGCCTCCGAAGACGCCACCTACAGTTCCTTCTCTTTCTTCGACACTTCGCTGAGCAACATTGGCCTGAACGTCACCACCTTTCCCGGGACGACGACGCTACCGACCGACCTCAGCGGCTATGGGCAAATCTGGTGGGATGGCACCCAGGATCTCTCACTGCACGACGAGCGCACTCTCGAGTCCTTCGTTCAAGCCGGCGGAAGCGTCTATGTCAACGGCGACTATGGCGCTGCGGGGCTATTCGACAATCAATCGGTCCTCGACATCGTCCAAGCTCTCGTCTCATCGTCGATCTCAGTGTCGGGCATCAGCGGCGGTACGAACCCGCTTTCGGTAAACCCCAGCGTCATCGACGGAGTTGCCGTGACGCCGAACGCGCTGACGACGTGGACGCCAAACGACGAGGGCACTTTGACTGGTGTCGCTGCGCCGAACACGTTGTTCCCGGAAGGCTACGGTGCCTCCGGAGCCGTCTGGGATGTAGGCCAATCTGGCGGTCGCCTGGCTGTCTTGATGGATCCGAACTGGGCAGAGAGTGCCTATTCCGTGGAGCCGACGGCGACGCAAGTTGCAGAGAATCTGGGACTGTTTCTGAGCGACTGAAAGGTCACAACATCGCTTGGCGGTAACGCCCTCAAGCAAGAAGGCAACTCCGTCTCACTCATCCGCTCATCAGTGGATCCAGCGTGGCACGACGCGATGGGCGCGGAGCGCCGAGATCGATCACATTGCTGTCGGTGGGTATATTCCACCCTCACGACATCATGGGTGCTCTGAGCCTCGGAAGCGATCTGGACAAAGTTGGCTTTCGAATCGGACGACCGGTGTATGTCACACAACCCAACTCGACTGACCCCGTAGGGAAGGCAACTCGTAAACCGACGCATCCGGAACGACCGGGTCGGGTCATCCAAGCCGATCGAACTCGTGGGCCATCCAGGTTGGGCAACCATCGGACAGTCGTCGCGAAAGAGCTCACGATCGCGTCACCGGCCTCGGCATCGCGTGCCCTGCTATTCAGTTCTCAGGCACACCTGGAGCGCTCTCCTCAAGTCACATAGAAGTTCGTAGCGCTGAGACCAGTGCCGCTGGGAGTCGTGACCTCGATTTCACCCGTGGTCGCGCCGGCTGGAACTGTGACTTTGATCTTCGTGGACGTGTCTTTGATGATCGCCGCGGCAACGCCGTTGAATGTCACCAGCGTGGCGCCTCCCAGGTCAGAGCCCTTGATGGTGACCGTTGTCCCCACCACACCGGATGTTGGGCTGACGCTCGCCAGCGCCGGGGGCGGGATTGTCACACTGCCGATGACGCTGTCGGAGTCGGTGAACCACACCGTTCCACCTGGACCGGCGGTGATTCCGTCAGGGACATAGGGGACCGAAACCTTTGAGACCACGCCGCCCGTTGTGATCCGGCCTACCGAGCGGTTGTCATTGGCGAACCAGAGGGCCCCGTCGGGTCCAGTGGTGATCGATAGCGGATAGTCGATATCGCTGTTTGAGAAGATCGAGATTGCGCCGGTCGTGGTAATTCGCCCTATCGAGCCGTTGGGACGGGTGGCGCTGAGATTGGTGAACCAGAGGGCCCCGTCCGGTCCAGTGGTGATCATGGACGGATCCTTCACGTAGGTTCCAGTGAAGTTAGAAACCACACCGGAAGTGGTGATTCTCCCTATGGATCCGTGATGCCCCCCTGCGGAGAGGTTGTTCGTGAACCACAACGCTCCATCGGCACCAGGGGTAATGTCTGTCGGGTAATCGATGCTTGGAGCGGTGAAGTTGGATATCACCCCAACGGTTGTGATCCGCCCGATCGAGTTGTTCCCGAAGTTAGTGAACCACAAAGCCCCATCGGGGCCTGCCGTGATCCCCTCCGGTTCGTCGATACTGCTGTCGACATAGTTCGATACCACCCCGGCGGTAGTGATACGTCCGATGGAGTTGTTCGACACATTACTGAACCAGAGCGCCCCGTCGGGACCGGCGGTGATGCCCATGGGGCCAGCAATCCCAGGCCCCGTGAAGTTGGAAACAACTCCGGCGCCGGTGATCCGCCCGATCGAGTCGTTCGCCACGTTGGTGAACCAGAGCGCCCCGTCGGGACCGGTGGTGATCGAGTACGGGTTGTCGATGCCGTTGCCGTCGTAGTTGGTCACCGCCCCGCCGGTCGTAATGCGTCCGATCGAGTTGTTGCCCGCGTTGGTGAACCACAAGGCCCCGTCGGGCCCAACGGTGATCCCTCTCGGGCCTTCGATACCAGCTCCGGTGTAGTTGGTCACGACGCCGGCCGTGGTGATGCTGCTTATTGACCCGTTGTCGTTGGTGAACCAGAGCGCCCCGTCGGGACCGCTGGTGATCGACTGCGGATGGGCGATGCCAGCGCCGGTGTAGTTGGTCACCACCCCGGCAGTGGTAATTCTGCCGATGGAGCTGTTCATCGGGTTGGTGAACCACAACGACCCGTCGGGACCTGTGGTGATCGACTGCGGTTCGTCGAGGCCGGCGCCGGTGTAGTTGGTCACCACTCCGGCGGTGGTGATGCGCCCGATCGAGTTGTCCGCCAGATTCGTGAACCAGAGGGCCCCGTCGGGACCGGCCGTCATCCCGGTTGGTTCGTCGATACTCTTACCGGTGTAGTTCGTCACAACGCCGGCCGTGGTGACCCTGCCGATCGAACCGGCGACGCCCTTCGAGTTGCTGTACTCATTGGTGAACCACAGCGCACCGTCGGGACCGGTGGTGATCGACTCCGGATAGTCGATGCCGGTGCCGGTGTAGTTGGTCACCACTCCCACGGTGGTGATGCGCCCGATCGAGTTGTTGTACCAGTTGGTAAACCACAGCGCACCGTCGGGACCGGTGGTAATCGACTGAGGAGCGTCGATGCCGGTGCCGGTGTAGCTGGTCACAACCCCGGCCGTCGTGATCCGCCCGATCGAGTTGTTGTACCAGTTGGTAAACCACAATGCCCCGTCTGGACCAGTGGTGACGTCAGTGGGCCCGGAGATACCGAGATAGGTCGACACGATGTCGCCGCTATCTCCAGCGGTCGAGGCGCGGGCCGTCAGCGATTGAACCGCTACCGCGAGCATCGCCACGGCAGCGACAGTCACCGTCATCCGGATCGCATCCTTCAGTCGCCGCATCGGCCTCCGTTCGAGAGCACCTTGTGCCACAACCAGCTCTCAACTCGGACGCTCTTCCAGTCCAGTCTCAGTGACACTGCGCTCAGGTTTACACCCATGGAACACCTCTCGGGCCTGGTGTTGGTCGCCTTCGGCGGGTCGAGTGGCCCCGAGCGTCACCCTGCACTCGCCCCATACCTGGTTCAAGAAAACTCTTGTGAAGACATCGCCTCCGTTCTCCCTGTTCAGACGGCTTAGCGGCGCAGTTCCGGTGTTCGCTGACTACCGATCGGCTGAACGACTCCTGATGCCATTGGGTGCGCATGACCTCGGTGGCGTGCAGGACCGAGCGCCGGCAGATCGAGGACCCATGGAATCTCTGCCGCCGCGATCACTTTCACGATCGAGTATGAGCCTTTTGGCCCATGGCCAAGATTGGGACCGACTTCCAAGATTGAGTCGGGAGGAAGCGGTTCGCACGTCGGACCCGACATGGCGGTGCTGGAGGGAGTACCAGTGAATGGGTTGAGACGTCGTGCCAACGGCGCGCGGCTTCGGCTTCACGACGAAGTTGGCCGGATACAGATCCGCTGATGAGCACCGTCCGAGAGCAATCTGTGGCACCACGGACCGGCAAACCCGTTGAAGCCGCGACACCGCCCAATGACGAACTGCTGCCGACTCTGCCGACGGAGCGCACCGGACCCAATGCTCTGCCCGTCGAACCCGAGTCACACCGCGACGGTGAGGTGAGGGCGCTGCACGCAATCGCCCGGCCTTGCGGTTACTACGTGCTTTCGAGAGTGGCAGTTCTCTTTGCGGCATTGGGCGCCAAGTGGTTCACACCGCGGCTGCATTTGTTGAGCGCCTTGACGACAGGCTGGGACGCGCACTGGTACACCCTCATCGCTCAACACGGGTATCCGCACCACATCGTCAACGAGGGCCACGGCAGTCGCTGGGCCTTCTTTCCCGCCTGGCCCCTCGCGATCCGCGCCGCCGTCGAGGTGACGCGTCTGTCCTACGCCCAGGCCACCTTGATCCTGTCCTTGGCCCTCGGACTCTCTTCGGCGATCGCTCTCTGGTTGACGGTACGAGAGGTCTTCGGGTCCGTCGTTGCCGACCGGGCCGCTCTCCTCTACGTCTTCTTTCCCACCGCATACGTGTTGACCTTGGGCTACTCCGAGGGCCTCTTCATCACGACGTGTGGCGCCTGCCTGTTTGCACTCTCGCGCCGCTACTGGATGACGGCCGCGCTCTTTGCCGCACTCGGGGGTCTCACCAAGAACTTCGGTGTTGTGCTGGTTGCCTGTGTCGTCGTTGCCGCAGGGCACGCGTTTGTGACAAATCACAAGATTCGTCCACTGGCAGCCGTGGTGGTCGCACCACTCGGGTTCGTGTCTTGGTTGCTGTACTCGTGGTGGACAGTCGGCTCGCCATTTGCATTCGTGCAGGCGGAACGGTTCTGGGGAGACTCACATTTCGTCTGGTTCACCACGCCTATCCTGGCGGTCATCGGTCTGTTCACGGGCATTCGGGCTCTGACGGATGGCCAGGTGGTGCTCTGCGCCCTGGGTGTCGCTTTTGCGTACGGTGGGATCGTGCTGCTGGCCAAAGCGCGCGACAGAGGGGTCACCATTCCGAGGTTCTGGTGGGTCTTCACCATCGGAAGCACGTTGGCGGTGCTGAGCTCGTACGAGCCGGACAGCGTTCTGCGGTACTCGATGGTGGTGATCACCGCCTACGCGGCTTACGCCTGGCGAATGCGCCCCACCTGGGAGGGTCCGCTTGTGGGCATGCTGGGCGTCTCGCAAGGAATGTTGATGCTGATCGCCCTGATGGGAACGTTGCATCCTCACACGGCACATCTATGGCCTTGACGCACCCAGACGCAGTCGAAGGGTCGATAGGTCAAGGGTCCGAGCAAACAGGCCCGACAGGGATAGAAAGCTCGATCCGACCGGATAGTTGGCTGATTGTCCCCGAATCCGGGACTGAGGATCCTGGGTCGGATGTGAAATGGGTTCTACACCCAGGGCAACAACGCCTGCCATAGCCGTCATTGGGGACCCGATTGGAGCGCCCGATAGTCGATCTGGGCGCAGCAAGTGGCTCCACACCTCCGCTCGGCACGTAGTCCGAATGACCCATGGAATGTGCTGATTCCGGCGGGCAACACTTACCTTCGGGGCCATCGCGCTCAGTTCATGAGCCGTGAGGGGGAGGATGCAAACCTTGAAAGGAGACGCCCGGGGCGTCGATTTCGACCGGCATGCAAAAGGCTATGAGGGCGAAGTGGACCGGTCGGTGTCCTTTACAGGCAGGAACTCGGCCTTTTACGCTCGCCGCAAGGCCGAAATCCTCGAGGAGATCGTTGGTCGGGGACAGGGTTCCCTGCGGGGCCTGTCGCTGCTCGACGTCGGCTGCGGCACCGGCACGACCGACCAGGTACTCGCCCCTCGCGTTCGAAGGCTTCACGGCGTCGACGTCTCGGAGGAGATGCTGATCAAGGCTCAGCGGAACGTTCCAAGCGCTGAATTCTCCTGGTACGACGGAAAGAAGCTTCCATTCGACGATGAGACGTTCGACATCGTGGTTGCCATATGCGTGCTGCACCATGTCCCAACATCAGAGCGGTTCAAGGTCGTCAGCGAAATGGTGCGCGTCGTCCAGCGTGAAGGTGTGGTCGCCGTGTTTGAGCACAATCCTTACAATCCACTGACGCGACACGCAGTAAACACCTGTGACCTCGACCGCGACGCGGTGCTGCTCCCGCCCCGCGAAACGGTCGAATTGCTGAAGGAATCAGCCGACGTCAAGCCTGCGTATCGCCACTATCTGTTTTCGCCGTTAGGAGGGGCGATCGGCTCCTCGCTCGATCGGCATCTGCGGAACGTTCCCTTTGGCGGACAGTACGTCGCTTGGGTGCAGCCCAACAGTGTGTGCACCAGACAGACAGCGACTATTTGACGTCAGAGAACGTCGCTGACAGCGATTAAGTCCGGCTCAGGCTCTCCCTATCGAGCCCGTGTGGAGGCACCGATGTCGCCAAGGTCTCTCGACGGTGTCGCAAGCCGGCGGATCCTGCCACGGCCTACGGTCGTTTGCGACGGACGACCTTCCGGATCTGAACCTGGATCGGACTCCTGGCATTGAGCGGGTCGAGCTGCGGCGAGATGATGACTATTTCGAACTTTGGTTCAACGGGGTCACTGTCGCCGCCCTCCGATCATTCGACTGCCAAGAAGTCGCCGAGGATATGCGGGACGCGAGGCGCAACAAGGACGACAGCAGCCTCGTCATCTACTTCGAAAGGCGGTTTTGTGAGGCTGGCTCTATGACCGGGAGAACGCTCAACGATGCGAGAGCCGTAGCAGCTTGGCTCATCATCAACTCAGTGTCAGAGCCGCTATGCCCCAGCCGGGCGACCCCTCACCTGCGCTTCTTCATCGAGCCCTGGCGATGCTGGCCTTCGTCGAAGACCCGGGTCACACCGCGTCTCGGGGGCAGACTTGACCCCCACGCCCTTGTGGCACCACCCCTCGATACGGGACGAGCAGTGTCGCTGTTGCAGGTTGTCGCATACGAGAGCGACACCACGGCCTCGCGCCACGCCCGCTCAGCCGTCCTTTTGGGGATACGGAGACAGGCGCCGGAACTCGTCGCTCCGACGCCTGTCTCATTTGATGATGAATCGAGCACCCCTGCCTGGGGCGGATCAGTTCAGCTTGAAGGCGGTGCTGGCTGCGTCGATCCATCTGCCACGGTGAACCCGTCGTTGTCGCTGTCAGGATTCGACGGGCTTGCGATAGTGGCGGTGTCGGCGTTGTTGACCATGAAGATCTGATCGACCGTCGCTCCAGTCGCCGGATGCATCAGGGGCTTGTTCGGCGTGGCCGAATGCCCATATTTGCCCGGATCGAATGTCACGTTGGTGGTCTGTGTCAAGTTGGCCAGGTCGCTGACAGTCGTGCATCCGTCGGCGATACAGGGTCGCTCGTGGATCGCCTCCGCGCTGGCCTCGGACGAGCCGGCCGAGCTCTGGCTCGCTGTCCGGCTCGCTTTCAGGCCCGTCGTGACGTCCTTGACCTTCATGGTCCACGTACTCCCGGAGAGCACCACAGAGGTCTTGATTTTGTCGCCAGGATGGACCACCAGGGTGAGAGGGTCTTCGGCCGCCGGCAACACCTCGGTCCAGGCCTGATAGAAGGCAGTGCCATTCAAGTTGTCCGCCTCAGTACCTGCTTGGACGAGTGTTCCGTCGTTCAGTCCGCCGATTCCCACCCAGTCAGACGAGTATTGAGTCCCTGAGACGCTCGTGTTCACGGTCGGAACTTTCCAGGTGTCAATGACGCTCTTGTAGGTCCCATTCGCGGCGCCTTGCGCAAAACCAGACCAGTTGTAAGCACCCGTCTGGCTAAAACCGTGGACCGATTGTCCACCGGGCGATTCGCCCCCCGGAAGAGGCGCAAGAATCGCCGCGTCCTCCCACACCGGCGGCTCCTGCCGGCGCGGCCGCGGCCGCGGCTGAAAGAAGCGCCCCTCCGCAACACAATGTGCCGGCGAGCGAGACCGCGAGGAACCTCGAGCGAAGTGGCATGTCCAGCCTCCATCCCTTTGGCGGCGCACGGAACGACGCTTTATCGCCCTAACCCGCCTGCGTCTAGGTGACCTTTGGAGGATACCTCAGCAGGCGCCAATGTCAACTGGGGATGCACCGACGGTTCTGTCGGCCACCATTGTTCTGGAAGGCTGAGCACGGAGAGGCCGTATGCGGTGTGAGCCTGCGGGGCAGGAAGATATGGCGGGGCGATCGCGGGGGATGCCACCGTCCGGCGGACGCGAACTCACCCTCTGAACCGTCCGCTATCGGCAATTGTCGGTCGCTATCTGGGATACACGTCACGACCGGGATCCACAACTACTTAGCGGTCGAACCGCACTTTCTCAGGTGTCCCTGGTCGTCATTCTCCACGCACCCAAGACCGTCCACACCACCAGCCAGGCCGCAATCGCTGCGACCGCGATGGCAGTCGACTCCAACAGCAAGTACGACGAGTCCCGAAGCCCACCGGGCCCGTTCACGATCCCGTAGTTGATACCGATCCCGGCCGGTTCGAAATGGGCCACAGCCAGTTCGATGACCAAGAATCGCTGGAGGTTGATCAAGTGGGGAAACTGAAACTTGGTCGACAACAGGAGCGGTCGGAAAATGATCTCGTACACGATCATCAGGATGATCGGTACCATTCGCTGTCCCATGAGGGCGCCTAACCCAAGACCGAAGACGTAGGCGATGATCACCTCGAGTTCGAGCCACAGTCCCGCCCTAATTATCAGGCTAGAAGGCGGCGAGTTGTAGGTTACTGCGTAGGTCGGATAGTTCAGCTCGGCCTGTCGCTCGGCCAGGGCCAAGGACAGCGGGGTGTTTGGCTCTGATTCGTTCCCCGGGCACGGCCCGTTGTAGGGGAAGTCACAGATGATCAGGTTCGGATGGTCGGCGGCCCAGGTCTCGTATTCATGGAGGGACAGACCTAGAGGCACGGTGCTGCCTTGGAAGTCGAAGCTGGATGGAGCTGAGAAGACGCAGACAGCGCAGATGATGGTGAACGCGACGGCCACCATCGGGATGATGATGGCCAAGCCCGCCGGGATACGGGCCAGGTAGATCGCCACTCTCGAGCGCCCGGTCACCACCTGCTGCGTGAACATCCCGTCGGCGAGGTCGGAGCAACCTGCGGTGGCTCCCAAGGTCATGGCGGCGATGAACGCGAAGATGTAGAGCACGCCGGCGATAAGGGTCGTGAACACCGCGAACCCGCCAGCCGGCCTGTACGACTGCGGCATGAGGGCGTGCAGCAGTAACCGGATGACGAGGAAGAGGGTCGGGAGCCCAATCGTCAATCCGATCAGGGTGATCATGAGTCCCCGACGCTTGCCGAGCTCCATGAACCTCGTCGCGATCATGGCGCGGTTGGGGATCCATGATCCTCGGCGTCTAGGCCCAGGGTCGACCGCGACCTGAGCCGGTGCGCCGAGATCTGGCGGGGTCTTCATGGCGAATCCCACGTCGCTTGGTGATCTTGCAGGGCGAGGACTGATCTCTGATCCGGCTTGACCGCGTCCTCGGGCACGCCACCAGGCTCCCACAGCGACCATCGCTTTTGACGGTTCCAGCCGTTCGCCGCGGCCGCTCGATATCGCCACAGCTTCCAACGTCGTGATCAAATTGCGACGCTCTGGTACTGCCGGATACCGGACTGCCAATCGCCATCATGCCCTGCCCCAATCGTGCGATTCGGGACGCCCTATCCGGTAGCGAACCAGCCCGCCGTGGAGCTCCGTTGCCGCATCAGTCAGCGCGGCGGATCACCGCGCCGCGATCTCACTCAACAGCACGCTGTGACGATCCCCGAGACGGTCATACGAGTCCGCTCTGAACACCTCGCGGGGTAGCCACGGGATGGGGCACCTCGGATGACCAAAGATCGTCGGCGATAGCCAAGCCTTATCCCTGTCCACAGTTGGTGTCAGAGCGCCTGGTGAAGCAAATCCCGACTGGGGGCCCCGGCCATTTGAGCCGGGAAAGTAGGCGCCGGGGGCCGCCTGGGTGCGGTTTCTGAAACACAGCGGCCTCAACAGCATCAAGAATTCCTTCGGTGTGCTTTTCATAGTTGCCTACGCCGCAAAAGCACCTATGCGATGCGGCCGAAGGACCTAGATACCATTCGATCGGTTCAGTGCCCGGACAGCTGCTTGAAGTAGACGATTAACGCATTCCGGTACTGACTCTCTAAAAGTACGGCCTCATTCAGATTGGAGGCGACGGCCACTGTGTTCCGGCGAGGCACGCTCACCTTCAGGGAGGCCGTGCTATAGCTGAGCTGTTGCTTCTCTGAGGCTCGCAGCACCGCTGACAGAGTGGCTTGGTGAACGAGGAACGTGAAATCCAACTGTCTTGGCAGACCGCGCGGGTCGGACCAGACCTCGACATGGACATCCGAGATTGTGGAGTCCGCGTATTGAACGAGTGAGCGCTCTGAGGGAATGACACTCTGAACCAACGCACTGACCGGCACGCTCACCCGATATCCGATGGTCTCGACTCCATCGATCTCGCGTTCGCCCAGCCGAGCCACTGGCCCACTGGCATGGCGCAGAAAGGTCAAAGAAGGTGAGCCTGACGCAGTACCACTCTGAGCTGGATACGCGAGGCACGGTTTCTTGCCAATAAAAGTCCATTGGGGATTGCACGGCAGATACACGAGCGAGCCATCTGAGACCGTGGTCGAGGAACCGAATGATGCGCCACCAGGGATGATTGCTTTCGTTGTGAGATCGAAGGCATTGGTTCGGGGATCGACCGCTCCATGGGTGCTGTATTCGATGTCTACGAAACCCTGCGGTGCTCGATCGACTTCGAGTGCGGTCGAATGGACAGTCTGGAAGAGCATCGCCGCAACACTGGGACTGCTCCTAATGCTCTTGAGCACCATGGCGTCAGAAGGTGCGCCTGATCCGAACCCCAGTGTTAGGGCGAGAACGAGGGCCGCTACAACGATCGGGGCCGCGATCATCCAGCGCCGGTTCTTGGTCCAGCCACGATATATGAGTTCACCTCTGCTGTTCGGTGACACAGAGTTGCGCCGAACACGCCTGCGCTGCCGGCGTGGATCAGCTTTATCGACGACAGACTGCTCCAGGCCGGTAGAACGCCTCGTCTGCAAGAGCTCGATGTCGGTGATGGACGGTGCTTGTGGCGCTGAATCCATTAGTTCGGTCACGAGCATTCGAATCTGGGTATCCAAATTGTCAGTCACGGGTCCTCAATGCCTCCTTCAGACGGGATCGCCCACGGGCGAGATGGCGCTTCACGGAACCTTCGCTGATGTCCATAAGCGTCGCGATAGAAGAGGGAGTCAGGTCATCCCAGTACGTGAGCACGATGACCGCCCGCTGTTGGATGCTGAGCGTGAATACAGCCGTGAGTACTTCGGGACGAAGTTCCGGGCCCTCGAAAGGCTCTGGTCGCGCTGCGAGCGTCTCTCTTGACCTGCGGCGTATCGAAGTGCGATGGAATTCAGCAGCCTTGTTGTACACGCTGCGGAATAGGTACGAACGCTTCTCAGTAACTGTCATCCATCCTGCTGAGTTGAAGCAACTAAGAAACGCTTCCGACACGATGTCCGAGGCATCGCTGGGTCCGACGAGACCCGTGGCAAACCGGACTAGGTCGTCAGCGTGTTTCCGATAGACCTCAGCATCCGCCTCCTCCACACCCATAAGATGCCGCAACCCGGCAATTGGGTGACAGCGACTCTCAGAATGCTTCCGGCACCGGCCGACTTGGGGTGCCTCTTTCGCCGGCCTGGTGCGACACGATTCCTTTGAATCGGTCATTCGCTTGCATCAGTTAGCGGCTGAAGACGGGGTTCGGCAGGCCTTTAGGGCTGGCTCGACAACATCATCGGCCGGAGCGGGGATCGAGTGGGGATTCGGCGCCGCGCTGGGCCATCTGTCGTGAAGCGATCCCGGTGCCACAACCCACGTCGAGAACGTCGAGGCCCACAGGCACCAGACCGAGCAACTCGTCGATTACCGCATCGGGATAGGTCGGCCGGAACCGGTCGTAGGCCTCGGCATGCTGGTCGAACAAGCTCGACCGCTCCTGGGCCAGAGGGCGCGCTGCGAGACGGTCGCGCTCCTCGCTGGCATCCACAGACGCCCGCCTGCCCGAGATCGCTGGGCTGGGGAGCCACCCGGACACGCTCCCTCCGTCTCAGTCCGCGGCTGCGTGCCACAACCCTCTCGGCGGCCAGGCGATCAGGCCGAGCCGATTACCGCACTGAACCGCAGGTTTTCCTGCGCCACTGCGGGTAGCTCCGGAGGACCCTCGGAGGCGTGGCAGGCACATGTTGTCACCCGGCATGAGCACATCTGCTCAAGTGGATCTAGTGTTTGCAATGGCAGTTTGCGATGGAAACCGGGAGTGTGGCGCATGTACAAGGTCATTGTCGTAGGTACAGACGGTTCAGATCGAGCGGGTATCGCCGTCAGGGAAGCCATGGCTTTGGCCAAGGTGTTCGGAGCTGAGCTGCACGCAGTCAATGTGGTCCACCCGGCCGTCACTGTCGGATTCGCCGACTCGCGAACGCAACAGGATCAGGTGAACGCCATGCGTGAAGAAGCTGAGGCGATCCGGTCCCAGCTGATTGCCGACGCCGAAGCCGAGGGCGTTTCTCTCACGGTCCAGAATCCCGGCGGGGATGCAGCGAAGGCACTTCTTGGCACGGCAGAGAGCGTCTCTGCGGATCTCGTCGTAGTCGGCAACAGAGGTATGGGCGGCATGAAACGATTCGTCCAAGGAAGCGTGCCCCACACAGTTGCTCATAACTGTCACTGCGACGTCCTGATTGTCGACACAGACATCGCTTAACAGCATCCACGCGGCGACGTGCTCGGCGATCTCGATGCCTCCCTGCACTCGGCGGTCGTCATGGTGTCGAGGACCTGATCGCCCAACCGACGGAAACTGCTGCGCCTCTCGTACGACGACAAGATCGGCGCTGACCTCTTCACGGAGGAGGCCCGCCTGTCCGGAACCATTCGGGAGGCACAGTGGGAGGAGTCAGGGGTAAGCAGGCCGGCTCGACAGATTGCGGTGGAACGACCACCGGCGAAGTAACCGGCGGGCGGATGACCACCCCCGGTTTGTCTACATCCGCGAATCCTCGATCGTGCCGAGCCTCGACGCGCGGATCGCAAGTCTGTTCGACCCCCCAACCTGGACGCGTCCTGCGAGGCGCTGGCGCTCTCGGGTGGGTCCACCGCAGTCGACCGTGCCCGGATCGAAGCGGCCGCCACCCCACCGGGAGGGCGCCTCAATAGCCCGCCCCGAAGACGGGATCGGTCGCCGGACGCCTGGCAGTAGCGGTTGCGCAGAGTGGTTTGCTCGATCATGATGGCCGCCCACCAGAGAGCGGACGCAGTTATGAAACAGCGGCGATCGATGGCGCGGCGGGCGGCGATTGTGGCTGCAGGGACTGCAATGGTCACCAGCCTTGGACCGGCGGGAGTCGGCGCGGCCTCGGCGGCGATGCCGACGGCCAAGGTCACGTCAGGCGCGACCTGGACTCTGGACGTAACCGGAGGCTTTTGTTTGTATGAGACCTTCAATACAACCACCCACCGATTCAGTTCGGCCGCTACCGGCACCAAGGACAAGGGCACTTGGAGCGGGGGCAGGTCGACGATCGTCATGACCTGGACGAGGGGTCCGAACGACGGTCTCGCCTTCAAAGGCACGTGGACGACAACGCCGACCAAGGTGTACGAGGGTCCAGTGACCTTGAACTCTGCGCGTTACGGCGACGGATTGCTGGTCAAGGGAGTCGCTTCCTGCGGCTGAGCGCCACCATGCCCGAACCGGGCGACCGCTCCCCCGGCTTCTTTGTGGAGCCATCACGATGCTGGGCCTTCGTGTTCGATCACAACTTGCAATCGACGCATTGTCGGGAGGAGGCGTCATTCACCGGCAGCTGGCACTCCCCCACCGGCAATGGCACCTGGTGACGGGTATGGCACAGCCCGGACCACATCGACGGGCTGACGGTGATGCGAGAGTTCGGGCGGTCCGGGCGTTGACCTAGCGCCTGAGACGGACGCCCCGGCGTCCACTGCACTGGACAGCAGTTGACCCCGTGAACGGAGCGGTGCAGCATTGCAATGGTCCCATTGGCGAAGGGAAAAACCATGAGGCGGATCTCGCGGGCGGTGTCGGTCGTAGGTTTTATGGCAGTGGTTGCACTGCCGGTGACGGTGGGTGCGGTCGGCACCAGCAGTGCGGGCGCCGCGGTCGAGCGGCATATCTCCGTCCTTCAGGACGGCAGGTCGGTGCAGACGATCACCAACTCCATGGACGCGGGCTATGTCAACCTCGTCGCCAACCGAACCGAAGCGCAGGGAACGTTCGTCCTTCCAAGCTTCGCCTGTACGGGGTCGCAGAATTTCGACATCTCAATCCAGCTCGAGGGCCAATCGGTTTCTGCCGTCAGTTTCGTCAACGTCACCTGTGGCGGGTCGGGTGCGGTGCCAACCTTCGAGGGGTTCGCCTGCGCCGGGCCGTCCGGGCCATGCGGTGGAACACTGATCACCCCGGTCGTCGGGGACACCATCACCATCACCGATACCGTCACGGCGTCGCAGTCCGCATCGACTCTGGACGACGTGACAACCCATCAGGTCAGCTCGACGACCGGCACCGGATCCTCGACGACTACCAACTCCAACTTCATCGACCAGCGTGCGTCACGCACCATCCCGACCTTCGCAAAGGCGAAGTTCACCAACTGCACCGTCAATGGGGCGCCGATCAGTTCCGGCAGCCCCATACGGGAGGCCATGACGAACGGGTCGGGGATCACGCAGGTGAAGGCGGGCCTGCTCAACAGCCCTGGAACCGGCTTCACCGCGCGGTTCGAGCACCGCTGACCGATCGGAGCCGCTGGCTCCATACCGGGCCCTCGACCACGGGCAGGGGGGTCTGCGCCAGATTGGGCAGCTGGGTCGAGGCTCATTCGGCCATGATTGACGGCACGGGGCCTGAGAGTGCGGAGGCGGCATGAGACAGCGAGCAACGAAGGTCCGTCGGGCGGCAACGGTGGCGACAGGGGTCGCGATGGCGACGAGTCTCGGACTTGCGGGAGCCGGCACGGCGTCGGCTGCAAGAGCCGGGGCCACGTCGGCTGCGAGCCCGACGGTTGCGTGCACTCACCTCCACGGCAGCTCGGTCACCGACACCGCGAAGCTCAAGGGCTGTCCCCTCACGTCGACCGGCGGCACAGGCGCCATCGCCAACTTCGTGCCGAGCGGCGGCAACGTGACCTGGGCGAACGGCTCCACCACGGACTACACGAGTACGTTCACGAACCCGACCACCGGATGCCCGAACGGGAACACACCATTCAAAATCCTGGGTTCGGTGACGGCGAGCACGAATGCGAGCATCTCCGTCGGCGCTGTCGTCAAAATGAAGGTCTGCCTCAATTTGTCTACCGGCGTCGTCACGAACGCGGCGGGAACGACCATCAAGTTCTAACGGGCTTCGCACCAGCCCGACGAGGTTTATTCGATGCTCGGGTCGGCGGATGCTCCCATGGGTCTACGGGCCGTGCGTTTAGCCAGTCCGCAGCGAGGGAACAACACGATTCAGACCGGGGCCGGTTCCGACTAGTTCGTCAAACCGTGCGCAGTCCGGCGCCGGTCTACTCTCGACCTATGGTGAGGCGCATTGGTTAGCGCCCCAAGCTCCCTCGTTGGGCTGCAACTCTTGTGGGCATAGCGGCCCCTGTCGCCCTCTATTTCGCGTTTCAGGGGATCGAGCACCTCGTCGCTCCTGCCAAGTTCAACCCTTGCGGCTCGGTGAATCCGACCTCCGCGATACGTCCGACGTCCAAGTTCACCCTCACCACCACCGCCCCCATCGTCACGCCGACCCAAGTTTCGATTCTCAATCGACCCACTGCCGCGAGAGCCCCTCGTTCACCGGACGATGGCACTCCCCGAAGCGTGACGGGACGTGGCGGCGGGTGTAGATCTGTCCGGACCACATCGATGGTCTGAAGGCGGTCAGGGAGTTCGGGCGGCGGCGTTAGTCGAACTAGTGGCGCTTTCGACGAGCGTGTTGTGACTGAGCCCGTTTTGCCTTTGTGCTGTGACGGTCTTTGGCGGTGCCATGGATTGGCTTTGTTGCTTCCGCCTCGAATCCGCGTCGCTGCCGCCGTCTCATGCTCGCTAACACCGCCAACGATCAGAACCACGGCGGCGAGGCTGAATATCAGAACGTAGAACACTGGATTGAGAATGGTAGACCCGTGAGGACATTGGGAGTGCGGGCGGCGCCGTTGACCTACCCGCCGAAGCCATACGTGGGCGCGACGCGGTCTTCGGCTTTGGTCGGGGGCCGTTCCGCGTAAAGCACACCAATCGATTCGTCGGACCGTCGCTTCGTGTTATCACACAGTGCCAGTGAGTTTTGGCTCACCCCCCCGACCTATTTCAAGGCCCAACACCCGCTATCTTGCCCTGCACTCGTCAGGGGCTGACAGGCGTTAGAAACCACTCACGTCTGTGTCGATGCGCGGGCAGCCCCTACCAGCTCAACCCGCGGTAGGGGCTGCCCCGCGTTCAGTTGAATGTCCGCACCGCGCCAGCTCTGCGTCGCCATCCATTGCTACGACCGTGCCACCGCAGAGGCACTAAACGGATTCACCGGCATAGGCATGTTCAGTTTCGCTGATTACTTCGACCTGCGCATCGAGTTTGCAGTCCCTCCGGCGGTGACGGCATGACAGAGGTCACTCGCCAGCCGTCCGACGCCCTCGGGGCGCGTGTCGACGCCATTGCCGAGAGGCTCGAGCGGTTCATTGAGCGCCTTGAGGGCATGACGCCCGAGGAGCGGACACGTTGGCTCGATCAGATGCCCAGGTGGCGCCCGCAAGCGAACTTTGACTGACACTCCAGGGGTATCGTCTTGCGGCGGAGATCCGTTCAGACAACGGCGGATGGAGTGGCCTCGCTTCGGCGGGGTCGCTTCGCGTCAGCCGAGCCCCGGTCCCGTCTATCGGATCTGAGAGGGGTCTCACAACGGGACCGGGGTCGGGCAGACCACGCCCGCCGGGACCGTCGCCAGTTGACTGTGGAGTGAGAGCGGACTCGGTTTGGACGCTTGGAAGGTTTACCCGGCCCGACGCACTCGAAACACGGGTCATTTGGCGTCGGAGGAGGATTGCAGCGGGTCCGGGAACTCTGGGACCCGGACCCGCCGCTTTACCTGCGGCATCCCGGAAGGAGGTGGGATAACCGCGAGCACCCGGGCATTTGGACCACGAACTCTCGCGTCCGTGGCGAGTAAGGCAGTTGAACCTGATCCATGATGTCCGTTGCAGCCTCGATCCGAAAACGAACCTCAAACGAGCCTGAGGCCGGCCACACCGCTCTCCTGGTATGTCGCCCACCGGTCGAGCTCTAGCTAGAGCAACGGTCCGAACCGATGTCTCTGGGTACAAATTCAGCGCGTCGACCGCGTACTCATAGAATATGGAGTCCCGGGCGTTCTCCTGCAGGAACTGAATGGCGTGTGCAGTCTGAATCAGTTTGTCCGGGGTAGGAGACTCCGCGGCAGCCTTAAGACGGGCCGCTTCTGCCTTTGCCCAAACGATCGGGTCGACGTCCGCCACTGAATGCCCCGCCTGTGGATTCGTTATTGCACGCCTATCGCACGCCGCCTCGAATCCGACTTTCCGGGATCAGCGCCAGCCAGCCAGAAACATCGCCTGCCTGCAGTGTCGGAGGGCCCAGCAGATCAAAACCAGACTGGCTCCAGCCCTGGGACCTGGGAACCCAGGCGGCCACAGGCCGCCTGGGTGCGGTGCCTGTGACACAGCACCGTCAAAATACATCAGGAGTCTCACCAAGCGCTTGCCACAGACGTATCCGCAACAACGGCTCTTATGGACTGGGCCCGACGGAGCACAAGGTGCGCCCACGTCGGCCCCTGACACACTGGGGCCTATGAGAACCGGTCCATGCAATCCGTACCTGGCGGACTCCGTGCTACCCGATCGCCCACGGACGCTGCGACCAGCAAGACAACAGCCCAATGACGGGACCGCACGGGCCAAGCGAGGCCCTGGGATCCGACGACCTCCAGTACACCTGGCTCGGCCCGGGCCATTTCGGGTCCCTGGTGTCGGGCCCGTACCCTGACGGCAGACGGGTGATCTGGAGCAACGGCCGCCAGACCATCGCCAAGCTGGACTATGACACGCTCGAAACCCTGGCCGTCATCCCAACCGGCGACCAGCTCGTCACTCCGATCCCCGAGCTCGAGGCAGACATCCGGGGGCTGGACGACCTGCGCGGGCAAGAGGCCCTCACGCACGCGCTGACACTGGCCATCACGTACTTGATGGGCCTCGATGGCGTTTACGCGTTGGTGGACCGCGACAACACGCTGCTCTTGACCCGGAAGGACTGCGTCGTGGCCTATCGGGACACCGACCCGAGCGACCCGGCATCACCAATCATCGAGTCGGCGCGATGGCCCAAACCCGCAGAGGTGGAGGGGGACTTCGTCGGGGTCAACCTCACCTTCGATGGCCGGCTTGTGCTCTCCACTGACCACGGCTGGCTCGTGTGTCTCACGCGCGACTTCAGCAATTACAGCACGCTGCAACTCCCGGGTGCACGCGAGCAGGCGGCCGACCACTGGGCCCGCATGCTCGAGTCCGGACGGAGCGGAGGCTACGGGTGGGTGCGCAAGAGCCTCTGCGTCGACGAGGACGGTGGAGTCTACGTGCCATCGGTGGATCATCTGCACAAGGTGGTGTGGACGGGCCATCGGTTTTCGACCGACAAGGGTGACGGCGCCTGGTCTGCCCCGTATCGAAATGGGGGTGGCTGGGGCTCGGGCACCACACCTTCGCTCATGGGTTTCGGCCCCGACGAGGACAGGTTCGTGGTGATCGGCGACGGCGACGAGGTGGTCAACATCACGCTGTTCTGGCGTGACGACATCCCCGATGATTGGAGGCAGCTCGAAGACGCGCCGTCCCGACGGATCGCTGGCATGGGTCCGGCCAACATGGGTGATCCCGGCCGGCGTGCTATCCAGACCGAGCAATCCATCACGGTGAGCGGCTACGGCGCCATGACGGTCAACAACGAGCCCGCCTCTATGCCCGAAGGATTACCACAAGCAGGAGCGCGGTCTCTGTGCTTCTATCTCGGCCACGACCCCGCCTACCGGCCGCTGGGTATGCACAAGTACGAGTGGAACCCCGACACGCGGACGCTGGAGCAAGCATGGGTGTGCACCGCGGTGTCCTCGCCCAACTCGGTCCCGTTCGTGTCACAGGGATCAGACTTGGTCTACACGTGCGGTACCCGTGACCGGAAGTGGACGATCGAAGCGGTCGACTGGACTACGGGTGAACCTGCGTTCCACTACGTCGTAGGCGACTCGAGGTTCAACACCTTGGGCGCTGGAATCCTGCTCGACGACGAGGGTCGACTCCTCTACGGCACGATCTTCGGCAAGACGCGCATCCTGCGAACCGTCGGCTAGCCGACAAATTGAGATGCGGCGGTGGCGGACCGTCCGATTCATGGACTCGCAATTTGGCTGTTTCTCATGAACCAAGGGCCTATGGGTCAGGACGGAGTGTTCCTCTTGCGTTCACGTCAGAGGAATCAGCCCTATGAGCTGGTCTGCATGGTGGCCGCCTCGACGATCTGGATGTCGGGCGGTTGGATGGCCAAGTGGTCCCCCGGCCACGGGCACCTGCCAGACCATCGTCATGTACGGCGTGGACTTCTGGACCGTGCCTTGGGCACAGGGCGCCGATGCCCGTGATGTTGAAGGGCAGCGCCCGTCGCCGAACAGTGGACGGGCCACACGTATTCGTGCGCTGATGCCACTGCACCAGCGGGCCGTAGGGCATGGGCGCCGTGGTCAGGTAGCTCGGCAGGATGTACATCGCCGCGGCGAGCACCTCGGTCCCCGCCGGCGTCTGGGCATAGACGAGCCCGTCGATCGAGTTGGGATCGAGCGTCCTCTTGGCGGCTGCGTTGGCGGCCACGATGGTCGGGTTGACGTAGTACGACACGGGATAATCCGTCGGTGACGCCAGCGACGTAGCCCGCCGCCATTGCCGCGGACGGGGTTGGCGTAGCGGGCTGCGGCCTCGGTGGTGTTCTGCACGTACTGGGTGGCGTTGATCTGCTGGGAGAACGTGGGCTCGGAGGCGCAGCCGTTCGGCGGCCATGTGGATGTCGGTGGGCCCGTTGGCGCCTTGGGCCAACAGCTCCTGGGCCTCCGCCGTCGGCAGTGCGGGTCCGGTGTAGTGCCAGTTGGACTTGGTCGTGTTCAGCCCGGCCGCCGCGCTGGCGTCGGCACCGTTCATGTTCATGCCCGTGCCCGGCCCAGCCATGACCATGTTCGGTGTGTTCTGGACGTCCAGCCCGGTCCTCGGTGCGCCGTTGTTCCCTCTCGTGCAGGTGGCAGTCGTCGCCGTGTCCCCGCCCGAACCCGACGTGGCCCCGGACATGCCGGTCATGCCGGCCATCGCCGTGCTGGTCGACTCCTGGGCGGCGGCCGGGTAGGCGGCGCTGAGGAACAGCCCGGCGACCAGCGCCACCAGGCCCCCCAGCACCAACACGGGATAGCGAAAGAGCGCGGTCGAGAACGGGGAGCGCCAAGTCGCCGGATCCGGCAGCGCGGCCGGCACCATGGCCAGGGCCAGGAGCACGATGAGCGGGCCGGAGTTCGGGTCGGTTCCCGAGCCGGTGAAGATGCCGCCGAGACCCTGACCGCTGACCCAGAAGAAGGTCGCCAAGAGGCCACCCGCGGCGAGGAACAGAGTCGGTCGACGGAACACGAGGGGTCCGAACCCGACGACGAGCGAGCCGATGGCCAGCAACCACGTGGTCCACACGCCGCCGCTGCCGAAATGGTTGCCAAAGCTGTTGAGAAAGTGGGAGTAGGCGCTCGGCTCTCCCGATGACATGCCCGTGATCGCACTCGACACCGACGTCGGGGTCCGGTTGTTGGGGAGCAGGAACAGGATCGCCGCCAGCGACCAGTAGCCGCACCACACCAGGAGATGGCGTCGCCGCCCCGCCGATGCCCTGTCCGGCGGCCGAGGACGCGATGCCGACGCTTGGTTCGCGCTCCTCGTCCTCCTCGGTCGGGCGCTGACCGCGGCCAGGCCATGAGGCCGATCAGCCCGTAGAGGAAGACCGAACCCGGTGCGCCGGTGAGGGCGGAGGCCGATCCGGTGAAGATCAGGCCGAGGCCTTCCCCGAAGAACCAGACGCCGAAGGCCCAGAAGAACGACACGGCAAGGGCGGGTCGCACGGTCGGGCGGAACAGCAGTCCCAGCCCGATGGCTACCTGGATGAGGGCAAAGAAGGTGTTCCAGACGGCGACATGGGGCCCCACGAAGTTGCCGACATTGGTGATGATCCACCGGATGACGTCGGGCTGGTTGTGGCGTTGTTCAACAGGTAGGTCGTGGTGAAGCTGCTGCTGAACATGAAGGGCTGGAACTGCAGGCCGGCGTCGAGGAGCCAGAACAGTCCCAAGATGATCTGGAGGACCCGCTGTGTCCGCACGAGGCGGAAGTCTCTGCGTCGGCGCACGACCGGAGGTTCGGTGACGTCAACCATGGCTCGCGTTCCTCCTTTCGGATAGCTCCAGGTCGTCACATCTCTCACCGGGCCGTACGGCGTCACTCCGCCCCAGATGTCCAGTGGAGGCGGTCGCGGCTCATCAGGTGCTCGCGACGCCCGGGATGTTCTGTCCCACCAACCAGCTGATGGAGCTCAGTGCATCGGAGAGGGTCCAGTTGGGATTGTCCTGGTGGTCGAGGTTCTGCAGACCGCCGTCGTTGAGCAGGTTCGTCAGCTTGGTGTCGAGGTGGCCGTGCAGATTGGGCGGGTTCGAATCGCTGAAACGCTCGTGGCCGGTGGGATCGATCAGGAAGTAGCCGTCGGTGTGGTCGACGTCATAGGTGAGTGGCGTGCCGGTGTACCAGTCGATCTTCGCCGGTTGCTCTTCTGGCACGATCTGGACCGAGACGCCGAGGAATTTCCAGAGCGCATCCAGGTTGGCCGGCGTCCCGGTCAGCAGCGGCCAATCGGCACCGAACTCCTTCGAGTAGGCGGCGAGCCGGGCCGGGGTGTCACGTCCGGGGTCAACGGTGATCTCCATGAAGACCACCTTCTTGCCGAGCCCGGCGGCGTCGACGTCGCGCTGCAGGGCGATGAATGCGCCGGTGATCAGAGGACACTCGTCCTGGCACAGGGTCGAGAAAGGGCGCCATGACGATGTACTTCCCCCGGTACGCGGCGAGCGACGTCGCGGCGCCCGACGACGAGATGAGCGGGACGTCGGGGATCGGCCGGTCCTGCACGATGCCCTGGCTGGCGGAGGCGGCGGCGGGTCGCCGGAGCTTCCGCAGGCCGCCAGCAGAGTCGAGAGGCAGAGCAGTGCGCCAAAGAATGCCAGCGACTCTCGGGATGACGTGGCTGCCCCTGCGACGCTCTCGGCCACAGTCCACGCATCACAGGGCGCTCTCACCGTCCCCGACGAGCTGGAAGGTGCGCCGAGGCGTCGAGCTCGCGGTCGATGCGCACGCGCCTTGCGCTCATCCATGTGCATCCAGCGCAGCGCCACCGGGATCATGGGCCAGAGCATCAGGGTGTCGCCGACGACCCACATGATGTCGCCGCCGACGTGGAGGTCGACTACGTAGGAGGGGCCCCAGGTCCGGTGGGTGGCGAAGTAGGCCGGGAACATCTCGTGGGAGGCCCCCGCCAAGGAGAGCCCGGTGAAGGTGTCGATGGGGATGGCCATGAACAGGTAGAAGAACTGCAGGGCCGGGTGCAGGCGGTAGGCAGTTGGGGTCCGATCCGAAGATCTGGCGCCAGAACAGGTAGCCGACGACGAGGAATGCCAGGTGTTCGGCGTTGTGCACGCTCTCGTGCGTGAGCGTGTAGTTGTACCAAACGGTCAGGTGCGTGATCGGGATCAACACGGCGTAGAGGACGAAAGGCGACGACCGGGTGGCCGAGGAACTTGGCCACGCGTCGAACGCAGCACCTCGGTCACGGCAATGTGGGCGGTGCCGGTGGTGGAACGCCAGGCCAGGTCAAGGGGCGACGAGATGGCGAAGAGCGGGGCCGCCACCATGATCAGGAGGAGGTGCTGGACCATGTGGTCCCAGAAGAGCTCCCCGTCGTAGACGCCGACGAAGCTGAAGATCGCCACCCCCGTCGTGAACAGCGCGCCGAGGAAGGCCACCGTCTTGCCGACCGACCACCGATGGCGTGGGTGCAGGGCGTTGTTGCGCCGGACCCCCCACAGGTAGAGGGCCAAGCGCGACCAGGATCATCGCCACCGGGACGAAGTCGAACTGGGTCGAGGTGAACTCGGAGCCCCGCAGCGGCGGGAGCGGCGCGTCGTAGAGGGCGGCGATCACGGCCTGGAAGGTACTACTACACCGTGTAGAATCCCAGTCAGCCGTGGCGCACATGAGTGGCCGCGGCGACGGGGAGTAGAAGAGAGACCATGAGCCGGACTCGGTGAACTCGAACGCAGGGTGATGGACGTCCTGTGGGGCTCGATGGGCACGCCACTGACCGGTCGCCAGGTCGCCGACGAGCTGCCCGACCGTGCCTACACCACGGTGCTGACGATCCTCGAGCGCCTGCGCCGCAAGGACCTGGTGGAGCGGACGACCGAAGGAAAGGTGCACCGTTTCGCGGCGACCGCCAGCCGGGAGACCTACATGGCCGAGCTGATGGTCGAGGCGCTCGGGAGCGCGCAGGACCGACACGCGGTCCTCGTACGGTTCGCCGAGGTGGTCAGCCCCGACGAGGCGGTCGTCCTACGCCAGGCGCTGGAAGACCTGCCCGACGAACCCGGGGGGAAGAGAACATGAGCCTCTATCTGGACGCTGGGATCCTGAGCGCACTCGTCGTGCTGCTGGTGTGCCCCCTCAGTACGTGCCTGGCACGGGCAAGCTGGGTGACACGTTCTCCTCGCGCCGCGGTTGCGCTGTGGCATTCGCATTGGCTTCAGTGCGACGCTGGCGACGATCGGGGCCGGCCTGTGCGTTGCCACCGAACGTTTTCACGTCGGCTTGGTGGGCGGCGTCGGCGAACTCGGGGAGGGCCTTTTCGGTGGCCATCCCCTCCAAGGACTCGGACTGCCCGACGCACTCGGTCTGACCTTGGCAGCCGACGTCGGTGTGGTGCTCATCAGCGTGGTCAGTGTCGTCATCGTACGCACGGTCCTCGCCCGAGCACGTCACCGCCACCTGCTCAATCTGCTGGCCACTCCGTCTCGGAACGGTACGGGCACATTGACGCTCGATCACCCCTCTCCAGTCGCCTATTGCCTGCCTGGCATCCGTCCTCGCATCGTCATCAGCTCCGGCACGCTGCGACTCCTGGACCGGGCACAGTTAGCCGCTGTCATCGAGCACGAACGTGGACATGCGCATGAGCGTCACGGGCTGGTGATGCTGCCCATGACGAGTTTGACAGAGCCCTTCCGATGGATTCCGTACGCTCGCCTGGCGCCCCTGCAGTTGCCGGCCTCCTGGAAATGGCCGCGGACGATCATGCGGCCCAACGCCACGCGCCATCCTCCTTGGCGTCAGCACTCGTGGCCCTGTCCACCTCTGCCGCTCCTCCCCGCTGTGCCTTCGGCCTCGCCTCGCTCTCCGTGACCAAACGGGTACAACGGCTTATTGCGTCAGAGCGCACTTCCAAAAAGGCGACGATCGCAGCGGGTCTTCTGTGCGCGTTGCGTTTTGCACGCCACTCGCAGTCGTTCTTTCCTCGTAAACCAATCTCTCGGTGAGCCATTAGTCGATCTAGCCAGGACGAAAGGTGGTGACGACCTGTGGGTTATCTGAACCAGTGGTCGTTCGATCCCTTCGTAGGTGTCGTGGCAGTCATCGTTGTCTGGCACGAGGTGGGCCTTGCGCACCTGGCCCGGCGGTCACGTCCCGCTCGGACGGCCGAGCGCCGCCGACGTTCGTTCTACTTCTATGGCGGCCTCGCTGTCCTCCTGTTGGCCGTCGTCTCTCCCATCGACTACTGGGCCGACGACTACTTTTTCGTCCACATGATCGAGCACATCTTGATCATGTTCTTCGCTCCAATTCTCATCGTGGTCGGAGCGCCATGGCTCCCGCTCGTCCACGCGTTCCCCGTCACGGTACGGCGCCGGGTCGGACGATCCGTTCTCCTCGGCTCGTGGGCCAGGCCGCTGCGGGCGCTCGGGCGTTTCGTGACGAACGGTGTGTTCGCGATCGTGCTGTTCAACGTCGTCATGGTGACCTGGCATTTGCCTGCGACCTTTGACGCGGCCGAGAACAATCAGAGACATCCACATCTGGCTGATGCACGCGAGCTTCTTCGTCGCGGGCGTCCTCTTCTGGCTGCAGATAATCCCCTCGTTCCCGATCAAGCCCAAGCTCACCGCAATGGGGAAGATCGGCGCTCTCGTCGTGACCAACGTCGTGATGTTCGTCCTCGCCATGGCCCTCAGCATCTTCTCCTCGTCGTCGTGGTACTCCGTCTACGACCACGTCCCTGGCGTGTCCCTCTCACCCTTCGCTGACCAGCAGATTGGGGCCGGCGATTCTGTGGGTCTGCGGGGACTTCTGGGCGCTGCCGGCTCTCATCTGGGTGATCCACCAGGCGGTCGAGGAGGAAGGCTCGACAAGCGCGCTGGTCGACAAACTGCTCCATCGTGCACAGGTCGAGTCTTTGCCGCAGGTGCCCTCCGACTAGGAATCCGCGGCGATTCCGGGCCCACCCCGGGGGCAACCCACTGTGCCCCGCTGCCGGAAGCTTGGATCGTGTCGGAGGGGGCGTATTCTGACCTTGAGTACACGGCCTTTGAACCGAGAGTGGGCTGCCTCTGATCAGGCAGGACCCGCGGGGGCGCTGATTGCGTTCGTAGCGCTCGCGTCCATAAAGCCCACTCGAAGGCACCTTCAACACCGCGGCCACGGTAGGACCCAGCCTTGGCAGGTCAGGCTGGCTGTCGTCCAAATGCGCCAGTCGACACGTGTCGTCGGGGTGCCCGACCACCAGGCCGGACTCGATGTGCTGCCAGCTGAGCTGGTTCCACATGTCGACCGTTGCCGGGGTCATGATGAGGTCGGCGCCCGACCAGGCCGTTGTTTGCCGTCGACCATGCCGACAAACGGCACGTGGAGCACAGCAACTTGGCCAGATAGAGGAAAAAGGACGCCTCGATATCCGTTGTAGGGACCCGGACCGTCGCGAAGCCCTTGTCGTTGATCATCAGCGGCGCCCATCCTCTGGGACTCGGACGATGGCGCAGTCGGCCTGCCGCGGAGCGCGGCGTATTTTGGAGTGTCACAAGCCGCTCATGCTGGACCTCGTCTCGATGAGCGATCTGTGTTGCCATGGCGGCGCGGTATTCGGTCGCAACCCGCTCAAAGTCGGGCGGCGGACCGCCGTGCGACAAGATGGAAGAAGGACCGTTTCCGAGTCTCGGTGGCCTCTACCGTCGCCAAACCGCTCGATGGTTCCGGGCAACTCCGATTCGACAACCTGCCAGAGGTCGTCGATATGGTTATTCCCGATAAGCCTTCCGGGCGGTTTCTACGCGATACACGCCGATGCCTTGGCTACCTTTCGCGGCTGCGGATCTTGACCTCGTCCGGCTCCTGGCTCGTCCGAATGGGCGACGTTGAAATATCGAAGCCCGCGTTCTGTGGCCAGGCTGGCGTGCTAAAAAAACGCCGATGAAGCGCGCGGCAGGTCAAGTGATCCGGGGAGCCATGGCAACGATTTAGATCTCGCTTTGACCCGTCGGCTCCCAACGCGACCATATGTCGGATGGCGGAACTGTGCTCAAAGATCGCTGCGCCAGCTACCAGGCGGCTTCAGCCACGTAACGACTTTGGGGCGACTTCGGTACCCTGCTCCTTGACAGCGAGTTGACTGCCATCAGGGACGAACAGCAAACCCTAACCCGCAATTCAAAGGCACGTCCGAGAACTGCCGGACGAGGCGATTGCCTCCATCGAGGTGACACGAACAAGTGCCAAAAGAAATCGGAAGCCATTTTGTCGGGGTCCTCGGCGCGCAGAGCCAAGGCCACCCAGGACGCGCTACGGTGCTCGTCGCACTCAAGAACGGCGAGACCGGTTACTTCACGGTCGAGCAAAGTCGACGGCCAAGGTGCTCGGATGACCTCGCCATGGACTCGAACCCACGGGATCGCCATGGCGTCGAGCCAGCCACAACCCGCTGTGTCCCTCCTTCGATCGCCGATGGCTCGCAAAGCTGGCGAGCCTGCGTGACTCGGGGGTGCTGAGCGAGGAGGAGTTTCTTGCGCTCAAGGGCCAGCTCATTCGATCCGTCATCGACGCTGGGTGATACCCGCCACCTTCACCCCTCAGCCGGGCGACCGGTCCCCCGGCTTTTCATCGAGCCCCGCGGTGCTGGGCCTTCGTCTTTGATCACAACCTGCAGTCGACCCACTGTCGCGAGGCGCAGTCGTTCACGGGCCGGTGGCACTCCCCCGCGGGCGGCAAGTGGTGGCGGGTCTGGAGCTGTCAGGACCACATCAGGCGGGCTGACGGCGGTCAGGGAGTTCGGGCGCCGACGTAGTTGAAGTCGGCCCACTCAAGTGCCATCGCTCGAGACCCGAATCAATTCTGTGGATGTTGGGACTTTCATCAGGGACGAGGGGTTGGTACTGAGTATTTCGGCCGGTGCCGGGGCAGCCATCGTCAAAGACGAAGAAATGAGGACTGCCCCACCGCCATTGCACACGGATAGCGGGCTGTTGCGGATCGGCGAGATGGTCTATCTCTGTGGGCTCAAGGGGCGTCGGCCGAACGCGAGAACTCAACGCTCAACGGACTGACACCTGGTTCGACAAACTTCAGTCTTCTGGGGTTGGCCCGCCGTGGCTGGAGTGCACCAGATCCGAGTACGAGGAAAAGAGGGTCGCGCTCAACTTCTTCGGGTGTCTTTGCTACAGCCATTTGTATACAAACGACTCACAGGCCCGCGCCAATATCAATCTGGTGATGTGGAACAGCCTTAGCTCGCGACTCGCACGCCGGACCTGGGGTCTCCCAGATCAAGTTGCGATGCAGGCGCTCCTGGCGTCGTATCCGCCGATCGACGTAGATGATCTCACCAACCTCATAGCGCGGGCGGGAGCGGTGTTCACCTGTGAACTTGAGCGCAGCCACGCGGAGGGGTCCAGAAGTGACCGAATCACGGTTGCCGCTCAAGCAATAGGGGCTTCATCGGACAACTAACGGGAGTCCTTGCGACGTTTGGACTTCCGACCGCATCGTGAGCAGCCTGGACCTAGTCGAGCCATCTGACCTCGCCCTTAACCTTCGGACGTCCCTCGTTCGTGACCGGCCTTCTGGCGACGATCCAGCCGCCAAATAGCGTCGACGATCGTCAGCACAGTCGCTCCGATGATGGCCCACACGCCAGTCGCCGCCGACCCCACCGGGAACGGGCTGAGGAAGCACAAGGCGATGCCGATGGCCAGGAACCGGCCCACCACGCTCCGCAAGGTGAGGATCGCCGCGGCGCCGGCCGGCCCGACTACGACCACTGAGGCGCTGCCGTCCTTGTTCCGGTTCGCATAGATGCGGCGGTAGCGCATGGGCGCTCCTATCGTCGCTGGTGCTGGACAACATCCACGATACGCGAGTCGTGTGAGTACTCGTCAACGTTGGGACCCTTGAGCCCGGTTTTCAACGCCGTCGCGGTCCGAGCCCGATAGCCCGGACGAAATGGTTGATCTGACGGTTGCCTTCTCGATAGATCACCCGACGCGCCTCGCGCTGCACCCCCCGGAAGCGGCTCCAGAAAGCCCCCCTCGCTTATACCCGTGCTCGACGGCCTCAACGTTGCCGAGGTCTCTTGCGAATCTGTAGAGCTGCGATCGGGTTGTGCTCACGATGGCACCTCCTCCTTGGTCGCTCGGTCGGCCAGAATGACCCGTTCCACAATGGACCGGATCTGCTCGGGTTCGTCGGTCGACTCCATCAAGGTGAGGTCTTCCGGTGACACGGCCACGCACCCCAGGCCAGTGTCATCGAAGGACTGGCGCCAGCTCATCCAATCCTCGCCGAGCGGGTCCTCGTCGTTTTCCTCAATGGCATTGATGAGTCCCACGACCTCGATCATGCCGTCGTCTCCGACGTCGTATTCAATGAACAGCACCGTCGCTCCTTTCTGCTTCCTCCGCCGTTGTCGGCGCTCGCTCTATCAACTCGCTGAGGTGTACACGCAGAGAGGTGAGTTCGGCGTACAAGCCGTCGATGCTCGCCTTCATTGTTGCCAGATCGTGGGCCACGCTGGACGACTCGGCCTCGATCAGTTCCTCGACTTTGGGTTTCTCATCGTTGCTGGAGATGAAATACGTGGCGACGGCGGCGGTGAAGATCCCGACCAGTGCGACGCCGGTAATGAACATCACCGATGCGACAATCCGTCCGGTTGTCGTTGTCGGGTCGCCGTTGGTGCCGACAGTGGTAATCGCTCCTACCGACCACCACAAGGCCTGAGGAAACGAGCGAAGGCTCGCGTTGCGGTGGGTACGTTCTGAGTTGTAGATGACGGCAGCCCCCGCCAACACCGCCACGACAGCCACGACGCCGACGAACGCCATTGCGCGTCGTGCGAGGTGCCGACGAGAGCGGACGACGTATTCCCCGGCTATCCCGATCACTCGCAGCAAACGAAGCGGTCGAAGAAATGGGACGCACACCACGATGAAATCGAGGACGTGGGTTCTGACGAAACGCCCCCGAGCAGGTGCGAGGTAGAGGCGGACGAAGTAGTCGACGGCGAACGCGACCCAAATCAAGATGTTGGCGACGAGGAATGCAGCCTGCTCCCGCGGTGTCAGATGGACGGCCAGTGGGATCAGCAGAACGGCAAGGAAGATCAACGCCAGCGGGACAAGGACGTAGTCGGCGCTGCGCTCCCATGCTTCGTAGCCGCCGTTCGCCCGGTAGTCCGCCGCCCTCCCCATCCGGCGAAATGTACTAGGTCAGAAACGCCGCCAGCGTTGGGAGCGGTCAGCGCCTGGAGGTCGCAGCTGCCGTTCCCACGGGCTAGGAAACCGTGGTCGGTATCGCGGTCGATGTGGCGCCACCGCCGACATCGTTGCCACCGCACGCCACCTTAACGGACCCTCCCCCTGTGCCCACTGAGATCAAGGAGGATGAGAAACCGCCCCCTGGCAACGACGTGGCGTTCGTTTCTCCCGAAACGCCGCAACCTTCAACGTTCGAGGAAGCGCCAGCGTCCCACGATACGAGATCGTCACCGCCCGCGAGCGAGAGGCTCAAAGATGCGCCGACACCCCCGCCAGAAGAGGGAACATAGGTCGCGTACGTCGACTCCGCCCCGGACCGGCCGGACCCTGGGGGCCGACGGAGTTCCAGGAGATGACCTGCCCACCGGTCGGGCACTTCGCCGGACTCACAGTCCCAACCTTGATCAATGTCTTTGAGGTCGTTAGGCACGCGTAATACGTCGTGCCGGTTCCAGATGCGCCCGCCACCACTACTGCCCCGTAGGTTGCACCACCGAGCAGGAAGGCTGCCGCCAGTGCGATTGCCACACCCACTCGGCCTCGCCGGTTCAACTGTCCGTTCATGTCAGCTTCTCCTCTGTTCGGATGACGAGGAGGCTACGACGAATCCCGGGCTCGTCACACGAACGTTCCGACTGTGTGCCAAGGTCTGATGATGGCGACGATGCCGCTACCCGCGACCGCTCCCCCGGCTTCTTCGTCGAGCCGAGCCGGTGCTGGGCCTTCGTCTACGACCACAACCTCCAGGGCACCCACTGCCGAGACGATCCGGTCTACACGGGGCGCTGGCACTCCCCGCAAAGGACGGCAACTGGTGGCGGGTGTGGTCATGCGCCGACCACGTCGACGGGCTGACTGCTGTCAGGGGAGTCTGGAGACGGGCACGATGAGCGTACGGAACTCAGTGCCGCCCTATCGTTGAGGCACCATGCCCGCCACATATACGACTTGGAGGCAGGCCGACCAACAATGGGCAGAGAGGAACGTTGAACTATTCGACATCGTGTTTCGGCTCTTCATGGAGACCGGTGAGTGGCCTGGAGTCGACCGGTTGCAGCGCCTCCTGCATCAGCAAGGCGTTCGAAGCATAGACGTACGGGCTACGGCAAACTCCAAACCAGCCATGCCTGGTCAGCTCGTACCCGCCTTCCAGCCGTCGATCATCCTCGGGAGTCGTCATCTCCTCAACGTGCCCGCGGCCAGAGGTCTCCTCGAACTCACCGTACGGGCCACCCAAATCGCCGTTGAGAAGTATCTGACGATTGGTCTCGACGACGACAGTGGGATGACGGTGCAAAGTGATGATCCAAAGTTGACCCTGTTCATGCCGCCCACCGTCGACCGTTTCCACCCGTTCATTGCGACGGACACCCCCAACGCATTTATTGGAGGTGCGCTACAGACCCGATTGGTGGTCGCTGCACATCAATCAGAGCGTTGTCATTCAGTTTGAGGACATTACGAACCCGCAGGAGTACGTTGATCGACAGCTCGACATCATCAAGAGTTGGGCGGAGGAACAGGATCAGCGGCAAGGAATCACCGCGCCAACATCGGGTCCTCGCATGGCGTTCGTCGTGATGCCTTTCCATCAACCTTGGTCCGATACGTCATACGCCTTCATCGCGCGGGCGGTCGAAGCCCAAGGGGGTGCGTTGGAAGCCATCCGAGCAGACGTTATCGACCAGGCGGGGCGAATCACGGATCAGATCGTTGATGCCCTTAATCGTTGCGATGTGGTGATCGCCGACATCACCTGGGAACAACGCAAACGTGGCATGGGAACTCGGGTACGCCTACACGCACCAGAAGCCTTGCATCATCATCATGCAGAAGGGTCAGTCCGCCCCGTTCGATATTTATGACCACCGCAGGGTGGAGCTACTCCGAAATGCCGTCGGCCGACGAGGACGAACGTCTCGCTGCGATCCTCCGACACGCCATTGGTTCTTGAAATCATGCATCCTCTACGACGACGACACCATGCCGACTGAGATCGTGTGGTACGGCAAAGTCTTGCCTTTGGTTGGATTGAGCGATCCAAGCAATCCCAAGGTATCTTCGGTGCTTGGCACCGGCTTCGTCGCCACAGAGGGTGTGCTCGTGACGTGCTGGCACGTAGTACGAGACGCACTTGAGAAGAACCAGACGATCATTGCGGCTTGGGATCGACAGGGTGATGGGAAGTTCACACGGGTAGACGTGTCAGACGTGACGCAACACCCCACGGGTGACGACCTTGCGACTGCTCGGGTTGACTTACCTGGCGCCGGCTGGCGGATTCCGGCAAGAGACATCATCCTCGATCTCGGAACGAATGTCGTGAGTTTGGGATACCCACTCCCCGACGTACGAAGAGATCCAGATAACGGACTCACACACATTGTCTCCCTTCGGCTCTTGAAGGGTTACCTAGCTCATATTCAAATCATCGAGCGTACGGGCTACCCACCCGCGCCCAGCTTTGAACTCGATATGCCTGCGCCTCGTGGACTCTCGGGTGGGCCGCTCCTGCATGGGGACTGGCCCAACGCTGCTCATCGGAGTTGTATACGGCACAAACGCAGTCGAAAGAATCGACACATTTTCGAGCATTGACCCGGATACTGGTGAAAGAACGCCAGAAGTGCCGCGAGACGGTGTCTTTTGGCCTTGCACACACGAGTCGAACACTGCGAAGCCTTCGGGGGCCAGCCACAGATGATCGCCCTCTCGGGGTAGTCATGGCTGAGCACGGCGAGGTATTTCACTAGGCACAGACTGCAAGCGGAGTTGGCCATCGACCAGGGGCCTTCTTCCGCAGGCTTCCGGTAATCGGTCCCACGCGGAATCGGTTGGGTGATCTCCCCTGCTGTGACAAAAGGAGGTATTCCGACCCATGCTCGAACTGTCCCCTATCGATCGCTGCCGGGACGGTGGGCGCCCTCTAGGTTTGGTTGTGGCGCTTCCAGAACGCAGCATCATCACTCTCGGTGAGTCGAGGCGCATTCCACAGGTCAGATCCATCCCAGATGTCGGATCCGCTGACCTTCAGCGATGCGCTCAGGGCATTCAAGACTTCCATCAGAACTCGGGGTCGAGCCTCGAGCACGGACCCCTGCGCATTCGTGTCTCGGATGTCGACGGCCCGCCTAAGCGCCTCATGCAGGATCTTTGTAGCGTCGTTGCCCGTCCATTCTCGCCAACGAGGATCCTCCCATCTCCAGCCGTGCATGTAGTCAGGACGCTGAGGGTCATGATCGTTCACCGGCCAAGGTTTCCATATCGATGTTGAGCCGAGTCAAACTCGCTGAGGGTGCCCCAGATCGCCGGGAAGGTGGGGCAACCTGGCACCTCAGGGTTACGTGCGGCAGGCCGGAAGTGGACAGCCGCTCATCTATCGCAGTGATCTCGCCGATACGTAGACCGTGAGTCTCCTGGCCGTCACTGACGTGTGAGAAAGTTCTAGTTATACATGTCCATCGTGTTTTCATCGTTAACGATCTACATGGCCTACACCTGGTACAGGGTGAAGTCAGGAACACAAAAATCTCATAAGAGCTATCTGGCGTACTTGACTACGCAACGCTATCGAGACATCTGGGCAAGGAAGAAAGAGCAGCCCGCCTACTACGCATTGCGGTTCTGAGTATGCCTTGGCTGGACAGCGATTTGTATTGCTCGAACAGCCCACCCAGGTCTGTAACGGTCAAACGATGGGGCACCTGCCCCCGTTCGCCGGATCGAAGGCGTCGTTCATTCGCCGACAAAATTTCCATCCGGGGCAAGGATGAAGTCTTCGCAGGTCAGACTGTGCGGTATTCGGCTGACTGGAATGTCGTCAATCGCCACTCTGACTCGGAGATTCCCAGGGCTGCGAGGGTGGTCCCAGAACGCTTGCACCTCAACGTCGTAGCGGGCACCACTGGCAGCCACGACCTGCTCGTGGACAGGCCGGTTCAAGTAGGTCGAGACGAGATCTCCATCCGACTCGGCCCGGAGTGCCGTAATCCGGTCCTCGGCTAGCTGCCGCTCCTCCGGCGTGCTCATGACCACCTATCGTGCTGCTTTGACCGCCGATTGAGGTTGGAGTCAGGTATCCCAGATCGCCGGATGGGTGGGACAGATCTCGATCCGCCGTGGCATCATCGGGCATGCCCGACCGGATCATGTTTCGTGGAACTCAAAACGGGATACAACACCGACATGGGCCCGGCGTGGATCAGTTTGGGTTCGTTTCTCCAACAAATGGAAGGACCACCTGGATGGGGCGCACCCTTCAGCGGAAGCAAGGTGACCGGGGAATTTCTCCGACCGGCAAACCGGTGAGTTCTTCTGGATCTCCGGTCCGCACCGAGACCAGCGAGATACCAGGTACAGCAACGTGAAACCGGATATCTCGGAAGACGTCCGCGAGCCAATGTCGGCATTTCTACGGGGAGCACCCCTTCCCTGGACGGGAAGACGGCTGACCGATTCCCCGCCCCGGACTCGCCCCTGGGCCACAACGCCGGAGATGTCGTAGCCGACCCCTGGGCCAGGGAGGGCCCCAGGCGCAGCCGCTTTAGCAGTACGGCTCCGGAGCCGATAATGCTCCTGTCAGCTGCGAGGAAAGTTCGAGTCGATGTGGGTGGGATCGTCCAGCGTGCCCGGGGCCTTTGGCAGGTCCTGACCTATCTCGGAGTCGGGTTGATCGAGTGGCTCGCTCTTGTCGCTCTGCCTGCTCGGCACAACCCTGACCTTTCAGGTGTCGCTTTCTTCGTGGTGACGTTCGCCAGTGCAATCGTGATGGGCTGGGTCGACTACGAAACCGGCATCTCGCTGCCGGACTCCTCATTGTTGCGCCCGCCCTCATCCTCGGCTGGGGTGGCTGCGCCCGTGGAGACAATGACGGTCTCTGGGTCCTGATTTTATCCATTGTTGTTGCTCCTGGCCGCGATCTCAGCGTTTGGGCACCAGGGTTGGAGCAGGAGTCCGCCAAACGCTTGGATGGTACCAGTACGCTGGTTGGAGGAACGTTTTCGGCCTTGCGCCGAAGCGACGAGGAGTAGCTCAGCCTTAGCTGCTTTGGCAACGAAAATGTGTAAGTCTCCGGGATGGCTGCGGACGATCCTCACGAAAGTACGACAGAACCCAATGGCTATTTCGTCGTTAAGAGTGGCAGCCATCGGTTCCTTCTTAGCCCAACCGCCCTGGTGGCTCGCTTCCTGGATGAAGGTATACCGGCGAACCCACGGACATCGTCGCTTGCAAGCAATCATGCCGCGGCCGTTTCACACATTTGTCGATCGGGGCCTTGTCGAAACCCATTGGACCAGCAATCATCCAGAACAACTTCCGGCTCAGCGTCACTCAGACCTCGCCGTACGAACTGACCCTGCTGATGTTGGCGGTTCGTAAGGAAGCAACACGATGCGACTGAATCAATCGCGGTAATCAGCTGTCCGAACGATGTCGCTTGGCGGGGAGAGATACGAATCGGAGATCGGCGACAAGTCGTTGACGCCTGTGAGGATCACACGGATGGCTTGGCCAATCTGAGATAAGCCGCGTAGAAGGGGTATCCCAGTCCGCCGGTTATACGGGTAATCGACCTGCCCCAATCC
>CAVSEB010000004.1:0-33004 GCA_963726855.1 uncultured Acidimicrobiaceae bacterium
CTGATCTGCGCGCCTCGATGCTGCGCAACCCCAAGGGGGCGACCAGCTTGCGCTGGCTCGAAGTGTTGCTCGACGGCGGCATCGAGGTGCACGGCCAGGTCGTGGTGTGCCCGGGAATCAACGACGGCGACGCACTCGAGGACACCCTGGCCGGCATCCTCGACCGCTATCCCACCCTGGCCAGCGTGGGTGCGGTGCCCCTCGGTCTGAGCCGCTACTCGAACGAGCCCACCATGCGGGTGCACACACCCGAGGAGGCGGTGCGCGTCGTGGAGACCATCGAGGAGTGGCAGGACATCTACAAGAAGGTGCTGGGGCGACGCCTGGTCTTCACGGCCGACGAGTACTACCTCCTGGCCGGGCGCGACATGCCGCCGGCCCGCCACTACGAGGGGTACCCACAGCACGAGAACGGCATCGGCATGTCACGGGCCTTCATCGAGGCGTTCGCCCGCCCGGGCTCGGGCGCGCCGGGCGGGGTGCGCCACGGCTTCTTCGCCTCGGTCGACGCCGCACCGGCCGAGGGCTACCGGGCGCTGCGCCTGCCCTCGGCGCCGGCTGGCCGGGACGAGCGGCCCGTGACCGTGCTCACGGGGACCTACGGGGCGACGGTGCTGGCGCCGTTGGTGGCGTCGCACCCGCGGGACGACATCGAGGTGCGGGCGATCGACAACGACTTCTTCGGTGGCAATATCGGCGTGGCCGGCCTGTTGACCGGGGAGGACGTGGCCCGGGCGCTCGTGGCGCTGGTGCCGGTGCCGGTGCTGCCGCTGCCGGCGGTGGACCTCGGCGACGCGGCGCTCTGGAAGGCAACATGCGCTGGCTGCTGCCCGACGCCTGCCTCAACGAGGGCCGCTTCCTCGACGGCCTGACCCTGGCCGACCTGCCCGCGTCCGTCGAGGTGGTGCCGTGCGACGGGCGATCGCTGCGTCAGGCCCTCGACGGCACCTCGTTTCGCCCGACCTGCGCCGCATGAGCCTCCCGATGGTGGTCGTGGCCGGGCGCCCCAACGTGGGCAAGTCCTCCTTGGTGAACCGCATCGTGGGGACGCGCGCCGCCGTGGTCGAGGAAGAGACAGGGGTGACGCGCGACCGCAAGGTGCTCACCGCGGAGTGGGCCGGCGTGCCCTTCTCCATCATGGACACCGGAGGCTGGCTGGCTGCGGGCAACGATCTCGACGGCGAAGGTGAGCCAGCAGGCCGAGCGGGCCCTGGCCGAGGCGGACGTCATCCTGATGGTGGTCGACGTGGCCATCGGGGTGACCGAGGAGGACCTGGCCGCGGCCAAGGTGATCCGCCGGGCCGGGCCGCCGGTGCGGCTGGTGGTCAACAAGGTGGACGACGCCAACCGGGAGGCCGCCGGCTGGGAGTTCGTGGCCTGGGCGTGGGTGACCCGTACCCGGTGAGCGCGCTGCACGGGCGGGGGACGGGCGATCTGCTCGACGCGGTGGTCTCGCTGCTGCCCGATCCTGCGACGCGAAGGACGGCGGACGGCGATGGCGACGTCGGGATGGCCACGCTGTCCGCGTCGACGTGGGGCACGGGGCCAGCGGTGGCGCCGGCAGTGCCGAGGCGGATCCCGCTACGCCCCGGGTGGCCATCATCGGTCGGCCCAACGTCGGCAAGTCGACCCTCTTCAACCGGTTGCTGGGCGAGGAGCGCTCCATCGTCCACGACATGCCCGGGACGACGCGCGACACCATCGACACGGTGGTGGACACCCCGGATGGGCCGATCTGCTTCATCGACACCGCCGGGCCTGCGCCGCCCGTCCAAGACCGATCGGGGCACCGAGCAGCACGCCACGCTGCGGGCGCTGCGGGCGCTGGAGCGGGCCGCACATCGCGCTCCTGGTCATCGACGCCACCGTGGGTGCCTCCCACCAGGACCAGCGGCTGGCCGAGCGCATCGGCGTGTCGGGCTGCCCGGCCATCGTCGTGCTGAACAAGTGGGACCAGGTGCCGACAGACGACCGCGACGACGTCATGGCCGGGGTGGGGGACCGCCTGGCCTTCCTCGGTTCGGCGCCGGTGCTGAAGGTCTCGGCCCTCTCGGGCAAGGGGGTCCACCGGATCCTCCCTGCGCTGCGCGACTCGGAGGAGGCGTACCACCAGCGGGTGCCGACGGGCGTGCTGAACCGCACCGTCCAGGAGCTGCAGGCTCGTCAGGCCGGCACCGCGGGCGCGCATCCGCTACATCGTGCAGGGGGCGATCGACCCTCCGACCTTCACCCTCTTCGTCAACGCCCGTCTGCCCCAGACGTACCTGCGCTACATCGAGCGCGGGCTACGGGAGAAGTTCGACATGGGTGCGACGCCGATGAAGCTGCGGGTGCGCATCGGGGGCAAGTGACGTGCGAGTGCGCTGATGCCGTGGTGCGAGGAGTGCGACACGCTCGTCGAGGAAGAGGACCTGGGCGAAGAGGGTGAGTGCCCGACGTGCGGGACCATCCTGGCCGAGCAGGAGCGCGGGCCCATCCCGTGGTACTTCAAGGCCATGCTGGTGGCCAGCATCATCTACCTGGGTTACCGCGGCTACCAGGGGATCAGCTGGATCGCCGGCCACGTGTAGCGTCGTTTTGTGCCCATCTACGAGCTGACGGCGTCGCACCGAGGATCGATCCCGAGGCCTATGTCCATCCCGACGCGGTGATCATCGGCGACGTCGTCATCGGTGCGGAGTCGAGCGTGTGGCCGCACGCCGTCTTGCGCGGCGACTACGGCACCATCACCATCGGCGCGCGCTACGTCCATTCAGGACGGCACGGTGATCCACGCCGGTCCGGGGTTCCCCACGATCATCGGCGACGGGTGCGTGGTCGGGCACCTCACGCACCTCGAGGGCTGCCGGCTCGAGGACAAGTCGTTGGCGGGTTCGTGCAGCGTCGATCCTGCACCACGCCGTGGTGAGCAGCGGTGCCACGGTGGGCGCCAACGCCGTGGTGCCGAACAACATGGTCATCCCGCCCGGCGCCCTGGCGCTCGGGATCCCGGCCAAGATTCTCGAGGGCCGCTCGGACCAGTTCATGATCGGCATCTCGGCCGACCAGTACGTGGAGAACGCGAAGCGCTACCGAGAGTCGCTGCGCCGGGTCGACTGATCGAGCCCGATTACGGGGTGGTCTTGGCCGCGACGGGTTGTAGTGCTGCGGGAACACGTCGGTGCCGAAGGGGACGCAGGCCCTTGGCGGCGGCGAAGCCCAGGTGGCCCTCGCCGTCGGTGCCGCCCTTGGTCAGCCCGAGCAGGTCCTCGTAGCTCCGCAAGGCCGAGTAGTGGTTGTAGACGCCCTTGGTGTCGGTCGAGCCGGCCACGATGTACTTCGAGTTGAGGAGCAGGGCGCCGATCTGGCCACCGCCGGGGGCCTGGGCGTCCGTGGCGTCGCCGGCATTGCCCGGGGCATGGGTGTTGGGCCCGGACACCTCGCCGCAGCAGCGCCTGGGTGTCGTTGTCACGTCGGCTTCGTCGAAGGTGATGACGACGAGCATCTGGCCGCTCTTGTAGGCCGGCGATTTCGGCGATCAGCGGCATCCAGGCCCGCAGGAAGTCATCGGCTCCGACCAGGCCGCCGGTGGTGGTCCCCACGCTGTTGGGCCCGGCGCAGGTGCCGTCGTGGCCGTCGTTGCACAGGTTGGGGGTGATGAAGCCGAAGCGTGGCGTCGTCTTCAGGCTGTGCAGGTCTTGAGCCAGGTGCCCTTTGGGGGAGGGGGTGCCGTTCGCTGCCAGCGGGCCGAGCGGGACGACGTTGGCGTCACACAGCGCCGTGTTGTCGATGATCGAGTGGAACCAGACGAAGGGATTGTGCCGGGTCGTGTACTGGTCCGTCGGGCGTCGCCACTTCGGCGGTGTCGGTGGCGCCGATCGCCGGGTGGCCGCAGTCGGTGCCGCCGCTGGGGTCGGCCTTGCCGCCGTCGCGCGACGGCGTGTTCCCCATGTCCTGCTCGTAGGCCCGCCAGGCCGCGACGTGGGTGGTCTTGTTCGGCGGGTACTTGGCGTCGAGCTGGTTGGCGATCGTTTGCACCGACGACGGGGTAGACGCAGCCCTGCACCGTCCACCTGGCCGGGGTTGACCGCCTTGTTGGCGTCGGGCGTCCCGGGCTTCGACGTCGGCGAAGGCGAAGCCGTTGGCGGAGCAGTCGGCCTGGGTGTCCGCGGTCGGGGCCTGCCCCGAGACCTGGGCGATGTAGTTGTCCAGGCTGTCGTGCCCGATGGCGTAGTAGTTCTGCAAGCAGCTCCCCGCTCTGGCGCAGCGTGGTGTTCAGGTAGCGGGCCGGGGAGATCGGGCTGAACGTGAGGCCGTAGCCCTCGTTCTCGAGCTCGATGAGCAGGATGTAATTGATCTTCCCGGGAGGCAGGGCGGCCCGGACCACCTTGGTGGTGGGCTGTTTCGCGGGGGTGCTGGCGCCAGCCGCTGACGCGCCCGGCAAGGCCAGGAGGACGGCCGCGAAGGCAAGCGGGAGCGCGACGAAGGCGCGTGTCTGGAGGCTCGGTGGTGCGGGGGATGCGGGCATTGAAGGCGGAGCGTAGTGCGCCGGCCCAGGATGGATCAGTCGCGGGTGAAGCCTGCGATGTCCCGGGCCGTGTCCCGGCTGATGTCGGGACAGGCGATGTTGAAGATCTCGGTCCCGTGCATCGTCCCCATCATCTGGCGACAACGAGCCGGAACGCCCGCTCTGAGCAACAGCCGATAGAAGTTGATGCCTTCGTCGCGCAGCGGGTCACACTCGTTCACGCTGATGACGGTGGGAGGAAAGCCGGTCACGTCCTCGATGTCGGCGAACGACGGCCAGGCCAGAGGGTTGCGCTCATTGAGTGCTTCGATCCCGTACCCCATAGCGCCCCGGTTGTTGTGCAGGGTCAGCAAGATGCCCTCGTTCTCGACCGAGGACGGGCTCTCTGGTGTGGGCCACTGCCCGGCGATGTAGGGGCACAGCGCGTAGAGGCCCTTGATCAGTCCGAGGTCCCCGTCGCGCTTGAGCTTGAGCCCAGTGGCCAGCGTCAGATTGCCGCCCCCGCTCTCGCCGGCCACGACGATGCGCTCGGGGTCGATCCCGATCTGGTCGGCGTGCGCGACGACCCAGCGCAGACCCGACACGCAATCGTTCAGGCCGGCCGGGAAAGGTGCCACCTCGGGGGCGGAGGAGGCGACGACGCAATTGCGGAAGTCCACCATGACCACGGCGACCCCATTGGCGGCGATCAGCTTGGCCCAGCCCCGGTACATCCCGTCGAAGCAGGACATCGTGGCCATGCCGCCGCCATGGATGTAATAGACGCACGGCAGCGCATCGGTCGTGTCCGGCTTGGTGATGCGCAGGTTGATGGTGTTCCCGTCCGGCTCGGACGCGATCTGCATGGTGCGCACGGCCAGCCCGGCCGAAGGCGCGTACTCCTCGCTGTCGCACAGGTCCTGGATGGCCCGGAACGCATCCTGCGCCTCGAGCGCCTCGGGCGTGTTGCTCTCGGCGATGAGCTGCTCACGGCTGGCCACGTCGCCGAGGTTGCGTTGGGGCATGGCGGCGAGGATGCCCCGGAGGCGAGGGTCGAGGCGCATGTCGTTGGCGATATCGAGGACCATGGCGCCATTCGATCACACCTCTTTGCAGTCCGCGGCCGCTGTTCTCGAGTCCGATCACGTCGCCACACACGAAGACGTCCGGGCCGGGAAACTTTCGGATTTATCGCAGTATGGCAACGAGACCGATCCGATCGTTCTCGGGCATGTGTCGGAAGGCCGTCACGCTCGCCGTCACAGGGCCTCCAGGAGTGGCCACCGGCACGACGTCGCGGGCTCGAGTAGCCAGTGTCCCGTCGACGGCGCGCAGAAGATCTCCGGACCCTCCTGGTTGAGCATCTGGGCGACCATGTTCGCCGCCGACTCCGGACCGAGGCACGAGTCGGCAAGGGCCGCCAACCTGCTCCTCGGCCCCTTCAGAGCGGGCTAACTTGTAACCCCTGCTCCGAGCCACGGATCGAAGGTCGACAGAGTGTCGTCAAGAGACCCCGGCGATATCGTTGCAGGGTAGTGGTCCCTTAGCTGAGCTGGGAGAACACGACACGGGCTGTGGCGCAGCTTGGTTAGCGCGCTTGACTGGGGGTCAAGAGGTCCCGGGTTCAAATCCCGGCAGCCCGACTAGCTGGGAGAATGCGGATAACTGCGAGCGCCGGCCCAAGAGGCTGATCCGCTCGGACGTCGCCAGTGAGGTGGCGCACGACAACGCGGGCCCGACCGACGTGCTCGCCGTCACCGACGAGCAGATCGAGTGCCGGTTCAAGGTCCGCACCATCAACGTGATTTGGGCATCCAACGGGCTCAAGTCCGGCGCGTATGGGACCGGCGGCATCACGGTGGCGAACCAGTTCTTCGGTCTGCCCGCATCGAACGCGCCGCGAGCCCCAGTGGCCGAACCAAACGGTCAACGGTGAAGGACGAGCTGAGGGTCTGAGGCCGATGAGGTGGCGGACCATCCGGGCCGCTGGGCGCCGACCGTCGCAGCTATCAGGGCGGACAAGAATGCGTCGCCCTCAATGTGACTGCCGAACCGGTTCGGCCAGACGGGCCAACGTGCGGAACGCCAAGCCCGGGTCGCCGCGGCGTTTGCCGATCCCGGCCGCCGTCCAGACACCAGCGAGCGTCGCCGCCGCCCGCCCGCCCGACAGCGGATGGTGCACGGCCTCCTCGGCGAGAAGCCGCCCCGCCGCTCCTTTCTTCCCCATCAGGAGCTCCATGACAGTGCGGTGGTAGGCGACGCAGGCCGGAGACATGAGGGCGCCGTGTTTCTCGACCAGCGCGGCCCGTACTTGCCGGTGCCGCTCGGCATGGCTGGTAACCCGGGGTCCGCCGTGCTGGCGGTACTTGTAGAGCACGCGGGGGACTGTGCGGAATGGCCGCTCCAGAGCGCAGCGCAGACACAGCTCCCAGTCCTCCCCACCGGCGATGGCCGGGTCGTACCACGGGTCGGACGAAAACGCCTCGCGACGGACGACGATGAAAGGGATGGCGGCCACGTTCGACCACAACAGCTCGTGGCTGCCGTAGACGAGCGGCCCGCGGAAGTCGACGACGCTGCGGGCGCGGGCGACCTGGTGCCACGCCGTGGCCGCTCCGACCTCGGCGTGGTCGTCGAGGTAGCCCAGCATGGCGGCGGCCGCGCCCGGCAGCCAGGCGTCGTCGTCGTCGCACGTGGCGATGAAGTCTCCGCTGGCCACAGCCACGCCGTGGTTGCGCGCCTCGCAGGGCCCGAGGGGCTCGGGGTTGCGCAGCACCCTGACGCGCCGGTCCCGGCCCGCCAGGGCGTCGAGGGCCTCGGGAGTTGAGTCGGTCGACCCGTCGTCCACAATGATGACCTCGAGCGCTGCGCCCTCCTGGGCGAGCACCGAGGCGGCGGCGTCGAGAACGCGATCGGCCCGGTCGTGGGTGGGGATGATGACGCTGAGGAGGTGCGCGTTCACAGGGCCCTACTCACCGCTGCCTAAGTCCGTCCATCGCCCATGCGCGCTCCTCGGAGTGCCTCGTCTCGACAAAGTGGTTCGTCTCAACGCCGGAGACCGCACGGTCGCCTGCCTGCACCCCCGGTAGCGCTATAGTATGACCAATGGGAGTTGCATGTCCAGGGTCTTTTACGCTCGTGTCCGGGTGGCCATCGATGGACGACATCGATGGACGGCTGCAACCTGAATGCGAGCCGAAATGAGAGTCAGGACCATCTATCTGCAACTCGGTGATCCCCTGCTTCAGACCTCGATGTCTTCGATGATCTGCTCTCTTAGCTGACCGAGGTGCAAACGGACCTCAGCTGACTCTTGGGTCTCGATTTGTTCGAGCACCCAGCTCAGCCTTTCCTGCGTCCTCTCGAGCTCGCTCTCGGGTCCCGGGGTCTGCGCCCCTCCTGTCACGCTCATCGCCAGAATTTCACCGAGAGATCCCCTGATGCCATGCAACAGCGGGCCGCAGACCAGCGCAGCCAGGTTCGAGGTGCCCATTGAGTGCCCCGGCACGGCCCCCAGAGGTTCACGAACAGATAGCCAATAGGTTCGCACCGGCAGCGAAACGTTCCGTCGGGTAAGAGCACCGAGCGGGAGTGGCGAGAGAAAGGCAAGCGAGTGCCGCTTGAGCGGCGGCGCCTCGACACCAATTCCTTACCCCGACTATTCTGAAAAACCAGTTCCGTTCGGCAGCGTTGTCACAGCGCTCGATCTAAGGAGGTGGTTCCGATTCTTTTCGTACACCGTCGGGCACTCACCCCTTCGCTCCGGAGCCGTTAGAGCTTCGTCGTCGGTCCTCGGGTGCCCGTATCTCGGATGCCCTGAAAGGGACCAAGACATGTCGCAGTTTCAAGAATCGCTCCCACCGACTGGGGGCAAAAACCAATCCTTCACGCCTGGCTCGGCGCGACGTACGTCGTTCCCGCAGGTGGCTCACAACCTTGCCTTGGTTCTCGGTGGTGGTGGGGCTGCCGGAAATGCCTGGCAGATCGGGATCGTCGCAGGCGTGGCCGAAGCCGGTCTCGATCTGCCAGAGGCCGCCGATTTGGTGATCGGCACGTCGTCCGGTGCGACCGCGGCAGCGCAGCTGCGCAGCGGAATACCGCCGGCTGAACTGTTCGCCTCGGTGATATCCCCGCCTGTTCAACCGGTCGGACAGAACCGCGCACGGCCGCCGGCCTTGCCGATGGCCACAGTGTTCGAGCGGATGAGGGCCATCTCCGCCGCCGCTACCTCCGCTGCCGATCTACAACGTGCGATGGGCGCATTCGGGTTGGAGTGTGACCCCGTACTGGAATCCACGGCCGGACAGCACCGCGCTGTCGTCGCCGCCCGGTTGCCTCGCCATGAATGGCCGGCCAGGCCGATGATCGTGGTCGCCGTGAACGCGCACACAGGCGAGGTGGCTTCTTTCGACCGCCATTCGGGCGTCGACTTGGTCGACGCGGTCACCGCGGCCACTGCGCTACCGGGATCCTCTCCCACTATCAATATCAATGGCACTCACTACATCAACGGCGGCGTCCGCTCCGCTGAAAACGCCGACCTTGCCTCGGGCTATGCGAATGTCGTGGTGCTCTCGCCGTTCGGCGGACGGAGCGGCACATTGCCTGAAGGTCAGTTCGAGGGCCTGCACAGACCACCGGAATGGGGCATGGATCTGGAGTCCCAGGTGGAGGTTCTGCGCGACCGGGGCAGCCACGTCGAGGTGATCACGCCTGACGCCGATTCCCGTGCCGCGATGGGCACGAACCAGATGGACCCGGCGACCCGCACCCCGGCCGCCCGCGCCGGTTTCTCCCAAGGCAAAGAGGAAGCGACCCGCCTCACGTTCCTCTGACGACTCCGCTCCGACGCCCAGACACCGACATCTGTGAAGAGATGGCCAGGACAGCGTCGAAGCTCGCGATGAATCCGAGGAGAAACAGGATCCACACGATCCACCTCGGGCGCAGGGACACTGCTGGGAAGGTTGCAAGATCCTGATTTGAGGGCCGGACGAGCCAGACCACCACACGGTCGGTGACCGCCGGGAGCGGGCCGACGCGGACCATGCCACCTAGTTCCGCATCGGCCCAGCTTCCGACTGCAACAACCCCCCCGTATGTGTGTGGCCGTTGCAGTGCTTCGATTATTCGCCTCGACCGCCCCCGATTGCAACGGTCCTGAGACTCGCGGTGCAATGTCCCGCCGGCAGTGACGGTCGATCTGCGCCGTCGACACCTGCCAGGATTTGCCTTCGTGGAAGGCGAATCTGTCCCTCGGGGCTGGCACCAGGACCCCGCGGCGGAGAACCGCTGGCGTTATTGGAATGGAAAGACGTGGGCGGCCCGTCCGCGGATTTCCGATGGCGGGGGCTTTTCCTGCGCCGCGAAGCTGGGGCGCCGTCGAGCTTTTCTCCACAGGATCATTCGGACGCCCGTCGTGTTCTACCCATTGGCCTGGTTCAATTGCAGCGTTCCGTTCACACGGGGGCGTCTCGACCGCTTTGAAGGCCCTCGAGAGATGCGTGAGCTGCGGAGGCTCGCGAGAAACCTGCCGCACAGACCGTGAGCCGTATGAGCGATTCGTTGCTCATGGCGTGACGCCGGGTGCGCTGAGCATTTGCCATCCGCTCGGCCCTCAATTCGGTCCTCGACATCAGCCCGGTAGCGTTGCGGGCGTGTTCGAACGTTTCACCGATCGTTCTCGCAGAGTGCTCGTATTGGCCCAAGAGGAAGCGCGCCTGCTCGGTCATTCCTTCATTGGTACCGAGCACCTCCTCTTGGGCTTGTTGGCAGAGGGGCAGGGTGTGGCGTCTCAGGCGCTCGAGAACCTCGGGATCTCCCTCGCCGCCGTGCGCACAGAGGTCACAGAGACGGTCGGAATGGCCGGGACGCCGCCAAGTGGATCTCCACCGTTCACGCCTCGGGCCAAGAAGGTCCTCGAGCTCTCCCTGCGTGAATCGATGCAGCTGGGGCGGTCATACATCGACACAGGAGATCTGCTCCTCGGTCTACTGCGCGAAGGTGAAGGTGTCGCGATCGCTGTCTTGGTGCGCCTCGGAGTTGAACCGGGAAGAGTGCGTCAAGAAACGATCATGCTCATGACCGAAGCAGCGCCTCACGGAGCCGTCGCCGTCGCGCATCGACACGATGCCGCCGACGAACCAGGTTGGGTCCCGCCATTGTGGGACCGGCCGTCCGAAGGGGTGGTCCCTGCCGTGGTTCCGGTAAACGCTCTCCTCTTCGAGAGTGATGTCGTGGCGTTGGCAATTGATCACCTCGACGTTTATCCGAACGGCTTCACCATCAACTTCGTGCGCCGCGTTAATCCGCGCAGGGTGAGAGATGCACTGGCAATGATCAGCGCAGCAGGATCGGAGTGGATACCTGAGGTGACGGTGCGCTTTTCCGACGGGAGAACTGCAAAGCGCGGCCACTTCGTTGTGGAAAAGGATGAAGACGGGGTCCCTACGGAGCCGATCCAGACCGTCACGAGTCGGAGCGGAGCTGGGCCTGGTGGTTGGCAGGCGTGGGCCTGGGTCTTCCCTTTGCCACCTGACGGTCCGCTCGAAATCTCGGTGTCGCTGCCCGCAATAGGACTCAATCCTCAAAACCTGACGCTCGACGGATCCGTGGTGCGTGCAAGTGCGGAAAAGGCGAAGATCATCTGGACGTAGTGAAAAGGAAAGGTGGTGATTCGCTCCGAATCACTCGCTACCAGCTGCGGGCGCGGGTACGCCCTCGCTGGCTCGCGGGGAAGATCTGACCAACCGTCGCCGGGACCGTGGGCGGGTAACGGCATCGCTTAGGCCACAGCCACGGGTTCAGGCCATGCTCCGAAGGCGCTTCGCCTTGCGTCAGGTGGCGAGGTAGGCGACGCCGCCGGCAACTATGGCAACGGTCAGAGCTGCGGCGGCCGACAACACGGCGCTGCCGGTGCCGAGGAATCCTTGAAGCAACCCCAACACCAGCCCGATGAACACTCCATGGATGACAGCCCTTCGGATCGGGTGGTCACAGATGCACCTGGTGCATGCGGAGCAGCATTGAGCCAGCCATCGTGTCAGTCGCTTTTGTCGGCGAGCCCTCGGCGTCGCCGCATTTGAAGACGCCGCTTTGCCGGTTGGTCACCATGCGTCACGAATCGACCATCGATGCGTCACGAATCGTCCATCGTGATCACAGAATGTTCACAGGCGACGTCGGAACGACCAGCGCGGGCGTATTGCCGGCACCCATCTGGTCCGAATCACCCCTGCTCATGCCCATTATCCGCAGTAGGCGGTATAAGGCATGATCCACCCAGATGCCTAGGGCAAAGAGATCCCGGTTAAAAGCCCGGGCAGCCCGACTCGAACGGAATGGTCAGAAAGCCAGGTTTCGGAGTGCCACGACCTCGACCCGATCCCCTCGCGCTCAAATATGGGGGGAAGGTCGACCCCCCTTGGGCGGTGTCAGCTGGGTTGTGGGGGTGACGGCGGTCGACGAGGTAGTCGATTGCGAGCCGGATCCGGCCACAGACGTGGAGGTCGGCGAGGGTTTGGTCGTCGTCGTGCTCGAGGCTGTTGAAGATGGAACACGACGAGCGGGGTGCCCCGAGCCGCACGCTGCCAGAGCTATTGACAGTGTGACCACCAGCAGCGAGCCCGTCACGGTTGCCCGTCTCCGCTGACTTCTCACCACGATGGCTCCACTCTCACTGCAATAATTTGAAGAACGAGTCGACTACCGACTTCGGCCAGGCTCCCGCCACGGCTCAAGATTCGTCCCAACTCAAGATGCTAACCGCAACGCGGGGTGATACCGTCTCGCGTGTCGAGGGGAGGGGTCCCTGATCGTGCGGTCCGATCGAATTCAGCGTCACGCCCTAGTCGGCATCCAACGAGCGGAAGTAGGAAACCGATGAAAATGAGATTGCATATTCCAGTTGCCGTTTCGGCACTGGCCGTCTTGAGCATGGTGGCAGGCTTCCTCGCCATCACCGCTCCTGCAGCGTCAGCCTCTGGCTCTACTGCCAAGTGGTATGTCGCAGCGAGCGGTACAGACACCAGCAATGCGTGCACAGTGAAGACCTTTCCGTGCCAGACCATCACCCACGCCCTGGCTGAGCAGGCAGCGAGCGGAGTCGGGGGCATCATCAAAGTGGGCGCCGGCACGTACACCGAGCAGCTCAGCCTCACGACGGCAAACGACAACGTGAAGATCAAGGGTGCCGGGGCCACAACCGTGATCCAGCCCCCCTCAGCCGGGCTGCTGAGTGACACGGACACCGACAGCTCCCAGCCGCAGTACTACGTCATCGACGTGGCACCGGGCACTACCCGCCTTGTTCTGTCAGGCCTAACCGTGAGCGGAGCGAACGCAAGCGGATTCCTCGACGGTGACGGTCAAGGCTGCGGCCAGGACTATGTGGGCATCTACTACCACAACGCCTCTGGATCGATTAACAACGTCTCAGTCAACGGTATCGACATGCCGGCTGACCTCTTCGGCTGCCAGGGTGGCCAAGGCATTTACGTGGACAGCTCGGCCGGCGGGTCCTCGACGGTGAGCATGAACGGCGTCTCGATGCTGTCTCCCGCCTCGACAACTACGACGACCGCGAAGCTGCCGGCTGGCACCTACTCGAACGATCAGCTTGCAGTCGCCAAGGTCCCAGCTGGCTTCACGTCTGGTTCCGTCATCGTTGACGGGTTCGACCTGAGCGCCACCAAGGACACGAGCAAGGTTCTGTTCATCACCGGTACCACCAGCGTGACTGCGCCCAAGGGGTCACCGGTCCGTTTCGGGGCATACACCCCCGCTTACGACAAGAACGGCATCACTTGCGACGACCAAAACACCAACTGCTCGATCACGAACTCGACCGTGCAGGGTGAGGGTCCGACCAACGCGATCGCCCAGAACGGCATCCAGGACTTCGGCGCTGGCGCCACCACCATTAGTGGCAACACCGTCTCCGGGGACAGCTACGCCGGAGGGGGCGAGGGGAACTCGGCTAGCGGCATCCTGGTTCTCAACGCTGGGACGGTCTCGGTTGACAACAACCACGTGTCCAACAGCGACGTGAACATCTACGCCGGCGAGATCGCTGAGTTCGGGCTCGTCGCTACACCGATTGGTGAGTGGGACATCGACAGCAACACCGTGTCGGGCGCCACTTCCACGGGAGCTTCCGCTGGACAAGGTGGTTACGGTGAGGGCATCCAGCTCGACAGCACGAGCAACATGGTGGTGGTCGAAGGAAATAGCATCACGACCAGCACCCAGGGGAACCTGCTCTTGACCGGCGTCTCCAATGCAGACATTGGTGCAATCGGCGGAGGCAACACGGGCAACACCATCACCAACAGCCAGGCTGGGATCGTGGTGGGTGGACCGGGTTCGGCCTGTGCGTTCACAGGGAGCTGCAATCCCGGCGACCCCGCCTACGGCAGCAGCCTCGATGACTTCGTCGGCAACACGATAACTAACGACGAGGCTGGAGTTGTGGTCGAAGGTGCCTACGCGCCGAACCAGGACGGGTTGAACTCCAATCCGGCAGGTGCGGTCGAGAACAACTTCGCCGGGAACATGTGGAACACCAACACCATCAACGTGGTGGACTTCAGTGGATTCAACAACCCGGGACCGCCAACCGACGGGCTTCCGCCGTCAGCGCCCATCGACAACCAGTACGGCCCCACCGACCCCAACTCGGTGCCGGGCAATCCTGACAACATCCCGTGCGACCCCACCCCGGGAGGCTCGGCAGCGCTCGAGGCCCTCTCTGGGGGAATGCCGCTCTACTACAGCTGCTGAACAATTGACGAGGACGAAATCCTCTTCGAAGGGGCGGGACCCATTGGGTCCCGCCCCTTCATCATTTCCATCTGCCGTTTCCCCACGCAGTTGCCACTCATGGTTCGCTTGCGACCCACAGCAACGACTGGGACTGCATTTCTCTTGGCGCGATGGCTACCTGCGTTTTGGAAACTCCTTGCGAGGGGATTCAGAAGGCCGGGCCAACCGATCCGCATTTCTGCAACCACACTCCAGCACGGGACGCGCCTCGAGAGGTGCTCAATTGCTCGAGGACCTCTCCCTAGGCGCTTGACCAGTTGGATCTGCATGGAGCGCCAAAGTGGGCTTGCGTCCGACCCATCGCGGATTCAGGAGCCTGCTGCTCACGAGTAATTCATGAGGGTCGACAGCCTTTGGGACGTTTCGGCCGCGGAGAAGCGGACGTTCACCGAGAGCGCAAGGGAGCGCTGTCGTCACGGACGTGACGCCGCCGGCTTCGACCGCGGCAGATGCGACCGACGTGAGCACCAGAGAAGCTTCACGAAGTGCGCCATTCATCAAAGAAGTGGCATTGAAATCCAACTGTCTTGACTCTCAAATATGACAAAAGTCACTACCGTTGGACCTTTGTACTTCGCGTGGAATTACGCAGAGTGACAGCATCGATTTTCCGCAATTCTCGGTAGTAATCCGTGCACAATCCCATTACCGTTGTGCGTGTGTTGTCGAGCTTGTGCTCGACGCGGGATGAAGCACATGACTGTGCGGCGGAAAGAAAGAGGCACAAATGTCTTCAGTAAGTCGCGACTTCGGCGGGAGTTTCCGCGCCCAGATCCAGGATGTGGATCCGGGCGCTGATGGCAATCGCCGCCATTGGAACCACGACCGGAGTGGCCGCGGTGGGCCTTGTCGCCACCGCCGGTCCCGCCGCTGCTGCCACATGCTCAGGTGACACGTGGACCAACTCGAGCGGTGGATCTTGGGACACCAATGCCAACTGGAGTAACAACGCGCCCCCAGGGGCACGTGCGGCTGCCTGCATCACGGCTCCCGGGACCTACACGGTCGCCATCGGCAACGAGACCATCTCGGCCGGAGCCCTGACAGTCGGAATGTCGGGGTCAACACCGACACTCGCCATTGGGAACAGCGGGAGCGGGAAGCAGCCAACGTTACCTTCGCAAGCGTGACCAACTCCAGCACGATCGAGCCGGGACTCGGGGCCACTCTCACCGTCCCAGGTGCCTTCACCAACACTGGAACACTGGAGGTTCCGAGCTCGACCTTTGGCGGTGCGACGCTGAACCTGTCGGCGCTCGACAATCAGGGTGCCTTCGACGTCAACCAGACCAGCACACTCAGCCTGCCCACGTCTGCTGCGACGTTGACCAACGATTCAACCGGCACGCTCAGTGTGGCGACCGGGGAGACGCTTTCGGTCAGGAGCCCAAGCGGCCAGACGGGCACGGTGGCCCAGGACGGTGTCATCGACAACTCCGGTACCATCGCCGTGGCCAGGACGCGGTCGTCATCAACGGCGGATCGATCTGCGGTACACGCCTGCATGTGGGGCTCGACGGACAGTCGGCGACGACGCCAGTTCGCTCACCTTTGGCTCGACGGTCACCGCCGGCCCGAGCTGTGGGAGCGGGGTGGCGACCGACAACATGTTATATTGCCAACATCACCGGAAACCTGAGTGGGAACATCCCCGCGGCGTACACGGTCAGCATCGGAGATGGTGGGTCCGGTTTCGCCAAGGTCACGATCCCGTCCGCCATGACGATCCTGGGCACTCTTAACCTCGGTTTCGAGGGCAGCCTCAGCTCGACTTCCGCCATCACCAACCAAGGCACCGTCGATGTTCTGGCGTCCAGTTTCAATTCGCAGACGATCAGTTTCACCAGCTTCACCAACGAAGGGGCGTTCGACGTCAACACGCCCACCACGTACAGCTTGCCTCTGAACACGTCGACGTTGACGAACACGGCAACGGGAACGATCAGCGTGGCAGCCACAGAAAGCCTCCTGATCTCGAGTCCCAGCGGTCAGACGGGGACGGTGACCCAGGACGGGGTCATCGACAACTCCGGGAGCTTCGTCGTGCAGGACGCGGTCACCGTCAACGGCGGATCGATCTGCGGTACCCCCGTGCACGTCGGAGCCGACGCCCAGTCGACATCCATCCTCAGCCCTCTAACCTTTGCTTCGACGGTCACTGCGGGTCCGAGCTGCGGGACAGGAGTGGAGACTGACAACCTGTTCATCGCCAACATCAAGGGGACGCTCAGCGGTTCGATCCCAAAGGCGTACACGGTCAGCGTCGGAGATGGTGGGGCCGGGTTTCGCCAACGTCACGATTCCCTCTGCCATGACGATTTCAGGCACGCTCAACCTCGGCTTCGAAGGGAGTCTCACCTCTACCGCGGCGATCACCAACAAGGGAACCATCGACGCGGTGTCTTCAGTCGTTCGCGGGCGAGACCTGAGCTTCACCAACTTCACCAATGAAGGAGCGTTCGACATCAATACACCACCACCTACAGCTTGCCGACGAAGACATCGACGTTGGTCAACGAAGCAACGGGCACGATCGCCGTGTCCAGCAGCCTCGGCGTCTCGAGTCCTGCCGGGAAGAACGGCGCATCGGTAACACAGGACGGCCTCATCGACAACTCAGGCAGCATCACCGTTCAGGATGGGCTGACCATTCAGGGTGGATCGATCTGCGGTAATTCGGTGCATGTCGGGCTCGACGGCCAGTCGACATCGATCGCCAACCCTCTGACGTTTGCCTCGACAGTTCCTGCGGGTCCGAGCTGCGGAACTGGGGTGGCGACTGACAATCTGTTCATCGCCAACATCGTAGGAACGCTCGCCGGGACGATCCCGAAGTTGTACACGGTGGCCATCGGGGATGGTGGCTCGAGCTTCGCCAATGTCACGGCGACGACGGCCAAGAACCTCGGGACCCTCGAGCCCGGGTTCGGCGCCACGGTCAGCTTCCCCAAGCTGAAGAACAAGGGCACCTTCGAAGTACCGGCGAGTGGCTTCACCACCAACATCAACCTGGCGGGGCAATCTCACGAACAAGAAAGTTGTGGTGTTCGACGGCAACGCCCAAATCTCGTTCGCAAGTGGCTTCTCACTGGTGAGTTCATCGGCGACGTCGTCGGTGACTGACGCAGGCGTCCCCGTGCACATCCTGGCGGGCGACTTCACCAACGACGGCGTGCTCAGCATTGCTGCTGGGGGTACTTTCGGCGTGGCCGGTACCTACACGCAAGCCAGCACGGGCACGTACGAACCCGGCCTGGCCAGCACCAGCAGCTTCGGGGTGCTCAATGTGACGTCCACCGCCGCCCTGGCTGGCACCGTGGCGGCACAGGTCGCCTCCGGGTTCACGCCTCCCTCAGGATCGACGTACGGGGTCCTGAACTCCGGTGGACTCGGTGGCACCCACTTCACAACGGTGTCCGGTCAGTTCACGCAAGTCGTCTCCGGTGGCGACCTTTCGCTCAAGGCGAACTGACTCCAATCCCATCCCCGCGTCTGATCATTCGACCGGCCCGGGGATGGGACGAGTCCGACGACGCCATCACCCCGGAGACGAACTGCACTCGTGGGCCAAGGAAGCCTTTTGGTGTGCTGTGAGCCCGCCTCTCGAGAGGGATTGGTCCAAGAGGCTCACGTCGTGGCGGAGCACGGTCACGTCTTTCCGGCCCACATCGCCGTATTCGTAGCCCTGGGTATAGGCGTCGCCCGAGGGGCTGTCGTCACTTCGAGTAGGAGTCCCCGGTATCGGCTCGATCCCGGTATCCTCGTTCCAGTCGTCCCATGACGTCACCATCACGATCGGCAGCGACGGATCGACCTCGGGGATGGCCACACACTTGAAGAAGGCGTCAAGCGTGGACGCCGGTCCGGCACCGGGCAGCCACTGGCGTGGCAGTGCCGGATGGTTCGTCGGATAATCGGAATCCACGATCATTGAAGCCTGGCGTCGATGTCGGGGATAACCGGGACACTGTTGTCGTGTGGCGTTGCGGTACACGGCCAAAAGGAACCGCTGGTCGGCTGCGATGTTCGTCGTCCCGGGATAGCCCGTCGAATTGTTCGCCGGGTCCGAACATCTGCTCGGGATCGCCGTAGTAGAGGATGTACGACGTCACGGCGTCGAACTCCTCGATGCGCTGCACCTGAGGCGTCGTCGTCAGCACCGGACCTTCGGTGATTGTGCTTCCGGCGTCACTCGCCAGTAGACCTCGTCGCCGATGAAGAACGGGTTGAAACCGTGTTCTTTGAGCACCTTGCGTGCTCCCTGGATCATGGCGGCGACGTTGCCGGTCAGCGTCCGAGTCAGGTACAGGTACACCACGGGCCGCCCGTCGATCCGGAGATAGGACTTGTTCGTGAAGTAGTGCGTGGCGAAGCCAACATGTCCGAGTCGAAATGGAGTTCCATCTGCAGCGTCACTGGCGTGGCCTCGTATGGGGGATTGAACCCCAGATTCCACGTTTCGTAGAACATCGCGAACTTCATCTCGTCGAGATCCGGCGCGGCGAGAAAGTCCTTCATGGCGGCGTCGGCCTGTTCATAGTCCGGCGCCGGAATATCCCGGGTCGTAGGGCCACCAATCAATGGCGAAGAAGTTGATCCCGGCCTGGTGGGCCGTCTGCGATGTCCCGCGCCGCCGTCTCGGGTTCGTGCGAGTCCACCAGACGCGGCCGGCGGTTGCTGTGGCGGGTCGAGGTGTGCCCGCAGGGTGCCCGTCGCCATGTTCTCCGGATTCCAGAGGTAGTAGTAGGCCCCGACCAAGGGATGGGCAAGCGTGCTCGTCGACTGCGCTGCCGGCGCGTGCCGAAGCCCAGGGATGACTCCGACGAGTGCGGCGCAGGTCAGCGAGGGCGCCGACGTCGCCGGAACACGGTCGCCCGCACGACGGGAGCATAAGAGAAGGCTGGGCCGCAGAGGGGCATGCTGCCGGTAGTCCCGAAAGACCGACGGCGGCTGAGGAGGAGCGGCTTATGCTCGGGCGCCATGGCTCTCGACGCCCTTACGATCCCGACCTCCGACGCATGGCGGCGCTGCTCCCGCGCGGTGGGAGCGGCCGGCGGATGTCTCCCGCTGATGCGCCGGCTGGAGCCGCTGATGGAGCGCCGGTCATCGCCCCAAGGGGTCGAATCCGAGACTGACGGCTCGGTCGCGGTCCGTCTCCACGGCCTCCGCGAGACCGCGTCCGCCCCGTACCCGGCCGTCCTCTGGATTCACGGAGGCGGCTTCATCATCGGGAGCCCGGCACAGGACGATGCAGTGTGCCAGGTCTTTGCCCACAAGCTCGGTGCGCTCGTTGCGGCGGTGCGCTACCGACGGGCTCCGGAGCACCCGTTCCCGGCTGCGCTGCACGATTGTCATGACGGGATTGGAGTGGCTCGCCAAGCGCGCACGACGTTGACCCGGCCCGCATCGCCATCGGGGGAGCCAGTGCGGGCGGGGGACTGGCGGCTGCGTTGGCTCTGCTGGCCCGCGAGCGTGGAGTGGTCACGCCGCGCTTCCAGCTCCTCTCATACCCCATGCTCGACGACCGGACAGTCCTGCGCACCGACCTCGACGAGCGCTACTTCCGGCTGTGGAACAACGAGGCGAACCGGTTCGGCTGGACTTCGTATCTCGGCGGCGAGCCCGGTGCCCCGGGCGTCAGCCCGCTGGCCGCACCCGCCCGCGAGGAGAATCTTGTCCGGCCTCCCGCCGGCATGGATCGGTGTCGGCACCTTGGACCTGTTCTTCGACGAAGACATGGCCTACGCCAAGCGTTTGCGTACTGCCGGCGTGCCCTGCGAACTGCACGTCGTCGAAGGCGCGTTTCACGGTTTCGACTCCGTGGCGGCCAAGGCTGGCATCACGCCGCCTTCCGGATCGAGCAGGTGCAGGCGCTTGCGTCCGCACTCAATGTCGTGGGCTGATGCGAAGCTGAACGGAGCGGGCGCGACGTCGAGGTTTAACCCACGCCGGTGTTCGGCGGCAACCGTTCTGCACCCAAGCGGCCCACAATTAGGCGTACCGACCCTCGGCGTGTCGGAAGCAAAATGTTACGTTACGTTTCCCCGAGCTGACCTGATTCCACGCACAGAGGGGGCAAACGGAAGCGTGATGCAGCTCGAAGGTGGCGCGCGCACCAGCGCAGGTTGCATGGGGCGGATAGCAGTTGCCCTGGCGGGAATGGTCGGCTCTTCCGTCATCCTCATGTCCGGATGACGTCACGCCGGCCGTGGCCGCGGGGATCCTTCCACCCTCGAATCCAACGGTCAACGTGACGCCGCAGGTGATACCCCGACTGCTCGTTCTCGCCGGTTGACGACACCAGCAGCGGCTGCATCGACTCGATCCTGCACAACATCAACTACGCCCGTTCCCTCGAAGGGCTCGGTCCGCTCGTCCTGCCCAGCAACTACGCCAGCGATCCGGTCCCCGTGCAGCAGCTCATCATCACGGACGAAGAACGGGGTGACCGTGGTCTCCCTGAGTTTTCCGGGCTCGATCCTCTGCTGAACACGGCCGCGCAGACGTGGGCGCCCAGGGCAATACCGACCCTCTTCCGCCGACGGGCTACCTCTTCAACCAGGCGGGGTCGATCTTCGCCCAGGACGACACACCACTCGGTGCCGACTTCGCCTGGATGTACGACGACGGCTACGGCGGGACCAACCGCGACTGCACGTCGCCAACCGATCCTGGCTGCTGGGGACACCGCGACAACATCCTCGGGGCCTGGACGAACAACGGCGAACCAGACGGCGATGATGGGTGACGGCAACACTGCAAACGGACAGTATGCAGAGATCTTCGCTAACGAGATCGATCCGGCAGGCCCCATGATCGACACCACGTATACGAGCTCGCTGCCCACACCGAGCTCGCCGACGCCGCCCGATGTGGTGCAGGTGCTCCCGACCTCCTCGTCGAACAACGCAGCCGGGACTCCGGTGACGATCGAGGGCAACTACTTCGGAACGTCACCGCAGGTGTTCTTCGGCGGCGTGCCGGCCAGCAACGTCCAAGTGGACTGGAACGGCCAGCTCACCGCAGACGCGCCCGCCGATCCGGCCGGCACCGCCACCGATCAGGTCGTAGTGACGGTCACGACAGGCGGTGGGTCGTCGAGCTCGACCCCGACACAGGGCATGAACGAATTCACCTATGCCCCACCGCCCGCGACGCACGGCTACTGGTTGGTCGGCTCGGACGGCGGCATCTTCACCTTCGGCGCCGCCCAGTTCCACGGCTCGACGGGCTCACTGCACCTCCAACGGCCGATCGTCGGGATTACCCCGACGGGAGACCGCGGCTGGGTACTGGCTGGTGGCGTCCGACGGGGGGATCTTCGCCTTCGGCGACGCCGGATACCACGGCTCCATCCCCGGCGCTGGACTGCACCCCGCCGGTTCGGGCGTGGCCCACAGCCTCAATGCCCCGATCGTCGGCATGGTCCCGTCCTCTGACGGGGGCGGCTATTTCATGGTGGCCTCCGACGGCGGGGTGTTCGCCTTCGGCGACGCCAGGTTCGCGGGATCGTGTCCGGGGATCGGGGGCTGCCAGGGTACGGCCGTGGCCGTGATGCCCGACGCCACCGGGAACGGCTACTGGGTCGTCACGTCCTCCGGTTCGGTCTATCCCTTCGGTGACGCGGTCAAGTACGGCCAACCCGGACCGGGTGGTCCCTCCATCACCTCCGCCGTGGCCACCCCGAATGGCCAGGGCTACTGGATCCTCAACGCGACCGGCAGCGTGTTCGCCTACGGCGACGCCGCTTTCCTCGGCCGCCCGCCGGCGGGGAGCAGTGGAGGACTCAACCCGGCCTCCGCCATCTTCGACACGTCCGACGGGGGCGGCTACTGGGTGGTGACCGCCTTGGGCAAGGTTTCGGCCTTCGGGGATGCTCCCAACGACGGGGACATGTCGAGCACGCACCTGAACGGGTCGATCGTCGCGGCATCCGGCTCGTAGCGGGTCGACGGCTTTCCCCCTACGGCTCGCCGCCAGAGAGCGGACGGCAACGACCACGTTTCCGCTGCGTGGCCTCTATGGTGGGGCGCACAGACGACCCTCCAGGGAGGAACGATGGGCATCTTCCAACGAGCGCACGACATCGTGCAGGCCAAGACGAACAAGGCACTCGACGCGGCCGAGAAGCCGGACGAGATGCTCGACCTCTCCTACGAAAAGATGCTCGAACAGATCACCCAGGTACGCCGGGCCCTCGTCGACCTCGCGGCGTCAAAGAAGCGCCTCGAGCTCCAGGAGGAGCAGTTCAAGCACACGATCGACCATCTCCAGGACCAGGCCAAGCAGGCGCTGCAGGCCAACCGCGAGGATCTGGCCAAGGAGGCGCTCGCCCGAAAGGCGGCGGCCCAGCAGCAGATCGACGAGATGGAGCCCCAACGTCAGCAGCTGGACGAAGAGGAGCAGAAACTCACCACGACGTTGGACGCCCTCCAGAAGCGGGTGAACGACTTCCGTACCCAAAAGGAGACCCTCAAGGCGCAGTACACCGCGGCCAAGGCCATCTCGACGGTGGACGAGAGCGCAGCGGGGATCTCGAAGTCCTTCAACGACTCGGGCGCATCGCTGCAGCGGGCCCAGGACAAGATCGCCACCATGCAGGCCCGCTCGGGCGCCCTCGACGAGCTGCTCGAGTCCGGCGTCCTCGAAGATGTCGGCGGTGGTACCGACGACATCCAGAAGGAACTCGATCAGGTCGGCACCGACGCCCAGGTCGACAACGAACTCGCCGCGTTGAAGGCACAGCTGGGAACGGGCGCCCCGGCGGAGCCCGACGCGCTTGCCCCGGCACCCGCGCCCGAGTCCGAGGGCGCGGCACCCGCTTCTTAGACGGTCGCCTCCACGAACCGGGCGACGATGTCCGCCAGTTCCAGGCCACGATCCTCCTGGAGGAAGTGACCGGCACCGGCGATCGTCACGTGCGGCTGACCGGCCGCACCGGGGATCCACTCCGCCATCACCTCGGCCCATCCCGCCGTCCCGGGGTCGCCATCGGAGAACGCGGTCAGCAACGGCAGACCCGAGGCACGCAGCGCGTCGACACTGCCCCGGTTGATCCGGGCGCACTCGCTCCGTGGTGTCGTCCCCATCAGCGCCGGGAGGCGCCGGGGTCCCGCCGCGTAGGAGTCGTCGGGAAATGGGGCGTCGTAGGCGGCCAGCACCGACTCGGGCACGTCCGACGCCGGTCGCCCCCTGGACGAACAGGCTCGGGCGGAAGGGCGCCAGATCCTGAGTGAGGCGCTGGTAGTCGAGCAGCATCTGGTCGACGGTGACCGAGCCGTCGCCGTTGTCGTACACGGGCCAGGCCAGCCGGCCGGCCAATGAGGCGTCGGCGGTATGCAGCGCCGTGTTGGCCGCGACCACGCCGCGGGCCAGCACCGGCCGCGCCGCCAGGGCGCCCAAACCGATGGGCCCACCCCAGTCCTGGACGACGAGGGTCACACCCTCGAGCCCCAGCGTCTCGGTGAACTCCGCCGTCCAGGCAACGTGGGCCCGGACCGAATGGGCCGTCGCCGCCACCGGCTTGTCCGAGCGGCCGAACCCGATCAGGTCGGGGGCCACGGCCCGGAGCCCACGCTCGACCAGGCGGGCCACGACGTTCCGGTACAGGTAGGACCAGGTCGGCTGGCCGTGCAGCAGCAGGACGGTCCCCGAGGCGCCGGCGGATCCCTCGTCGAGGTAGTGCAGGCGCAAGCCGTCGGCCAGGGTCACGTAGCGGGGTTCGAAGGGGTATCCGGGCAGGTCGCTGAACCGTGCATCGGGCGTGCGGAGCACCTCCATGGCGCTCAGTGTGCCCCAACCTGGCCCGTCTGCTGGACTCGGTGCCCGTGAACGAGCGAAGAGACGTCGTGGTGGTCGGGGGCGGGCTGGTCGGACTGACCTTGGCCTACGAGCTGGCGTCCTTGGGGGCGGGCGTCACGGTGGTCGATGCCGGCAGTCCCGGTCGGGCCACCGCCGCCGGAGCGGGGATCCTCTCGCCCGTGACCAGCGTGGAGGGCGACCCCGAGTTGTGGCCCTTCTTGCGCGGGTGCGGTGCGCACTATCCGGGCCTGCTGGCGCGCCTGGCCACAGACGGCATCGACGCGTCGGGCGCCGCCTACGGGCGATGCGGGCTCCTCTCGATCAGCCTGCGCCCCCACGAGGACGAGTGGTATTCGCCGTTCGCCCAGATGGTCGAGCAGCGCTCGCCCGGCCAGACCTTCGAGATCACGCCGGAGGAGGCGTCGGCACTGTTCCCGCCGCTGGGTCCGGTCCATCGGGCGCTCCACACCCCGAGCGGAGCCCGGGTCGACGGGCAGGGAATGGCGGCCGCGGTCCGCGCCGGCGCCGAGGCGCGAGGCGTGGCCTTCGTGACGGGCACGGTGACCGGTGTGGACGGCAGCGACCGTCGCGTGACCTCGGTGGATGTCGACACCGAGGGGTCCATCGCCTGCGAGACCCTGGCCGTGGCGGGCGGCGCCTGGACCTCGGCCATGGGGGAGTGGCTGGCCTGCCCCCTGCCCGTTGGCCCGACCAAGGGACAAATCGTCCACCTCGGAGTGGAGGACACGACCGGGGACTGGCCCATCGTGCAGCCCCTCCTCACGCACTACCTGGTCCCGTGGCCCGGTGGGCGGGTCGCCTGCGGGGGCACGTTCGAGGTCGGCGCAGGGTTCTCGACGACGGCCACGGCGGCCGGGCTGTACGAGCTCCTACGCGAGTGCCTGGCGGTGGCGCCGGGACTCCGCGACGCCAGCTACCTCGAGACCCGGGTCGGCCTACGGCCCACTTCGCCCGACGACCACGCCCTCGTCGGGGCCGTACCCGGCTGGGCCAACGCGTTCGTCGTGACGGGCCATGGGGCCAACGGTCTGCTCCAGGGGCCCTACTCGAGCCGGCTGCTGGCCGAGGCCATCGCGGGCCGCGCACCGGCACCGGACGAGCCTCCACTGCCCAACGGGTTCGACCCGGCGCGGTTCGCCTGACCATCCCACCCCGGGCCAAACGGGTCCGTGAGAATCGATCCGTGAAGGGAACCCTGCATCGCAAGGAGCAGCCAGACACGGCGGCCACGGTCGAGAACGTGGAGGCCGCCCTGGCCGACACGACGTTCTTCTGGCTCGACCTCGACGACGTGATCCACGACGGCAGCGTGGCCGACCTGCTGACCCTGCAGTTCAAGTTCCACCCTCTCGCCGTCGAGGCGTCACAACGCTTCGACCAGCGACCCCGCATGGACGACTACGACGATTTCGTCTACCTGGTGGCGCGTGGCGCCGATCCCAACGGAAAGATGGACGCCGAGGTCCACTGCTTCTGGACCGATCGCTACGTGGTGACCCTTCATCGGGGGGGCTGCCCGGCCATCGCGGTGGTCCACGAACGCCTGCTACGAGCTCATCATGCGACGGACGTCGCCTCGCCGCAATTGGTGATCGTCTATTTCGTGATCAGCGCGCTGGCCGACAGCTTCTTCCCGTACCTCTCCGCCTTCGACGACCGCATCGATTCACTGGAGGACGACATCCTCAAGGCGCCCACCGAGGCGCAGCTGGGCGAGCTCTTCTCCATGAAGCGGCAGCTGATGGAGATGCGCAAAGTGGTGTCGCCGCAGCGGGACATGATGAGCAGCATCAACTCCGGCCTGTCGGACGTCCCGGGCATGACCGACGAAGCCGGCCGGTACTTCCGCGACCTCTACGACCACATGATCCGCCTGGCCGACTACATCGACAACTACCGGGACTTGCTCTCGAGTGTGATGGACACCCATCTCTCGACGGTGTCGAACCGCCTCAACGTGGTGATGAAGCAGCTCACCATCATCGCCACCGTCTTCTTGCCCTTGACCTTCCTCACGGGGTTCTTCGGGCAGAACTTCGCCGCGCTGGTGCGCTTTATCGCGCCCTCCTGGACGTTTTGGGTCTTCGGCGTGGGGATCGAGGTGGCTGCGGTCGTCGCGCTCTACGTTATGTTCCGCCGGCGAGGGTGGCTCGGCGGCCCGACCGTCTGACCGAAATCACGGTCGGGCCCGCTTCGCCTCGACCTCTCAGCTCGCGCAAAGACCAGATGGGTTGGAGTCGTTCACCGGCTTGCAGGTGTTGCTCGACCAGGTGTTCGCCGTGCCCCCGGTGCCTGCGCCCGTGGACAAGTCCTCGATGTCGTAGCGCACGTCCCCCTTCAGGGTGTTCCCGCTGAAACTGTTCGTCGACGTGTCGGTGTCGGCGAGGATGCCGTCCTGACCGTTCTTGCTCGACGTATTGTCCGAGACCGTGTTGTTCGAGGCATTGCCCGTTTGCGTGCTGCCCGGACCGCCCACGTAGATCCCGTCGTCCGCGTTCGAGCTGGTCGTATTACCGCTGACCGTGGCGTTGGTCGTGCTGAAGAGCGAGATCCCGTTGTTGGCCCCTCCGGTCACGGTGTTGTCCGTGATCGACACCGGGTTCGAGGTGCTGTCGAGGTCGATCCCGTCGCCGAAGCCGACCGCGTTGGCGTTGTCCGAGCCGTCCGTGACGGTGTTCCCCGAGACGGTCCAATCACCCTCGGGCGGGCCGGTGCCGTCGTCGATCAGGTAGGCGTTGACGTCGTTGTGCGAGATGCTGTTGCCCGTGACGGCGAGCGTGCCGGTGCTGTAGAGCAGCAGACCACAAGCCACGTAGTCCGAGGTTTGGTACGAGTTAGCCGAGACGGTGTCTCCCGAGATGGTGCCCGCCGCAGCGTCGTAGAACTGGATCCCGTTCTGCCCGATCAGGTTCGTCGGCCCGATGCCGGTCACGGTCGTGCCGCTGATGCTGCAGGTCGTGCCGGGGTCGTCACAGGTGATGCCGTTCTTGTCGTAGGCCGTCACCGTGTCCTTCGTCATCTTGACATTTGACAGGCTCGGGCTGGTGGCGTCGGAGTCCACGTACACACCGAGACCCTGCTGGCAGCCGAAATCTGCAACCGGCAGCTCGATGTTCTCCACCGTGGATTTGGCGATGGAGCCGGAGGCGTCGTGGTAGTAGACGCCCACAAAGTCGTCACTGCACGAGTTGAACTGACTCTGTGCGTTGGCGCCGTTGATGGTCAGGTTCTTCAGCTTCACCTTGGTGCCGGCCTGCGCGTCGACGATGGCGTATTGCGGCTGGCTGCTGTCCGAGTCCACGTCGGAGGTGCCAAGCGTCGACGGGTCGATCACGGCGGGGTTGCCCGAGGTGGGCCCTTGGATGGTGACGGTCGTCGTGACGACGAGCTGCTGGGGATACGCACCGCTCGCCACCTCGATGAGGGATCCCGACGTGGCCTGCAGCAGCGCGTAGGCGATCGTCTGGCACGGCCTCGCCTGAAAACGACAGGTCGTGGTGTCGTGGCCGCTCGTCGCGTTCACGTACAACGTGCCGCCGGGCGGCGTCGCACCGGCGTTCGTTACCGGCCCCATGAAGGCGAGCCCGCCGCCCGCAACGACGGCGAGTGCGGCGATCCCGCGTACCCGCCGTTTGAAGGAGTTACCCCATGCACCCATCGCCACGCTCCTCGCGTCTCGCTGTGACGTCGCCCGCCACCCCCGACGACGGGCCTAGATATTGCTCGCCCGACACGCCGTGGTGGCAGGTCTTAACACAACAAAGCAACAACTGACTAGGGGATTTCCTCACAAATCCGCAGCGCGTCACCTCTTGTTCGCGTGACTGCGTGCCACCCCCCAGTTGCTTCAGTGTCCATGCAGCCGATTCAGTGATCATTGAACGAAGGCCAGGCACGCACGAGACGGGTGTCACGGGCAACGATGCCCGCGTTGCACCACCGAGCAGTACAGCCACCGTGGACCGGAAATCCGAGCCGCGCGCTGTTCGACGATGATCCCTCCACAACACCCGTTGATCACGCACAGGCGAGCGCGACGAGATCCTTCCGTCCGGCTTCCGTCGATCGGAACGGCCCGGCGGCCCGACCGTCTGACACGGAGTCATCGGGTCGGGCCGCCTGCCATCGCGGCTGGGATCAGCTTCGGTGCTGGCGCGGCACGTGCAGCGCACCGCCCGTCGACCGCGCGACACCGGCTGGTGCAGCGGGGCCGCCCGGTGCAGGGTTCGTGGTGATGTTGTCGTTGTTCTGCGTCACATCGACCGACCCGCCGCCGCCGTTCGTCGAGAAATAGGGCGTGCAGTCCGTGCCGGGGGGAGTCGGGGTCGGCGAGACCGACTGGATCTCGACGGCGTTGCTCGGCGCCGTGACGTGGCCCGTGTTTCCGTCGACGGGTCCGCTCAGGCTGTTGCCGGTCCCGCTGGCGGTGAGGGCGATCCCGGTCGCTGCGGGTCCGCTGCTCAGAGCGAACGTGTTGTTGTCGAGCTCTGTCCCGATGGACCCGTTGGCGACGCACCCAGCAGTCACGTAGCCCCCGGAGTAACCGGCGTCCTCAGCGATTCCGTAACCCGAAAACTTGGTAAAACTGTTCTGATCGGCCACCTGGCCGTTGTACGTTCCGCCCTCGTCCGCCAGAAAAAAGAGGCCCTCGGCGGGATAGACGGTCGGCGGGCTCGTGCTGGTATCGGTATTGGAGATCAGCTTCTTGAAGTGGTTGCCGCTCACCGTGGCAGGACCGTTGTCCTCGAGCAGCGCGCCCTGGAAGAACCCACTGATCGTGTCCCCGGAGATCGTCGTGGTCGCCGCGTTGAGGAACGAGTCGATGCCGATCGGGAAGTCAGTGCCCGCGTTGGCATCCTGTGTTCCTTCGGTGATGGTGTCGTTGATGATGTTCACGTTGTCGCTGGCGTTCGTATCGGCGAGCGCAACGGCTTCTGGTTCGCCACCCGTGTAGCTGTAGGGAAATGGATTCGTGATCGTGAACCCGTTGACGGTGACCTGTCCGCCGGCGTTGCCCACATAGACCACTCCGTAGAGGCCATCGCCAATCACGAAGGGGTCGAGGCCTTTCCCGTTGATCGTCGTGGTCGACGCGCCGGCACCGACAAGGTTGATCGACTTCATGATGTCAACGGTCTGGTTGTAGGAGCCCGCGGCAACGTGGATCGTCTCGCCTGGAGTGGCTTTGGAAAGGGCGTAATCGATCGTGGCGCATGGTGAGCTGACACAGTTACCGGAGTCCGTACCGGTGGTGCTCACGTGCTCGGACGGTGGTGGCGCACTGCCCGACGGAGCGCTTGTCAGTAAGAGACCTGCTCCCGAGAGCAGTGGTACCGCCACAATTGACTTCAACATCCGGTTGCCGTTCATTGATTCTCCTGATCCCGCATCGCGCACTCACTTGCGTGGTGCGCACCAGTCGAACGCATCTTTAGCAACTGCTTGGTAGTCAGACAAGACCTTTTCTCGTCGTCACAGAGATTTCATTGCTCGTCCGAACTGCGCGCTGAGGGCTTGGGGGAGTCGGCCGGAATTGAAGCCGTTGCTTTCGGCTCCCCGGTCAGCAGGGCTCGCCGAGCCGAACGCACGCACCGCGTTGCAACCGGCTCGCCGCGGGTTCAGTGATCGCTGAAACTATGCGGCCGGCGATTGCGATACGGGTGTCACCGGCAACGACGCGGGGCGCTTGGCGCCGTGCATTTCGTAGTCGCCCCACCACGCCGCACACCCGTCGGGGACCGGAAACCCGAGCTGCTTGCGCTGCTCGACGATGACCCGAATGCGCTCCTTTTGCTCACGGACGAGCGAGAGCGTGCCGGCCCGCGCCGACGTGTCCTTCATGCCCCGCCAGAGCAGCTCCTCGAGGCGCCAGGCCTCGCAGCGTGCCTCGGTGAGCGCGTGGCTTCCGGCCGCCACGTCGGCCAGGAGGTCGGCATCGCCCTCGGCCATGACGTCAGCGGCGCGCAGCCAGCCGTAGTCCTTGTTGATGCGCAGGAGGCCCGGTTGCACCTCGAAGAGACCCACGACGTCGGCCACGGGGTCGACCGTGATCAGCGTGGTGCCCTCGGCTCGCGGCGTGCGCAGGTTGGCCAGCTGGCGGTCGGCGATGCCGATCATGGCCATGGCGCGCAGCCCGATGTAGCCGGCCGGCGCATCCGCGTAGTCGCGCTCGTCGCGCGGCAGCACGAGGGGCACGGCCACGACGGCGATGATGCGGGTGGCCCCGAGCTCGACGGCGGCCCGCACCGGGATGATCTCGATGACGCCGCCGTCGACGTAGTCGTCGTCGGCCATGGCGTGGGGCGGGAAGAGCATGGGCACGCTGGCCGAGGCGATGGCCCCGTCGACCACGTTGACCGGGCCGCGGGACTCGCCGGGCGAAGGCGTGCGGGCGTCGGCCTCGACGATGGAGCCGTCCTCGGTGACGTAGCGCAGGACGCCGGCGCGCAGCGCGGTCACCGCGAGGCGCAGCTGCAGGCCGGGCCGGTTGATGAGCGCGGGGTCGACCGCCTCGATCCCGTTGGCCCCCTCGTGCAGCGCGGCGGCCAGTGGTTCGAGGTTGAGGACGGAGCTGCCGCTGGTGCGCAGGCGGCGGCGCACCCGGGGGAGGCGAAGCCAGGCCCCGGCCAGCAGGCGGAGCAGATGGCGCTGGCGGCGCCGCCGGGCTCGGCGGGCCGCACGCCGCTCCTGTCGGTCCGACGAGGCGGCGGGCACCAGGTGGTCGCCGGGGAGCGTCATGGCCGAGCCGAGCGGGAAGGGCGGCCGGGTGCCCTCGGTGATCTCCTGCTGGATCTCCCGCCCCAGCCGGGTCCCTTCGAGGGCGTCCAGCCACTCCTGCTTGCCGAACACGCGCTCGGGGCTGGTCATGGCCAGGACGTCGCCCTCGATCTCGTCGACCCGCTGGGCGAACTCGTCGAGCGTGCGGGCCTGCGCCAGCACGGTGGCCGCGATGGCACCGGCCGAGGTGGCGGTCACGATCTCGGGGGTGATGCGCTCGACCCCGATCAGGTACTGCAGGACGCCGACCTCGAACGATCCCTTGGTGCCCCCGCCGGCCAGGACGAACGCCGTGGGGCCGTGGTCAGAGGGGATCGACATCCGATCGATTCTTGCACTGTGACTGTGGGGTGACAAAGGACCTCAACCTCCTGCGGCAGCCGTCACGACCTCGACCAGCGACCCCGACCGGGCGGGCGTGCTGGCCCACTCCGAGCGCGGCACGACGCAGCGGTCGACGGCGACGGCCACGCCCTTCGGATCAGCCTCCTCGGTCAGCACCGCCACCAGGTCGGCGATCGTGGCGCCGGCGGCCACCTCGAGCGCGTCGCCGTTGACGGTCACCGAAACGGTCATGACCTCACCCCGTGCGCCACCGGCCGCCGGGCCACCAGATCGACGACGGCCGCCGCGGTCAGAGGCGCCAACAAGATCCCGTTGCGGGAGTGCCCGGTGGCCACGGCCACCCCGTCGAGCGCCGTCCAGCCGATCCGCGGGGTGTTGTCCGGCGTGGCCGGGCGGAGGCCGGCGGACGCCTCGAGCAATTCGAGCTCGTCGATCCCCGGGACGACGGCCCGGGCGTCGCACAGCAGCTCGTGCACCGCCCCGGCCTGCACGGTCGTGTCGGACCGCTCTTCCACGGTGGCCCCGACGACGAGCGAGCCGTCCGGGCGGGGCACGAGGTAGATCGAGTGCCCGCGCACGAGCCCGCGCACGGTGCGGGTCAGCAGGGGAGGGGCGCCACCGCACGGGCCGAGACGCACGGCGTGCCCCTTGACCGGGCGCACCGGGGGCAGCCCCGCCTCGTCGAGACCGCCGATGGCGGCCACCCCGACGCCGGCCGCCAGGAGGACATGGTCCGTGCCGAGGCGGTCGCCGTCCGCCAGGACGAGGACGGGCCCGGGTTCGACGGCGCGCACCGACGTCTCGACGAAGGCCACGCCGGACCGCCGGCACGCCTCGACCAGCGCACGCAGCAGGGCCCGGTTGTCCACGTGGTGGTCGCCGGGCACCTCGATCCCGCCCCGCAGCGTCGGGCTCAGGGCCGGCACCAGCCGGCGGCACTCCGAGGCGCTGCGCCGGTACGCGCTGAGGCCGAGCGAGTGCTGGTAGGCGAGGAGGTCGTCGAGGTGGGCGCGGTCCGACGCATCGAGCGCCACCGTGACCGTCCCGGTCGTGTCGTAGCCGATGGCCGTCCCGGTGGCGGCGGCGAGCTCGGTGGCGAAGCCCGGCCAGTGGGCGGCGCCCTCGAGCAACAACGTGGTGAGGGCCGACTCGCCGAACTGCGCCTCGGTGACCGGTGCCAGCATGCCGGCGGCGACATGGGATGCACCGTCGGGGCCGCCGGGTTGGGGGGCGACCACCGTGACCGTGTGTCCGTTCTGTGACAATCGCCAGGCGCACGCCAGGCCGATGACGCCGGCGCCGACGACGTGCACCCTGACCTGCGGCGACGTCGAGTCGGCGGGCGGCGACGGGAGGCGGGTCGGGACGGGCACCGTTGTCAGCCTACGAGTGCGGTCGTGTATTCTTGACGTTCACCCTTCGGGCCAACGTCGTCCCGGTTCCTGCACCTCGTTCACTCGTTCTCGTTCGGACCACACGGAAGGACGCCGATGGCCACTGGCCTCTACGACCCGGCATACGAGCACGACGCCTGTGGCGTCGGCATGGTGGCCGACCTCCACGGCCGGGCTGATCACGACATCGTCGACAAGGGCCTGACCGTGCTCGAGCGGCTGGCTCACCGTGGTGCTTCGGGCGCCGAGGTGTCGACGGGGGACGGGGCGGGGATCCTGGTGCAGATCCCGCACCGGTTCCTGTCGGCGGCCGCGGGGTTCGCGTTGCCTCCCCGTGGCGGGTACGCGGTCGGGCTGA
>CAVSEB010000005.1:0-66447 GCA_963726855.1 uncultured Acidimicrobiaceae bacterium
CTAACCATGGCGCGGAGACTACTCCGAGGGGTGCGGGTGAACCCATTCCCTACCCGAACAGCGAGACGACGGGGAGGGACGATCCAAGAGGGGCGTGGGCCACCACCGAACACCTCCTGGTCGGCCGAACGCAGAGGAGCTCTGTGGCCAATGGCTCGCCCGGCGCCGTCCGCTCCTCGCGCGGTAGAGCGGGTGCGCGCCGCTCGAGACCTGGAGCCGTATGCGGTGTCCGGCCTTGAACGTGTTGGCGGTGGGCCACATGGCGATCTCGAGTTCGGACACCCCCGTCGTCGTCCTCGCTCCGCCAGAAACCCGGCGTCACCCGAAGAATCCCGTCGCTGATATTGGTGGACTTCCCTTTCCGGTCGACGTCACACAACCGCACGAAGAAATCCGTGTGCGAGAGTGACGAGCGTACGTAGAGCGTGGCGCGGTAGGGGACCGACGACACCGCAAGGTCTTCTCGGAGCACCGGGCCGGTGTAGGTCAGGACATCTCGGCGGTGCTCTCTCGCGGCGTTGGTCTTTGGGACCCGACGTGCCGATGTTGAGCGATGCACCTCCGACGGCCGGCGTGGGGTCGTGCGGGTTGTAGCGGAATCGGTCCGGCTCACGCTGCGGGGCCCCGGTTCGGGAACCAACGTCCGCTCGGGTCCGAGGTACCAGGCGGTGACTCGTCAGCTGCGGGCGGCCACAGAGAGAACTCTTCCCACCGATTCCTCCCCATGACGAAGACCCGGACCGGAGCCCGATCGACGCCTTGGGTCTTCGCCAAGCTGTGCGTCGAACCAGGAGAGGCCGTCGCGGACGGTCTCGCCGACCAACCCGGGGGAGGAATGCGTCCAGGGGCCGATGGTGAGCCGGGCGGAGCGACCGGCCTCGGCGTATGGCTTCGTAGTCGGCGACCTGGGCGGCGAGGAAGATGTCGTACCAGCCGCCCACGAAGCTCGATGGCGGGACGCGGTCAAAGTGGCGGCTGAAGTCCGTGACGTCCCACCACTCGTCGCCCGGCTCGCTGTGCGCGAGCCAGTCCTGGTATGCCGGGACCGTTTCGCCGACCGCCTCGGCGTCGGCCTTGCCCAGGGGCAGGATTCCGGCCGCCCGTGCCACCACCTTGGCACTGCGGACTTGCGTCCGGAGCACGGTGCGGAAACCGAGTTCTTGGTACTTGAGCTGGTACGCCCAGCTCAGCGCCATCTCGAGGGCGAACGACCCGCCGGGGTAGACGAAGGCGTCCCGGGCGTTCGCCGCCGTGACGTCGAGCGCCATGGCCTTGAGGAACTCGGGCGGGTCGGCGGCGACCGCCCACTGCGTCATGCCGAGGTAGCTGGCGCCCCAGGTCACGAGACGACCGTCGAACCAGGGCTGACTCGCCACCCAGTGCAACGTGGCGTGGCCGTCGGACTCCTCGTGTCGGAGCGGCTCCCAGGCCACCGCCCGACCCGAAAGTGCCTCGGCAGCTCTGGATCACGGTCTGATAGCCACGCTCGGCAAAGAGCCGCCCGAGCGGTGCCCATGATGCGACGCCCGTACGGCGTGCGGATCAACAAGGTGGGAAGGTCGCCCGAGGGATCGCGTGGGGAACCATCGGTCCGCCAGCAGCGCGACCCCGTCCGTCGTCTTGGCCACGAGGTCGCGTTCGACGCGCGAGTCGTGGTATCCGGCCGGCGGCAGCTTCAGGAGCCGGGCCGGCCAGCCGGCTGAGCACGGTCATCCTGTCGTTCCCGTCGTGGTACCCCCGAACTGTCCGTGCGAGCCCCGTCCTTAGGCGGCGTGAAGCAGGCCGAAGACGATGGAGTCGTACAGGGCCTGCCAGCTGGCCTCGATGATGTTCTCCGAGACCCCGATCGTCGTCCAGGTCGCGCTCGCCGTCGGTGGTGTCGACGAGGACGCGGGTGACCGCACCCGTGCCCCGGCCGGTGTCGAGGACCCGCACCCGGTAGTCGGTGAGGTGGATGCTGGCGAGCGCCGGGAACGTGCGGCCCGATGGCGCCGCGCAGCGCGCGCGTCGAGGGCGTTGACCGGGCCGTTGCCCTCGGCCGCGGCGACGATGCGCTCGCCGCCGACGTGGACCTTCACCGTGGCCTCGGTCGTCAGACCTGACAGTGGCGATTGGCGACGATCGCAGCCTCCGCCGCTCGCCGTGGTCGGTGATGACCCGGAAGGACTCGACGGTGAAGAAGTCGGGCGTCCAGCCGCGTCGCCCGGCGCAGCAGCAGCTCGAGCGACCCGTCGGCCACCTCGAAGTGATAGCCCTCGTGCTCCAGGTGCTTGAGCTCGTCGAGGACCCGCCCGAGGACCTCGCCGTCGAGCTCGAGACCGAGCTCGGCGCCTTCATGGCCAGCGTCGAGCGGCCGGCCATCTCCGAGACGACCACGCGGGTGCCGTTCCCGACCGAGTTCGGCTCGACGTGCTCGTAGAGGTCGGCGCTGCGCGCCACCGCGCTGGCGTGCAGCCCGCCCTTGTGGGCGAACACCGAATGGCCGACGTAGGGCTGCTGGGGGTTCGGGGCGATGTTCACGAGCTCCGCGATGTGGTGGGCGACCGGGGTCAGCCGCTCGAGCCGGTCGGCCGGGATGGTCCGGATGTTCAGCTTGAGGGACAGGTTGGGGATGGCCGCCGAGAGGTCGGTGTTGCCGGCCCGCTCGCCGTAGCCGTTGATGCACCCCTGCACCTGGGTCACCCCGGCCTGGACCGCGACCAACGAGTTGGCCACCGCGCACCCCGTGTCGTTGTGGCAGTGGATCCCGAGCTGGGCGCTCGGTCCGGGCCCGCACGTCGGCCACGGCCTGGCCGACGTCGTCGGGCAGCGACCCGCCGTTCGTGTCGCAGAGCACCAGGGCCTCGGCGCCGGCCTCTTCGGCCGCGCGCGAGGACCGACAGGGCGAACTCCGGGTTGCGCCGATAGCCGTCGAAGAAGTGCTCGGCGTCGAGGAAGACCCGCAGGTCGTGGTCCCGCAGATAGCGGACCGAGTCGGCCACCATGGCCACGGCTTCGTCGAGCGTCGTGCGCAGCGCCTCGTCGACGTGGCGGTCCCACGATTTCGCCACAATGCAGGCGACGGGCGCGCCCGCGTCGATCAGGTTGGCCAGCACGGCGTCGTCCTCGGGCTTGACGCCGGCCCGCCGCGTGGATCCGAAGGCGACCAGCGTGGCCGTCTTGAGCTTCAGCTCCTTCTTGGCCCGGGCGAAGAACTCAACGTCCTTCGGGTTGGCGCCGGGCCATCCCCCCTCGATGAAAGTGACACCGAGATGGTCGAGCTGCTCGGCCACCCGGAGCTTGTCGTCGACGGTCAGCGACAAGCCCTCCTGCTGGCTCCCGTCGCGCAGGATCGTGTCGAAGATGTCGACCGCTTCGGGCAGCTCCGGCACGGTGAAGTCGTGGCGCGTGCGCCGTGTGACCGTGCGCGTGGGTGTGCCGCGCGCCCCCGTGGCTGTGGGTGCGCAGCGTCGGGGTCAGTCGACATAGTCCAGCCACTCCTTGTACTGGTCCACTCGTCCACGGACGGTGGCGAAGTACGTCTGCTGGATCTCCTTGGTGATCGGGCCCGGGTGGCCGGGACCAACCGGCCGGTCGTCGACGGCCCGGATGGGCACCACCTCCGCCGCCGTGCCGGTCAGGAACGCCTCGTCGGCCAGGTACAGGTCGGTGCGGATGATCGGCTCGTGGCGCACCTCGTAGCCCAGGTCCCGGGCGATCGTCTCGACAGAGTCCTGCGTGATGCCGTCCAAGGCGCCGGCGTCCGAGGTCGGCGGGGTGAAGAGCACGCCGTCGCGCACGATGAAGATGTTCTCGCCCGTGCACTCGCTGACGTTCCCGTTCGGCGCCAGGAGAATCGCTTCGTCGTAGCCCGCATTGAGCGCCTCCACCTTGGCCAGGGACGAGTTGGCGTACATGCCGGTCCCCTTGGCCGCCGTCGGGACGGCATTGGGGTCGTGACGACGCCACGAGCTGACCTTGACCGACACGCCGTTGGCAATGCCTTCGTCGCCGAGGTAGGTCCCCCAGGGCCAGGCGGCCACCGAGACGTTGACCGGGCACGGCAACGGGTTGAGGCCCATTTCGCCGTAGCCGAGGTAGACGAGCGGGCGCAGGTAGCACCCGTCGTGGAGCCCGTTGACCCGGACGACCTGGCGGGAGGCCTCCACGATCTGGTCGACGGTGAACGGGATGTCGATCAGGAAGATCTTGGCCGAGGCGAAGAGCCGGCGGATGTGGTCGCCCAGGCGGAAGATGGCCAGGACCGCGGTTCGTCGGATAGGCCCGGATGCCCTCGAACACGCCCGAGCCGTAGTGCATGCGTGTGTGTGAGCACGTGCACGGTGGCGTCGGCCCAGTCGACGAGCTCGCCGTCCATCCAGATCTTCTCGGTCGGGGTGATGGGCATGGCGGCTACAGCCTTTCTGCGATGGCGTCGCCCACGGCGGACGTGGACAGCTGTTCGGAGGACGTTGACATGGAATCGGACTGGGCGGCGAGCGCCTTGAGGATGCGGGCGGCGGCGTCGGCCTCGCCCAGGTGCTCGAGCATGAGCGCCGGCCGAGTGGATCGCGGCCAGCGGGTTGGCCACACCCTGGCCGGCGATGTCGTGCGCCGCGCCGTGCACGGGCTCGAAGAGGGAGGGCCCGGTGCGAGCCGGATTCAGGTTGGCCGAGGCCGCGAAGCCGATGCCACCGCTGACCGCGCCGGCCAAGTCGGTGAGGATGTCCCCGAAGAGGTTGTCGGTCACGATCACGTCATAGCGCTTCGGCTGCTCGACCAGGTAGATGCACGCGGCGTCGACGTGGTTGTAGTCCCAGGTCACGTCGGGGTAGTCGCTCGAGACCTCGGCCACCGTGCGCTGCCAGAGATCGCCGGCGAAGGTGAGCACGTTCGTCTTGTGGACCAGGGTCAGCTTGTTGCGCCGGCGTGCGGCCAGCTCGAAGGCGAATCGGGTACAGCGCTCGGCACCCATCCGGGTGTTGACCGAACCCTGGGTGGCCACCTCGTGGGGCGTCCCCTTGCGGAGGAAGCCACCCTCACCGGCGTAGGTGCCCTCGGTGTTCTCGCGGACGACGGCGAAGTCGGCACCCTCGGCGATCGAGCCCGGCACGCCGGTGAAAGGGCGCAGGTTGACGTAGAGGTCGAGCTCGAACCGCAGGCGCAGCAACAGCCCCGCTCCAGAGTGCCGGGCGGCACCGACGTGTCACCGACCGGGGGGCCGACCGCGCCCAGCAGGATCGCGTCGAACCCCGGAGCTCGTCCAGGGTCGCGTCGGGAAGGACCTCCCCGTCGCGCAGATAGCGGGCCGCCCCGAGGTCGAACTCCGTGGTGTCCAGGTCGACGCCCGGCGGCACGAACCACCTTGAGCGCCTCGGCGCAGACCTCCGGCCCGATGCCATCCCCACCGATGACGGCGACCCGATGCCTGGTTCGTGCTCACAGTTCCTTCTCCCTCGTCGTGCTCGAATCTGGCCTGAAATTGAAAAACCGCCCACAGTGTGGACGGTTCAAGGCGCGCGGTGAGTATGGCGCGCCTAGTGAATAATGCCTACAGACTGCTCGGAGCGATCCATGACCCCTTCAGTCTTTCGCAACCGGGGAGCCCCCGTCAACAATGCCTGGCCGGGACCGGGGCCCACGCCGGAGCCGGATACCCTGGTGGGGTCGGCGCTGTGCCCCGCACCGCCGCACACCCGCCTCCCGAAGGACTCGCCGTGACGAACGCTTCCGCCAACCAGACAGAGCCCACGAAACTGACCCCCGCCACCCACGAGCGGCTGGTCGCGGAGCTGGAGGACCTGACCACGCGGGGGCGGGTGGAGATCGCCCAGCAGATCGAAGCGGCGCGGGCCCTCGGCGACCTCTCGGAGAACGGCGACTACCACGCGGCCAAGGACTTCCAGGGAAAATGGAGTCGCGCATCCGCCAGTTGCAAGCCCTGCTCAAGGACGTCGAGCTGGTCGAGGAAGACGGAGCCGACGACGGGTCGGTCTCGCTCGGGAGCACGGTCACTCTGCGCTACGACGGGGACGACGAAGACGACACCCAGCAGTTCTTCTTCGGCTCCATCGAGGAGCGCCAAGGCGATCTCCAGGTGGTCTCGCCCAGCTCCCCCCTGGGGCAGGTCCTGGTCGGTCACGGCGCCGGCGAAGCGGTCGAGTACAAGGCACCCGGTGGCATGCTCAAGGTGCACATCGTCGCGGTGACCCGCTGATGGCTCCTCGCACCATCATCGAGAAGATCTGGGACGCCCACGTAGTCCACGCGGCCGAGGGCGAGCCCGACCTCCTCTTCATCGATCTTCATCTCGTCCACGAGGTCACCTCCCCCCAGGCCTTCGACGGCCTGCGCTTGGCCGGTAGAGGCGTCCGGCGGCCCGACCTGACCGTGGCCACGGCCGACCACAACGTGCCCACCACGGACATCGACAAGCCGGTCGCGGACCCGGTCTCCGCCAAGCAGCTCCAAGTACTCAACGACAACACCGCCGAGTTCGGCATCACCTGCTTCCCCATGGGCGACCCGAACCAGGGCATCGTCCACATCATCGGGCCCGAGCAGGGCTGGACCCAACCCGGGATGACCATCGTGTGTGGTGACAGCCACACCTCGACGCACGGTGCCTTCGGTGCCATCGCGTTCGGGATGGGAACCAGCGAGGTCGAGCACGTCCTCGCCACCCAGACCCTCCCCCAGGTACGGCCGAAGACCATGGCCGTCACGGTCGAGGGCGACCTGGCACCAGGGGTCACCGCCAAGGACGTGGCGCTGACCATCATCGGCACCATCGGCACGGGCGGGGGCATCGGCCACATCATCGAGTACCGGGGTTCTGCCATCCGCGGCCTCTCCATGGAAGGCCGCATGACGCTGTGCAACATGTCGATCGAGGGCGGCGCCAAGGCAGGCCTGGTCGCACCCGACGAGGTCACGTTCGACTACGTCCGCACCAAGGACCATGCGCCCAAGGGAGACGACTGGGATGCGGCCGAGGCCTACTGGCGCTCCCTGCCGACCGATGAAGGAGCCACCTTCGACAAGGAGGTCGTGCTCGACGCCGCCACCATCACGCCGCATGTCACGTGGGGCACCAATCCTGCGCAAGTCGCGCCGATTGCGGGTTCGGTGCCGGACCCGGCAGCCATGGCCGACCCCGGCGATCGCGACGCGGCCGAGCGGGCGCTGGCCTACATGGGGCTGGAGGCGGGGACGCCAATGCGCCAGATCAAGGTGGACACGGTCTTCCTCGGGAGCTGTACGAACTCGCGCATCGAGGATTTCCGGGCCGCGGCGGCGGTGCTCGAAGGACGTTCGGTGCAGCCGGGCGTGCGCGCCCTCGCCGTGCCCGGCTCCCACCGGGTCAAGGCTCAGGCCGAGGCCGAGGGCCTGGACAAGGTGTTCACCACCGCCGGCTTCGAGTGGCGTGAGCCGGGCTGCTCCATGTGCCTGGCCATGAATCCCGACAAGCTGGCCGTCGGTGAGCGCTGCGCCTCGACGTCGAACCGCAACTTCGAGGGTCGCCAGGGGCGCGGTGGGCGGACCCATCTCGTCTCGCCCGCCGTCGCCGCGGCCACCGCGGTCGCCGGGACGTTCGCCACGCCGGAGGATCTCGACTGATGAAACCTGTCATTGTCGTCACGGGACGCGCGGTGCCACTCGATCGCACCGACGTCGATACGGACCAGATCATCCCCTCCGACTGGCTCAAGCGAGTCGAGCGCACCGGCTTCGGCGCCGGCCTGTTCTCCGAGTGGCGAGACGATCGGGAGTTCGTGCTCAACAACCCCGAATTCGTCGGGGCCACCATCCTCGTGGCCGGCCACAACTTCGGCACCGGGTCCTCCCGCGAGCACGCGGTGTGGGCCCTCATGGACTACGGGTTCGAGGCCGTGATCTCCTCCCGTTTCGCCGACATCTTCCGCAACAACTGCACGAAACAGGGTCTCCTGCCCGTACAGGTCACTGAGGAACTGGACCGGGCCCTGCTCGATGCCGTCGCCGCGGATCCCTCGCTCGAGATCACGATCGACGTCGCCCGCGGGACCGTGGAAGCGCCGGCCGCCGGATTGGCCGGGATATTCCCGCTCGACGAGTTCACCCGCGAGCGACTGCTCCACGGGTGGGACGACATCGGGCTTTCCCTGCGCTGGGAGGCCGACATCACGGCGTACGAGCGCCGGCGCCCCGCCTTCTTGCCCTCGGCGTGATCTCCCGATGGTGACGTTCCGGCCCATGGAGCTGGCCGACGCCCCCGGGGCAGTGGCGGCCTTCGAGGGCGGGCTGTTGACCATGTTGGCCAGGCACGGCCTCCCGGTCACCGGGAACTCCATCCAGGACGAGCGGCGCCGGATCGACCGGACCCGCCATTTCCTGGGGACCGATCCGGGTGGTTCCTGGGTGGCGGAGGACGACGGGGGTGCCATCATCGGCGTGTCCCAGTCCTTCGTGCGTGACGACTACTGGATGCTCTCGCAACTCGGCGCGGTGCCAGGCGTGCAGGGGCAGGGAATCGGGCGCGAGCTGCTGCGCCTCGCCCTCTCTCACGGTGATCCGGAGAGCCCGGGCACCATTCAGTGTTCCCGCGATCCGAAGGCGATGGCACTCTATGCCGGCCACGGATTCCAACTGCATCCCGTCGTCGCGGCCTGGGGGATCATGCGGCCCGGTTCGGTGGTCCGCCCCGACGACGTCGTGCGAGTCGAACCGGAAAAGGTGACGCAGCGCGAGCTGGACATCGTGACCGCGATCGACCGCGCCGTACGCGGGTCGGCGCGCACGATCGACGTGGTGGCGATGCTCGCTCACCCGGGGAACCACCTGCTCCTCCACGGCGACCAGGCCTACGCCGTCGCGGCAGACGATCGGGTCGTGACGCTCGGGGCTCGCCAGGAGGAATCCGCCATCCTCGTCCTGCGTGCCATGTTGGCCGAGGCCCCCACGGGTGAGACCATCGAGATCAACTGGCTCACCTCGGCTCAGCAGTGGGCCATCCGCGAGGTAGTGGCGGCGGGCATCGAGCTCCAGCCCTTCGGCCCCGTGATGGTGCGGGGCATGGACGGGCCGCCGTGGCCGTACATCCCGAGCGGCGGCTACGGGTAGCCGAACCGAGCGCGGTTCACGTGTCCCTGGTCTTCATCCGCCAGGCTCCGATGGCGGTCCAGAACACGAGCCAGCCCACGATCACCAATGACGAGGCCAGCGTGGACTCGGGTATCAGCGGGTTACCGCCACCACCTCCGCTCCCACCCCCGCTGAAGGGCGTCGGCAGACCCCCCGGTTCTATATGCGCCATGGCCACGCCGACGATGCCCCGCTGGACGTTAAGGAGGTGCGAAATGATGTGGCGGCTGAAGATGGGCGTCAGGATAAGTTCCAGCACAATGAGCAGGATCACCGCCACCGTGCGTTGACCCATCAATGAGGACAGTCCGAGGCCGACCATGAACCCAACGGTCGCCTCCAGCGCGATCCACAACCCGACCTGGACCATCAGCGTGGTGGAGGGGACCAGGAAGTTCGAGCGATAGTCCGCGTAGTCCTGGTTGGCCACGGAGACCGCGAAGGCCCGCACCTGGGCCGGTGACTCGGCGGCGGGAATGGTCACCGTCCCCCCGTCCTTGGTCCGGATGACGGTCCCCGGCGGCGGCCCGATCGATTGCCCACCGCAGGTCACGTTCGGCGGCGGCTGGCTCGACCCCGGACCCCCGCGGAAGTTGAAGTCGCAGATGACCTCGTTTGCGTGCGCTGCCGCCCAGCTGTCGAGGGCCGGTTGCGACAACCCGACCGGGACGTTGACGCCGTCGTAGTTGAGCTGCGTCGGCGCGGCGAACACGCAGACGGCGCAGACGATGGTGTAGCCAACCGCCACCATGGCGATGACGATGGCCAGCCCGGCCGGGATGCGCGCGAAGTACAGGGCCAGACGGGAACGGCCCGTGATCACCAGGTGGCGGAACATCCCCTCGCTGAGGTCAACCGATCCCGCCGTGCAGCCGACCACCGCCGCCACGACGAACCCGAACACGTACATGAAGCCGGCCACCAGCGTCGTGAAGATGCTGTATCCGCCGGCGGGCCCGTAGGTCTTTGGGGCAACGGCATGCGAAATCAGCCGCACGCCTAGGAATACGACCGGGATGCCGATGTTGACGGCGATCAGAGCGATCATCAGCCCGCGCCGTCGGCGCAGCTCCATGAAGCGGGTGGTGATCATGCCCCAGGTCGGAATCCACGAGCCGCGGTGATCGCCCCGCACCGGCGCCGGAACCGTCTCGGGTTCCGGTCCTGGCGCCGGTGTGCCGATGTCGGAGATCGTTGTCATTCCGAATCCCCCAACCGGCTCGTCACCGAGAGGAACCACTGCTCGAGTGAGGCTTGGATGTGCTGGAGCCGGTAGACCGAGATCCCGCCCTCCACCAGGAGGCGGTTGATCTCCGCAATGGCGTCGCGCTCGGTGCCCGCGGGCAGTGTGATGGCCAGACCGTCGGGACCGGCCTCTGCGTGCACGCCGAACGCGGTGCCGTCGAGCAGGTGGCGTGCCCGGTCGGGATCGGAGCACTCGACCTGGACCTCGAAGGAGGATCCGGCGAGCAACTGGGAGATCGGGCCCTGCCGGATCACCTTGCCCCGGTCCACGATGGCCACGGCATGGCAGGTGCGTTCGACCTCGTCGAGGAGATGGGAGGACAACACGACGGTGCGACCCTCGGCGACGAGCGACAGGATCATGTCGCGGATTTCGAGCATCCCCCCCGGGTCGAGGCCGTTCATCGGCTCGTCGAGGATGAGTAATTGTGGATCCCCGAGAAGACAGGCGGCGACGCCCAGGCGTTGGCGCATGCCCATGGAGTACTTCGACACCTTGTCATTCGCCCGATGCAGGATGCCCACGCGCTCGAGCGCCGGCTCGATGCGGCCCTTGGCCGCCGGCTCGCGCGCCGCTGCCAGGATCTGCAGGTTCTGGCGGCCGGTCAGGTGTCCATGAAAACGAGGCTCGTCGACGATGGCGCCCACGCGGGCCAGGGCCAGGTCGCGATGGCGCGGGACCCGATGCCCGAGGAGTGACATGGTGCCGGAATCCGCGTGGGTCAGCCCCAGCAGCACCCGGATCAGCGTGGTCTTGCCCGCGCCGTTGGGGCCCAGGTAGCCGAACGCACAGCCCCGGGGAACCAACAGCTCGACGTCGTTGACGGCGATGTTGTCGCCGAATCGCTTCATCAGCCCATGCGTCTCGACCGCCCATTGGTCGGTCGTGTCCGGAACAAGCAGGTCCGTCATGTCCCGAGCGCAGTTTCCTGGGGAGGCGCAACACGACCTCTGTCCTCGTCGGTCGGTTCCACGGGTCGGTCCATACCCGGCACTATACGCAGTATGTACGGCTGGCGCAGGTCATTCTCAGCTACCGGGGTTCACGCTGCGGGCCCGCTACCCCTCGTACCACCGGTAGCGGGTCCAGCCCGACATGGGCCGAGCCCCGAGCTGCTGGTAGAAGTCGAGCGCGGGCGCATTCCACTCGAGCACCTCCCACTCGAGGCGCCCCTGAGTCTGGGCGCGCAAGAAGCTCAGGAGTTCGCGGGCATGGCCCTGGCGGCGGTGGGCCGGACGGACGTAGAGGTCCTCGAGCCAGACTCCCGTCTGGCCCAGGAAGGTCGAGAAGGTCCGGAACCAGAGAGCGTGCCCGGCCAGGCTGCCCGACTCGTCCTCGACGACGGTGTCGTAGACGATGGCGTCGGAGCCGAAGAGGGTCTGGCGCAGGTCCTCCTCGGTGATGACGACCTGGTCGGCCAGGTTCTCGTAGTCGGCCAGCTCCTTGATCATGGCCAGGAGCTCCGGAACGTCTGCCTCGACCGCCGGACGGATCACCCGGTGCGGGCCCGGTTCGCGGCCGACACGACCGCGCCGAGCGAGGCGTCGAGGATGGACGAGTCGCGGCCCACGCCCCACCAGGTGGCTCCGTCGGCACCGGCGCACTCGACGTAGGCGACGGCCGACGCGCCAGAACCTTCGGTCAGCGCGTGCTCGTGGTAGTCCTTCACCTCCAGCACAATGCCGAGGTCGGCCTTCAAAGCCGCGACCAGCGCGTCGATGGGTCCATTCCCCTCTCCGGTCACGGTGCGGTGCTCGCCGTCGACGAGGATCTGGGCCGTCACGGTCGTGTGCCCGCGTCCGGTCGCCACCTCGCTGGTCATGAGACGCAGTCCGGCGTCTTCGGGCAGGTACATCTCCTCGAACACGTCGCGCATCTGACCGGACCGGATCACGGTCCCACTGGCCTCGGTGATCTCCTGGACCTTCTTTGAGAACTCGATCTGTAGCCGGCGTGGGAGGTCCAAACCGTGGTCTGTGTCCATGACGTAGGCGACCCCGCCCTTGCCCGACTGGCTGTTCACCTGGATGATCGCCTCATACGTCCGCCCGGTGTGCTTGGGATCGATAGGCAGGTAGGGCACCTCCCACTCGTCGTACTCCGAGCCGATGGCCGCCATGCCCTTCTTGATCGCGTCCTGATGGGAACCCGAGAACGCGGTGTACACCAGGTCGCCCGCGTAGGGATGGCGCGGATGGACAGGCAGACGCGTGGCGTACTCGGCCACCCGCCGGACCTTCTCGATGTCGCTGAAGTCCAGGGTGGGATCGATGCCCTGGGAGAACAGGTTCATGGCGAGGGTCACCACGTCGACGTTGCCCGTGCGCTCGCCGTTGCCGAAGAGCGTCCCTTCAATTCGGTCGGCCCCGGCCAGCACCGCCAGCTCCGCGGCCGCGACGGCCGTGCCGCGGTCGTTGTGCGGATGCAGGCTCAGCACGATGCTGTCCCGGTTCTTGAGGGTGCGGCCGAACCACTCGATGACGTCGGCGTACACGTTGGGGCTGTACATCTCCACGGTGGCCGGCAGGTTCAGAATCATCGGCCGCTCCGGCGTTGGGCCGATCACGTCCATGACCGCTTCGCAGATCTCCACCGCGAACTCCGGCTCGGTGCCGGTGAAGCTCTCGGGCGAGTACTCGTAGCGGAGCTCCGTAGCGGCCAGTTGCGGCTCGAACTTCTTGCAGAGCTCGGCCGCCTTCACCGCGATGTCGATGATGCCCGGCTTGTCGAGGCCGAAGACCACCCGACGCTGTAGCTCGGACACCGAGTTGTAGAAGTGCACGCATGCCCGGCGCGCGCCGACCAGTGACTCGAAGGTGCGTTCGATGAGCTCGTCCCGGCACTGCGTGAGCACCTGGATCTCCACGTCGCCGGGAACCATGTCCTCGTCGATGATCAGGCGCTGGAAGTCGTAGTCCGTCTGCGACGCCGACGGGAAGCCGACCTCGATCTCCTTGAACCCCACGTCGATCAGCGTCTGGAACAGTGCCAGCTTGCGCTCGGGATCCATCGGGTCGATGAGAGCCTGGTTGCCGTCCCGCAGATCCACGCTCGCCCAGTGGGGTGCCCGGCTGAACTGCTGGTCCGGCCAGGTGCGGTCGTGCAGCACGAGGGGCACGTGTGATCGGTACTTCTCGAACGGCATGGGCGACGGGTCGCAGGGCAGGGTCAGGTGACCCCGCTCCACGTCGCCACCACTCCCTTTCTGTCCCTCAGCCATGTCTCGGGTTTCCCTTCTTTGATCTCTGTCTCTATCTCTATCTCGGTCCGTCCTGGCGCTGGTCCAACAAAAAACCTCCTGGCCTTTCGGCACAGGAGGTTGCGAACGAACGCGATGTGGCGTTCGCCGTCAGGTAAGCAGCAGGTCGGACGTCGGTGCCTTCATCGCCCCCAATTCTCGCACCAGCAGTCCGCGCCGTCAAGGACGCCTCAGCGGCGATCCGAAACGCAGCAGGTTCCCGTCCGGGTCGCGGTGCGCCGCCTCCCAGACCCCGAAACCGGGATCGAAGAGGTCGTCGGTCTCCCCCACCCCGGCGGCCCGCCATTCCGCGTGGAGGGCGTCCGCATCGTCCACCGCGATGTAGGCCGCCCCCCGCTCGGCCCCTGGTGGGAGCCCGGGGTCGAGGCGGAAGTGGATCTGGACGCCGTCACGAGCGGCGCTGGCGTACCCGCCGGCGTGGACGGCGACGCTGAAGCCGAGCGCCTCGTAGTGCAACCGCATGGCCTCCATGTCCGAGGTCGCGAAGATGGGGGCGATGCTGCGCAGGGTGGCCATGGCGGCACGCTACCGTGGGCGGATGCGCCGTCTCCTCTCGACGCTGCTCCGCGCACTCCTGGTGATCGCCGTGCTGGCCGTCGTCCGCGCCGTCCTGCTCGACCGGGCGCCTCAGCGGGAGATCCCGGCGAACGGCCGCGAGCCGGTGATCGGCAGTCTCGACACCTGGCCGGTGGTCCCTCGCAAGCCCGGATCCTGAAGGACGACCGGCCTCAGAGGGTCACGCGGTGGATGTCGAGGATGCCGTCGTCACCGCGCAACTGCTCGACGACGACGTCGGGGGCCTGCGAGGCCGTGGAGATGACCATCATCGCCGTCGCCGTCTCGGGGCTCGGCCCGACGGCCATGGACGAGATGGACACGTCGGCCACGCCGAGCGCCGTGCCCACGACCCCGATCACACCGGGCCGATCGTCGTTGCGCACGACCAGCATGTGCTCTGACGGGGGGACCTCGACCACATGCTCGTCGACCATCACGATGCGCGGCTCTGTTCGCACCCCGGCCGTGATGAGTGTGCCCGCGACTGCATGGGAGTGCGACCGCAACGTGATGAGCGACTTGTAGTCGGGGGAGGTCGACGTCGAGGACTCCCGTACGGCCAATCCGCGCTGTTCGGCCAACTGGGGCGCGTTCACGTAGGACACGGGTTCCTCGGTGCTCCCGCCGAAGATGCCCTTGAGCGCGGACAGGGTCAGGATGCCCGTGCTCTCACCGGCCAGCTCGCCCTCGTACTCGATCTCGAGCGAGTCGGGCAGCCCGTCGTGCAGACCGACGAAGAAGCGGCCGAGCTGCTCCGAAAGTCCCATGAAGGCGCGCACGGCGTCGGAGACGTCACGGGCGGCCACATTGACTGCGTAGGGCACGAAGTCGCCGTCCAAGGCCAGCAGCACCATCTCCGCAATGGTGACGCCCGCCTTGTCTTGCGCTTCCTCGGTCGAGGCGCCGAGGTGCGGAGACACCACCACCTGGGGCAACTCGAAGAGGGGCGATTCGGTGCAGGGTTCCTTGGCGAAGACGTCGAGGCCGGCCCCGGCCACGATCCCGTCACGAATGGCGTCGGCCAGCGCCTCCTCGTCCACGATGCCGCCACGGGCGGTATTGACGATGCGAATGCCCGGCTTGGCCTTGGCCAAGAGATCCCGCCCGAAGAGTCCGATGGTCTCGGGCGTCTTCGGAGTATGGATGGACACGAAGTCGGCCTCGGCCACGAGCTCTTCGATGCTGACCAGCCGTACTCCCATGGCCCGGGCCCGGTCTTGGGAGACGAAGGGGTCGTAACCGATCAGTTCCATCCCGAAGGCGTGCGCCCGCTGGGCCACCAGGGAACCGGCCCGCCCCAGGCCGACCACACCGAGCACCTTGCCGTGCAGCTCGACGCCCTCCCACTTGGAACGCTCCCAGCGACCGGCCACCAGGGCCGAGTGGGCCTGCGGGATGTTGCGGGCCTGGGCCAGCAACAGGGCCATGGCCTGCTCGGCCACCGAGAGGATGTTCGAGGTGGGTGCGTTGACCACCATCACGCCGCGCTCGGTGGCCGCGGCCACGTCGACGTTGTCGAGGCCGACCCCGGCCCGGCCCACGACCACGAGACTCGTTCCCGCGGCCAGGACCTCGGCCGTCACCTGCGTGGCCGAACGGATGATCAGGGCCCGGGCCCCGACGACGGTCTCGAGCAGCTGCTCGGGGCTGAGGCCCTCGGCGACGTCGACCTCATGGCCGGCCCGACTCAGCAGGTCCAGCCCACTCTGGGCGATTTTCTCGGTTACCAGTACCCGTGCCACCGCGGTGGTCTCCTTACTCCCCCGCCCGTTCGAGGTCTCAGTCTTGCGCTTCGGCGAAGAGTTCGGCCAGACGCGAGACGCCCTCGGCGAGATCGCCGTCTCCCAGCGCATAGGACATCCGGAAGTAGCCCGGTGCGCCGAAGGCCTCGCCGGGCACCACCGCGACCTTGGCCTCGTTGATGCACAGCTCGGCCAGCTCTGCGCTGCTGCTCGGCCGCTGGCCGCGGATGGAGCGCCCGAGGAGGCCCTTGACCGACGGATAGGCGTAGAACGCCCCCTCGGGCTCGACACAGACCACGCCGTCGATGTCGTTGAGCATGCTCACGATCGTCAGGCGACGCCGGTCGAACGCCTCGCGCATCATGGCCACGTCCTCCAGGCCGCCCGAGACGGCGGCCAGCGCCGCCCGTTGCGACACGTTGGAGACGTTGGACGTCTCGTGACTCTGGATGTTGGTGGCCGCCGCGATGGCATCGTCGGGACCGATGAGCCACCCGACACGCCAACCCGTCATGGCGTAGGTCTTGGCCACCCCGTTCGCCACGAGGCAACGATCGGCCAGTTCGGGGACCACGACGGGCATGGAGTGGTGCTCCGCTCCGCCGTAGACGAGGTGCTCGTAGATCTCGTCGGTCAGCACCCAGATCCCGCGCTCGAACGCCCAGCGGCCGATCGCCTCGATCTCCCGGCGCGGGTAGACGGCGCCGGTCGGGTTGGAGGGCGAGACGAAGAGCAGCGCCTTGGTGTTGGGGGTCCACGCTGCCTCGAGGTCTTCGACCGACGATCGGAACCCGGTCGTCTCGTCCGAGGAGACGACGACGGGCGTGCCCCCGGCCAGGGCGATGGATTCGGGGTAGGTCGTCCAGTACGGGGCCAGAACAATGACCTCGTCGCCGGGGTCGCACAGGACGGCGAAGGCGTTGGCCACGGCCTGCTTGCCCCCGTTGGTGACCAGCACCTGTGACGGCTTGACCGTGAAGCCCGAGTCCCGCTGGGTCTTGGCGGCGATGGCCTCGCGCAGGGCGGGTATTCCGCCGGTCGGGGTGTAACGGTGGTTGGCCGGATCGCGGCACGCCACCACGGCCGCCTCGACGATGTGGGCGGGTGTGGGGAAGTCCGGCTCGCCGGCGCCGAAGCCGATGACATGCTCACCGGCGGCCTGGAGCGCCTTGGCTTTGGCATCGACTGCCAGCGTCGCCGAAGGCGTCACGGCGGCCGCCCGCCGCGAGATGCGACGGAGCGCCGTCGGGGAAGGGGTCCTCGTCACGGATGCCATGATCTCATACGTGCCAGACACTCCCGACATCACGATTCCCGCCGAACTCCTCCCCTCCGACGGCCGTTTCGGGTCCGGTCCCTCCAAGGTGCGCCCCGAGCAGATGGCGGCGCTGTCCGAGGTGGCCGGGACCTACCTCGGCACGAGTCACCGCCAGAAAACGGTGAAGTCTCAGGTGGGTCGGGTGCGTGCGGGAATGCGGCAACTCTTCTCGCTTCCCGAGGGCTACGAGGTCGTGCTGGGCAACGGGGGCACCACCTGCTTCTGGGACGCCGCCACCTTCGGCCTCGTCGAGGAGCAGAGCCAGCATCTCAGCTTCGGCGAGTTCTCCTCGAAGTTCGCCTCGTGCGTGAAGGCGGCGCCGCATCTCAAGGATCCCCAGATCATCGAGTCCGAGGTGGGCACGCATCCGGTGCCGGTGGCCGACCCCTCCGTCGACCTCTACGCCCTCACCCACAACGAGACGTCGACCGGCGTGGCGATGACCATCGCCCGGCCCAAGGGCGCCGCGCTTCCGGCGAACGGGGGCGGCCTCGTGGCCGTCGACGGCACCTCGGGCGCCGGCGGGCTGCGCGTCGATCCGTCCGAGTTCGACGCCTACTACCTGGCACCGCAGAAGTGCTTTGCCAGTGACGGCGGCCTGTGGATCGCGCTGATGTCGCCTGCCGCGCTGGAACGGGTGGAACGCATCGCCGCCTCCGGGCGCTGGATCCCGACCTTCCTCGACCTGAAGACCGCCGTCGACAATTCCGTCCTGGACCAGACCTACAACACCCCGGCCCTGGCCACCATCTACCTGCTGGCCGAACAGCTCGACTGGATGAACGGGAACGGCGGCCTGCAATGGTCCGCCTCGCGCTGCGACCGCTCGGCCGAGATTCTCTACACCTGGGCGGAGCGGTCCGACTTCGCCCGGCCCTTCGTCGCCAACCCGGCCGACCGGAGCCACGTCGTGGGCACGATCGACTTCGTCGACGCGGTCGATGCCGCGGCGGTGGCCGCCGTGCTGCGGGCCAACGGCATCGTCGACACGGAGCCGTACCGGAAACTCGGGCGGAACCAGCTGCGCATCGCGATGTTCCCGGCTATCGAGCCGGACGACGTCGCGTCACTGTGCGGATGCATCACCTACATCGTGGGTGCGCTGGCCGCCTGACGAGGCCAGGGCGAAGCCGGCCGAAGACAGTAACGCCTCGCTCTCGTCCCACAGCCGAACCGCCGCGACGTCGTCTCGGGCACGACGGCTCATGTGACCTGGCTTGGCCCGAACCCAGTACATCGCGGTCTTGCCCGCCACCGCGGGCGAGGTCGCCAGGTGGATCGAGGTCTTCGCCCCCCGCTTGGCACTGATCTCGAAGGGACGCACGAGCTTCATCCCGAATCCCATGAAGCCCGTCAGGTCGCCGTCCATCCCGAACCCACTGCGCACCGGTCCGGGGTGCACCGCGTTCACCGTCACCGCCTCGTCGCCGAGCCGCTTGGCCAGCTCCCGGGTGAACAGCACGTTCGCCAGCTTCGAGCGGCAGTAGGCCTCCATGGCGTCGTAGCCGCGCTCGCTCTGCAGGTCGTCGAAGCGCATTCCGTTCCACGCGAAGTGGTGGCCGACCGAGGTGAGGTTGACGATCCGAGCCGGTGCACTGGCCTCGAGGCGTGGGAGCAGCAGGTTCGTCAGGTAGAAATGCCCGAGGTGGTTGACGCCGAACGTGTACTCGAAGCCCTGAGCCGTCGCCTGGCGGCCCGACCAGGTTCCGCCCACGTTGTTGACCAACACGTCGAGCCGGGGCCAGCGGTTCAGGATGTCTTCGGCCGCGGCGCCCACCGACGCCAGGTCGGCCAAGTCCAGGGCCACCACGTGGACGTCGTCGTTCCATGTGCGGCGGGTGACCTCCTTGGCCGCTGCGTCGGCCTTGTCCCGATTGCGACAGGCGAGGACCGTCGTCGCTCCCTGTGCCGCCACACCCACCGCCGTTTCGAGGCCGATTCCGATGTTGGAACCGGTGATGACGACGATTTTTCCCTTCACGCTCATGAAGCCTCCCGATGACCTCGTTGAGCCGCAACCCTAGCGAGGGCCTCGGCGTGGCTCAGCTGGACACCTACGATGTCCCCTCGTCTTCACACGTCAGAAAGGAGACGGCGGACTCCGATGACGATCGCCACGAGCCCCACCCTCGACGGACTTCTCCTCCAGGTCCTGGCCACCCCTGACGGCCAGGCCGATCCCTATCCGCTCTACGCCCGGATGCACGCCGAAGCCCGGGTCAGTCGGACCGCCTTCGGGCCCTATGTGGTCAACGGCTACGAAGAGTGCCAGGCCGTGTTGCGCGACCCACGCCTCGGTCGCGGCGTTGGCATCGAGGACACGTCGACCGGCGTCTTCGGCGACAACGGCGGTCGCCGTGGTGAGTTCTTCGCCGCCGGGTCACACAACATGCTGCTGTCCGATCCGCCCGACCACACGCGCCTGCGCCGTCTGGTCTCGCGCTCGTTCACCCCGAGCAAGGTCGAACAACTACGCCCGGCCGTGCACGCACTGGTGGCCGACCTGCTCGGCGACGTGGCCGACAAGGGGGAGGTCGAGTTCATGCACGACTTCGCACTCCCGCTTCCGATGGCCGTGATCGGAGAGTTGGTGGGCGTCCCGGCCGGCGACCGCTCCGAGCTCCAACCACTGGTCCGCGCCGCAGCCCGCGGGATCGAGCCCATGTTGGCCGACGACGAGGTCGAGGCGTCGATGGCCGCCATCGCCGGACTGGGTTCCTACTTCGAACAGCTGCTGGCCGAGCGTCGCCGCCGCCCGACCGACGACCTCCTCAGCGCCCTGGGTCAGGCGCACGAGAACGACGATCGGTTGACCGACGACGAAGTGCTCTCGACCGCCATCCTTCTCTTCGCCGCCGGCTTCGAGACGACCACCAACCTTCTGGGCAACGGCCTGCTGGCCCTGCTCCGCCATCCGGACCAACTGGCGGACTGGCGCGCCCATCCCGCCATCGCCTCCACGGCGGTCGAGGAGCTCCTGCGCTTCGACAGCCCCGTCCAGTTCAACCTGCGGACCGCGCTCGAGCCGGCCGACTTGGTGGGCGAACCGATCGCCCGGGGAGATCGGATCGTCGTCCTGCAGGGCGCCGCCAACCGTGACCCGAATCGTTTCGATCACGCCGATCTGCTCGACCTCCGGCGCGCCGAGAACACTCCGCTCAGCTTCGGCTGGGGCATCCATCACTGCATCGGTGCCCCGCTGGCCCGGATGGAGGGCGAGATCGCCTTCAACGCGCTGCTCGGACACTTCCCCACGATCGAGCTCACCGTGGCGCAGCCGCCGTGGCGTCCGGGTTTTACTCTGCGCGGCTTGCTCGAACTGCCCTTGCGCCTCTCAACCGGCTGAGGGCGCGTCGCCATGGACGCGCTCCCATTCTGGCGGCGGTCCGATGGCCGATGCCTCCCGTCCCAGCCGATCCACATAGCGCGGATGGACCGCACGCCAACGCTCGGGCGGAAGCCAGGGCGGTGCTGTAGCCGTGCAGACGTAGCCGAGTTGCTCCAGACACACGTGCCAGCCCGCCGCGTCGCGCGCGCCTTTTCCGTACTCGGGGAAGGTCACCGTCAAGGACAACAGGCACCCGGAACCATCAGCTTCGAGCTCGAAGCGCAGTACGTCGTCCGACCAGCGCAGCTCCATGAGCGACGGCGGGTCGAACGCCGTCATCTGGCCGTCGAAGGGCTCGCCCTCCCCTTCTCGGAACGAGAAGTGCAATGCAGCGCCCGCCACCCGTGCACCCTCGATGGTCGTCGGGAACCATCCCTCCAGGTGCTCGTCGACGGTGAGCGCCGTCCAGACCAACTCCGGGGAGTGCTCGAGCCGACGGCGAAAGCGCAGGATGGAGAGGTCTCCGATCCGCTCGAGGTGGCCGTACTCATCTGGCATCGCGACTCCTTCCCTCGTCGTCCAGGGTGCTGAGGTGGCGCTCCAGTGCGTCGAGGTGGCCCGCCCACTGGCGGCGATACGGCTCGAGCCACTCGTCGATCTCACGCAGGGGTTCGGTACGGACCGAGTAGATGCGCCGCTGCGCGTCCGTACGCGCCTCGACCAGGCCGGCCTCCCGCAGGACCTTCAGGTGCTTGGAGACGGCGGGTTGGCTCAGCGGGAGCAGGGCCACGAGCTCGCCCACCGGGCGCTCCGCCTGCACCAGGAGATCGAGGATCTGGCGCCGACTCTCCTCGGCCAGAACCTCGAACGTGGCCGTCACACCAGCCAGTATGCTCCTACCCGTATATAACTGTCAAGATATGTTCAGCCTCGGGCCGCCAGGCGGCGCAGGGGCGGGACCGTCGGCGGCGGTTGCTTGCGCGGCGGCAGCCCGGCCAGCAGCTCGGTCGTGGCCGCGGTGACGAGGCCCACCGCTCGCTCGAAGGCGGCCTCGGTCTGGGGCGACGTGGATTGCACGCCACTGACCTTGCGGACGTACTGGCGCGACGCCGCCTCAATCTCCTGGGGCGTGGCCGCGGGCTCGAGCCCGCGCAACGTGGTGATGTTCCGGCACATGCAGCCACCCTACGCGGCGAGCCGGCTGCAGCGGCCCGGGGTCACCGTGATCGTGACCCGCCGTGCGGTCGCGCCGTTGTCGACCTCGAGCAGGTCGCTCCCCCGCCGCGAGACGACCCGGCCGCCTGCCGCGTGCGCGCAGTACCCCTGCGGGTAGTGCAGCGAGGTCGGTACGAAGACGACGGTCGGCGCGTGAACACGGTGGTTCGGGGTGTACGACAGGTCGAACACGTCGGCCGAGGGTGAGAAGCCGAACGAAGACGGGGTCCCGGCCACCGCCTCGGGATAGGCCTGACTGAGGACCAGCGCCGTCGAGCGCAACCGACCGTTGGCCATCACCAACGACTCGGCGGCACTTCCGGTGGGGTCGCCGTAGTACTTCCACGCCCAGTAGATCCATCCAACCTGGTCCGCGTCGAACTGCGCCGTGACGTCCGCCAGTAGCGGTGCACTCTTGGTGGCGCCGAACTCGGTGACCAGCCAGGCCGGTCCCCTCGGTTGCGCACGCGAGGCCAGCAGTGGTCGGTCCCCCTGGCGCACCCCGATCGAGTGCACGTCGTGCGCCGCGCAGGCGGGCAGGTTGGTGGGGTTGCCGGTGACCGGGCTCCGCTCGCCGCAGTAGATATGGACGTTGTAGACGAGATTGCGCAGATCCATCGGACCCAGGTACGTGGGAAAGCCACGGGACGCGAAGTTGTCGGGCTCGTCGAAGATCAATCCCCTCGGATCATGGGCCAGAAGCGTCGGGACGACCCCTTGCTCGGGATCGTCGGACGGGCAGTGCAGCGGCGGTGCACCGTGCGACGGTGCGCCCACGTGGGCCCGGCCCGTGTAGAAGCACTCGAGCTGCGCGTCGAAGTGTTCGCCGTGGAAATGGACGAGGGCGGTCGAGAAGGGCTCGTTGAAGGGATCGAAGCCGAGCACCCACCGGTCGGAGCGGAAGGCCTGGGCCACATCGCCCCACACGCGGTCGTACTGACCCTGGAGGTCGCCCCGCACGTTGTTCCGCCAGAAATGGGAGAAGGCGATGTCGGCCGCCGGTGTCGCGTATTCCAGGGACCAGCGACCGGGCGGATCGACGCTCGGGACACCATCGGTGCAGACCGCCCAGTTCGGCGCACCCTCGCCTTCGAACATCTCGTTGTACACGTCCTGGTGCATGTCGAGAATGGTGTAGATGTGGAACCGCGCCAGCAGGTTCACCGTCGTGCGGAGGTGGGCGATGTAGCGGTTGAGGACCGCTTGGTTGAACTGGCGCGGGTTTGCCGGCTTGCCCTGATCGCAGATGGTCGGGTCGTTGGGCGGCGCCCGCCCCGGCTCGAGCCCGCTCCACGTCATGCCCAGACGGACGACGTTGAACCCGAGCCTGGCCATGAGGGAGGCGTCCGCGGAGGAGAAGTTCCAGGGCCGTCCGGGGTCGGGATAGAGCTCGTAGGGCGCAAACTTGTAGACGGCGTCCACGCCGTGGAGGAACACCACCCGCCCGTGGCTGTCGTAGAGATACGGGCCGCCGGGTGAGCGCAACGCGCCCGAGACGGCCGTCGTCGTGACGTTGGCGCCGTGAAAGGACCCGGAGCTCAGTGAGGGCAGGCGGGTGGCGTCGGCGGCCGACGCCACCGCGGCCGTCGCCAGCAGGACGCAGGCGGTCACGAGGAGGGTGGCCGGCAGGGAGACCCATCGGCGATCCACGGCGGACAGTCTGGCGCCCGCCCGCCGTGAACTGGACGCGGCCACTGCAGCGCCGAGTTCGGCCCGGTCCTGGGCCAGCGCCCCTCCTCAGGCCACCTGCTCGAGGGTCCGCTCGATCTCCACGCTGCCCGACACGCTCGACACCGACACGTCGACCTTGGTCCTGCTCCCCTCTGTTGGCGGTGCGTCCTCGAGGGGAATGTCGGAGCGGAATGCACCCATGGTCGACACGTCGACGAAGAGGTCGACCCCGGCCGGCACCCCCACCGCCACGTCTCCCGAGACGGAGCGCACGAAGAGCCTGCCCTCGCCCAGCGACAGCACCCGCACGTGGCCCGAAACGTTGGCCACCTTGGCGCCATGATGCAGCTCGCCCAGGCGGACGTTGCCCGAGGTGGCGCGCACCTCGACCGTCTCGTCGGCCGCGCCGATCTCGACGTCGCCCGAGGTGGACGCACAATCGACCCGACCCGTCGACCCGGGTGCAGCGCAGGTCGCCCGACGCCGAGCGCATGCGGAGCTTTCCCGTCACGGTCCCGACGAGCACGTTGCCGCTCGCCGTGGCCGCCCGGAGCCCGCCGCCGATGTCGTCGGTCGACACGTCGCCGCTGGCCGTCTTGACGTCCGCCGCGCCGACCGTGCCGGTCACCTCGATGTCGGCCGCCGCCGTGGCGACGGCGACGTCACTGCTCTCCGGCAGCTCGACGTGCACCGAGACCTCCTGACGTCGCATGAGGCGCGGGCCGCGTTGGCGCGGACCTTCACCACCACCGTGTGGGTGCCGCCGGACGGGCGGCACTCGATCGTCGTGTTCTCGACGAGTTCCTCGCCTCCCGGCGTCTCGGCCCTGACCGAGACCGAGGTGGTCGCGCCGGCCACGGCGGCCACCGTCACCGGTCCCGATTCGTTCTCCACCGTCAGCCGCACCGGCTTCGGTGTGTCGAAGGTGCGTTCCATGTATCTCTCCTCTCAGGTCGATCCGTAACCGCGGATACGGGTGCCGCCACGGCTCTGGCGCGGGCGTTGGGACGTGCTGCGCTCGAGGGCGCGCACGATGCAGGCGTTGACGGAGAGCCCCTGTCGTGCCGCGTCCTCCTCGACGCGGGACTTGAGGCCCTCGCCGAGCCGGAGCGTGATGCGGGCGGACAGGTCGCCCTCCGCCTCGGCCGGTCCGGCATGATCCTCGGGCACGTAGACGAGGTCGACGTCGTCGCCGGTCACCCGGACCTCGAGCCGCCCCTCGGGCAGTTCGGCCGACACGTCGGCCGCCACCTCGGAGAGGAGATCGAGCAGGCGCCCGGGGAGGGAGCGGCCCAGCACGGCGCCGATCCGCTCCGCCAGCTCCGCCACGGCCTCGTCGCCCAACTCCCCCACCGCGGCGACGTCGGTCCGGATGGCGTCGACGACCTGTGACATCTGCATGACGTCACTATGACATCAAAACGATGTCGTGGCAATCCCCCTCAGGGCAAGGATTTGAAAAGGCTGGTCAGCCCCCTGATGCGTCCTGCACCCGGGTCTTGCCGGCCGAGATGAACGGCATCATGCCCCGGAGTTCTTGGCCCGACCGATTCGATCTGATGAGCCTGCCCGGCCTTCCGCAGCTCCTCGAAGCGGGGCCGGCCGGCCTTGTTCTCTGCGATCCACTCCTCGGCGAAGGCGCCGCTGCGGATGTCGTCGAGGATGGTCTGCATCTGGGCCCGCACCGCCTCGTTGATGACCATCGGGCCGCGGGTGAGGTCTCCGTACTCTGCGGTATCCGAAATGGAGTAGCGCATCCCCGCGATGCCCTGTTCGTACATCAGGTCCACGATCAGCTTGAGCTCGTGCAGGCACTCGAAGTAGGCGGACTCGGGTTGGTAGCCGGCGTTGACCAGCGTCTCGAAGCCGGCGGTCACCAGCGCCGTCAGCCCACCACAGAGGACGACCTGCTCGCCGAAGAGATCGGTCTCGGTCTCCTCGTCGAACGTGGTGTCGAGCACGCCAGCCCTGGTGGCACCGATGGCGTGGGCGTAGGAGAGCGCCAGGTCACGGGCCTTGCCCGTGGCGTCCTGGTGGACGGCGACGAGCGAGGGCACGCCGCCTCCCTCGGTGTAGGTGCGGCGCACCAGGTGCCCCGGGCCCTTGGGCGCCACCATGGTGACGTCGACCCCGGCGGGCGGGACGATCTGGCCGAAGCGGATGTTGAAGCCGTGGGCGAACATCAGCATGTCACCGTCGTTGAGGTGCGGCGCCACGAACTCGTCGTAGGCCGCCTTCTGCTCGGTGTCGGGCAGCAGAATCATGATGACGTCTGCCTCGGCTGCGGCATCCGCCAACGAGGTCACCCGCAGGCCCGCCTCCTCGGCCTTGCGCCGACTGGCGCTGCCCTCGCGCAGGGCGACCCGGACATCGACGCCCGACTCCATGAGGTTGAGCGCGTGGGCGTGGCCTTGCGACCCGTAACCCAGGATGGCGACCTTGCGACCGGCGATCAGCGTCGGGTCGGCGTCGGATTCGTAGTACAGCGTGGCCATTGGTCTGCTCTTTCTTCTCTGGGGTGCTCGGTCTCGTCGGGCGATTAGTGACGTGTCAGCTTAGGCAGGGCGACCCGGCCCGTTCGTTGGCTCTCGACGACCCGGTATTGCTCGAGCAAACCCTCGAAGTCGTCGATCTTCTCGGGGCGCCCGGCCAGCATGACGGTCAGCCGGTCCGGCCCGACGCTGACCACCTCGCCCCCGAACACCACCACCAGCTGGATCACCTGCTGGCGCTCCGTCGGGCCGACCGCCACCGTGACCAGGACCAGCTCACGCTCGACGGCTTGGGCCGGCGACAACTCACCGATCGACACCACGTTGATCAGCTTGTCGAGCTGCATGATCACCTGTTCGAGCGGCGCCGACTCTACGTCGACCACGATGGTGATCCGGCTGAAGTGCTCGTCCTCGTCTGTGGGCGCCACGGCCAGCGAGTAGATGTTGAAGCCGCGCCGGCTGAACAGTCCGGCCACCCGGGCCAGCACGCCTGCCTTGTTCTCGACCAGCACGGTCAGGATGTGGTGGCGGGGCCGCCCCGCGGCTCCGCCGGGCAGCGCACTGAGGTGGGGCGCCGTCATCGGGCCGCCTGCTTGGCCGCCTGCTCGGGATGGACGACGATGTCGTCGTTCGACGCGCCCGCCGCCACCATCGGGAAGACCTTCTCGAAGGCGTCGGTGCGGAAGTCGACCACCACCGGGCGGTCGTCGATGCTGTTGGCCTTCTCGATGGCCGGCCCGACGTCCTCCGGGGTTTCAGCCCGGATGCCGACACAGCCCATGGCCTCGGCCCACTTGACGTAGTCAGGCAGGTCGGGCGAGAGATAGACCTCCGAATAGCGCTCCTCGTAGAACATCTCCTGCCACTGGCGCACCATGCCCAGGTAGGCGTTGTTGAGGATGGCGATCTTGACCGGGATCTGCTCCGCAGTCGCCGTCACCAGCTCCTGGGCCGTCATCTGGAAACATCCGTCGCCGTCGATGGCCCACACGGTGCGCTCGGGGCGCCCGACCTTGGCCCCGATGGCCGCGGGCACCGCGAAGCCCATGGTGCCGGCGCCGCCCGAGTTCACCCACGTGTAGGGGTGCTCGAACTTCCAGTACTGGGAGGCCCACATCTGGTGCTGTCCCACGCCCGCCACGACGATGGTGTCGTCCGCGGTCGAGTCGCGTAGCTGCTCGACCACGTTCTGCGGCTTGATGGCGCCGCCGTCGACGTCCGCGTAGTGGAGCGGGAAGCGCTCCTGCCACTCGTGGATCTGGCGCCACCACGGAGCCAGGTCCTGCACCACCGGCAGTCTGACCGGGCGTCCATGGCCAGGAGGAGCTCCTCGATGACCTGGCGGCAGTCACCGGCGATGCCCACGTCGGGCATGCGCACCTTGCCCAGCTCGGCCGGGTCGATGTCGACGTGGATGATCTTGGCCTCGGGGGCGAAGGCGCTGATCTTGCCGGTGACCCGGTCGTCGAAACGCGCCCCCAGGCTGATCAGCAGGTCGCTGTTCTGCATGGCGGTCACCGCCGTGTAGTGCCCGTGCATCCCGGGCATGCCCAGCGCCTGCGGATGCGAGTCTGGGAAGGCGCCGCGCGCCATGAGCGTCGTCACGACCGGGATGCCCGTGCGCTCGGCCAGGATGCGCAGCGGTTCGGCGGCGCGTGCCTTGAGGGCGCCGCCGCCGACGTAGAAGACCGGGCGGTGGGCCGAGGCGATCAGCTCCGCCGCTTGGCGGACCAGGACGGGGTCGCCGAAGGTGACCGGGTGGTAGCCCGGGAGATCGAGCTCGTCGACCGAGGAGGGCCAGTACCACTCCATGGTCGCGTTCGCGATGTCCTTGGGAAAGTCGATGAGGACCGGGCCCGGACGGACCGGTGGTGGCCACGTGGAAGGCGGCCGCCACCACCCGCGGGATGTCGTTGACGTTCTTGATCAGCCAGTTGTGCTTGGTGATGCCCATCGTGACGCCGGTGATGTCGCATTCCTGGAAGGCGTCGGTGCCGATGGAGGCCGTGGCCACCTGGCCCGAGACGACGACCAGCGGGGTCGAGTCCATGTAGGCGTTGGCCAGCGGCGTCACGATGTTGGTGGCCCCCGGCCCGCTCGTCACCATGGCCACGCCCGGCTTGCCGGTCACCATGGCGTAGCCCTCGGCCATGTGCCCGGCGCCCTGCTCATGGCGGACCAGGATGTGGCGGATGGAGGAGTCGATGATCGGGTCGTAGACGGGCAGGATGGCGCCGCCGGGCAGGCCGAACATGACGTCGACGCCCTGCATCTCGAGGCTCTTGATGAGTGCCTGTGCTCCTGTGAGCTGCATTGGTGCTTCTCCTGTTCTGTCTGTGCGTGGCGCAGGTTGTCGGTCGAATTGGTCCGGAAAATGAAACGACCCCCCGGATGCGGGAGGTCGAGTAGGCGCGCGTTGCGCTGTGGCCGCGCGCCTACGTTACGAGTACCAGAATCTCGGGACGAGTGCTGCGCTCCTGCATCAGCCGCTCATTGTGGCATGGCCGCCGCCCGGGGACAACCCCGGGCCCTTGCCGGCGGGCTGTCACCCCGACGGTCGTCCAGGTCGGCAGCGGCGTGGCCATGCCCCCACCGAGGAGGGCGGGGAGCGCGGTCGCCCGCATCCGGGCCAGCACCCGGTCGGTGACCGGCGCCACGTCCGGATGGACGCCGCTGTTGCCGCTGCCGCCGCCTGCCACGCCGCCTGTGCGCCGCTCGGAGCGCGTCGGCGTCGTCGAACTCGCACGCAGTCGAGGCGATCGGTCGTCAGGTCGACCACGATGGTGTCGCCGTCCTCGACCAGGGCGATCGGCCCACCGAGGAACGCCTCGGGGGCGACGTGGCCGATGACCAGACCGACCGAACCCCCCGAGAAGCGGGCATCGGTCATCAGCGCGATGGTGATGTGCCGCTGGCGGCACAGGGCCGTGATCCGCGAGGTGGGGTCGAGAAGCTCGGGCATGCCCGGGCGCGCCCCGCGGCCCCTCGTAGCGGATGACCACCATGTCGTTGTCCTCGAAGCTGTCGGGGTGCCGGTCGAGGGCCTCGATGAGAGGGCGCTCACCGTTGAACACGCGGGCCCGGCCGGTGAAGACGCCGTCCTTCACGCCGCCTTCGACGCCGGCGATCTTGAGGATCGCCCCGCCCTCGGGGGCCAGGTTGCCGCGCAGCAGGCGGAGCCCGCCGGTGTCCTTGAAGGGCTTGTCGACCGGGTAGATCACGTCCCCGTCCGGCGGGGGCGGGTCGAGCCGGCCGAGCTGCTCGGCCAGCGTCTCGCCCGTGCAGGTGATGGCGTCACCGTCGAGGAATCCGGCCTCGAGGAGCTCGCTGGCGATGACCTGCAGCCCGCCCTTGGCGTCCACGTCCACCATGGAGTAGTCGCCGAACGGCCGCATGTTGACCAGCACCGGGACAGTCGCCGGGCCAGCTGGTTGAAGTCGTCCTGGCTGAGCACGTCGCCCCAGAGGTCGATGCCCGCGGCACGGGCGATCTCGACGCTGTGCAGCAGCACGTTGGTGGACCCGCCCATGGCGATGGCCACCGTCAGGGCGTTGCGCAGCGAGGCGGGCGTCACGATGTCGCGCGGGCGGATGCCGCGGCTCGCCATGGCGAGCAGGCAGTCGACCATCTGGTCAGGGAACTCGCGTCAGCCGGCGCGGGTCGTCCGACGGCGGGGACACCATGTGCAGCGGCTCGAGGCCGAGCACGCGCGATGAAGGTCTGCATGGTGTTGTAGGTGAACATGCCGCCGCAGCTGCCCTGTCCGGGACAGGCGTGCAGCGCGTAGCGGGCCCGGACCTCGGCGTCCTGGTCGGCCACCTGGAAGGCCGAGACCAGGTCGATCCGGGCACCGGTCTCCGGATCGATGCCGGGCCTGATCGGGCCGTCGGAGAGGATGACCGCGGGCGTGTTGTTCTCGAGCACGGCGGCGACCGTGCCGACCGGCGGCTTGTCGCAGGCCACGACGGCGACCAGCCCGGCGACGCTGTTCGCCGCCAGGTGCACATCGGCCACATCGTGGACGAGCTCGCGGCCGACCAGGGAGAACCGCATCTGCGGCGTGCCGTTGAGCTGGCCGTCGGAGACGCCGAGGGTGAAGACGGGCGGGATCAGCCTGACCGCCAGGTCGTCCTGCGGCGATGCGGCGGGACATGGCGGCCTGGACGATCTGCACCTTCTGCCGGGACGCCGAGATAGCACTGGCTGTCGCCGAGGTTGCCGATCACCGCCCAGACCGGGTCGTGGATCTTCCCGACGTCCTCGCCGAGGAACGCGGCCGTGCCTACCCGTTGCACGTCGCGCCCGGGGTTGATGGACACGAACGTGGCCGTCGACTGCGCGCCGTTGCGCTCGCCCTGCTCCGTCTGCATGACGGACCAAGCATACGGCCGGCCCGGGTTCGCTCAGGCGGGCACGGGGCCGGCGCGGGCGCCGGTTGCGGGCTCGGCGTGACCTCGACGCCGATGGTCGGGATGGAGCGGTCCATCCAGCGGGGCATCCACCAGTTGATCGGTCCGAGCAGCTCCATGATCGAGGGGACCAGCACCATGCGGACCAGCGTCGCGTCGACCAGGACGGCGACGGCCAGGCCGAGGCCGAAGACCTTCAGGATGTGCAGCGGGTCCTTGATCACGAACGAGGCGAAGACACAGAACATGATGGCCGCGGCCGCGGTGATGATGCGCCCGGTCACGGCCAGCCCGTCGGCCACGGCGGGCGAGTTGTCGCGCGTGCGCAACCACTCCTCGCGGATGCGTGAGAGCAGGAACACCTCGTAGTCCATGGACAGGCCGAAGAGGATCACGAAGAGCGTGACCGGGATCCACGGGTCGATGGGGCCCTTCTCGCCGATGCCGATGACGCTGCCCGCCCAGCCCCACTGGAAGACGGCCACCATGACCCCGTAGGCCGCACCCACACTGAGCAGGTTCATGATGACGGCCTTGAGCGGCAGGACCAGTGACCGGAAGACGACCATCAGCAGCAGGAACGACAGGATCAGGACCGCGCCGATCACGACGAAGAGCCGGTGGCCGAGGAAGTTGGCGGCGTCGATGCTGCCCGCCGTCTCCCCGCCCACCTGCGCGTTGACCTCGCTCGATCCGGTCACCGCGGGGATCACGTCGTTGCGCAGGGTCTGGACCAGCTGGCCCGTCTGGGCCGATTGCGGCGACGTCGTCGGGTAGACGACGATCACGGCCTCCGGTGTGCGCCGCGTTGAACTGCACCGGGGTGACGAAGGCCACGCCATCGTGGTGCGCCGGCGATGGCCTGCTGCAGCCGGTTCACGGTCGGCCACGTCGCTCGGCCCGTGCATGTCGGCCGCCACGACCAACGGCCCGTTGAATCCCGGCCCGAAGCCCTGGGCCAGCAGGTCGTAGGCCTGGCTCGTGGTCAGCGACGTCGGGTCGTTGCCGGCGTCGGTGAAGGCCAGACGCATGCTGAACATCGGGAGGGCCAGGGCGACCAGGATGAGCACGGCCACCGCGCCGGTCGAACCAGGCCCGGCGCTGCACGAACCGGCTCCACCGGTGCCAGAAGCCGTTCTCGGGTGGCGGTCCGCCGCTCTGGAGCAGGCCGGGCAGGTGCAGCTTGTCGATGGCCTTGCCCGCGAAGCCGAGCATGGCCGGGAGCAGGGTGAGGGCGGCGCAGAGCACCATGAGCACGGCGGCGATGCAGGCCGTGGCCAGGCCGATCATGTAGGCCTGGCCGATCAGGTAGAGGCCGAAGAGCGAGATCACGACCGTGCTGCCGGCGAAGAGGACGGAACGGCCGGCCGTCATGTGGGCGGTGACCACCGCGTCGCGCGGGTCCCGACCCTCGAAGATCCCCTGGCGGTAGCGGGTCACGATGAAGAGGGCGTAGTCGATGCCGACGCCGATGCCGATCATGGTCGCCATCTCGGGGGAGAAGGTCGGCACCACGAGGAGGTGGGTGAGCAACTCGAGGAGGGCGACGCCGATCCCCAGCCCGGCCAGCGCGGTGATGATCGGCAGGCCCATGGCCACCACGGATCCGAAGGCCAGCAGCATGATGAGGATGGCCGCCGTGATGCCGATGCCCTCGCTCGGGCCCGGGCGCCGCCGTGACCGCGGAGGAGATCGGATTCCCGCCGAGCTCGACGGCGAACCCCGCGTGCGCCCCGTCTGGGCCGCACTGACCACCTGCTTGACCGCGCCGGTCGGGATGTCGGCCGTGTCGGTGCTGAACTGGACCTGGGCGAAGGCGATGTTGTCGCGCGGGGCGATCTGGTGGGCGCCGGCGGCGGAGAACGGGCTCGTCACGCTGCGCACGTGGGGCAGCGGTCGCACCCGCGCCACGACCGCCTCGATCGCGGCCCGGTTGTCGGGGATCGGGGTCGCCGTGTGGAAGACGACGTCGGCCGTGTCCCCCGACTGCGCCGGGAACCGCGCCGCCAGGATGTTCTGCGGCCTGCTGCGACGGCGTGTTGCCCGCCGTGAACTTGTTCTTGAAGTGGGTGCCCACCACTTGGGACAGCACCGTGATGCCGATGATGGCCAGGATCCACAGCACCAGGACCGTGCGCCGGCGGTCGTAACAGCGCTCCGGCCAGCCGGCCGAGGACCGTCGTCGGGTCGTCTGCGTCGCCCCGTCGTCGCCCCGATTCCGTCCTGGACCGCCGTATGATTCATCACTGATGAGTTTTAACACAGAATTCCCCGCTGGTGAATACCCTGTCACCTGCGGTTTCTCCGGGACGGGCCGCGGTGAGCGCCGGCCGGCCGCCGGCCCGGCAACGCCGACACGCGCGGGCGAGATCGTCGAGGCGGCCGAGCGCGTCTTCGCCGCCAAGGGGTACGACGGAGCCAGCCTGCGCGCCGTGGCCCGTGAGGCCGGGGTGGACCCGGCCCTCGTCCACCACTACTTCGACGGCAAGGCCAGCCTGTTCATGGCGGCCATGGCCCTCCCCTTCGACCCGCCCCAGGTGGCTGACCAGGCCGCCGACGCCGGCCTCGTCTGGATCGCCCGGGGCGGGCATCGTCGAGGGCTTCCTCACCATGTGGGACCAGGCCGAGGGCACGGGCTCGTCGTTCGTCTCGTGCGTGGGGGCCATGGCCGCCTCGCCCAACGTGGCCGACGCCATGCGCGAGTTCGTGGCGGAACGGGTCTGGAAGGCACAGCCGGCGACCGAGGGCGAGAGCGAGGCCATGACCACTGCGCCGGCGGACGCCTGGTGTCATCGCAGCTGATGGGGCTGGCCTTCACCCGCTACATCCTGCGGGTGCCGCCGATCTCGACCGCCTCGCCGGCCGAGATCGCCCGCTGGGCCGGCCCGACGTTGGACAGTTACCTCTTCGGAGCCGCTGGACGAGTCCTCCGGCGAGCCTAGCCCCGGCGACGGCGCAGCTCGGCCGCCACCTCTTTGCCGTTGGCCTTGCCCGACGTCGCCTTCATCACCGCCCCGGTGAAGACGCCCGTCAGCTTGTCGTCGCCTTCGCACGTAGCGCGCCCACTCGTCGGGATGGGCCGCGATGACCTCGTCGAGCACGGCCGCGAGCGTGTCCGCACCGAGCGCCTCGAAGCCCATCTCCTTGGCCAGCGCGGCCGGATCGCCGCCCCGCTCGAGCAGGGCGCCCAGCACGGCCTTGGACTGGGTGGCCGAGAGCTGGCCCCCCGCCTCCATGGCCAGCAGCGCGGCGAACGACTCGGCTGTCAGTCCGCGTGGCCGCCTCGCTCTGGGCCGCCACCTCGTTGGCGGCCCGGGCCAGGGCCAGCGCCGTCGGCGCCCCGGCCGCGGCGGCGGCAGTCACCAGGCCGTCGAGCCCGAGGTCGACCACGGCGCGGATCTGGTCGATCTCGGCCTCAGCTCGGCTCGCCGCCGAGCGCCGCGGCCAGTGCGGCCCGGCGATCCGCCGGCATCGGCCCCAGGCCGCGGCGGACCTCGCTCCCGCCAGCCGTCGTCGGGCGCCAGCGGCACCAGGTCGGGCTCGGGGAAGTAGCGGTAGTCGTTGGCCTCCTCCTTCGAGCGCATCGACTCGGTCCGTCCGGCCGACTCGTCCCAGTGCCGCGTCTCCTGGCGCGACCCGGTCGCCCGACTCGATCAAGGCGATCTGGCGCGCCGCCTCGTACTCGATGGCGCGCCCGAGCGAGCGCAGCGAGTTGAGGTTCTTGATCTCGCAGCGCGTGCCGAAGTCGCGAGCTGCCCGCCGGCCGCACCGAGACGTTGGCGTCGACCCGCATGGAGCCCTCCTCCATGCGGCCGTCCGACGCGCCCGTGGCCACGAGGATGCCGCGCAGCTCTGACGCGTAGGCCCGGGCCTGGCGGAGGAACGGATGTCGGGCTCGCTCACGATCTCGACCAGCGGTACGCCGGAGCGGTTGTAGTCGACCAGCGCGTGGTTGGCCGCGTTGATGCGCCCGCTCGCGCCGACGTGGGTCAGCTTGCCGGTGTCCTCCTCCATGTGGGCCCGGGTCACCCCCACCACGGCCGCCGTCGGGCAGCTCGAGCCACCCGCCCGAGTTGAGCGGCTGGTCGTACTGGCTGATCTGGTAGTCCTTGGCCTGGTCGGGATAGAAGTAGTTCTTCCGGGCGAACGTCGACGGCCGGATCTCGCAGTGCAGGGCCAGACCGATCCGCATGGCCAGCTCGACGGCCTGCTGCGTTGAGCACGGGCAGCGCCCCGGGCAGCCCCAGGCACGTCGGGCAGATGTTGGTGTTGGGCTCGTCGCCGAACGCGTTGCGGCAACCGCAGAACAGCTTGGTGGTCGTGGCCAGCTCGCAGTGGACCTCGAGCCCGACGACCATCTCCCACTCGCTCACGACGCCCGCCTCCGGCGCGCTCGACTCCACGACCCGGCCCACGCGGAACATCAGGGCTTCGCCCAGGGCGGGGGCCAGCACCTGGACCCCGACGGGCAGGCCGTCGTCCCCCGTGCCGAAGGGGACCGACAGCGCCGGGTGCCCCGAGAGGTTGGACGGGATGGTGCAGACGTCGTTCATGTACATCGCCATCGGGTCGTCCACCTTGGCCCCCAGGTCGAAGGCGGTCGTCGGCGCCGTGGCGCCCAGCAGCACGTCGAACGTCTCGTAGGCCCGGTCGAAGGCCTGCATCACCAGGGTGCGCACCCGCTGCGCCTGGGCGTAATAGGCGTCGTAGTACCCGGCGGAGAGGGCATAGGTCCCGAGCATGATGCGTCGCTTGACCTCGGGCCCGAAGCCGGCCGTGCGCGTCGCCGCGTTCATGGCCGCCACGTCGTCGCCGTCGACGCGCAATCCGTAGCGCACGCCGTCGTAGCGGGCCAGGTTGGAAGACGCCTCGGCCGGAGCGATGAGGTAGTACGCCGAGAGTCCGTAGCCGAACTCGGGCACCGAGATCTCTTCCACCTTGGCCCCGGCCCGGGCCAGCGCGTCGGCCGCCTCCTGGACCCGCGCCACCACGTCGGGCGCGCAGCCGTCGACCAGGTCGCGGCACAGCCCGACCCGCACGCCCTCGGCGCCGTCGTGCACCCGCGCCAGTGCGGGCTCGGGCGTCGACGGCAGCGACGTGCTGTCGAGCGGGTCGTGCCCGGCCACGACGTCGTAGAGGAGCGCGGCGTCCTCCACCGAGTTGGCGAACGGTCCGATCTGGTCCAGCGAGCTGGCGAACGCCACCAGCCCGTAGCGCGAGACCCGGCCGTAGGTCGGCTTCATCCCCACCACCCCGCAGAGCGCGGCCGGCTGGCGGATCGATCCCCCGGTGTCCGAACCGAGGCCCAACGGCGTGAACCCTGCCGCCACGGCGGCGGCCGAGCCGCCGCTGCTGCCACCGGGCACCTTGCCGGCGTGCCCGCGGGTTGCGCGTCGGCCCGAAGGCCGAGTTCTCCGTCGAGCTGCCCATGGCGAACTCGTCCATGTTGGTCTTGCCCAGCGCCACCGCACCCGCTCGGCGCAGCGACGTCACCACCGTGGCGTCGTAGGGCGGCCGCCACCCTTCGAGGATCCGCGACGCGCAGGTGGTCGCGTTGCCTCGGGTGCAGAGGTTGTCCTTCAGCGCCACCGGCACGCCCGGCCAGGGGCCCCGGATCGCGTCCGGCCGCAACTTCGGCGTCCACCTCGTCGGCCTGGGCCAGCGCCGCGTCGGTCAGCACGGTGAGGAAGGCATTGAGCTCGCCGTCGCGCGCCGCCACCGCGTCGAGCGCCTCTTGGACCACCTCGCGAGCCGAGCGTCGGCCCTCCCGCACGGCGGCGGCCAGCTCCAGCGCGCCCCCGCTCATGGCGCCTCGCCGCCGATGCGCGGCACCCGGAAGCGGTCGTCCTCGACCGCCGGGGCCACGGCGAGCACCTCGGCTCGGTCCAGGCTCGGGCGGGGCTCGTCGGCGCGCAGCACGTTGCGCAGCGCAATCGGGTGGGACGAGGGTTCGAGGTGGGAGAGGTCGAGTGCGGACACGTCGCGCGCATGTTCGAGCACGGTGCGCAGCTGGGCCGTGAAGAGCTCGACTTCTTCCTCGCTCAACTCCAGCCGGGCCAGCCCGGCCACGTACAAGACGTCTTCCCGGCTCAGCGGTGCCGGGCCTGCGCCATCGCTCATGCCGGTGGAGGGAGCACGCCCGAGAGGAACTCCACGGTGCGCGTCTCGATCTCGTCCTTGTCGTAGTCCAGCGTGGCCACGTGGAAGCTCCGCTCCAAGACGACCTGGTCGACCGGGCCCTTGGCCTTCTCCATGAGCAGCGCACTGGACTTGGGGTCGACGACGTGGTCTTGGGTGCTGGTGAAGACGAGCACGGGACAGCCGACCTGGCCGAGGAGGGCCTCGACCTCGGCCACCCCCTCGAAGAGGGAGAGGGCGGCCTGCAACGGCAGTCCCGGATAGGCCGACTCGACCGCGCCCTCGAGGGCGATGTCCGAGCCGATGCCGGGCGCCACCGTGTCGCCCGCGTCGATCATCGCCCCGATGAACGCGAGGGTGTCCTCGTCGGGTGCCATGAGCAGCGGATTGACCAGGCTCGAGCGCGGCGATCTCGGGATGGTGCTCGGCCAGCCACACGCTGAGCGAACCGCCCATGGACAGGCCCACCACCACGACCGCGTCGGTACGTGCGGCCAGTTCATGTAAGCCTGCTCGGCGGCGTGCGACCAGTCCTTCCAGCGCGTGTCCAGCATGTCCTCGACCGCAGTCCCGTGCCCGGGCAGCAGCGGCAGCTCCACGGTGAAGCCGGCGTCGGCCAGCGCCACGGCCAGTCCGCGCATCGATTGGGGATTGCCGGTGAAACCGTGCAACACCAGCGCGCCTCGGTTGTCTCCGGACGCGGAATAGGGCTCGGCACCAGCGATGACAGGAGCGCTCACGGAGGGGCAGCCTACCGGTGCCGCGGGTAGGGTTCCGGCGCCAGGTTGGTTCCGGGGCGGGGTCCTGGACCAGGAGCCGGACCACGAAAAAGGAGCTACCGCATGCCGTACCCGTTCCTCAGCGACGAGTGGCTGAACGAGGCGCGCGCCATCCGCGCCGAGTACCAGGGCAAGACACCGCCGATCGCCCACGTGGTCCGCATGAACCTCGTCGTGACGCAGGTTCCCTTCTCCGACGAGGACATCCTGGCCCACATGGACACTTCGAGCGGCGAGCTGGAGCTCGACACCGGTCACCTCGAGACCCAGGACCTCAAGGTGACCGTCGACTACGACACCGCCAAGGCGATCCTCATCGAGGGCAATCCTCAGGCCGGCATGCAGGCCTTCATGCAGGGCAAGGTCCGCGTGGAGGGCGACATGGCCAAGCTGATGGCGCTCACGGCCAGCCCGGCGGCGGCCGACCCCAACGCGGCCGAGCTGGCGCAGCGTCTGCGCGACATCACCGAGTAGGGCGCGCCCGACGGCCGCGTCAGGCCGCGTCCGCGGCCAGCGGCCGGTGCGCGCCGACGCGCGGCAAGGAGCGGATGAACAGCGCGCTCACGACGGCCAGCCCGGCCACGAACGTGCCCACCCAGAAGGGCACGCTGAAGCTGTGCAGGAGCGCCGTGCTCTGATGCACCGCGCCCAGACCGGAGTTCTTGGCGATCGACTCTTGAATGGTCAGCACGGCCTGGATGCCCGCCACCTCCCCGACCTGGGTGGCCAGCAGCTGGGCCGCGCTCATGACGCCGTACTCGGACTCCTCGAGCTCGTTCGACATGGTCGACGAGGTGGCCGGTTGCGAGACCCCCATGCCGAGACCGGACAGGGCCAGCGCGACGAGCACGATGAACAGCCCGGCCGTCGGGCTCAGCGTGGCAAAGAGCAGCATGGAGACGAAGCAGGGACCCGGTGCCGACGAGCGTGGCCGTTCGCTCCCCCGTGCGCACGGTCATGTACCCGGCGATGGGCGCGCTGATGGCGAACAGCAACGGTCGGGCCACCGAGATGAAGCCCACCTGCGAGACGCTGTAGCCGTACACCTGCTCCATGAGCAGCGGGAAGAGGAAGAAGCCACCGAAGTAGGCGAAGCTCGTGAAGCTCTTGGTCGCCATCGGGAACATGAAGTTGCGCCGGCGCCAGTACGTTGTCGGGATCAGCGGCGTGGCGAAGGTGGTCTCCCGCCACACGAAGATGGCGCCGAGGACGACGGCGGCGGCGCCCGCCGCGTACACCGCGGCCGAGTTCCAGCCCACGATCGGCCCGATGCTGAGCACCAGCATCCCGGCGGTCACGGCGCCGGCCAGGCTCCAGCTGCCCACCCAGTCCATGCCCGCCCAGACGTTCGAACGCCGGCCCGTCGCCGCCTCCTCCTGCGGCCACGTCCCTCCGGCGCCGCCCCGAGGGCAGCAGGACCGCCACCACCAGCGAGGCGATGACCAGCAGCACGAGCTGGCCCCAGAACAGGGTGCGCCACCCGAAGTACTGGATGACCGGCGAGCCCAGCGTCACGCCCAGCACCGGGCCTCCCGCCCCGACCAGTGACCACCAACCCAACGCCTTGACCCGGTCCTCGCGGTTGAAGAGCTCGAGGATGATCGCCATGGACGCGGTGCCCGTTGCCGCGCCCTGCACCCCGTCGAGGGCCCGGGCGAAGAGGAGCAGTCCCACATTGGGGGCCAACGCCGTGAGGACGGCGCTGACCATGGCCCCGAGCAATCCGAACTGGTAGAGGCGGCGGTGTCCGAAGAGGTCGCCCACCTTGCCGAAGAAGGGCGCGGCCACGCCGAAGGCCAACAACGGCCCCGTCGACACCCAGGCCAGCACGGAGAGGTTGGTGTGGAAGTCCGCCTTGACCGTCGGCAGGGCCACCACGAAGACGGTGAAGGTGATGTTGAGCGCGAGCAGCCCCGACAACAACGCGACGAGTGCCCACCACTGGTAGCGCGGGCTCGTGCACGGCGCGGGCCGACACCCGGCGCTGCAGCAGGAAGAACCAGTTGGTCTCGACCGAGCCGTCCCCCAGCGTCCCCATGGCGCCGCCACCGGGGTCGTGCGAGGGATCGAGCAGCGCGTCGGCGGGCTCGACCGGGGTCACCTCCACGCATCGGACACCCTACCGGCGCCCAATTTCACGGCTTTCTCAGAAACCCCGCATCCGCGACCACCAGTTCGGGTCGCGTCCGTGCGCGTGGAAGTGGTTCGGGATCTGGCGCATCACCCGGTCGATCGACCACCCGTCCGGGCCGAAGCGGGCGTCGGCCACCCGGCTCAGCTGGGCCACCATGTGCTCGATGTCGCTCTCGGGCGGCGTCGGACCGTGATGGCGCCACACCACCATGGGCACCCCGCACACCTCGCAGTCGGCCACCCAGCAGACGTCGTCCTCGTGGTGCCACTCCGAGAGGCGCGCCGCCTCGCAGAGGTCACAGCTCGGGTCGAACGGGAGCGTCACGAGCCGTGCTAATGGGTGACGAGCTGCACGGACGAACCCGTCGGCACGGTCGAGCCGATGGAAGGCTGGGTGCCCACCACGTTGTTCTGCGGGTTGCCCGACACACCCGCTGCGGTCAGGCCCGCGCTCTGCAGCGCGTTCGTCGCCTGGTTCACGGTGTCGCCGATCACATTGGGCACGGTGGTCGTCGGCGGGCCGTGGACACGGTGACGGTCACGGCCGAGCCGTAGGGGGCCGCCGCGCCGCTGGCCGGCGTGGTCGAGATCACGTCACCGGCCGCCACCGTGGTCGAGGTGGCGTTGGCCTGCGTGGCCGTGAGGCCCACCGCCTGGAGCGCCGCCTGAGCCTGGGCGAAGGTGTACGTGTTCGGGATGTTGGGCACCGTGGCCGGCGAGTGGCCGAGCGAGGGCACGATGCGTGATGGTGCTGCCGTAGGGCGCCTCGGTCGGGTTCGGCGTGCTGCCGATCGACCACGAGATGATCATGGTGGCGGCCACGGTGTCGCTGTACGCCCCCGGCGTGCACGCGCCGTTGAGGTGCTCCGTCTGCAGTGTCGCCGCCGCCTGGGCGCACGTCATGTTGGCCAGGTTGGGGACGGCGACGTTGGGCGGGCCGTCGGAGAGCGACACCGTGATGATCGACCCCTCCTTGAGGCTCGTGCCGGGCTTGGGGCTCTGGCTGACCACGGACCCTGCTCCGATGGTGATGGACTTCACCGGCGCCAGCTCCTTGAGCGTCATGTGGAGCTTGGCCACGTCCGCTTGCGCCTTGGTCAGGGGCAGGTTGACCAGGGTCGGGACTGGGTGCGACGGCGTGAAGACCTGGGTCGCGAAGGCGGCGGCCAGGCCGCCGGCGATGAGCACGACTGCGGCCACCGCCGCCACGATCCACCAGGTCCGCTTGCGGTTGTGGTGAGCCGACGCCCCGCCGGCGCCACCCGTGAGGGGGCGGCCCGACGAGCCGTTGCCGTTGGGCTCGGCGTCGAAGAGCTCCCCGGCCCGGCCCTGGTGCCGATGGGCGCCGCGCTGGCCGCCGGCGCCACCACCGTGCCGGACTGGGGCTGATCGGTCAGCTCGGTGACGCCCGGGGCCCGGAACCCCTTGATCGGCGCGGCCGCCACGATGTCGGGCACGACCAGAGGCAGCGGGGCCGGAGTGGGGAGTGCGGCGGCCAGCGCGCCGAGGCGGGCGGCCAGCCCGGCCGCGTCCAGCCGCGACGACACCTCGGGGGCCGCGGCGCGCGCCAACACGTCGTCGAGCGGTCCGAGGTCCGCGTTGTGGGGCAGAGGCTGGCCGATGCGCGCGGCCAACGTCCCCATCGTCGTGTCGGTGACGAAGGGCACCGTGCCCGTCACCGCCTCGTAGAGAACGAGGGCGAGTGAGTAGACGTCGGCCCGGCCGTCGACCGGCTTGCCCTCGGCCGCCTCGGGCGAGATGTAGCGGGCCGTGCCGACCATGGCACCCGCCGGCTCGGTCCAGGCCGCCTCGGCCAGCGCGCGGGCCACACCGAAGTCGGCCACCCGTACCCGGCCCTCCTCGTCGAAGAGCAGGTTGGCCGGCTTGATGTCGCGGTGCACCAGCCCGCGCACGTGCGCGTAGGCCAACCCCTGGGCCACCTCGGTCCCGAGCGAAGCCGCCTGCGAATGGGTCAGCCGTACGCCGCGGTCGAGCAGGTCGCGCAACGAGCCCCCGCCGAGATACTCGAGCACGAGGTACGGCCCGTCGGCGTCGTCACCCCAGTCGAACACGCGGAGCACGTGGGGGTGGTTGAGCGAGGCCACCGAGCGCGCCTCGGCCCGGAAGCGCTTGAGGAACGCCTCGTCGGTCGCGAATCCGGGTTGCAGCACCTTGACCGCGACATGGCGCTGCAACGACACGTCTTCCGCGAGGTAGACGTGGGCGGAGGCGCCGGTGCCCAGTGCGGAGAGCAGCCGGTACCGCTTCCCAAGGACCCGGCCGATGGAGTCAGATATCAGGGGCATCGGGCAGGCCCTACGCTACCGATCCCGCAGGCATCGCCGGTGGACGCCTCCTCACCTGCACCGTCATCTCACCCCGGTAGCTCGCCTGACTCCAAGAGGGCGTCGAATCCCGCCGCGTCCATGGTCGGAACGCCCAGATCCTCCGCCTTCTTTGTCTTGCTGGCACCGGGCGCGTCGCCCACGACGAGCACGTACGTCTTCTTGGACACGCTCCCGGGCGACTTCCCGCCGCGAGCCATGATGGCCTCTTCTGCACCCTCACGGGTGTACCCCGGCACCGCACCGGTGACCACCACGGTCTTGCCGTCCAAGGTCTGGGGCAGGGCGTCCGCCGCCCCTTCCCCGCTGCCCGCCGTCCCGGCGGCCCCCGGCTCCTCCGTGCTGACCCCGGCCGCCCGCAGACGGCCGACCACCGGACGCGTTGACCTCGGCCGCCAGGAACTCGGCCAGGCTCGCCGCGATGACCCCGCCCACGCCGTCGACCGCGGAGAGTTGCTCGACGGCGGCGCCCTCGATGGCCTCGAGCGATCCGAAGGCGCGGGCCACGGCCCGGGCCCCCGTCGGGCCGACGTGACGGATGCCGAGCGCGACCAGCAGCCGGCTGAGCGGCTGCGTCTTCGAGGCCTCGATCGCGGCGACCAAGTTGCCGGCCGACACGGCGCCGAAGCGCTCGAGCTCGACCATCTGTTCGACCGTCAGCCCGTAGAGGTCCGCCGGCGTCGTTGATCAGTCCCGCCGCCACGAGTTGCAACACCCGCTCCTCGCCCAGGTGTTCGATGTCCATGGCCGAACGCGACGCGTAGTGGGCGATGCGCTGGACCCGTTGCGCCGGGCAGTCGATGTTCGTGCAGTAGGTGTCGCTCTCGCCGGGCAGGCGCACGAGCGGTTGCCCGCAGGCCGGGCACCTCGTCGGGAACTTCCACTTCGCCTTGCGCCGGGCCGGCACACCGGGACCCTGGCGCACCGGTCCCACCACCTCGGGGATGACGTCGCCCGCCTTGCGCACCACGACCAGATCGCCCGGACGGACGTCCTTCGCCGCGACCTGGTCCTCGTTGTGCAGCGTCGCCACCCCGACGGTCGAGCCACCCACGAAGACGGGTTCGAGGCGGGCGAAGGGCGTCGCCCGGCCGGTGCGACCGATGGACACCATGATGTCGAGCAGTCTCGTGGTGCGTTCCTCGGGCGGGAATTTGAAGGCGATGGCCCAGCGCGGGGCACGCGAGGTGGCCCCCAATACCCGGTGCAGGGCGAGGTCGTCCACCTTGGTCACCACGCCGTCGATCTCGTAGGCCAGGTCGTGGCGCTCTTCGGCCAGCGCCTCGCACCGGGCCACCACGGCTGCCATGCCGGTGACCTGGCGGGCATCGGGGCTGACCGGGAAGCCGGCCTTCTTCAGCTGGGCCAACGTGGCCGTCTGCGTCGCGGCCGGCCAGTGGCTCTTGGCCGGCGCCCCCTCGACCACGCCGACCTGATAGGCCCAGAAGTGCAGCGGGCGCAGCGCCGTGACCCGCGGATCCTTCTGGCGCAGCGCGCCGGCCGCCGAGTTGCGTGGGTTGACGAAGAGGCGCTCTCCCAGCTCGGCCTGGCGCTTGTTCATTGCCTCGAACTCCGCCACCGGCATGTAGATCTCGCCGCGCACCTCGAGCACCTCGGGGTAGAGCCCGCCCGCCTTGGCCAGTGTCGCCGGTACGTCCTTGACCGTGCGCACGTTGGCGGTCACGTCCTCACCGGTAACGCCGTCGCCCCGCGTGGCCGCCTGCACCAGGCGGCCACGCTGGTACGTCAGCGACATCGCCACCCCGTCGACCTTCGGTTCGCTGGAGAAGGTCGAGCGCGCTCAGGTCGAGGTCGGCGTCCTGGCGGCGCAGGCGCTCGGCCCAGGCCATGAGCTCCGCCTCGTCGAACGCGTTGTCGAGGCTCATCATCGGGACCCGGTGCCGCACCTCGGCGAAGAGGCCCGACGGCGCCGCGCCCACGGTCTGCGTCGGCGAATCGGGTGTCGCCAGCTCGGGATGGTCGGCTTCGAGCTGGCGCAGCTCGACCACCAGCAGGTCGTACTCGGCGTCGGGGATCTCGGGCGAGTCGAGGACGTGGTAGAGCTCGTTGTTGTGGACGATCTGCGCCCGCAACTCCTCGGCCCGACGGGCCGCCTCGGCCGGAACGGCGGGCGCCGGGGCTCTTGGCCACTGTCAGGCGGCGATGCCCGCGCCGAGCACGGCATCGGGGTCGCTGGCGTCGTAGAGGGCCACGGTCTGACCGGGTGCGACGGCGCGCTGCGGCGAATCGAAATGGACGGCAACGCCCGCGGCCTCGCGCACCACGGTGCAGGGCACCGGTCGGCCGTGCGCGCTCACCTGCGCCACGGCGCGCGCCCCGGCGGGCAGGGGCTGGTCCACCCAGGTCAAGGAGGGCTCGCGCAGCAAGACCGACGAGCGCAGCACCTGCTCGGCGCTGCCCACCGTGACCCGGCGCGCCGCCACGTCGACGGACGTGACGTAGCGACGCGTCCCGTCAGGGCCGTGGCCCATGCCGCGCCGCTGGCCCACCGTCACCAGCTCGACCGCGTCGACCGACCCCGCCGGCTGGCCCAGCTCGTCGACGACGTCCGCCCCGTGCAGGGTCAACCGTCCGCCCAGGAACCCCGCTCGGCCCTCGGTGCTGGCGATGAAGCAGACGTCTTGGCTGTCGGGCTTGCCCGCCGTGCGCAGGCCCAGTCGCCGGGCCTCGGCCCGCACCGCGTCCTTGGTCAGTTCCCCGACCGGGAACACCACCCGGGCCAGGGCGTCCTGGCCCAGCATGGAGAGGACGTAGGACTGGTCCTTGGCAGCGTCGGCACCGCGGCGCAGTCGTCGCACACCCTCGCCGGTCACCCGGGCGTGATGCCCGGTGGCCAGCAGGTCGAAACCAAGCCGCTCGGAGCGGGCCAGCAGGCGGTCGAACTTGATGGTGCGGTTGCACTCGATGCACGGATTCGGCGTGCGACCGTGCGCATGCTCGTCCACGTAGGGCGCCACCACCGCCCGGTCGAACTCCTCGGTCAGGTTGAAGACGTGGTGTTCGATCCCGAGCTGCTGGGCCACCCGGCGGGCATCCTCGACATCCGCCACCGAGCAGCAGCCCGAATCGGACGGTCCGCCCCAGAGCTTGAGGGTGGCGCCGACGACGTCATGCCCCTGCTCCACCAGCAGGGCAGCCGCGACGGACGAATCGACACCCCCCGACATCGCCACGAGCACCCGCACCGTCCCAGTGTGCCACCCGTGGTCAGGCCCCCACGCGCAGCGAGGCGACCGCGGCGGGCACGATCTGCAGCGCGCGGTCGACGTCCTCCTCGGTGGTCCGTACCCCGAGTGAGAAGCGGATGGCGCCTTGGGCCAGGTCGGCCGGCACCGCCATGGCGGCCAGCACCGCGCTCGGCTCCAGCGCGCCGCTGGCACACGAGGAACCGCCGGAGACGCACAGACCCTCCGCGGCGAGGGCCACGAGCACCTCCTCGCGCTCCATCCCGGCGAGGCAGAGATGGAGGTGCCCGGGGAGCACGTCGACCCCCGGCGGCACCGTGCGGTGTGCCTCGGGCAGGGCGTCGAGCAGCCCGGCGGCCAACCGGTCACGCCGGTCGGCCAGCGCAGTCCTGGCGTCGCGCTCCGCCGCGGCCAGTCGGAGCGCGACGGCCAGCCCGACCGCGCCCACGACGTCCTGCGTCCCGCTGCGGCGCTCGCGCTCCTGCCCGCCGCCGTGCTGGCGCGTCACCAGGCGCACGCCGGGCCCGACGGCGAGCGCGCCCGTCCCGACCGGACCGCCAACCTTGTGCGCGCTGACCGACACCAGGTCGGCCCCGGCGCACACCTCGCGCAGATCGAGAAAGGCCGCGGCCTGGACTGCATCGCTGAACAGAACAGCGCGGGGGGAGCGTTGGTGCACGGCCTCGGCCACCTCGTGCACCGGTTGCACCACACCGGTCTCGTTGTTGGCCGCCATCACCGCGACGAGGGTGATACGCGACGAGAGGGCGCGGGTCAGCGCGTCGAGGTCGAGGACTCCGGCCCGGTCGACCGGGAGCTCGCGCGACGTCTGCGCCGAGCTCGAGCGCGGCACGGCAGGCCTCGCGCACCGCCGGGTGCTCGACGGCGGAGGAGAGGACGACCGACTCGTCCCCGGCGCGCCGGGCCGCCTCGACCGGGCCGAGCACGGCCAGGTTGGCCGACTCGGTGCCCCCGGAGGTGAAGACGATGTCCCCGGCCGGGCGGCCCAGGAAGTCGGCGACCTCGTCGCGCGCCTCTTCGAGGAGACGGCGGGCCCGCTGGGCGGCCGGGTGGCTCCCCGTCGGGTTTCCCAACGGTTCGGCCAGTGCCGCGGCCATGGCCTCGGCCACCTCGGGCCGCAAAGGGGCGGTGGCGGCATAATCGAGGTAGGTGAGCGATTCGCTCATGGCGACTCCGGCCTAGGCGATGTAGACCGACTTGACGTTGGCGAACTCTTTGAGGCCGACCTCGGAGAGCTCGCGGCCGTAGCCGGATCGCTTGATGCCGCCGAAGGGCAGCTCGGGCATGGAGGCGACCATGGCGTTGACGAAGACCGCGCCGGCCTCGATGCCCTCGATGCAGCGCCGCCGCTCCTCCCCGTCGTTGGTCCACACGCTCGAGCCCAGTCCGAATGTGGTGGCGTTCGCCGCGACCAGCGCGGCGTCGAGGTCGGGCACGCGCAGCACCATGGCCACCGGACCGAAGATCTCCTCCTGGGACACCGGCATGTCCATGGTGATGCCCGAGAGCACCGTGGGTGCGAACCACCAGCCGTCACCCGAGGGCAGCGGAGCACCGGCATGGACGGTGGCGCCCTGCCGGCGGGCCTCCTCGACCTGGCCGATCAGTTCGGCGCGCTGCGTCTCGGTCACGATCGGACCGATGTCGGTGCCCGGATCGAAGGGGTCACCGACAACCAGCGCGTCCATGGCCGCGGTGAAACGCTCCAGAAACTCGTCGTGCACCTCGTCGACCACGATGAAACGCTTGGCCGCAATGCAGGACTGCCCGTTGTTCTGCACCCGGGCGTTCACCGCGGTGCGCACGCACACCTCCATGTCCGCCGAGGGCAGCACCACGAAGGGATCTGACCCGCCGAGCTCGAGCACACTCTTCTTGAGGACGTGCCCTGCCGTGGAGGCAACCGACATCCCCGCCCGCTCGCTCCCGGTGATCGTCACCGCGGCGATGCGCGGGTCCTCGATGAGCGCGGCCACGTCCTTGGAGTCGAGGAAGAGATTCGTGAACACGCCGTCGGGCAGGCCCGCCCGGCGGAACAGGTCCTCGAGGGCCAGCGCCGTCTGGGGCACGTTCGAGGCGTGCTTGAGCAGCCCGACGTTGCCGACCATCAGAGCGGGGGCGGCGAAACGAATCACCTGCCAGAGCGGGAAGTTCCACGGCATCACGGCAAGCACCGCCCCAATGGGCTGGTAGTGCACGTACGAGTTCGATGCCGTCGTCGGGATGGGCTCGTCGGCCAGGAGGCGCTCGCCGTTGTCGGCGAACCAGCGCAGGCCCATGGCGCACTTGGACACCTCGCCCTTGGCCGCGGCGAAGGTCTTGCCCATCTCGGTGGTCAGGATGCGAGCCACGTCGGGCACCTCTCCCTCGAGGAGCTCTGCCGCGGTGATCAGGTGGCGGGACCGCTCGGCGTAGGACGTGTGCCGGTAGTCAGCGAAGGCCTCGACGGCGCGCTGGACCAGCGCGTCGAGCTCCTCGGGCGAGAGCGAGGGGAACTCCTTCTCCGTCTTGCCGGTAGCGGGATTGATGGTGGCGAAGGGCATATGTCGAAGCTACCCCCGCCCAGGCCGATTCCCTACCGGTCCCGCGTCGCCACCGGCGCCGGTGCGTCCCGCCGGACGGTCACGACGGTTTCGTGGCCAACCCCAGGTGCGCGGGCACGGCCCGGCGGATGAGCTTGCCCGTGGCCGTGTGGGGGAGGTCTCGGGCGGCGACGTAGGTCTTGGGCCGCTTGTACGGGGCGAGTCCGGACGACGCGGCGGCCCGCAGGGCGTCCTCCGCCTCGGGGCGCTCGGCCACGTAGGCCACACAGACGCGCTGGCCCCACTGCTCGTCGGGCAGGCCGAACACCGCCACCTCGGCCACGCCCTCGACGGCGGCCAGGACGTTCTCGACCTCGGCCGGGTAGACGTTGACCCCGCCGCTGATAATGAGGTCGTGGCGCCGGCCCGTCAGGAAGAGGTAGCCGTCCGGATCGAGCGTGCCCAGGTCACCGATGGTGCAGGCGTCGCCCCGCCAGGCCTGCGCCGTGGCCTCCTCGTTGCGCCAGTAGGCGAAGCGGGCGAAGTCCGGCATGGTGCACCAGATGGCGCCGGCGTCGCTGGGATCGGTCTCGCCGGCGTCGTCGAGCGGCCCGATGAAGAGGTGACGTCCGGTGCGGGCCCGACCAACGGTCCCGGGACGTTCGAGCCACTCGTCGGGCGAGCACGCGGTGAACTGGGCCTCGGTCGATCCGTAGAACTCCCAGACCACGCCGGATCGAGCCCGGGCCAGGGTGGCCCGCTTGAGCGACTCGGGGCAGGGCGCGCCGGCGTGGACGAGGAGACGCAGGGAGTCGAACTGCTCGTCCGGGCCGAGCTCGCCCAGCTGGAGGATGCGCTGAAGGTGGGTCGGCACGAGGAAGGCCGTGGTCGGGCGGTGCCGGCGCAGGGCACCGAGCGCAGTGGCGGCGTCGAAGCGGCTCAGGATGGCCAGCGAACCACCCGACAGCAGCGTGCCGGCCGAGAAGCGGATGGAGACGGTGTGGTACATCGGCGAGCACACGAGGTGGAGGTCGGAACGGTCGAAGTGCCATACCGAGGCCTCGTCCTCGAACACCGCACGGGCGGTCGCCTCGTCCCACAGACCGGTGGTCACGCCCTTGGGCCGGCCCGTGGTGCCCGAGGTGTAGTGCATCGGCCTCGTGAGCGGGTAGGGGGCGAGTTCCGCCGGTGGCCCCTCGGACAAGGCGGCCAGCGCAGCCGCGTCGAAGACGCGCAGCACCGGGTCGGCGTCCTCGACCAGGAGGTCGCGCTCGGTGGAGGTGAGGGTGGCGTTGAGCAGCACGGGAATGACCCCGACCCGGGCCGCACCGAGGACGGCGCAGATGAGGTCGGCCGACGAGCCGAGTGCGAAGGCCACCCGGTCACCCCGGGTGCAACCCCGGGCCAGGAGCGCCCCGGCCGCACGACGCTGGCGGGCTTCGGCGTCGGCGGCTTCGAGGATCTCGACGCTGGGGGTACCGCCCGCGGGCACCGGGGCACTGTAGGCCCGCCGGCCGCGGCGCCGTGCCCGTGTCAGCATTGGGACACTGTGGCCGAGTCCGAGTCCGATCCCACGTCCGCACCGGCGAGCGGGGCCGACGCCACGTCATCCGAGACGACACCTCCCGAGCTGGCGCAGGCCCGTGCCGTGCTGGGTCGGGCCAGGCGCGTCGTCGTGTTGACGGGCGCGGGCATCTCGACCGACTCGGGCATCCCCGACTTCCGGGGGCCCGACGGGGTCTGGACCAAGAACCCCGAGGCCGAGAAGCTGGCGACGCTCGACGTCTACCTCTCGGATCCCGAGATCCGCAAGCGGTCGTGGCAGAACCGGCTGACCTCGCCCCTGTGGCACGCCCAACCCAACGCCGGGCACCAGGCCCTGGTCGACCTCGAGCGCAGTGGTCGGCTCGACACCCTGGTGACCCAGAACATCGACGGACTGCACCGGCGGGCCGGCACGGATGCGGACCGTTTGGTGGAGATCCACGGCACCTCGCTGGACGTGGTCTGTATGACGTGCGGCGACCGCCAGCCCGCAGAACCGGTGCACGAGCGGGTGCGGGCCGGTGAAGCCGACCCGAGCTGCCTGGCCTGTGGCGGCATCTTGAAGTCGGCCACCATCAGCTTCGGCCAGAGCCTGGTGCCCGAGGACCTCGCGGGCAGAGCGGGCGGCGACGGCCTGCGACCTGCTGCTCGCCGTTGGCTCGACCCTCGCCGTGTTCCCGGCGGCCGGCATGGTGCCGCTGGCGGTGCGCCACGGCGCCGTGGTCGTCATTGTGAACGGCGGGCCCACCGAGATGGACACCCTGGCCGACGTCGTGCTCATGGGCTCGATCAGCGAGTGCCTGCCGGCCCTGGTGGCCGGGCTCCCCGCTCCGGGCTGAGGAGCCGCTACTTCTTCTCGGTGGTGATGCCCTGCTTCTTCGCACTGCGGCGCGGCTTGAGGGCGAACCACCAGATACTGGCGATCGTCCCCAGCGTGACGGCGGTCGCCGCCACCGGCTTGACCACCTTGCGAGCACCGCTCTTCGGCATGGGTCGAGACCTTACCCGGCGACGCCGGGGACCGGTTGCTCCCCTACCGCCACCGCGACCCGGCCGCGGTCGCCCTCGCCGAAGGCGATGGCCAGGAGGTGCTTCGCGGCCCAGGACGGTGCGATCACGCGCTGCGGCGCACCGAACGGCCCTCGGCGTAGGCCGTGGCGGCCTCGACCAGCGCGTCGAAGGGCCGCTGGTCCATTCCTTCCTCGGGATGCCACTGCACACCGAGGACAAAGCTCGCTCCGGGAAGCTCGACCGCCTCGATGACGCCGTCGGCGGCGGAGGCGGTGGTGACCAGGCCCTGGCCCAGCGCGGCGATGGACTGGTGGTGCGAGCAGAGCACCGTGGGCGACGGCCCGAACACGGCGGCGGTCCGGGTGCCCGGCACCGTCTCGACCTCGACGTCGCCGAAGACGAAGGGCGCTCGGCGGTGGGCCAGGTTGCCGATCACGTCGGGCAGGTTCTGGTACAGCGTGCCCCCGAGTTCCACGTTGAGCACCTGGCAGCCGCGGCAGATGGCCAGGACGGGCAGGTCCACCCGCAGGGCGGCCGCCAAGAGGGCGCGCTCGCTCTCGTCACGGTCGGTGTCGACCCCGCCCACCTCCGGCTCGGGTTCTTGGCCGTAGGCCCGCGGATCCACGTCCCCACCGCCACTGAGGACCAGGCCGTCGAGGACGGCGACGACCTCGTCCGCCGCCGCACCGGGACCATGCGGAGACCGGCTCGTCGGGGGCAGCAGAAGCGGACGGCCGCCGGCCGCCGCCACCAATTCGAAGTAGTTCTCGGGGAGGACGGCCGCCCGCCGCGTCCACGTCGCCCAGCTCGCCTCGGCCACGTAGGTGGAGACGCCGATCAGGGGAATCATCCTGGCCAGCGTACAGAGAGCTGGACGCTGGCCCGCGGGCCGACCAACATGGCGCCCCATGCCAGGCCGCGAGCTCATCGACCACGCAATCGACGACGGTTCCATCGACACCGTCGTCGTTGCCTTCCCCGACATGTACGGGCGCCCCGTGGGGAAGCGGGTGACGGCCGACTTCTGGTCCTCGCACGTCGCCGAGCACGGGATCGAGGCCTGCGAGTACCTCCTCGCCGTCGACGTCGACATGAACCCGCTGCCGGGCTACACCTTCGCCAACTGGGACACCGGCTACGGCGACGTCGTCTGCGTCCCCGATTACGCCACCGCGCGCCGGATCCCGTGGCTCGAGGGCACGGCCATGGTCATCTGCGACCTGACCGACCTCGACGGCGCGCCCGTGGAGGTCTCGCCCCGGCAGATGCTGCGCCGCCAGCTGGAGCGGGCGGCCGAGCGGGGGCTGCGGGTCTGCAGTGCGACCGAGCTCGAGTTCTTCCTCTTCATGGACACCTACGAGGAGGCGGGAGCCAAGCACTGGCACGGCCTGACGCCGCACACCTCGACGATCGAGGACTACCAGCTGTTGCAGACGGCGCGCGAGGAGTACATCCTGCGGAGGATCCGCAACGAGATGATCGAGGCCGCCATCCCGGTCGAGTTCTCCAAGGGCGAGGCCGGGCGAGGCCAGCACGAGGTGAACGTCACCTACGACGAGGCCCTCGAGACCGCCGACCGCCATCTGGTCTTCAAGAACGGCATCAAGGAGATCGCCGCACAGGAGGGCCGGGCGGCCACCTTCATGGCCAAGTGGACGATGGACGACGTGGGCAGCTCGTGCCACGTGCACACCAGTCTGTGGGACCGCGAGAGCGGCGACCCCCTCATGGCGGACGAGTCGCACCCGAGCGGGTTCTCGACGCTGGCGAGGCGCTTCCTGGCCGGCCAGCTCTACGCGGCGCGCCAGCTGGCCTGGCTGGCCGCGCCCACGGTGAACTCGTACCGGCGCTACACGCCGGGCAGCTGGGCCCCGACCGCCGTGGTGTGGGGCGAGGACAACCGGACTTGCGGCTTCCGGGCGGTCGGCCACGGGGCGGGCCGCCGGGTGGAGTCACGCGTCCCCGGCGCCGACGTGAACCCGTACCTGGTGCTGGCCGCCTCCCTGGCCGCCGGCCTCTACGGCATCGACCACGAGCTCGAGCTCGGCGACCCCTACCCGCGCAACGCCTACGAGGCGACCGACGTGACCCGCATTCCGTCCACCCTGATCGAGGCGATCGACGAACTGCGCGACTCCGCCGTCGCCCTCGAGGCCTTCGGGCCCGACGTGCACCACCACCTGCTCAACACGGCGGTGCAGGAGTGGGACTCCTTCAACCGCCACGTCACCGACTGGGAGCTGGCACGCAACTTCGAGCGCATTTAGGCGGCGAGCGGGCGCTCCCAGCACCGGTACGCCGGTAAGGTCGGCCGATCATGCTGCGCTCGCAACTGTGCTCGGCCGAGTCGCTGCGCTCCCCCGCACTGATGGCCTGGGCAGACCGGTTGCGACCGCTCTGGGCCGCCGCGGACGACGACCGCGCGGTAATGCTGCACCGGAAGATGTGGGAGTGGCTCTTCATCGCCGAGGCGCTGCACGAGCGCGGGATGCTGGCCGAGGGCCGCCGCGGTCTCGGCTTCGGCGTCGGCCGGGAGCCCCTGGTGGCGCTGTTCGCAGCCGAGGGGGCTGACATCGTCGCCACCGACCAACCCCACGACGCCGCGGTGGCGTCGGGCTGGACGGACTCGCAGGTCGAGTGGGCCGATGGGCCCGAAGCGCTCAACGGCGCCGGACTGTGCCCGGCCGAGGATTTCTCTCGGCGGGTGCGCTTCCGTCCCGTCGACATGAACGCCGTGCCCGAAGACCTCCGTGGTTTCGACTTCAGCTGGTCGTCCTGTGCGCTCGAGCACCTGGGCACGTTGGGCGCGGGAACGGACTTCGTGCTGGCGCAGATGGACTGCCTCCGTCCCGGTGGCGTGTCGGTCCACACGACCGAGTTCCTCGTGTCCTCCGACGCGGAGACCGTGGAGTCTGGAGGCACCGTCTTCTACCGGCGGCGCGACATCGAGGCGCTGGCGGCACGGTTGCGCCGGGCCGGTCACAGCATCGACGTCGACTACACGCTGGGCACCACGCCCGAGGATCTCCACGTCGACGTGCCACCCTTCAGCGACGTGCACCTGCGCACCGAGCTGAGCGGGTACGTGACGACATCGCTGGCGCTGGTGGTGACCAAGGGAACCCCGCGGCGCTCCCGGCGGTGGCGTTCCCTTCTCGGGCTGGATTAACCGGTGAAGGGGTACTGCACGGCGTCGCCGTAGGGAAAGACGTGACCGCCAGCATCGAGGAGCCAGTACCCGCCACCGTCGGGCGTGCCCGCAACCGCTTCGATGGTGTCGCCCGACGGGAGAGCGGGACCGGACAGGGCGGTGGCATCGCCGAAGGGATGGACTCCGCCGCTGCTGTCGACCAGCCAGTAGCCCGCGCCGTCGTGCGTGACCGCAATGCCGACGATGGGTCCGGGCAACCGTGTCCCACCCGTGCTGCCGAAGAACTGCGCGTTGCCGTAGTCGAAGACGCCCCCATCTGCTGCGACCAGCCAGTACCCGGTGTTGTTAGGCAGGGTGGCCATCGCGACGATCGGCTGATTCAAATGGATCCCGCTCGCTGATCCATGGAAGGTGGCGTCGCCGAAGTTGCCGACCTCTCCCTCGGCGCTGAAGAGCCAGTACCCGTTGTGGTCGGGTGTGGCGACGATCCCGAGCACCGGGTCGGTGAGCGGATTCGTCGCATGAGAGCCGAGGACCGGCGCATCGCCGAAGTTGGAGACGATGCCCGCCGCGTCCACGAGCCAGTATCCCTGCCCGCTCCCGTCCACCGCCGTGCCGACGATCGGATTGTTGAGGAACTGGCTGCCCAGGTCGCCCGCGTCAGGGCGCGTCGCCGTAGTTGGCCACGGCGCCGCCGACGTCGGTGACCTCGTAGCCGTGGCCGTCGGGAGTAGGCGCCATCGCCGACACGAATTGCGGGAGGGGCAACGGCGCGGCCATCCCAACGATGGGGGCGGCGATCGGCCCGCCACCGGCTGAGCCGAGAAACTGGGCGCTGCCGAACGAGAAGATCCCTCCGTCGGAAGCGACCATCCAGTAGCCGCGGCCGTCAGGCACGTCGGACATGCCGACGATCGGTTTGTTGAGGTGGATCGAACCGGTGGAACCGTAGAAGGCAGCGTCGGGCCCGTAACTGAAGATGCCCCCGTCGGAGGCCACGAGGTAGTACCCGCCGCCTTCGCCGTGGTCGGAGGCCGTCATGCCGACGATCGGCTGGTTCAGGTGGATCGATCCGGTGGAGCCGTAGAAGGGTGCGTCGCCGAAGGCGAAAATGCCACCGTCCGAGGCGACCAACCAGTAGCCGTTCCCATCAGGCGTAGCGGCCATGCCGACGATCGGCTTGTTGAGCGGCCGGCCTCCCATGGACCCGAAGAAGCCCGCGTCGCCGTAGGCGAAGATGCCCCCGTCCGACGCGACGAGCCAATAGCCGCCGTTGTCGGGTGTCGTCGCCATGCCGACGATCGGCTGGGCGAGGTGGAGGGCGCCGGCGGATCCGTAGAACGGCGCGTCACCGAAGCTGTAGATACCGCCGTCCGCACCGATCTCCCAATAGCCCGTATTGCCGAAGGCCGCGCCCCCGACGATGGGCCCGTTCAGGTGCACGCCGCCCAGATCTCCCTGGAATTCGGGTACGCCTGGACCGTAGGGGTAGACCCGCCCGTCAGAGCCGAACATCCAGTAGCCCTGGTAGCCGGCGAAGTAGTGCGGGCGGGCGGCCTCGTGGCCCAAGGATCCGGCGGCGGCGGCGGGACCCGACGAGACGGCCAAGGGCGCGATCAGCGCGGCGGCGGCCAAGGCGACGAAGGCCCGGCCCGCCCACGACGCCAAGAGCGACATCCTCTGCACGATCCACCTCTCGGTCCTCGGCCACGCCAGTTCGCCGCGGCCGAAGATTACTGCGTGCGGCCTCGACGAGGCTCGATATGCACACGGTCAGTGCAGGCGGCGCCCGTTCAGCCGCTTGTGGATGCCCTTCGTCTTCTCGTAGAGATTGACGAACTCCTTCAGCAGCCCGGCGTAGAGCGCGGACGACTCCGGATCGGGCTCGTACGTCGCCTTGATGGCGACGGTGCCGGGGATGTCGGCCACGGTCAGGTGCTCCAGAGCGAGCAGGGTGAGGAGCCCGGCACCGTGCACGTTGGCCAGGACGGGGTCGGCCACCTGGCGGATGGTGCGGCCGGTGGCGTCGGCATGGATTTGCGACCACAGGTCCGAGTTGGCGCCGCCGCCGACGAAGGCCAGCGAGGCGAAGGGCTTCTTGGTGAACTTCTCGACCGCAGCGAGCAGCCAGGCGGAGTTGAGAGCCACCCCGTCGAACACGGCACGCACCATGTCGGAGCGCGTCGAGGAGAGCGACAGGTTGTGGAAGCCGCCGCGGATGGTGTGGTCGTCGACCGGCGAGCGCTCGCCGTTGAGCCAGGGCGTGAAGAGCACCCCGTGGGCGCCGGCGGGCACCGACGCCGCCAGGTCGTTCAGCGTGGCGAAGATGTCATCGGGCGCGTCGCCGGGACCCAGCGGGTCGGCCGGGAAGAGGAGGTTGTCCCGCAGCCAAGTCAGGCAGGCGCCGCCCGTCTCGTGCTCGTCGGCGATCAGGTATCGGCCGGGCAGGCCCGAGGGGATGGAGGCGATGTTGGTCAGCGCGTCGGTCTTCTTGAAAGGGACATGGCAGCTCACCCAGCTGGACGTGCCGATGTAGAGGTGCCCGTCGAAGTCGGCCACCGCGCCCGAGCCCACCGCGGCCGAATGCAGGTCGCCCGTGCCCGCCACCACCGGCGTGCCGGCGAGCAGGCCGAGCTCGGCGGCGGCGTCAAGGGAGAGCCCGCCGAGCACGCTGCCCGTAGGCACCAGCTCGGGCAGCCTGGAGCGTTCGAGGCCGGCCAGCTCGATGAGCTGGTCGTCGTACGCCACGGTTCGGATGTCGCGGTTGTCGGTGACCCAGTGCACCGTGATGGAATCGTGTGAGGCGCGCGGCGAGGCCGGTGAGGCGCAGGTTGAGATAGTCCACCGGCTCGAGGAAGACCGCAGCGGCGCGGTAGACGTCGGGCCGCTCGTTGCGCAGGAAGTGGATGTGGCCGACGGGGTCCTTGCCCGACAGGCTCGGGATGCCGCCCGTGCGCCGGACCCAGCGGGCCAACTTGGAGGCAGAGTACCCCTGCACGTTCAAGGCGCCCCGCACCGTCTCACGGACGGCCCGGGCTCCGCGCGAGTCCATCCAGATGATGGCGGGACCGACCGCATCGCCCGCCTCGTCGACGGGCACGGTGCCCGACCACTGCGAGGTGCAGCCGATTCCGACGACCCGATCGGGCGCCACCCCGCTCTCGGCGAGAGCCTGGCGGGTCGAGGCCACCACGGCCTCCCACCAGTCGCCGCGGCGATTGCTCCGCTCCCCCGTCCTCGGTCAGGTCGAGTCCGACCGGCCGGAAGGCATGGGCCACGACGCGCCCGGCGGCGGTGAGCACCGCCACCTTGGGGCCTCCCGTGCCGAGGTCGACGCCCAGGACGAACGTGTCCTCGGGGCCGGTGGCGACGACGGTACGAAGAGCGGTGGCCGACCGGGCGTGCAGGCCCTTCCTCGGCGCGGGCATGGCCGTGAAGCGTACCCAGCCGGCCAGGCCCCCTCCCGGCCGGCCACCGGTCCGTCAGTCGGCCAGGCCGGCTTCCGTCTCGATCTCGATGACGACCTTGTTACCCACGACCACGCTGCCGTCGAGCAGCGAGTGGTTGAAGCTGACGCCGAAGTCGCGCCGGTCGATCTCGGCGCTGGCCGAGAAAGCCACGACCGTCTTGCCCTCGACCATGGCCGAACCCTCACCCAGGAACTCGACGTCGAAGTCGACGGACTTGGTGACGCCACGGATCGTCAGGTCGGCGGTCAGGAGCCAGTGGTTGTCCTTCGCCCGCTTCAGTCCGGTGCTCTTGAAGCTCAGGGTCGGGTGGTTCGGTACGTCGAGGAAGTCGTTGGTCCGCAGGTGCTCGTCCCGCTGCTCCTGGCCGGTGTGGATGCTGGCCGCCTGCACGGTGACCTCCACGGAGGAGTTCTCGATCGGCTCGGCCACCGTGAAGGTGCCCACGACGTCGGTGAAGCGGCCCCGCACCTTGGTCCCGATCAGGTGGCGGGCGACGAACCCGACCTCGGTGTGAGCAGGGTCGATGGCGTAGGTGCCGGTCTTCGGAAGGGTGACTGTCTCAGTGCTCATTTTCGGGTCTCCTTGGTTGATCAAACTGTTACTGACATGATAGTATCTGACTACACAGATACTTGTCAATCAGAAGTTCCGGCATCCCCCGTGCCAAAGGGGGAGACTGAAGGCTGCGATATGGGAACGATGACTCTTCACGAAGATGGCGAGCTGGACGCGACCGGCGCCGGCGGGACCTGTGGCGTCCTGGGCCAGCTCGACGACGAGCGGATCAGGCTCATGGGCCTGGTCGTCCGCACCCATCGGCTCCTGGCGGACCGCCTGGGGCGCGAGCTCGAGGAGGCGGTCGGGATCCCGCTCGTCTTCTTCGACGTCCTCATCCACGTCGGCGGAGCTCCGGACGGCCGCCTCACCATGAGCAGGCTCAGCGCGGACGTGGCACTGACCACGGGCGGCGTGACCAGGCTGGTGGACCGAATGGTGGACGCCGGCCTCGTCGCACGGCAGAACTGCCCCAATGACCGCAGGAGCATTCACGTGGTGCTGACACCGGCCGGGCAGGACGTGATGGGGCGCGCTATCGCGGCGCACGCCGAGAGCATCGAGCGCCACCTCTTCGCCCCGCTCGGCGCCGGCGACCGGGCGGCCCTGGCCGCCGCGCTCACCAAGGTGCTCGAGGCGGAGCGCTTCTGACCAACGCGGTGTCCGGCAGCCCATGGGTCGGCCCCCCTAGCGTGGGCGGCCATGACGGACCGGCTCTCTGGCAAGGTGGCGATCGTCACCGGGGGCGGTGACGGCATCGGCCGCGGCGTCGTCCGCCGGTTTGCCCGGGAGGGCGCGCATGTCGTCGTGGCCGAGATCGACGACGAACGCGGTCGTCAGGTGGCGGAGGAGTGCGGTCGGGAGTTCGGCGCCGACGTCCGCTTCTTGCACACGGACGCCACGGTCAAGAACGAGGCACTGGCCATGGTGGCCTTCGCCCACGACGCCTGGAGCACCGTCGACATCCTGGTCAACAACGCCTGGGGCGGCGGCAGTCTCGGCCGATTCGAGGACAAGAGCGACGACGAGATGCAGCGGGCCCTCTCGATGGGCCTGATGGGCCCGTTCTGGGCCATGCAGGCGGTGCTCCCGATCATGAAGGCCAAGCGCGACGGCGCCGTGATCAACATGTGCTCGCTCAACGGCGTCAACGCCCACATGGGCACGCTGCAGTACAACGTGGCCAAGGAAGCCCTGCGCTGCGCCAGTCGCACGGCGGCACGCGAATGGGCCCCGTGGCAGATCCGGGTCAACGTCATCTGTCCGGGTGCCAAGACCGCGGCGTCGCGGGCGGCGTTCGCCGCCCATCCCGAGCTCGAGGGCGCGGCCGACGCCAGCAATCCGATGGGCCGGCTCGGCGACCCCGAGGCGGACATCGCCCCTGTCGCGGTGTTCCTGGCCAGTGAGGACGCCCGTTACGTCACGGGCAACACGCTGTTCGTCGACGGAGGTGGTCACATCAACGGCGTGCAGTGGGCGCCGGACCTCGGGGACTGAGCCATGACGCGCCTCGACGGCATGGTCGCCCTCGTGGCCGGAGTCGGCCCCGGCATCGGACGGGCCTGCGCGCTCGCCCTCGGCACGGCCGGGGCCGATCTCATGGTGGCGGCCCGGGACCAGGACCGCCTGACCGGCCTGGCCGCCGAGCTGGCGGGCGAGACGGGGCGCACCGTGGTGCCGCACCCGGTGGACCTCGCCGACACCGCGTCCTGCCGCTCCCTGGTCGAGGACGTCCTCGAGCGGTTCGGCCGCCTCGACGTGCTCGTCAACGTGGCGACGTTCGGCGGTGAGCACCAGCTCGTCGACGAGGCCGACTGGGAGAGCTGGCGGCGAGCCTTCGAGGTCAACGTGGTCGGCACACTCGAGCTGAGCCGCTCGGCGGCACGCGCCATGGGGACAGCCGAGGGTGGCTCCATCATTCAAATCAGTACCCAGGGGACGCGGGCCCTACCATCGGGCCGGGCCCGCTACACGGCCACCAAGGCGGCGATGGTCTCGGCCTCGCTCACCCTGGCCAAGGAGCTCGGCCCGTCGGGGGTTCGGGTCAACGTGGTCACACCCGGCTTCACCACGGGGCCGCCGCTCGAGGCCCTGATCACCGGCGTGGCGCATCGCCGCGGCATCTCGGTGGAGGCGGCATCGCAGCACCTGGCCGCCTCGGCCGCCCTGGGCCTCCACGTCGAGCCCTCCGACGTCGCCGAGGCCGTGCTCTTCCTCGCCGGACCGGGTGCGCGCACCATCACCGGTGTGGAGCTGCCGGTGACCGCCGGTCGATGAGCCGGGGACGCGGCCCGAGAAGCGGGCGGTAGGCGTGGCGGGCCATGCCGTGCGCTGGCTGTTCCACTCGACGGCGATGGTGGCCGACTACGACCTGGCCACAGAGCGTCTCGGCTCCCTGACCGGGCTCGAGGTGCTCGAGTACGGCGAGTCGTCCGAGCCCGGCATCGGCCGGCGGGGCGGGATGGCCTGGGTCGGCGACAACGCCATCGAAGTCGGACAGCCGGTGGTCGACGGCGCCGCTCGCCAGTTCGTGGACCGCCACGGTGGCGGCATGCACTCGGTGGCGCTGCAAGTCCTCGACCTCGACGCGACCATGGCCCATCTCGAGGCCAAGGGCGTCCGCATCGCCGCTCGGCCCCGGCCCGAGATGTGCTTCACCGACCCCCGCGACACGGCGGGGGTCTTCGTGCAGTGGAGCTGCTTCGAGCTCGACGTCGACCCGCACTTCGGCGCCCCGCTACCGGTGGCCAGGGCCGCGCCGGCGATCCCGGTGGTCCAGCACGCGTTCGTGGGGGCGCTGGTCTCCGAGCCGCGCCGGGTCGCCTCTCACCTGGCCGAGCTCATGGGGACAGAGGTGACCTTCGAGGATGGGGAGGCCGGCCCGGATCGACCCATGGCCGGCGTGTCGCTGGGCGACTGCACGTTGGCCCTCTTTGCCCTTGCACCTCTCGACACGTATGGCCTCTGGGGCCGCCGGTACGAGCGCGCGCGCACCCACCTGTTGGCCTTGCGCGTCGACGACCGCGCCGCCGCCGAGGACACCCTCGTCGAGCTGGGCGTGCGGGTCCTGCGCTCCGACACCCTCCTGACCGTCGTCGACCCGGCCGACACCGGAGGCGTGCAGATTGCGCTGACCGACCGACTCCTGCCTGGCGACCCGCGCCGCTGAGCGGCGACGCTCAGGCCCGGGCCGGGTCGGCCAGGAAGTCGTCCAGCCACGCGGACCGGCGCTGCGCCAGGGCGAAACCGAGGCGGTGCCCGCCCCACCAGCCGGCCACGGCCACCGCGCAGGCCACGGCCACGCCCCAGCCGAAGTCGGTGACGTGCAAGTTCTTCGAGAGCCCGGTGGGCGTGAGCAGGCCCCACAGAATCAGCGTGGGCGCCATGAGCGACGCCGCGATCACCGGGAAGACGACGTACGGAGTGAGGGCCAGGGTCAGCCAGCGCCCGATCATGCGCCAGAACGGGCGGCGGTGGTCCCAGCGGAAGCGCAGCGGCATCGGGTGGTACGGGAAGCGGATGCCGATCAGGTTGGAAATCCCGAGGGCGCCGAAGGGGACGATGCCGATCCACACGACGGTGATCACGGTCGAGAGCAGATTGTGGTTCGCCACGCCGATCAAGAGTGCGACAAAGCAGCAGAGCGGCGTGATCAACACCCAGAGCACGACGTTCTTGGCCGCCAGCAGGCGCCGGAACGCCACCGGGTCGTCCAGGGCGCGCCGGATCCGGACCGAGTCGGGCCCGAGCACGTTCGTCGCCGGCACATCGGAATACATCCACGAGGCCAACACGGCGGCGAAGGCGAGCGAGCCGTGGAGGGAGAAGACGGCGTCCTTGAGCCCCTTGGGGAGGAACACCCAGGCCGAGCTCATCAACGCCCCGTTGAGCGCCACCACGATGGGCACCTCGTAGGGCGCGCTGAACGCCCGGCCGAACTCGGTGCGCAACGCGTCGCGAAACGTCGCCGGCAGAGCGATGTCTTCGGCGGGCGCGCGCGAGGACGCCCTGGCCATCGGCGGGCATCGGGCTACGACCCGGCCCCGTCCACCTTTTCCAGCCAGACCCACACCGGCTCGCCGAGGGTCTCGTCGTCGAGCTCGAGCACCGTGCCCTCCCCCGGTCCCGGCTCGGACAGGACCTCGACGGCCAGGACCTCGCGGGCAATGAAGTCGAAGTGCTCCGCCAACGCGTCCAACCCGACCAGGTGCAGCCGGATGCGGTCGGACACCTCGAGTCCGCTCGTCTTGCGCAGGTCTTGCACCAGGCGCACCACGTCGCGGGCCAGGCCGCGCCGGCGCAGCGCGTCATCGACCAAGAGATCGAGGGCCACCACCTCGCCGCCTTCGCGCGACACAGCAAACCCCTGCTGCCCGCGCACGCGCAGCTGCACGTCCTCGGGCGCCAACACCACCGGTTCCCCGTCGAGGATGACGGTGATCGACTCCCCCGCTTCGAGCTGGGCGGCGGCGGCAGCCGTGTCGAGCGCGGCCAGCGCGGACTTGAGATGCTTGACCGTCGTCGCGCAGCCGCGGACCGAGAGTCCCATAGTTCGCCACCAGCTCGAACTGGATCACCTCGCTCAGCTCGTCGGCCGTGTCGATCTCGTCGACGTTGAGCTCGTCCGCCACGATGTCGACCAGGATCTCCGGTGACCCGGGTGGGAGGAAGACCAGGGCCCGGGACAAAGGTTGGCGCACCTTCATCGACGCTTCACTGCGGGCGGCCCGTCCCAGCGAGGTGAGGCGGCGGGCCAGCGCCATCTGCTCCACGAGGTCGCGGTCGATCAACGCCTGATCCGCCACCGGCCAGTCGGCCAGGTGGACGGACTCGTCCTCCGCCGCGCCGGTCAGCTGCCGCCACATGGCGTCGGAGACGAAGGGGCAGAAGGGGGCCATCAGGAGGGCGACCGTGGTCAGCACTTCGTGGAGAGTCGCCTGGGCGGCCAGGGTGTCGCCCGGGGGCGCATCCGGATCGGTGCGCCAGAACCTCCGGCGGCTGCGGCGCACGAACCAGTTGGAGAGGTCGTCGACCAACGACCCCAGGGCGGTGGCCGCCGGCAGCGGCTCGTAGGACGACAGCGCCTCGGTCGCCTCGGCCGTCGCGCTGGCCAGCCGGGAGAGGATCCAGCGGTCCAGAGGGCCGCGGTCGGTGGCGGCGGGGATGGCGGCATCGGTCGGATCGAACCCGTTGAGCGACGCGTAGGTGGTGAAGAAGCTGAAGGTGTTCCACAGCGTGAGGAGCATGTCCCGCATCGCCGTGTCGATGGCGCCCAGCGTCGCCCGCGTCGGCGTCCACGGTGAGCCCTGGCTGAACATCCACCAGCGCATGGCGTCGGCGCCCCGGGTGTCGAGGATCGACCACGGATCGATGATGTTGCCGAGCGACTTGGACATTTTGCGGCCGTCGGCGTCGACGATGTGGCCCAGGCACACCACGTGCCGGTACGGGCTCTCGCCGAAGACCAGCGTGTTGATCGCCAGCAGCGAATAGAACCAGCCCCGCGTCTGGTCGATGGCCTCGGAGATGAAGTCGGCCGGGAAGGTGAAGGACTCGTCGGACCCGGGCACCTGGGGATAGCCCACCTGGGCCGCCGGCATCGATCCCGAGTCGAACCAGGCGTCGATCACCGGCTCGACCCGCCGGGACACGGAGAGCTCGTCGTCGAATCCGTCCGCCCCGCAGGTCGAGCAGGCGAAGGTCACCTCGTCGATGGTCGGGCGGTGCGGGTCGATGCCTCTGACATCGCGCCCGAGAGCGTGGACAGCTCGGCCAGGGAGCCGACGCAGCGCACGTGCCCGCGCCCGCAGCGCCAGATCGGGAGCGGCGTACCCCAGTAGCGGTCGCGCGAGAGCGCCCAATCGACGTTGTTGGCCAGCCACTCGCCGAACCGGCCATCGCGGATGTGGGCCGGATGCCAGTCGACGGTGGCGTTGGCCGCCAGCAGGTCGTCCTTGCGGGTCGACGTGGCGATGTACCAGCTGGGCTTCCCCCAGTAGATGAGCGGCGTACGGCAGCGCCAGCAGTGCGGGTACGAATGGACGTACGGATGCCGTCGGATGAGGAGACCCTTCTCCTCGAGCGCGTCGTTGATGTCGTGGTTCGCCGCCCGCACGTCCCGCCCGGCCAGCCAGGAGATCTCGTCGGTGAAGGTTCCGTCGGGCCCGACCGGGTTGAGCGAGGGCAGGCCGTGCTCGCGTCCCGTTTGGCGGTCCACCTCACCGAAGGCCGGCGCCAGGTGCACGAGCCCGGTGCCCTCCTCGGTGGTGACGTAGGAGGCCGGCACGACGCGCCATCCGTCGGCGCCGTGCGGTGGCGGAAGGTCGTCGAACGGGCGCTGGTAGCGGAGACCGACCAGGGCCGACCCGGACACCAGGGCGGTGATCCGTTGGCGGGCCCCGTCGCCCAGGACCGCGTCGACCAGTTCCTCGGCCACGACAGTCCGATCGACCACGGCGTAGACGAGCTCCGGGTTCACGGCCACGCCGGTGTTGGAGAGCAGGGTCCACGGAGTGGTCGTCCACACGGCGAGCCACTCGGCATCCCCCGGCGTGTCCTCGCCGGCGCCGACCAGGCGGAACCGGACGTAGGCCGACTCGTCCTCTTCGTCGCGGTACACGTCGGGCTGCCCCAGCTCGTGGCTGGAAAGCGCCGTGCCGCAACGCGGGCAGTACGGCACCACCTTGAGATCCTCGTAGAGCAGGCCCTGATCGAAGAGCTGCTGGAGGTGCCACCACACCGACTCGATGTAGTCCGGGCTCAGCGTCCAGTAGGCCGCGTCCATGTCGACCCAGTAGCCGATGCGCGTGGTCAGGCGAGCGAACTCGTCCACGTACGAGTACACGGACTCGCGGCACAGGCGGGTGAACTCGGCGATGCCGACCTGCTCCTCGATCTGCTGCTTGCCGGTGATCCCGAGCCTCTTCTCGACCTCCACCTCGACCGGGAGCCCATGGGTGTCCCAGCCGGCGTGCCGGGCGACGAAGTTGCCCTCCATCGTTCGGAAGCGGCAGAAGAGGTCCTTGTAGACCCGAGCCCAGGCGTGGTGCAGGCCCGGCATGCCGTTGGCCGTGGGGGGTCCCTCGTAGAAGACCCAGGCCGGGGAGCCCTTCCGCTGCTCGATCGAACGCTCGAAGACGCGGTGCGCCGACCAGCGGGCCAGTTCGGCCTGCTCGAGGGCGACGAAGTCGGTGTCGGGGGGGACAGGTGTGAACACGGGATAAGGGGTGAGCGAGCGCCGATGGGCGAATACCCCCAGCGCTTGGGAAAGGATAGAGGCTGTGCCCCCACCTCCCTCCGCATGGCCCCGCCCCGTCGCCGTTGGGGCCGAGCGGCTCATCTCCTTTTCGCAAGCCCGTTGCCTGACCCATCCATGACGCCCGGCCCTCGCCCCTTCGAGCTCGTGTGCGAGATCGAACCCGCCACCTCGCCCGACCTCAAGAGGGTGCGCCACCAGATCGGCGTCTTGAGCCCGGTGGCCACGAGCTTCCTCATTCCTGACAACCACATCGGTCGGGCCACCGTGTCGAGCGTGGCCGTGGCCCACGAGGTGGAAGCCATGGGCGGGCGTTCCATCGCCTGCCTCAACGCACGCGACCGCAACCTGCTCGGCTTTCGCCGGGACCTCCTCACCGGAGCCGCCTACGGCGTGGACCAGTTCCTCTTCATCTACGGCGACGAGCCGCAGGCGGGCACCCGGACCAGCGAGCTCACCGTGCGCACGATGTTGCGCGAGGGCCGGACGTACGCGGACGCCCTGGCGACCGGAGCGCCCATGCGCTTCGGGGTCGCCACGGGCCTGCGGCCGCTGCCGGCCTGGAAGCGAGAGGCCGACTTCCTCTTCGTCCAGATCGGCTTCGACCTCGACGCACTGCTGGAGTGGCGCGCACGGGTTGACGTCACGTGCCCGGTCTACGCCGGTGTGCTGGTCGTGCCCAGTGTCGCCATGGCCACCAAGCTGACCATCCCTGGGCTGACCGTTCCGCCCGAGCTCTTGGCGCGGCTCGAAACCGACCGGACAGCGGGCGTCGAGGCGGCCTGCGACTTGATCCTCCGCGTCCGAGCGTCAGGCGCCTTCGAGGGCGTCCATCTCATACCCGTGGCCCGTTACCGCGAGGTGGCGGCCCGGCTGGAGTCGCTCCTGGGCCGTCGTTCCCCACAAGAGCTGGCGTAAAAGTGAGACAGGCGGCTGACGACGACAGTCCTCAGCCGAGCAACCGGTTGATTAGACCTGCGCGCAGACCGCCCAGGCGTCAACCGATTCCGACGACGAGCTTTCGTTGTTCTCGGTCGTGCCCCAACTCTCGCGCCTGGAGCCGAAGCTGGTGAGACCGATGGTCACCAGCGGGTTCGTGCTGCTGTTGAAATCACCTCCGCCCAGCACCTTGGTGCCTATCGGACATGCGACGGTGACCTGGGTGGGCAGGTGCGCCGGGTTGACCACGGATGCGCTCGATACCTGTGTCCATTCGTAGGGCTGAGCCGCACAGACGGTCATCGCATATCCCTCCGTCGCAGAAGATCCCGCACCGGGAAAGGCTTGCCATCCGTTGGAGCCGAGAGGAGCAGAGGCGGAGCTGCCGTCGAGGACGGCGGAAGCCGCTGTTGACCCAGCCGCCCCCGAGATCCACCGTCCCGGCCGGGCAGCTGACGGTGGCCTGCACCTCGCTGTTCGCCGGGACGTCCACCGTTGGACCCGTTTGGACGGAGTAGTGCCTCAGGCTGGACGTGGCGACACACAGGGCCACGGTCACTCCGATGTCGCCGTCGCTGTATTGATTGTTGAATCGCACGGTCCACCCATGTTCGCCGTTCGGCGCCGAAGAGTTCAGATCCTCCTGGATGTACTGCCCACCTTGATATCCGCCCCCGCCGACGACGTCGTCACCCCTCGGGCACGTCGCCGTCGCCTCGCCCTGCTCGTTCGGCAACACGAGCACGTTGGTCTTCTCGCCTGTGTAGCCCGTCAACTTGCGCGCGGGTTGCAGCGACGCCGAGGCCACACTTGTGCCGGCCAGGACCGTCAACGCGCCAGCTCCTGCGAGCATCAGTCGCCCTAGGTTGCGCATGCCTGCTCCTTGCAGCCAGGTGGAACATCTTGTTCACGAAGTCCATGAGCCCTTGCGAGAAATCGTTCTCACGAACCCGTATTGCCGAGCCTAAGTCCTGGGAATGCGCCGGGAAAGGGGAACCGGGAGCCGCGGATCTCGCCGCAGTCACCGATCCGTC
>CAVSEB010000006.1:0-196359 GCA_963726855.1 uncultured Acidimicrobiaceae bacterium
CCAGATCTTCCTCGCGCCCGTCGCCATTCTGAATTCGCACAGGATGCGCTCGAGCCAGCCCGAGCCCTCGCGGCAGGCGTGCACTGGCCGCACGACTCGCGGGAGAAGAACTTGGTGATGCGCCAGGCAGCCCGCACCACGCAGGTGGCCGAGTCCATCACGACGATCGAGCCGGAGCCGAGCATGGAGCCGGCATCGCCCACCTCGTCCTGGCCGAGCGGCAGGTCGACCTGGTCCGGTCCGAACCACGGGGCCGAGACGCCGCCGGGAATGAAGGCCTTGAGCGAGTTGGAGCCCCGGATGCCGCCCCCGAGGACGGGGGCGTAGATCAGGTCGCGGAAGGTCGTCTTGACCATCTCGAGCTCGTAGTTGCCCGGGTTGCGCACGTGGCCGGCCAGGGCGAAGAGCCGGGTCCCGGTCGAGCGTCCCTCGCCCAGCGCGGCGAAGGCGGCGCCGCCGTTGGTGACGATCCACGGGATGTTCGACATCGTCTCGACGTTGTTCACCACGGTCGGCTCGCCGTAGAGGCCGATGGAGGCAGGGAAGTACGGCGGCTTGATGCGGGGGAAGCCCCGCTTGCCCTCGAGCGACTCGAGCAACGCCGTCTCCTCACCGCAGATGTAGGCGCCTGCACCCGGGTGCACGACGATGTCGAGCGAGAAGCCGGAGTCGAAGATGTTGCTCCCCACTGCGCCGTGGGCGTAGGCCTCGTTGAACGCGGTCTGCAGGCGCTCGAGGCCCAGCGCGAACTCGCCCCGGAGGTAGATGAAGGCCTGGGTGACCTGCAGCGCGTAGGCCGAGATCAGCACGCCCTCGAGGATCTGGTGCGGGTCGCCCTCAATGAGCATGTGGTCCTTGAAGGTGGCCGGCTCGGACTCGTCGCCGTTGATCACGAGGTAGGTGAGCGTCGCCTTTGGAGGCAGCAACGACCACTTGCGCCCGGCCGGGAAGCCCGCGCCGCCTCGGCCCAGCAGGCTCGCCGCGTCGACCTCGGCCGCCACCGCCTCGGGCGTCATGGTCAGCGCCTTGCGCAGCGCCGCGTAGCCGCCGGTGGCCAGGTAACGCTCCAACGTGAAGGAGTCGTCGTAGCCCAGGCGCGACGTGATGATCTTGGGAGCGTCCGTGATGGCCATCAGGCCTTGTCCCCCCCGGCCGTGGCGGCCCGAGCCGCCTTGGCCTCGGCCATCCGGGCCCGCTCGCCCACGATCGCATCCTTGTCGGCCGCCAATCCGACGGTGCGGCGCACCCGCACCAGCGTTCCGTGCGCCGGCACGCTGTCGGCCAGGGTGCCGGCCCGCAGGTCCGAGACGAGCCGGTCGAAGCTCTCGGGCGTCTGGCCGCCGACGTAGCGGTGGTTGACCTGCACGCAGGGCGTGCGGTCGCAGTCGGCCAGGCATTCGGCCTCTTCGAGCGTGAAGACACCGTCGGGCGTGGTGCCGCCGGCGTGCACCCCGAGCGAGGATTCGGCGTGCTCGAGCAGCTCGAGCGCGCCGTCCAGCATGCAGGCGATGTTCGTGCAGACCGCCACCACGTACGTGCCGACCGGCTCGGTGAAGAGCATGTCGTAGAAGGTCGCCGTACCCCGCACCTCGGCCGGCGTCACGCCGCAGAGCTCGGCGATCTCCTCCATGGCCTCGGGCCGGAGCCAGCCGTCCTGCTGCTGAGCCAGGTGGCACAGCGGGATGAGGGCCGAGCGGGGCTGGGGGTAGAGGGCGACCAGCGCCTTGGCCTGCTCGCTGATCTCCGCGTTCAGGTGGCTCACCGGTCCACCTCGCCCATGACCGGGTCGACCGAGGAGATGACGGCCACGGCGTCGGCCATGAGACCGCCGCGCAGCAACAGCGGGAGCGCCTGCAGGTTGACGAAGCTGGGTCCGCGGATGTGCATGCGGTAGGGCTTCGAGGTGCCGTCGGAGACCATGTAACAGCCGAGCTCGCCCCGGGGCGATTCGATGGCCACGTAGACCTCGCCCTCGGGGACCCGGAAGCCCTCGGTGAAGATCTTGAAGTGGTGGATGAGGGCTTCCATGCTCTCGTCGATGCGGGCGCGGGGCGGGGGCGTCACCTTGCGGTCCTGCACCCGGTAGTCGCCCGGCGGCATCATCTCGACGATCTGGCGCAGCATGCGGATGGACTCGCGGATCTCGTTGAGGCGCACCGAGTAGCGGTCGAAGTTGTCGCCGTAGCGACCCACGATGACGTCGAAGTCGAGCTTGTCGTAGGCCAGGTACGGCATGGTGCGTCGCAGGTCCCAGGGCACGCCGGTCGAGCGCAGGATGGGGCCGGTGACCGACAGGGCCAGCGCCTCTTCGGCCGAGATGTTGCCCACCGCCTCGGTGCGCTCACGGAAGATGGGCTGGCCGGTGAGCAGCTCGTCGTACTCGTAGGTGCGAGCCAGCACGGTCTCGCAGATGATCGTGACGTCGTCCTCCCAGCCGTCGGGCAGGTCGGCGGCCACACCGCCGGGACGGATGAAGTTGTGGTTCATGCGCAGTCCGGTGGTCTTCTCGAAGAAGGCGAGGACCATCTCGCGCTCGCGGAAGCCGTAGATCATCATCGACGTGGACCCGAGGTCCATGCCGTTGGTGGCCATCCACATCAGGTGGGAGGAGACCCGGTTCAGCTCGGCCATCAACATGCGGATCCAGATGGCCCGCGGCGGCAGCTCGACCCCGAGCAGGGCCTCGGTGGCCAGGGAGAAGACCAGCTCGTTGTGCAGCGGCGCCAGGTAGTCCATCCGGGTCACGTTGGTGGCGCCCTGGACGTAGGTCAGCTCCTCACCCGTCTTCTCCATCCCCGTGTGCAGGTAGCCGATGATGGGCTTGGTCCGCAGCACGGTCTCGCCGTCGAGTTCGAGCATGAGGCGGAGCACTCCGTGGGTGGAGGGGTGCTGCGGACCCATGTTGATGATCATCGTCTGGTCGTCGCGCCGCTCGATGTCGATGTCCCCCGCGTCGACGTAGCCGCCCTCGGGCAGGCGCAGGACGGCGCCGACTTCCTGACGCAGTTCCTCCGCCGACGTGGTGCCTCGGGGCAGCAGCTCCTGGGCGCCCTCGGAGGTCTCGGCCACGACGTAGCGCTCCTCCTCGGCTTCGCGGTGCTCCTTCTCGGTGGCCTCGAGGCCGAACTCCGTCCTGGTCCTCGCTCCTCGTGCCCGTCGTGCTCGTCGTGCTCGCTCATCGCGGTCCCGGCGCTTCCTTGAACTGCACGGGCACCCGCCCGACGCCGTAGTCCTTGCGCAGGGGGTGTCCCTCCCATTCCTCGGGCATGAGGATGCGGGTCATGTCAGGGTGGCCGGCGAAGAGGATGCCGACCAGGTCGAAGGCCTCGCGCTCCATGGCGTCGGCACCCGGGTAGACGTCGGTGATGGAGTCGACGGTGGGGTCCGACTCGGGCGCCTGCACCCGGATCCGCACACGCTGGCGCATGGAGAGCGAGAGCAGGTTCACCACGACCTCGAAGCGCTCGGGCTTCACTCCGTCGGGCAGCGAGCGGCCCGGGTGGGTCAGGTAGTCCACCGCACACAGGTCCGAGCAGGTCTCAAAGCCGGCGTCGCGGAAGGCGGCCACCATGTCCCGGTAGGTGTCGCGACCGGGAAAGGCCAGCTGATCGACCAGACGGTCGGGCAGGCGCGGCACCTCGGGCAGGACGTTCGAGGGCGCCACGGCCGGAGCGGCAGTCGGGGCGGCGTCGCTCACCGTGGCGTGGCCACCCGGACCGCGTCGGGCACGGTCGGCGTCCAGCCGCCGGTGGCCTGCTCGCCGGCCGGGACCGTCGAGCCGGGTCGGCGTGTGATCTCGCCGGTGCGGATCTTCTCGTGCAAGGTCAGGATCGCGTGCAGCAGCGTCTCGGGCGAGGGCGGGCACCCGGGGCGTAGACGTCGACCGGCACGATCTGGTCGACGCCCTGCACGATGGCGTAGTTGTTGAACATGCCCCCGGTCGAGGCGCAGACGCCCATGGAGATCACCCACTTGGGCTCCATCATCTGGTCGTAGACCTGGCGCAGGACCGGGGCCATCTTCTGCGAGACCCGCCCCGCCACGATCATGAGGTCGGCCTGGCGGGGCGAGGCCCGGAAGACCTCCATACCCAGCCGGCTGATGTCGTAGTCGGCGGCACCCACCGACATCATCTCGATCGCACAGCAGGCCAGGCCGAAGGTGGCGGGCCACACGCTGTTGCGCCGGGCCCACTTGACCATGTCCTCGATGCGACCGGTCAGGAAATTGTGCTGGAGGTCCTCGATCCCCATCCCTCAGGCCGCCTCACCCGGGCGAGTCGGGCGAGCCGCATTGATGCGAGTGATGGTCGACTCCGAGGTGCGGCTCGGCATGCCCGATTGCAGGGTCTTCGGCGGGCCCCAGGTCGAGCGCGCCGTTCGAGATGAGGTAGAGGAAGGAGATGAACACCACGGCGGCGAAGACGATGACCTCGATCAAGCCGAACGTGGCGATCTGGTGGAACACGATCGCCCACGGGTAGAGGAACACGATCTCGATGTCGAAGATGATGAAAATCATCGACACCAGGTAGAAGCGGACGGGAAACCGCTGTGGCGGCTCGTCGTGGGGCACGATGCCGCACTCGTAGGGCGCCAGCTTGGCTGCGCTCGGCTTCTTCTTCGGCGCCAGCATGGCCGAGGACACCAGCGAGAACACCGTGAAGGCGAAGCCGAGAAAGGCCAGAATCAGGATCGGGAGGTACTGGACCACAGCATTCCGTTTCTACCATGCGACTCCCGGCCAGGGCACATCCGGGTGCTGGTCAGACGCCCTACACGGCAGACCTACGATGCCCTCGTGACGGCTCCCGACGAGACCCCTCCCACCGGACCCGCCAAGAAGGCGCCGAAGGCGGCCAAGGCGACCACCAAGAAGGCGGTGCCGGCCAAGAAGGCGAGCCCGGCCAAGAAGGGCGCACCAGCGAAGAAGACGGCGGCCCAGAAGTCGTCGGCGAAGAAGCCGGCGGCGACCAAGAAGGCGGCGCCGACCCGAGCGCCGGCCCACGATCAGGCCGGGGCGATCCCCGAACCGCAGAGCGCGAGCACCGCAGGCCGACCCAGCGCCGCCGAGCACGTCTACGACGTGGTGGTGGTGGGCGCCGGGCCGGCCGGCTCCTCCTGCGGCTACTGGTTGGCCCAGGCCGGGTGGGACGTCTGCGTGGTGGAGAAGAAGGTCTTCCCTCGTGAGAAGACCTGCGGCGACGGCCTCACGCCCCGGGCGGTACGCCAGCTGGCCGACATGGGGCTCGAGGACACGCTGGCCGCGTCGTCGCACCGCTTCACCGGGTTGCGCGCCTATGGCTTCGGGCAGTCCATGGAGATGCAGTGGCCCGCGCACCCGCACTTCCCCAGCTACGGCTACACCATCACCCGCCACGACCTCGACGGCCTGGTGGCGGGGCGGGCGGCCGAGGCCGGGGCGACCCTGCTCCAAGGCACCGAGGTCACCGCGCCGATCGTCGTCGAGTCGGCGCCGGGCCCAGGCTCATTGGCCACCCTGAGCGGCGTCCTCGTCAAGGAGAAGGGCTCCCGCGAGGAGCGGCCCGTCAAGGCCCGCTACGTCGTGGTGGCCGACGGCTCGAACTCCCGGGTCGGCAGGATGCTGGGCACGGAGCGCCGGCGCGAGCTGCCCATGGGCATGGCCCTGCGGGGCTACTACCGCTCGGAGCGCCACGACGACGCCTTCATCGAGTCCCACCTGGACATCCGCGACGCCGAGGGGAACGTGGTCCCCGGCTACGGCTGGATCTTCCCGATGGGCGACGGCCGGGTCAACGTGGGGGTCGGGCTCCTGTCCACCGACGCCCGCTGGAAGGGCGTCAACACCTCGCACCTCATGGATGCCTTCGTGGGCTACGCCCCACCGTCGTGGGGCCTGAGTCCCGAGACGAGCTTGGGTCCGCCCACGGGCGGCAAGCTGCCCATGGGCCTCTCGGTCGGCCCCCGTGCCGGCGGCAACGTCCTGATCGCCGGCGACGCCGGCGGGGTGATCAACCCGTTCAACGGCGAGGGCATCGCCTACGGCTACGAGACGGGCCGCTTGGCCGCCGCCGCGCTGGGCCACGCCATGACCGGGGCGGGCGCGTCCGCGCTCGAGGACTACGAGCGCGAGCTGAACGCCGCCTATGGGCCCTATTACAAGGTGGCCCGGACGTTCGTCCATCTCATCTCGCATCCCGAGGCCATGAAGCTCTGTGTGAGCCTCGGCATGCGCTCGGAGCTCCTGATGAACTCGCTCCTGCGCATCATGGCCAACCTGATGCGGCCTGACGCCAGCGGGCCCGCCGAGGTCGGTTACCGGGCCCTCGAGCTGGTCTCGCGGATGCTGCCCGACTCCGGCGGCCTGGAGCATCCCGCCGCCTGATTCCCTATAGGTGTCCCTATGTCAAGCAGGTCGCTTGACGTCAATCTCGCTTCGGGCTGGAGTGGTGTCCGGGGAAGGTCGCCTCGTTCTGCCCACGCCCTTGGCGTGTGGTTTCAAATGTTCCTTGAGAACTTTTTGAGGGGCCTTCCCCCCTTTGTTGCTCCGCTGGCGTCTGCGGACGTCTTCGCTCACCGTGTAGTGCTCGGCGATGATGGTGCTGGCTTCTCGTGGGCTGACGACGCGCCCGTCGACGTCGCAGATCACATAAGGCGTGCCCCGGCGCATGACCAACCAGGCTCGCTCGGCCAGGTGAGCAGCCACGACACAGGTGGCGGCCAGATGGGTCTTGCCCCGCTCGGTCATCTGCACGGAGTAGATCCGGGCCAACTGGGGGTCCTGTTTCCTCGCCGTGTCGGCCGCCCGGATCAAAGTGGTGCGCAGGAGTGAGTTGCCGGCCTTGGACATGGCCTGGCCCTTGCGGTCCGTGTTGCCGGTCTCGGACGCCTTGGGGGCGAGTCCGGTAAAGGAACGGAAGTGGGCCGCACTTGGGAAGCGGGTGGCGCGTCCCATGGTGGCGACCAGCGCGGGCCCACCGATGGCCTTGATCCCGGGCAGGCTGCGGGCCAGCTCCGTCGGATCCACCGATCGATAGCACTGCTCACGGGCCTCCTCGTGGAGAGCGAGCTCGTCCTGGATCGCCCTGAGAAGCCGGACTTCGGTGGCCACCTCGGCCGCCAGCTCGGCGAAGGCGACTCCAGGGTGCTCGCCATAGAGCTCGAGGGCCGCTTGCGCTGCGGCGAGCCACTCCTCGGCGCGCTCGGACTTCTGGTGGTTGTTCGAGGCCGCCGCGATGGCCTTGGTGAGCCGGGCCTTGCCCGTCTTGACCAGGTCATGGGGGTCGGCCCATCGCTCGAGGACGGCCAGGTCTGCGAGACCGAGATCACCGGTGAGCGGGGTCATTGGCAGGAGCTGGCGCACCAGGTCCTTGATGCGCACTTTGTGCAGGCTCGCCTCTTGAGTCAAGCGGTCACAGGCTCGCACCCGACGGTCCAGGGCTGCCTCGTCGGCATCGTCGAGCACGAGAGGACGCAGCCCGTCGGGATCGATGATGGCGAGCTTGGCCAACGCGTCGGCGTCGATGCTGTTGGACTTGGCGTTACGCGAGAAATACCGACGCATGTCGTGTGCCTTGGCCGAGGGAACCCGGAAGACCCGGTGACCCCGCGAGATGAAGAACACCGCTATGGGCAGCCAGGCCGGCCCGGTCGGCTCCATCACGACCTCGAGCACCGTGCCCGGTGGAGCTCCGTGGAGGGCTGCTCCTTCGAGTGCGCTCAGACTCGCGGTGGTCGGGATGGCCTTGCGTTTGGCCACCACCTTCCCCTCGCCGTTGAGCACCCGGGCGGTGTGCTCGCTGGCGATGCCCAGGTCCAAGCCGATGATCCGGCGTTCATCCATCTCCAACCTCCTGTCTGGCTTGCCTCTCCGGCAGACCTAGGTGGTCGGCACCCTCTCGCCACGGCCCCAAGGTGGCTGCCTGGCGGCGGCCCCCACTCATGTGCTGCAAACGGCTCCGGCCTCACGGACCGAGCCACTTCCCTCATCCGGGTCATCCGTGGCCAGGCCGAGTGGTGGCAGTCAGTCGGGCGAGGCGAAGGGTCCGTCCCCTCCCTCAGAGCGTCATTCGTCGCCACCCCAAGGCCAGCCGGGATGCTCATGCAACCTCGGAACCGCCGCTCGGTGGTGGATCCACCGCCCGGAGTCCCTTACATGAGCGTCAGCCCGGGCCCGCCCCGAGCTCCTCACAGCAGAGGTGATGCAGTCCAGATGAGTCGGGCGGTCGCCCGGCGACGTCGTAGGGCGCCGCACGCTCGAAAGCGCCGGCCGGCATCAGACGAAGAGCCGCAGCGAACCCGCGGCCACACGGCCCAACCAGTCGGCCTCGGCACCCTCGAAGCCCTCGCCCAACCGGCCGGCCGCCGCGATGCGCACCCAATCGTCGAGTGCGCGGTCGTCGAGCCCGCGCTGTGCGGCACCCAGGCGGCGCACCGTCGTCATGAACGTTGACAGCGGTTCGGTCGTGCGCTGCCCCCAGAGCACCAGGGTCCGGGCCAGGTCGGCCGGCGCGGGACCGGCGGCGACGGTCAGCCAGTCGATGACGACCCAGCGGTCATCTGGGGTGACAAGCACGTTGTTGGGGTGGAAGTCGTAATGCAGGACACCGAGCGTGCCGTCGTCGAGCGCGTCGAGTCGGGCCAACAGCTCGGCGCGCTGGGCGGCGTCGCTGATGGTGGACTCGAGTTCGACGCGCAGACGCGGGACCAGCGGCGGGAGCCCGCTCACCGTGGTGAAGTTGAGCCGCCACTGAAGTTCGACGAAGCGCTCGGCGAGATTCTGGACCCCGGATTCCTTCGCCGCAAGGAGGATTTCCGTCAGCGGCACGCCGTCGATGCGATCGAGCACGACCCCGCTCCGGCCGTCCACCGTGACGGCCCCGTGGGATCGGGCCACGGGCAGCCCGGCTTCCGCCAGGAGCCTGAGCATCTCGCCCTCGAAGGGTGAGAGTCCCGTCCACTCAGGTCGGTCGAGCTTGAGCACGCGGCCCTCGCCGTATGCGAAGACCTCGGCGTTCCGCCCTTCGGCCAGCAGCTCCACTGGCAGCGAGCGTACAGAAGACCGGCGGCACCCTGGCTGTCTGCGTCAGGGCTCGAGGATGGCGCGCAGCGCAGCCGCCTCGGTGCGCAACGCCTCGTCGTCGAGCGGCGCCACCCGGCTCTGCTCGAAGTCCTCCGCCTCGACCGGGCCGCCGGCGTTGGGGTCGTCGAGTGGGCGGGGCACCAGGTGCACGTGCAGGTGCGGCACCCCGTTGCCCAAGTGGAGCCAGTTCATCTTGGTCGGCTGAGACCGCTCTTCCACGGCGCGGGCCACCCGGGCCACCTCGGACCAGAAACCTGCGGCCTCGTCGGGGTCCAACTCGTGCGGTTCCGTCACGTGACGGCCCTTCCAGACGACGTAGGTGTAGCCCGGACGCACGGGGTGACGGCCGAGGACCGCGTCCGACCACTCGCCCACGAAGAACCGTGCCCCGAACGGCGTCAGGTCCTCCTCGGGCCGGTCGCACATGGGACACCCAACGCCGGAGCGCAATTGGGAAAATGCCTCGGGCCACTGGTGCGTCATCGCGCCAGTCTGGCAACGCCACTGCTCGACGTCCACGTCCGCCGCGGGATTGCTCGTGCTGCTGTTCGCCGCCCGTTCAGGCCGACAGGGCCGCCAGGTTCTTCGCCCTGCGCTTGTCCGCGTACATGGCGGCGTCCGATTCGCCCAACACGTCTTCGAGGTCACTCAGTGGCCCGCCCGCCGCGACCCCGATGCTGGCCCTGACCCGGCGTCCCCTCACCACGACGGTGGAGACCGCCTCTTGGATCCGCGCCGCGATCACCCGTCCGTCATCGCCCGACGCGCCGATGGCGAAGATGGCGAACTCGTCGCCACCGAGACGGGCGACGATGTCGTCCTTCCTGGCGGCAGCGGAACAGGCCGAGGCCACGCTGAGGATGAGCTCGTCCCCGGCCTCGTGGCCAAAGTGGTCGTTCACCGCCTTGAGACCGTCGACGTCGATCGTCAGCACGGCAAAGCTGCGCTTCCCACGGTCGGCGGCCACTGCTTCGACGAAGCCGCGGCGATTGGCCAGCCCGGTGACCACGTCAGTCGTCGCTTGTCGCAGGAGTTCTGTCTGTGCATGCCCCAGCCGGGCCCGGAACTGGTGCAAGGAAATGCAGATGGTGGCCCCCATAGCACCCCAGAGCGCGAGCACCCGCACCGTCACGACCCAGGACACCTGATGCTCGACGGACACGATGGTCAGCGCAGCGAGCATCGACCCGACCGTGAGGACGGCCTCGCGCTGCGTGCCGCTGACGGCGATCGCGAGGACCGGGATGAGCAGAATGATGGACAGGCCGGAGGGACTGTTCGTCTGCGAGAGGATCAGCAACGTGGCCGAACACAAGTAGACGTGCGGACTGATCGTCAACACCCACATTGGCCGGCGCCCTGGCCCTATCAGCGCAGCGATGCCCACCACCAGAAGGGCGGCGCTCAATCCCCACAGCGCGACGCTCTGCAAATAGCCGTCGATCAACCCGGAGAACTCGGCCGCAACGGCCATGGCGACCATAGGCAGCAGGAATCGACGACGAGCACGATCTCCGCCGACCAGCGTCACGTCTCAATTTCTCGACACGTTTTGCCCAAAAGTTGAGTACTCGCCTCGACGCTCAGAGCGTCATCGGCCGGCATCGTCTTGTGCCGAGCTCGCGGCAACTTGGGTCGCGCCGGCGCGACTCGGCGGCGCGGCGGCCTGTCAACTGGCCCGGCCGACCTCCGCCGCCGCCTCGCCCGCCGCCTCGACCACCTGGGCCAACACCGCGTCGTCGTGGGCCAGTCCGGGAAAGAGGACCTCGTAGGGGCCGGGTGCCAGCGCCACCCCCCGACGGAGCATGGCGTGGAAGAAGGCGCCGTAGGTGCCGTTGCCCGCCAACGCCTTGGCCGTCGCGTAATCCGTCGGCGGGGTGATCGGGCCCACCGACGCCGGCGCCAGGAAGAGGCCGACCAGCGGGCCGACGGCGGGGGCCGACACCGCCAGGCCGCCCGCGGCAACGGCCGATTCCAGCTCCTTGGCGAAGACGCCCACCCGGGCGCTCAGCGCGTCGTACTCGGCCGGCCCCACCTCGTGCAGCACGGCCAGCCCAGCCGCCGTCGCCAGCGGATTGCCCGAGAGCGTGCCCGCTTGGTACACGGGGCCACCCGGCGCCAGCGCCGCCATGAGCTCGGTCCGGCCCCCGAAGGCGCCGACGGGCAGACCGCCGCCGATCACCTTGCCGAAGCACCAGAGGTCCGGCGTCACCCCCGACCATGCGGTGGCCCCGCCGGGACCCAGCCGGAAGCCGGTGATGACCTCGTCGAAGATCAGGAGTGCGCCGGCCGCGTCGCAGGCGGACCGCAGGCCGGCCAAGAAGCCGGGCGCAGGCGCGACCAGATTCATGTTGGCCGCCACCGCCTCGACGATGACGCACGCCACCGTGTCGTCAACCTCGGGCACCACGTTGTAGGGCGCCACCACGGTGTCGGCCACCGCGCCGGCCGACACACCGGCCGATCCGGGCAGGCCGAGCATGGCCACTCCGCTGCCGCCGCCGGCCAGCAAGCCGTCGGAGTGCCCGTGGTAGCAGCCGTCGAACTTGATGATCCGGTCCCGGCCGGTGGCGCCCCGTGCCAGGCGGACCGCGCTCATCGCCGCCTCGGTGCCCGACGACACCAGCCGCACCTGCTCGCAACCGGGCACCCGGGCGCAGATCGCCTCGGCCAACAGCACCTCGCCCGGGGTGGGCGCTCCGAAGGTCGTCCCCGCCGCCGCGGCCGCGCTGATCGCCTCGGTGACGATGCGATGGGCATGGCCGAGCAGCACGGCGCCGTAGGACTGGACCAGGTCGATGTAGCGGGTGCCTTCGGCGTCGACGACGTAGGGACCCTGACCCGAGACGACGGTGTACGGAGTCCCGCCGACCGAGGCGAACGATCGCACCGGTGAGTCGACACCACCCGGGATGACGCGCCGGGCCCGGGCGAACCACTCGGCGTTGCTCGCCCCTGACTCAGCCATTGAGCGCCTCGGCCACCTCGGCGGCGAAATAGGTGAGCACGAAGTCGGCGCCCGCTCGCTTGAGCACCGTCAGCTGCTCGACGGCCACGGCCGGACCGTCGATCCATCCGGCGGCCGCCGCGGCCTTCACCATCGCGAACTCACCGCTCACGTGGTACGCCGCCAGAGGCACCGACACTTCCCGGCGGGCCAGGGCCAGCACGTCGAGTGACGTCATCGCCGGCTTGACCATGATCATGTCCGCACCTTCGGCCACGTCCTGGGCAATCTCGGCCAGTGCCTCACGCAGGTTCCGCGGATCCTGCTGGTACGCCAGCCGGTCGCCCCCGCCGGCGATCGTCACCTCGACGGCGTCGCGGAAGGGGCCGTAGAGCGCCGACGCGTACTTCGAGGCATAGGCCAGGATCGCCACCTGGTCGTGGCCCGCGCCATCGAGCGCGGCGCGGATGGCCGCCACCTGGCCGTCCATCATCCCGCTCGGTGCGACCACGTCGGCGCCCGCGTCCGCCTGGGCCAGCGCCACGCGCTGATAGAGCTCGAGCGTGGCGTCGTTCAGTACCTCGCCGGAGGGGCCGAGCACGCCGCAGTGCCCGTGGTCCGTGTACTCGTCGAGGCAGAGATCGGCCATCAGCACCAGCTCGTCACCGACGGCGGCCCGCAGCGTGCGCAGCGCCACCTGCACCACACCGCGTGGATCCCAGGCCCCGCTGCCCTGCGCGTCCCTGTACTCGGGCACGCCGAAGAGGATCAACCCCGGAATGCCGAGTGAGACCAGGCGCTTGGCCTCGGCCGTCAACGAGTCGAGCGTGTGCTGGACCTCGCCGGGCATGGAGGCGATCGGAATGGGCGACGCCGCGCCCTCGCGCACGAAGAGCGGTGCCACCAGATCGTCGACGTCGAGACGCGCTTCGGCCACCAAGCGGCGCAGGGCCGGCGTACGGCGCAACCGGCGCAGGCGGCGGGTCGGAAAGGCGTCGGGCATCAGGACAATGCTACGAGGCGTCGTCGGGGTGGTGACCGAAGTGGTCGACCAGCTCCCGCACCATTCCCGCCGCGGAGGCGCCCCAGGCCTCGAACACGTTGGCCATCCCGGCCGCCCGCGCTGCTGCCGCCGTGGTCGGTCCGACGCAGACGACGTGCGGCGGCACCGGCACCGGTGCGCCGTCGGGCCCCGTCAACGCAGCGAACGCCTCCACCGACGAGGGAGCGGCGAAGGCGATGGCATCGGCCGCGGCCACACGATCCAACAGTGCAGGCTCGGGCGCGGCGGCGGGGACGGTGCGGTAGGCCTCGACCCGCTCCACCGTCCACCCCTTGTCCTCGAGGCCCGCGGGGATGGTGCCGGGCGCCAGGTTGGTGCACGGGAACAGCACCCGACCGCGTCCCTCGGCGAACTCCTCCACCAGGCCGCGCGCGCTGTGCTCCGCCGGCACCAGGTCGGGCTCCACGCCGGCCAGGCGCAGCGCGTCGGCGGTCGCCGGACCCACCGCGGCCACAGCGACGCCGGCCAGGGCCCGGGCGTCGCGCACCGCCGCCATGAGCCGGTCCACCGCGTTCTGTGACGTGAACACCACCCAGTCGAACGAGGCGAGCGTCGCCGTCGAGGCCCGGACGGCGGCCCCGCCGTCGGCCGGATCGGCCGTGCGGGTCAGGGGCAACTGGACCACGACCGCGCCGGCCTCCTCGAGCCCGTCCACCAATCCGCGGGCCCGGTGACCCGATCTCGTCGCCACCACCGTCCTGCCGACCAGCGGCCCGCCGGAGGGCGCGTTGCGGCCGGTGCGGCCGTGGGCGGCCACCGGTCCGATCACGATCACCGCCGGCGACTCCATCTCGACGCCGGCCAAGCCGGCCAGCGTGGTGCGGACCACCCGCTCCGCGGGCAGGGTCCCCCGGCCGATCACGGCCACCGGCGTGTCGGCCGCCCGCCCGCCCCGGATCAGTACGTTGGCCACGGCGTCGCGCGTGGCCATGCCCATGAGCACGACCAGCGTTCCGCCGGAGCGGGCCAGCGCGTCCCAGTCCGGGCTCCCGGCGCCGCCGGTTTCGCCCACCCGTCCGGTGACCACGGTGACCGACGAGGCGAGGCCACGCTGGGTGACGGGGATGCCCACCACGCCGGGAACCCCGAAGGCAGAGGTCACGCCCGGGACGATCTCCCAGTCGAGGCCGGCCGCGTCGAGCACCTCGATCTCCTCGCCGCCCCGGCCGAAGAGGAAGGGGTCGCCACCCTTCAGGCGCACCACGGTGGCCGAGCGGCGGCCGTACTCCACCAGCAAGCGCCCGATCTCCTCCTGCCGGTCGCCCGAGGCGTCGGGCATCTTGCCCACGTCGACCAGCTCGGCCGAGGGCGGCACGAGGTCCAGCACGGCCGGGCTGACCAGTCGGTCGTGCAGCACGACCTCGGCCCGACGCAAGAGTTGGGCGCCGCGGCGGGTGAGCAGCCCGGGATCGCCCGGCCCCGCGCCCACCAGGTAGACGGTCACGATTCGTCCCCGAGGATCTCGGGACCGAATCCCTCGAGACCGGCCGCACCGCCGTCGAGCAGCGCCCGGGCGACCTCAGCTCCGACCGCCTCGGGGTCCGCGCCGCGCCGGGTCAGTCGGATCACCGTCCGCCCGTCACCGCTGGCTGCCAGCCCGACCACGTCGAGCTCGTCGCCTTCTCCTCGTGCGTACGCCCCGACCGGCACGGTGCAGCTCCCGCCCAGCCCCGCCAAGACGGCCCGTTCGGCGCGGACGGCACGCCGGCTCGACTCGTGGTCGATGGCATTGAGCAGGCGCCGCGTCGCCTCGTCATCCGCCCGGCACTGCACGGCAATCGCCCCCTGTCCGGCTTGGGGCAGCACGTCGACCGGGTCCAGCACGTCGGCGACCCGCTCGAGCCACCCAAGCCGCTCCATCGCGGCCATCGCCACGACCACGGCGGTCACTGCATCGGATTCGCCCACGGCCACCCGGCGCGCCATGTTGCCCCGCAGCTGAGTGAAGACGAGGTCCGGGCGCAGCCAGGCCAGCTGGGCCCGGCGCCGGGCCGACCCCGTTGCCACGAGCGCCCCTGGGACCAAGTCGGCCAGCGCGCACCCGACGAGGCCGTCGCGGGCATCGCCCCGGGTCGGCACCGCGCCCAGCACGAGGTCGTCCGCCATCACCGAGGTCATGTCCTTGGCCGAGTGCACGGCTGCGTCGGCCCGCCCGTCGCGCACGGCCGCTTCCACTTCGGTCACGAAGACGCCTTGCCCGCCGATCAGGTCGAGCGGTGACTCGGCATCCTGGTCACCTCGGGTGCGCACCACGACCGGCTCGACCTCGAGCCCGGGGTGCGCCTGGCGCAGCAGGGCGGCCACCAGCTCGGTCTGGGTGAGGGCGAGGGGGGATCCGCGAGTGGCGAGGCGCAGTGTTCCCATGACGGCGACTATCCCATGGGGCCGGAGGGGCCGGCTACAGGTTGAAGAGGGTGCGGAGCGCTTCGACCAGGCGCTCGCCTTGGGGCGTGCCCGCCGTCTCCTTCAGGAGCACGGTCGGCTCGTGGAGAAACTTGGCCAGGGCGGCCCTGGTCGTGGCGTCCACGTGTTCCCACTCGGCCTCGGTCAGGTCGGCCAGCTGGGCCCGGTGCCGCTCGAGCTCGGCCACCCGCAGGGACTCGAGGTGGGCCCGCAACGAAGCCACGATCGGAGCGGCGCCGCGCTGCCGGTTGGCGGTGCGGAAGCGCTCGACCTCGTCCGCCACGATGGCCCGGGCGGCCACGGACTCCTCGGCCCTCTCTCCCAGCGCCCGGGTGACCGACTCGCGCAGGGTGTCCATGTCGAGCAGGGTGACCTGCGCCCGCGCCCGCACCGCCGGATCGACGTTGCGCGGCACACCCAGGTCGATCACGAGCAACGGGCCCGATGTCCCGGCAAAGTCGGCATCCGCGAGGACATGGGCCTCCGCCGTCACCGCAGTGAGTACCACGTCGGCGTGGGCCAGCTCGTCGGCCACCGACTCGAGCGCCGCCGCCCGCAGGGAGAAGATCGTCTCGTTGGTCTGGGCCACCAGGTCCTCAGCCCGGCTCAGCGAGCGGTTGACCACGACGACCGCGCTCGGCGCATCCTCCGCCGGGATGTCCGACAGCGCCCGGCTGACCCCAAGGCCCATGGCGCCGGCGCCCACGACGACCACCCGTGCCCTGCGCAGGCCGCCGCCGTCGGGCCCGCGGGCCACGGTCACGGCTGCATAGGCGAAGGAGGTCGTGCCCTTGCTGATGGCGGTTTCGGTCCGTACCCGCTTCCCTGTTTGCAACGCGTGCCGGAAGAGGGCAGAGAGGACCGGGCCGCAGAGGCCCTCCTCCTGCGCCCGCTCGAAGGCCCGACGCACCTGGCCGACCACCTCGGTCTCTCCGGTGACCACCGATTCGAGGCCCGAGGTGACCGAGAAGAGATGGGCGGTGACGTCGTCGTCGAAACGGATGGCCGCGTGGGTGGAGAGCTCCTCGACCGAGGCGCCCGACTGCTCGGCCAGGACGTCGTAGATCTCGGCCACCGCGTCGTGGAAGCGGTCGACCACGGCGTAGACCTCGGTGCGCAGGCAGGTCGAGAGGACCACCGTCTCGAGCACGTTGCGCCGGTGGCTGAGCGAGCTCAGCACCTTGTGCAGGTCCTCGTCGGGTATGGCCGCCGCCTCGAGCAGAGGCAGCGGTGCCTGGGTGTGCTGAAGCCCTACGACGACGACGGACACTCGGATCCTTCCTGAGTCGGCCGGCAATTGTGCCGGTCCCGCAGCACCGGCCGCCAATCCCTTGGAGGAGGAGCGACCTGCCCTGCGCGATCGACGAGGCGCGCCGACACGACCAGGTTACCGGCGCACGATCCTTCGTTGGCCTGGGCGCGGCCCTCCGGGCAGCCCCGTGGTCAGGCCAGATCGGGTGCGGCCTGCATCCCCACGGAGCGCAGCATGGGCGCCTTCTCGACCGCACCGGCCTTGCCCTCCCGCCTCGCCTCCTCCTGCTGGGCCCGGTAGAAGCCGAGCACCTGGAGCTCAATCGAGAGGTCGACGTAGCGCACGTGCACGCCCGGCGGCACGTTGAGCACGCGGGGAGCGAAGTTGAGCAGCGAGGTCACCGCAGCCCGGATCAGGAGGTCGGCCACCTGTTGCGCCGGCGGGCCCGGGGTGGCAATGACGCCGATGTCGGGCCGTTCGGCCGCCCGCAGCGTGGCGATCTCGTCCATGTGGCGCACCGTCATGCCGCGGATCTCTTCGCCCACGACGTCGGGGTCGACGTCGAAGAGCGAGGTGATCTGGCAGCCGCGAGAGGCGAAACCGGCCGAGTTGGTCAGGGCGCGGCCCAGGTTCCCGATGCCGACGATGGCCACCGACCAATTCGCGTCGACCCCGAGGGCGCGGTCGATCTGCGCGATCAGGAACCCGGGCTCGTAGCCCGAACCCCGGGTGCCGAACGAGCCAAGGAGCGAAAGGTCCTTGCGCACCTTGGCCGCGTTCACCCGAGCCAAGCTGGCCAGCTGCTCCGAGGACACCGTCGATGCACCGGCCCGCTCGAGCTCGCCCAGGATTCGCTGGTAGACGGGCAGGCGCAACACCGTCGCCTCTGGGATGCGCTTCGAGGGCGCCGCCGCTTGCTTCGGCTCCTCGGGAAGGTCCGGGCTCACCGCGAAGAGGGTACCGAGGTGGGTCCGCGCGGCACCAAACCCGAGCTACCAGGCCAGGACGACCAGCTCCCCCGCCGCCACATTCAGCCAGTGGGCGGCCGAGGCCTCACCCGCCACCACGGCCAGGTGCCCGTTGGCGTCCACCAGCAGGCCGAACTCCCCCTGTCCGAGCTCGCCGAAGGCGTCGACGCAGCGCAGTTGGACGCCCTCGGGCACCAACGAATAGGACAGGCCGTCGAGGTGCTCCCGGCCCGAGGCGCCCGAAGCACTGAGCTCGATGCAATCCCCGGCGGACAGCCCGGCGACGCGGGCGTCGGCCACCGTCGCGGCCAGCTGCAGGTTGCCGTAGTGGTCGACCCAGGTCACCTCGGCGCGCAGGCAGGTCCGCCCGTTGGGCAGCCGCCCCTGCTCGACCACGCCGCCGATCAGTCGCACCAGCGAGGCCGGGTCGACCACGTCGCCCAATTCGTGCAGCGCGCCGCCGGCGCACAGCGCGGCCGCGGCCGGGCCGAAGAGATCGCGCCCGTCGAAGGTGGAGCCGCGGTCGGGCGGCGGCAGCGGCCGGTGCAGCTCGACCACGCGGCGGATCGGGGCCTCCCCGGCCTCCTCGGCTGACGCCACGAGCAGTCCGTTGTCGGGACCGACGAAGTACATGGTCCCGCCGGCCGGCAACGCCACCTCGATGGCGATGCCGCGCCGCGACGTCCCGACCCCCGGGTCGATCACGCCCAGCACGACCCCGGGACCGAGGTGGGGCACGGCCCGCACCAGGGTGTGGCTCCCGGCTCGCACGTCGAAGGCCGCGATGTGGTGCGTCAGGTCGATGACGGTGGTGCCGGGGGCCCGGGCCGCGATGACCGCGTGGACCACCCCGGCGAACTCGTCCTGCGTTCCGAAGTCCGAGAGGAAGAAGACGGTGCGGGCGGGTCCGGACGGCACGGCAGTCGTCTCAGCGGGCCAGGTTGCGGGACCGTTCCGTGGCGGCGGCCACCGCTTCCATGAAGGCCGAGCGGGTCGCCCGCGCCTCGAGGGCACGGATCCCCGCCGCCGTGGTGCCGCCGGGCGAGGTCACCTCGGCCCGCAGTGCGGCCGGGTCGCGCCCCGTCTCCTTGAGGAGGGCGGCCGAGCCTGCCATGGTCTCGACCACCAGCGTGTGGCTGACGTCCCGGGTCAACCCCATCTGCACTCCCGCCTCGATCATCGCCTCGGCCACCAAGAAGAGGTAGGCGGGTCCGGAACCCGAGAGGCCGGTCACTGCGTCGAGCTGGCGCTCGGGCAGGCGGACCACGGTGCCGACGGCCGAGAGCACGTCCTCGGCCCAGGCCAGGTCGGCCGAGGTGGCGAAGGAGCCGCCGGAGATGGCGGTCACGCCGGACCCGACCAGGGCGGGCGTGTTGGGCATGGCCCGCACGACCACGGGTTCGCCGCCCAGGGCCGTCTCGAGGCGCTGCGCCGGCAGGCCGGCGACAATGGAGAGGACCCGCGTGACCCCGGTCAGGCCCAGCGCCCGACAGGCGCCCTCGGCCACGTCGGGCTTGGTGGCCAGGACGGCGCCGGGGGGGCGCTCGCCCCCGTCGCTCAGCAGCCCGGGTTCGGGCGCCGAGTACGTGCGCAGGCCGGCGAAGTCAGCCTCGAGCTCGCCCCGCCGTTCCGCCAACGGCTCCACCACCACCACGTCCGCCGGATCGATCCAGCCCGAGGTGAGCAGGCCACCGAGCAGCGCGCTGCCCATCTTCCCGCCACCGACGATGAGCAGGCTTGCCATGGCCGCGACGTTACCGACCCCCGCCCCCGACCGCTGTGGGCCAGGGCGGGGCGCCGCGGACCGCCGGCTCGTCAGCTCCGCCGGGGCCGACGCCGGTAGGTCGAGGGGTAGCCCAGCGTCATCGCCGTCGGGAAGTGGTCGTCGGTGTAGAGGACCGACGACCCGGCGATACGGTCGAGCTCGTCGTCGTCGATCAGGCCCGCCGGCACCCGGCCCACCAGGTAGACGGCGTCCTCGGGTCCGAGCGCGAACCACATGCCGAAGAGCTGCGCGTTGCGCCGCATCAGGTAGGCGTAGACGTCTTCCTTGTTGGCCTCGGGCGCGGGCATGAATTGGGCCTCGTGGTGCAGGGTGCGCTGCTTGAGCGTGAACCACACGGTGATGAAGTCCTTCTCCTCACCCTTGAAGCGGAGATACCAGCGGAACGACGCGGTGCGGTCGGTCACCTCCTGGCGTTCGGCGGCCACGAGGAAGCCGCCGGCCGCCAGCTCGCGCTCGGCCCAGGCGTCGATGCAGGCCACCGCGGCAGCCATCTCGGGCTCTTCGGGCAGGTCGACCAGCGGCACGGTCGCGGCGCCTTAGCCGTGCCGCAGCGGGGCGGCGTTCAGCTGCACTCGACGAGGCGTCCGGCGGCCAGCTCGTCGTGCAGCTCGACCAGCTCGCGGGCGGCGGCCCGCCAGGTGTAGAGCCGGGCGCGGAGCACCGAGGCCGTGGACAGGCGCTCGGCGGCCAGGGGCGCGTCGAAGACCCGGCGCACGGCGGCGGCGTAGGCCGCCGGGTCGGGCTGATCGACCAGGAAGCCGGTGTGCCCGTCGTCGACCAACGTGGTCAGGCCGCCGACGGCCGAGGCGACCACGGGCGTCCCGCACGCCGCCGCCTCCAGCGCCACCAGGCCGAAGGACTCCGAGCGGCTGGGCACCAGGCAGACGTCGGCCGCCCGGTAGTAGGAGGACAGCAGCTCGTGGGGCTGGGGGTCGACGAAGTGCACGTGGTCGCGAACGCCTCGGGCGTCGGCCAGGTCGAAGAGGCCCTGCAGCGCCTTCTCGCCGTGCGGCCCGCTGGGACCACCGACCACGACGAGCCGGTAGGGCTCGCTCCCGCTGTCGAGCAGCTCGGCCAGCGTCTCGACGGCCACATCCGCGCACTTGAGCGGCTGGATGCGCCCGACGAAGAGCAGCAGGCGCCCATCGAGCGGAAGACCGAGGGCGCGCCGGGCCTGCGGCCGGTGGCCGGGGCCGAAGAACGCGTGGTCGACACCCGGCGGCACGATCCGGATGCGGCCGGGGTCGCCGCCGTAGAGCGAGGCGATCTGCTCGGCCTCGACGCTGCACGACGCCAGCACGGCGTCGGAACACTCGATGATGGACGCCTCGGCCTCGGCCCGGCGGTGCGGCATGTCGGCCTCGACCTCTTCGGGCATCGACTCCGCCTTGACCCGGTCGAGCGTGTGGAAGGTGCAGACGAGCGGCAAGTTCAGCTCGTGCTTGAGCACGTGTCCCGACAACCCGGACAGCCAGTAGTTGGCGTGCAGCGAGGTGTAGTTGCCCGCGGCGCGGCATCGACTCGAGCACCCGGGCCGTGAACTCGTCGACCACGGTGGGCAACGTCTCCTTGGCCACGGCGTGGAGCGGGCCGGCGGGTACGTGGTGCACCAGGAGGCCCGGCTCGACCTCGACCACCGGCGGCAGGTCGGGCGACCAGGCCCGGGTGAAGACGTCGCAGGCGACGCCGGTCCGGGCCAGCGCGGAGGTCAGCTCCCGGACATAGACGTTCATGCCACCCCCGTCGCCCGTGCCTGGCTGAGCCAGCGGGGACGTGTGCAGAGACAGGACGGCAAGGCGGCGCATGGCGTGGCTGAGCCTACCGGCGGGCCGGAGTAGCGAACCGGTGCGACCGTCGGGTGCGGGTGCGGTGCTCCGGCCGAAGGGCGCTCGGACCTGGGCCGACGTCAGGCGCCAGGGCAAGCCGCCGGTGTCAGGCCGCCGGTGTCGGCCGCCGGTGTCAGGCCGTGGTCGGCGTCGACGCGGCGACGACCGTCGGTGCCTCGGCGGGCGCGCCCGTCGAGGCCGGTCCGGTGGAAGGTCCGGAGGCCGCTGGTGCCCGGTCGGTGTGTGGGGAGGCGGTCGGCTCGCCTCCGTTGCCGTCGCTCGCCGCACGGGCTGCGGCCGCGGCTTGGGCCTGCTCGTCCTCGAACTCGCGGCGGAAGGAGAGATAGATGCGCACCAGCGCCTGCTTCTGGTCCTCGCTGATGGCCTGGTCCGCCAGGATGGCCCGGGTCAGGTCGGGCGTCCCGTCGGGCGGCTCGAGGATGCCGGCCTGGACGTAGAGCGTCTCGGCGGAGATGCGCAAGGCCTTGGCGATCTGCTGGAGGATCTCGGCCGAGGGCCGGCGCAGGCCGCGCTCGATCTGGCTGAGATACGGGTTCGAGATGCCGGCGAGCTCGGAGAGGCGGCGCAAGGACAATCGAGCGGACCCCCGTTGCTCACGGATGAACGCCCCGAGATCGTGCCAGCGGTCCTTGGGGTCCGTGTTCACTCGCGGTTCACTCGCGCTGGTCCGTGCTCACTCTTGCAAGCGTACTTCCGGTGTCGTGCGGGCGGGTGAGATGTGACGTCAACCAAACCCGAGGTGTCGTTCAGTGCTTACTCACAGTGCTGACTCACAGCCGCCAACGATCTACCACGTACCACTTGAGGTACCCAGTGTCAGGCTGGAGAGACCTGCAGTCGATCCGCAGCCCAAGGGGACCGCGCCGGCCCAGGCCGAGTCCGACAGCGTGGTGTTCGGTGTCGCATACGGTGAGAACGACCCCGTGACTTTTCCGCCGGTGATGGTCAAGCTGGTCATGGCGACCGCACCCACGACGGAAAAGGCGGGCGGCTGCTTCCAGACGGTCGGCGCCCCCGGAGGGACCGTCCAGGTCAGCTTGAACTTCGAGGTCGAAATCGGGACACGAGAAAGTCCGTTGAAGACCTTGGAGCACCTGTTCGCCTTCGCACCGGTGAATGTCATATTGCCCGAGATCGATCCGGTAACGGCGATGCCCGCAGTCGTCACACACGGGCTGGCGGAGTTGCCCAGCGTCCCCTTCACGATCATCTTCTCGGTCGTGGCTGTTCCGTTACTGAAGAGTGGCGGGCTGAATCGGATCGTTCCTGACCACACGCCCAGAGACTGATTGCAGGTCACGACGCCCGGAAGGACAGGGAGGAACGGGGTTCCAGCCGCCCCGGCTTCCATGGCGGGAGCGAGCGCCACGACTACCGCACCTGCGGTGGCAAACATCATGTGCCGACAGAGCTTGTTCATCTTGGATCCTCCTTTGAACTGAAGCATTGAGTCGCCAAATCCGGTCGGAGGCCGACACATCGCGGCGAACGAGATTCGTCGACGCTGCGACAAGCGCGCCGATCACACAACCCTGCGGATCATCGGTCCGTCCCCTTCACATCTTGTCCACCGAAGACCACGTCGCGGAGTGCGACGGATCGATCATCGAGGTGAACCCCCGTGACAGACCGTAACTGATCATCTGCCGGATACAAGGCCTATCCGCCGGATGCCAAGGCCAATTCTCTCGACAGCACCTGCCCCGCGACGGGACATGGTCGAGCGGCGGTCAGTTCCGACTCCACCTCGCTGAGGACGATATGTGTTGAGACAGGCGATCTATCCGACGTTCTGTTGCAGTCGACCACCGAGCCATCTTGCTGATCGCTGTGTCGCGCGATCGAGGGTAGGCAAGAGGGTGGGCAATTGGTCGGTCGATTGTGCGTGCCGCCGCCGCCCGGGATGCGCACGCCTCCACCGCTTGCACCGCCCAAGTGCCCGGTGCGTACACCGGCGTGCCATGCCCCTGGCCTGGTCTCGCCGCTGTCACGGTCGGGTAGGGTCCAGCACACAACCCCCGATATCGAGACGAAGAGGAGATCCAATGGCCGATTACACGCTCCCCGATCTGCCCTACGACTACAGCGCCCTCGAGCCCCACGTGTCGGCTCAGATCATGGAGCTCCACCACGACAAGCACCACGCCGCCTACGTCACCGGCGCCAACCAGACGCTCGAGAAGCTGGCCGCCGCCCGCGACAAGGACGACTTCGGCGCCATCGTGGGACTCGAGAAGACGCTCGCCTTCCACATCTCGGGCCACGTCCTGCACTCCATCTTCTGGAAGAACCAGAGCCCCGACGGCGGCGACAAGCCCGACGGCGCGCTCGGGCTCGGCCATCGACGAGAACTTCGGCTCCTTCGACAAGTTCAAGGCGCATTTCACTCAGGCCACGTCGACGATCCAGGGCTCGGGCTGGGGCGTGTTGGCCTACGAGCCCCTCGCGGGCCGGCTGATCGTCGAGCAGGTCTACGACCACCAGAGCAGCGTCGGCCAGAGCTCGGTGCCGCTGCTGGTCTTCGACGCCTGGGAGCACGCCTTCTACCTGCAGTACAAGAACGTGAAGGCCGACTTCTTCGCCGCCCTGTGGAACGTCGTCAACTGGCCGGACGTGGCGGGCCGGCTCGACGCGGCCAAGGCGTTGAAGATTCCGGGCTGACCGGCTGGGCCGCTGGCGGCCCGTTGGGCTAGTCGATCTCGACGACCTCGACGACCTCGAGGTGCTGTTCGCAGTGGGCTCGGGTGGGATCGCGCTCGAGGTCGGCCGGCAGGATGGCCGTGCCGCAGGCCTCGCACGTGCCGTAGCTCCCCGTGCTCATGCGTTCGAGGGCACGGTCGACCCCGTCGAGCACGGTGGCCGATCGGGTGAGCTCGGACTCGTAGCGTTCCTCCATCGGCGCCGAATGTAGCTCCGGTGTTGGGGATGAAACGCCGATTCCGTACTTCGAAGGTGTCAAAATCGGTTTACCAGCACATCTTCCTGGGAAGAAACCAGTGCAACCGGTATGCGGAGCCCGACCATTCACTGGACCGAGCCCATTGCCGCTCACAGTGATGTCGGCGCAGTGGGGAACGGGTTGTTGCGCGCCTGTCGAAAGTTCGCGGGTCGGCCCACTTCCGTCGGAGAAGCACGACGCTTCTTGTGCCAGGTCCTCCCCGAGGACTGCGGTGAGGTCGCCGAGTCCCTGAGTCTCATGCTCTCCGAGCTGGCCACCAATGCGGTGCAGCACGCGGCGACCGAGTTCGAGGTGGCGATCGAGCTGATCGAGGGCGGGCGGGCGATCCGCATCGCCGTGACCGACACGGCCGAGGGCTTCCCCACCCCCGAGACGGCGCCGGCCGATGCGCCGCGGGGACGAGGGCTCCAGATCGTCAGCTCACTGGCGGACGCCTGGGGTGTCGACCTCCACCGCGACCCTCCGGCCAAGACGGTGTGGTTCTCGTCCGCACTGCCCGAGCTCCCCGCAGCGCCGGTCGACTTCCCGATGGCCGTGCCCATGCATTGGGAAGCCCGGGCCATGCTCGACACCCAGCCGAGCGCCGCCAACGGCCTGGACCGTCTCTTCGATCCCGCCACGACCTCGGATGAGGGCGCGCAATGGCCGGCGCTCGGGGTCTGCTCGGTGCTCGACGAGCTGAGCGATGCCGTGGTGGCCGCCGACGAGCAGGGTCAAATCCGCTACACGAACCAGGCGGCCGACACCTTGATGGGATGGCCGTCGGGCTCGCTCCTGGGCCGATCCGTGCTCGACATCGTGCCCGACTCGGTCGCGGGGCCGCTCGCAGGCGGCGTCGAGGACTTCGTCCACACACAGGTCCCGGTACTGCTCGGCCGCCGGATCCCCGCGGTGATCCGCCGCGCCGACGGCTCCGAGGTCGACACCGAGCTCGTCATCTCCATGTTCGATCACGAGACCGCGGGGCGCGTGGTCCTCGGCATCTTCCGTCCCCACGACGACAAGAAGCTCCAGCGCTTGTCCGAGCTCACGACCGAGCTGCTCGAGATCATGCAGGACGCGCCAATCGACGACCCGCCAGCCGAGCGCCTGCTCTCGACGTTGGGCCGCCGGCTGGGCTGGGACATGACGGCGCTGTGGACGGTGACGCCGCGTCACGAGCTCGTCTGCCACGACGTCTGGGTTCAGGACCCCGAGCTCGACGGTACGACGGCGGATGCGACGGCGACGACGAGTGCGATGGATGCGGACACGGACACGAACAGCGAGGGCGCCGTCGCGGACGACGACGGCCTGTGCACCCAGTGCGGGAGCGAGGCGATGGCGCGTCTCGTCATAGAGCAGGGTCAACCGCTCTGGATCAGTGATGTGTCCGAGGACCCACGTTGCGCCGACGACGCGTTGGCGCCCAAGGGCCTGCGCAGCATCTACGCCTTCCCGATCCTCTACCGGGGCGCGTGCGTGGGCGTGGTCGAGCTGCTCAGCCGGGAACGGCGCCAGCGCGACCGTTCGGTGGTCGACCTGTTGAATGCGGTGGCCGGCCACCTGGGCGAGCTCCTGCACGCGTCGGCCCTGCAGGCCGAGCGTGAGGGCCTGGTGGACGAGCTGCTCGAGGCCCGGCGCCGCAGCGAGTTCCTGTTGCTGGCCGCCCAGGTCCTCTCCGAGTTCGTCGACTACGGCGAGATGGTCGAGCGCCTGGCCCGGGTCTCGGTGCCCGTGCTGGCCGACCTCTGCCTGATCGACCTCGAGGACGACGACAAGCACATGCGCCGGATGGCCGCCTGGCACGCCGACCCGGCCAAGCGCCCGCTCGCCGAGGAGCTCAAGAACTGGTACGCCCCGCTCTCGACGGGACACGACCCGATCATGGAGGTGATGCGCACCGGCCGCTCCATGTGGAGTTCCGACGTGTCCGACGAGTTCCTCCAGGAGTCCTCTCGGGACACGCGTCACTACTCCATCCTCAAGGAGCTCGGCTTCACCTCGTTCATGACCGTGCCGTTGCGCACGCGCGAGGGCGAGGTGATCGGCACGGTCACGTTGGTGTCGTGCGGTTCGGGCCGGCGCTTCTCGGAGAAGGACCTCGATCTGGCCGAGCAGCTGGCCAAGCAGGTCGGTTCGGTGGTCAGCCGGGCCCGGGCCTACGACCGCGAGCGCCGGATCTCCCACGAGCTCCAGCGCAACCTGCTGCCCGACGCCATCCCGGCCGTGGTCGGGTGGGACGTGGCGGCGCGCTACCGGCCTGCCTCGGCCGGCCACGAGGTGGGCGGCGACTGGTACGACGTGGTGCCGATCACCGACGACCTGGTCGCCCTCGTCGTCGGCGACGTCGAGGGTCACGACCTGAGCGCGGCCAAGACGATGAGCCACCTTCGGCGCACGCTGGGCATGCTCCTCCTCGAGGAGCGCTCGCCCGGCAAGGCGCTCGAACGCCTCAACCGGTTCTGTCTGCTCGGCGCGGAGCAGCGCCTGGCCACGGCGCTGGTCGGCATGCTGGACCGCGCCACCGGCGTGATCTCGTTCTCGTCGGCCGGCCACCCGCCGCCGGTGCACATCCGCGGCGGCCGGGCCACCGAGCTGCTGGTACCGCCGGCCCCACCGCTCGGCGTGCAACCCTGCCGGTACAAGGACCACACCTTCCTGCTCGATGACGGGTGCCTCGTCATGTTCACCGACGGCCTGATCGAGCGGCGCGGGATCCACTTCGACGACCGGCTGGCCGCGCTGGAGGCGTCCCTGGACGACGCCCCGGGGGACGACCCGGGCGTGGTGGCCGACTTCGTCATCGACGCCATGACGTCGGACGGGCGCAGCGCCGACGACATCGTCGTCCTGACCGCCCGCCGCCGCGAGGCGGAGAAGACCGCCGCCGTCCCGGCCTGACCCGGCCCGTCCCGGCCTGACCCGGCCGTCCCGGCCTGACCCGGCGCGACCGGGCCGACCGGTCGCACTCCGTATTGTGGCGGCCGTGACACCTGAGGCCGCCGTCGCCCCCCTCGTCGGCGCCGACGCACTCGTCCCGTGCCTCGACGGCACGGAGCGGCCGTACCGCGACCTCGACTGCGGTGCCTCCACCCCCGCCCTCCAGGTGGTGGCCGACCGGGTCACCGAGTTCTTGCCCTGGTACTCGAGCGTGCACCGCGGCGCCGGCTACAAGTCGCGCCGGGCCACCGCCGACTACGAGGCGGCCCGGGAGAGCGCCTACCGCTTCGCCCACCGTCGCGAGGGCGCCGACGACGTGGTCGTGCTCGTGCGCAACACGACCGAGGCCATCAACCACCTCGCCTACCGCCTGCGCCTCGACCCCGACGACGTCGTCGCCACCACGGTGGTCGAGCATCACGCCAACCTGTTGCCCTGGGCCCGGGTGGCCAAGCGGCGCTGGGTCGAGTGCGGGCCCGAGGGCACCTTCACCACGGCCGACGTGGTGGCCGTGCTCGAGGACGGCCCCACCCCCGCCCTCCTGGCCATGACCGGCGCGTCGAACGTCACCGGCTGGCTGCCCCCGGTGGAGGAGATCTGTGCCGAAGCCCACGCCCGCGGCATCCCCGTCCTGCTCGATGCGGCCCAGCTCGCCCCGCACCGTCCCCTCCCCCCGTGGCCCGACTACATCGCCTTCAGCGGGCACAAGCTCTACGCCCCGTTCGGGGCCGGCGCGCTGATCGGCCCGCGCTCGACCTTCGCGCAAGGTGATCCCTTCCTGGCCGGCGGCGGCGCGGTGGACCTGGTCGACCTGGACGAGGTCATCTGGACCGAGCCGCCCGAGCGCGAGGAGGCGGGGTCGCCCAACGTGGTCGGCGCGGTGGCCTTCGGCGCGGCCATGGACGAGCTCGAGCGCATCGGCTGGGACACCATCGAGGCCCACGAGCGGGCGCTGTCGCGCCAGCTGCACGACGGGCTGCGCGCCATCGACGGCGTCACGGTGCTCGGCCCGCCGCCGGGCACCGACACCCTCGCCGTGGCCTCGTTCGTCGTCGCCGGGATGCACCACGCGCTGGTGGCGGCCCGGCTGAGCGCCGAGTTCGGCATCGGCGTGCGCCACGGGTGCTTCTGCGCCCACCCCTACCTCATCCGCCTGCTCGGGGTGGGCCAGGCCGGGATCGCCGAGGCCCGCGCGGCCGTGCAGCGGGGCGACCGCAGCGGCATCCCCGGTGCGGTCCGGGCCAGCTGCGGACTGGGCACCTCGGGCGACGACGTCGCCGCCTTGCTCGACGCCCTCGGCACGCTCGCCGCCGGCCGGCCGGCGCCCGTCGCCTACGAGCAGGACCCCGTGACCGGTGACTTCTGGCCCGCCGGCGAGGCCAGCGGCTGGAGCGCGTCCGATCGACCCGCCGGTGCGGCGTGCGCCCGCGGCTGACCCGACCCGTGACTCCGCCCTCCCCGTTTCGAGCCCGCGCCTTGGTCGTGGCCGCCGCCCTGGTCGTGGCCATGCCCCTCCTGGCGGCCTGCACCTCGCCGCCGGCCGGCAGTGCCTCCACCCGCGACGTGGCCTGGGTGGCGACGGACGCCTCGGTGACGCTGCCCGGCTCCGACGTCACGCCGGTCGACGTGGTGACGCGCCAGGTCGGGCTCGAAGGTCTCGGTGGGCAGCCTTCCCTCCGCGTTCGCCTACACGGCGGGCCAACGCGGGCTCCTCGTCGTGGCCCAGGGCAACGACACCCTGTCGGAGATCGACCCGGCCACCCACGACGTCGTGCATTCGGTCGGCGTGGGCGTGGAGCCCGACGCGGTGGCGGTCGCCCCCGGTGGCACCGGCGGCCGGGGCATCGCGCTGGTGACCAACCTGGACTCGGACAACGTGACACCGGTCGACCTGGGCACGTGGCGCGCGGGCAAGCCGATCGCCGTGGGCCACCAGCCCGTGGCCGTGGCGGTGTCGGTCGGCCCGGCCGGAGCGACGGCGTTCGTGGCTGACTTCGGGAGCAACCGGGTGACGCCGATCGACGTGTCGACCCTGCAGGCCGGCCCGGCCATCGCCGTCGGTCCGGGTCCCCAGACGGTGGCCGTCTCGGCGGGGCAGGTGCTGGTGGGCAACTTCTCCAACAGCACCATGACCCCGATCAACGCCACGACCCTGCAGCCGGGCAAGGCGGTGCCCCTGCCGCTCAACCCGACCGCGATGGCGGTGTCGCCCTCGGGCGCGACGACCTACGTCTGCGGTGGGTCCGGGCGTGGTGCCCGTGACGGAGAACGCGCTGGGCCTGGCCGTGGGCGCGGCGATCGCCCTGCCCGACGCGGCCCAGGGCATCGCCCTCACCGCCGACGGGTCCGTCGCCTGGGTGACCCAGCAGGCGGGCTCGGTGATCCCGGTCACACTGGCCACCGGGAAGGTGGGCAAGCCCCTGCACCTGGGCGGGCACCCTTCGGCCATCGTCATCGGGGCCGGCTGACCACGACCAACCTCCACGCCCGTCACGATGCTGCTGTAGACGGCTCGGGCCCGGAAGCGCAGGGCGCGCTCGGTGAGTTCCTCCATGTAGTGCGCGGCCCACCCGGAGATGCGTGCGACGGCGAAGAGCGTGCGGCCCGTGTCGGGCGGCATGCCGGTGCCCCAACTCAAGGCGGCCAGCGCAAGATCGCAGTTGGCCATCGGCACGTCGTGGGCGGCCGCGATCTCCATGATCTCGCGCAGGAGGCCTCGGCGTTCCTCGCTCAGCAGCGGTTCGGCCAACGCCAGCAACGAAGCGAAGCGCGGATCGCCACTCTTGTAGACGGTGTGGCCGAAGCCGGGAACGATGCCGCGGTCGCGCAGCACGTCGTCGAGGGCGCGGGCCGCGCCGTCCCGCTCCGCCACGGCCAGCAACTCGTAGGCCTGCTGGCTGGCTCCTCCGTGGAGCGGGCCGGCCAGGGTGACCAGCCCGGCCAGGAAGGCGTCGTAGGGATCGGCGCGCACCGATGCTGCGAGGCGCACGGCCATGGTCGACGTGGCCAACTCATGGTCCGCCATGAGCACGAGCGCCGCGTTCACCGCCGCCTCGGGGAGGGCCGTCGGTCGTACCGGTCAGGCGCGCGGCAAGCGCGCCGCGATCGACCGATCGGCGTCGCCGCCGGCCGGGGGTGGGCCGATCACCTCGGTCAGCGCAGCGGTGGCCCGCCGGGCCGCGCCGGCCACCGCCGGTGGGCGCCGATCGGAGCGGAGCGGATCGCTCGCGCCGCAGACCACGAGGGCCCAGCGCATGCGGTCGAACGTCGCGCGGCAGCGGGCAGGGACCGAGGTCGGGTGCCCGCCAGTCGCCGCCGCCCTCGGACTGCCAGAGCATCTCGGCCACGTCCTCGAACCGCCACTCCCCGGCCAGCTCGGTGGCCAGGTGGCCCCGGTAGATGGGGCCGAGCTCCTGGTTGAGCTGGGTCACGCCGGTCGTGATCGTGGCCATCCGGGTCGCCGTCTGCCGTCCGCCCCGGCTGCGTGTCGCCAGCGCCTCGACCTGGTCGAGGTCGAAGAGGCTGCCCCGCCGGGCGGGGTCCGGATGAGACGCGAGGAGCCCCCGGCTCACGTAGGCGTAGAGGGTGGGCACCTTCACGCCGAGGCGCCGGGCCGCCTCCTCGCTCGTCAGCATGCGCTCCATGGTCCGGCACCTTACATTGACTTGATCAACATTTACAGACGCACGATTGTCCAGGCATAGTGGAACTCATGGAAACCATCGTGCGCGATCTCATGACTTCACCCGCCGTGACCTGCGCGGCGGACGACACGCTGACGTCCGCTGCCGCCGTGATGCAGAAGGCCGAGACCGGGTCGGTCGTGGTGACCGACCAGGACAAGGTCGTCGGCATCCTGACCGAACGGGACCTGCTGCGGGCGGCGGCCGCCTCGGCCGATCCCGACCGTGAGGCCGTCCGGCTCTGGATGACGGACCGCCCCGATGTCCTCGGGCCCGACGAGCGGGTCGACGCCGCCTGGGCCAGCCTGACCTCGCACCACTACCGGCACCTGCCGGTGGTCGACGACGGCCGCTGCGTCGGTGTGGTCTCGCTGCGCGACCTGATGGGAGTGGCCCGCATCCGCCCGGCCAGCGAGACCAGCGGCGACGTGCCGCCCGGGCTCGAAGGCGTGGTGGTGGCCGAGACCACCATCGGCGACGTCCGCGGTCAGGAGGGCTTCTACCACTACCGCGAGTACTCGGCCGTGGAGTTGGCCGAGAAGCGCAGCCTCGAGGACGTCTGGTACCTCCTCTTCAAGGGCGTGCTGCCCGACGCGACGGAGTCGGCCGCCTTCGCCAAGGTGGTGCGGCGGCGGCGGAACCTGCCGGCCGGCCTGCACACGCTGCTGCCCGCGATCGCCCAGCGCGGCGCACCGCTCGACGTGTTGCGCACCGCGGTCTCGCTGCTCGGCTCGGAGCTGGGATGGCGCCCCACCCACGACATCGGGGCGGACGAACTCTCCGAGCAGTGCCTCACGCTCTGCGCCGTCGTGCCGACCATCCTGGCCAGCGCCCACCGTCTGCGTGAGGGCCTGGAGCCGATCGAGCCGCGGGCCGATCTCGGCTTCGTCGCCAACTACCTGTACATGCTGACCGGCGAGGAGCCGACGGCGGCCCATGCCCGGGCCATCGAGCAGTACATGGTGCTGACCATCGACCACGGGTTCAACGCGTCGACCTTCACGGCACGGGTGGTCACCTCGACCGGCGCCGACCTCGGAGCCGCGATCGTCGCCGCCATCGGTGCGCTGTCAGGTCCGCTGCACGGCGGTGCACCCAGCCGTGCCCTCGACATGCTCGATGCCATCGGGACACCGGACCGGGCGGAGGAATACGTACGGAGTGCCGTCGAGCGGGGCGAGCGGATCATGGGGTTCGGTCACCGGGTCTACAAGACGGACGATCCACGCTCGCTCCTGCTGCGCTCGGTGACCGAGCAGCTGGGCGGCCCACTCGTGGAGTTCTCGCAATCCGTCGAGCGCACCACCGTCGACGTGCTGGCCGAGTTGAAGCCGGGGCGCCAGCTCTATACGAACGTCGAGTTCTACGCCGGCGTCGTCATGCACACCTGCGGCATCCCACGTGAGATGTTCACCCCGACCTTCGCTGCCGGGCCGCACCATCGGCTGGTGCACCCATGTGATGGAGCAGGCGTCGCACAACCGGCTCATCCGCCCCGCCGCCCGCTACGTGGGGCCACCCCCGCCGCAGCCGGTTCCGGTGATCTGAGCTCGGCGCTCTCCCTCGTCGGGCTGGGAGGCCGAATACCCGACTAAACTGGTCTGAGTTCTTCGGTTACCGGGAGGAGGCCAGCGATGCGCACGAAAGACTCGACCACGGGCTCGCCGGCCCTCGACCGAACCACCGGCGAGAGCCGGCTCCGGGCGCTCTTCTCGTTCCCCAACCCGGTGAACGAGGTGTCCGCACGCCTGGTGGCGGGCGGCGTAGTGCTCATGGTGGTGCTCACGATCGCCTTCGACCTGCGCTGGGCCACCGCGGTCATTGCGTACGGCTTCGTCGCACGCGTCCTCACCGGACCGAGCCTGAGCCCGCTCGGTCAGCTGGTGACCCGGGTGATCACGCCGAGGCTGGGGCTGGCGGAGCGACCGGTGGCGGGACCGCCCAAGCGCTTCGCCCAGGGGATGGGCGTGGCCTTCTCGGTCACCGCGCTCATCCTGACCATCCTCGGCGAGTGGACCGCGGCCGAGGTCGGTTCTGGCGCTCCTGGGCTGCGCCGCGCTGCTCGAATCGGCCTTCGCCGTGTGTCTGGGTTGCATGACGTTCGGCGTCCTCATCCGCGCCGGGGTGATACCCGACGAGGTGTGCGAGCGCTGCAACGACATCTGGTCGGGCGCGCCGGTTTCGCACGCTCGCTGAGCGGGCCGCCGCGCCCGCTGCGGGATCAGGTTCGAATCTGACTCAGTCGTCGTAGACCAGGACGCCGCGGATGTTCTTGCCGTCGCGCATGTCCTGGTAGCCCTGGTTGATGTCACCGAGCTTGTAGGTGTTGGTGACCATCGAGTCCAGGTCGAGCTGTCCGTCGCGGTAGAGCTTGAGCAGCTTGGGGATGTCCGAATGGATGTTGGCCGAGCCGAAGATGCTCCCGACGATCTGCTTCTCCATGATCGTGAGGTGCATCAGGTTCAGCGTGACGTCCATCTCGAACATCGGGTGGATGTTGGTCACGACGACGCGGCCCCGCTTGGCGGTCAGGCCGAGGATGGACTCCATCATGGAGCCCTGGCCGACGCCCATGGCGCAGATGACCTTGTCGCACATGTGGCCCCAGGTCTCCTGCTCGATGAGCGCCTTGGCCTCCTCGACCGAGGCGGCGACGTGCGTGGCACCGAAGTTCGGGGCCAGGGTGCGCTTGAGCTCGACCGGGTCGATGGCGAAGATCATCTCGGCGCCGGCCAGCCGTGCTCCCTGGAGCGCGGCGGCGCCGATGCCGCCGATGCCGATGACGGCGACGTTGTCGCCCGGCGTGATCTCGGCGGCGTAGACGGCCGATCCCCATCCCGTGGTGACGCCGCAGCCGATGAGGCAGGCCTTGTCGAGCGGGTAGTCGTCGAGGATCTTCACGCAGGAGGCCTGGTTCACCACGGTGTACTTGGAGAACGTCCCGAGGCAGACCATCGTCGAGACGTCCTGGCCGCGGGCGTGGTGGCGGACGGTGCCGTCCATCTGTTGTCCGGACATCAGGATGGCGCCGTTGTCGCAGAGGTTGGAGTGGCCGGTGGCGCAGGACGGGCACGTGCCGCAGGCCGGGATGAAGCCGAGGACCACGTGATCGCCGGGCTTGAGCCCGTGGACGCCGGGCCCAACCTCCTCGACGACTCCGGCCCCCTCGTGGCCGCCGATGACCGGCAGCGGCACGGGCATGTCCCCGGTGACCAGGTGCTCGTCGGAGTGGCACATCCCCGACGCGGCAAGGCGGACGAGCAGCTCGCCCTCCTTGGGCGGATCGAGCTCGATGGGCTCGACACTCCAATCGCCGTGGCGTTCCCACAGGACGGCGGCTTCGGTCTCCACGGTTCCTCCCCAAGGTCTGTGCGCTTCGTGACTCGCGGTTAAACGCTACCGGTACGGGACGGGGCAACGCAGATCCCCGGGCAGGCGAAGCGACGCCATCCGGGGTTCTTCCGGCGTGCCAGGAGGATATGAGCTCGGCTTAGGCGCCGGGGACCCGGTCGCTGGCGTGGTGCGGCCTCAGGCAACGACGTGCCGAAGAGGCCTCGCCGTCAGGGCGAATCCTCACCCGGCTCGGGTGCGCCGTGGGCCCGCCGGGCAACTCGTCGGACGCGCTCGGGGTCGGCCAAGGAGTCGATCTCGACGATCTTGCCGTCGGAGATGGTGAAGCCCATGACGGAGACGGGCTCGCCATTGAGCGAGACGACCACACCGGCAGACCCGTTGACCAGCACGGGTCGGATATCCACGGTGGGGAGGTTGAGAACAGAGCGCAGCCCGGCACGAGATTGCTCAGCCACGGCGTCGGCGCCCCGGATGAGCATGCAGGGCGCACCTTCCCGGGAAGCTCATGCCCCACGCGTGGGGCGCTCGACCGGGAGGAATCCCGCCGTGCGCCGTGCCCTCGTCGGTCCGCTCGTCGGGTCCAAGTGCTCGACGGCTCATCGGCATAATTCCGGTGTGGATATACCTCGCCCTGGACATGGCGACCGGGTTCTCGTCGGCGACGGTGGGCCCAGCGCGAGCAGACTGGAGTATTTCCCGCCCAGGCTGGAGATCACCGAGCGCGGAAGCACCTATGTCCTCGTCGACCTCGGCGAACCGGACGAGTGGCTCTACCTCTTCGTTCCGGACGAATACTGACATGGGGTCCCCACGATCGACGAGATAGATCCTCAGATCACTCGTAGATCAGCGTGGCCGTGGTCCTCCCCGCTGCAGCGAGGACCCTCGGGAAGCGGCCACCGACGTCGTGCCCGCGGTCTACTCGGTGCTCTGCAGACGCTCGGCGCCTTCTGCGCGCACGAAAGTGTTCGCGGGTGGTCCGGTGCGCACCATCGTGAAGCGGGACGAGGGGTTCTGGCCATGTCTTGCCTCCACTCACGCACTGCGCCGGCCAAGGACATGGCGGACGGTGACCCGACATCAGCTCGCCGCCGTAGCTTGACACTCGTGACCTTGGCGCAGACGTGATTCGGCAGCCGCGTCCCGGAACTCTTCAACCCGAAGACAGATTGGCGGGGGCCTCTGCGGTCACGCCGTTCGTTTTGCAGTGAGCGTCCACAGACGAACTGAAAACTGCTCGGGCCGTGCAATTGATTGCACTTCTGTCGATGCTTTCCGACGCCTCGACGTCGGCCCCGATCAAAGAAAGGAAGCCCACGGTCATTTTGATCTGACTTCATTAGCCTACGTGCATGCCAAATGGCGGTCCGGCAGAAGGTCGCGGTGCGGCCTGGCTATTACGAGGTCCCAGGATGCTCTTAGTCGGGTACTTCATCGTCCTGGCTGTGATCGTGGTCTCGATCCTGCCCACACTGGTTGGCACCCTTCAAGGACTTGACCGCCAACAGTCGACGTTTGATGTCGCTGTCCGCCGGCGCCTCCGAGCTCCTGGTGAGCGCCCTCAATCAGGAGACCGGGATGCGCGGCTACGTCCTGACTGGGGACACAAGTTTCCTCCGGCCCTATGAGCTCGGTGCCGCCCAGTCCGCAGCCGCCGCAAGAAGTCTTCATTCGGTCAGTCTCAACGCACCCTTCAGCTCCGAGGTGACGTCGACACTCCAGGCACTCGACCGTTGGCAGAGGCTCGCGGCGGAAGCAATCTCTGACGTTAAAGCGCATGATCCCAGCGCGGCTCAGGCGGTCTCTACACAGGCAGTCGCGAAGTCTCGATTCGACCAATTCCGTCATGAGCAAACGCTTCTCTCCAATGTGGTCGAACGCGAACGTGCGCGCTGGGCGACAGTCACTCCACACGCAAGTTGTTCGCTCGGTCGTCGTACTCGCCATCGCAATCAGCGTCGGCGTCTTCATCGTGTTCCTCATGTGGCTCTGGTGGCGCTTACTCGGCCGACGGTCTGCTCAGCGAGAACGTGAGCTCGCCGATCGTGCTGTCCTGCTGCAATCGGCGATTGATGCCTCCTCGGATGGCCTCTTCGCAAAGGATCTCGAGGGCCGACACATTCTCGCAAACCGTGCTCGGGCGGCGGCGTTGACCGGTGGAAACTCTGACAGCGAGATCATCGGACACACGGTTGACGATTTCCTCGAACCTGGAGCGGCGGCGGATATTCACCGAAACGAGGAACTGGTCATACGCTCCGGCCACGAAAAGCAATTCCAAGAGATACTTCCCTTTTCCGACGGCCCTCATATCTTCTCGGTCACCAAGAGCCCGCTCCGAACCTCAGAGGGTCAAATCAACGGCGTCGTTGGCATTGCGCGGGATATGACCAGCGAACTGGCGTTACTCACTGACCGAGAGAGGCTGTATCAGCTGGAGCACCATCTGGCCGAAACGCTCCAGCGGTCCATGTTGGGGAGCGACGACATTGCCGATTCCCGGCTAGAAGTCTGCGCGCGCTACATCCCTGCGGCGGAGTTGTCGGTGGGAGGGGATTGGTACGACACCCTGCCGATCGCAGGTGGTCGGATCGCACTCGTCGTCGGAGACGCCGTCGGACACGGGATCGAGGCGGTGACCGCCATGGGCCAACTTCGAAGTGCCATGGCTGCCCTCGTCAATCTTGCTTCTGATCCCGCTGCGGTACTCGAAGCACTGGACCAGTTTGCGGCGACGTTGCCTCGGGCTCGCTCATCGACCTGTTTGGTGTTGTTCATCGACCCCGGGGCAGAAGAGATTGTGTATTCGTCTGCGGGACACATGCCACCGATCGTTGTGCATCCCGGACGCCATGCGGACATCCTGGCGGACCACCAGGACCCCCCGCTCGCCGTGAAGAGGCACTTGCCGAGGAGGAACACGGTCGTCCCATTTCCCGTCAACTCGGTCGTGCTCCTCTATACCGACGGCCTCGTGGAGCGGCGCAACGAGCTTGTCGATGTCGGACTGAAACGACTCATCGAGCGGGTCGAGGGAAGAGTCCATCCCTCGATGAACGAGCTGTGCGACCGAGTGATCAAGCGGCTCGTTTCCCCGGATTCTCAAGACGATGACGTCGCCATGATCGCCGCTCGTTTGAGGAGTCGTCGGACGTGACGAGAGCTGGTCGACTCGCCCGCCACGTTTGAACGCACCATCGGGTCGACGAGCTGGTGGCGACCCCTACGGTTTCTAACCTGAACTCGGAGAATTCGCTGGGGAAGGAGACAGATCGTCCACCTTCAGGTCACACCACACGGTCTTTCCATCAGGATTGACGATGGTTCCCCAGTTGGACGAAAGTCCGCCAATCAGACGAAGTCCCCAGCCGTGGTGGGTTTTGACGGACGCCGCGGCGAGCGTGGGCGGAGATCTATCCTCGTCTGACACTCCGATTCTTATACGTGTTCCATCGTATGAAAGTGTCAGCGTCAGCGGCGTGTTCGCGTGACGCACACCGTTGCTGACCAGCTCCGTCACCAGTAAGAGCGTGGTCTCCTCGGCATCGATGAGACCCCACTCACCGAGGGCGCGACTCACCATTTGCCGCGCTGCAGCGGCACTTGCCGCAACGGGCGGAAGGCTGGTCTGGACCTGTAATTCGCTGATACGCAGAATGTACCCTGCTCCCCTGGAGCGAACCCTTGTCACTATCCATGTCCGCCCGAGGGTCAAGTTGCCCGGTGACGCCCACCGCAATATGACCCCTACCCTCCGTGAGCGGGATGGAAACAGGATTTCTTTGTGATCACAATAGGGATGTCTCCCCCGTTGAGGGGGTAACGAGGAGGACCGGCATGGCCTTGGGAGAAGTGCACACCGAAACCAGTGGTTCCTACCCGGGAATACCGATCATCGCCGCGACTGGAGAGGTCGATCTCGCCGTAGCCCCGACGATGGAGACCCACATCGGCAACGCGCTCGAGCAGAACTCAGACCTCATTATCGACCTCTCCGGGGCCAGCTTTATCGACTCGGTTGCCTTGGGAGTGTTGACATGGGCCTTGGAGCGCACGGACAACACCGGACACCAGCTGTTTCTCGTGGCCGACGATCCACGGGTTCTGAGAGTCTTCGAGCTGACAGGCCTCACGGCGAGCTTTCCATCTTTGACTCACGCGTCGCCCTCTCGACCCACCTGAACCAGGCCGACACTCCCTCATGACGACTTCGACCATCTCGTCGGACGTGGATCGGCTTCGGCTTACCGTTCCAAATCATGGTGACTTCGTCGCCTTAGCGCGATTTGCGGCCGGAGTGGCCGCTGTTCGCGCTGGTTTCGACATCGAAGAAGTGCAGGACCTACAACTGGCCGTCGACGAGATGTACGCCTCGAGCGGTGTCTTGCGGGAGCAAGGCGACACAACGATCGATATCCATCGTTCGAGTTCTGAAGTCTCCGTATCGCTCACGTTCGAGCCGGCTTCCGAATCCACGCCTGAAGATGAACGACGCGTGTTGCAGGGCAAGGAACTGTCTCTCCAGCTGTTGTCCGCCCTCGTCGATGAGCACGGATCGTCGACAGACGATCAGGGAAATCCTTGCGTGTGGCTTCGCAAGTCTCATTCCTCGTAGTGGTGGATCGACTCAACAACGATTCTGAAGAGGAGCTGCTCCAGTTCCGCGAGCTCGCGCGAACACAACGGGTGGAACTGCGCGATGCCATCGTGGAGGAGCATTTGGGCCTGGCCAAACACTTAGCCGGCCGATTTGCCTATCGGGGTGAGCCTTATGACGATCTTTACCAGGTTGCCTGTCTGGCCCTCTTGAAAGCGGTGGAGCGATTCGATCCGGACCGATCGATCAAGTTCAACTCCTTTGCCGTTCCGTACATGGTTGGTGAACTGAAGCGGCACTTTCGGGACAAGGGATGGTCGGTGCGTGCTCCACGGCGCATCCAAGAGCTCTACCTGGATATGAGTCACCACGTTGAGGAGTTAACGCACCAAATAGGGCGTCCTCCAACCGTTGGGGAGATCGCCGACGCCATGGACGAACCCGTTGGGGCAGTGCTTGAAGCGATGGAAGCGGGTCGGATGTATCGGTCGGACTCGCTCGACCATCCCCGCGACGACGGTGCTAACCCCCCTCCGATCGAACAGGAGGGAGACGAGATGGATTACGCCGACACCCGGTCGATCCTGATTGAGGCAGTTCACGGTCTTTCCCCTGCTGAGCAGGATCTCATTCGCATGCGTTTCATCGACGAAATGAGTCAATCCGCGATTGCTCGACGCCTCGGTGTGAGTCAGATGCAGGTGAGCCGCCTTCTCGCCAAGAGTCTCCAGCAACTGCGAGACCAATTCGAGGAAAACGATAAGAGTCGAACCATCGTCCCGAGCGCTTGAGACCACTGATCCATCAAGTACGGCGGAATCCCGCTCGGTCCGGACAGTTCAGTAGCAAGTCAGTCGGTTCGGGAGTCATACGGTGCGCAACGCCTCGGTCGGCGAAAGGCGGGCGGCCCGCAGAGACGGATACAAGCCGGCGACGGCACCGATGACCAGGGCGGCGCTCACGCCGCCGTAGAGCGCCAAGAGGGGGATCGTCACCGACCAGTGCTGGCTCACGGCGTAGACGACGGTCGCCGCCACGCCGATGACGGTGCCGGCCAGGCCGCCGAGGACCGACAGCAAGATCGCCTCGGCGAGGAACTGCTCGCCCACGTGACGCCGGGTGGCGCCGAGCGCCCGGCGCAGGCCGATCTCGGAGCGGCGCTCGAGGACCGAGATGACCATGACGTTGGCGATGCCGACGCCGCCGACGAGGAGGGCCACCGCTCCGAGGCCGAGGAAGAGGCCGTTGTAGGCCCCCTGGGTGACCACCTCGGCCTTCAAGATGTCCGCGGGCAGATTCCACGCCACCGTCGAAGGATTCTCGGGGTCGACGGTGGCGGGCAGCACGTCGGCCACGGCGGTGACCTGGCCCGGCGCGGCGCGCAGGAACAGCTCGGTGGGATGGCCGTCGAAGGCGAAGTAGTGCTCGGCGATGGGGAACCCGATGAACGCCATGGAGTCCATCTGGGAGACCAGCTGCACGGGTTGCAAGATGCCGACCACCGTGAACCAGTGCCCGCCGATCCATACCTGGGTCGGGTTGGCCAGGTTGTCGATGCCGAGCAGGGTGGCCGTCTCCGCGCCGAGGACCACGGCTGGGAAGTGAGCGGTCGCCGCGTTCAAGAAAGTGCCGTGCGCGATGGTTGCGCCGAGGGTGGCCGGCAAGGCGGCGTCGGTCGCGGTCGACTGAGACCCCGTTGGTGTCGATCGAAGGGACGAGGGAGTTGCGGTACACGTACGTGTTCGAGATGGCGCCGAGCTCGGTCACATTGGTGACCGGTCCGATGCGCGACACCATGCCTTCGGCGGTAGTGGGCAACTCGGTCTGCTGACCGAAGGCGGTGTTGCTGGCCTGCACGGTGATGAGGTTGCCGAGCTGGTCCAGCTCGTTGAGGAGACCCGACTCCGACGATTGGGAGATGCCGAGCACGCCAACGATGGCGGCGATGCCGATGCTGATCCCGAGGGCGGACAGCAAGGCCCGGGTCCGCCGGCTGCGCAGCCCGAGGCTCCCGACGCGTAGGAGGTCCCGGCGAGACAGCCGGGAGCCGCCGGCGTCAGGAGCCGGTCGGCGTGTCACCGATGATCTTCCCGTCTCGAATCTCGATGCGCCGTTCCATGGCCGCGGCCACCTCGTGGTCGTGGGTGATGACCAGGATGGTCGTGCCCTCGCGGTGCAGCTCGCGGAGGAGGTCGAGGATGGATGCCCCGGTCGCCGAGTCCAGGTTCCCGGTCGGCTCGTCGGCCATGACCAGGGCGGGGCGCCCGGCGAGGGCCCGGGCGATGGCCGTGCGCTGCTGCTCGCCGCCCGAGAGCTGGTTGGGCCGGTGCCCCACGCGGTGGCCGAGCCCGACCCGCTCGATCGCCACCTGCGCCAGTCGGCGGCGATGGGCCAGCTTTCCGCCGCGGTAGAGCAGACCGTCGGCGACGTTGTCGAGGACGCTGAGGCCGTCGAGGAGGAAGAACTGCTGGAACACGAAACCGAGGCGCCGGGCCCGCAGGCCCGAGAGTTGCGTGTCGGACATCGTCGAGGTGTCCTCTCCGGCGATCCGGACCACACCGCGGCTGGGTCGCTCCAGGGTGCCCATCACGTGGAGCAGCGTGCTCTTGCCCGACCCCGACGGGCCGACGATGGCGAGCAGCTCTCCTTGGTCGATGCGCAAGTCGACGCCGGCCAGGGCCACGACCGGTGGGTCGCCCGGGTACTCCTTGACCACGTCGAGCAGCTCGAGCACCGGTGCCGGCCGCGCGGCCTCGTGGACCGGGATCGGGGCCGTCACGGTCACGACGACGGCACCTCGACCCGGGCTCCGACGCTGATGCCGGACCCGCTGACCTGGACCAGGTTGTCGCTGTAAAGGCCGGTCGTGACCCCGACCAGATGGCTCGTTTCGCCGGTGACCACATCCACGCCGTACCCACCGCCTTGGAGCGCGAGCAGGGCGTTCACCGGCACGGCGAAGACGTTGGGGGCCCTTTGCGTGGTGATATTGACGTTCACCGGGGCCTCGTCCAAGGTGGCCAACTTCGGGGTGCTGTCGAGAGTGACCGTGATCGGCACGGTCGGGTTGGAGCTGCTGCCGCTGCCGCCCGACGAGCAGAGCGACCCCGCGGCCGTGCTGCTGCCGTTCGTGGCGCCGGTGCCGGTGCCGGTGCCGCCGCTCGGACAGGTGGCCACGTTGCCGACCGTCTCGATGTGGCCGCCGACCGTCGAAGAGCCATCGGGCAGGACGATCGACACCGCATCGCCGGGCTTGACCAGGTACTCCTGACTGACGTCGAGATCGAGGGTGACGATGGGGGTCGTGCTCGTGGCCGTCAGCACCGTGGCACCCCCTCCCCCTGCCGCTCCTCCCGCGCTCGCTGCCCCCGCCGCCGCCTGCGACGGACGAGCCGACCGAGGGCGTGACCGAGGTGACCCGGATCGGGCCGGGCTCGAAAACAACCTCGCCGAGCAGGATCTGGCCGGACGCCGGTAGACCGAACGCGCTCTGCCAACGTTCCACTGCGCCCGCCGTCGCCGACGAGTAGTGGTTGCTCTGGGTCAGGCCCGCGCCGTCGCCGAGGGAGATCAGGTCCTGGGTCAGCTCGCCGACGTCCGCACCGTCGGACATGCCGACGTAGAACGCCCGATAGGCCGCGATGGAGCCGTAGAGGAGCGGCACCGGCTCGTCGCTGACCGAGTAGACAGATTGGCCCTCTTTGATCACGTCGCCCACCTTGGGCAGGGCGGTATACGTCGTACCCGGATTCTCCGCAGTTTCTTGCTGCAGCGCGAGAGTGGCTCGATCCCCCTGCAGCTTCGTCTGGTCGGAGGCGACCTTGGCCTGGTTCTGATCGTGGTCGCGGGTTGCACTGTCTTGGGCGGTGGCCAGCTGCTGCTGGGCCTGGGTCAGCTGCGCCTGGTCCGCGTCGACCTTCTGGGCGTCCTGGCTGCACAACGGAGTGGACCCCGCCGACCCGGCGCAGTCCTGGGCCTGCTGTGCCTGGTCCGCGCTGAGGCTGGCCTGGCTCGAGTTGACGTTTGCCTGATCGACCGACTCCGCCTGGTTGTCCGCGGTTGACGCATCGGATGCGGACTGCTCGTCGGCGGACAATGTCTGCTGGTCCTGAGTCACGGCCTGCTGGTCCTGGTCGACCTCTTGGGCACCGGCTCCGGTCGGAGCCGCGATGGTGTATGAGCTCTCGAAGCCGATGGAGCCTCCTTCCTGCACCGAATTGGTGAGGGTGGTCCGCACCACAGGAGCGGTGGTGACCGTGCTATCGCCGCCCGGCGACGAGGCTGTGTTGTGGTTGCCGCCCGTGGACGCCATGGCCACTACGGCGACCGCCCCTCCGACCAGGGCGCCCGCCATGGCGGCGATGACCACGATCCGCCTGGCGGAGAAGTCAGCCATCGGCGTTCCCCGCTCCGGAGTTCGCGGCTGTCCCGCCGTTGCCGCCGGGCTTACCCCCGAAGCCGCCTGGGCCGGGATTGACATTGATCGTCCCCGCCGGCGGGGTGCTTGTACCGAACTTCTGGAAGCCGGTCTTGTTGGCGCACAGTGTCGAGGCAGCCTGAAAGATCGGGTTGCCCGGGTCGAGGTCGCTGCCGGCCGTGGCGTGGACGACCGACTGGCCGCCGGTCGGGTCGGAGTAGTCCGGGACCCCATTCGCCCGCATGCACTGGGCGAACTTTTCTGCCGTCGCCAGGCTCGGCGTCTCGGGCGGCTCGCCTCCCCGCAGCGCGGTCTGGGCCGCGGTCATGTACGAGGCGCACGAGCTGCCACCTCCCCCGTTCAGGAGCGCACCGACCCCGTCGGTGTACCCGGCGGGCAGGGTGATCTGGATCACCTTGTCGGCGTCGACGGTCGGGTCGACCTGGTTCGGGTCACCATGGCGGTGCATGCAGGCGGCCCACTCGTCGAGCAATTGGGTCGCATTGCCCGCCGGCAAGGTTGTGGTGCTACTGGTACCGCCGGCGGCGCCGGCGTTCGCCCCGAGGCTGGCGACATGGGGGGAGCTGGGTCCACCGCAGGCGGCCAGCCCGATGGCGCCCGCCGCGACGAGGAACGCGAGCCGCCATCGGGCCCTGGCGTTCTTCATTGCGCTCAGTCCTCCGCGCGGTCTCATTGATCGGCTCAGTCCGCCCCGATGGATCGAGCGACGCGTCCGTCGCGGAGACGTCAGCCACCGGCACCTGATCCGCCGTTCGGGTTTGACCCGCCGTTGCCGGGCTGCACGGGGGTGGCTCCGCCGCCGCCGGACGGCGGCCCGCCGCTGGGGGGTTGGCAGTTGGGCACCCCGCTGCAGCTCGTCACGACGACATCTGCCGGCGGACCCGTACCGGCTATCCACCAAGCTGGAGCGTTGATCTCCTTGCCGCAGATCTTGTTGGCGTTCTCGACGAACGGACTGTTCGGGTCCACGCCGGTCCCGTTGAAATCGGTTCTTCCGTTGGGTCCGGGGTCGGGGTAGTTCGGGACACCGTGGGTGCGCATGCAGTCGGTGTACCGAATCATTTGGGCCTGGTCCGGCGGCTGGTATTGCTGGCCGCCCCGTAGTGCGTTCTCGGCCGCGAGCTCATATTGGCTGCACGGGCCGCTGTTTCCATGGGCCTCCGAAGCCACCGCCTGCGACACGTCCCGCATGGTGATGTTGATCACCCCGTAGGCGTCGATCGTCGGGTCGGTCTGGCCGGGATCGCCGTTGCTCCGCATGCAGGCCGCCCACTCGTCCATCAGCTGGGTCGGGTTACCTGCCTTCGGCGCGGTCGTCGTGCTCTCGCGGCTCGTGCCGTTGCTGCTCCTCGTCGCCAAGCTGGCGACGTGCGGTGCGGTTGGAGAATCACCTCCACACGCGGCCAGCCCGAAGGCGGCCGCCGCGACGAGGATCACCAGTCCAACCGATCGTCGCGATCTCGTTGCCATCCCTCGCCACCTTCCGTGCGCCCTCGAAGCGATACCTTCAACGCTCTCGTTGTGTTTCATCTGTTTCTCTCCACGCTCGAGGCCGTGTTGGGAGTAGTTGTACGAAACGGAAGGTCACAGCCCGGTCATTGTTGTGACCTGGCTGTGACCCACGACCTGGCATCTTGTGGACCGACAGGGAGCCAACGGCGAGCAGCCGACCGGTCGAGCTCGAGGGCTGTCAGGCTTGTGACAGGAGACACCATGAGGGTTCTGGTAGCTGAAGACCACGAGCGGTTAGCAGGCGCGGTCGCCGCTGGGCTCCGTCGCTACGGGATGGTGGTCGACGTGGCCTTCGACGGCGACGACGCTCTCGCTCGTCTCGGCACCAACCGCTACGACGTGGTGGTGTTGGACCGGGACCTCCCCGGAACGCACGGGGACGAGATCTGTCGCGCCCTCGTCGCCGAGCGATGTGAGAGTCGAGTGCTGATGCTCACCGCGGCCAGCTCGGTGCGGGACCGGGTCGAGGGCCTCGGCCTGGGCGCCGACGATTACTTGCCCAAGCCGTTCGACTTCACCGAGATGGTCGCCCGGGTCCAGGCGCTGGGTCGTCGGCCCGGCGCGCCTTTGCCGGAACACCTGGGCTACGGCGACCTGGCCATGGATCCCGAAAGATATCTAGCGACCCGCGCCGGACGGAATCTGGCGCTGAGTCCGAAGGAGTACGGCGTGTTGCAATGCTTGCTCGTTGCCGAAGGAAGGCCGTTGTCGGCGGAGGAACTACTCGAACGAGTATGGGATTCGGCGACCGACCCGTTCACCACCACCGTGAAGGCCACGATCAACCGGCTGCGGGCCAAGCTCGGTGACCCACCGATGATCGAGACCGTCCGCGAACGCGGCTATCGGATCGGAGGCCAATGATGAGCGATGCGCATCGGCTTGCACGAACCTCTTGGCTGCGGCTGCCTCGCCGCACCGCCCGACTGCGGCTCACCGTTCTCTACGGCGGCCTCTTCGTTCTCTCAGGCGCCGCGTTGGTCGCTATCACCTACGCCCTCTTTGAGCGGGCGACGCAATACAAGCAGCCACCCCTCCCGAAGGTGCCTCATACTCCTTCCATCCGGGATCTCCAGATTCTGCCAAACGGGCCTGCGGGGGCATCCATCCACCTTCCCCAGAATCCGTTTCAGCTGACCCAGGCCCAGCAGGGGCTGGCGCAGGTGCAACAGGAGCTGGCAAAGGCGAAACCGCAAGGCAACGTGGTCCTGTCTCTGCCCCATGGGCTGTCACATATCCAGAATCAGCTGACGCAGGCCCAGCATCAGCTGGCCGCGGGCCGGCAGCAGTTGGCAGGCGCAGTGCATCAGCTGAAGCAGGTCGGCCCTGCGCAAGCTGCGCAGCGCGCAGCCGACTCGCATCAACTTCTGGTCAACTCTGGGATCGCGCTGGCCATCGTGGCCGTCCTCGCCCTCTTGGCCGGCTGGCTCGTTGCCGGCAGGATGCTGCGACCCATCAGGACCATCACGCGCAAGGCCCGAAGGATCTCATCTGCCAGCTTGCACGAGCGCCTCGCCCTCGATGGCCCGGAGGACGAGCTCAAGGAACTCGGGGACACCCTCGACGAGCTCTTTGGCCGGCTCGACGCGGCGTTCGAGGCTCAACGACACTTTGTCGCCAACGCCTCCCACGAGCTCCGCACCCCTCTGACCGCTGAGCGCACGCTCCTCCAAGTTGCGCTTGACGACCCTGCCACGACGATCGACGCATGGCGTTCAACCGCCGAAGAGGTTCTCGCCTCCAACGATGAGCAGGCGCGTCTGATCGAAGCCCTCCTCACCCTCGCCAGCAGCGAAAGCGGGCTGAAGAACGCGAACCGATCGACCTCGCCACGACCGTGACAGCCAACCTTGTCGACCTCCAGCCCGAGATCGACCGACTGGGGATTCACGTCGACGAGGTGACAACACCGGCTTTCCTCGATGGAGATCCCCTGCTGGTCGAACGGCTCGTCACCAACTTGCTTGCCAACGCCCTTCGTCACAACGTTGTCGACGGCCGCGTCGAGGTCGTGACCGATGTGAGGGCGGGCCAAGCCGTGCTGTCGGTGACCAACACCGGACCACTCATCGCTCCAGCTGACGTCGACCGCCTCTTCGAGCCGTTCCAACGGCTCGGTACGCACCGGGCGCACTACAAGGACGGGCATGGGCTCGGACTCTCCATCGTCCGCGCCATCGCTACCGTCCATCAGGCCAGCATCAGTGCGAATCCCCTGCCCGACGGCGGGCTCACCGTCAGCGTCGCCTTTCCGCAGCCCACGACTAGTTCAGTGACTCGCATCCCCTCTCTGACGGCGTCATAACGCTGTTCGTCTTGCTGATACGGCCGAGGCCATAAGGGGCAGACCCTGAGAGACTGCTCTGGTGGACGAGATCCTGCCCGGAGGAGTCGCAAACGCCGGAAGTGTCGTCCGAAAAGGTGACTACGTCCTTCGACCCTCGAACCCGTACTCCGAGGCCGTGCATGCATTCCTTCGTGGACTCAGGTCGGCTGGATTCGAAGGATGTTCGCTGCCGGTGGAGATCCAAGCCGACGGGCGGGAGCGGCTGCGCTTCATCGAAGGCGAGGTTGCAGTCCCGCCGTTTCCGGCCTGGGTGCAGACCGACCACGCTCTCTCCTCGATCACCGACCTGATGAGGTCTTTCCACGAGGCCTCGTCCCGACTGCCTGTCATCCCAGCGAAGTGGAGCGACGAACTGGCAGATCCGTGCAGCGGGACGATGATCTGCCACAACGACGTGTGCTTTGAAAATGTCGTGTTCAGAAATGGTGAAGCCGTCGCGCTCTTGGACTTCGACTTCGCCGCACCAGGACGGCCGCTCTTCGACCTCGCGGCCTTCGCTCGGATGTGCGTGCCCATCGACGATGACCTCAGCGCCAGCCGCCTTGGGTTCAGGGAGCTCGATCGTCCGGCCCGCCTTCGACTCGTCGCCGAAACGTACGGACTCAATGCCGAGGGCCGCCACACGCTGGTCGAACTTCTCGACCGAGCCATGGAGAGCGGAGGGTCGTTCGTCCAGCGACGGGTTGACGCTGGCGACCCCAACTTCATTCGGATGCTCGATGAGATGGGTGGGATGGAACGGTACGGGCGCCGACTTCGGTGGTGGCACGTCTCAAGGGAGACATTCGTGCAGACGCTCAGGTGACCTCCGCCGGGTGAAACCTTCCTGCCACCGAAGTGGATCGGAGTGTCGCACTAATCCGGAGTTTGGGGCAGTCGCTCTGCTCTTCTACAGATGTCGGATGGCAGTCGCTGGCATACCCGCGGCCAGTGTCCTCGCTGGGATGTCATGTGTCACGACCGCCCCGGCCGCAACGACCGAATCAGCTCCGATGGTCACTCCGGGCAAGACCGTGGCAGCGGTTCCGATCCACACATTCCTCTCAATCGTGATCGGCTCCACGGTGATGTAAGAACGTCGCTTGTCCGGCTCGACAGGGTGACCGGCTGTGACCAGGTTGACCTTGTTGGCGATCATGACCTCGTCCGCGATGTCGATGGCTCCGTGACCGGTGAACATGCACTCGTAACCGATGAAGACAGACCGACCAATGGTGATGTTCAGCCCGTAATCCGCATAGAAGGGAGGGATGAGGTGGAATGAATCACCAACGGGTTTGCCAATCAACTCTTCGAAGACTTCTCGCACCAGCTCGGGCTCATCCCAGCAGTATCCGCTCAGCTTAGAGGAGAGTCGGGTCGCCACCTTGATCCGCTCGGAGATGGCGCGGAACTCCGGCGATCTCACGCCGATCCACTGACTTTCATCCATCCGAACCCTCTCTTCCCAGCGCTGCGGGTGACTGACGAGGCTAGATCGTGGTCATGTCGGACCGTCGGAGTGGACGCGGGTCGAACCTGGTTCGGAGGTCGCCAATCTGAACGCGGCTACAACGCCGACCGACGAAGGGTCTCAGAAGTCCGCGACCTCGGATTCAGTGGGTCGCCCGGGTCTCGATCCCGGCACCTTGGGATCGGAGACTTGGACATCTAGCCGTTCATTCCGGTGCATCGGTGCAGACCCGTCTGTATCTGCAATTTCGGCTCGTACCTCTGAACGGCACCGGACGAATCCTCCGGGCTACAAGATTGTGTACAACTCGCTTTGCGCCGTGGCCGCCAGACTCGTCAAGGGGCGCCATAGCCCCCGACTATTCACCAGCATTTCCCAGACGCGACCACCGTTGGAGTGCGGGCTCCTGGCGGAATTCTCAGAGACGAATTCAGTTCCTCAGCAACCGCATCCTCGACGCATGTCCCCTCGAAGAATTTCGGGTTCGTTCCCGCCCAAAGTCGCACCGGATTGGCGAAGGTGAACTCGCGAAATCCCTCCTGATCGAGAAGACCGTGCTCAACCAACTCCCACGCCTCCTCGAGCACCCCTCGGAAGTCCGGGACGTCCCAGTGCCCGATGTCGCTGGCGAAGAGAGCAGGTATGCGGGCTCCGAGCGGGTTCAGACGCTCGTCAAAGGCCACGGCAGCCATGGGGTCGTCCGCCTCACAGCCGAAGAAGTACTGAGCGCTGAACACGTCGCGAATGTCCTTAGGTGAACCGATCTGGGATTCGGCGAAGTCGTCGAGGCTTTCCCCCTCGACCATGGGCTCCGATAAGAGGCTGAGGCCTTCGTCGAGACGACTCAGGCGTTTCCGGACCGAATCCTCAGCGAACTGGTCAAAGAGGCTCGTGAGCATTCCCCGATCGAGCTCATCCGGGTCATATCGCCTCACGGCCTCGGCGTTGCGCTTCTCCCAGTGCCCAATCACGTCGCTGTAAAGGTTGCAGGCCCATGCGGTACCGCCCTCCTGGAAGGCGAAGCGGAGTCCGGGGAATCGCAGTGGCACCCCTCCCATGAGGAGCGAGCGAGCGGTCAGTTCACCGGCGGCAGCGAAATTGCCGATGTGGTTGTAGACGAAATTGTTCGTCGACATTCGAGAACCCCACCCCGATCCGGTCGAGTGGAAAGTGGGGGAAACCCTGAGCTCCGCGCAACGCCGCCAGAGCGGGTCGTAATCGTAGAGAGAGCCATGGCCGAGTCCGTCCATCCAGGTCGCCCCAGGGCCACCTTCGGGAATCGGGCGGGGTACGGCGCCGCCCATCATGACCGCCCTCAAGCCGAGATCGACGACAGCGTGTTCCAGCTCGGCCAGCGCCTCTTCGGGTGTGAACGTCGGGATACAGGCCACTGGGATCAACCGGTCGGCGTAGGGGGCGTACTGCTCAGCCAGGTAGGCATTGAACGCAGCCGCCATTGCTCGGCGCAGTTCCTCGTCACTGATGTGGATGGGGATGAGTCCGTACGTCGGATACAACACCGCAACGTCGAGACCAAGTTCGTCGAGACGCTCATAGAGCAGACGCGGGAGCATCGCAGTGGCCCGGTCGAGCGTGTTGCGGGTGGGGATGCCCCACCAGGGCGTCTGGGTGATGCCATGGCGCTTGCGGATCTCGTCGCTCACTCCTTGGAGTGTCTTACCGCTGTCAACGAGAGCATCGAATCGTTGCGCCACCGACTCACCGGCCAGATCGACCAGGAGGTCACGTACGAGGGGGAGGAATTCGATGAGGTGTCCGTCGCTGTCGATAATGGGGTGGTCGAGTCCGGCCCTGATGCGCCGGACCGCATCCGACGGCTGGTAGTTGGTCATTTCAACGCTCCCTCTCTCGCCTCGCCGATCCTAGGGTGGCATCCGGAGAGGAGACGTCTTGGGTCGGTGCGAACGATCCCGCAGACCCTCGAGGCCGTCGGCTTCATTGCCAGCCCAGCCACGAGTGCGCACCGTGTCTCGGTGCGCACCGAACTTCTCGGCTACTTCGCTGACTCCCATCCCGATCGCCGAACACGCGCCGGAGATCTCCGAAAGAGGAAATGCCAGGAATCACCCGGGACAACACGGCTTCTTCGTGGGCCGCCCGGGTCTCGATCCCGGCACCTTGGGATTAAAAGTCCCCTGCTCTTCCGGATGAGCTAGCGGCCCGCGCCTGCACGATAACGGGCCGACGAACGCGACATGGGCAGTCGCCGTCCGAACCGGTACCCGAGGCGATGCGGCTCCACCCAGATCTACGGATCAGCGACCCTTTGCGAACCAGGATCCATGGCCGATGGCCATGAACAGAGCCAGAAAGGATCGGTTGCCCAGGTTGCCGGCCGAGGTGATGTCTGCCTGAGTGGCGGGCGGAAGCTTGGTCCCTCTCGTCAGGCGGGACTGACCTCGATTTCATAGGAAACCCCGCCCCGTGCGGGCACATTCGCGAGATCACGTCCGGCCGGGACCCGGAGTGTCTTTGTTGGTTGACCCGTATGCAGACCACGCACGGTGACGATCCCGCCCCTCGACGGCACAGGCATGACAATGGTCCCGGTCGTACCCGACGGACTTCGTGCGTCGAGCGTGAACCGGCCCGTTTGAACATCCTGAGCCCACTCGACGCGGATGGCGCCGGCTGGCGTGGGAACCCTGCCTTCGGCCCAACTCAGCGTTCCCGGGTGGGGATCGATCGACCATTTGGAGAAGCCAGCTCCGGTCGGGGTGACACCGAGCACCTGATTCGTCAGCTGAGCCGTCGCCCCGCTGGACCATCCATGAGCCAGGCTGGTGTTGGCGTCGAAGCCGGGGGTGCCGTCGGCAGCCACCAGTTCCCAATCGGCACGAGTGTCATCGGGCCCCGGAGCGTCCATATGACCCCACAGCTGCTCGATGAGGGCCACCGCGGGATCGCTCTGACCGGTGTCAAAGAGGGCCGCGACCTCTTCGTTCGTCACGAATGGGCTGATCTGTGTGCGATACGCCGAGTTGGCCGTGAAGGCCTCTGGTCCGAAGGGGGTTGCGGGGAGCAGCTGCTCCATACGCTGCAGGATCGCCACATTCTCGGGCCGGTGAGGAATCCCGTACTGAACAGCAAGCGCGTTGGCGTCTTGGGCCACAACGTCGGGCTCGAGATTGGACATTCCATAGACGCCGAGGCCAGGGTTGAAGAGGAACTGGTTGATGGCACGGCGAACGAGCGCCGCCTCGGATCGATAGGCCGTGGCCTCCCTGCTCTGACCGAGAGCATCGGCCATTGTGGCGGCGTTGACGAGTTCCTCGAAGTAGATGTCGTTGAAGGCCGTGACCTCGCCGATCTTGTTGCCGTCGTAGTAGTCCCAGTCCTGACCATTTTGGTCGCTGGTGACCAGTAATCCCCGGCCGTCGACCAGCGACTGGTCATAGGCCAGCTCACGAGTGATCATCGGCCATTGCGCTCGAACGAAGGCGAGGTTCTTGGTGTACAGGTAATAGGTGGCGATGTCGTTGACCACGTCAATCGAGTACGAGGTCGAGTAGGCCGACTCGGGCTCTGGGAACGTCCCAAGCGGTGCGGTGGGGTTGACGTTCGTGCCCGCCGCCCCGTTGGACTGTTGGTAGCTGGCCAGCAGTTGCAGGGAACCCTTGATGTAGGCGGGGTCGTCGGTGGAGTCGAAGACGGTCGGGGCTTCGGTCCCGAGATCACCACTCCACACCACTCGGTCCCGCTTGGCCCCGTCGACCATGGTGGCGAGCGGATCAGGCGACGTCACGTCGACGCCGTGGAAGTGGGCCAATGCGGCGCTCCGGTCGAGAGCATCGGCGAACAGCGTTGTCGCGCCCTCGCGGACATCAAGCTGTCGGAACATCGCCGTCGACGCCAGCGGGAAGATGCCGACGCCACCCCGGCGGTAGATCGGAACCCCTGACCTGACCGACGACGTGTTGAAACTGGCTACCACCTTGCCGTCGATCGAGGTGGTGACCGTCGAACCGTCGACGGTGGTGCGGATCGATTGCCATCGCGCCACGTCGACACCCGGCAGAGCGATGGTGTCGATGGGAAAGAAGAGGTCGTGCCCGAGCACGACCTCGGTAAGGCTGGATCCCTTTTCGGGGTCCGCATCGGTTCCGAGCACGAGAAGGTAACCCGTCGACTGCGTCGCCGCGCGCACCAGCCATCCTGTGCTCTTGGTCACCACCCGGGTCTGGAACGACATCGAGTAGTCCGTCCAACCCGAGCTGCCGTTGAGCAATTGCGCAGTCCCCTGTACTGTGCGGAGTGCCCCATCGAGGATCTGGTCCGAGGGCGGTACTGAGTTCGCTGCGGATTTCGTTCAGCTGGGCGGTGTAGGCCCCGTCGAACCAAATCCGATTGAGTGACGCCGAGCTCGAATCGAACCAGCCGCGATAGTCGTCAGCCGTAGCCCGCACCGCAGTGAATTCGATGCCGGCCGAAACCAGTGTGAGGCGCCCCGGCGTCGTCAGGGCGATCCGCTCGTAGCGTTCGCCACCCTGGATGAGACCCGTCGTGAGGAGACCCGGGTACGCCACGATCAGGGTGTCGGCCCGGGAGTCGTCCCCCGCTGGGCTGGCGCTCGGAGCCTGATCTCCCTCGGGACCGAGGTACTGGAGTCCTTCGCTGTAGGACGCGGTGAGCGTCGGCGTCCCGGTGACCGACCCGACGTCGAAGAACGGGATCCCTCCGACGTCCTCGCCGTAGTCGATGGTCACCGATGCCGCCGGCGCGCCGACCCGGTCGGTGAGCGTGACCTGGCCATGACCCGAGACGAGCGAGCCGACACTCGACACCGATCCGCTCGTTGAAACCACGGCCACCGGGTGGACGTTGTTCCGATGAGGGGCCGGGATGTCGGCAGCCCAGTTCGGATGGGAGGGCCAGAGAGAAGCCGATGCAGCATCTCCCGGCGACGGACCCATACCTGTCACGACGACGACCACGAGTGCGGTGACCGCTCCTACCCACCGGCACCCTCGCCCCACGGCCATCGGGATCAAAGAGTATGAGAACGCGAGCTCGTTCGCGCACCGTGCCAAACGGCGCTCGTGCTGAGTCTCGCCGACCGTGCCGTGGGCCACACGTGTCGCCCGCCTCCGTTGCTCAGGCAGGCGTTTGAGGACGTCGGCGCGCCGCGCCGAGGCCGTCGACCAGCGCGGCTCAGCTCAGGTCGACAACTCGGAGATGGTGCAAGCTGGTGGGCGTGGCTGCTCGTCCTGCAGGAACTGCCTCGGCGCGCCGAGCCGATCTCTCGGATGCCCACGAACTGGCGCGAGTGCGATGGATCTGGCGTGCGGTGGAAAGGGGCGAAAAAGGAGACCCCGACCAGTTTCGAGGAGACTTCGGCGACTGGATGGCCGAACATCGCCACACACATATCCCTTTTCTGCTCGACTTGGACAGTTCTGCCGTTGGAATGGCCTGGCTCGCCGTCGTCGAACGGATCCCGGGGCCCGAAAGGTGGACCAGGCTGTCAGGGAACATCCAGAGCGTGTATGTCATGGCCGAACATCGAAACAGCGGATTGGGAAGCCTCTTGGTCGGCCAGCTCATCGACGAAGCCCGCCACATGAGCCTGGAATACCTCTCCGTTCATCCGAGCCCGCCGTCATTCCCGTTCTACCGACGTCTGGGCTTTGAGGGAGAAGGAAGCCTGCTGTTCCTCGCCCTGGATTCCGACGGCCCGCCGCGGTCGTCGACTGCGAAACCGTCTGCCCCGACGGTTGGTATCAAGGGAGTCATCCCCCAGTGAGGTTGAGAGCCTCTCGCCACGGAGCGAGGTCGAGACTCGGGTAGCGCTGCGCCGTCTGGTTGAGCAACGTCTCGTTCCACACCGGATGCCCCGGTGGGGGCCAGCCGAAGAGCTCCAACTGGCGCGGCGTCGAGCCCTCGGCAAACTGCGTCCACTCGAGTCCGGTCGAACGAGACTGCTGGGTGTCGTAGCCGATCCACTCGGTACTGGCGTTCTTGAACGCGATGGCCAGCACGATCCGGGCACCCGTGCCCGATCCGAACGGCGCGCCACGGTGCCAGCAATCCGACCGGTAGGCCAGGTACGAACCCCTGACACCTGCCGCCGGCCGTTCTGCGGCGTAGACACCAGGATCCATGTTCGGCATGACCATGCCGTACGGTGAATCCACGTGGTCGGTCTCACCCACGGTGACCAGCCGGGTGGGGTTGTCGTTCTCGGTCACGTCGGTCAGGTACAGGAAGCCCTCCAGGTTCCACCACGGAGACTCGGAACCCGGAGGGAGCCAGGAGTGGTTGCGGTCGATGTGCATCGGCTGCTCGTAGTTGGTCACTCCCGCGTACTTGGCGCTGGCATGCGCCTGATAGAGCCGGATGTCGGTGTTGTCGAGCGCCCGTTCGGCGAAATCCACGATGCGACGGATGCACGCAGATGCGGTTCAGCGCCCCCGTACCGGGAAAGGGAAAGGACGCCGACCACCGCTGCTGGTCGGGACGGAATCCCGGTCCCTCGTCGGGCCAGACGAAGACCTCCTCGGCCTTGACCGGACGGCCCAGCCATTGTTCCGTGACGGCTTCGGGGTCGGCCTGCCAAGTCCTCAGCCGCGGGGAAGAGGCCTCCGAGGTCCTCCGCCAAGGCGTCGATCTCATCGGCACCGACGAGCCCGTCCAAGAGGACCCAGCCGTCCCGGCGCCACGTTTCGACTTCGGCGTCAGTGGCTCTCCGTGACGTCACCATGAACGCTGCTCCTCCTCCTGCTATCCGACGCAGCATAGCCATTGTTGCCCGGGACCCGATCAGCTGTGATCGCGGAGTCGACACGGACTCTGCTCAAGACGTCGAAGACTGACGCGGTGCCCGTCGAAATCAGCCAATGTCCGCCAGCCGCGGCACGATCGGTCCCCAGGTCTCCTCGAGCCAGCGCGTCGGGTCAGGTCCCGGTGGAGCGAATGACGATGGCCGCCGCCCCGGCCGCCGACAGAGCCTCGCGCGTCACGCAGGATGGCGTCGGCATCGGCGTCCTCTGGGACCATCGTGAGCGCCGTCACCTCGATGTCAGCCGGATCCCGACCCACGTCCTGACAGTGGCGGTGCAGCACCTCGACCTTGTGGGCCACCGTGTCGGCGTCACCGATGATGTTGCACGCATCGGCGTACATGCGCGACGAGGCGCAGCGTCTTGCGTTCCCCGCCGCCGCCAATGAGCACGCGCGGCCGAGGAGAGCTCACGGGCTTGGGCACGCACAGGGTCTCCGCCAACCGGTAGTGCTTGCCCTCGAAGGCGCCATCGTCGTCGCTCCACATCTGCATGCAGATCTGCAGGTTTCCTCGAGCCGCTCATAGCGCTCGGTCAGGGGCGGGAAGGGGACGCCGAGGCCGAGGTGCTCCCGCTCGTACCAGGCCGCACCGAGGCCCAGCTCGGCCCGTCCGCCCGAGAGCACGTCGAGGGTGGTGATGGTCTTGGCCAGCAATCCGGGATGGCGGTACGTCACCCCGCCCACCAGCATGCGGAAACGCAACCGATCCGTCTTCGCCGCGGCGAACGAGAGTGTGGTGTAGCCCTCGAGCATCGGCTCGTCGGCCGGCCACAACATCTCCATCTGGAACCAATGGTCCATGACCGACAGGGTGCGCACGCCGATGGCCTCTGCCGTCTGCGCCAGGGAGGTGAACGTCGGGCCGATCGCCGCCTGCCCTCCGGGCCAGGTGAACCGCGGTACGTGGATGTCAAGCTGCATGGACGGCCTTCCTCTCTTCGTCGTGGCGAGGGTACCGCCTCTGCCCGCGGAGCCGGCCGGCCCACGGTTGTCGGATACTGCGAGCGTCCCTGCCCGGACCCGGCTGCGTCCGTAGGCTGAGGGCATGACGACGAAGGGCCGCCGTCGAGCGGCGACTGCACTCCTGTGTGTCCTGGCCTCGGCCCCGATCCTGTTGGGAACCGGTGCGGGCACCGCCTGGGGCCAGCGCGAGACCACCACGACGACCGAGGCCACGACCACCTCCTCGTCCGCGCCACCCACCACGACATCAACGACCACGACGACAACTGAGCCGCCCTCCACGACCACGACGACGCATCCGACCACCTCCACGACCCACGAGTCGACCACGACGTCACACCCCACACCACCACCACGAAGGCCACAGCGTCGTCCTCGTCGACGCCATGGGGCTGGATCGTCCTCGCCGTCGTCCTCCTGCTCGCCGTCGTGCTCGTCGCCGTGTTGATCGGCCGGTCCAGGCGCCAGGGTCGTGAGGCGGACTGGCAGCGCTCGGTGCGCCCGGCCCTGGCCGCGGCGGAACTGGCCCGGGACCTGATCCTGTCGCAGACCGAGCACGACGACGCCCAGCGCAGGGCCAGTGTCGGCGTCCAGGTCGAAGAGGCGGTCGACGGCCTGGAGCGGACGGCCGACTCGGCCCCCGACGACCTCAGTCGCAACATGGCCACGCGCAGCGCGGAGAGCCTGCGCGGGTTGGCGTTCGCCACTCGAGGCGGATCACCTGATGCGCTCCGGCGGCGAGCATCCGACCGGCGAGCAACTGGCCGCCGCCGCTGCCGCCCGCCGCAACCGGGCAGCCGAACTCGAGGCCAATCTGCTCGAACTCAGGGCAGCGGTGACGCCGCCACCCGCCAAGGGACACTGACCCAGCGACCCAGCGGGCTCAGTCGCCGAACGCACCCACCAGCAACTCGCCCACCTGGCGCACCGTGGCCGGCGTCCCGGTCGGCATGTTGAACACGAAGTACTGCACGCCGGCTGACGCCAGCTCCTCGACCCGGGCGAGCAGCTGGTCCGGCGTCCCGATGTCGGACCCCGACGGGTCCTGCCCCGTCGCCTGGCGCAGGAACTCCCTGGTCGCCTCCGTCTCCTCGTCGTTCGCGGTGAGGACGAGGGTGCTGAGCCGGCTGACCGTGATCTCGGATGGATCACGGCCCACCTCGTGGCAATGCCCACGCAGGACGTCGACCTTGTGGGCGATCTCCGGCGCGTCGCCGAAGAGGTTGCACATGTCCGCGTAGCGGGCCACCAGATGCAGCGTCCGCTTCTCGCCGCCCCCACCGACCAGGATGGTGGGCCCTCCGGGCTGAACGGGCGGGGGCACGTTCCGGGCCTGGTGGATCCGGTAGTAGCGCCCGTCGAAGGTCGGCGCCTCCTCGGAGAACATGGCCCGGCAGATCACCAGCGCCTCCTCCAGGCGGTCCAGCCGCTCCCCCGCCGGCGGGAAGTCGAAGCCCAACCCCTCGTGCTCGACGTCGTACCAGGCGGCGCCGATGCCCAGGATCGCCCGGCCGCCACTGATCACATCGAGCGTCGTGACGATCTTGGCCAGGTGGGCAGGGTTGCGGTAGGTGACGCCGGTGACCATGGTGCCCAGTCGTACCCGCGAGGTGCGGGCGGCCAACGCGCCGAGCAGGGTGTACGAGTCGAGCATGGGCATGGTCGGTCCGCCCATCGGGGGCAGTTGGTAGAAGTGGTCCATGACCCAGACCGAGTCGTAGCCGGTCTGCTCGGCCGCCGTGGCCCGTTCGACCACCTCGTCGAACATGGCGGTCGGCGTGTCGCCCTGAGCGAAGTTGGGGATCTGCAGTCCGAAGCGCATGACTCGGAACCTTAACGGCGTCTCCGCGGCCTCAGCGCTGGGCTCTCACCAACCCGTCCGGCGCGCCAACCAGGCCAGGGCGACTTCGCCCTTGTGCGGCCTGGAACGGGCGCAGGGTCGGGAGCCCCGGCGGAGCCGGCCGGAGCGAGTGCGCCACGAAGAAGCCGGCGACGGCCGCCAGCAGCACCGTGAGGGTGTCGGAATCGAACCGCGCCGACGGTCCGTAGAGCGACAGCAGCGTTTCGGGCGGCGGACCGCCCTCGAGCACGACCGAGGGGGCCCAGGCGACGAGGTCGAAGGCCGGGTTCCCCACCCCGGCGTGGGGCCAGTCGACGAACACCAACCGCGCCGTCGTCGTCGGACACGAGCACGTTGTCGGAGCGGACGTCGCCGTGGACGAGGGTCGAGCCGGCACACGCGGCCGGCCACGAGGCCTCGAGCTCGGCCAGCCGGTCGAGGTTGTCCCGTGCCCACGGATCGAGGCCCGGCGGCGGCGCCCCGGCCCCGGCCAGCTCGGACCAGCCACCGAAGAGGGAGCGCCCAGTAGTCGGCCAGCGGCTCCAACGTCGCCACGGGTGAGGGGGTGAGCTCGTCGTGCACGGCGGCCAGCGCGGCGACCACCCGGCCCAGCTCGTCGGCTTCCCAGGGATGACGAGGCGGTCGCCCGGCCACCACCTCGAAGGCCAGCGCCACCCAGATCCCGTCGTCGTAGGTGTCGAGCAGCCGGGGGAAGCGGGCCGAGCGCGGCAACGCCGCCGAGATCACGATCTCGCGCCGGTGCATCCCCGGGGAGTCGGGGTTGAGCTCGCTGCCGACCGCCTTGACGAAGACGGACCGGCCGGGCCACTCCAGAATGCTGGTGGCGCCGGGCGAGAAGCCCCCGGCCACATCTCGCACGACCTGGGGCGGCTCCGGCGCCGAAGCGCGCCGCCCAGGCCTGGACCGCCGCCGGCACCCGGGCCCACGGCAGGTGGACGCCGGCCGCCGGGGCGGTCGGGCTGGTCACGAGGCGGCGGCCCCTGCGGCAGCCAAGGCTTCCTCGATGCTGGCGATCAAGCGGCGCGCCGACTCGGCGCTCAGCTCGACGGCAACCCGGGCGCCCGGTCCCCGGGACGGGTCGGCGAAGTCGATGTTGAGCGTGTGGTCGAACGGCGCGTGGAAGGGGTGGTCGAAGTAGACGTTGGCCGACCGTGACGCTGAACCAGCCCTGGGCACCCTTGGCGCTGCCGGCGATCTCGGTGTTGACGGTGAGGTAGGAGCACATGGTCAGGCCCCCAGGTGCTTGCCGTAGAACTCGAAGATGCGTTGCCAGCCGTCGACGGCGGCCTCGGGCCGGTAGGCCGTGCGCTCGACGCTGAAGAACGCATGGCCGGCGTCGTCGTAGCGATGGAACTCGTACTCCTTGCCGGCCGCTTTCAACGCCGCCTCGAGCTCGTCGACCTGCTCGCGGTTGGGGAACTGGTCGTCGTTGCCGAACAGGCCGAGGAGCGGGCTCTTGAGCTCCGGCGTGCGGTCGACCAGCGCGCGTGACCTTGAGCGGGAAGCCCGTCGGGCGACGGTGCCCACGACGAAGGCGCCGTAGCAGTCGACGGCCGCGTCGACCGGGCAGGCTGATCGCGGTCAGGAAGGAGTGGCGGCCGCCCGAGCAGTAGCCGATGACGCCGACCTTGCCGTTCGAGGTCGGCAGGGCGCGCAGGGCTCTCGATGGCCGCCTTGGCATCACCCACGAACTGGTCGTCGGGGATGCCGCCGGCCTCACGGGTGGCGGCCGCGGCGTCGTCGGGGTCGACATCGAGTCCCTGGCGTGCGTAGAGATTGGGGCAGAGGGCGTTGTACCCGTTGGCGGCGAAGCGGCGGGCGATCTCCTTGGTGCCCGAGTCCCAACCGGGGAGGTGGTGGATCACGAAGACCCCGGGGAAGGGGCCGTCGCCGGCGGGGAGCGCCTGGTAGGCGTTGATCTCGGCCCCTTCGTAGCCGGTGTAGGTCACGTTCTTGGCCGAGAGGGCCTCTTCGGGTGCTGCCACGGCTGGTCTCCTTTCGTTCGTGCGTGGGTCGTCGTATGCTGCGCTGCGCCGCCCACTATGGCGCGGCTCTCGGGCCTGACGTCGCCGCAACCGGCATGATGAACGGATGCGGCGCTTCCTCGTCCTGGTGCTGGTGCTGGGCGGGCCGGCGATGCTGGTGGCGGCGGTGGTCGTCGGCGGGACGACGACGGTCGACGGGCTCGACAGCCGCGGCGGCGACCGTCCCCTCGTCGCCCACCGTGCGGACGCTGCTCGGCCCGTCGACCCTCGACTCGCCCGGCGGCCTCGCCCTCAATACCGCCGGCGACCTCTTCGTCGCCGACACGGGCCATTGCCGGGTCCTGGTCCTGCCCGCCCGCAGCGGCGTCGTCGACGGGCTCACGGTCCGGGCCGGTCACGTCAGCCGTCCTGGCCGGCGGCTCGTGCACCGGCGCCCACTCGATGGGTCACCCGACCGGCGTGGCGGTCGACTCGAGCGGGGACGTCTACGTCGCCGAGGCCACGGCCCAGCGGGTGCAGGAGATACGGCGGGGCGGGCGGTGGCGACGGCGGCGGGCCACCGCGGGACGCCGGCGCAGCTGGTCACGGTGGCCGGTACCGGGACGGCCGGCTTCAACGGCGACGGGCTGGCCGGCCCGGCCAGTGAGCTCGACCAGCCGACCGGGGTGGCGGTGGACGCGCCGGCGACGTCTTCATCGCCGACACCGCCAACTGCCGGGTGCGGGTCCTGGCCGCCCACACGGGCACCGTGCTGGGCCGGCCCGTGACGGCCGGGCATGCTCACCACCGTGGCCGGCACCGGCGTGTGCGGGTCGGCCGGGCAGGGCGGCCCGCTGACGGGCGCCGAGCTCTGGAACCCGGTGGCGGTGGCGCTCGACCGGCCGGCCGACCTGCTGGTGGCGGACAGCGGCGACCAGTCGGTGCTGTTGGCCTCCGCCGCCGGGGGAACGTACTGGGGGACGGCGGTCGGGGCGGGCGACATCGGCGTCGTCGTGGGTGGGACGGGGGACTACGGGCCGTACTCGCCGACGGGCTGGCGGCGACGGGCGAGACGGCCGAGCTCAACGACCCCCGCGGCCGTGGCGGTCGGGTCCACCGGCGCGCTCTTCGTGAGCGACGGGTTCATGCAGGCGGTGCGGGTCGTCCCGGAGACGACCGGCACGCTGTTGGGCCGGCACATGGTGGCGGACAGCCTCAACACGGCGGTCGGCGCCGTGCCGGTCTCCAGTTCGGCCGGGCTGGGCGACGGGACGAAGTGGGTGGTGACCCGGGTGGGCACGCCGGTCGGCGTGGCGGTGTCGGGGTCGGGTGCCCTCTACGTCAGCGACGCCGGCCTCGGACAGTCCCTCGTCGGCGGCGACGTCATGGGCCAGGACCCGGACCGTCGTGCAGGACCCGGGGGAGATCAGCCGACGCCGCTTCCTGGCCTCGTCGGGCGGGGTGGCCGCCGGGGCCGTGCTGGCCGACACGTCGTCGACACAGTCGGGAGCGGCGGGCGCCACGGCCGCGACGCGCCGATCGGACGGCTGACGCCCGCCGCCACCGCCGTACTCGTCGACCACCGGCGCCACGTCGGACGCCCCCACGCACCCAGGACCTCACCGTCAACGGGGCGGTCGTCGCCCGTCGGCGTCGACCCCGACGACTGCTCGTTCGCCTGGACCCTCGATGCCCCGGGCCGCAACGTCACCCAGACCGCCTACCGAGTCAGCGTCCGCCGCACCGACCCGGGCCACGCCGCCACCGTCTGGGACAGCGGCCCGTCGAGTCCGCCCAGCAGGCGTTCGTCCCCTACGCCGGCCCGGCGCTGGCCGCCGACGCCGCCTACAGCTGGACCGTGCGGGCCAAGGCGGGCGCCGGAGACGTGGGGGCCGACGTCCCGCCCCGGCCCCGTTCGTCACCGGTCTCCGTGACGCCGACTGGCAGCGGCGCCGGCCATCGTGGCTCCGACCGGCAGGCGCCTCCACCGAGGCGGACCGGGTCACGTACCTGCGCAAGGAGATCACCCCGCCCGGCGGCGGCACGATCCAGCGGGCCACCGCCTACGTCTCCGCCGCCCACACCTACCGCTTCTTCGTCAACGGCGTCGCCGTCGACGCCTGGCCGAGCTTCTCCTATCCCGACGAGCAGTACGTCCGGGCCGTCGACCTCACCCGCGCCCTGCGCCCGGGCAACGCCAACGCCCTCGGCGTCCTGCACCGTTGGTACGGACCGGGCCAGGGGCGCCCGGCCTCGGCGCCCGGTCTCATCCTCCAGGTGTCGCTCTGGTACCACGATGGGCGACACGTCCTCTACGGGACCGACAGCACGTGGCGGGAACACCCGGCCGAATGGCTGCCGACGCCCCAACGCAACTGGCGACGGCGGCGACTTCGTCGAGTGGATCGACGGGCGGGCCTACCCCGAGGGTTGGTCGAGTCCCGGCTTCGACGACAGCGGCTGGTCGCCGGCGACGGTGATCGGGCCGGCCGGCTCGGCGCCGTTCACCCACACCTACGCGCAACGCACCGACATCGAGGAGACGCCGGTGCTGCCGGTCCGCCTGCACACGTTGCCCAACGGCTCGATCGTGGCCGACTTCGGCGCCGTCTACGCCGCCCGCCCCCGGGTCGAGTTCGCCTCGGGCACCCCGGGGCAGACCGGTCGCCCTGCGGGTGGGCTATCTGCTCGATCCCGACGGCCAGGTCTCCACGCTGCACGGCACCCAGGGCACCAACTTGTCCTTCACCTACATCATGCGCGACGGCGCGCAGACCTTCGAGGCCTTCACGTATCTCGGCTTCCGCTATCTGCAGATCGACGGCGCCGGGCAAGCGTCTTGGCCGTGGGCAGGTGGCCGCCCTGGCCCGGCACACCGCGATGCCGGCGGTGCCCATGGCTACCTTCTCGACCGGGAACCGCATGCTCGACGCGGTGTGGCGCCTCAACGCCCGCTCGTGTCTGTACTGCAGCCAGGAACAGTTCGTGGACACGCCGACGCGGGAGAAGGGCCAGTTCACCTGGGACGCCTCCAACGAGTCCGAGGCGATCATGCGCTGCTACGGCGACCAGAACCTCAGCTGGCAGGGCCTGCGTGACGTGGCGCGCGGCCAGGCCCGCTACTGGCCCGACGGGCGCACCAACGCGGTGTACCCCAACGGCGACGGGGCGCGCTCGTTCGCCACCTTCAGCGCCCGCTACGTCGAGTGGCTCTGGCGCTACTACACGGGCACGGGCGACCGGACGACGGCGGTGGCGCTGTATCCGTCGGCGGCCAAGGTGGCCGCCTGGTTGTGGTCGGCCCGGCAGGGCACCAACGGGCTCCTCTACGGGTTGGGCGACACCAGCAACGGCGATCCCGTCTACGGCTACGACCTGACGGTGGCGGCCGACACGGCCAGCAACGTGCTCGCCGTCAACGCCTTCAATCGGGTGGCCCAGCTGGCCACCGTGGCGGGCGAGCGCGCCTGCCACGACCCTGTGGAACGTCGCGGGCGGCCCAACTGACCGCCGCCGTCAACACGACCCTGCGCCGATCTGACGGCGTCTACGTCGACGGCGTCGACGCCTCGGGCGCACAGAGTGGGCACGCGTCCCAGGAGGCCAACGCACTCGCCGCTGGCCTACGGCGTGGTGCCGCCGGCGGACGTGGCCACGGTCGCGTCGTACGTCGCCGGACTCGGCATTTCGGTCGAGCCGAACCACGGGCTCGAGCTCCTGCGGGGGTTGGCGGCGGCCGGCCGGCCCGACTCGGTGGTGCGCACGCTGACCGATGCCTCCATCCCGGGCTGGGCCCACGTCGTGGCGGCCGGCGGCACGTTCACCTGGGAGGTCTGGCGACCGAGCGACCTCATCGGCGACTCGATGTCGCACGGATGGGGCTCCTCCGCGCTGGTGGCCATGCAGGAGGCGCTGCTCGGCGTGACCCATCTGCAACCGGGACCCGGCGGGACCATGAGCCTGGCGGTCGCTCCCCCGACCTCAGGACTGCCGAAGGCGTCGGGTTCGCTCCCCACGCCGGCCGGGACGGTCACGGTGTCGTGGCAGCGACGGGGGTCCGGCATGGCGCTCGCCTTGGTCGTCCCCCCAACGCGTCGGCCATGGTCCAGTTGCCCTCCTCGGACCCGGCGGCCGTCCGCGAGGGTGGCGTTGCCGCAGCCAAGGCGACCGGCGTCACCGTGGTCTCGACCGACCACGGGATGGCCGTGCTCTCGGTGGGCAGCGGCAGCTACCGCTTCACGACCACCTGAGCAACGCCCCGTGTGCACCCCGGCGTGCGCCTTTGTTCGTTACTCGGAGCAAGTCGCGCCCGCGGGCGGAGTCGTGCCACCGAGCAGATAGCTCTGCACGTCGTCCCGAACGCAGCCGCTGTAGAAGTAGGCCACGTGATCGATGCCGGCGACCGTGAGCAACGAGGAGCGGGCGAGCTCGTGGGACACGTTGACGGCCCACTGGTACGGCGTGGCCGGGTCGCCGGTCGTCCCCACCAACAGAATCGGCGGCGCCCCCGCGGCCGCCACCGGCCCGACCGGACGCGTTGGCGGGTCCGGCCACACCGCGCATTGGGCCTCGCCCCACGCCAGCAGGGGCCCGAAGATCGGCGCCGAAGCCTTGAACACGTCGGCCAGGTACGAGTATGCGCCGAGGTTGTGACTGGTGGGGTGGTCGAGGCAGTCGATGGACGTGACCGCATCGACGGCGTTCGTCGATCCGCTGGTGTTGTAGTGCTGGGACATGGACGCCGCCGGTGCGGTGTTGCCCGACGCATCGGCGGCGAGGGTGGCGCCCAGCTGGGGCCAGTCGCTCTGCGAGTACAGGCCGTCGAGCAGGGCGTCGTAGAGCTGACCGGCGTTGGACGTCTGGCTCGGGCTGCTCCCTGGTGTGGCACCCAGCAGCCCCAACAACGCGGTCGTGGGGTCACCAGCCGGGCGCCATGGGCACGCGGACGTGCCGGCGCACCAGGTGAAGAACTGTCCCAGCACCGCCTCGAATGCCTGAGCCTGCTGCAGTGATATCTGGTTGAAGGTGAGCGCGGGGTCGATGACGCCGTCGAGGACCATCGCCCGCACGTGCGTCGGAAAGAGCCGGGCGTAGGTCAGACCGAGGAGGCTGCCGTAGGACTGGCCCATGTAGGTGAGGCCGCTGTCGCCCAGAGCCTGGCGCAGGCGGTCCATGTCACGTGCCACGTCGATCGTGCCGACGTAGGGCAGCAGGGTGGGCACGCTCGCCTCGCAGTCGCCGGCGTACTGACGCACCGCAGCCATCGTGGACTTGGTCTCCGCCGGCGTGGCGGGCACGGGGTACGAAGTCACGGCAGGCTGGCTCGATCGTTGGGTGCACTCGACGGGATCGCTGCGTTCGACGCCGCGGGGATCGAAGGTGACGACGTCGAAGTCATCGAGGACCCCTGGGGTGAGCACACTGAGCTCGTTGGCCATGGCGTTGATGCCCGACACGCCCGGACCACCCGGGTCGATGACGAGCGACCCGATCCGCGCGGCCGGATCCTCGGCCTGGTGACGAGCCAGCGCGATCGGGAGGGTGGGGCCCCGCGGGTCGGCGTAATTCAGCGGGACGACCAGGGTCCCGCACTGGAGATCACCCATGCAGGGCGTCCAGGCGATCGGCGTGACCGGAGGTTGCGTGGTCGAGGTCGTCGTCGAGGACGATCTCGAGGTGTGTCGGGCGGTCGTCTGGTTCGTGGAATGCGAGTGGACCGATGAGGCAGACGGGGTCGACGAGGCGGAGGCGCCGCACGCGGCAAGCAACACCGCCGCGGCGACAAACCCGACGATGCGGATGCGGGATCCGACGAACCTCCTCGCCACCCGGGACAGCGTCCCACGTCCCTGGACAGGAACGAGCGCACCCCGGCCCGACCGTTCCTGTCGAGCAGGAGTGGACGCCAGAGAACACGGGAGGACGCCGGACATGCCGAGAGACGAAAAGGTGGACAACCAGGACGAAGCGGAGTCGATCGAGCACGGCCACGCCGGAGCGTCTGCTCGGGCCGAATACGAGCGCAGACACGAGAAGGACGAGGCCCGGCGCCGGGCTCGCTTCGGTCGCCTGGCATTTGCCGTCAGTCTTCTCGCCGGACCCAAGGCATCGACCGAGGCCTGGGCCCGTGGCGCACAGGGTGAAGAACGAGTCGGCCAGCTGCTGGACCAGGTCGTCGGCGACGCTGGAGTGGTGCTGCACGACCGGCGGGTCCCTGGCCGCCGCATCAACCTCGACCATCTTGTCGTCGTCGCATCGGGAGTGTGGGTGATCGACACCAAGCACTACCGAGGCCGGCTGGCCCGTCGTCAGGTCGGCGGCTGGTTCACCTCTCGAGAGGTGCTCACCGTGGGGCGACGCAGCGAGAATCGCCTGGTCACCTCGGCCCGCCGACAGTGCGCCATCGTCGAGCATGCCCTTGGTGAGGACGTCCCGACGCGGGCGGTGCTCTGCTTCACCGGCGTCGAGCTGGGCCTGTTCGCCCGCCCATTCGTGATGGAGGGCGTCGTGATCACCTGGCCGAAGGCGCTGGCCAAGTCACTCGGCGCGCCCGGTGCGCTGACCGAGTCCTCTCGGTCCGAGGTCGCCGACCGCTTGGCCGACGCCTTCCCGCCCTACCGTCGATAAGCACCCTTGGCGCCACACTGACCACGCAGCTGGGTGGCTCCGTTGGCTTCCGCCTCGCTTTCGGCGGCCAGCCGCAGAGCCGTTGCCGCGTCTGTCAGTCCGTCGCCTCGGGTCGCAAGATCGGGAAGAGAATGACGTCGCGAATGGAGGTGACCTCGGCCAGCAGCATCACGAGCCGGTCGATGCCGATGCCGATGCCGGACGTCGGGGGCAGGCCGTACTCGAGCGCGCGGACGAAGGCGCGGTCGGCCGGATGGGCTTCGAGATCTCCGGCGGCGGCGGCCGCCGCTTCGGCCGTGAAGCGCTGCTCCTGCTCTTCGGGCACGTTGAGCTCGCTGTACCCGTTGGCCAGCTCCTTGGCGTCGATCACGAGCTCGAAGCGGTCGACCATCGTGGGGTCATCGGGCCGGTGGCGAGCCAAGGGGCTGACCTCGACCGGGAAGCCGCAGATGAACACCGGATCGAGCACGGCAGCCTGGATGACATGGTCGTACAGCTCGAAGATCAGCTTGCCCGATCCCCAGCTGTCGAGGAACGCAATACCGTGCGCCTCGCAGACCGCACGGACCTTCTCCACCGGGTCGCTCGGATGAACCCGCTGGCCGACGGCTTCCTCCAACAGGTCCAGCAGCTCCCGCCGCGGCCAAGGTGGGGTGAGATCTATGTTGCGCTCCGCCACGGTGAAGGTGAAGCGACCGGCTGCGGCCTTGGCCGCGGCGACGATGGCCTTCTCCGTGAGATCCATGCCGTCGGACACGTCGCCCAAGGCGCGGTACGCCTCGAGCGACGTGAACTCCGGGCTATGACGGGTATCGATGCCCTCGTTCCGGAAGTTACGAGCGATCTCGAAGACCCGCTCGTAACCGCCCACCACGAGGCGCTTGAGGAACAGCTCGGGCGCGATGCGCAAGCTCAGGTCGATGTCGAGCGCATTGGAGTGCGTGAGGAAGGGCCGGGCGATGGCGCCGCCGGCCTGGCTCTGGAGGATGGGGGTCTCGACCTCGACGAAGCCCTCGCTCGACATGGACTGGCGCAAGGACGCCAGCGTCTTGAAACGAACGTCGAACACCCGCCGCGAATCGGCGTTGGCCAGCAGGTCCACCTCGCGCTGGCGGTAGCGCGTGTCGTCGTCGCTCAGCCCGTGCCACTTGTCGGGCAGGGGGCGCAGCGCCTTGGACAAGAGCGTGAGGGCCGTGACGTCCACGGAGAGCTCGCCCCGCCGACTCGTCACCACCTCGCCCGCCGCGCCCAGCCAGTCCCCGAGGTCGAGCCGGTCACGCACCTCGATGGCCGTCGGCTCGAGCTCGGAGGCGCTCATCAGGAGTTGGATGCTCCCGCTCATGTCGATCAGGGTGACGAACACGAGCTTTCCGTGCCCCCGGATGCTCCCGACTCGCCCGGCCACCTGGACGTGCGCGCCGGTGCGGGTGTCGGCGGCCAGGTCGCCGTACCGCTCGTGCAGTTCGCCCGCCGTGTCAGTGCGGTCGAAGCGCATGGGATAGGGATCGATGCCCAGCGAACGCAATGCGTCGCGCTTGGCCCGTCGCTCGCTGATCAGCGCGTCAACGGTGGACTGATTCTCGATCTCCTCCACCCGACCTCCTCCGAGCGCCGCTGCGATAGCCCGTTGCCACCGTGTGCATCTTGGAAATGCGTAGCTTACCGAGGCACACGGATGGCACTCACCATCGACTTCTCTATCGTCGGCGGATCGTTCTCGACGGTCGTCATCATCATGGCGATCGTGTCGGCGTTCACGGCGAGTCGTCCGTTCATCCCAGAACGACGCTCGATAACAAACGATCGAAGGACCTCGACGAGCGGGATCGGGGGCCTCTTGGTGGGGAAGTCCCAAGACCCGAGGCTTTCGGCCTGGCTCGAACAAGGCGAACTGGACAGGCGTGTTGATCCTCTCCGTTCAACTCCACGAACTGGCGATCACCAACGCGTAGGTGGCCCGGGCCTGCCTCCTCACCAAGTCCGATCCACAGCACTTTCGCCTTGGATCAGCTGGAGCGCAGAACTCGGTGCGTTGCTTCCCGGAACGAGGTCTCTGACCTTCGCCGCGGCTGACCCCAGAGGCACGCTGTGCGCCGCTTGTCGCAGAAGGTTGCCGCTGGGTGCGTCCACTCGTAGGGTGGCGAGGCGCCTCTAGCTCAACGGTGGAGCAGCGGACCCTTAATCCGCAGGCTGGGTGGTTCGAGTCCCCCGGGGCGCACTACGTCGCATCGGCCATGTCGCCCGGTGGCGGCGGAAGGCCGGGCCTGCGTTTGCTCGCCGTCATCACCGGCGGGGCCCAGGCGCTGATCACCACAACACCAGCCGCCATGACCAGAAGGCCGATCACCGACACCGTGATGGCCGGGGCACTCGTGTTCAGACGCTCGCCGAACAGTTCGATGCCGAGCGCGATGGACGCCAGTGGATCGACGATCAGGATGGCGGGCTGTGAGGCGGAGAGCGGACCCGCGGCGAAGGCCGCCTGGAGGAGAAGCGTGCCGAGGACACCGCTGGCCACCACGGCGTAGAGCTGCCAATGGACGAGCAGGGCCGTCCAGCCCGATTGCGCCAGCAAGTCGGTGGCCGCCTTGACGAAGGCGGCGTCGATGGCCCACATGAGTGCGGCCGCGGCAGCCCAGAAGAGCGGCGCGGCGGGCCGGCGAGCCCCTCCGGCTCAACATCACCAGGAGGACGATGACCAGGCCCCGGATGGAGAGCGCCCACACCCATTCGCGGACCGTCGCCACCCGGTGCCCTTCGGACGGCTGGGCGGCCAGGAGGAACGCCGCCAGGCCCACACAGATCATGAGGGCGGCGGTCCAGGTCCTCGAGCGGATGGCGTCGTGCAACCAGTAGCGGCGCAGGGCGAGGGTGAAGATGAGCTCGGTCACCAAGATCGGCTGCACCACCGCCAGCTCCCCGAAGTACAAGGCGATGGCCTGGAACACGAACGTGCCGCCCATGAAGAGGAGGCCGACCAGCCAGAGCGGGTGGCGTACGAGGGCGAGGGCACCCCGCCAGCCCTTCTGGTCCTCGGGCCGTGACACCGAGGCCTGACGTTGGAGCACCGCCGTGGTCGCGTTGGAGAACGCTGACAGCAGCGCGAAGAGGACGGCCACCCTCTGGCCTCAGCGATTCCCCGGCCTGCAGGTGGCCGTCACTGAGCGAAGCCGGAGAAGTAGGAGAACCTGTCGAACTCGTCGGGATACCGCAAGGCCAGCATCGTCGCACAGGTGTCTCCGAACGGCACGGAGTGGAGTCCGGGACGGCACGGAGTGGAGTCCGGGACGGCACGGAGTCCGGGACGCAGTCCGGGACGGCACGGAGTGGAGTCCGGGGCTGCCACGAAGCGTGAGTGCACGGAGGCCGGCACGTCCACGACGTCGAGAGGCCAGCGAAGTGCCGAAAGTCCGGCGGAGCGATTCGAGCCCGCCGCACCGGGGTCGATCAGGACCCGGGCGGCACCTCCCACAAGCCGACGGGCGCACCGCCGAGCGGGTAGTGACCGGGCAGGCGCTCCCCCGACATGGCCTTCTCGAGTCGTTGTTGCATGCCGGGCAGCAGCGAGCCGTCGCGGATCATCGCCATGAAGGTGGCGCCGGCGTTCCCCACATCGAAGAAGTCCCGCTGCCACGACCACATGAAGTTGCCGGCGTAGCGGAACCAGCTGCCGCCGAGCCCGGCGATCTCGTAGTTGGTCCCGTCGGCCTTGGTGGCGTTGGCCACCTGCTTCCACAGCCCGAGAACCTCGCCCTGCTGGTCGTCGATGAGCACCTTCTGGTACGGGTAGGTCCACCCTTCGAGCCCGGCCATCTCGAGGCCCAGCGCGACCTCGCGGATCTCCTCGCGCCCGACGACCATGAACTCGTCGTTGGGGCCGACGTTCCAGCCGTAGGTGGCGTCCTCGGTGTACATCTCGGCCTGGCGGTGCCAGTCGCGCTCGGCTTCGCTCTGGCGGTTGACCTCGAGCCAGCGTTCGACCATCTCCTCGAGTTCGGCACGTGGGTAGGCGGGCATTGTCAGTCATCCTCCTGGATCGAGAGTGCGTGGGTCGGGCAGGACGTGACCGCCAGGAGGACGGCGTGACGCGGCTCCTCGGGCGGTGCGGGCTGGAGCACGGTGAGCTCGGTGCTGGTCGTCGTCGTCGTCATCGTCATCATCGTCGTCGTCGTCATCGTGGGCCATCTTCTCTCTGCGTCTTGTCGAGCGAGGCCCCTGTCGCCAGCGTTGCGTCCAGCGGGGCCTCGGGTTGCACCTCGACGACGCTGAGGTGCGTCCCTCGTGGGGCGGCCACGGCGTGGGCGATGGCCAGGGCCACCCCCTCGGGACGCAGGAAGCCCGAGTGGCGGGCCAGCCCCCAACGGGTCCACTCGGCCAGCACCTCACCGGTGACGTCGGGGTCCCAGTCCATGCCCATGCCGGTCAGCGTCGGCCCGGGCCGCACGATCACCGCCCGCACCCCCGTCCCCTCGAGCTCCATCTGCAATGCGGTGACGAACCCCTCGAGGCCCCACTTCGACGAGACGTAGGCCGACATGCGGGGCCGGGGATGCGCCACGACGTCCGAGGTCACGAAGACGAGGTCGCCCCGCCGTCGCTCGACCATGGGGGCACCGAAGGCCCGCACCAGGCGATGCGCCCCGCCGATGTTGACCCGCAGCACCTCTTCGAAGTCCTCCGGCGACGTCTCGAGGCCCGAGCCCGGCATGATGCGGGCCGCGTTCGAGACGAGGACCTCCACCGGGCCGAAGGCGTCCTCCGCCTCCTTGGCGAAGTGCGCGATCGACGCTGGGTCGGCCAGGTCGAGATGGAAGCCGACCGCTTCCCCGCCCTCCTGGCGGATGCGGGCGGCCAGCTCCTCGCAGATCTCTCGGCGGCGGGCGCCCAGGACGACCGGGTGTCCCGCCTGGGCCAGCGTGCGCGCCGCTTCGGCGCCGATGCCCGACGAGGCGCCGGTGACCACGGCCGGGCGGCGGGCTGGTGCCGGGTGGGGGTCGAAACGTGCCATCAGCGGGACATCAGCGCGGCGTGACCGTGGTCGGCAGGGCGGCCAGCCCGCGCACGTTGATGGAGTGGACCCGCACGACGCCCGACTCGTCGATGTCGTAGTCGCGCACGCGCTGGACGAGCTCGCCCAGGCCGATACGGGCCTCCATGCGGGCCAGCGCGGCCCCCATGCAGAAGTGGCGGCCGCCGCCGAAGCTGATCAGGTTCTGCGTGTTGCGGTCGAGGTCGTAGCGCTCGGGGTCCTCGAAGACGTCCTCGTCGCGGTTGGCCGAGCCGATGAGCAGGAGCACCCGGCGACCCGGTCCGATGTCGATGCCCTGGACGGTCACCGGCTCCCGGGTCACACGCAGGATCATCTGGGTCGACGTGTCGTAGCGCAGGGTCTCCTCGACCCAGTCGGCGACACGCTCGACCCCGTCCGGCCGCTCGGGGTCGCCGACGCTGGCGGCGGTGCCGGGGCCGCCGAACGGCTTGGCCCGCTCGGCTGGGCAGCGGGCGCCCCACAGCCAAGCGTTGGAGAGCAGCTTGGTCGTGGTCTCGTTCCCCGCCACCACCAAGAGAAAGAGGAACGAGATGAGCTCGTCGTCGGTCAGCCCCTCGCCGTCGATCTCTTGCTGCAGGAGCGACCACGTCAGGTCGTCACGCTCGTGGCGGCGGCGGTCGGCCACCATGTCGGCGTAGTAGCCGGCCATGGTCAGTGCGGCCTCGACCCCCTCGGGCGGTACGTCGTCGATGCCTTCCTCGCGATGGACCAGCAGGTCGGCGAGGCGGCGGAGCTCGGCCCGGTCGGACGGGGGGACACCGACGAGTTCTGAAATCACATCCATGGGCAGGCGGCCGGCGAAATCGGCCACGAAGTCGAAGGTGCGTGCGTCGACGGCGGGCTCGATCAGCTCTCTCGCCCGCTCCCTGATGCGTACCTCCATCTCGGCCACCCGCCTTGGCGTGAAGCTCTTCCCGACGATGGAGCGCATCCGGGTGTGCCGGGGCGGGTCCATGGCGAGGAACGACATCGCCTTGTGGGCGTCGGACCCGAACGCCGCCGGGTCGAGGCTGACCCCGTAGGCGCTCGAGTAACGGTCGACATCGCGGAAGGCGGCCAGGACGTCGGCGTGCTTCGAGAAGGCGAAGAAGTCGAGGTCCTCGTTGTAGAAGACCGGCGACTCGGCCCGCAGGCGGGCGTAGGTCGGGTACGGGTCTTCGTGGATGGCGTAGTCGTAGGGGCTGTAGGCCAGCGGGGCGCCGGCGCCGGCCCTCCCGACGGTCTCGAACAGGCTCATCCGCTCGACCCAGACCCAGACCCCGACCCCGACCCCGACCCCTTCGCCGACGTCCCGGCCGGGATGTGCGGCGTCCCGTCCTTCATGTCGGGGAAGGCGAAGGTCGCCGCCGTCGTCATCCGGGTGATCTTGGTGATGTCCTTCTCGGGCAGCGTCTCGGTCTCGTCCTCGATCACGACCTCCCACCGGCAGTGCGGGACCCGGTCCGTCGGGACCCGGGGCGGCCGGTGCACGTGGCGGATGTGGGCCTTGGGGTTGACGGCCTGCGCCGTCACGTCGAACGTGCCGTCCTCGATGTGGTGGCACATGTTGGTCACCATGGCATCTCCGAAGGGCTCGGCGTCCATCAGCGCGCCGCAGTAGGCCAGCTCGAAGTAGCCGTGCCGCTCGTCGACCAGCTCGTAGTGCACGTCCATGTAGTGGTGCGGGAAGCCGGGGTCGAGCTGGAGCACCTTGAAGATGGCCGAAATGCCGTCGCCCTCGATGTTCATGATCTGGCGCAGCCGGTCACCGTAGACCGGGCTGGCCCCGGCCCACTCCTCGATGGCCAGCTCCTTGACGGCATCGGCTCCGTACTTGATGCCGATGGCGGCGCACATCGAGCGATCGAGCAGGTGGACGATGAGCCCGTATTCGCGCACCAGCCGGACCAGCGCCTCCTTCGAGAGGTCCTCGTAGTCGAAACCGGGGTCGAACTCGCCCGAGTAGTCGGCTCGCCCGATATCCGCCGCACCCGTCTGGTCGCCGTTGCCTTGGGTCATACGTTCGGACTGTAGTTTGGACACTTGTCCAGATCTCGTGTCGAGCCCGGATCGGCGACTCGCCCCACGGATCGTCAGGGTCGATATGGTCGGGCGACCGGGAGCGCGCCCTTGCGGTCTCGCAGCGCATTCGCTCCCGGACGATCAGGATCAACGGAAGGCCTGAGGGACAGCCCCGACGTGCCCTTCGGGAGACACATGCAGTCGGGCATCGGAAGGGAGAATGGGCGTGGCCGGATTCGTGGAGTACCTGCAGGTCAAATCGCTGACGGAGCCAGCATGAGCGACGACGTGCGGGCGGCCGGCATTGCCAAGATGGAGGAGGTCTACGGATTCTCGATTGACCCCGACACCAGTCCGGGGCGGTACGTGGCCATGACCGTGGACCATCTCTTCGGCTCGGTCTGGACCAGCGAAGAGCTCGACGTGCGTGAACGCCGCCTCATGACCATCGGCGTGCTCGCCGCCATGGGCCAGAACGACCTGCTCGACGTCCAGTTCAACTGCGCCCTCGAGCGCGACGAGTTGACGGTCGACCAGCTCCGAGAGGTCGTCGTGCACCTGACGCAGTACATCGGCTGGCCCCTGTCGGTGGGGATGAACCAGACGGCCGAGAACGTGATCGCCCGGCGGGCCAAGGCGGCCAAGGCGGCCAAGGCAGCCGGGTCCGACCAGTGACGACCGGATGAACCGAATCGAGACGGGAGACATCGCGCCCGGTGTCCGGCTGATCGCCTTCAACCGGCCCGAGCGTGCGCAACGCGTTCGACACCACCATGTACCTCGAGGTGACCGAGGCGTTGCGCACCGCCGACGCCGACGAGACGGTCGGTGCAGTGGTCCTGACCGGTCGGGGCACGGCGTTCACCTCGGGCCAGGACCTGGCCGAGATGGCCGCCATCGCCACCGGCACCGCCGTCGAGGGTGCCGGCCAAGGCTTTATGGGCCTGCTCGACTGCATCTGTGACATCTCCGTCCCGCTCCTCGCTGCGGTCAACGGCGTGGCCGTCGGGCTCGGCTTCACCGTGCTCGCCCACTGCGACCTGGTCCTGGTCGACCCGGCCGCCCGCCTCCGGGTGCCCTTCGCCGAGCTCGGCGTCCCGCCCGAGGCGGCGAGCAGCGTGCTCTTCCCCGCCGCCATGGGCTGGCAGCGCGCCGCCCGTGTCCTCCTGACCTCCGACTGGGTCACTGCACCCGAGCTGGTCGAGCTCGGACTCGCCCTCGCCGTCAGTGCACCGGGCCAGGTGCTCGACGAGACCGTGGCTCTGGCCGCACGGGTCGCCGGCCATCCCCACGCGGCCACCCGGGCCATCACATCGCTGCTGCGCGCCGCCCGGCGCGACGCCGTCCTCGAGGCCAACCGCCGCGAGCAGGGCGCGTTCGCCCGCCTCCTCGGCGGCGCGGCCCAATCGGGCACCCTGGCCGAGTTCGCCGGCAAGCAACCCTGACCGTGCGCCTCGGCATCACGGCCGCCCTGACCGACCTCGACGTCTCGCCGGCGGCACTGGCCACCGCGGTCGAGGAGCTCGGCTTCGACTCGTTCTGGCTGCCCGAGCACACCCACCTGCCCGTCCGTGAGGATGTGCCACCGGCTCTGGTCGAGGGCGTGCGTCTCGACGACTACAAGCGCTGTCTGGACCCGCTCGTCGCCTTGGCCAGCGCAGCGGCGGTGACCGAACGCATTGGACTTGGCACGGGCATCTTGCTGGCGGCCCAGCACGACCCCATCATCCTGGCCAAGCAGGTGGCCACCCTCGACCACCTCTCGGGTGGGCGCGTGACGCTGGGCGTGGGGATCGGATGGAACCGGGCGGAAGCGGAGGATCACGGCGTCGACTTCGGCCGTCGCTGGCTCGTCGTGCGCGAGCACCTGGCGGCCATGGAGGCCATCTGGTCGAGCGAGCAGGCCGAGTTCCACGGCGAGTTCGTCGACTTCGAGCCGACCTGGTCCTGGCCGAAACCGGTCCAACAGCCGCGTGTCCGCACGCTGATCGGCGGGGGCGCCCGCGAGTCCGTCTTCGCCGCCGTCGCTTCGTATGCGGACGGGTGGCTCCCCATCGGCGGGGGTGGCCTCGCAGAGGCCCTGCCCCAGCTTCGTGCGCAAGCCGAGCGGGCGGGGCGTGATCCGGCGTCCCTGAGCGTCGTCCCGTTCGGCACAATCGCCAGCAAGAGCAAACTCGAGCATTACGCCGGATTGGGCATCACCGAGGTCGTCCTGCGCATTCGGGCCGGGTCGCTCGCCGACGTCCGGGCTCAGCTGGACGAGTTGGCGCCCCTGGTCCCCTTCGCGGCAACACTGGAGTCACCATGACTGACCTGATCGACGACACCGCCCCGCGGCTCGGCAGCACCACCCCGCTCCCCAAGATCATCAGCGTCGACGACCACATCGTCGAACCGGCCCACCTCTGGCAGACCTGGCTTCCCGCCCGCTTTCGGGACCGTGGCCCCAAGGCCGAACGTCGCGGCATCGGCGAAATGGAGCACATCGGCGGCGGGACCTACCGCCAGTCCTTCGATCCCGACGGCCCCCAGGCCGACTGCTGGGTCTACGAGGATCTCGTCTACATCAACAAGCGCCACGTCGCCGCCGTTGGATTCGATCGGGACGACATGACGATGTCGCCCATCACCTACGACGAGATGCGCCCGGGCTGCTACGAACCCAGGGCCCGAATCGCCGACAACGAGGCCAATTGGGTGGAAGCGAGTCTGTGCTTCCCGACCTTCCCCCGCTTCTGTGGTCAGACCTTTCTCGAGGCCAAGGACAAGGAACTGGCTGAAGCCTGCGTCGTCGCCTACAACGACTTCATGGTCGAGGAGTGGTGCGGCGACAGCGGCGGCAAGCTGATCCCGCTCTGTCTCATTCCCCTGTGGGACGCGGAGAAAGCGGCCGCAGAGGTGCGGCGCAACGCGGCCCGGGGCGTCCGGGCCGTCTGCTTCAGTGAGATCCCGCCCCACCTCGGCCTGCCGAGCATCCACAGCGGATACTGGGACCCGTTCTTCGCCGCCTGCGAGGAGACGCGAACCGTCGTCTGCATGCACATCGGCTCCTCGTCCAAGATGCCCGCCACCTCGGGTGACGCCCCCGTGGCCGTCGCGGCGACGCTCAGCTTCGGGAACGCCATGTCGTCCCTCACCGACTTCCTCTTCTCGGGCGTGCTGATCCGTTTCCCGACGCTCAAGCTGGCCTATTCGGAGGGCCAGATCGGTTGGTTGCCGTACATCCTCGAGCGGGCCGACGACGTCTGGCGGGAGCACCGGGCCTGGGGCGGGGTCAAGGACATCGTCCTCGAGGCTCCCTCGACGTACTTCCACCGCCAGGTCTACGGCTGCTTCTTCCGGGATCAGCACGGCCTCGACTCCATCGATGTCATCGGCTCCGATCGCATCACCTTCGAGACGGACTACCCGCACACCGATTCGACATGGCCCGACACTCGTGCCGTGGCCGAGCAGATGGTGCAGCACCTCGGTGATGAGGACGTGTACCGCATCATGCGCGGCAACGCCATCGCCATGCTCGGTCTCGACATCACGTGAGACTGGGCGACATCGCCAACCCGGAGGCGGCGCCTTGGGGCAAGCCGCTCGACGGGATCCGCGTCCTGGCCCTCGAGCAGATGCAGGCGCTCCCCTACGCCACCCAGCTCCTCGGACGGCTCGGCGCCGAGGTGGTGAAGGTCGAGGCACCTGGCACCGGCGACCTGGGTCGCAGCGCCATGCCGGCCATGACCGACCCCGCTGGGCACAGCGTCGGTGCCACCTTCATGCGCAACAACCTCTCGAAGCGGTCCGTCGTGATCGACCTGAAGCAGCCGGCCGGCCGGGAGCTGGTGTTGCGCCTGGCCCCCCGCTTCGACGTGGTCGCCGAGAACTTCCGATCCGGCGCGGCGGAGCGACTCGGCCTCGCCTACGCCGACGTGGCGGCGGTGCACGAGACGGTCATCTACCTGTCCATCTCGGGGTTCGGCCGTCCCGTGGGCGATATGACGGTGTCGCCGTACGACGGCTGGCCCGCCCTGGCCTCCATCGTCGAGGCCATGAGCGGTGCCTACGAATTCAAGCGCCCGGAGGGACAGCCGCCGATCGGCTCGCCCATGGGCGGACTCGGCGACATCGTGACGGCGCTCTTCGCCGTGATCGGCACACTGGCCGCGCTGCGCCAGCGCGACCGGACCGGGCGGTCCCAGCAGGTCGACGTAGCCATGCTCGACGCCATGGTGGCCGTGCTCGACGTCGTCCCGAACTTCTGGTCGATGGGCATGCCGATGGGCACGCCCTGGCCGGGCATCCTGCACGGGTTCCGGGCCCGCGACGGTTGGTTCATGCTCCAGGTATTGCGGCCCCATCAGTGGCCCGACCTGGCCAAGGCGATCGGCAAACCCGAGTGGGCGGACGACGCTCGCTTCGCCACCCCTCAGGGCTGGCTCGACCATCTCGAGACCGACATCCGCCCCGCGCTCGAAACCTGGGCGTCGACCAAGTCGAAGCGGGAGGCCTGCGACGCCCTCAACGCCGCCGGGCTGGTCGCCGGCCCGGTCGCCACCGACAACGAGGTCGTGGCCGATCCGCATTTGGCGGCTCGTCACATGCTCGTCGAGCATCCGCGCACGGACGGCATCGAGCAGCCCGTCTTGATTCCCGGCCTCCCGGTGAAGTTCGGCTCGGTCGCCGAGGGTCCCGAGGCGCGCGTGCCATGGATCGGTGAGCACACCGATGAGGTCCTCGGATCAGAGCTCGGCCTGGACTCCGAGGAGCTGGGCCGGCTTCGGGCTGACGGCGTGATCGCCTGATTAGGACGTATCGGGCGAATCCGGCGAGCCTTCGGGAGGATTCGCCCCTGTTCTCTCGGCGGAACTGGTTCGAACCCGGTTGATCGTCGTCCACCGAGCCGAAGGTCGAGACGTCAGGGCCCTGCCGGTCGGTCCCACGAACACGATCTCCGCGTTGGCGTCGCCCGCAACGGTCCAGCCCTTCGAGTGGACCAGGTCATGGTGAAACTTGCACAACAGCGCGAGGTTGGGCAGGTCCGTCCGGCCACCCCGAATCCACCAATCCAGGTGGTGGGCCTCGGTGAAGATCGCATTGCGACAGCCGGGGAACCGGCAACAACGGTCGCGGCGCCATATCTCACGCCGCTGGGCCGCAGAGGGGCGCCGACGTTGGCGGCCTTCGTACATGGTGTGCCCGTTGTGATCGTCGACCGCGACGACGAAAGTGGCGTCACAGGTCAAGCGCCTCACCGTCTCGAGACTGAGCAGTCCACCCCGCTCCAGATCGCCCACCAATTCGGTGGGGTCACCGGTTTCGTCGATCAGGGCGGCCAGCGGTGCATGGAAGACCGCAAAGTACGGACTCGCCCCTTCGCCCCGGTCGGATCGGCCCGAGGCACCGGCCCGGAACAACCCGAGGAAGGCGTCGTACTGCCTCTCGTCCCACGGCGTCTCGCCGTCACTGGGCAACGCCTTGGCCTGCGACTCGACGGCTGCGCGCACCTCGGCGAACTCCTCCGCGGGGAACTGCACCGACATGGTGTGGCATGCCTCGTTGAAGCGCGTGGAGCCGACGGGTCGTCCTCTCTTGCCCGCGGCGTCCGGTCGTGGCCGGAGCGATCGGGCCACCTCGCTCAACTCCGCCACGGTGTGCTCGCCGGCGCACGCCGCCAGCTCCTGGTCGGTTTCGGGTGTGGCCAGACCTACGACGGCCCGCATCTTGTCGAGGCTGATGTCGCCCGCGCAGAGCGCTCCGGTCAGATGGGGCAGGTCCATGGCCCGTTCGGCCACCCGGCCGTAGTTCCGGGCGGAAGCGACCGAAAGGCCGAACCGCTCGACCTGCCAGTCCTCTGGTGAGGTCGCTCCGTCGGACCTGAAGTTCTTCTCGGCGCATCACCTCGCCGAGAAGCTGCACGATGTTTCCGTCGGCGACCGCACGGACTCGATGCCACGAGCCGAGCTGCGAGGCCAGTTCTTCGCCCGTCATCCGAGCCACCGTTGCCAGGTCCAACGGCGGGCTCTGGCGCAGGACGCCATCGAGCGCCGAACTCGTCACCGGTTGCCGAGCGGATCCCATTACTAATAAACGGTCGCCCCGACGGACGGTGCGCGACGAAAAACGGAAACTCAGTAGCGAGGCAATGCGATGAACGCCACGACGTAGGCGAACATCGCCGCTCCGACCAGGGTGCAGGCGTGGAACACCTCATGGAAGCCGAACACGCGGGGCCAGGGGTCGGGGCGCTTGCTGGCATAGACCAGTGCCCCCGCCGTGTCGACCAACCCGGCCAGGACCACGATGGCGAAACCCGCCCCGCCGAGGGCGCGCACGAGCTGCGGCGCCACGACGATCGGGACACCAACCCACGATCACGTAGGGAATGGCCACCACCCACTGCGGCGCGTCGAGCCAGACCTGGCGCAACGTGACTCCGGCCGCTGCGCCGCCCCAGGCCAGGGTCAGGACGAGGATCTCGGCCCATCCGGTCAGCGACAGACCGACCACCGCCGTCGTCGGTGCCGGCGATGCCCACGAAGATGGCGCTGTGATCGGCCCGCCGCATCCGGCGCCAGGCGGAGGCCGACCAACGGATCCGATGGAAGGCCGCACTGGTGCCGAACATCAGCAGCTGGCTCGCCACGTAGACGGAGAGGAGCGCCGTGGCCGCCGCATCGGGTGCAGCCGCCACCAGGAACGGCCCGCCGATCAGCCAGCCCAAGAAGGCAGCGGCGTGGAGCCAGCCGCGCAGAAGGGGCCGGTTGCCCCGGTTGTCGGCGACGCGGCCCTGCTCGCCCTGGGCCAGCACCGTCACGAGGTCGCCATCGTGTCCAGGCGATCGGCCCGCTCGACGTCCCGGCGCGAGATGCCGAGCAGGAACAGGATCGCATCGAGGTAGGGCACGTTCAACGAGGTATCCGCCGCCTCGCGCACCATCGGCTTGGCATTGAAGGCGATCCCGAGCCCGGCGACCGCCAGCATGTCGATGTCGTTGGCGCCGTCGCCCACGGCGATGGTGCGGGCCAGCGGCACACCGGCCGCCTCGGCGAACCGCACGAGGGCCGCCGCCTTGCCGGCCCGGTCCACGACGGGGCCCTAGAGCTCGCCGGTGAGCACGTCGTCCGTCGACCGCAAGTTCGTTGGCGGCCAGGTGGTCGATCCCCATGCTCTCGACCAGGGGCGCAATGACCTGGGTGAAACCGCCGCTGACCACGGCCAGCTCGTAGCCCAACCGTTTGAGCGTGCGCACCAGCGTGCGGGCGCCGGGGGTCAGCACGATTTGCTCGCGGACGGCGAGCAGGTCCTCCCGGTGCAGACCGGCCAACAGAGCCACCCGGCGCCGGAGGGCGTCCTCGAAGTCGAGCTCCCCCGCCATGGCCGCCGCCGTGACCGCCGCCACCTCTTCGCCGCACCCGCGCCGCTCGGCCAAGAGATCGACGACCTCGCCCTGGAGCAGCGTGGAGTCGGCGTCCATGACGATCAGGTGCTTGGCCCGCCGATGCAGTCCCGCCACCTGCACCGCGATGTCGACCTCACGGGTCGCCGCCTCCGCGGCCAGCGCACGGCGCAGCTGCTCGAGGTCGGCGCCGGCCACGGTCAGCTCGTAGCTGTGCACCGGGATAGGCGGCCAGCCGCACGATGCGCTCGATGTTGCCCCCGCTGGCGGCAACCCGACCGGTCACCGCTTCGAGCGTCGCGGCATCGATCTCGGGGGCCAACACGGTGACGGTGTGGTGCTCGGGATCGCCGGCCTGGTCGGCCTCGACCAGCGGGTCGATCGAAACCTGCACTCCCCATCCGGTCGAGCCACCGCGCCAGAGCGCATGCGGAGGTCGTCGACCTCGTCCGCCCGCACGGACACCTCGACGCACAACAACAGGTGTCCGTGGACACGGACCTGTTCCACGTCCTCCACCGCGACCTTTCGTTCGGCCAACGCGGCGAAGAGCCGCTCCGAGATGCCGGGTCCGTCCTGGCCGCTCACCGTCAGCAGAGAAGCCGGCCAGGGCCGAAGCCGAAGCGACGTTGATCGCGTCATGGCAGGGCCAGGTCCTTCTCGTCCACCCAGCCCTGGCCCTCGACCCAACGCCGCACGATGCGCGCCGGCACGCCGGCCACGACGCAGCGGTCGGGGACGTCGCCGCGCACCACGGCGCCGGCGGCAACGACGACGTGCTCGCCAATCTGCGCCCCAGGGAGGATCACCGCATTGGCCCCCAGCCAACTGCCCGAACCGATCCGCACCGCCGCCTCCGTCGGCCATTGGCGGCCGATGGGCTCGACCGGGTCGAGATAGGTGTGGTTCTGGTCGGTGATGTAGACGTAAGGCCCCGTCTGAATATCGTCACCGAGCACGACTTCCCAGTGACCGACGATGTGCGAGCCCCGCCCGATGAGGCAACGGCTCCCGATGGAGACCACCGGGTCGGTCGGCATGATCTGCCCCGGGGCCATCCCAGCGGTCAGGCTCACCCCGGGCCCGATGATCGTCTCGTCCCCGATGTGAATCAGGTGCTCGTTGTAGATCGCCCCTTGGGGGAAGATCACGCACGCACCTCGGCCCATCCGGCCGAAGCGACGACCACGGGGGTCGTCAGGACCGATGGCACCGAGCTCACCCGCGGCCTCCCAGGCCGCGTGGACGAAGCGGGACAGCGGCTGTCGGAGCGGGCGAGGGATCGAACGGACCCAGGTCACTCCGGAATGGTAGGGGGTGCCGGACCGACGCTCCGACGAGCGAGAGCGCAAAGAGCCCCGCGTCCGGCTCCCAGGTAAACTTTTGCCGTGCAGCCGCTCCCACCGGACGGCGGCTTCTCCTCGGCTGATGCATCGCCACCTGAGGACGGCCGTCTCGACCGCCGGAAGTTCCTCCAGTTCTCCGCTTTCGGCGCCGCCGGAGCGGTCATCGCTGCCCAGACGCCGAAGAAGCCGCCCGCCCGACGCGTGCCCGCCCAGCCCAGGCGCCCCGGACAAGAAGAAGCCACCGGCCGTCGTCAACAAGAAGCTGGCCAGCGGTGTCGTCATTCCGACGGCGCCCTGGATCATCGCGGAGAACGCCAAGGCGCGGCACGCTCAACTGGGTCTGCTCCCACGTCCAGCCCGACCACACGCTCGAGGGCTTCGCCAGCCAGGTCAGCGCAGTCCACGGCGACGACGTCGCATTGTTCGTGAACACGACGGCGCAGGCGGTACAGGTCCAGGCCTACCGAATGGGCTACTACCAGGGCCTGGGTGGACGGCTCGTCTGGCAGAGCGACATGGTGAAGGCAGGTGCGCAACCGTCTCCGGTCGTCTCCCCGGGCATCGGCACGGTGTCCTGTCCGTGGTCGCCCACCATGACGATCAGCATCACCAAGGAGTGGCCGCCGGGCTGCTATCTGCTCAAGCTGGTCGGCAACGGCGGCCAAGAGCAGTTCGTCCCGCTCACGGTGCGCGACGACTCGTCCAAGGCCGCCTACGTCATGCAGAACAGCGTGACGACGTGGCAGGCCTACAACCTCTACGGCGAGTACAGCCTGTACTACGGCCCCACCGGCAACGGAGGCCAGAACTTCGCCAATCGGGCCCGTGCCGTTTCCTTCGACCGCCCCTACCCCCAGACGTGGGCGTCGGGAGCGGCCGACTTCGTCGGGAACGAATTCCCCCTCGTCTTCCAGCTCGAGCGGCTCGGCGCCGACGTCACCTATTGGACCGACGTCGACTTGCACACCCGGCCCCAGTTGCTGGCCAATCACCGCTGCCTCTTCAGCATGGGACACGACGAGTACTGGTCGACGCCCATGCGCGACGCCACTGCGTCCGCCGTCGCCGGTGGGGTGAACGTCGCCTTTCTCGGTGCCAACGCGTGCTATCGCCAGATCCGACTACAGCCGACGTCGGTCGGACCCAACCGCCTCCAGGTCTGTTACAAGGACGCGACCGAGGACCCCATCGCCGCGGAACAACCGGCGCTGACCACGGTCAACTGGGACCAGGCTCCGGTGAACAACCCCGAGTCGAACCTGATCGGCTCCATGTACCAGTCCGTCGGGGCCAAGGCCGACCTCATCGTGACGGACGCCTCCACCTGGTTCTGGAACGGCTGCAACCTGGAGGACGGTCATACCTTTCCCACCACGATCCTCGGTGAGTACGACCGCTACGTCCCCGCCATGCCCGGTCCGAAAAACGTGGACGTCGTGGCTCACTCCCCCGTTCCCGGTCAGTCGAACTGGTCCGACATGACCTACTACACGGCTCCCGGCAACGGCGGCGGCGTGTTCGCAAGCGGGTCGGCCTCGTTCGTCTCGTTGCTGTCGACCACCGGCATCATCTACCCGAACGTCGTCCCCGGCCCGTTTCCCGGTGTCACCGACGAGATCAACCGGGCCATGGAGAACCTCTACAGTCGCTTCGGCCTCGGTCCGGCCGGCAGTCACGGCCGGTCCACCGGAAACTGGGCAGAGGTCTACACCGGCTCCTCGGCCGCCGCCGGCAGCGCGGCCACGACGAATTCGGCTTGAGCAGCACCCGCCTCACGTCGCAAGCCACTGACCTGCCCGAACCGCGCACCTCGGCCGTCCAGCGCAGATCTGGCCCTCAGGGCCGGACAGGCCTTACCCTGTCGCCGCTCCGAACGACCCGCCTGACGTGTGACCAGGCACGCCAACAACCCCAGGCGTGCCACCACTTCCGACTTCCATCCCCCTACCATCGACCCGCAGAGATGACCAGATCAGACCAACTTCGCCCGCGGGCGCGCCGGCCGCTCGCCTGGGGCGTCCTGGGTGCGATCGGCCTCGCCGGACTGCTCCTCAGCGCCTGCTCTTCGGCGGCCGCGGGCAAGGACGCAGCACCGCTCAAGAGGCCGACCGACGACCACCTCGTCGACGACGCCGCCGCCCAACTGCCCGCTCACCGGCGCGCCCGCGCCGAACGGTCAGGTCCCGCAGCGTCCTGCCCTGGCGGTCAAGATCGACAACTATCCCGCCGCCCGGCCGCACCAAGCCGGAATCGACAAGGCGGACATCGTCTTCGAGGAACCCGTCGAGGGCGGCATCACCCGCTACGCCGCGGTCTTCCAGTGCCAGGACGCCGCCCTGGTCGGGCCCGTCCGGTCGGCTCGCAACATCGACATCGGGATTCTGGGCCAGCTCGGCACTCCGCTCGAGGTCCACGTGGGCGGGATCAACCCCGTCCTGGCCAACCTCAACTCCTCCCCGATCGTCAACGTCGACCTGGGCAACCTGCCGTCGATCATGATCCACCCGGCCGGCCAGGTTGCCCCGGATTCCGACTACACCTCGACCCCGGCCGCCTACGGCACCCACCCCACCATGACCACGCCGCCGCAACCACTCTTCACGTACTCGAAGGTGGTCCCGGCCGGCGGCACCCCGGTCTCGACCGTCAACATCAACTTCTCGGGCACGTCCAACGTCACCTGGAAGTACAACCCGACCTCCCAGCTCTTCCAGCGCTTCTACAACGGGACCACCCCCGACACCCTCCAGAACGGCGCCCAGAACGCCGCCGCCAACGTCGTCGTGCAGTACGTCCAGATCAGCTACGGGCCCTGGGCCGAGAACTAACAGGGCGGCCTCGAGGTCCAGGCCGACCTGTACCCCAACGCCAGCGGGACGGCCGTGGTCTACCGGAACGGCATGGCCTATCCGGCCACCTGGCACCGCACCACACTCGGGTCGCCCACCCAGTACGTCGACGCAACCGGCGCGGTGATCCCGATGCAGCCGGGTCAGACCTGGGTCGAGTACGTGCCGAACACCATCCAGGCCGTCACGACGCCGTAGCCGTAGCCGGAGCCGTACGGTGGCGGCTTCCGGGCCACCACCGCCAGCAACAGACACTCGTCGGCGGCGGCGAAGACGCCGGGGTTCGCACTGGCCTCCGCCTCGTCGAACACCCCGGCCGCCACACCACGCCGCATCAGGTTGAGGCCCTTGCACTCGGCAATCTCGAAGCCGGCCGCTCGTCAGCTTGTCGACCAGCTCGCCCGCGCGCGTATTCGATCTTGTGGTCGTGGTTCATCGGCACGTCCGAGCGCAGGCGCCACGCCGGGCCATTCGGTGTGTCCAGGCAGAGCCAGCCGCCGGGCGCCAAGACTCGATAGGCCTCACGCACCACCGAGTCGCCGTCCTCCTCGCTCACGTGTTCGATCGACTGCCCGCTGTAGACCATGTCGAAGGAGCTCATCGGCGTATCGGCTCAGGTCCACCATGGAGTGGAAGGCGAACTCGACCGGACCTAGCTCCGACTGCACGGACTGCCCCGTCGAACCACCCTGGTAGATCTCGTCGCGCTCCTCGACCGGCAGGTCCACCACCACGAGCTGCTCGAAGGGATACGGATACCCGAGGTGGACGAGCGCGCCGTCCGCCAGGCCCTGGTGGGTGCCGCCCAGGTCGAGGATGCGGGCCGCCCGGGGCAACCCGGCCACGAAGAGGCTCCGGCTGACGTGCATCGAGAGGAGCACGTTGCCGATCGGCACCTGGCGCCGGAACTCCTCGGAGTGGGCCAGCGCCTCGGCCACACCGTGCCGTGACAGCTCACCCTCGGCCAACTTGGCCGTGTACTCGGCCCCGCCCGCTGCGTCGGGCTCACGGTCGAGGATCACGTTGAAGGCCAGACGCACCGACTGCTTCGGCGGCAGGTAACGGAAGGGCACCGTCGGCACCACCCGGTCGAAGACCCGGTAGACGCGCTCGCTTCCACGTCAGGGGAGATGGCATCACTCCATTCTGCTCCGGATCCCGGGCCCGTCCCGGCCCCGGACGCGAAGCACCCCGGACCCGGCCACCTGAGGGAGTGCGGTGACCGTCCGGGGGCTTCGTTGCCGTGAGCGGCGGGGTAAGACCTACGAGTCGATCGAAATGGGCACGTCGTCAGGGTCGAGCACGCCCTCCTCGGCCAGCTCGTCGACCTCCTTGGGAGTGAGGCACTCACGCACCCGGTCGTCGATCTCGGCCATCAGCTGCGGGTTCTCCGACAGGAAGGTCTTGACGTTCTCGCGACCCTGGCCCAGCTGCTCACCTTCGTAGGTGAACCAGGCCCCGGACTTCTTGACGAACCCGAGCTCGATCGCCACATCGAGCAGTGAACCTTCACGGCTGATGCCCTTGCCGTACATGATGTCGAACTCGGCCTGCCTGAAGGGGGCCGAGCACTTGTTCTTCACGACCTTGACCCGCGTCCGGTTGCCGACCACGTCGGTACCGTCCTTGATGGCCTCGATCCGCCGGATGTCCAGCCGGATCGACGAGTAGAACTTCAGGGCCCGACCACCCGGCGTGGTCTCGGGCGACCCGAACATGACGCCGATCTTCTCCCGCAGCTGGTTGATGAAGATGGCGATGGTGTCGGACTTGGCCAACGTCCCGGTCAGCTTGCGCAGGGCCTGCGACATGAGGCGGGCCTGCAACCCGACGTGGGTGTCGCCCATTTCGCCTTCGATCTCGGCCCGCGGCGTCAGCGCCGCCACCGAGTCGATCACCACGATGTCGAGCGCACCGGAGCGGATCAGCATGTCGGTGATCTCGAGCGCCTGCTCACCCGTGTCGGGCTGCGAGATCAGCAGGTCGTCCACGTTGACCCCGATGGCCCGGGCGTAGACCGGGTCCATGGCGTGTTCGGCGTCGATGTAGGCGCAGATGCCGCCGTTGCGCTGAGCCTCGGCCACCGCGTGCATGGCCAGGGTGGACTTTCCGGAGGACTCAGGGCCGTAGATCTCGACGACACGACCACGGGGTAGCCCGCCGATCCCCAGCGCCAGGTCGAGCGAGAGGGCGCCAGTGGGGATCGACTCGATGTTCATCCCGAGGTTGTCGCCCATCCGCATGACGGAGCCCTTGCCGAACTGCTTCTCGATCTGCCCCAGCGCAGTGTCGAGTGCCTTGTCCCTATCCGTTTCTGCCATCTTTCTCCCTCTCTCTGCTCTTCTCTTCTGCTTTTGCTTTGTTCGACTGTTCGACGCCGACCTGTTCGACGTCGTCCCTGTTGGGTCCGCCTCTTCACCGACTGCTTTCGACCTCGAGCTGCGCCGCTGCCCGCTATCGACCGGCGTGGCGCTGACCCTACGGAAAGGGTGTGACGCCTCGGCAGCTGCCTGTCGGGCAGCATAACGAACATGTGTTCGTAGGACGTGGATCCTCGCACGGGACCGGTGACCCGGAGGAGAACGGTCCCCCAAACCTCCGAAACCGACGAGCTGAACCGGGACGGACCTGACGAGGACACCCCGCGGCGACGTGCGAAGCTGACGTCTGGAGGGAAGTGGAAAGGGGAGGTCCAGTTTGCGGGTCAGATGCTTGGTGGCCCGACCTTTCGCCGCCCGCACCACGAGCGCCGCTTTCGCCCTGGCCGGGGCCGTCGCCATCGGCGGTGCCGCAATGACACTCCTGGCCGTGCCGACACCAGCACCGGCGTCGGCCACGCCGTCGCACCCCAACGCCGACACTCTCTACCGGGACGCCCTGTCCACCACGAAGTCGTGGTACGTCCACTACGCCTCCTCCTCGAGCGGGTCCAAGACCACCCTGGCCGAGACCGGTGACGCCGGGCCGGCCTCGGGTACCCAGCTCATCCATTTGGGTAGCGGCAACACCCTCAACGACACCGCCACCATCGACGTCATCGGCGACACCTCGTTTCTGAAGGGCAACGCCGGTGCGCTCAAGACACTGGCCGGCTTCAGCGCTTCCGAGGCCCGCGACGCCGCCGGCCAGTGGATCGAATTCTCCACCGACAACAACGACTTCTCTTCCATCGTGGCGGGTGTGCGCTCCAGCGACATCTCCAACGAGCTGGCGTTGAAGGGCTCTCTGAAACTGGGACGCCCGCGCACGATCGACGGTCACGCCGTCGATGCCATCGAGGGCAAGCAGACGCTCGGTCACAAATCCGTGCCCGTCGTGCTCTACGTGAAGGCCGACGGCCGCCACGTCCCCGTCGAGGAGGACTCGCTGAATGCGCACGGGAAGAGGACGGCGGCCGAGCACATCGTCTACTCATCCTGGGGCGAACCTGTGCGCCCGATGGCCCCGCAGGCCAGCATCTCCATCGGTCACACGAACACCGTCTGACCCCCGGCCCGGCGTCGCCCCCTCCCCCGCCCGCCCCAGGTCACCGCGCCCCCCACGCCCCGGCGAACCCTTCTGCGCCGCAGGCCGTGAGACAATGGAACCCATCTGACGGGACGGGCGGCCAACTCTGCGCCACCCTCCCACGACCCCCCAGGGAGAGCCCAGGTCATGCGCCTCACGCGCCACAACCACGCCCGACACGCCGCGGCCACGATCCCCGCCGCCCGAGGCACCGGCCCGACACGAACACGAACGCGGACACAAGCAGCCGCCGTCGCCACCGTTGTCGCAGCGGCGGTCACGACCGTCACCACCGTCGCCACCGTCGGACTCACCAGCCTCGCCGCCACCCCCGCCGGCGCCAGCCGGCCGGCCAGCGCCCAGACCGAGTACCTGGCCGCCATCAACGCCGTGGGCGACCAAGGTGTGCACTACGCCTCCCACGCCAAGCAAGGGAACATTTCGTTCAACGTGAGCGGCGACACCGGAGTGAAGTCGGGTACCCAGACCCTCACGCTGGTCCAAGGGAAGACCACCGAGCACATGACCGTGGTTGCGGTCGGGTCGGCTGGATACGTGAATGGCAATCCCACGGCCCTCAAGAACGTCATGGGCCTCTCGGCGACGACAGCCAAGAAGTACTCCGGCAAGTGGATCTCCTTCGACCCCACCAGCCAGCAGTACAGCGAGCTGGTGGCGGGCCTGCTCGACTCGCAGGTGGGGAGCGAGCTCAAGATGAACGGTCCCTTCCACTACGGCGCCACCAAGACGCTCGACGGCAAGTCGGCGCTCGCCGTCGTCGGCTCGGTCAGTGACAACTCGGGCAACACCGTCAGCTCGACGCTGTGGGTCGCGACCAGCGGCCCGCCGCTCCCGATCGAGCAGACCACCGGCACGTCGAGCAAGGGGTCCATTGCGGGCACCGTGACGTTCACCAAGTGGGGCGAGAAGGTGGCCCAGAAGGCGCCGGCGCACCCGACCGCGATCGCCAAGTTGGTCCCGGCGTCCGCCTCGGGCGCCACCACGACGACGGGCTGAACCCCGTAGCCGTGCATGCGGGCGGCAGGCTGCGGTGGCTGCGGTGGTGCGCAAAGATCTGAGCAGCGTGCCACCGCGACTCGAAGCAGCCCAGGGCGACATCACCGTCGAGCAGGTGGATGCGGTCGTCAATGCGGCCAACCCACAACTGGCGGGCGGTGGCGGTGTGGACGGCGCCATCCACCGGGCCGCCGGTGCGGCGCAGCTCCATGCGGCCTGCCGGGCCATCGGCGGGTGCCCGCCGGGACAGGCCGTGATCACCGATGGCTTCGAGCTGCCGGCCCGCTTCATCATCCACACCGTTGGTCCCGTCTGGCAGGGCGGCACTTCGGGCGAGCCCGAGACGCTGGCCTCGTGCTACCGCGCCGCGCTCACCGTGGCCGACGACGTGGGCGCGCGCAGCGTGGCCTTCCCGGCCATCTCCACCGGTGTCTACGGCTACCCTCCGGATCTGGCCGCCGCCCTGGCCGTGACAACCGTCGGCGCGGCGGACACCGACGTTCTCCTTGTCCGCTTCGTCGCCTTCGACGCGGCGACCCTCGAGCTCTACCGACGCCTGCTCACCTGAGCGTCGCATGCGGCGGGCCGAGGTGTCGCGTGCATCCGTGTCGGACCGTTTCGTCGACCCGGACGGGGTGTGGCCGATCAGCTCGATCCGCCAGCGAGGTTGTAGATCGTCACGCCGCCGACCGTCTCGGCCGTGAAGTGTGACTCCACCCACGAGGTGATAGCCGAAGCGTCATCGCTGCTGCCGCTTGCGCCGCGACCTCCACCGAATCCGCCACCACCGCCGGCGCCAGGCCGGCGATGTAGTAGTGGATCTTGCCCTCGGACACGTACTTCTCGAACTGCGCGAGCGTGGGCGAGGGATCGGTGCCGTTGAAGCCGCCGATCGCCATGACCGGATCGCCGCTGGCCAGCTGGTAGCCGGCCGCATTGTTCGAGTTCACCGTCGCTGCGACCCAGGTGTACCTGCTGGCGTTGGTCTGCAGCTTCTTGCGTCAGTGCTGCATTGGAGGTGCTCGAGTTCAAGAATCCACCGCCGCCGGCGCCGCCGCCACCGAAGGCGCGACCGACACCCGTTCCACCACCGAAGGGCGACGTGGTTCCGCCGCCGAACCCGCCGAACCTGTGTGCCCCATTGGCCGACCCGTTGTTGGCGCTGTTGCCGGTGCCGGTGCCGGTGCCGGTGCCGGTGCCGGTGCCGGTGCCGGAGTTTCCAGACGTACCGCCGGCGAAGCCACCACCGGGGAACCTCCGCCGGCGGCGGCACCGGGAAAGCCGCCACCGGCGAAGGCACGGCGGAAAGCCACCACCCGGACCGCCTCCGGGGAAGCCACCACCGGGACCGCCCGGTCCCCCGAACCCGCCTTGGGCGGTCGGGGTGACCGAAGGGATGGCGCCGCTGTGCGGCGTCGTTGCGGTCGCCACGGTCGAGAAGAGGGGGGCAGCCAACGCCGCTCCGAGGCCGAGCAGCGAGACCGCGGCGACGGCGAGCTTGGGCACGGACCGCAGCAACGGCAACAAGAGGATGGCCAGCACACCCAGGCCACCCGCGATCAGCACGAAGGGACGGAGCGAGGGGAACCAGTTGGGCGTGCGCCCCAGGAGCACGTAGCTCCACCACACCGTGGCGGCGAGAGCGCGCGGCCAGGCCCAGGCGACCGGGCCAGCTCGTGCGACGCTCCCACAGGCCCATGGTGGCGATGCCGACGAGCCCACCGAGGGGCGCCGCCAAGGCGACGGTGTAGTACGGATGGATGATGCCCTGGGCCATGCGAGATGGTGAGCCCGATGCAGACGAGCGAACCACCCCAGAGCAACAACGCGGCGCGTTCGCGGTCGGTGCGGCGGTTGCGGATGGTGATGGCCAGCAGCACGGCACCCATGACGAGCGCGCCGGGCACGAGCCACGACATCATGTTGCCGAACTCGGGGTTGAAGAGCCGAGTCCAGCCGGTCGGGCCCCACATGGCAGTGCCGGCGCCGCCGCCGCCCACGCTGCCGGACTCACTCCCGGTCAGACGGCCGAACCCGTTGTAGCCGAAGATGAGGTTGAGAATGCTGTTGTCCTGCGACCCACCGACGTACGGGCGGTCCGAAGCGGGCGTGAGCGCGACCACCGCCACCCACCAGCCTCCGGCGACCACGACGGAGAGACCCATGACAATGGTCTGCCAGACGCGGCGCCACCAGCCGGCCGGTGCGGCGAGCAGGTAGACCACCGCCAGCACGGGAATGATCAGGAACGCCTGCATCATCTTGGTGATGAAACCGAAGCCGATGAGTCCACCGGCCAGTACGAGCCACTTCGTCTGAGACTTCTCGAGCGCGCGCATGGTGGCATAGGTGGCGCCGGTGAGGAGCAGAGCAAGCAGGGCGTCGGGGTTGTTGTAGCGGAACATCATCGCGGCCACCGGTGTCAGCGCGACGACGAGACCACCAAGCAGTGCGGCCTGCGCGCTGAACCAGCGGCGCACCGAGAGATAGACCAGCCAGACCGTGGCCACGCCCTCGAGCGCCTGGGGTACGAGCATGCTCCACGAGTTCAAGCCGAAGATACGGGCCGAGATCTCCATCGGCCAGAGAAAGGCCGGCGGTTTGTCGACGGTGATGAAGTTCGACGAGTCCGACGAGCCGAAGAACATGGCCTTCCAGCTCTTGGTGCCCGCCTGGACGGCCGCCGCGTAGAAGGAGTTGCCCCAACCACTGGCACCGAGGTCCCACAGGTAGAGAAAGGCCGTTCCGACAAGGAGCACGAGGAGGGCGGGCCGAACCCAGGCTGCGTCGCTCTCCTTGCCTCGGAAGAAGCGCTGCACGCGGCCGGGGCGCGGCCCCGGTGGCCAAGTCGATCCAGGCGGTCGCCCATTCGAGGAGCCATCGGCAAAATCGATCCCATGGGGATCGGTCCCGTGAGTATCGGTCGTGTCGAGGTCGGTGCCGTTGGGAGCGTTCGTGGGCGGGCTGGTGGTCGTAACGCCGGCGGGAGCTGCGGGGTCGCCGGGAGCTGCGGGGTCGCCGGGAGCTGCGGGGTCGGCGGGGATGGTCGCCGGCGCAGGCAGATCGAGCACCCCGATAGGCGCGTCGGGGCGTGGGGTGCGGTCCATCAAGACGAGACCTCCAGGAAGTGGGCGGCGCCGCGCGTGCGCGGTCGGAAGACCCAGGCCCGCAGAACCGAGAAGCGGAAGACGGCCGCGACCATGTTGGCCAGGGTCAGGGCCACGACCTCGGCCAGGAGGGCCGAGGGTGCGACCCACTGGGCCACGACGAGACCGAGAGAGGTGAAAGCCAGGCTCACCATGTAGAGCAACACGGTGACGAGCGCCATCCGGGCGTGTCGGCTCTGGCCGTCGGCGCCGCGGGCCAGTTCCTTGTGCACCGCCGTGTTGAACAACGTGGCGAGAGCCATGGCCAGAGCGTTGGCCGCGAACGCACCGAGGACGGGACGCCAGGCGACGAAGAGGAACAGGTAGCCGAGCGTGCTCACCAGCCCGACGCCGGCGAAGCGCAGCAACTGGTCGGAGGTGACCTCGTGCACCGTGGCGCGCGGCAGTCCCTTGGGGCGGCGCACGAGCATGCGCCAGATGCCGCGCAGGTCGTCGGTGGCGGTCGAGACGATGTGGACGCGCGAGTCGGGATCGTCGACCCAATCCACCGGAACCTCACCGATGCGCAGACCAAGCCTCTCCGCCATCACCAGCAGTTCGGTGTCGAAGAACCACTGGTTGTCCTCGACGAGCGGGAGGATGCGCTCGGCCGCATCTCGCCGCAGGGCCTTGAAACCGCACTGAGCGTCACTGAAGCGACCGCGCAGGGTCATGCGGAGGATGAGGTTGTACGTGCGCGAGATGAGCTCACGTTTGGGACCGCGCACGACGCGAGCGCCCCGGGCCAAGCGCGAGCCGATGGCCACGTCGCGGTGTCCGGACAGCAACGGGGCGACCAGCGGCAGCAGTGCCTCGAGCGACGTCGAAAGATCCACGTCCATGTAGGCGACGACGGGGGCGCGGCTCGTCGACCATGCCTCGCGCAGGGCGAAGCCCCGGCCCTTCCGATCAAGATGCAAGGCCGCCACGCCCGACATGGAGTCACTCAGGGCGGTGGCCACCACAAAGGTGTTGTCGGTGCTGGCGTTGTCGACGATGGTGACGACGGATTGGAACGGGAAGGATTCATCGAGGAAGGTGCGTAAGGCGATGATGCGCTCGGCCAGTTGGGGCGCTTCGTTGTAGACGGGGACGACGATCTCCACGTCCACCGGGGCGCGGCGGGGATCCATGTCCACTTCGTCGGGGGCCGCCAGGGCTGTCATGCCCTGCATGGTGCGGGCGGCGGCTCCGGTCAGCGTGGGGGTCAGCTGTGGGCTCGGTGTGAATCGAGGGGCGAGCGTGCCCGGTGTCAGCTGTCCGTTGCCGGCGCAGGCGCAGGCGCAGGCGCAGGCGCGTCGATAACCGGGGCGGCATCGCCGTTGGCGGCGGCGGTTGCGTCGCTCGAAGAGGTGTCGAGCGAGGCGGAGTCAGGCGAGGCGGTGTCGGGCGCAATCGGTTCGACGTCGGTCGGGGTGGCGTCGGGGATGGGGACGGGACCGGGAACGGGGACGGTCGTTTCGGGCACGCTGTCAGGGTCCGGGGGAGCGGTGGTCGGGATGCGGACGGTGACGGTCATGCCCTGGCCTGGCGCCGAGTCTGCCGAGACCGTGCCGCCGTGGGCGACGACGATGGCGGACACGATGGAGAGGCCGAGTCCGCTCCCTCCGGTGCGGCGGGCGCGGGCCGGATCGGCCCGGTAGAAACGCTCGAAGACACGCCGCGCCTCGTCGGTCGGCATGCCCGGTCCGCTGTCGTGCACCTCGATGCGGGCATCGTCCCCGTCCGTGTCGACGCGCACAGTGGTCGCGGTTCCCGGCGGCGTGTGGGCGCGCACGTTGGCCAACAGGTTGTCGATCACCTGACGCAGACGGTCCTTGTCGCCCGTGATCTCGACCGGGTTGGCCGCCCAGAACTGCACAGGCCACTCGGGCCCGACCGCGCTGGCCGTGCGGACGGCCTCGGAGGTCAGGGCGACGAGCTCGACGGGAGCGAGCTGCATGGGGGCACCCTCATCGAGCCGGGCCAGCGTGAGAAGGTCACTCACCAGCCGGTCCATGCGTGCCGTCTCGGTGCGGATGCCGGCCATCACCCGGGACAGATCGTTCGCGTTCGTTGCCGCACCGCGCTCGAAGAGCTCGGCGTAGGCGGAGACAGCGGCGATGGGCGTGCGCAGCTCGTGCGACGCGTCGGCCACGAACTGACGCAGGTGATCCTGCGACTCTTGGAGGCGTTGCTCGGAAGCCAGCCGGGCGGAGAAGGCGGCCTGGATGCGCTCGAGCATGACGTTGAGGGCGCGGGCCAGGCGTCCGACCTCGGTCGGCTGATCGGCGCCAGGCACGCGCTGATCGAGATTGCCGGCGGCGATCGACTCCGCCGTGGCCTCGACGTCCTCGAGCGGGCGCAGGCCGAGACGGACGAGCCACCAGCCGCCGGCCAGCGCCAGCACGAGCGCGCCCGCCGTGACGGCGAACTCGGTCAGGAAGAGCGTGTGCAAGGTGCTCGTCTGCTCGGTGAGGGGCTGAGCCTGGATGAGGACGGCATTGTCCTGAGCCTTGGTGGCCAGGACACGGAAGGCGGGACCACCGGGCGCGACGGACGAGGTGGTGAAGTAGACCGCCTCGGTCCCGTTGGGTTGCGTCGTGAATCCGGTGATGTGCGCGGGGAGTTGCGGCCGGTAGGGGTGGCCATCGACGTAGGCCGGGCACTCGAGGCCGCCGACGACATGGCTGTGCTGGTCCACCACCGACTCGTAGGAGATGCCGATGACGTTCGGGAAGCCTGGTCCGGTCGAGCTTCCGGGGGCGACTGGCTGGCCGGAGTTCCCGGAGTTCCCGGGGTTCCCGGCCCCACCGTCGCCCTCGATACCCGGGGGCGCCACACAGGTCAAGGTGATCTGCCCGGTGAAGGGGTTGCCGCGATAATGAAAACCCTGGGCCGTCAGCTGCTGGTCGACCTGCTGGTAGAGAGAAGAGCGCAGCGCCGAATAGGTGGCGAAGTCCGCCACGACGAGCGCCACGATGGAGATGAGCCCGACCGCGACGAGGAGCCGAAGTCGCAGCGACACTCAGGCTGCTCCGCTGGCCGCTCCGCTCCCGGCGGCCGACTCTGGCTCGCGCAGGGTGTAGCCGACGAGGCGGATGGTGTGGATGAGCGGAGGCCCGAACTTCTCGAGCTTCTTGCGCAGGTAGCTCACGTACGTCTCGACGACATTCCCGTCGCCGCCGAAGTCGTAGTGCCAGACGTGGTCGAGGATCTGCGACTTGGAGAGCACGTGGCGCGGGTTGAGCATGAAGTACCGCAGCAAGTTGAATTCGGTGGCGGTCAGGTTGATGACGTGGCCGCTGCGCCGCACCTCGTGCGCACTCTCATCGAGCTCGACGTCGGCGAAGCGCAGGATGCCGTCGTCCTCGGGCTCGTAGCCGGTCCGACGCAAGATGGCGTGCACCCGGGCAATGACCTCGGCCAGCGCGAACGGCTTCGTGACGTAGTCGTCCCCACCGACCGTGAGGCCGGCCAACTTGTCCTGCAGTGTGTCGCGTGCGGTGAGGAACAGGACGGGGACGCGTACGCCGTCGGCGCGCAGGCGCCGGGTGACCTCGAGCCCGTCGAGATCGGGGAGCATCACATCGAGGATGACGAGATCGGGCGGATCCTCCTGGGCCTGGGCGAGGGCCTTGCGCCCCGTCACGGCTTCGTCGACGGTGAACCCCTCGTAGCGCAGCGACGTCGCCACCGCATCGACGATTGAGGGTTCGTCGTCAACCACCAGGACCCTGGGCCCGCTGTCAGTCTTCACAGGTCATACCTCCCTGCCTCACAGGCTCACACGCTCCCGTGGCTCCCCAGTGTGACCCCGCTGTGGGCTTCCTGTGAGCGCGGGGGTCTGCCCGGGGTCGTTGTTCCGGGAACGTTCCTGACGAATCGTTCCCGGGAGTGGGGGTCAGCCCGGGAGGTCAGCCCGGCAGGGTGTCCAGGGCGCGTCGGACCAGGTCGAGGGCGGAAATGCTCCCGTACTGGCGCACCCGCTCGCGGTCACCGGGGACCCGGAGCTCCCGGGTCTGGGCCGGCCGATCGGGCAGACACAAGCCGACGAAGATCGTTCCGGGAGCGACACCCTCCTGCTCGTCGGGCCCGGCCACACCGGTGATGCCCAGTCCGACGTCGGAACGCGTGACCCGACGAACGCCCTCGGCCATGGCGGCCGCGGCCGCCTCGGTGACCACCGGACCCTCGGGGACGCCGAGCACGTCGAACTTGACCTGCTCGTGGTAGGCGACGACACCGCCGCGGAACCAGGCCGAGGCGCCGGGCACGTTGACGAGGCGCGAGGCGATGAGTCCGCCGGTGAGCGACTCCGCCACGCCGAAGGTCAGACTCTTGGCCACGAGCCGGTTGGCCACGGCGATCTCCATCGATTCGTCGTCGACCCCGAAGACGATGTCGCCCAAGGCGGTGCCGATGGCCTGGCGCACTTCGACCTCCTCCTTGTCGAGCAGTGCGCCGACGTCACTCATCGTGCGGGCCCGCGCCGTGATGCGCACCTTGATGCCTTCGATGCCCGACGCGAGGAAGGCCAGGGTGACGTCGCCCGACTCGTCGAGCGCATCGATGCGTCCCTGGAGTGACTCGGCCAGACCCGACTCACTGGCGCCCCAGGTGCGCAGCACACGGGAGGCGATGACGCCTTCCTCTCCCGCCTCGGCCATGCGGGCGCGCAGGTCCGGCAGGATGGCGCGTTCGAACATGTCGGCCATCTCGTAGGGCACACCCGGGACCGCGTAGATCACCTTGTTGCCTACGGGGCAGATGAGCCCGGGTGCCGTCCCCATGGTCTGCGGGATGATGCTGGCCCCCACGGGGACGTCGGCCTGGCGCTCGTTGTTGGCCGTCATGGCCCGGCCCCGGGCCCGGAAGAAGTCGGCGATCAACGCGACGATGGCCGGGTCGCGCACCAGCTCGACGTTCATGACGTCGGCGATCGCCTCGCGGGTGATGTCGTCCTGGGTCGGGCCGAGGCCACCGCACATGATCACGCCGTCGCTGCGGGCCAGCGCGGTGCGCAAGGCCAGCGTCATGCGGGTGTGGTTGTCGCCCACGGCCTGGTGGAACTGCGACGTCACGCCGTTGGCGGCCAGTTGGTCGCCCAGCCAGGCGGAGTTGGTGTCCGCGATCTGACCGAGCAGGAGCTCGGTGCCCACCGCGACGATCTCGATCCTCACAGGCGTGACCTTAGGGTGCGGTTGGTCGGTGCATCGCCCGGCGCCCGTCGAGCAGGTATTCCGCGCCCGTGTACAGGGTGAGCGCGCAGGCGAACCAGATGACGGCGACCTGAAGCGTGTGTTGGTGGGCAAGCGGCGGGATGATGCAGGTGCCGACGGCGATGTCCTGCACCAGTGTCTTGATCTTGGCCGACGAGCGGGCGGGTATGGAGACGCCGCGTCGTCCGGCCCAAGAACGGTAGAGCTGCATGCCCACCTCGCGGGCGGTGATGAGCGCAACCGGGAGGGCGGGGAGGTGTCCCTGGGCGGAGAGCGTGATGAGCGCGCCGAGCACGACGGCCTTGTCGGCCAGGGGGTCGAGGAAAGCGCCCGAACGGGTGGTGCCCTGACGACGCGCCATGTACCCGTCGAGCCCGTCGCTGCCGGCCAGGGCCAGGCCAACGACGACGTTGAGCCACGAGGCACCCCAGGCCACCAGCATGAGGACGTAGACGGGCGCGGCGAGCAGACGGATCACGGTCACCGCGTTGGCCGGGGTGGCCAGGGCGCTGGGGCCGAAGGTGAACTGTTTGCCGGGCGTCTCCCGGGCGGTCTCGCTCATCGGGCGACGGCCTCCGGTGTGCCAGGGGCTGTCCCGACGAGGGCACGGGCTCCGGTCGGTTCGGCCCAGAGGTCAGGGCCCTCGGCGGCCGTGACGGTCACGGCGACGATCGATCCCACCTCGAGTGCTCCGGGGAGATGCACGATGCCGTCGATCTCAGGCGCCTCGTGCACGGTGCGCCCCTCGCCGGGCGCGTCGACGAGGACCTGGCGCTCCTGGCCGACCAGGGCGTCGCGTCGGGCGGCCGTGATGGCGTCCTGTACCTCGGTGCACTCGCGCAGCCGCTCGAGAGCGAGCTCGGGCGGCACCTGGTCGGCCAGCCCGGCCGCGTGCGTGCCGTCCTCGTTGGAGAAGGTGAAGAAGCCGGCCCAATCGAGCTCGGCGGCCTCCAGGAACTGGAGGAGGAGGTCGTGGTCGCGCTCGGTCTCGCCGGGATATCCGAGGATGAAGGAGGAACGGAAGGTGGCGTCGGGTGCGGCCCGGCGGATGTCGGCGATGCGGCGCAGGAAGCGCTCGCCGTCACCCCAGCGACGCATGTTGGCCAGCAGCGGGCGCGCCACGTGCTGGAGCGAGAGGTCGAAGTACGGGACTCCGGTGGACAGGACGGCCTCGACCAGCTCGTCGGTCAGGCCCGACGGATAGAGATAGAGGAGCCGGGTGCGGGCCACCCGGGCCGCCACCTCACGAGTGAGGGCGGCGATGGGCGAGGGGCCATGCGCAGTGCGCGTGGCCCGGCCGGGTCCGGTGCGGTCGCGGCCGTAGGAGGCGAGGTCCTGGGCCACCAGGACCACCTCGCGCAAGGGCGGCGCGCCGATCCGCTCCCCCGCGGCGAGCGCGTCGACCTCGGCCAGGATCTCGCCGGCGGAGCGGGAGCGCTGCTTGCCCCGGAAGGACGGAATGGCGCAGAACCCACAGATCCGGTCGCAGCCCTCCGCCACCTTGACGTACGCCCACGGCGAGCGGGCGGCGGGGCGGGGCAGCTCGAGCAGATCGAAGCCGCCGGTTGGCCGCGCCATCGATGTGCCGCGTGTGGTCCCGAGGGCGACCGGGACCGGTGGCGGACCGTCCGGTGTGATCAGGTCCTGCCCGAAACCGGCCACGAGGTCCACCTCGGGCAGCGCGGCCATGAGCTCATCGCCGTAGCGCTCGGCCATGCAGCCGGTCACCACCAGCCGCGAACCCTCCGCCCGTTGGTCGGCCAGCTCGAGCACGGCGTCGATCGACTCCTGGCGCGCGGCCTCGATGAAGGCGCACGTGTTGACCACGACGAGGTCGGCCGAGTCGGGACTCGAGGCCGGCCGATAGCCGCGTGCCGCCAGGTGACCCTCCAACTTGTCGGAGTCCACCTGATTCTTGGGACATCCCAAGGTCTGCAGCCAGTAGCGGCCCACGCTTACGCACACACTCCTCGCACCAGGCCGTCCCTGCCCTATGGCGGGGCTCGGCAGGCCCACGCCGGGGCGGGCCAGATCGATCCGGAGGGTCGGGGCCCAGCGCCCCGGCCTCCGAGCGGAGAGGGAGGGATTTGAACCCTCGGACCCGGTTACCCAGGTCAACTCATTAGCAGTGAGTCCGATTCGGCCGCTCTCGCACCTCTCCAGCAGGACTTTCGCGTTTTCGGGCACCGGCTTGTCCATATCCTGTCCAGAACCGCGACGCGAAACTCCCTGCAGGGCAGCCTACGTGAACGCTCGCCGGGCGTTTGGCAGGTCGGGGTTTCGCTCTGGGGCGTGACCCAGGCACTGCGACCCGCAGGCGGCGGCGACCGTACGAGGCACGAAGCGACGGCTTGCTCCTGTCGAGATCGCCTCGCGTCGAGAGATGTCCGCGGTGGCTCCTCCGCCTGGCGCCGGCACCCCCTTCACCTGGCGACCGCCCTCATCCGCATGCCGACGTCGAGCCCGCTTGCGAGCTGGGCGTTGGGTGCGTCTGTGGAGCCATTCCCACTCGGGTTGAGCGTCTGCTCGATGTGAGTCAGGAAGCCACAGAGGTCTTCTTCGAGCTGCGGAATGACCCACGTGCAGAGAGCCTCGACCAAGGCCACGCTTCGAGGAGAGAGCGATTTGGCGCCGACAGGCCAGGAGGAACGGCGCGATCGCATCGTCCTCTGCTCGGTGCGCACCCCAAAGTAACGTCCAGCGAGCGGAGAGCTGCCACGCCGACACGGACGTAACTGTGGAGAGCGTCTCCGCTGTGCTGCGTGAGCGACGGCCCCGAGAACGAGGTGATGATGACCATGGGTCAAGGGGCTGGGAAGGGGCCCTCGAGCACTGCGGAATCCTCGGCTGCGGAGGTCGCGCCGCACCCTCGACGGGACCTTCAGCAGACCTTCCGGCTTCTCCTGGCCACCGTCTGGTTGTTGGACGCGGCGCTCCAGCTCCAACCTCTCATGTTCACGCCCGGCGTCAACGGCCTCAGCGGAATGTTGCACGGTACTGCCCACGGCAATCCGAGCTGGATCGCACACACGATCACCTGGAATGCCTCCGTGGTGGCGCACCAACCGATCCTTACCAACACCATTTTTGCTGGAATCCAGTTCCTGATCGCTTTCGGGATCGCCTGGCGCCGGACGGTCAAACCCGCACTGGTGCTCTCGATGATCTGGTCGACCGGGGTCTGGTGGTTCGGCGAAGGGCTGGGAAGACTCTTGAGCGGTGCCGCGACCCCGTTCGGCGGCGGCCCGGGCGCGGTGCTCTTTTACGCGCTGCTGGCGGTCCTGCTCTGGCCGGCCGAGGGCCCCAACTTGCCCTTCGTCGCCGCGAGAGCGGTGGGCGAAGGAGCGGCCAAGATCGTCTGGGTCGCAACCTGGACCATCCTCGCCATCCTCACCGTGGTGGGAAGCGGCCGATCGCCCCAGGCCCTGCACGACGTCGTCGCCGGTCTCTCCCCGGGGAGCCAGGCTGGCTGGCCCGCATCGACCGCTGGACGGAGTCCGTGCTACTTCACAACGGCACCCCGATCGCGGTGCTCCTCGCCATCTTTTGCCTGGTCGTCGCAGTCAGCGTCTATGCCAATCCAAAGCGAACCCAGGTCGTCCTCGGCGTCGCACTCGTGGCGTTCACGTTCATTTGGGTCGGTGTGCAGGACGTCGGTGGGATCCTTGCCGGAGGGGCGACCGACCCCAGCTCCGGACTACTGGTGATACTTCTGATTCTCATCTACTGGCCGCTCACCGTCAGCCTCGAACAGCACGCACTTTCCGGATCCCTCCCGCGTGTAGGTGCCGAACCGCCGAAGGAGCGTTGAGCGATGCTTCCAGCGCCGAGTTGGATGTATTACAGCCTGGGCGTCCTCATGTTCGTCGTTGCCACCTACGGTGGGACGTTGCTTCTGCTCTCGCTGTGGCGGAATCGCAGCGCGGGACGCGACGTCGAGGCGTCCCACGTCGCAATGGGACTGGCGATGGCGGGCATGTTCGTCCCTGCGTGGGCCTTCGGATCGGGTACGGCCTGGATTCTTGTCTTCATCACCCTGCTGGTGTGGTTCTTCGTGCGTTCCGTCCAGTCCATCGAGCGGTTCGGACTCCACGTCCCGCACACGGCGATTCACGCCGTGATGAGCTTTGTGATGCTCCTGATGTACTGGTTCCCCATGGCCTCAGGATCAGGAAGCATGGACAGGTCCATGTCCATGGGTTCGTCCTCCCCTTCCCACGGAGTGGACCCAGCACTCGCTTTCCTGCTCGCATTTGTGCTGTTCGGCTCCGCCATCTTCACGATCGCGTCGCCCAACAAAGGGGCAACGCACTATGGAACGCACGACCCGAATCCCCTCTCCTCCACGGCCATGGCAGAGGCAGGGCCCCAGGGTGAAAAGCACCTCCCGACGCCCGCCGAGCTCCTTGAAACGCCGAGCCTCCTCGATTCCAGTCACGTGGTCATGAGCGCCGCCATGGGACTGATGCTGATCCTCATGATCTGATTGCAGGCCGTGCATGGACTCGGCAAAAGAGATTGAAGCGAGGCGCGACTTCGACGGAGCAGACCCGGCCGGCCGGCAGGATCAGTTGAGCACGCGGGTGACCGAGAACGTTGTGGGCCGCCCACCCACCAGCCCGTGGACGCGAAAGCGCCAGGTCCCGGGAGCGAAGACTGCGTAGGCGGTGTAGTGGCTCGGACCGTAACGGGTCATCCGTAAGGACATGGTCCCGCCGCCGGCTCGAGTCGCCATCACCTGTGGGGGCGGCACCCCGCGGCCGGCACCCGCGGCCGGACCTGTGAACACGACATGAAACTGGTTCACGCCGGCGTTGGACGAGGGTAGATACATCTCTGCCGCATTGCCACCGGGCAGGTTGACCGTCGTGATGCTGTAGAGACGCGGCAGGAGTGACTGCCCACGGCTCGGAGAGATCGCTTCGGCTGCCACCGTGAAGCTGGCAAACGCGACGATTGGGATCAAGACTGAGATTGCGAAGCCCTTTCTCCCACGCAGGCGCGGACGCCTGATGGTGTTGACGCCGCCACGGCCGAGGCGCGTCAGCCGCAGACTGTTGAGCACCACGATCAAACTCGACAGGCCCATGGCCACCGCGGCAATGAGCGGGTCGAGCAGCCCGGCCGCCGCCAGGGGCAGCGCAGAGATGTTGTAGCCCATGGCCCATCCGAAATTCTGGGTGATCACGGCTGACGTCGACCCGGCGACTCCTACGGCGGCCGGCACACCGCGCAGGTCGCTGCCGAGTAGCGCGATGTCACTGTTGGCCACGGCCGCATCTGCGCCGCTCCCGATGGCACAACCAACATCCGCCGCGGCGAGCGCGGGAGCATCGTTGATGCCGTCTCCCACCATGACCACCCGATGCTGGCCATGTTGGAGGTCCCTGAGCGCATTGAGTTTGTCACCGGGCGTCAGTCCGCCGTGCGCGTTGTCGATCCCCACCGCTCGTGCCACCGTATCCACCGCCGCGGTGCCGTCGCCGCTCAGAATGACCGTGGCGAGACCCATCTCGTGGAGCTGGGCCACCGCAGGCGGCGGCGTCCGGCCTTACGGGCGTGGCGATCCCGATGACCGCCACCACCTTGTCGTCGACGGTCACGGCCACCACAGTGTCGCCTCGCCCTTGGTGTTCGGCTCGCGCCTGAGCGAGGGGCACCGGCAGGTCAGCCCGGTCGCTCCGGCCAACCGTGACCCGCCGTCCATCCACGAGCCCCGTCATGCCCAGACCGACCAGCACTTCGACGTCAACGGCGTGGCCGTCGGCACGAGCTGCACCCACCGCGTCCCTGATGGCAACGGCGATCGGGTGGTCTGCCTCGGCCTCAATCGCGGCCGCAAGCTGCAACACACCGTCTGGGCTTTGGCCCTCCACCGGCGTGACTCCAGTGACGGTGGCAAAGCGTTCGGTCAAGGTTCCCGTCTTGTCGAAGGCCACCACGTCGGCGCGCGCCAGGCGTTCGAGCGCATCTCCGCTGCGGATGAGCACGCCTAACGCAGAGCCGCGTCCGGTTCCGACCATCATGGCCACCGGAGCGGCGAGACCCATGGCGCAGGGACAAGCGACCAGGAGCACTGCCACCCCGCTCAGGACGGCCACGCCGAAGTTACCGGCCAGGAGCCACCAGGCCCCGAAGGTCGCGAGCGCGATCAACAGCACCGCCGGGACGAATACCGAACTGATTCGATCGGCCAGAAGCTGAATCGGAGGCTTGTCCCGCTGGGCCTCCTCCACCAGCCGCTGGAGCCGAGCAAGCACTGACTCGGCCGCCAGTGTGTCGACCTGCACGACGAGGGCACCGCCGCCGTTGCGCGTCCCGCCGGTGACCCGGCTCCCGACCCCGTGCTCCACCGGAAGAGGCTCGCCGGTGAGCATGGACTCATCGACCGCCGACGATCCCATGACAACCACGCCGTCCAACGGCACTGCCTCATTGGGTCGGACCCGGATCAGAGCCCCCACCGGGATGCTTTCCGGTGGCACCAGCGTCCCCTCTTCGTCATCAAATGTGACGACCAACCGGGCCGTCGGGGGCCGCAATGCCATGAGGGAGTGCATGGCCGAGGCCGCTCCCTCACGTGCTCTAGCCTCGATCGCTCTCCCGGTGACCAGAATGGCCACGATGAGTGGAGCCATAACCCCGTGCAGGCGGGCCGCGAACGCACCGGTTCCTCCGAGGTGGACGTGCCGGCCTCCGAGAGCAATGGCCTCCACTGCGCTCACCGCCAGGGCAGCCAGCGTGCCCACGGCGATCAAGGTGTCCATGCTCGTAGCCCCGTGCTGCATTTGCTTGGCCGCCGAGCGCAGGAACGGCCACCCACCTGCGAACTCGACGATCACGGCGAGAACGAGCACGATCCAACCCGCCACTGCGTTCTCGGGGGCGAGCAATGCCACGCCCAATGCCGCCAGCGCCAGTGGCCACGAGATCGCAGCACGCAGGCCCCAGTGATCGCCGTGCGAAACCTGACGGCCCTCGGACTCGGGGTCGTGCACCGACGCTGAGTAGCCGACGTCGTCGACCGTGGCGCACAGGTCGTCAGGCCCGATCTCCGACACGTCGTAGGTGACGAAGGCGCGGTTGGTCGCCAGGTTGACCGACGCGCTCGAGGACGTGTGACCGGCCGACGAGGGCTCGCTCGATGCGGGTGGCGCACGCGTTGCAGTGCATACCCTCCAGCCATAACTCGGACGTGGCGATCGGCTGGTCCCCGATGGCGCCGGCGGAGTCCTCCTTGGGAACGGTGAGCATCAGGAATCAGAATGGTCGGCCGGCAGCAGCGCGGCGACAATCCGCAGGCCGGTCACGATGGGGAACATGGTGTCGCCGGTGGCGTTCCCGAACTCAAGAGGTCACCGTGGCCCGGCCTGACTCGAGGTCGACGATCACCTCGTGCAGCCAAGATTTGCGGGCGAAAGCTCTCCTGGATGAGCAACACGCTGGCCCTGCCCTGGATGCCCTCGACCGACAACGCAACCGTGGTCGGGCCACCACCTGTCCCTACCCCCTGCCGCTGGACGAGACGGGCGCCACCTGGTTGCACCGCCACAGGTTAATTCCCGGGCGCAGGCAGCACCCGTTCCCTCAGCGCTTGGTGATGGTGGCTCCGTCCGGCGAGAGGACGTACCAGAGGCCTCCGTTGTTGTTTATGCCCTGTCCCGTCGCGTCGCCCGGCGCCGAGTCAATGACCCACAAGTAGAGAGGCCACTTGTTATACGTGACCTGGATGGTCCCGTCCGTGCGACGCGTGGTCCCGAGCAGCCCATTCTTGATACCAGCGCCGGCGAGCGGGGCAGTAACCCCAGCGGGCAACAGAAGCGGCGGCCATGCTTGTGCGCACTTGCCGTAACAGGTGGAGTTCCCCGATTGCTTGTCCGGCACGAACAGATAGAGGGTCAGTCCCTGACCGTCGACAAGGACCTTGCCGAGACCCTTCACCCTGCCCGTGGTCACCTCGTAGACCGGGGCGCTGGCGCCGGAGGAGGAAGAGGTGCTGGACGTCGTGGACGTGGTCGAGGTGTCCGTCGCGCTGGTCTTGCTGGCGGGGCTCGACGAGCTGCAACCGGCCAACGCAAACGCACCGAGGAGGACGACGGTAACTCCGCCCCATCTGCGCGGCATCGACGTGATGCCGCGATTTTGCGTGTTCCACGCCACTCGTGCTCCCTCCCCGTAGTGTTGGCCATCGGCCTACGATGCGGACCCTCACGATAGCCAGCGTCGAGAGTGACACGGCGTTGCCGCCCCCTTTCGCGGGGGCCGAACCCGTACCATCGTGCCGTGACCGGCTACCCACTCTGCGATCGACGTTCCCGGCCGCTGTTGATCTGTGCCCGGTGGACACTGGTGACCGCCGTGCTCGCCGTTGCCCTGACCGGCTGCGGCTCGGCCGCACCCACGAGCACCGCCCGCCGGCCGCAGCCGGCCGGACCCGTGCCGTCCAAGATCGCGATCGAAGTCTGCGCGCCCGAGGCCCAGAAGGACATGAAGGCGGCACTTGGCCTTACGGCCACTGTCACCCCGAAGACCTGGGTCGATCACACGTACTCATGTCCGTATGACTACCCGGACGGACGCTTCGTCCTCTCGGTCAAGGAACTTTCCAGTTGGCCGCAGACGCTGGACTATTTCCACTCGCTCGGACGCCAACTCGGCGTAACTCGAAAATTGGCCAACCTGGGTCAGGGGGCCTTCCAGGTGACGAATGGTTCGGTCGTGGTCCGCAAGGACTGGAAGGTGCTCACGGTCGACGTGACCGGGCTCCCGGCACGGTTCGGTGTGCCGCCTACCAGCTCCGCGGACGTGGCGGTGACGGTGGCCGATGTGATCCTCGCCTGCTGGGCTGGCGACTGATTGGGCGTCTGGCTCGCGGCTGCTGCCTGCTGTGCGGTCCGCTTAGACGGAGTCGTGGGAGTTGGGCATGGAGGTCGCCGTCCACATCAGACCGAGACACATCTCGTCCGAGGAACCGTCGCCCCAGGTGATGAAGTGAGGCGGCACCTGGCGCAGGCTGGGCAGCTCTTGAGCCAAGGTCGGGTCGTAGCTGCAGGTCACCTGGACCTTGTCTCCCGGTGACACCGCAACTGGAGCGACGTTGTACGCGCGCTGATAGTGGAAGTTGTAGTCGGACACGTTGAGGATGGTCTTGGCCTGGGGCGTGCCTGGGTTCAGGACCATCTTGAACGTCCGACCCGTCAGGTGCATGTGCGCGCCCACGCGCACGATGTAGCCGGACCGGTAGACGGGCCACATGCACGATGTGGTGTCCCCCTCGGGGGGATCCTGCGGATTACGACCGCAGATCGCCTCGAGTGTGTCGTCGAACGCGACCGCACTTTGCCCGAAGCGCTGGCCCAGGTTGGCCAGCGACGCGGTGCGGCTACACAACGGCCCAGTGACCCCGCTCGGGCAGGGGACGTCGGGTGGCGCCGGCATCAGGTCGAGTTTGAGCGGCTGCAGCGGGGTGTTGGCTGGCACAGTATTCAGCACCATGTTGTTCTTGACCGGCTTGTCCCCGACCAGCATGTTGTAGTGAACCTGCATCACGACGAGGCTGCCCGCCGGCAAATAGACACCGGAGCCCTTGGGAAGGTCGTCGGCACCATGACCCGGGGACCAGGCGCTGAGCCACGGGGTGTTGGAGATCTGGTTCAGTCCGGTGTTGGGGATGGGCGATTCGCCAAAGCAGGTCCAGCCCTGGTTGCCCACGTTGTCGGCCTCCGCCGTCGCCGCCAGGGCCGGGGGGACCAAGAAGATGATGGCGTGGTGGTCCTCTGAGCTCCCCGGGAAGAACTGACTCGAGATGATGTAGGAGTTGTGGGTGACGTGCGGGTTCATCACCGTGCAGTGGTAGTCGTCGGTGCCACCGCCGGGCGGAGCCTTGGGTGTGTAGGCGGTTGTCTGGTCCAGGTGAAGGGTCGTGATAGGGGGCGTGGACGAGGTCGCCTGGGCGGTCACCGCACCCCAGCCGACGCTCACGAGTGTGGCCGAGGTGAGCGCAAACGCCCACAAGAGCCTGGTCAACGAATGCGGCCGCACCTTCTCAGGCGAATTCAAGGGTTCTGAGCTTGCCGACCGCCTTTGAGTCGTGCTGCAAGCGTCGACGCCGCCTGAGGCGGCTCGGTCGTCACGAACGTCGCCAACCGTCGCCGGGCATCTGAGTTGCGCGTGAGTTGGTCACCTGCAAATGAGTCTCTTACGCGTTCGCCGGGGGGTGGGTTGCTATCTCGCGAGCCGAAATGCCTGTCCATACACGCGTACGCATCGTGGACGACTGCGCTTGAAGCGGTAGCGGAGCTCGACGTTGAACGACGTCTTGGACGCGCTTGCTCTGGTTAGCAGTGGGTCCGATTCGGCCGCTGTCGCACCTCTCCAGCAGGACGTTCGCGTATTTAGGACACCGGCGAATCCATATTCCTGCCCAGAACCGCTACGCGAAACTTCCGGGAGGGCAGTCTGGGTGAATGCTCGCCGGGTGTCTGGCACGGACGGGGTTTGCTCTGGCGTGACCTGGCGACGCAGCGCTACCGGGCCGCAACGGTGACCGCACGAGGAGCGAAACGCCCAGCGGGCCGCGGCCGCTCGCGAAGGAGGCCTCGCAGGAATAGATCCCGTTGATCAAGGAGACCTCCGAAGGCCTCGCTCCTGACTCGCTGGCTCGACCACCTCGAAGTCTGAGGGCGAGCACCCAGGCGCTGGTCGAGAACCCGCATGGCCCCGGTCTTCAATCAAGAGCCGGGGCGAACGATGTAGAGAAGCTGAAGGTTCGGACACCGACGCCTTCTACGACCGTCTCAGCTGGCGGTGTAGCTGCCTCTCAGGAGCCGCTCAAAATTCGCGCCTTCTGGGCTTCGAACTCGGCGTCGTTCAGGATTCCTTGCGACTTGAGCTCTGCGAGATCCTTGAGCTGCGCGACCTGGTCCCTCTGCGGTGCAGCAGGCTGGGGCGGCGGCGCATACTGCGGTTGTTGCGGTTGTTGTTGCGCGTACTGTTGCTCGTCCTGTTGGGCCCAACGGTTCTGCTGTCGACGCGAGACTCGGTTCGACACGGCTGTGGCCGTTCCGGCGATGGCTGCGGTGCGCGCAATACCTCGGAGAAGTGGCACGTCAGTCTCCTTTCAGTCTTCGGCCGCATCGAGCGCGGCCACGAGGTCGTCCTGCGGGATGTAGCCGGCCGCGACAAGCTGTGCCTCACCGCGGCGCAAGGCGCGGATGAACGGCGTCGCCCAACGATTCTCGAAGATCAAGATCGCGGCCGAGGATCCCGGGCGCGATTACCGGTGCCGCCTCTTTGAGGTCCTCTTCACTCACGAGACCCGACGACACTCCCTCGAAGACGGCAAGGTCAATGGTTCCGTCAAGGTCCAGATCCGCAAGGCCGATGATGCCCAGTGAGCCGTCTTGGCCCTTGGCGACGAAAACCAGATCCAAGATCCTGATCACACCTTGGTCGACAAGATCTACCAGGATCGGCAAACCTTCGCCGGTCATTTTGCTCCCGGGAAACTCGACAATCAGGTAGCTGATCGGCCCCAGTGAGCCCTTCTCCTCGGCCATCTGTCACTCCCTCCGCTTGCGGTACCCGGTCAACATCAAACTATGGGCGCCTCCGAGAGGCGCGGCCTTCACATCAGCTGGCGGCGAGAACCTTTGCCTTCTGCGCCTCGAACTCAGCTTCTGTGAGAACACCCTGTGCCTTCAAGTTGGCAAGCTCGGTGAGCTGCGAGGTGACGTCACCACCTGAGGTCCCGGCGGTCTGGCGGACGTAGGTGTCGAAGGCCTCTTTTTGTTGCGCGGCATCTTGGACTCCTCGCTCCTGCATTTTCCCGCCCCGAGCGATTAGGTAGATGAAAACACCGAGGAAGGGGAGGATGATCACAAAGATGCACCACAGCGCCTTGGTCCATCCGTTCAGATCGTGGCTGCGGAAGATGTCAACGAAGACGGTGATGAGAATGTAGATCCAGATGAAGAACAAGAAGAAGTACAGCATCGTCAAAAGCACCCCGCCCAGCGGGTAGTCATACGCAAGCATGGCCCTCTCCTCCGCACCCGTAGCTCTGCCCCCGATGTTTTACCCTCCCGCTCGCTGAATTGCTAGGGGTTTGGTTCTGCGATGCTGCCGCGAGTCACGACGTTCAGTCGGCTTCACGAGTGTTGGGTTCGCTTTGATGCAAGCTCTTCCATTGCAGACCGGTCCGGTATATATATTCGAGTGGGCGTAGACCAAATTGAGCCTGGCGGCTAGTCGTGCCGGGCACATCCGAGTGGGGGTGCATCATGAACGACCGGGGCCACGGGTGGATTCTCTTCGCAGCCATCGTCTTGGGGGTGGCGGGCATCATGCGCATATTCGACGCGATTTGGGCCTTCCGCTATCACGGAGCCGTTCCTCAAAAACTTGAAGACGCTCTCTTCGGCACCAGCCTCAAAACATACGGCTGGGTCTACCTGATCGTCGGCATCATCTTGATCCTGTGCGCCTTGGCCGTCATGGGGCGCTCCCAGATGGGGCGCTGGGTCGGCATTGCGGCCGGCGCCATCGGCGCGATCAGCTCCATCTGGTGGATGCCCTACTACCCGATCTGGTCCTTGACCTACATCGCGCTCGGCGTCATCGTGATCTACGCCCTCGCCGCCTACGGCGGTCCCGTCGAGGCGACACTCACTCCACAAGAACTGAGTCGCCTATAACTCTGAAGAGCCTCTGACCCTGAGGGGCACTCAATCCGAAGGACGCCCCCCAGGCGTCGACGGGCCACTGTGTACCCGGTGTCGACGTCTCCGCAGAACCAAACTTGCTGTCGGGCCGAGGGAGGTATCGCAGGTAGGGCTTTAACCTCTGCCGAGCACTGACCGAGACACCAACGTCCGAGCGCCACCCCGACCGCAGTTCAGTCACCCGATCGTTGATCACTCTCCCTGGATCGCCGCAACTGCGTCGTCAATCGTCGGGTAGAAGCGGTCACGATCGAGCGTCTCGAAGAGTCCATAGCGAAGCACGAGGTCCTGCAGTCGGCTGCGCATCTCCACGAACGCCATGTGGATCCCCTCAGCGTTGAGCTCGCGATCGAGTTGCTCGAGCATCTGTGCAGCGGACACGTCGACGTCCGTCATCGCCTCACACTGGATGATCAACCACGCCGGTTGGCTCGCTGCGACAACACGCCGCAGCTGGGTACGGAAGGCCGAGGAATTCGCGAAGAAAAGCGGGGCCTCCCAGCGATAGACCACGATCCCTGGGATCTGATCCGCTTCGGGATACCGCCTGACGTTGTGCCAGCTCCCTTCTGATTCCACGAAGCCCAAGACCGCGCCATGGGGCTGCCAGCTTCGGCGGAAGAAAAGGAGCACGGCCAGGACCACCGCGATGACAATTCCCTGGAGGACACCGAGGACGACCACGCCCAGGCTCGCAACCACCGATAGCGCCAGGGCACTCTTGCGAACCCGGTAGTAGCGGACCAAGACCTGCAGGTTGAGTAGGGAGAGTGCGGCAACGATCAGGACGGCGGCGAGCGCGGCCTGGGGCAGATCAGCCAACAGGGAATTGAAGAAGAGCAGTAGGGAGGCGACGATGCCAGCCCCAACCAGGGACGCGAGCTGTGACTTTGCCCCCGCCTGTTCGACGACCGCCGTGCGAGATCCGCTGGTGGAGACGGCGAAGCCCTGGAGGAGCCCTGCCGCGAGGTTGGCCGCTCCGATGCCGATCATCTCCTGGTTCGGATCCACCTCCTCACCGCGGCGTGCACCGAAGCTCGATGAGGTAGCAATCGTGTCGGCCAGCGACACAAGCGTGATGCCAAGGGCGGCCACCATGAGAGGTCCGACGTCAGCGAACTTCGTCCAGGGCACGGAGGGCGCGGGGACCCCTTTCGGAAGCGTGCCCACCGTCGAGACCCCGTGGGCGTGCAGGTCGAAGACCGCAGAGACGACGGTGGCGGCCACGATGCCGACGAGGACCGCCGGGACCACACGCGTGAACTTGGGCAGCACCAACAAGATCACCAACACCCCGAGGCCGATCGCCAGCGCCACCCCGACCGTGTCGTGCAGCCCGAGGACGAAGGCCTTGATCTCCTCGCCGAATCCCTCGGCATCCGTCGAGAAACCGAAGAGCTTGGGCAGTTGTCCGACGATGATGACGAGGGCGAGCCCGTTCATGTAGCCGACCTGCACCTCGCTCGACAAGAGATCCGCCACGAACCCCAGCCGCCCGATGCCCAACCCAATCTCGATGACGGCGACGATGATGGCGAGCATCCCGGCCAAGGCAATGGCGCGATGGACGTCCCCCCCGGCGGCCAGGAGCGGCAGGAGGGCGGCGAAGATCATGGGCGAGATCGACGAATCCGGACCCAGAACCAGGATCCGCGATGGCCCGAAGACGGCATAGCCCACGAGGCATCCAATGGAGGTGTACAACCCGGTCACGGGGGGAAGCCCAGCCAACTCCGCGTAGGCCAAACCTTGCGGTACCAAAATGGCGGCGAGCACGACGCCTGCCACGATGTCGGAACGCGCCCATTTCCGGTTATAGGTCCGCACGGCCCGGACACCCGGTATCCATCTGGATATCCCCGAAGGACCTTCGTTCACCGTGCTCCGATTTCTACGTGACCCTCGGTCATGTCGCGTCGTTGGCCCAGAACCTACAATGCGCGTAAGCAAGGAACGAGGGAACGCCGCTCAGGGCGCAGCCGGCCTGACGGCCTCGCTTGCTCATTGGGGAGGGCAACATCCGGATCGTGCTCGAACGCCGCTCACGCGGCGTCCGTCTGCACCGTCTCTTCGTCCTCACGAAGGGCCACCCATCGGTCTGACCTCAAAAGCGCGCCGGTACCTCGTGGTAATGCTGCGGCGGCTCTCGGTAGTCGCCTTTCTTCTGCCGAAGAGGCAAGACCACCGGAGGCGCCTCCTCCGGCTCGTAGGGAACAAGGTCGAGGATATGGCTGATGACGTTCAGACGGGCCCGCCGTTTGTCATTGGAGTCGGCCACGTACCAGGGGGCAACTTCGGTGTCCGTGGCGGCGAACATGGCATCGCGCGCCCGGGAGTAGTCGTACCAGCGCGCGTAGGACTCGAGATCCATGGGCGAGAGCTTCCAGGTCTTGCGGCCATCGTTGATCCTTGCCGTCAGGCGGCGTGTCTGCTCCTTTTGGCCCACTTCGAGCCAATACTTCAGCAGGACCACCCCCGAATCGACAATCGCCTGCTCGACGAAGGGCGCGAGCTGAAGGAAGCGCACGGTCTCCTCCGGGGTGCAAAGACCCATGACTGTCTCGACTCCGGCGCGGTTGTACCAACTGCGATCGAAGATCACCACCTCGCCGCCCGCCGGAAGATAGGAGATGTAGCGCTGCATGTACATTTGCGATCGTTCACGTTCATTCGGAGCCGGTAAGGCGACGACCCGGAAGACTCGGGGACTCACGCGCTCGGTGAGCCGCTTGATCACGCCGCCCTTGCCCGCCGTGTCCCGGCCTTCGAACAGAATGCATACCTTGGCCCCTTGGCGCACGACCCAACGCTGCATGTGTACGAGCTCAACCTGCAACCGCTCGAGCTCCCTCTCGTACTCTTTGCGCTGCATCTTGGTCGGCGGCACCGCTCTGCTCTCATCCATCCCGTGATGCTTGATCGGAGTTCCTAGACCGTCAACCCACCACTTGTGTGATTTCGCCCGAAACTGATCCCACCACGGATGGAGCGGCGCGGCAATGCCGCACAACCGGCGACCGAACCAACCGCGTGCCATTGTTCTCGTTGTGTATCCGGCCAGCGCCGCACCGCAGGGAAAGAGCATCGGGGCCGATCCAGGCGGGGAAGCCACGACGGAGGCTTCTCAGGTAGCTCCCAGCAACCCGCGACTCGCCCTCCTGCTGGCTATGGCGATGTTTGTCCTGGTCGTGGACACCTCAATCATGAACGTGTCGATCTCGGCCGTCGTCCACGACATCGGTTCCACCGTGAGTGGGGTCCAGTCCGCCATTGCGCTCGAGGCCTTGGTGTCGGCAGCCTTCATTTTGATCGGGAGCAAGGTTGGGGATCTCATCGGTCGCAAACGCGCCTACGTCCTGGGATTGCTGGGGTATGCGGCCGGCGCGCTGGCCATGGCCGTCACGCAGAGCCTGACGATCATCATTATTTTCTGGGCGATCGTGGGCGGACTCGGAGCGTCGCTGCTCCTGCCCACGATGCAGTCTCTGATCCACGGGAATTTCGAGGGGGCGGAACAGCGCAAGGCCTATGCATTGGTTGGTGCGGCCGCAGCAATTGCCGCGGCTGTCGGTCCTCTCGTCGGGGGATTCATCACGACGTATCTGTCATGGCGAATCGCGTTCCTCCTCGAGGATCTGATCATCTTGATCGTTCTCTCCGGGATTCGCCTCGTAAAGGATGTGCCGTACACCGGACCGCGGCATATCGATGTCGTCGGCGCGGTCCTCTCGGTCATCGGCATGGGTGGACTCGTGCTTGGCATTCTGGTGTGGCAAGAAGGTGGCGAGTCCGTGATCGTGTTACTCGTCGTCGGGAGCGCGGCGATGGCGGGCTTGGTGATTTGGATCCTGCGTCAGAAGCGACTGGGAAGACCAGCCCTGATCGATCCGGGATTGTTCCGTCTTCCGCACTTCAGATTGGGCGCTACCGGACAAATGATGCAGCAGATCTCACTTGGAGGGCTGATGATCGCGCTGCCGATCTACCTCCAGATGGTATTCGAATACAACGCGATGCAGGCCGGCCTCTCAATGGCTCCGCTGTCGCTGAGCATGTTCGTCGTGGCTCTCATCACAGGGAAGAAAGCCGGAAACCGACGTCCGGCAACAATCATCCGGTCAGGTTTCGCGCTGACGTCGGCTGGCATCCTGCTCTTGATCCCCCTGATATCGCGAGTGGACTCGGGCTGGTATCTCATCGTGCCTTTGCTCATCGTCGGGTCCGGACTGGGGCTGCTCGTATCTCAGCTGAACAATTACACCTTGGCTCCGATATCCGAGGAAGGGGTCAGTGAAGCAGCCGGGGTCAACTCCGCCGCCGGGTCGTTTGGGCTTTCCTTCGGACTCGCGTTCGCTGGTGCCATCATGTTGGCGACGCTGTCCTTGTCGTTTAACCACCTCGCATCAGAGAGCGCCGTGCTCACATCGAGCGAGCAGCAGCACGTGGCGCAGGTGCTCGAGCACGACGCACAGGTCCTGAGCAATACCCAACTGGCTGAACAACTGGCCGGACAGCCCAAGGCGACACGCGACGAGATCATCAGCATCAACACCGATGCGAGGCACGACGCTCTACGGTTCGCGCTCCTGGTTCCGCTGTTCGCCGGCCTTCTGGGCCTCTTCAACGCTTTCCGGATGACGCGGCTACCCGATCCACCGCAATCCGGATCAACGGAGGGCCTTGCTCTCGGTTGAACGAGAGCATGCGGATCCTGGACCATCGGTTGGCGGACTGACCGGGCTCCCCCAGAGCAGGCCATCCACTCCTTAGTAGTGATGATGTTGGAGCACCGACTTGAGGACCACCATCGCGACACCGAGCAGGCCGGCAATGATTGTCACCAGCAACTGCTGCTTGCCACGCAAGCCGGCTGCGCGCCCAGCCGAATATCCGTGCATGATCAAGAGCACGACAGTCACGATGAGGGCCACTTGGGCCGCGTCTGAGGGCGAAGCTCCAAAGAGAACTGCGATGCCGATTGAGGCCACCGGCACGAAGGATGCAGTAACCATGGGCCACGCTTCTGCGAGCGACGAACGGATCAGCGCGACGCTCGGCAGTCGACCATCGTGGGTGTGGGTACCGAGTAGTTCCGCGTACTGCTCGGCAAGCCAATAGACAATGAGCGTGACCACGACCGTCACGACAAGTTGCGCACTGCTCAGCTGGTTGCCACCAGCAGCAATAACGGCGGCCGTCACTATCGTGCCGTAAATACTCGCCGTTCGGCGTCGGCCGCGGCTCGTTGAGATCAACTCTGCTCTTCTCCCCGGCGATGAGCGCCACGTGGCTGCGAAATGACTGGATCACTTTCCAGGTCAAGGTCTGTCGGTGGATCGTTCGGCACGATATTGGACCGCTTGCCGGTTCGCAGGCATCCCATACCCTCAAGCACGTGCCGGGAACCTTAGTGAGTCCGTGCTGTGGACCTTCGTGAAGGTCACCTGGCGTTTGGCGGGTGCGGGAGACCCAGGGCCGCGTCTGGCTCAGCCTCCTCCGTTGGGTCTCGAGCCCCGTATTTAGCCTGATCAGGACGGCAGAGGTGTCCAGCCCGGGTGGGCGATCACTCGCCCACCCGACTCGAACGGCTGGGGCTTCGCGGGCTGACCTATTCACCCAAACGGGTTGACGCCCTTAGCAACCCCTTTACGGGGTATCTATGGTTCATGAAGGCTGAGCGTCCGGATGACGCGCGAGAAGCGAAGACTGATGCTCGGCGCCGTTCTCGGCAGGCAGCGGTTGTTGCGATCGAGACCTACCTCGCCACCCAGACCCGCAAGGAAGAACCCGCCCACAAGCACGCCGAGGCCACGCCCTCTGCATGAGGGATGGCGTGGCCCTATCTGACTTGATGGATGGACGATTCGATCCAACACGCAGGAGTTCACGCCTGTGCGCCGGCCATCACGGCGACCACGCCGAGCACGCCGGCAGCAAGTAGTGCTGGAACGACTGCTCGCCGGAATCCGAGAAGCCAGATCCCCGCCAGGCCCAGGATTCCAAGCTGCCAGAGGTGGGCCAACTCCCGACCGAGCGGTATGGCGGATCCGGCGATGGCCCCGATGACCGCAGCACCCGCGCCGGTGAGGAAGGACTGAATGCGAACATCGCTCCGCAAGCGGTCGAAATGGCCCGCACCGGCCAGGATGAAGCAGAACGACGGAGCAAACGCAATGAGCGCAGCGAGCAGGCCTCCGCCTAGACCGCCGGCGGCGTACCCGACGACCGCCACGGTCTGGACGACCGGACCCGGTGTGATCTGACCCAGAGCGACGGCGTTGAGGAACTGAGTGCCGGTCATCCAGTGGTACGTCACTACCGCGTCGTGTTGCATCAGTGGGATGATCACGAATCCGCCGCCATAGGACAACGCCCCGACTTTGAAGGCCACCCAGGACAATGCACCCAGTCCGCCGAGGACAGGCGTGGAGGTGGCGGGAAACAGAAACATTGCTGCTCTCCCGGAGCTGTTCTTGAAACCGCCCTGCACTGCGATCTCGATAAACCCACAGCCGAACAGGACGATCACGAGATAGGGACCGACAGTCGCGGCCGAGGCGCCACCGGCCAGGAAGTAACAGAGCCAGCGGACTTTGAGGGTCCCGGAATCGCCTGTCCGCCGCCAACTTGCAGGGATCAGACCCAGCGCCGCATTGAGCGCAACGACTGGTACCGCGGCGCCGGCGCCGGCGGCGGCGCCGAGAACCCACAGGGGCGGGTGGGCGGCCAGGAAGAGCGCCGAGAGGGCCAGGATGATCACGAGCCCTGGAAGGATGAAGCAGATGCCGCCGATGAGGCCGCCAACGCGGCCCCGGAGCCTCCAAGCACAGAGGATGGCCAGCTGGGTCGAGGCGGGACCCGGCAGCAGGTTCGTGGCTGCGATCCCGTCCTCGAATTCGTGTGCACTCAGCCAACCACGCTCGTCGACGCAGAGCTTCCGCAGGAGAGCGATGTGCGTGGGCGGGCCACCAAAGCCGATCACACCGATGCGGGTCCACTCGCGCACGATTGTGGAGAGCGGCACGCTCTGTTCGACGGGATCGTTCATAGTCGGCGTGGAGTTGCTCGAACGGTAGTGGACGCTTCAACGACCACCCACATCAGCTGTCCCACTCGTAACCGGCGCCGCGGATCCCCCTCCTTATCCCTCTGGACCGAACTGCGGTTCACCCGTCGTGTTGGATGAGCCACCTCTGTGGAGTCATATCTCGCCTCTGCCGTCGATCGCAGCGCGGAGTTGGGCAAGACGGTCACGATTGAGTGAGTACCAGACCCACTTGCCCCGACGGTCACCTTGCACAAGCCCCGCCTCGCTGAGGATCTTCATGTGGTGCGAGATGGTCGGCTGGGTTTTGCCAAGGGGTCCGACGAACTCGCACACGCACACCTCGCCCGCCGGCGAAGCCGCCAACATGCTGAGCACCCGGAGACGAACGGGGTCTGAGAGTGCGCCGAACCCATGGGCCAATTCGGTGGCGTCGGTCGCATCGAGAGGAGCGGCAAGTACCGACGGGCAGCAGTGCGTCGAGGCATCGGCTCCGAGCGTCAAGGTCCTCTTCGCCATCTTCCCTCCCATTGACAGGTGTGAATACATCGATGATACTCTATGCATCGACTTACGTCGATAGATGGAGGCTCCACTCAATGCGTGTCCAACTCGCTCTCAACGTGTCCGATCTCGACAAGGCCGTGGAGTTCTATTCCACACTCTTCGAGGCGCAGCCGGCCAAACGTCAGCCCGGCTATGCCAATTTCGCCATCGTGGACCCGCCGCTCAAGCTGGTCTTGATCGAGGATGTCCACGCGAGGGGAAGCGGCATCGGGGGCGCTCTCAACCACCTGGGCGTCGAGGTGGGGACTCCTGACGAGGTCATTGCAGCATCGAGCCGGCTCCGTGACGAAGGGCTCGCGACAACGGTCGAGGACAACACCACGTGCTGTTACGCCGTTCAGGACAAGGTCTGGGTCGACGACCCAGACGGAGCACCGTGGGAGGTCTATACCGTCCTTGCCGACGCACCGGCCGAGACGGGGTTGAACGGCAATGCCTCGCGCTGTTGCGTATCCGACGCAGACGACCACGAGCCGGACGCGATCCGTCCCTCCTCGTCTTGCTGCTGAGCGCCAGAACGATCACGTGAGGGATACCAGTTTGTGGCGGCGACTGCTCGCCGAGTTCCTGGGGTCGTTCTTCTTGTGTGCGGTGGTCGTCGGCTCCGGCATCGCGGCGCAGAATCTCACGCCGGGGAACGTCGGCCTGCAACTCTTCGAGAACGCTGCCGCGACGGCCACAGGCCTCTTCGCCATCATTTTGATGTTCGGACCAATCTCGGGTGGTCACTTCAACCCCGTGGTCTCATTCGTCGACGCCGTGTTCGGCGGTCTCACTTGGAAAGACGCCACCGCGTATCTGCCGTTCCAAGTGGCCGGCTGCATCGGAGGGGCAGTTGTGGCCAACGTCATGTTCTCGAGCGCCGCCATCTCCATCTCGACCAAGCACCGGGCGAGCGGTCCGCATTTCTTGTCCGAGGTGCTCGCAACAGCGGGTTTGATCCTGGTGATCTTCGCTCTGGCCCGATCAGGGCGATCCCACCTGGCACCTGCGGCGGTCGGTGCTTACATCGGTGCCGCCTACTTCTTCACCAGTTCGACCAGCTTTGCCAATCCGGCCATCACGGTCGGTCGGATGTTCTCGAACAGCTTCGCCGGGATCGCTCCCTCATCTGTCGCCAGTTTCATTTCGGCGCAGGTGCTCGGTGGCCTGGTCGCGGTCGGCATCATCAAGGTGCTCTATCCCGGCGTGACGCCTCGCCAGGCAGCCGACGCCATCGTTCCCCACTTGCACGAGAGCGCTCGCGAGCCGGCGACGGCGAAGGAGCGGCCATGAATGAGGTTCCGGTGGTTCTGTTTCTCTGCACCCACAACGCCGGGCGGAGCCTGGCGGCCCGGGTTCTCCTCGATCATTACGCCGAGGGGCGCATCGACGTACGCTCAGCCGGCTCGGAGCCGGCGGACGAGCTCAACCCTCGGTTGTCGCTCTGCTGCTCGAAAGGGGACTCGACCCGAGCAAGGAGTTCCCCAAGCCCGTGACCGACGAGGTCGGCGAGAGCGGCCAACGTCATTGTAACCATGGGATGTGGCGATACGTGTCCTGTGTACCCAGGGAAACGTTACGTGGACTGGGAGCTCGAAGATCCCGCAGGGAAGTCAGTCGCTCGGGTGAGGCCCATCGTTGATGAGATCGACCGACGAGCCCAAGCGCTTCTGGCGGACCTCCTGGACGAGTCAACGCAAGAGGGCCCGTCCTAGGACTTCATGTCGTTCGGAAAGACGCTGGTTGTCAGCGTCGAGCGTGGATCGATCTACTCCATAGCTCTTACCACTTCTGAGCATTCATCTTTCGGCGTGGTCCGACGAGATAGAACGCGGCGACAGCAGCCCCAAGAATCCCAAAAAACAGCCAGCCCAACAGCGAAGCAACGATCCATGCTGCCTTCTTGCCGCGGGCCAACTCAGCTTGCGGCCTTCTGGTCACATCGACGATGCACCAGATGACCACAATCAGTGATATTCCATAAATGAGCAGTGCGGCACCGTTGGTCCCAACCGTTGCGGTGTTCATTGCCCCTCCGACTCCAGGAAGCGAATGGTTGGCTGCAGCATTCCGAGACCTACCAGCCGGAGGTCGTAGCGGAATCCCGGTCAGACCTGAACCTTGGAGGCCAGTAGATCCCGTTGCTCTCGGCAGCGGGCGCTACGAGGACCGGCAGAAACGACTGCCGAAGGATCCGCTCCCTTACGCCGCCGCTGGAAAGTCTGCCGATCCCCCGAAGGCGTCGGGATCCGAGGACGAGCGCCTGGCATTCCCAGTGCAGCGCCTCATGCACGATTCGCTTCGCCACGTGCTCCTGCTGCACCGAACAAGACCGACCATCGGCTGCGATGCCCAGCCTCTGCAACGTACGCACGGCGTCGCGTACCAATTCCTCGGCCTCGATCGGCGTCTCCAGCGGCAGGGAATGGGCCACTCTCGAGACCTCACGAATGTGCAGCACCCTGACACTCGATTGGTTCGCCGAGGCCACTCCCACGACAAAGGCCAGAGCGGTCTGGCCGGTTTCGAATTGATCAATTGCGCACAGCAGTCGTTCCCACACGCGCGTACCTCCATTGCTGACGCGATTTTCCGCCGTCAGAGAGAAACAGGGTGTGAAAATTCTGCAATTTCGAATTAAGAAATCGTCAATCGAGGTGAACCGTCGGGACCCTGGTCAAACCAGGCAAACCCCGGCCCGAGTCCAGGTCTGGTGGGCTGGGAGCGGCCCGTTATTCACGACAAGGTCGAAGAGCTCGCCGAGTGGCCACAATCGGTGGCGATCCTGGGTGGCCGTCGCTTCGCATCATGCGGAGAGGCTCGGCGCAGCAGCCACGACATGCAAGAAGACCCGATCGGCTGCGCTTCGTGACCATGAACAGGCCGAAGTCAGGTCTCCTCGTGGGCGAGAGCGGCACCAAGCTGATCCACCAGGGCGACGGCGACGAGGCATTGCTCATGGCTGATGGGTGCAACAGGAGTCGGAGTCAGGAGGAAGGTGCCGAGAATCCTTCCGCCTCCTCGTACTGGGAGTTCCACCTGCCTCGTCGGCAGGCCAGCCGTGGCAGACGGCCAGCGGAGCGGATTGAGCCGCACCGTGCCGTCGTGATCGATCCATGCACCCTTCCCAGACGGCTGCTCACGGACGAATCGGCAATCCTGCAAGTTCAGAAGTTCCCGAAGCTCGCTGGCCACGGCGATGAGGACGAACTCCGGTTCCTCACCGTCTGCAATCCGCTGCCCGAGATCGTGGAGCCGAGAGATCTCCAAATGCCCGCGGACCGCTGCTCGTTGATGTTGCCGACCACGTGCGGCGAGCTCTCCAACCAGGAGCCCCACTGCGACGAAGAGAACCTCGGTCGTGATGTCACCCGGTCGGCTGATCCGGAACGATCCGTAGGGTCGGGTCAGCAGGAAGTCGAACGACGCTGCCGAAACCAAGGCCGCCAGGGCTGCTGCGCCGCGGTTCCCCCAGGAGGCGATGGCAACCGTCACGACGACCAACACCAGGGCGTCGTCGGCCGGCCCGAGGTGCCCGCGGCTGGGCACCAAGAGAATGGCGATGACGATCGGCACGATCACTGCGGCAAACCAGATCCAGAATGGCAGCATGCGCTCGAGCACTCGAACGGCTTTGTGGTCGCGGCGTCCCCTCATGTCAGTGGTCCACGCCCGACCCCGATGGGGAGAGCAGCTCAAAGGCAGGATTGATCATCGCCAACTTGCCTCGGTGTTTTCCAACCATGCCCTCGGCGGTCAACAGCGACCCGCTGCGGAGCCCGCTGATGGATTGCCGACCGAGGAACACGAGGGTAATCGCCTGGCCGCTGCCGTCGACCAGCACGCATTGGACGGTCGGGACGTCGGAGAGAGGCTGGACGCGCACGGTCTTCACCCGCCCTGACACCTTCGCCCGAGACCGCCACTGCAGTGCCGATATTGGCTGAGGCTCACGATGATGCCTCGGTGGGTCACTCACAGGCAGGACCGGTTCTGCAGCAACCTCGGGCTCCTCGAACAGAATCCCGACGTCCAGCGACGTTTCCGTGAGGCCCTTGGCGACGTGGAACGGAATGATGGTCGCGTTGACGTGCGGCAGCTGGCTGACCACATCGACGATACGGTCGGCCGTTTGATCGTGGAGGACCCTGCGCCAAGTCTTGCCGTAGGAACGACGTGGCAAGAGCATGCTCACCTCGGTCTCGCCGTCGGTCAGCTCAGCCGCCAATTCCAATGCCGCTCGCCCAAGACGACGGTCAGGGCAGTCGATGACGTCCAGCGGAAGGCGGGCGAGGCCCAATTGCTGCCAGCGAGAGATCAAGAGCTCAGCGCGTTTGTCGTCAATGTTGAAGTGCACTGCGTGCAGATCGTCCGGGGTGAGCGTTCGGGCGTACTGGACGGCCCTCGCCGTTGCCAGGTCGATCTTGTCCACCAGGATGACGACGACATGGCGGCGCAAGACATTCGCCTCACACGCCGCGACGGCCGCACCCTCTTCCAATACCGCGTCCTCTTCCCGGTATTCCTGGTTGGTCCGTACCAAGGCGAAGACGATGAGGGGCATGACGATCACGACCACCCACGCCCCCTGGGTGAACTCAGCGATCGCGAACACGACGACGACGACTGCGCACACGACAGCAGCCACGGCGTTGACCGCCACGCCTTTGCGCCAATGCTGGTCGCGGTGACGCCAGTGATGGGTCACCATGCCGGACCCCGCCATGGTGAAGCCGGTGAACACCCCAATGGCATACATCGGGATGAGGGCAGCAACCTTTGCGCCCGTTGCCAGCAGAAGCACGATGGAGGCACCGGCCAGGAGCAGGATCCCGTTGGAAAACACCAAGCGGTGACCACGAACGGTGAGTTTTCGGGGAAGGAACGAATCCTCCGCCACGAAGCTCACCAGGAAGGGGAACCCCGTAAAGCTGGTGTTCGCCGCCAGGATCAGGATCAGCGCCGTGGCTGCCTGGAGCGCATAGAAGAGAACGCGGCCTGCGGGACTCGTGCCATAGACAAGCTTGCCAATCTCGGAGACAACGGTTGGGGTACCGCTGACGAAGGGGACGGAGTGGGTCAGCGCGGCCAGGACTGAGACGCCAAGAAACATCACTCCAAGAATGGTGCTCATCAGGACCAACGTCGTGCGAGCGTTCTTCGCCTGCGGTTCCCGAAACACGCTGACACCGTTGGAGATCGCCTCGGTCCCAGTCATCGCCGAGCTCCCGTTGGCGAACGCCCGCAGGAGGAAGAAGGCCGAGACTCCAAGAATGAGCCCTCCACTCGCGTGGCCGAGCGGGACCGTCCCATGGCCTCCGGTGGCTTTGGGTAGGTCCCCGATCGCCTCCCGCGTCAGTCCGAAGATGATAAGCACCGCCATGTTGGCAATGAAGAAGTATGTGGGCACGGCGAAGACCTGGCCGGCCTCCCGTATGCCCCGTAGGTTCCCAAAAGCCAGGATCAAGACGAAGGCGATCGACAAGGGTACGGCGTAGCTCCCAAGGGAGGGCGCGGCCGAGATGATCGCGTCGGCACCCGCGGCCACCGATACAGCTACCGTGATCGTGTAACTGATGAGCAGCGCGGCACCGGCTACTTGCGCGATGTTCGGTCCGAAATTGTCCCGGCTCACGACATAGGAACCGCCAGCCTTCGGGTAGGACTTGACGACGTCCCGATAGCAAATCGTGACCACCGCCAACACAGCCAGAATGGCAGCGGTCATCGGCGTGATGATGGAGAAGGCCGCCAAACCGGCTATCGGCACCAGGATCCGCAGCATCTCCTCGCTTGCATAGGCCGACGAAGACATGACGTCCGATGACAGAACGGCGAGCGCGGTCGGCTTTCCGAGGCGCTGACCCTGGAGTTGGTCGCTGACGAGTGGGGGACCAAGGAGCACCCTCTTGACCCGATAACGGAGGCTCTCGGGCAGGCTCGCGGCCAGCGTCATATCTGTCCGGACTGGCGACCGTGTCAGTTCGTGAAGAGGACGGCGAATGCTCTGTTCGGTAGAGGTGTCCGCCTGTGCCATACCTCATTTCTACTAAATCCGGCAGACATCGCCTGTTCTGGGCCTTCCGCGGAGCAGTCCCTCACGAGATAGCTGACAGCTCGCCGGATCGAGCCTCCCGTTGGGACGGATTTTTTCGAGCCCGAAATCCACCTCTGTCGGACCCAGACCTGCCGATACGAATAGCAACCGGCTCGCTGGCGCCCGCAGACAGAGGTCGCCGACTGCCACTCAATCAGCGCCCGCCATCGAAAAGAAAAGGTGCCTTGGTACCCTTTGTCGCAGGCGGTCGATTTTCTGATCAAAGGGGAGGGCCCATGGAATCTCGAACCGATTTGCCGGTTCCGGCACGATCCGTAGCCGCACGACTTCACGTGAATCAGCGGACTCTGCAGATTGTCTTGGGTCTCGCCTGGATCCTCGATGGGCTCCTCAAGTTCCAACCGAATGTGTTCAAGCCCGAGTTCGTCTCCACCGTGATCCGGCCGATGGCCGCCGGTCAGCCCGCGCTCATTGGATCGACCATCAACCACATGGCCAACTTTCTCTCCCACGAGGCGACTATGTGGGTCGCCGTCTTCGGGTTGATCGAGATCGCCATCGGCGTTGGCATTATCCGCCGGCGCACATTGAAGCCAGCTCTCGTGGCGTCCTTCATCTGGGGTATCGGGGTGTATGTCTTCGGCGAAGGCCTGGGCATGGTGCTCACCGGAGATACTTCTCCCCTCCAGGGCGCGCCAGGAGCCGTCTGCTTCTACATCCTCCTCGGACTGATGGTGTGGCCGAAGTCTCAGGACACCGCCGATGGCCACGCCGTCGGCACCGAGTCGTCTGCGGCAGCCCGGGGCCTCTTTGGTGGAACTGGTGCATTACTCGCGTGGGCAGCCATCTGGCTGTACGAGGCCCTTATCTGGATGTTCCCGTTTAACCGGACGGGCAACGCCATCGCGAACAGCATGGCCAACACGGCCAATGGCGAACCGGGTTGGTACGCCCATCTCCTCACTTCGTTCGGCCATGCCTTCGTCGGCGCCGGCATCTGGGTTGCGGTGATCCTGGCGACCGTGTCGCTCGTCATCGCCTTGGGACCCCTGGTGTCGAATCGACCTCAGGTCTACATCGGGCTGGGCATCGGGCTGGCTCTGTTCTATTGGGTCACCGGGGAAGGGCTCGGGGGGCTCCTGACGGGAGCCGGAACAGATCCCAACAACGGCCCCATCGTGGCGCTGATCGGCCTCTCTGTCCTCCCGCTCATCCCCTCCCGGGCGCAAGACCCCACTCCGGCGACCCGCCTCATCGCCGCACGTCCCATGGCCGCAGTCGGCACGCTCATCGCCGTCATCCTCGTTCCGCTGACGGCGGCGGTCATCCCAACGACAAGTGGTGCGACGACAGCCGACGCGACGAAGGCATCGACGAGCAGCTTGTCGATGAAGGGCATGGCAATGAGCGGCACAGGGAAGACGCAAAAGGCTGCGACCGCTTCTGGGGCATCGTCACACTCCATGAACATGTCGGCCATGGCCGGCCTGAACGTGACCGATCCCAACTGGAAGTACACGGGACCAGCTCTTCCCGCTCCCGAAGTCAACGCGCTCATCGTTTCCAGTGACGAGCAGGACCAAGGCCACTTGATGCAGACGCCAAATTGCAGGACACGGCCCACCGCACAGCAAGTCCTGGGCGCCACCCAGTACGTCCAGGCCACCTCCGCCGCGGTCGCCAAGTACAAGAACCTCAGTGCCGCGATTGCGGACGGGTATCTCCCGATCACCTCCACCAGCTATCCAGTAGTCCACTACTTGAATTTCAAGTACATGAACAGGCACGACCTCATGAACCCCAACACGGTGGACTCTCTCGTCTACGCAACGACGCCCTATGGTCCGGTGCTCGTGGCGGCGATGTATCTGATGCCAGGCGGCGGCAACGGGCCCATGCCCTACGGCTGCCTTGTTCAGTGGCATGCACACACCAACCTGTGCACCAGCAGTACCTCGGGTCAGATCGACGGACTGCAGCCGTGTAACCCCGGCTCGCACCCCGACCCGACGACGCCCTTCATGACCCACGTCTGGCAAGTTCCGGTCCCGGGAGGACCCCTTGCCATCGATCCCTCTGATCTCGAGGTCGTCCAGGCGGCGATCATGGCGCAGCAACAGGGCCTCGCCCCGACGACCTCGGGCCTCCCCCCGACCTGATCACCAGGTCCCGACCCGGCACTGATGTCGAAGGAAGCAACCGTGAGGCCGGACAGCTCCGCCGTGCGGGTAGCGCTGTGGCGTGCCCTTCATCTTGAGGTCGACGCGCCGCCTCACGTCCTCGAGGACACGCTGGGTCTGCTCCTGGCAGAACCCCAAGTTGGCTGGCGACAACGCCCCGACATGGACCCAGATGCCACCAAGGGATTCCGGGCCGCCATCGTGGCGCGGGCTCGCTTCGTGGAGGATCTCCTGGCTGATCAAACGGACGTGGGCATCCGCCAGTACGTCATCTTGGGCGCTGGCTTGGATACCTTCGCCCAGCGCCACCCTTCCGTCGGCTCGTACCTCCACGTCTTCGAAATCGACCAGCCCACGACCCAGGCATGGAAGCGCCAAAGGCTGGCTGACCTGGGCTACGACATTCCCGACTGGCTGCACTTTGTACCGGTCGATTTCGAAGCTGGCGCGTCATGGCGGGATCAACTGGTGGACAGTGATTTCGACAGCGCTGAACCGGCGTTGATCGCGTCGACCGGGGTGAGCATGTACCTCACCTCGGACGCCGTCGCGGCAACGATGCGCCAGGCTGCGGCGCTGGCACCAGGCTCGACCTTGGCCATGTCATTCCTCCTACCGTTGGAGTCGCTCGACCTCGGCGAGGAGCCGGCGGCGCGACGGGCCGAACACGGCGCGCGAGCCGAGGGCACTCCGTGGATGAGCTTCTTCCGACCAGAAGAAATCGTCGAGTTGGCCCGCGGATCGGGTCTCGTCGACGTCCGCCATGTCCCGGGAACGGTGCTGGCCGAGCGTTACTTCGCCGGGCGCGCTGATGGTCTGCAGCCAGCTCGAGGTGAAGACCTGCTCCTGGCCACGACGGCCTAAGACCCCGGCCACTGTCGTAGTGAGTCCCCCTTCGGTCTCACGACGTGCACCCAAGCCGCCAAGAGATTTCGGCGTATTCTCGAGCGGTCATGCAACCGCCTGCCGATAGCTCCGCACCCGAAGCGCAGAAGGTGCTGGCCCCCTTGACCACTGCGGCCATCTTCCTCGTGGTGACGATCGAGCCTGGAGAAAAGGGTGATGCCGCCATGCGAGCGATGGGCGAGGGCATCGGAGCACTCGTGCGGTCCATCGGGTTTCGCCACCTCGAAGGGGAGCTCTCCTGCGTCATGGGCATCGGCTCGACCGCCTGGGATCGGATAGTGGCACCGGCCAGTCCGAGCACTCGGCCGCGCTTCCTGCACCCTTTCCGCGCCATCGAGGCCGCGCCGAGGTCAGCACCTTCTACTCCGGGCGACCTCCTGTTCCACATCCGAGCGGAGCGATTCGATCTGTGCTTCGAACTGGCCCGGGCCATCCTTCGACAGCTCGGTACCAGCGTGTCGACCGCTGACGAGGTGCATGGCTTCCGCTACTTCGAGGCCAGAGACCTGCTTGGGTTCGTCGACGGCACCGAGAACCCGGTCGGTGACGCCATGGCTGAGGCAGCATTGGTCGGTGACGAAGATCCGGACTTCGCCGGTGGAAGCTACGTCATCGTGCAGAAATACTTGCATGACCTCGACGCATGGAACGCCCTCTCGGTGGAGGAGCAAGAACTGGCCATTGGTCGCACCAAGCTCGAGGACATCGAGCTCGATGATGAGGTCAAACCCGCGAATGCCCACAACGCTTTGAATGTGATCGAGGTGGACGGTGAGGAGATCTCGATCCTCCGGGACAACATGCCGTTCGGAAACACCGCACGCGACGAGTTCGGTACATATTTCATCGGCTACGCGCGAGACCCCGGCACCACCGAACAGATGCTCCAGAACATGTTCGTGGGTCGCCCCGCTGGTACCTATGACCGCATTTTGGATTTCTCGACCGCCATCACTGGATCGCTCTTCTTCGTCCCCTCGCTTCCCCTGCTCGAGAGCCTCTCGAGCGTGGAACCAGCCGGTGACGGCCCGTCGCCCGGAGGAGAACACAGCCAATCCTTGGGCATCGGATCGTTACGCGATGCGCCACCCCTGGAGACCTCGGGGTGACCGGGTCGAACGGAGGACGAACGGCGATGACTCCGTGAGAGCCTCACATTGAGTACACCTGAGCCAGAGCCGTTGCCTCCGACCGCGCCGATTTCCGCGCTCTCGCATGTGCAGCTGAACGTCTCGGACGTCCAGGTGAGCGCCCGCTGGTACAGCACGGTGCTCAGCTTGTTTCCCTACGCCGAGGACCTCGCCATCGGCTATATCGCGCTGCGCCAGCCGAGCGCCAAGCTCGTGGTGGTCCTCACAGAACCTGCCGCTGCCCATATCGATTCGACAGAACGAGTCGGTGAGGCACTCGACCACATTGCCTTCGCAGCATCCGACGGCGATTCCTTGCGCGCCTGGGCGGACCACCTTACGGAAGCTGGAATCGAGCATCATGGCATCGTCCTTGAGAACGGTCACCCCTCGCTCCAGCTTCGAGATCCCGATGGGATTGCCATCGAACTGGTTGCACCTTGACGGACAACATGTCTGTCTCGGTCCGCGTGGTGAGCCGCAATGAGCACCAGCCTCTATTCCGATTACGCATGTGGGTGGGACAGGTACTCGGCCAATCGTTGGGTGTGGTCGTCCAGTAACACCGCTCGTAGGACAGCGTCCGCCGCGGCAAGATCGGAGCGGTCGACCCGCGTGGCCAGGTCGCGATTCAGCCGTTCGATGACGATCGCCACCGACTTTGCATAGGCCTCGCCGTCCTTCGTCAAACTGACCTTGATCTGACGACCGTCCTCACGATCCCGCGCCATGGTGGCGTATCCCCGTCGTTCGAGACCGTCAGCGACCTTTCGGGCCGCCTGACGCGTGACACCGAGAGCCGTGCCGAGCCGGCCGATCGACATGGGTCCGCGCTGGAGCTGTCTGACCGCGACTGCATCGCTTCGGCGGTAGTCGCCGTATCCCAGGGCTTGGAGCTCTCGGGCCATCTGTGTGATCCAGCTCTGGCGGGCGAGAGCCAAAAGGTCACCGAAGCGGTAGGTGCTCGTTGACTTCGTGGTCACCGCCGGCCAGCATAAGGGAACTATGCAACTAGGTTGCCTATTTCGAAGAACCGTCGGCCGCACGTTCGCAGTCGCCCTGCTGACGCTGGTCGGTGCCGCGGCGGTCTCGAGCTGTGGATCGGGGAACCCCTCCGGCGCGTCGAGCGGATCCACGACCTCGAGCCCGGCCGAGCACACTGCCGCCACCCGGTGGTTGTGCCGACCGGGTCAGGCCAAGGATCCGTGCATGGCCCCACTCGCCGCGACAGTGGTCCCGGCGGCCGGAGCGCGCTCGGTCCAGAGCGGCCAAGACGCCCCCGAATCGAAGTTCGATTGCTTCTACGTCTATCCGACCGTGAGCACAGAACATTCGGACAACGCCGACCTCACCGTGCAGCCCGCCGAGGTGGCTGCGGCCGTCTCGCAGGCGTCACGCTTTTCCCAGGTGTGCCGGGTCTGGGCGCCGATGTACCGACAGCGAACCTCGGAGTCTCTTCTCAAGGGTCTGGGTGCCGATCCTCGCGCTGATGCAGTGGCCTACGAGAGCGTGCTGTCAGCGTGGAAGGACTATCTCGCCCACGACAACGACGGGCGACCGGTCATCTTCATCGGGCATTCGCAGGGCGCCGCCATGCTGATCCGCCTCCTCGCCAGCCAGGTGGATCCGAGCTCGGCCCTGAGAACCCGCACCGTGGTGGCCATCCTGGCCGGCGGCAACGTGACCGTGCCCGCGGGGAAAAGAGTCGGGGCCACGTTCGACCACCTACCGCTGTGCACCGCGATGAGCCAGACCGCATGCGTGATTGCCTTCTCGTCCTTCCCTGCTCGACCACCCAAGAATTCCGAGTTCGGGCGCCCAGGACAAGGTGTCAGCCTCCAGTCGGGACAGACGACGACGCAGGGTGTCGACGTTGCGTGTGTGAACCCCGCAGCGATTGGGGGTGGAACGGCCGCCCTGGATCCGTTCTTCCTCACTGAGTCCTCGACCCCTCCGCCTCCCCCGGTCACCACGCCGTGGGTGACGTATCCAGAGCTCTATTCGGGGTCCTGCCAGCAGGCCGGAGGCGCCACCTGGCTCCAAGTGGACACCGTGACGGTTGGCGGGCGACCGGTCGTGACCCAGTCGTTGGGTCCCACCTGGGGGTACCACGCTGACGACATCAACCTCACACTCGGCAACCTCATCAATGACCTGATGGCCGAGGAAGCCTCCTACACGTCACATCACTGAACTATCCGGTGACAGTGAGAACGAACAGCTGAGCGGCCGGAGAACCCACACCGTTTGACGCGTTGATCGTGAGGTCGTAGGTGCCTGCGCTGCCTGCTGCAGGCGTCCCGGAAATTGTCGCGGTGCCGTTGCTGTTGGCCGTGAAGGTCAGCCCCGCAGGGAGTGCACCCGATTCGCTCACTATCGGCGCCGGGAAGCCCGTGGTCTTCACCTTGAAGGTGAACGCGGTGCCGACGGAGGCAGAGGCCGATGCCGACGAGGTGATCACCGGGGGCTGTTCCACGGTCAGCGTGAAGGACTGGGATGTCGTTCCGGCGCTGCCCTTTGCCTTGAGGGTCAGGGCGTAGGTACCACCGGTGTGAGGAGCGGCGGACCCCGTGATGCTGGCTGAACCGGGCAGACCGGGCTCGAAGTTGACGCCCGACGGCAACGTGCCGGTCTCGGTGATCGTCGGCGCCGGCGAGCCGCTGGCCGTGACCTGGAAGTCGAAGGACATGCCCACCGTCACCGCCGTGTTATTTGCAGACGTGAAGCTGGGACCCTGGTTGATGGTGAGAACGAAGTCCTGGGTGCTGGGCGACCCGATCTGGTTGGTCGCGCCGAGGGTGAGGGGATAGCTCCCTGCGGTGCCGGGACCGGGCGTGCCCTTGATCGTGGCCGAACCGTTGGCATTCGCCTTGAAGGTGACGCCCGAGGGCAGGCTGCCCATCTCGCTCACCGTCGCCACCGGAAAGCCGGTCGTCGTCACCTTGAACGACAGAGCCAAGCCGACATTGGTCGTCGCCGAGGAGGCCGACGTGATGGCGGAGGCCTGATCAACGGTAAGGGTGAAGGCCTGGCTGGCCGATCCCCCGCTACTGGTGGCCTTGAGCGTGATGGGGTAGGAGCCGCCGGTGCCGGCGGCTGGGGTCCCCGAGATGGACGCCGATCCCGCTCCCGACTGGAAGGTCACGCCCGAAGGCAAGGTACCCGACTCGGTGATGTTCGGCTCCGGGTTCCCATTTGCGGTCACGTTGAAGGTGAATGCAGTCCCCACCGAGGCCGGAGTAATTCGGCTGCGACGTGAAGACGGGCGTGTTCGCACTCACGACCTGCTCCAGGACCGATGCGAACGACTCGTTGAAGAACGGGTCGTTCTGGTATGTGGCCGTGATGTTGACGTTGCCGACCGACGCGAACGTAATGGTGCATTTGGCCTTGTTGTTGGAGAGCGACAGATTGGTGCAACTCGAGACGTTGCTATTGCCCTTGGTGAACGAGACGGTGCCCGAGAGAGCGCCGGAACCCTCGGTCTCGGACACAGTGGCGGTGAAGGTGATCGGGGACCCTACCGGCACGGCCCCGCTCGGTGACGCGTGCAGGCTGACCGCGGAGTTCCCCGATGCGATCGTCACGAACTGCTGGTCGCTGGTGGCCGATCCGTCCGAGTCGGTCGCCGTCACGGAGTAGCTGTAGAACGGCGGATCTCCCTCGGGAATGGTGCCGCTGATGGCGCCACTGGAGGGGTCGATACTCAACCAGGAGGGGGCGCCAGGCACAAAGGAGTACGTGGGCGCCACGTCTGCGCCGCTCGAGGTGGCGGTGGCCTGGTAGAGCGTCCCCACGACCTGTGAGTCGGGTCCAGTGATGGTGACGGACGTCGGTGCCACCACCACAGTGACCGACTGCTCATCGCTGGTCGCCGAGCCCACGCTGTTCGTGGCCGTCACCTGGTACCCGAAGTCCGTTGTCCCGGTTGGCGGCGCGCCCGAGACATCCCCGGAGTTGGGATCGACATTGAGCCACGACGGTGACTCCGACGTCAGCGTGTAGGTCGGCGCGGGCAGCGCTCCGGGTGCCGACGCCGTCGCGCTGTAGGTGTCTCCGGCGTTGAGAGAGCTGGGCCCCGAGATCGTGACCGAGCTCGGAGCCACTTGGGTCGAAGAGTCCACGACCAGCGTGAAGTCCTGAGTGGCGTCGGGCTCGACGCCGTTGGAAGCGGTCAGGGTGATCGGGTAGGAGCCGACTCTCGTCGTCGACCGGCGTTCCGGCCAGGGTGCCCGTTCCGTCGCCGTTGTCCGTGAACGTCACGCTCGTCGGGCAAGGTCCCCGTCTCGGACAGGAAAACCAGTCCGTCACCCTTCTCGTCGTTCCCCGGCGTCGTCGTCATCGTGAACGAGCCGGCCTGCCCGACCTCGAAGGTCGCGTTGTCGGCCGACGTGATCGTCGGCGGTTCCAGCCCGTCTGGCGTCGCGTGCCGCCCAGCCGCGCGCTGGGCTCCCGCTTGGGCCGGCCCCGCCAACACAGCGGCGCCGATGAGCGACAGCGCGCACACCGCTGGCACCGTCAGTGCAGAAACCGCCCGCACTCGTCCTCTCCACCGACGTCTACCCACCACGGAATCGCCCGCCCTTCGCCCAGGGAATGAGGGCCTCGAGATCTCGTTCCCACGACAGGCTAGGCCGCAGCCAGATGGGTCGACAACGGGCCATTCCTCCCAATCGTGGAGAATTTCGGGGTGACCGCCCTCGTCTGAGCAGGACGCCGACCAGTTGCTCGAGGGTGTGGCGCGCATCGCCGAGCCGCTCACCCTCGAGGATCTACGAGAGGAGTCCGTCCTGGTCGTCCACTCCTTGATCCCCTCGGTGAGCGCTAGCTGGAACGAGATCAGTTCGACCGGAAACATCGACGCCGTGAGCGTGCCCGAGATCGACCGCTGGCCCGGCATGGACGAGGCATTTGCCCGTGCCCTGGCTGGGCACCCGGTCATCGCCCACATCTCGAAGACGAACGACGGCCGTCCCCGCGCCATCTCCGACTTCTGGTCCATCGACCAGTTCCATGCCAGCACCTTGTACCAGGAGCTCTACCGAAGACTCTCGACGGAGGATCAGCTGTCGTTCACGGTTCCGACACCCGATGTTCTCATTGGCGTCGCGATCAATCGGGATCGCGTCGGCTTCTCGGACGGGACCGCACGATCGCCAACCTCCTGCGCCCCCACATCCTTCAGGCCTACCGCAACGCGCTGGCCAATGAAGAAATCGGCCGTCTCATGAGCATCGTGGACGACCTCAGCAGCGATCGCGATGCCGGCCTGGTCGTCTTGAGCAGTACCGGGACGGCCGACGAGCCGACGCCGGCGGCGGCCGCGCTTGCTTTCCCGTTGGTTCCCCGGACCAAACCGTGGCAGGCCTGCCGCAACAAGTCGGCGAATGGTTGCACCGCCTCGACGAGGAGGCGGCCCGCAGGCCGACCTGGCCCCTCGTCTTCGAAGAGGGAGGGCGCCGGTTGGTCGTGCGACGCCTCCAGGCCATCCGGCCCAACGATCGAGACGTTCTGCACGTGTCCGAACACCAGGCTGGTCACACCGGACAGGACCTCACCCGGCTCGGACTCTCCCGCCGTCAGGCCGAGGTGGTCCGTCTGGCGGCGGCTGGCCGGAGTAACGCTGGAGATCGCGCCGGGACCTTGGCCTGAGCGTCCGCACGGTCGAGGGGCACATGGGCGAGGCCCTCGAGCGACTCGGGGTGCGCAGCCGGACCGCGGCCGCCAACCTGATCCACCAGCTCGACACGCAGGACGGTGACGTCTAGGTCGTAGGGGTCCGGTTCAGGCGCTGGCCGAGTCCGTCCGCCACGCCGTGCAGCTCGGCCCGGAAGTCGGGGTGGGCAATCTCGGCCAAGGCGTGCGCCCGCTCGCTCACGGTCAGGCCCGCGAGCTCGGCCGCGCCGTACTCGGTGATGACCACGCCGGTGTGATGGCGTGGGGTCGAGACGACCCCGCCCTCGGGCAGCAGGCCGGCGATCCGTGACACCAGCGCGCCGTCGCGTTGCACCGTCGAGCGCAGACAGATGAGTGAGTGTGCGTCGAGATGCAGCTCGGCCCCGGCCACGAAGTCCTCGTGCCCCCCGACGCCCGAGATCTGCCGGCCCTCGATGCTGTCCGCCACGACCTGGCCGTAGAGGTCCACCGACAGCGCGCCGTTGATGGAGACCAGGTTGGCGTTCTGCGCGATCACCGTCGGGTCGTTGACCGTTTCGACCGGGAGGAAGGCCACGTCGTGGTTGCCGTCGAGCCACTGGTAGAGCTCACTCGATCCCGAGGGCGAAAGTCGTCACGGACACCCCGTCGAAGACGCCCTTGGCGTCGTTGGTGACCTTGCCCGCCTGGTGCAGCCGCATCAGTCCCGTCGTGAACATCTCGGAGTGGATGCCGAACCCGCCCAGCGGACCCTCGGCCAGCTTCGTGGCCACCACGTTGGGGATGGCGCCAATGCCGGTCTGCAGCGTTGACCCGTCGCGGACGTAGGCCAGCGCGTGTCCAGCGATGGCCGCGTCCACGTCGTCGGGCGCCGCATCTTCGAGGGCGAACGGGGTGCCGGTGCTCTCGACGACGACGTCGATCACGTCGAGCGGGATGGTGTTGTCGAAGTCGGGAGGCAGGCTGCGCCGTCCGGGGCAGATTGGCGTTGACCTCGACGATGAGGAGGCGATCAGGGTCACGCCCGGCGCGCAGCAACTCGGGCCTCGTGGCGCCGATGTGGAGCGCGAGGTTCACCGCGCCCGATCGTCGTCGGGCGGGGCCGCCTGCACCACCATGACGCGCGGGGCGAACCGGGCCAGGATCGGCGCAAACTGGCGAAAGCCGCCCGGGACGAGTTCGACGCGGTGCCCCATGGAGTGCAGCACCCGCTCGGCCGGACCGAAGAAGCCGCAGCGGTAGGACACGCCGGGCTTGGTGAACACGTCGTAGAGGTTCAGGCACAGTGCCCCGCCGACCTGGAGGTCCTGCCAGTCGTCGCGTTGGCCCAGGGCGGTCAGGAGGGTGTCCGGGTTGGCCGGCCCCAGGCCGAACCCGATGGAGTCAACCGGCTGCAGCAGCCCGACGGCCTCCTCGACGGTGCAGAAGCGGGTCACGGCACCACTCTCGCATCCTGGGCCGCCCGCCGGGCCGGATCCCGAGGCCGCGAGGCGGCCGTCGAGACGAAATCGGTGACTTTCGGCCCTACTCAGTCGGTCGAGCGAATCCGCACAATGGCGTTGACACCCTCCTCTTCCCAGATAAAGGTGCTTGGAGAATGGCGGCCACCCCCCTCGGTCGCCATTTTCCAATTTCGGCGGCCCCTTTCGGCCCCACAGGTCCCGCTCCCTCCCTGCGGGGCCCGGCTCGAGCCTTCGACCTCCACTCCTCGGCCGGTCAACTGCCCGACAACACGCGTCGCGGAAAGAGGAGCGAAACGTGGGTTGTGACATCTGGCCCTGCCGAACTGGGGCCCGAAACCTTCATGCTGGAGGAAGGCCGATGTCCAGCAGAGGTACTGGAGCCCCGATGTCGATGTACACCCAGCTTCTCGATGCGGCCCTCCACCAGGTGCCCATCAACGGGTCGAGTGAGGAGCGGGCGGCCGTGGCCGAAGTCCAGCGCTGCCGGAGCCAGCTCGAGCGAGGCGCCGGCGGACGTCGACCCCGACACGGTGTCGGCCGCCCTTGCCCTGCAGATCGGCTACGACGTGGCGCTGCTCCGCCTGGCCGGACTTTTCGGCATCGAGTCCGACCCCAGCCGCTTCGACCGGCCCACTGTACGAGCGCACCCGGCTCGAGGGCGCGCTGGCCGAGCGGGGCATCTCCTTGCAGCGAGAACGGCGCCGGCTCCGAGGCCGTCGCCGGGTAGACCCTGCCCGGCCGGACCCTCAGGTGCCGGTGGCGTCCGACCTCGTGTCCTGAGCGGACCGTTCGTTCAGCCGGGCCGCGAAGGTGGCGGCCTGGGTGCGCCGTTCCATGCCCAACTTGGCCAGCAGATTCGAGACGTAGTTCTTGACCGTCTTCTCGGCCAGGTACATCTCCTCGGCGATCTGACGGTTGGTCTTCCCCTCGGCGATCAGGTCGAGGATCCGACGCTCCTGCGGAGTGAGGCTGGCCAGCCGGGGATCGACCGCCGGTCCGTCGCGCAGGCGGTCGAGGACCCGGTCGGTCAGCGCGGGATCGAGCAGGGACTCGCCGGCCCCGGCCCGCCGGATGGTGTCGAGCAGGTCGAGGCTGCCGATCTGCTTGAGGACGTAGCCGGCCGCCCCCGCCATGATCGAGGCGATCAGGGCCTCGTCGTCCGCGTAGGAGGTGAGCATGACGCAGACGATGTCCGGATCGGCCGACCGCACCTCCCGGCAGACCTCGACGCCGCTCCCGTCGGGCAGCCGCACGTCGAGGATGGCGACATCGGGCTTGGCCGCGGGGATGCGCGACAGTGCATCGGCCACGGTCCCGGCCTCGCCCACCACGGTGATGTCGTCCCCCGCCTCGAGCAATGCGCGCAGACCCGTGCGGACGACCTCATGGTCGTCGAGCAGGAATACCGCCAACGGCACGGCGCACATCTTCCCATTTCGCCCGAGAACCGGGCTACTCCGACGCCTCCGCCGACCCTCGGTATGCTCCCGCACAGTGCCCCAGGGCCCGCGGATCGGGCCCCCGGCGCGGGCGAGAAGGAGGTCCGACCATGGCAGCTCAGGCGACCGGCAGGATCGTCGTCGGCATCGACGGTTCGGAGGCCTCGAACGACGCCCTGCGCTGGGCGGCTCGCCAGGCGGAGCTGACCGGCAGCCCGCTCGAGGTGATCATGACATGGGAGTGGCCGGCCAGCTTGGGCTGGTCGGTACCCATCCCCGACGACTACGACCCCGAGACCGACGTCCGCCAGATCCTCGATGCTGCCGTCGAGCGCCGCGCTGGCCGCGCACCCCGGCGTCACGGTCGAACGCCGAGGTGGTCAACGGCCACCCGGCCCGCGTGCTCGTCGACGCCTCCAAGGGCGCCGACCTGCTCGTCATCGGCAGCCGCGGCCACGGCGAGTTCGTGGGCATGCTGCTCGGCTCGGTCAGCGAGTTCTGCACCACCAACGCCCACTGCCCCGTCCTGGTCCACCGCGCCATCTCGTAGCAGCGCCGGGCCGCGGCAGCTCAGCCCCGGAGGGCCTCCAAGCGCGCGGGTTCGCTGCGCCTCGACCGCCTCCAGCTGGGCCATGCCCGGCCCACCCGAGGTCGGCGCCTCGCCGTGTCCGGGCAGGTCGAGGAGCGCGGCGAGCGTGGCCTCGACCGAGGACGCCAGCGCCGACGCGTCGTAGCCACCCTCGAGAAAGAGGGCCAGGCGGCCCGGACGGCGCCAGCTCGCGCACCAGCCGGGCCAGGTCGGCGAAGTCGCCGCTCGAGAGGGCCAGCTGCGCCAGCGGATCGGCCCGGTGGGCGTCGAACCCGCAGGAGACCAGCACCCAGTCGGGCGCGAACTCCTCCATGGCGGCCCGGGCGCGTGCGATCGAGGGCATGGCCGCACCACGTCTCCCGTGGCGCCCGGAGGCAGGGGGAGGTTGAACGTCGATCCCGGCGCCGCCGGCCCGCCCACCTCGCTGGCCCGTCCCGTCCCGGGGTAGAGAGGGTGCTGGTGGGTCGAGACGTAGAGCACGTCGGGGTCGTCCCAGAAGATGTCCTGGGTCCCGTTCCCGTGGTGCACGTCCCAGTCGACGATCAGGACGCGCTCACCCCGGGCCGTACGCGAGGCGGCGGCGACGGCGATCGAGTTGAGCAGGCAGAAGCCCATGGCGCGATCGGCCGTCGCATGGTGTCCGGGCGGCCGCACGGGCACGAAGGCCACCGCGTCGCGGCGACCCTCCAGCTCGGTCAGCGCGGCCAGGCCGGCCCCGGCCGCTCGCCTCGCCGCCCGCCACGAGTCGGGCCGGGCGTAGGTGTCGGCGTCGATGGCACCGCCGCCCTCGCTTGCAGAAGGCCTCGAGCGCGGCCAGGTAGGCCGGGTCGTGCACACGGGCGACGTCGTCGAGCGGGGCCTCGGCGAGAGGTGGCGTCACCACCTCGCGGCCGCCATCGAGCGCCGCGCACGCCCTCCATGACGGCGTCCATCCGGGCGGGACGCTCGGGATGACGCGGTCCCCCGTCGTGGTCGTGGTCCCCCGTCGGGCCGGCGAGGACGAGTGTGGTCACGTCACCCTCCTCGGCCATCGTCGCGCTCGTGATCTCGGCCTCCGTCGTACCCATCGTTCCCTGCGTCCCCATGCTACGAGCACCCCTACGCTTGGTCGGGTGGTGGCCGAGATGCAGGCCTGGGTGGTGGAACATCCCGGACCCGTCGATGGCGGTCCGCTCCGGCGGGTCGAACGGCCCGTTCCCGATCCCGGCCCCCACCAGGTGCGGGTGCAGGTCCGGGTGTGCGGCGTCTGCCGCACCGATCTTCATCTGGCCGAGGGGGATGTGCCGCCCCGCCGCCCTTGCGTCGCCCCCGGCCATGAGGTCGTCGGCCTGGTCGACGCAGCTCGGCCCGGGATGCCGGCCGCTGGCACATCGGCGACCGGGTCGGCGTGCCCTGGCTGGCGCACACCTGTGGCGTCTGCCGCTTCTGCACTTCGGGACGCGAGAACCTCTGCGTGGCGCCGCACTTCACCGGGTGGGACGTCGACGGCGGCTACGCCGACTACGCGCTGGTCGAGGAGGCGTACGCCTACGCGCTGCCCGATCGCTTCGACGACGTCGAGGCGGCGCCGCTCCTCTGCGCGGGCATCATCGGCTACCGCGCCTTGCGCCGGGCCGAAGTGCCCGAGGGTGGGACGCTCGGCATCTACGGCTTCGGCGGGTCGGCCCACCTCACGGCCCAGGTTGCGCTGGCCCGCGGCGCTCCGCGTCCACGTCATGACCCGTTCGGCCGAGGCGCGCGCGCTCGCCCTCGAGCTCGGTGTGGCGAGCGTCAACGAAGCCGACGCCGCGCCGCCCGAACCGCTCGACGCCGCCATCCTCTTCGCGCCGGTCGGCACCCTGGTGCCGCCGGCCCTGGCCGCACTGGACCGCGGCGGCACGCTGGCCATCGCCGGCATCTATCTCAGTGACGTGCCGGTCCTCAACTACCAGCGTCACCTCTTCGAAGAGCGCACCCTGCGCAGCGTCACCGCCAACACGCGCCGCGACGGCGAGGACTTCCTCGAGGAGGCGGCCCGCATCGGCATCCGCGTCTCCGCCACGCCGTATCCCATGGCCGACGCCGACGCCGCGCTCCGCGACCTTCGTCACGACCGGGTCAACGGTGCGGCCGTGCTCGTGAACTGATTACAGGAGCGCTGAAGTCAGTTGGCGCGAGGCCCTCTCGACTCTGCAGTCGAGGACACCGAGCCGAGTGAAAAACAAAACGCCGACGGTGCCCCAGTCGATTACGTCGAAGCGCAGTCACAGGGCCCTTGGCGATAGGTCCTGGATTTACTCGACTGGGGCACGCACGCCGGCAGTGCGATCAGGCGGTAGATCGCTGAACCACATTATTCCCTACTCAGCTTCTTCTAAACCACTCGTTTTCAGAAACTTGTGAAAATTGCGGCGACCCTGCAATTGGGTTGCCTCAGATGAGCGGTTCTACCTGGTCAGCGGCCTGAAGCACGGCCACCAGCTCCGGTCGCGGGGGTAGGAAAGGAGGTGGGAAGCCCGCTCGAGCCCGAGCCAGCGCAATTCGTCCACCTCGTCGTTTCGGGCGAACTCACCGGCTACGGGGACCATGACCCAGTAGGCCACCGCCTTCGGCCGGCCCTTGCGATCGACGTACTCGGTATGGCCGATGAAGCGCACCAGACGACAGGTCATGCCCGTTTCCTCTTCGACCTCGCGCAGGGCGGCTTCCTCGAACGACTCTCCCTCTTCGAGCTTGCCCTTTGGAAAGGACCAGTCCTGGTGCACCGGCCGGTGCACCACCACGATCTCGAGGTCGGCGTTGGTGCGGCGAACCACCAGTCCGCCGGCGGCCCGTACGACATCGGTCGGTGAGGGGAGTTCGGCTGTCATCGCCCGTCGCACCACTGCCTCGCACCTTACCGTCGCCCCTGCCCGTTCTGGTGTCAATGCAAGCCCAACCTTCGCCCCGGTCGGGGCGCAGCGCGTCGCTGTAGCCTCGACGCGATGGCCGGTTCCAGGGAACGACAGGGAGGAACGGACGACCCTGTCGAAATCGAGTGGCAGTTCGACGCGCTCGACCTGCGCCCCGTTGAGCGCTGGTTGGCCACCCTGCCCACGCTTTCGGTGGAGACCCACGACGGAGGCACGGTCACCGCGCTGGCCAGACGCCCCGTCGGCTGACCGATTCGTATCTCGACACGGCGGACTGGCGCATCGCCCGCGCCGGCTTCGTGGTGCGCACCCGGCGGCGGGGCCGGCACGACGAAGTCACCCTCAAGGACACACGCCCGGCCGAGGGTACGGGCTTGCGCCAGCGGCTCGAGGTCACCGAGGTGCTGCCCCCGGCGGGCGTGAGCGGCCTGGGCCCCGACGGCCCGGTGGGCCGGCGCCTGCGGGCCATCGTCGGCACCCATCCGCTGCGCGAGGTGCTCCAGGTACGGACCCGCCGCCGTCCCTTCGCCTGCGCGTCGGCGGGGTCGACGCGGCCGAGATCGCGCTCGATGACACCGTCATCGTGGTGGGGAACGGGCAACGGCCCATGCAACTACGCCGGGTCGAGGTCGAGGTGCAGCCGGACTGGCTCGACGCGCTCGAGCCCATCGTGGCCCAGCTCCGCTCCTCCTGCGGGCTCCAGCCGGCCACCTCTCGAAGTTCGAGGCCGGGCTGCTCGCCCTCGGCCAGGAGATCCCCGGGCTCACCCGATCTGGGTTCGACCGCCATCAGCGGGGACTCGACCATCGGCGAGCTGGCCTACGCCGTGCTGCGCCGCCAGCTCGCCGTGCTGCGCGAGAAGGAACCGGGGACCCGGCTCGGCGAGGACATCGAGGAGCTCCACGACATGCGCGTGGCGACCCGGCGTCTCCGGGCCGCCCTCGCCCTGTTCTCGCACGTGTTGCCCGTGCGGGCCCAGACCTTCCGCGAGGAGCTGGGTTGGCTCGCCGGCGTCCTGGGCGCCGTCCGCGATCTCGACGTCCAGATCGAGGGCCTCGACGACATGGTGGCCGACACCGCCGGACTCGCCGCCGCGCTCCCACCGGGTGATCACGATCCCCTGGGCGAGTTGGCCGCGCTGCTCGAGCGCGAGCGCGACGAGGCTCGGGCCGACATGCTCGCCGCGCTCGACTCCGTGCGCTGGGACCGGCTGGCCAAGGGCCTGTCCGCCATGGCACAGCAGGGACCGGCCCGGCGCTCGGTGGCCACGCGGGTGCCCGCCGTCGTCGCGCTGCCCGACCTCATCGAGTCCCGCCACACAGCGGTGGCCAAGGCGGCGAAGCGGGCCAAGAAGTCCGGCGTCGTCACCGACTTCCACCGCCTGCGCATCCGGGGCAAGCGGCTGCGCTACGCGCTCGAGTTCAGCTCCGAGGTCTACGGGGGGCGCACCGGCCGCTTCGTTCGCCAGCTCACCGCGCTCCAGGACGAGCTCGGCCGCATGCAGGACGCCGAGGTGGCCTTCCTGCGGCTGGCCGAGCTGGCCACCGGCGAGGATCGCCTCCCTGCGGCCACGATCTTCCTGATGGGCGGCGTGGCCGAGAACCATCGCCGTCAGGTCGAGCGCTTCTTGCATCGTTTGCCCCGCCAGGTGGGTCGGATCAAAGGTCGCGAGTGGCGCGACTTCTCCGAACTCATGGCGCGGCGCCGGGCCGAGGCCGAGGAGGCCCTCTCGCCGGCACGCGGCACGCTGCGCGCCGTGCCGCCACCGCCGGAGTCCGAGGTGACGGAGCCGACCGAGCCCACCGTGACCGACCACCCCTCTCATCCGCCCGGCCCTGAGCCCCTCGCCGGACACGGCGGCCCGGGGCTCACCGCCCTGCCGCCACCGCCGTCAGGCCAAGGGGAATGAGGCGGCCTCGTCACCCATGACGAGGCGCGGGTGCTCCGTGACGATGAAATGCATCCGCTCGGTGTCGAGGAAGCGATCGATGTCTTTCCAGATCTCGGGGAAGTCCGGCTCCCCCATGTGGGCCCGGTAGTCGTCCATGGTCTCGAACCACTGCACGGTCACTCCGTCGAACCCCCCGTCGTCGTCGCCGTGGTAGTCACTCAGCGGGCGCGGATGCTGCTCGTAGCGCACCACGAAGCGGCCGCTCTGGCTGCCGGCGATCAGCGGCCCATGCACCTCGCTCCAATGGGCATGGAACTCGGCGGGCGACAGGCCCTCCTTGCGGCGCAGCAAGCAGGTCAGCCTGACCATGGGACCTCCTCGGGGCCGGGACGAACGCCCTGACCCTACTGGGACCGGAGCGTGGGGCGCCGAGGAATGCCGGCGCGCTTTAGGGAAGGTTGACGGTGGCGCCCGGCGACGAGCCGCCGCTGTTCACGCCGACCGAGACACCGCCGATCGTGATCGTGGTGCCGACCGGAACCGGGATGGAGGGCGTCGGCACCGAGATCGTGGTCGAGCCGCCGCTCGAGCTCACGGTCGGTGCGCCCGCGAGGCCGGGCAGCGTCGGCGTGGTCACGGGCAGGCCGGGCCGCGTTGGCGAAGAACCCGAACCGCCAGTTCCTCCGGAGGTGGACGGCGACGAGGCGCCCGCCTTGCCGGTCACGCCACTGGCCGCGGCCGTCACGGTGTTGAGGAGGCCCGTCAGCGATCCGCCGGAGGGGACGGGCAACGCACCGGCGGGCAGGGGCAGGCCGGTGGGGGTGGCGAGCGAGCCCGGCAGGCCGCTCAGGCCCGAAAGGGTGCCGGTCACCTGGCCGACCAGTCCGCTGAGCGACGACAGACCCGACGCGCCACCGCCCGGCAGCGACCCGATGCTGGCCAGGGTGCAGGTGACGTCGTCGATCAGGCTGGCCAGACCGTCACTCCCGCTGACGCAGCCGGCTTGCGATCCGGCCGCTCCCCCTGAGCCCGAACGGCCCGAGCTTCCCGAAACCGAGGGCACACCACCCTTGCCGAGGGTCCCGTTGGCGCTCTGGTCGGCACTGAAGATGGAGAACGTCGAGATGCCGTGGGTCAGGGAGCCCTCGAGGCCGGCGAAGGTGGCCACGCCGTTGGCGCCCGACCCCCGGCCGGCCGGTCCCGAGTGCGAGGCGGCGCCGTTGACGGCGTCGGCCAGCGGCGCGTCCTGGGCCGTAGCCCCGATGGCATGGGCGGACGCCGGCGCCACCGTGAAGTAGCCCCCTAGCCCACCGAGAAACGCACCCACCGCGGCGCAGGCCAAGCCGCCTGCTCCGACGAGCGCCGCGTTGCGGTACCGACCGAATCCGGTGACTTGGCTTGGCTCCGATGCCTCCGATGCCTCGACGGGTCCGACGGGTCCGACGGGTCCGAGGGGTCCGCCTCGACGGCGACTCCTTCGGCGTCCTCAGCGTGGCCGTCGGCCTCCACGCCGCCCATGGCCCCGGCGGCGACCGATGCCCCCGCCGCGGGTGAACCCAGCTCCTGCTCGAGAAGCAGGTCGTAGATGTCGTCGACGTGCATGTTCCGTTCCTCCTCCAGGGCCAGACCTCGGCCCCAATGGAGAAACGGTCATTCCCAACCCCTCTTACGGTCCGTCCCCCAAGGGCCGGACAACGCTTTCTCAGCCCACGCTCCAGCTCCCGATGCCCACGACACCGCCGTGAACTGGGAGAACGACCGTCATGGCGTGCTCGCCCGGGGCGGCACCCCCGCGCAGGGTCACCGTGGTGTGCAGGACGACCTGGCTGGGATTCCCGCCGGCCGAGTCGATCTCGACATCGAGCGGCGAGTCGTGGCCCGAGACGGTGGCCCCGACGAGCTGGGGCGGCATCGGCACCCCCGGCGCCATGGCCGACCACCAGCCCGCCTGGCGCTGCCGCCGTCGCATGCAGGCCACCGAAGTAGGTCTGGAGGGCAGCCGCCTCGAGCGAGAGCGGCCCGGGCGACTGGGCGAAGGCCTGCGACGCGTCGACCAGGCTCATGGTGCCCATCGGTGCCTCGTTCTGTTCGAGCGTCAGGCCCTGGGCCGCCAGGACCGGCGGGGCCGAGGACCGGAAGTCGGTCGCCAGCACCGTCTCGATGAACTGCGCGCCCGGGTGAAGGCTGGCGCCCTTGGTCGCCGCGCCCACCTCGGTGGCGCGCACCAGCAGGCGGTCCGGCGTGAAGAACAGCGCGTTCGGGGGCCAGCAGGTGTCGAGGACCAGGCTGGGGTCGCTCGTGTTGGAGACGGGGGAACCCGCCGGGACGACCTGTTGGCTGCTCACCTCGAACTTCACCGTGTTGCAGGCGGTGGCGTAGGTGATGACGTCGCCCGGCTTCAGCGCATTGAGATGCACGAAGTAGCTCACGTCGTGGGCCAGGAAGACCGCCGCGCCGTTGAGGCCGGGCCAGACCGATTGCGGGTCGTGCCCCACGGCCACGTTGAGCTCGGGATCGTCGGTCCCTTCCTCGACCGGCGCGCGCAGGTTGAGGGCCGGGATGCGCAGGATGCCCGAGAGCTGGCCCGGCTGGACACCGCTCACTTGGCAGGAGGCGCCGTGGGTCTGCGCCGCGATCTTGGCCATGGCCGCCTTTTCGCTCGAGAGCAGGACGGCTTGGGCGTGACGCTGGTGCGCCTGATGGGCGTAGGCGTAGCTGGCCGCGAACAGCGCGGTGAAGAGCAGCGCCACCCCGAGGAGCGTGACGCCGACCCGGCGCACGCTTTTCAAACGCCGTCATCGGTTCCGCTCCGTGGCGGGCTGCCACTGCTCGGGACGAGATTCCGCCATCCCGTCCCGAGCAGCCCGCAGCATCGGTTCCCGCTGCATTGACTTTTCCCCTCTCCAGATCCTCCGAGATCCGTGTGTGCGCATTTCCGTCCGGCCGGGCGGGCGGAACCTCCCGGCCTCAGGGGCTATGTGTGTGCTCGCTCTGTTCGGTGTGGTCCTCGCTGCTGGTGCGCTCTGAGGCTGCCGCCGGGCCGGCCTCCGAGACCGGAGGGGGAACGGAGGAGGTCCCGAAGGCCGGGCCCGGTGGCGGTCCGCAGCCCGACCCCATGGGAAGGTCGGTCGAGTGGCTCATAGGCCACCCTGGCGGCGGGTGATGGGATGGAGCCGACGGACGGCGGCGGCGATGCGGCGCCGGCCGATGAGCGCGAGGCCGGCCAGGCCCATGCCGGCCAGCAGGACGATGGGCAGCGGGCCGGCCCAGAACTCGCCGGTGTGCACGCTGGTGACGTTGGGCACGGCTCCCGGTGCGGGGGCCTGCGGCGTGGCCGCGGGCGCGACCGAGGGCGTCGTGGCCACGTTCGGGGCGGCCGACGTCGTCGAGGCGGAGGCGTCCACGTTGCCGAGGTCGAGCGTGAGCAGGTTGACGGCGGGGGCCAGGTTCAGGTCGACGCTGTCGGCGCTGGCCGTGCCCGAGGCGCCGCCCGGGGCCGTGCTCGGGGTGCAACTCAGCACCCCGTCGGGCTGGAAGCTCAGCAGCTGGTCGAGCACCGTGCCGAGCGGGCTGGCACCCAGCTGGGTCAGCACCGCCTGAATCGTCGAGCCGAGCGCGTTCAGCTGCGCGAGCGGCAGCGCCTGGCCGGCCGCGGTCACGTTGATCACGCCGGCGCTGCAGGTCGGGGTGACCTGGCCGCTGGACATGTTGACCGAGACCGACGACGTGGTTGGCGTGACCTGAATGTCGAGCATGCCGAGCACGTTGACGTCGACCGATTCCTGGGTCGCCGTCGCGCTGAGCGTGCCGCCGTTGTCGGCCGTGGCCACCTTGGAGGTCGAACCACCCACGGTGACACTGAGGAGCGGGGGCAGGCCTGAGGTGCCGGCCGCGCTAGTCAGGTCGGTCAGCAGGGATGCCGCCGGCGACCTGCCGAGCTCGTTGACCACGCCGCCGACGATGGAACACACGCCGTCGAGCGGGCTGCTCGAGTCGACCGAGGTCGGCGCGAGGGGCGTCCCGTTCGTGAGGCCCGAGAGCAGGCCGTTGGCCGCGGTGAGCACCGTGCCCTCCGGCGCCGGCAGCGAGCTCTGTCCCGAGCCGCCGGTCGAGGTGGCGGCCGGGATGCCCGCGCACCCCGCAGAGGGAAGCGAGAGCCCGCCGATGCCCGAAATGAGCAGCGAGTTGAGGCTGAGCGAGAGGGCCTGGGCGCCGACCAGGCTGCCCGTCCCTTCGGCCGTGGGGTTGCCGTTGGTGTCCTCGGAGGCCGTCGCGCTGCCACAAGCCGGGCCGAGGATCAGCAGCGGTGCCGCGTTGACCGCGGGCACGGCGCAGGTGCTCGAACCCGACGGGGTGGGTGTGGCCGAACCGCCCGAGCTCTTTTGAATGGCGCTCTGAGTGGTGTCGACCGCGAAGCTGCCGACGTTGGCGGGGCCGGTGGGGCACGGGTTGGACGTGGCCGCCGTGGAAACGCAGGCGCCGGTACCCAAGGCCTCGGCCAGATCGGAGCTGGCGGCGTCCGCTTCGGAACCACCGCCCGACACCTCGGTGTTGTTGAGCACGCTGAGCGAGACGAACCCCCCGTCAGCCTTGAGGTTCCACGTCACCGGCGTGGTCGCGGCGCCGGCCGAAGACGTGAGCGCGCAGGCGACGGCGATGGCAGCCGTCCCCACTGCGGCGATTCGGATGCGACCCCTCATTGCTGCCCTGCCCCTTCCGTCCCCACATGGGGGGGGATCCCTCTACAGGCGAGAAACGGGGCCTCGAACCGAACCTTGCGCTCCTGCGAAAGATTTCGCGTGCTGACACCCCGATTCGAGTCCCACTGTCGGACCCGCAACCGCGGCCCGGCACCGCAGGGGTCAACGGGCGGCTGTCCCGTACTGTTGCGCGCCGTGCCCGCATCCCACGTCGTGTTGATCATCCTTGGAGGATTGGGCGCCGGGATCTTCAACGGCGTCGCCGGCGGCGGCAGCCTGATCTCGTTCCCGATCCTGCTGGGGCTGGGCTACCCGGCGCTCACGGCCAACATCACGAACACGATCGGCATCTGGCCCGGCTACCTCGCCTCGGCGGCCGGCTTCCGCAAGGAGATCGGCGACCAGCGCACCCGGCTCCTGCGCCTCACGCCGGTCGGGCTGGCCGGTGGCATCGCCGGTGCCCTGCTCCTGCTCACGACCTCGGTGGCCACCTTCAACGACGTGGTGCCGTGGCTGGTCTTGGGAGCCTCCGCCCTCTTCGCCGCGCAGCCTCTCCTCCGGCGGGCTCTCGACAAGGGCTCGGCCCATCCCCGCACCCGACCGGTCCTGCTCGTCGTGGGGGTCTTCGTCGCCTCCGTCTACGGCGGCTACTTCGGCGCGGCCATGGGCGTGATGTTCCTCGCCGTCCTCGGCCTGGCCCTGCCCATCTCGCTCGCCCACACCAGCGGGCTGCGCGCCGTCTTGTCCATGATCGTCAACGCAATGGCAGCCATCGTCTTCCTCATCCACGGGGGACTGGCCTGGGAAGCGGTCGGGCTGCTGGCGCTGGGCAGCCTGGTCGGTGGCTTCATCGGGGCCAAGGTCGCGCTGTCCCTGCCCGCGCCCGCGCTGCGCGTCGTGGTGGTGGTCATCGGCCTGGGGACGGCGATCAAGCTCTTCCTCTGAGCGCCCTCAGCCCGCCGTCACGGGGTAGTGGCCTTGCACGGCACCGTCGAGCCGGCGGCGCCACGTGCGCCAGGCCCGGCGCGCCTCGTCGAGCCCGACCGGTTCGAGCCGCACTTCGCCGCCCGGCGCGCACTGCCCCAGGAGAGCGTGGTCGACGGAGGCCACGACGGCGGCCACGGGGTAGCCGCCGAGGGTGGCGTGGTCGGGTCCGAGCACGACCAGCTCACCGCCCGGAGGGATCTGCACCGCACCGGTCACCACGCCCTGCGAGTCCAGCTCTGTCCTCTCCTCCGTGTCGAGGTCGCGGTGACTACCGTCGTCCTCGATCACCTCGAGGCGCAGCCCGACCCGGTTGCTCCTCTCGCCGACGCGGTAGCGCCGGCCGGCCAACTGGGCCACCACGTCGGGAACGAAGCGCTCGCCGTGCGGTCCGGCGACGACGCGCACGATCAGTGGTGCGTTACCCGCGATCTGACGGGGCAGGCCCGGGAGCAGGTGGCCACCGAGCGGCGGTTCCCAGGGTCCCGCAGTCAGGATCTGACCTGGCGCCAGCGGGCCCGGGCCCAAGCCGCTCAGCTCGTCGCTGGCCAGACTGGCGAAGACCTGCGGTCCGCGCAGCCCGCCCGCCACGCCCAGATACGTGCGCAGCCCGCCCTGCAGTCGTCCGATCTCGAGCAGCTGCCCCGGCGCCAGCGGCACCACCTGCCCGGCGGGCACCGGCGCGCCGTCCACCCGCACGTCGGGCGCGCCACCAACAAGGGCGACATGACAAGCAGAGAGGCAACGCGCCCGGGTGCCGCCGGCGGTGATCTCCAGCGCGCCCGCTCCGTCGCGGTTGCCGATTAGTCGGTTGGCCAGCACGAAGGAGTCCGGGTCGGCGGGGCCTCCGCGAGGGACGCCGATGGCGGCCACGCCAGTACGCCCACCGTCCTGGAGCACAGCGCGGAGCCCCGGCGCCACGATCTCGAGGACCGTCCGGGCTCCGTCGGCCGCCGCCCAAGCCAGCGGGGCCGCCGCCTCGGGCACCACAGGCTGGCCCGGACCGGCCACGGTGAAACGCACGACGTCGCCCGGTGCCAGCGCAGCGTAGGGCGCGGCGGTCGGGGTGAAGAAGGGAAAGGCGGTGCGCCCGACCAGCTGCCACCCGCCAGGCGAGGCCGTCGGGTAGACCGCCGCATGCCCGTTGGCCAGGGCCACCGAGCCCGCCGGCACCGCCGGGCGCGGTCGGTCCCGCCGCGGGACGGCCGCCAGCGCGTCGGGCAGCCCGTCGAGGTAGGCGAAGCCGGGCGAAAACCCCATGACCGAGACGGTGAGCGTGGTCGCGCAGAGCAGCGCGACCACGTCGTCGCGGCTGCAGCCGGCGAAGGCCGCCACGTCGTCGAGATCGGGGCCGTCGAAGGCACAGGACACGACGACCTGGCGTCCTCGCGGGCGACGAGCCCGCGGGCGGGCGGCGTGCCGCCTGGCGCTGCACGAACTCTTCGATCGCCGCGGCGTCTGCCTCCGCGTCACGCAGGGCCACCATGACGGTGGCGAAGCCGCAGACCACGTCGAGCGATTCGCCGGGCCAGCCGTCGGCCTCGGCCAGGGCGGTGGCGAGGGCGCGCCCGTCCTCTGGATCTGCCACGCCGATCAGGAAGGCCCGGTCACCGAGGGGGCGCACCGCCCCCAGCGGCAGGGACCGATTCATGGGGAGGCGGGAGCAGCGACGCCGATGTGCGCCCCGGCCAGCGTCCGGCGCACGGCGGTGGCCGTCGCGGCGGCGCCGGGAGAGTCACCATGGATGCACAGGGTGTCGACCCACAACGTCAGGATGGAACCGTCCGCCGCAGCCAGCGCGCCTCGGGCCAGGCTGAGGGCCTGGCGGGCCGCCTCCTCGGGATCGGTCAGCACGGCGCCCGGCTCGCTCCGAGGCACCAGACCGCCGTCGGACCGGTAGGCCCGGTCGCAGAAACCCTCCTCGCGCGCCGGCATGTCGTCGCGCAGCACCATGGCCATGGCCCGACAACCCGAGGGGAGCACCAGCGGCGTGCTCGAACCACACACGTCACGGACGGCATCGCGCAGTGTCTCGTAGACGGCGCCGCCCTTGCCCACCTCCTCGTAGAGCGCGCCGTGCGGCTTGACCGATTCGATGGTGGTCCCCGCGGCTTGGCACACGGCCTGGAGCGACCGCAGCTGGTCGCAGAGCGACGTCCCCAGGTCGCCACGGTCGATGTCCATCGGCTCGCGGCCGAAGCCCGGACGGTCCGGGTACGACGGATGAGCACCAACCCGGACGGAATGAGCCAGCGCGGCAGCGACGGTGGCGGTCATGGAGGCCTCGTCACCCGCGTGGCCCCCACAGGCGATGTTGGCCGATGTCACCAGCGCCAGCACGGCGCGCTCGCGCTCGACGCCCTCGGGGTCGCTCGCCTCGCCGACGTCGGCGTTCAGGTCGATGCTGCGTTTGGCCACGCGCTCATCCCGCTTCGAGCCGCTCGACGACCACGCCGTCGCGATAGACCACCTTTTGGTGGCGGCGCGTCGGCACGCGGGCACCGCCGACGATGGCGCCCGTCATGTTGAGCGGGTCCGCCCCGGCCACGGTCACCTGCTCGCCGTCGCGCCCCCGGCGGTGTGTCTTTTGGAGTTGCTCGAAAGCTTCGGGCAGCGCGTACTGCTCACCTGCGAGTCCGGCCACGAAGCGTCCGCCCAGTGCGAGGCCCCGGGCCTCCATCCGCCTCAGGGCCCACACCACCTCGCGCCAGGGGACCTTGAAGGACTCACGCCCCCAGATCTCCCAGGCCACGATCCCCCAGCGCACCAGCAACTGATGCGCCACCGCCTCGGCCAGCTCCTCGTTCCCCGGCACGAGCACCCCGTCCTCGACCGCCGCAGTGCCGAGGACTTCAGGTCCGGGCAACAGCGACCAACGGCCCTCTCCGATACCCGTTCCTGCGGGAGCCCGGCGGCGAGTCAGGCGGTTCGAAGGCCTCCGCACCGTGCGGGTGCGCCAGCGGTCACGGGGTGAGAGAAGGGAGCGCACGGCGGAGAACGCGTCGGCCGTCACCAATCCCCGGGCGACGAGATCCCACAGTCCCTCGTCGACCTCCGCGGGCAGCCGGCCTGTGACCGGAGCCAGCTCGGGCCGGAAGCAGGCACCCCGGGAACGCAACGCTGCCAACACGTCCACGGCCGCACCCACTTCGGGTTCGGACGCCAGAGTGCCCGAACGCACGGCGCGCATCATGGTCTCGAGGTCGTCGCGCCGCACGAAGGCCAACGGCGTAGCCGGTGACGGTGTCCCGCTTCGCCCGGGCCGTTCCGCCCGTGGGGTGAGGCGGGCCCAGACGATCTCGCCCGACAGGCAGAGCTCATCGAGCCAGCGCGGCTCGTAGTCGCGGACGCGGGCCGAGAGGATCTGCGACTCCCACTCAGCGGCGGGGACCTCGATTCCAGCGAGTTGCTCGATCACCTCGAGCAGTCCGCTGCGACCTTCGAGTTGTGAGTCGCGCGTCACGTGCTGCCACTCGGTCAGGAAGCGGACGTAGTCCGCGATGGGCACCGCGTCCACCCTGCCGCGCCGACGGCTCCGGCTGGCTCCGTGCAGGCGCACCAGGAGGTGGCGGGCACACCAGCGGCCATCGGGGAGCTCGATGGCCGAGCCATTCCCTTCCAGGCGAGCCAGCGCGGTGCGGGTCCGGACCAGGCTGAGCGGCGCGCCCATGGGCGCGCCGGCGGGCAGTGGCGCGTCAGCCACCAGTTGTTCCACCGACACCGGCCCGGCCACCTGTAGATGTCCACCGATGCAGGCAGCGGCCGCGTCGTCGTCAGTACCCAGCGAGGCCGCAGCATCCAGGCGCTCCGTGGCCACCCAGCACCCGTCGACCAATGCGGCCCGGCCGTCTGTTTCAAGGGCGTTGAACCACCCCACCCAGTCCTCGTGCGGGCGGGCAGCCACCAAGGAGAGCAGCAGATCATGGAGCTCGTCCTCGCTGCGCGGCTGGGGACACACCTGCTCGAGCACCATGGCGACGGCATCAGGGTCGAGTGCAGCCATTTCGTCGGCTGGGACCGGCAAGCCGTCCGGTCCGAGCTGTCCCAGGCCGCGGCGCAACGAGAGGGCGCGAGTGCGTCGCTCCTCGAGCGGCGCGTCGTCGAGGTAGGTAAAGGGACGGCCGCTCAGAATGGCGTGCGAGAACGGTGACGGCTCCGAGGACTCGACCGTGTGGACCTCGATGGCACCCGATTCGATGCGGGACCAGACGTCCACTAAACCCTCGACCCAGAGCCCCTCGTGGAGGCAGTCGTCGACCGTCTGGCGGGCCAGCACGTGATCGGGAACGGCCACCGGCCCGGCTGGCGCGTTCTCCTGGCAGGCGGCCAGGCCAGGCCACACGGCGGCCAAGAGGTCGTCGGCCTCCATGCGCTGAAGGTGGATGGGCCGCCGCTTGCCACCGTTCATACGAGGAAGCACGAGGGCGCGGTTGAGGTTCCAGCGCCAGCGGGCGCCCAGCATCGGATGCAAGAGCACGGCTTGGGTGAGCACCTGGGGCACGGCCTCGCTCGAGAGCATGTCCTGCACCCGGGTCAACGGGAAGCTGTGTTGGGGGCCAAGTGAGAGCACGACCGTGTCGTCGTCGGCGGCGGCCTGCAGCTCGAAGTCGAAGGAGACGCAGAAGCGCTTGCGCAGGGCCAACCCAAGGGCGCGGTTGATGCGCCCCCCAAACGGCGCGTGCACGATCAGCTGCGAACCCTCGCTGTCGTCGAAGCAGCGTTCGACCACGATGCGCTCCCGGGTCGGCAGGTGGCCGAGCGCCGCCAGGCCGGCGGCGCAGTAGGCCACGACCTGCTGAGCCACGTCAGCGGAGACCCCGGCCCGTGCGCGCACCAGCGCCCGCGCCCCGTCGCCGTCCCCGGCGCGCAGAAGCGGTTCAAGCCCAGCCCGCAGATCGGAGACCGCCTCAGACAGCTCGGCCGTGCGAGCCGGTGCCTCGCCGAGCCAGAAGGGGATGGTCGGTGGCAGATCGCCGGCGTCGAACACGCGCACGGTGCCCACCTCGACCTTGGCCACCCGCCACGAGTGGGTGCCGAGGAGGAAGATGTCCCCGGCCGTCGCCTCGACCGCAAAGTCTTCGTGCACGGAGCCGACCGTCACGCCGTCGGGGTCGAGCACGACCCGGTAGTCGCCGGTCTCGGGAATGGCACCGCCTCCGGTCAGTGCGGCGAGCCGAGCTCCTCGGCGCGGCGCGCAGGCGACCGTTGACGGCGTCGTGGTGCAGGTGCGCCCCACGACGGCCTCGGCCAGTCTCGATGCCCCAGCTGGCCAGGGCCACCACGTCGTCGAAGTCCTCCCGGGACAGCTCGGCGTACGGGGCCGCCCGACGGACGAGGTCCCAGAGGAACTCGACGTCGCGCTCCTCGGTCGCCGCGACCTCGGCCACGATCTGCTGGGTCAGCACGTCAAGGGGAGCAACGGGCGGCTGGAGCAGGTCGAGACGCCCCTCGCGCACGGCCGCCAGCAGGGCCGTGCACTCGACCAGCTCATCGCGGGTCGTCGGGTACAGCCGGCCGGCCGGCGTGCCCTCGCGGTGGTGGTTGGCCCGGCCGACTCGCTGGAGGAAGGTGCCGATGGCGCGGGGCGATCCGATCTGACAGACCAGTTCGACCGGGCCGACATCGATGCCCAGCTCGAGGGAGGCTGTCGCCACCAGGGCGCGGAGGTCGCCAGCACGCAGGCGTGTCTCGACGATCCGCCGCCGGGCCGCCGAAAGACTGCCGTGGTGCGCGGCCACGAGCAGCGAGGCGTCGACGTCACCTCCTCCGCGTCGAGGTTCGTCCTCGGCGAGGCGCTCGGTCAACAGGTGCGCGACCCGCTCGGCCATCTTCCGGGTGTTGACGAAGATCAGTGTCGTGCGGTGGTGCCTGGTGTGCTCGGCGATCGTGTCGAGGATGTCGGACATCTGACCGCCGGCCATGACCGCCTCGAGCTCCGTCGAGGGGAGCTCGATCGCCACGTCGAGATCACGGGCGTGGCCGCAGTCGACGATGGTGGTGGGCGGGCGCTCCGGGTGGACGCCGCTGAGAAGACGGGCCACCAACTCGAGCGGGCGCTGGGTGGCCGAGAGACCGATGCGCTGGACATGCCCCCCGCTCTCGGTGACCAGCGCGTCCAGACGCTCCAGGCTCAGCGCAAGGTGGCTGCCCCGCTTGTCCCGGGCCAGAGTGTGCACCTCGTCGACGATCACCGTGCGCACGCCGCGCAGCAGCGCCCGCGACGACGGTGCGGTGAGAAGCAGGTAGAGCGACTCGGGCGTCGTCACCAACAGGTCGGGCGACTGCTTCTTCATGGCGGCGCGCTCGGCGGGCGGGGTGTCGCCCGTCCGCACCGCCACGCGCAGCCCGGGGTCGGGGTAGCCGAGGCGAGCGGCTTCCTCCCGGATCTCCGACAACGGCACGTGCAGGTTCTCGTGCACGTCGACGGCCAAGGCGCGCAGTGGCGAGATGTAGAGGACTTCGGGCGTTCCCGCGGTGCGGGCACCGGTGGCCGCGGCACGGTAGGCGGCGTCGATGGCTACGAGGAAGCCGGTCAGTGTCTTGCCCGAGCCTGTCGGCGACGCCACCAGCACGTCCTCGCCCTTCGCGATGTGGGGCCAGGCCGCGGTCTGGGGTGGGGTGGGGCCGTCAGGGAAGCGCCGGGCGAACCAGCTGGCCACGGCGGGGTGGAAGAGCGACTCGGGCGAGACCTCGGGCATCGTCCTATTCCACCAGGATGCTGTGACCGTTGCGACGCCGCCGGGCTCAGGCCGCGCTCTTGCGCCCCCAGCAGGAGATCATCGGGGGCTGCGTCAGGTCGAGCCGCCCGGCCGCCACGTTGTCGAGGTGCTCGGCGATCTCGGCTTCGGTGGCGATCCCGTGGTCGAGCAATTGGTCCCTGATCAGGTTGATGGTCGCCGTCTCGAGGGCGTTGCAGGCCGGGTGGGTCACCGGGAAGGCGGCGTCGGCGGCCACGTCCACCAGGCCGGCGGCGCGCAGGCGGCGGGGCAGCGTGCGCCCGTAGCTCAGATCGACACCGCGCTCGGCGAGCAGGACCCGAAAGCCACGGCGGATGCGGTTGGCCAGGACCTGGGGCGGGCCGGTCTCCTCCAAACAGCTCAGCGGCTGGAGCGCGGGATCGGCGTCCTCGACCAGCACGACGCCGCCGGGGCGCAGGGCGTCGACCATGTGTGACAGAGCGCGGTCACGCTCGGGTACATGGACCAGGACCAGGCGGGCGTGCACCAGATCGAACGGACCGCCGGGGGGCGGGTCGTCGGCCACGTCGTGCACCCGCACCTCGACATTGCCCGCCTCCAGCGAGGCCGCCCACGACACGTTGAGGTCGGTGGCCAGCACATGTCCGGAGGGACCCACCCGGGCCGAAAGGTGGTCGAGCACCGAGGTCCCGCCCGCCCCGACCTCCCAGACCCGCCACCCGGTGGAGAGGCCGAGGCCGACGAGGTGGCGGAACGTCGAGGGGTCGAAGAGGAGGGAGAAGGCCTCGAAGCGGTCCATCGCCTCGGGGGCCTCGTTGGAGAGGAGGTAGCCGCCGCCCGGCGTGCCCCCGGCGTCACTCACGGGCCAGTCGGTTCGGGCGATGACGAAGAGGTGGCGGCGGCGGGCTCGGGGTCCGCCGGGACCGGTGCTGCAGTCGGAGGCGGCGGGCTGACGGGCGGCAGGCCCAAATCCTGGGAGGTCCCCGCGTAGCGGTCGAGCACGTCGCGCACCTCGGTCCGACCCTCTTCGATGAGGGCGGCCGTGGCCGAGAAGTCGCGGTACTGGCCCGAAGGGTCGCCGCCCCCGCTGAAGACGACGACCTCGATTCCCGGCGGCAGGGCGGCCAGCTCGCGCACGAAGCGGGCGTGAATGGCGACGAAGAAGGCGGTCAGCGCGGCCTCGGCGGGACGCCGGGGCGGCCGAGGGTGGTAGTGCAACGGCCCGCAGAGGAGAACGTAGATGCGATCGCAGCCGGCGGCGATGGCGCGGCTGATGGGCACGTTGTTGACGACCCCACCGTCGACCAGCACGTCGCCGTCGATGGTCACGGCCGGGAAGATGGAGGGGATGGCCGAGGAGGCGAGGATGGCCTCGGCCGCGGGGCCGTGGCCGATCCAGCGCTCGCGCCCGTCGGTGAGCGACGTCGTCACGACCTCGACCGGGATCATGGCGTCCTCGAGCCGCTCGTAGTCCAGACCCTCTTCGATGATCTTGCGCACACCGGTGTTGGCATGCACGGCCGCCCGCTTCTGGAAGTACGCCCACGGGCCGTCGAAGGTGCCGCGGGGAAAGATGTCGGTACCGCGCACCCCAAGCCACACGTCGGCCATGTGGCCGATGTGTTCGAGCGTGGGGTTGCCGGCGTAGGCGGCCCCGTTGATGGCGCCGACCGACGCCCCGAAGACGCGGTCGGCGCGGATGCCGCGCCGGGTCAGCTCCTCGAGCATGCCGATCTGCACTGCGCCCCGGCTGCCGCCTCCGGCCAGCACGAAGGCTGTGCGCCTGGGGGCGGCGGGATCCGGACGGCGCGCACGGCCCACGCGGGCACGGAGGCGCTCGGTCCAGGTGAGGTGACCGCCGGCGCCGGCGCCGGCGCCGGCGGTGGCACGGTGCCGGTCGCGCGCCGGAGTGGCGGAGCTGCCGAACACAGTGGCGCGGGTCAGACGGCGGGTGGCGGCGTCGTTGCCGTCGCTGTCGCCGTCCGGTTGGGGAGCGTCCGGTCCGCCCTCGTGCGACGTCGGGGGCGGCTCGCCGTTCGTCATGGTGTGTTGCGGCGCCGGTCCCGGATCCGGGCCGGTGGGCCGTCGGGAGGCAACGTGCCGGCGGCGCGCGCCGCCTCCTCCTGCTCCTTGCGCCAGACCTTCCACCCCGCCATGTCGTGGCGCACGGCCCACATGATGATGAGGACGGCCAACACGACGATGGCCACGACGAAGATGCCGAAGACCACGAAGAAGGCGGTGTTCGTCGCCAGGGCCGGGCTCACGAGGGCGGGTGCCATCACTCGTCAGGGTAGAGGAGCTGTCACATCGCGTGGGCACACTGCACGGCCATGGTCCTCGTCGCCCCACGTCCGACCCGCCAGGCGCCCGACGCCGCAGCGGCGCGGCCGTCGTCGGGCGGGTCCGAGGTGCTCTCGCTCCTGCGGGCGGGCGCCGCAACGAGGCCACGATTCGATCCCGGGCTGGCCGGCGGGCTGCGGGCTTGGCTCGAGGACGCCGCCTTCGGCGCGGCGGCCAGCCGGGGTGACGGATCGGGTCCGCTCGTCCTGGGGACACGCCGGCTGTTGGGGACGGCGGCCGGAGGCTGGGGCGACGAGGCCGAGGCCGAGAGAACGGGTGACGAGCTGCTGGTGGGCAGGCTCGTCCACGCCCTGTTCCGCCAGCTGGTCAACGTCGGGACGATCGGCAACCCGCTGGGTGACGCGCTCGACGCGTTGGCGGCGGAAGGGTCCGTCGAGGTGGTGGAACGGATCGAGTCTCTGGCGGGAACCGAGCGGGCGTGGCTGGCCGAGACGGTGGCCGCGCATGCCGCCCAGCTGGCGGGGCTGGTGCCGCGGTTCGCTCCGGGCTGGCTCCCCCGGACCGACGACCGCATCGCCATCCCGCTGGCGGGCGGCCGGGTGGTGCTGCACGGCGTGGCGGACCTGCTCGTCGGCGTGCCCCACCCCGACGTGGCTTCGCTCTGTGCGCTCGGCCTGACCACGGGAGGACCCTGGGCGCGGGAACGGCGGTCGCTCCATTTCCTGGCCCTCCTCGAGACGCTGCGCAGCGGGACGCCCCCGTTCCGCCTGGCCCTGCTGGAGTCGGCTACGGGGCGCTACGGCATCGAGGACGTGCGCGAGGAACACCTGCGGGCCATGGCCTCCCACGTGTGCGCCTGGCTGGCGGGACGGGGCGCGGTCGATGGCTGAACAGCTGACCCGCACCCTGGTGGCCCCGCTGCCGCCGCTCGACGAGGTGGCCTGGACCTCAGCGCTGGCCGACGCTCGCGACGCCCTGGCCGGATTGTCGGTCCGACGAGCAGGAGGTGGACCCTTCCGAGTCACCGACCATGCGGTCCGTCTGGCCCTGGGCACCGACGGCGCGGGGTCGGACGAGCCGGACTCCTTCGCCTGGTCGGCCAGGACGGCACGCCGGGCATTGGGCCTGGCCGCACTGCGGTCCCTGGTGGCAGGAGGATCCCGAACGCCACTCGACGCCGTGCAGGCCCGGGTGGCCGAAATCGCCCGTCTGGTTGACGGCGGCAGCCCGTCCGTGTCGGGATTCGATCGCTGGCTGGCCGGGCTGCCCCCGGCCGGGCGGGCCGCGGTGGGCGCCGAGGCGGTGACCTGGACGACGCGGTTGTGGTGCGCCCTCGACTGGCGGGCCATCGGCGCCGGGGCGGTGATCGGCCGGGACCGCTGGTGGGACAGCCCCCATTCCGCCTTGCTGGCCCTGCGCAGCCGAGCCGAGGTGCGGGCCGGGTGCGGCAGCCTGGTGGTGTTGACTGGACCGCGGCGGGCCTCGGTGCGGGCCGAACTCTCACTGGTCACGCTGGTGGAGTCGCTCCGCAACACCGATGGTTCCAGGCCGGGCCGGGTGGTCGGCTGGTGGCCCGATTCAGGGCACTGGGTGCGGGTCGAGCCCGAACCGGCCGTTCTGGGCCTCGCGACCGAGGCCGTGGCCCAGGTGCTGACGGGCTCCGGGGTTGCGTTGCGTTCCGCCGCCTGAGACCCCGCCGTCAGGGGCGCGGCATCCGTCCTCTATCGTTGGCTCCCCCATGACGAGTCGCGACGACATCCGAAACGTGGCCATCGTGGCCCACGTCGACCACGGCAAGACGACCCTGGTCGACGCGCTCCTCCGCCAGACCGGCGCCTTCCGGGAAAACCAGGAGCTGACCGACCGGGTGATGGACTCGGGTGACCTGGAGAGAGAGAAGGGCATCACGATCCTGGCCAAGAACACGGCCGTGCGCTGGGAAGGCGTGAAGTTCAACATCGTCGACACCCCGGGTCACGCCGACTTCGGGGGCGAGGTCGAGCGAGGACTGAACATGGTCGACGGCGTCTTGCTCCTGGTCGACGCGTCGGAGGGCCCGCTACCCCAGACCCGCTTCGTGCTGCGCAAGACCCTCGAGGCCCGCCTGCCGGTGGTCCTGGTCATCAACAAGGTCGACCGGCCCGATGCTCGCATCGCCGAGGTGGTGAACCAGGTCGAAGAGCTCTTCTTGGACCTCGACGCCGACGAGGACCAGATCAGCTTTCCGATCCTCTACGCCAACGCCAAGGCGGGCTGGGTGAGCGAGGAGGTCGACGTCGAGGGCGAGAACGTGCAGCCGCTCTTCCGCGCCATCCTCCAGCACGTGCCCCCGCCGTCCTACGAGGAGGGTGCGCCGGCGCAGGCCCTGGTGTGCAACCTGTCCGCCTCGCCCTACCTGGGGCGGCTGGCCATCTGCCGGATACACAACGGCACTCTGAGAAGGGGGCCATGGTGGGCTGGTGCCGGTTGGACGGGACGGTGGAGAAGGCGAAGATCACCGAGCTCTACGTGACCGAAGCCTTGGACCAGGTGCCGGCGGAAGCAGCCGGCCCGGGCGAGATCGTGTCGGTGGCCGGGCTGGCCGAGGTCACCATCGGTGAGACCCTGGCCGACCCGGACAATCCGATCGCACTGCCGGCGATCACGGTGGACGAGCCCAGCCTGGCCATGACCATCGGCATCAACACCTCGCCTCTCTCCGGCCAGGACGGCACTAGGCTGACCGCCCGGCTCCTCAAGGCCCGGCTCGACGCCGAGCTGGTGGGCAACGTGGCCATCCGGGTGGCCACGACCGAGCGACCCGACATGTGGGAGGTGCTCGGCCGGGGCGAGCTGCAGCTGGCCGTGCTGGTGGAGACGATGCGCCGGGAGGGTTTCGAGCTCACCGTCGGCAAGCCCCAGGTGGTGACCCGGGAGATCGACGGCAAGGTGCACGAGCCGGTGGAGCGGGTGTCGGTCGACGTACCCGACGAGTATCTCGGTGTCGTGACCCAGCTGCTGGCGCTGCGCAAGGGCACCATGCTCGAGATGGTCAACCACGGAACGGGCTGGGTCCGGCTGGACTACCGGGTGCCGGCCCGCGGACTCATCGGCTTCCGGACCGAGTTCCTCACCGACACGCGCGGGACGGGCATCCTCCATCACGTCTTCGACGGCTGGGAACCCTGGCACGGTGACCTGCGGACCCGGCGCAACGGGTCGATGGTGGCCGACCGGCGGGGCGTGACGACGACCTTCGCCCTGATGAACCTCCAGGAGCGCGGCACCCTGATCGTGGGCCCGGCCGAGGATGTCTACGAGGGGATGATCATCGGCGAGAACGCGCGGGCCGATGAGATGGACGTGAACCCGACCAAGGAGAAGAAGCTGACCAACATGCGCTCCTCCGTGGCCGAGGAGTTCGAGCGGCTGACGCCGGCCCTCTCCTTCTCGCTCGAGCACTCGCTCGAGTTCATCGCCGACGACGAATGCGTCGAGGTCACGCCGAAGGTGGTGCGTCTGCGCAAGGTCATCCTCGAGCAGGCGACCCGGGGCCGCCTGCGCTCTCGCGCCCGCAACGACAAGTAGCGGTGCGCCGGCCGCCCGCGACATGAACGAGGGCTTCGACCACTTGACCGTCGTCGTGACGGACTTGGACGAGGCGCGGCGCTTCTTCGGCCTGCTCGGCTTTGTCGAGAGGGTTGCCGTCGTGGTCTCGGGCGAGACCATGGAGCGCTACATGGGCATCGCCGACTGGGAGGCCGACCACGTGACGCTCGTCCTCGAGGGCGCGCCGGTGCACCAAGAGGTTCAACTGCTGCACTTCCATCGTCCGGTCGCCGTGGTGGACGAGACGGCGGGGACGCTGGACCGCACCGGTTTCAACCACGTGTGCTTCCGGGTGAGCGACCTCGACGGGCTGCTGGCCCGCTGCGCCGAGGCCGGGGTCACGCCACGCAACGAGGTAATGGACTTCCACGACCGGCGCCTTGTCTTCCTCGACGGGCCCGGCCTCGTCGTCGAGCTGGCCGAGTGGACCAACGGGTCGGCGGGGCAGGGTGCTCACCTAACATGAGCCGCTGAGCCGTCTGGAGGGATGGCAGAGCGGACGAATGCACAGCTCTTGAAAAGCTGCGAGGCGCAAGCTTCCGTGGGTTCGAATCCCACTCCCTCCGCTCTCGGACCACGTGGCACACTGCTGTCGTCCGTTCAAGGGTGGATCTCTACGAGACGCGGGTGAAACGCCATGACCAAGAGCCGCTGGGCTGCCAGATCGGGCACGAAAGCTTGGGCGAGCGCCGGGCTCTTGGGTCTCGTGCTCGTCACAATGATGACCTTGGTCGGCACACCGCTTGCGACTGCGGCGCAGTCGTGGTCGATCGTGCCCAGCCCGAACGACACTGCGAACCCGAATTACCTTGTGGCCACTTCGTGCGTGTCGCCGGAATTCTGTATGGCGGTCGGGCACTACTCGGACCAGGCAGGTGACGACCAGACGCTCATCGAGACATGGAACGGCACCGCATGGGAGCTCCTCCCCAGCCCAGATGCTGGGAGTGCTGCCAACGATCTCACTGGTGTCTCTTGCATTTCGACCGTTTCCTGTTGGGCGGTTGGGTACGACGGACAAGGGACTGCCGTCGACCAGACGCTGGTCGAATCATGGAACGGCGCCGTGTGGTCGATAGCGAAGAGTCCGAACAGCGGGCCGGGGTCGGCACTGAACGGCGTCACGTGCCTCGCAGGCGGGTCGTGTGTCGCCGTTGGTTACGGGACGCTCGAGAGTGGTGTGGGACAGACCCTCGTGGAGGTGCAGGACGGAGGCGGATGGTCGATCGTGGCGAGTCCAAACGTCGGAACCAACGGCAACTTCTTGGACAGCGTCTCATGCACGGCTCAGACCTCCTGCATGGCTGTCGGACAGGCCGCGACGACTGGTGGCTTTCCGGAGCTCACCTTGGCCGAACAGTGGAACGGAATCACCTGGTCGATCGTCGACACCAAAAATCGTGACAAGACGGAGTCCAATACCCTTGACAGTGTCTCGTGTTCGGGTCCGCAATTCTGCATGGCGGTGGGTGAGTACCCGAACAAGAACAACAGAGCGAACACGCTGACGGAGTTGTGGAACGGCTTGTCGTGGACCGTCATCTCGAGCCAAAACGAGGCGCACAGCAACTACCTCTCCGGCATTTCGTGCTACTCGCCACGTCAGTGCCTGGCTGTCGGCAGAGGTGGCCAGTCCGGGAGTCAGCCACAAACCATGATCGAGCGCTGGAACGGCACCGACTGGCGTCTGGTCGTCAGCCCAGCGCGTGGTGACACGTCCACTCTCGCGGGAGTGGTCTGTCTCTCGGGAAGCTGGTGTAACGCCGTCGGTTCCAGCCTCAACAGTTCAACCGCCCGCACCTTGGTCGAGAGCACCGGCAGCTGACTGACGAGCGGCGGAGATGTCTGTAGCCGCGTTGTATGGCGGCGCCACGTCCTCCCCCTTGCGGTCTGACTTCGACGACGAAACGGGGATCGCGGACAGGTCCACAAGGATCGGCGAGACGATTGTGCAGGTGGCCGGGTGTGCCACTGGCAATCCCCAGCCCCTGCTGTGTACCCGGGAGAAGTGAAATCGTCGTGACGGCCAGCGCGGTCCCTTGTGGGCGGGCGACGCCGGGTGCTAAGCCACGACGGCGGCGATCTCAACCCCGCGCTTCGGGGCAGACTCAGACGGAGGTACGACGGTGCGGGTGTCCATGAGAATTGTCTTCACCGTCAGTGCCGTTTCCATCCTGTTCGCCATGATTGCCGGCCAGCCGATGGCTGGAGCGAGCATGCCGCAGCTGACCTCGACGGGCTCGAGCTTCGCCGGTGTCGCGATGTCACAGTGGCAGGGGCAGTTCAACGAACTCGATGGCGGGAATATCAACTTCAACGTCTCAAGTTCCGTGATCGGCCTGAACGACTTCTGCCAACAGACCGTCGACTTCGCATTGAGCGATACCTCTTATGGGGTCGGGCAATCTGTCTGCGGACCATCGCAGGTTCCCTATCATTACCAGTACGTCCCCGACGTCGGCGGGTCCCTTGCCTTCGAATACAACCTGACCGGGCAGAACGGGCAACAGGTGACGAACCTCGTGCTCGACCCTTCCACCATTGAAGGAATCTTCACGGGGGCCATCACCAACTGGGACAACAGCGCGATCGCTGCCCTCAATCCCGATATCCGGCTGCCGAACCAAGGGATCACGGCCTATTACCGCGGCGACCCGTCGGGTGAGAACTACCTCCTAGGCGATTACATTCTCCATACCGCCAATGCCGGGGAACTGGCCACATTCCAACAGGCGGCTTCCGTGCCGTCGACTGCCGGCCGGCCTTCGGCCACTTGGGCCGTCTTCCCAAATGGCACGCCGCCGAACTTTGCAAGCCTGGTGAGCGTCAATGGAGCCGACGCAGCGTCTCAGGAGCCGAAGAACAATCCCGGTGGGATCTCCTATGTCGAGACCGCCTACGCCAAGAACGTCAACCTTCCTGTGGCCTCGGTGGTGAACGAGGCCGGCAATGCGGTCCAGCCAACGGCGGAGAATTCCGCCGTGGCGCTCCAGGGAGCGACCTTGCACCGCAACTTGACCGAGGACCTCAGCGGCGTCTTCGACAACACGGCCGGCAGCGCCTATCCACTCTCCTCCTACAGCTACTTCGTGACCCAGTGCGTCCCAAAGCAGGCGGCGGCGCAGAACTTCTCGTGCGACGGCAGCGGCAAGGTCACCATGGGCACCCCGCAAGGCTCGGAACTGGCCAAATTCATCACCTTTGTGGCCTGTCTTGGTCAGAGCCACGTCGCACAACTCGGCTATACACCCCTTCCCCCGAACTTGGTCGAGGACGACTTCCAGGCCGAGGGGCGACTCCCCGGTGGCGTGACACCACCGCCGCCAACTGCCGCCAACTGCCCGAACCCGACCATCACCGGCGGGCTCAGCTCCATCTCCGCAGTCGGACCACTGAATTCGCAGTCCTCCGACGGAGGGACCACCTTGCCGGTGTCCCCATCCACCGCCGGTGACGCCTGGGTGCTGGCGGTCCGAGTGTCGAATTCCTCGACCACCGTCTCTTCGATCACCGGCGGTGGAGTCGGCGGCAACTGGACCAAGCTCACCCAGGTCAGCGATTCCACGGAGAACAAGGACATCGAAGAGTGGCTGGGTCCGATCTCCAACGCGGGGTCGTCCGTTGTCACCGTCCAGTTCTCTCGAGGTGTATCGGGGACGAAAGTGGAACTCAATGCCCAAGAGTTCACGAACAGCACTGGTTCTTCGACGGTCTGGACCGACGACGTGGGCGGCAGCGTGAAGAACGACACGGCCTCATCGACAATCACCTACCCGACCCTCACGCCGGCTTCGAACGGCGAGCTCTATGTGGGCTTCAGCCGAGCCAGTTCCGGCTCCTCCGCCGGTGTCACCCCCGGCTTCGCTTTCGAGAACGCAAGCGCGAAAAGCCTCTACATCGACGACCCCAACGTCTCGTCCAGCGTCTCGCCCACCGCGTCCCAACAAAATGGCCTCTCGGTCACCACCGGGGCGTTGATCAAGGCCACGAGCTAGACCCGCACCTTCTTCCTGGCGGTCCGTACGTCGGGGTCGCTCGCTAGGTGAATTCATCCGGCGCGGCGGAACGGTGGGACCTGCAATTTGGCCCGCAATCCCTTCGGGTGTTCGCCACTGCGCAGACGCGCCAGGTAGCCGTCGGCCTCTGCCTGGTTCATGTCCCCCTCGGCCACGGCTGCCTCCATATGGGCACCGGCGTGACGGGCCCGGATGGCCCCCACGACAGCGTCGAACTCGGGCGTCCCCTCAGCCGCGCGGAGCTGCGCCGCCTCTTCGTCGGTGATACGGCCGGCGGCCACCATCCGGTCCACCTGTTGGATAATCCGGTCCTCTTTCATGGACGTCAATGTCTCCTTGGTCTGCGGTTACGAGTGCTCGGCGTGCGCGTGTTCTGCCTGACTACCGGCAGCCGACCCGAAGCGCTCGGCACAGTGGTCCGAGCAGAAGTAGTACCGGTCACCGCCTTGTCGGAGTGACGCCGGCGCGTGGGTGATCTCGACCTGCATGCCGCAGACGGGATCCTTGGCGTAACCGTTTCCTCCTCCGAGGCGATCCCGGTTCCGGTAGATCCAGTACAGGAGCGCGAAGAGCAGCAGGAAGACGATGTTCAGGTAGGTGGTGTAGTTCCACGAGAAGTGTGCCGGCGCCACCGTCGTCGGTCGAATGGTCGGTACCAGGCCAACCCCCCGGAAGATCCCCTCGGTGATCAGACCGGCCGTCGACATAAGGGCCCAAAACACTGCCAACATGCGCAACATGAGGCGGGTGCCGTAGTAGCGCCGGTAGATCATCAGCATTGGAAAAGCGATGAGATCAGCGAAAATGAAGGCGATCACACCACCAAAGGAGATGCCTCCGGACCACAGCGCGGCCGCCAATGGCACGTTCCCGACCGAGCAGACGAAGCTGATGATGGCGATGAAAGGGCCGACGATGACGTTCTCGAGCGTCGTCCAGAAACCGTGGCCGCTGATGAACACCGCCTGCCACACCGAGGTCGGCACGAGCGCGGCCAAGAAGCCCGCCACCGTGTAGCCGATGACCAGTTCGCGCCGCAGCATGGTGAGATCCGACATCGTGTAGGTCGCGCTGTCCGCCCAGCCGGCCATGGAACGCAAGCGCACCGACAGGGGCTCCCGTTGGAGCTGGGCGTTCTCCGTCGGACCGTGCTGATGCTCGACGTGGTCATTCTCTTCGTTCAGCCGCTCCCGGGCCTGGCTGATCTGTCGCCCCCGCAGCCAGAGGGCTCCGAACGTGGCGAGTAGGGCGATCATGATGATGCCCCCGACGAACTCGCTGACTGCGAACTGCCATCCCATCAACACGACCAGCACGATGCCCAGCTCGATCACCAGATTCGTCGAGGCGAACATGAACACCATGGCGGCGATGTAGTCGGCACCCTTCACGAACAGCGACTTGGCCATGGCCGTCGCAGCGTAGGAACACGACGAGGACGCCATGCCGTACAGGGACACGCGGGCGACCGAACTCGGTCGGTGATTGCCGAGCTTGCGCTGCAAGGACCCGCGACCGACAAAGGCTTGGACGGCACCAGAGAGACCGAACCCCAGGACGAGTGGCCAGAGGGTCTCCCAGAACATGAAGAACCCCTCGCGCAACGAGCGCCCGATGTCCACCAAGACGGTGGCCGTCGCCAACATTGGCGTCAGGAGCGGACGAGCCGCGCAATCGCAGCCGACGCCTCGTCCAACTTCTCGGTTGCCTCGTCGCCGCCCTTTCGCACCGCGTCCGACACGCAGTGAGCCAAATGGTCGTCGAGCAGTCCGAGCGCGACGGCCTGGAGAGCCTTGGTGGCGGCGGAAACCTGCTCGAGGATCTCGATGCAGTAGCGGTCCTCGTCAACCATGCGCTGGATGCCGCGGACCTGGCCCTCCACCTTGCGCAGACGCTTTTGGACGACTTCCTTGTCGTCGATGTAACCGGGTCGCATAGGAAACGCTCCTTTACCTCATACCCCCATAGGGTATCAGGCGACCGCTCAGATCAACCACCCAGACTGTCGGTGGGTCGCTCTCGAAGGCCTGGCAGCGCAAAGGCGTGATCTTCAAGTGGGCGGTCCTGTCCGCCGTCGTCGGTACCGCCATCCGACTCCTCGAGCAACACCTGGGATTCGTCGGGCGGTTAACCCGCATCGCCGGGGTCTTCGCGTGGGTCGTCGCCACCTATCTCGTCATCCCGGTCCTCGCCTTCGAAGACGTCGTACCGATCGAGAACGGTCGGCAGACCGCATCGGGCGTCGATTCCACAGCGCTCCCGTCACGCCCGTGCCGCATCAATTCACCTCAGCGTCGCGAAGCGTTCACGCTGTGCGGGCGATACCGCCCCACCCTGTCGGGGATATCAGCGGGCCAGCGCGTCGACCTCGTTCAGGCGCGCTCTGACGCCAACGCCTGCACCCGCTTGGACAGGGGGATGGCGTCGAGGACACGGCAGATCTCGGTGAAGTCGTCGGTGGGCCCGGTCCAGCGAAGGTCAGCAACGGACGGGAGCAACGTACGGTCGACGCGCAACAGGGCCAGTTCCTTGAACAGCAGCGCGTGCGCATGGTCGTCGCGCAGGGTGGTGGCCAGCTTGGCCGCGCTGCGCACAGTGACCTCCCACGCGTCGGCGTCTTCGGGGATGTCCTCAATGCGGCCCCAGCGCGCCAACACGGCGGATGCCGACTTGGCCCCCCACCCGGCCAGACCGGGAAAACCGTCAGCGCTGTCTCCCACCAGAGCCAGATAATCGGGGATGGACGCGGGCGAGACGCCGAACTTCTCGATCACCCCGTCCTCGTCAATGAGGTGATCCCTGCGTCGGTCGAGCTGCACCACGCGCGTCCCCCGCACGCACTGCCCGAGGTCCTTGTCCGGCGTGCAGATGACCACCTGCTCGACCGCCGGATCGTCGGCTGCGACGGCGGCTGCGCTGGCCAACGCGTCATCCGCTTCGACATCGACCATGGCCCAGACCACGACGCCCATTGCCGTGAGCGCCACCTCGAGCGGCCAGAATTGCGACCGCAGGTCGGGATCGATGCCTTCCCCCGTCTTGTAGCCCGGCCACATGTCGTTGCGGAAGGACTCGATCACGTGATCTGTCGCCACGCCGACATGGGTCGCACCGTCGGTGAGCATCTGGAAGACCGAGCTCAGGACCCCTCGCGTGGCAGCGACCTCGAGACCAGCCTTGTTGCGGTGCGGCGGCGCGCCAAAGAAATGGCGAAACAGCTCGTAGGTCCCGTCGACGAGGTGCACCTTCATGGCAAGAGCCTCCCACGCTGGGGTTGTGGGTCAGCTCAGAGCCTGGCGAAGGCAGCCGCTTCCTCGTCGAACGCAGCGGCCGCTTCCTTGTGGACGCTGGGACGCGTCCGCGACACGGCGTCGGCACAGTCGTCGGATGTCACCGCGGGCGCACCGCCGGCGAGCGCCCGCTCGAAGGCGAGCTGGGCGGCCCGCTGGGCGGCCAGCGCAAAGTCAGCAGGCGTGAAGCCCTCCGTGCGCTCGGCGATGTCCTCGGCATCACACGTTCTCCAGGAACTCGGCCGCCAGCTCGGCACGGCCGGCACCAATCGGGCGCGCCGATCGGGATGATGAGATCGAAGCGTCCCGGTCGGAGCATGGCCGGATCGATGGAGGCAATGGAGTTCGTTGCCATCACCATGAGCCGACCCGGGCGGGACTTGAAGACTGGAATCGCCTTGAGGAGCTCGTTCACGATGGGCTGGCTCTCGGGTCGGCTGGCGCGTGCCGAGGCGATTTCGTCCGCCTCGTCGATGAAGCACACCAAGCGGTCCACGTGCGCCAGGTCGTCCAGCGCGGCACGCAGAGCGGCTGCGCCCGCGGTGCCATGGCCGAGGAGTGAGGGATGCAGCTCGACGAACGCCCAGGAAAGCCGGGACGCCATGGCACGGGCAAACGAGGTCTTGCCCGTGCCGGGTGGCCCGAAGAGCATGACCGACCGCGGGCGCTCGTAACCCGACGCTGTCCGCCAGCTCGGCATGTGACAGTGGAGCGACGATCCGGCGTTCCAGGAGCTCCTTGGTCGTCGAGAAACCCTTCATCTCCTCCCAGAGCCCCGCCGCCGGGAAGTGGCCCGCTGTAGCGCTCGACGATCTCGAGCTCCTCGGGCACCATGGAGGCCGACCTGACGTAGAGGTGGAGTCCGTCGACTCGGTCGAACCCCTGGTGCGCGAAGGCGACCTCCCCGACCTGACCCGGCTCGACCAGAGCCAGCATGCGCAGGGCGCCGTGATGGATCGCCTCCTGGTCGAGTTCGCGTAGCAGCGCAGAGCCGATGCCGCGGTTCCGCCAACTCGGGTGCAGGGCCAGGGCGAGCAGATGGGCATCGCGACCGGCCATACGCGCGATGGCAACGCCAACAAGCTGCCCGGACGCGAATGCCACGGCGGCCGGCTGCTGTTCGTTGAGCGCCTGGACTACGTCGCTGCGGCTGTAGGCGGCGGCCGTGGCCGTGCCCGCCACGTCGATGAGGCGCACGATGTCCTCGACAGGAGCCAAGGGATCCCGGTGGTCCACTCGCTGTACACGCCATCCCTGCGTCACGCGTCCAGTCTTGTCCGGTGGAGCCCACGTAGTCACCCCCGGCGTCATCGTTCCGGACACTGGGCATAATCTGAGGGCACGCCCACGCACCCTCATCCGGTCGGAGACGGCGCGTGACGGTCGTTCACCGTCGGGAGCGTAAAATTACTTGTCAGGCAGGCGCAGATCCGACCCGAACAGATCGTGGGTGCCGTCAACGAGATGGACCTTCACGGTGGAACCGAGTCCGTCATCGGGACGAGGCCCGGGAGCGAGACTGCTCGAGAAAAGCGCGTTCGACCCCGTTCTGAGTGAGGACCGACGCGGCCTCGTACTCGACCTCCGCCTCTTTCATACGGCCCTGACGGGCGAACAGATCCGCCCGCACGGCGTGGAGCAGGTAGTAGTCCTCCAGGGGACTCTCCGCCAGACACTGCAATGCCACCTCGGGTCCCTCGACTTCGGCAACGACCACGGCGCGGTTGAGCGCAACCACGGGCGAACGATCGAACAGGACCAGCTGGTCGTAGAGAGCCAGGATCTGCGGCCAATCCGTCGAATCGGCCGTCGCGGCATCGCTGTGGACCGCGTTGATGGCGGCCTGCACCTGGTAGCGGCCTGGCGTGTCTCGCTGGAGGCATGCACGGACGAGCGCCTGGCCCTCCGCGATCATGGCGCCGTTCCACACTGTGCGATCCTGCTCGCGGAGTACGACCAGCGAACCGTCCGGCCGCGTCCGCGCTGGCCGGCGCGACGCCACCAGGAGCATCAGCGCCAGGAGCCCCATGACTTCGGGCTCATCGGGCATGAGATCGAGCAGGACGCGGCCGAGGCGCACCGCCTCCTCGCACAGGTCGTCTCGCCCGAGTTCCTCCCCCGCCGTGGCCGCGTAGCCCTCGTTGAAGACGAGGTACACGACGGCCAGGACGGCGCGCAACCGGTCAGGCAACTCGGCCCCGCTGGGCACCCGGTAGGGGATGCGTGCGCCTTTGATCTTCGCCTTGGCCCGGCTGATGCGTTGGGCCATCGTGGGCTCGGACACCAAGAAGGCGCGGGCAATCTCCGGAGTGGTCAATCCACCCAACAGGCGCAACGTGAGCGCCGTCTGGGCTGGTTGGGCCAGCGCCGGATGACAACATGTGAAGATGAGGCGGAGACGGTCGTCCTCCACGGCAAGCTCCTCGTCGGGTTGATCGGAGTGATGCAGCAGTGCCGCTTCGTTCTGGCGGTCGTCGCGGCTCGACTCTCGGCGCAAGCGGTCAATTATCCGGTGGCGGGCGGTGGTGATGATCCAGCCGGCCGGGCTGGGCGGGACGCCTTCGGCCGCCCAGCGGGTCGCGGCGACCGTGAAGGCGTCCTGCACGCCGTCCTCCGCCAGCTCGATGTCACCGAACGCCCGCACCAGGACCGAGACGGCGCGCCCGTACTCCTCACGGAAGGCACGCTCGATCTCGGACCGGTGGGCGTTGACCTGCATCGTCGTGATCAGGCTTCGGGGATCTCCTGGAACGGACGGACCTCAACGGGCTCGCCACAGGCCCGGGTCGCCTTGGCGGCGATGGCCAGGGCCGCATCGAGGTCGGCCACCTCGATGATCCAGAACCCGCCTATGTGCTCCTTGGACTCGGTGAACGGGCCATCGGTGACCACCGTGTCGTCGCCGTCGGCTCGCACGACCGTTGCAATATTGGCCGGCATCAGACCTCCGCCAAAGACCCAGGCACTGCTGGCCTGGAGCTCAGCGTTGAACACGTCGACCTGATCGAAGGCCTTCTGTGTCTCCTCGGGCGAGCGCTCGGGGGCGCCTTCGATCATCGCAACGCTCAAGAGGTATTGCTTCGTGGTGGCGGGACTCATGGGAACCTCTTCCTTGTCGAGTCACGGCCCTGCGCCGTGTCAGCGACTACACGAACGGGACCGGCCTAATTCGACACCATCTTGGAAAATCGCTCTGAACTGGGCCTGCACTGTCTCACGCCCCGAGTCTCGCACCGCGTGCTTCACGACCCGGGCAAAGCGGCGACCGCCTCGACCTCGACGAGCTGCTCGGGGTAGCCGAGGACGCTGACCCCGAGCAGCGTGCTCGGAGGATCGTGGTCCCCGAATCGACGGCGAACCACCTGCCAGGCCGCGACTAGGTCTTCCCGAGCGGCGCTGGCCACGTAGACGGTGGTCTTCACCACGTCGCTCAGCTCAGTACCCGCGGCCCGCAACGCCTGCGACAGGTTGTCCATGACCTGCTCCGATTGGGCCGCCACGTCACCGGGGGCAACTGTCGCCCCTGAACCGTCGAGGGGGCAGGCTCCCGCCGTGAACACATAGAGGGATCGGCCGTGCGGGACGGCCGCATAGGCGTAGGGGACATCGGGGGCGAGCGACGTCAATCGGACCAGGTCGATCGCAGGTCTTGCGGGCATCGCGGCGAGCCTGTCACATCCGACCGCTAGACCGTAGGTCTACCCGCCGTGCCCCCAGCGGCTGGGAATAGCGCCCTTCCGACGAACGTTGCCTGTGCGGACGGGCGAATTCAGTTCTGAGCGACAGCGAAGGGAGACGCGTGCTCGACGACACCAACAGCGCCATCGAGATCGCACCCGGTCGAGTGGTCCCAGCCTGGCTGGTTCTGGGCATCGTCCTGGTCGGACAGTTCATGGTCGTGCTCGACGCGTCGATCGTGAACGTGGCACTGCCATCCATCCAGAAGGATCTCCACTTCACCACCTCGGGACTGCAGTGGATCGTCAATGCCTACACGCTGACCTTCGCCGGGTTCCTCTTGCTAGGCGGTCGGGCTGCCGACCTGTTCGGTCGCCGCAAGATCTTCCTGCTCGGCCTCACCGTGTTCACGATCTCGAGTCTCCTCGGCGGACTGGCGCAGAACCAGACCTGGCTGATCATCGCCCGAGCGGTGCAGGGACTGGGCGCGGCCATCCTGGCGCCCGCCACTCTCACCATCCTGACCTCCTCCTTCGCCGAGGGCGCGGCGCGTACCAAGGCGCTCGCCGCCTGGAGCGCGGTCTCCTCGGCCGGCGCGTCGGCCGGCGCGCTCTTCGGCGGCATCCTCACCCAGTTCCTCACCTGGCGGTGGATCCTGTTCGTCAACGTACCGATCGGCGTGGTGGCCCTGGTGGCATCGCTGCGCTACGTGCCCGAGTCGAGGGCGGACCTCCACCACCGCCACCTGGACCTCTGGGGTGCGGTGACCGTGACCGCCGGCCTCACCGCGATCGTGTACGGCGTCGTGCGGACCGAGACCTACTCATGGGGTTCGGCCCAGGTACTCCTGCCGGTCGCTCTCGGTGTCTTGCTGATCGGCGTGTTCCTGTTCTTGCAGGCCCGGGTCTCAAAGGCACCGCTGGTGCCGCTCGGCATCTTCCGGTCGCGCAACGTCGCCGGCGGCAACCTCGTGATGCTGCTCATGTTCGGAGCGCTGTTCGGGTCCTGGTACTTCGAGACGCTCTACATGCAGCACGTGCTCGGCTACAGCCCATTGCGCGCCGGCCTCGCCTTCCTTCCCCAGACGCTGTTGATCGCGGCCGGCGCACAGGTGACGTCGCGCCTCGTGCCTCGCTTCGGGCCGCGCCCGCTCATCGTCCTCGGCTCACTCGTGGCGGCCGTTGGTCTCGCCTGGTTGACCTTCATCACTCCGGACTCGACCTTCCTCACCAACCTCCTGATCCCGTTCGTGCTCATCGGCCTCGGCATGGGGCTGGCGGTGACACCCATCGCCGTGGCCGGGACGGCCGGGGTGCCCCGCGAGCAGGCGGGCCTGGCTTCGGGGTTGTTGAACACCTCGAGGACCGTCGGAGCTTCTCTGGGCCTGGCCGTGTTGGCCACGCTGGCGGCCACGAAGACGACTTCTTCGCTGAAGGGCGTCGTCGCTACCCCGGCGCACACCGCTTCGGCCCTGACCGACGGGTACACGCTGGCCTTCACCGTGGCAGCGGGGCTGCTGGTGGTCACTGCTGCCGCGGGCCTGGCAACCGTCCCGTCGTTGCGGTCGATCAGGCGGCTGACCCAGACGGTTGCGACGCCACCGCCAAAGGAGGCCGTCGTGGTCGAGCTCGAAGAGGCACTCGACGCCTCCTGACGCCGTTGCATGAACTCGCCCAACCGGTGGTCGTCCCCGTCATCCCGCGACGTCGGTTCAGTGGATTCTCGGGATTCTCAGGCGCTGACTCGTTCGTCGACGGGATGGTGTTCAGCCGGGCGGGTCCTCGATCTGCTCCATGAACTCGAGGCGGATGCCGCCGGGAGCTTCCACGAAGGCGATACGTCGGGTGCCGAAGGATCCGCTGACGATGCGCGGTCCCCATAAGACGGTGTGGCGGGAGAGCTCCGCGTCGAGATCGTCGACGAAGAGGGCGGGATGAAGGAAACCTTCATCGGGAAGGGCGCAGGCATCCTCGTAGATGGCCTGGGTGAAAAGCGTCAATGCGAGGACACCCAGCTGCACGTCGGCACGTCGGCCGTTCTCCCATTGCACCGGCGACGTCACTGTGGCGCCGGCCGCCTCGTACCAGGCGCAGGCCGACTCGAGGTCAGCGTCACGCACCTTGACGGCCAGGTTGGCCAGCCCGGTGACCGCCATCAATGCAGCGGAGTGCCATAGAGCCAGCCAAGCTCCTCGGCGATCAGTTCGAGCCTGACCCCGTCGGGATCGGAGAAATAGAGGCTTACGTCGCTCTCGATCTGCGTGGCCACACCTGCAGCTTCCAAGCGGCCTCTCGCCGCCTCCCACTGATGACGATCGACGGAAATGGCGAGGTGGTGGAACCCCCCGATCACCTCGGCGTAAGGACCGAGGTCGAGGCCCGGAAAGTCGAAAAAGGCCAGCGTGTTGTCGTGACCAAGGTCGAAGAAGAGATGGGTCGAGCCCTGGTAGTCACGATTCTCGAACAGCTCGGCCAACGGGAAGCCCAGAAGATCCTGGTAGAAGCGGATGGTGCGCTCGACATCCGAACAAAGAAGAGCCAGGTGGTGGACGCCGCGCGCGGTCGATGGCGGACGGCTCGCCGGCTCCTTCAGGTAGGCCGCCCGCAGCCGCTCTCGCTCCGCCGCCCGCGCGTCGAGGTCGATCGTCACAGTCCCAGCAACCAGGCGGCGTTGGCGCCGAGGAGATTCCCCCGCGCCCGATCATTGAGCCCAGCCACCGCGCGCTGGGCGGCAATCATCGGATCGGCCACACCCTCGGCATGGGGCCAGTCGCTGCCGATCATGAAGGTGTCCTCGCCGACTTTGGGCACCAGGCGATTCGGCATCTCGTAGGGCAGGGCGGCGACACGGACCTGTCGCAAAAAGTACTCCGAGGGACGGGCGGCCAGTTTGCGAAAGGGCTCGCCATGGCGCTGGGCATAGAAGTCCGAAGCCCCGTCCATGTGCAGGAGGAACTGCGGGACCCATCCGGCCGTGAGTTCCACCACACCGATCCGCAACTGCGGAAACCGCTCGAGGACCCCGTTGAGAATGAGGTTGGCCAGGGCGACCGCGGGAGCCAAGGACAAGAAGATGGAGTCGAACAGCTGCTCGCCATCCTCCATCTCTCCGGTCCGCCAGGCCGGATGTAACGGGCTCTCGAATTCGGACACATGGAAGACGGGAGCAACACCGTGTTCGCTGAACGCAGCCCACACCGGATCGAAATCACCATGCGACAGCGGTTTTCCGTCCACTGGCGCCGGAGCGACCATTGCCAATCTGATGCCCTCCGAGCGCACGCGAGCAATCTCTTCGACGGCCCAGGCCGGATCGTGGAGCAGGACATGGGCTACCCCGAAGAGCCGGCCTCGCCCTTCACCACACGACTCGGCGGAGAAGCGGTTGTAGGCCCGCGCATTCGCCCTTTGGGCGACCCGGTCCGAGGACAACCTCTGCTCCCATAGCAGTCCGTAGTTCGGGAAGAGCACCGCGGCATCGAGGCCGAACGCGTCGAGCGAATCGAGACGAGCACCGGCCAGTCGGTAGGAGTCGGGCACCAGCTCGTCGAAGGAGGACGGCGCGTGCTCACCGCGCAGCCGTCGTAGCCGATCCTCTCCGATCAGAGAAGAGCGTTCAGGAATGGGCACCTCGAGCGGCGTGAGGCGCGCGCCTCGCCAGGTGAGCCAGGGCCAACCGTCCGCGTCGTCGGAGATGGCCAGCGCATCCTCTCGGTGCGCCGGCTCGATGTAATCGCACCAAGTCGTCCGCGACTCGAAGAGGTGCTGGTCGACGTCGATTGTCTCTAGCGCCATGAGCCCTCCCAGCGCAGAGTACCAGTGACCCTTCCCCGTAGTCTCGCCAGCGTGGGACGTCGTGCGTCGGAAGATGGCTTGTGGGCACCCCATCGACGCGCCCTGACCCTCGGGCTGGTCCTCACCGTCACCTTTGTGGCGTCCGAAGCGCTGGCCGTCGTCACCGTCATGCCCGTGGTGGCCCGCGACCTCCATGGACTTGCCCTCTACGGCTGGGCGTTCTCCTCGTTCCTGCTGGCGAGCCTCGTCGGCATTGTGCTCGCTGGACGCGATGCCGACCGGCACGGCCCGGCGCGGCCGTATGCGGCCGGCCTCGTCCTCTTCACGGCCGGGCTTCTGGTGGGCGGTCTTGCTCCGTTCATGTGGGTGTTGGTCGTCGGGCGCTGTCTACAAGGGCTCGGCGCGGGCGCGGTGCCCGCCGTGGCCTACGTGGCCATCGGCCGCAGCCTCCCCGAGGCTCAGCGGGCGCGCATGATGGCGGTGTTGTCCACGGCCTGGGTCGTCCCAGGCATCGTCGGACCCGCCGTGGCCGCCGCGGTGAGCCACCTATTCGGCTGGCGTTGGGTCTTCCTCGGGCTCATCCCGCTCGTCGTCGTCGCTGGACCCCTCGCGCTACCGGCTCTGCTGCGGCTGGGCCGGCCCGACGTCGCACCGAGCGAGGAGCACCGGGTCGCCGACGCCGTGCGCACCGCGGCCGGCGCGGCACTCGTACTCGGAGCGCTCGGCGCACGCGCCCTCTGGGTCGGAGCGCTCCTGGCGGCAGCCGGAATCGTGGTGGGCTTCGCTCCGTTGCGTCGCCTCCTCCCGGCAGGCACCTTGCGGGCACGGCGCGGCCTGCCGGCGACCATGCTCAGCCGCGGGCTGCTCACTTTCGCCTTCTTCGGTGCGGACGCCTACGTGACCCTGACGATCACGACGGTGCGCCACCACAGCACGCTCGCCGCCGGGGGCGTCGTCACCGCCTCCACCTTGGCCTGGACCTCGGGATCGTGGATTCAGGCGCGACTCAACGATCAGTGGGAGGGCGCTCGCCTGGTGCGGGTGGGCCTCGTCCTGATCCTCCTCGGAACCGCCGGGATGGCCTGGCAGTTGCGCGACGGTGTTCCGATCTGGGAAGCGTACGTGGCCTGGTCCGTGGCCGGTCTGGGCATGGGGCTGAGCTACGCGCCCATTTCGCTCATGATGTTGCGAGCGGCTCCTTCCGGCCGCGAGGGCTGGGCTTCGGCGTCGCTCAGCCTGGCCGACGTGCTCGGCACGGCGCTCGGCATCGGCGTGGGCGGCGCCGCCGTGGCTGCCGTGTCCCGCGGGAGTCGACCTGTCTCGGGCGGCATCGTCCTGGCGTTCGCCGCGGCCTCGCTGGCCGCCCTGGTCGGGCTCTTCGTGGCTCGCCGATTGCCCGGCACGCTCGACCGCACGCCGGCGGAGCCGGCTACTCGATGAGGGTGCGCAGGGTGTGCAGCCAGTCATCGGCGGCCTGCCACGCCGCGTCGGCCTGGCGGCGCTGCTGCTCGCCGTGCTCCCCGGCCGCCGGGTAGGAACCGAGGAATTTCACCCCCGCCAGCCCGGCGTGGAGATCGCGCAGGCAGTCGGCCACGACTTCGTCGCCGAGATGGCCGCTCAGGTCGATGACGAAGCAATAGTCACCCAGTCCCTGCTTGGTCGGTCGCGACTCGAGCTTGGTCAAGTTGATGTTGCGCGCCGAGAACTGCCCCAAGATGCCGTGCAGGCTTCCCGGGTGGTCAGCCCGCTGGAAGCAGACGATGCTGGTCTTGTCGTGCCCGGTCGCACTGGGCACGCGGTCGCGGGCCACCAACACGAACCGGGTCTGGTTTTCGGGGTGGTCCTCGACGTCCTCGGCCAGGATCACGAGCCCGTAGCGCTCGGCGGCCAGGCGTGGCGCGATGGCCGCTCCCTCTGTCGAGTCGGAGCTGCCCAGGACGCGAGCGGCATCGGCGGTCGAGTTGGCCGCTCGCTGCTCGGCGCCTGGCAGGGTCCTGGCCAGGTACTTCTGGCACTGCGCCAGGGCATGGGGGTACGAGGACACGGTGGTCACGTCGGCCAGCTCGACGCCCGGACGCGCCATCAGATGCAGGTGGATGTCCATCACGACCTCGCGCTGGACATAGAGCTCCACATCGAAGATGAGCCCGTCGATGGTGGCGCTGACCGTCCCCTCGATGGCGTTCTCGATCGGAACGAAGCCCTGGTCGACCTCCCCCTTCGCCACAGATTCGAGTACCGAAGTGATCGATCCCAGCGGGACCAGCTCGGTGACGGCCAGGTCGGGCTGGGTGAGCAGGGCTTCCTGCGTGAAGGTGGCCGGTGGCCCGAAGTAGGCCACCGTGGTCGCAGGGGGTTTCACAGTTGGGCAGGATAGAGCAGGTCATGGACAGTTCTTCCCTTCGCACGCTCATCGAGGCGGTCGCCGACGGCCGCTGCGCACCGGACGACGCAGTACGCCAACTGCGCCGGCTGCCCTATTCGGATCTTGGCTTTGCCCGGGTCGACCACCACCGGGACCTGCGCCAAGGCATGCCTGAGGCCGTGTACGGCCCTGGCAAGACGCCAGAGCACTGCGCTGCCGTGGTCGAGGAGCTCCTGACGGCCACCGACGGGCCGGTCCTCTTGACCAGGGCGACCGAGGCACAGGTGAAGGCGGTCTCTGCCCTTGGCGCGTCGCTCGGCCACGGACCCGGCACCGTCTCGGAGAGCGGACCGTTCGCCACGGTCGTGTTCCGTGCCACGACAGGCCGCTCCGGCACGGTGGCCGTGATCACGGCCGGCACCGCAGACCTGCCGGTGGCGACCGAGTGCGTCGCCGTCCTCACCGCCTTGGGCTTCGAGCCCACCGTGCTCGTGGACTGCGGTGTGGCCGGACTCCACCGTCTCCTGGCCGAGGTCGACACCATCGCCATGGCCGACGCCGTTGTGGTGATCGCCGGGATGGACGGGGCCTTGGCCAGCGTGATCGGAGGACTGACACCGGCCCCGGTCGTGGCTGTGCCCACCAGCACCGGCTATGGCGCCGCGCTGGAAGGCGTGACCGCGCTGCTCACCATGCTGTCCTCGTGCTCGTCCGGCCTCACGGTCGTCGGCATCGACAACGGCTACGGCGCCGCCTGCGCGATCGCCCGGCTGTTGCCATGACCGGCGCGACGTCGGAGACCATCGCCTGGTTTCACTGCTTCGCCGGCATCGCCGGCGACATGGCGCTGGGTTCGCTGCTCGATGCCGGCGCCGACCTCCGCGAGGTCCGTACCCTCCTTGATCGCCTGGAGTTGCCCGGCTGGGACCTCCATGTGGAGGAAGGCCTGCGCGGCGGCATCGCCTGCACACGCGTGGTGGTCGAAGGCGACGACACGGTTCGCGCACGCACGCCACCATCGCCGAACTCATCGAAGAGGCCGTATTGCCGCCGCGGGTGGCCGAGCGGTCACTCGGGGCCTTTGGCGCCCTCGCCACCGTCGAAGCGGCCCTGCACCGGCGGCCGGTCGATCAGGTGCACTTCCACGAAGTGGGCGGGCACGATGCAATCGTCGACATCGTGGGGACGGCGAGCGCCCTCGAGGTCTTGGGGGTCGACGTCGTGGCTGCGTCCGCGGTGGCGACCGGCACCGGTTCGGTCTGGAGCGCGCACGGCCGGCTCCCCAACCCGGCTCCCGCCACGGTGCGCCTGCTCGAAGGTGTGCCCACCTACGGACGCGACGTGTCGGTCGAGCTGACGACGCCGACCGGTGCGGCGCTGATCTCGACGCTGAGCTCTTCGTTCGGTCCCCTTCCGGACATGACGATCACGGCCTCGGGATTCGGGGGAGGCACGAGCGAGCTCGACGATCTGCCGAACTGCACCCAGGTGGTGGTGGGTCAACGGGCAGCCACGGTGGTGGGTAGGGGCCAAGACGCCGTGCTGCTCGAGACCAACCTCGACGACGCCACGGGGGAACAGCTGGGCTACGCCGTCTCGGCCGCACTCGACGCGGGAGCCTTCGATGCCTGGGTCAGCCCGGTCACCATGAAGAAGGGGCGGCCGGGTCACGTCCTCCACATCCTGACCGACATCGTCCATGTCGACGCCCTGCGCCACGAGATGGAGCGCACGACGGGCACGCTCGGCGTCCGGGCCACCGCGGTGGAGCGCTGGCCGGTCGCGCGCACCATGGGGGAGGTCGTTCTGGACGGGATCACCGTGCGCATGAAGGTGACGGCGGGGCGGGCCAAGCCCGAGTTCGACGACGTCGTGCTGGTCGCGACCAAGACAGGGTCCCCTCTGCACGAAATCTCGAGCCGCGCCGAAGAAGCCTGGCGGGCGGCACATTCGAAGGGATCTGCCTGATGGGCAATGCGATGTTCCACTACGACCCGGTCATGACCGATCTGATCGTCGACGCCTGCCGGCAACGTCTCTCCATGGATCCGGTCTCGCTCGACTTCGGCGGACTCGTGTCCTCCCTCGACGCCGAGCTGGCCGGCTTGATGGGTCCGGAGGGCAACGATCCGGCCCAGGTGCTCAAGCTCTGGACCGACAAACTGGCGCTGGCCGTGGTGTCGTGCGACAGCCCGCGCTTCCTCTCGTTCATCCCGGCCGCTCCGACCAAGGCGTCGCTCCTTTTCGACATGTACGTGTCCTGCTCCTCGCTCCACGGCACCTCCTGGCTGGAAGCGGCGGGTGTCGTCGTGGCCGAGAACCAGGCCCTGGGCGTGCTCGCCAAACAAGCCGGCCTGCCGGAGGGCGCCGGTGGGTGCTTCGTGGCCGGAGGCTCGGCCGGGAATCTCTCGGCACTCATGGTCGCCCGCGACACCACCGCCTATCGCCGCCGGGCCGAGGCACCGCTGCGGCCCCTGATCGCGATGAGCGAGGACGCGCACTCTTCGGTCGGCAAGGCCTGCCACGTCCTCGGAGTCGAGACGTTCCCCGTGCCCGTGCTCGGCCATCGTCTGACCGGCGATGCGCTGCGCGCCGCGTTGCGCGACGATCCCCGCGGTGCCGACGTGATCGGCGTGGTGGCCACGGCCGGCACGACCAATGCCGGGATCGTCGATGACCTCGAAGGCGTGGCCGACGTGGCCGAAGAGCGCGCGCTGTGGTTCCACATCGACGGGGCCTACGGTGGCGCGGCTGCGCTCTTCGCCCCCTCGGTGCGCGGTCAGTTCTCGGGCTTCGGGCGGGCCGACTCTTTCATCGTCGACCCCCACAAGTGGCTCTTCGCCCCCTTTGACTGCGCCACGCTGATCTACCGGCAACCGAACCTGGCCAAGGCGGTCCACACCCAGGACGCGCAGTACCTCGATGTGCTGCACAGTGAGAATCCCGAGGAGTGGAACCCGAGCGACTACGCCTTCCACCTGACCCGACGGGCCCGGGGGCTCCCGCTCTGGTTCTCCATGGCCGTCAACGGACTCGACGCATACCGGGAGGCCGTCGAGGCGGGGCTCGCCATCGCGCAGCGCGCCGCGGTGCGCATCGAAGAGGCGCCCCACGTGGAGCTGGTCCGAGAACCGGGACTCTCCATCGTGTTGTTCCGGCGCCCTGGCTGGGCCAAAGCTGATTACGAAGACTGGTCGTCCCGTCTGCTGCACGACCAGGTGGGGTTCGTCACGCCGACCAGCTGGGAGGGCGAGACCGTGGCCCGATTCGCCTTCCTCCACCCCGACGCCAGCGTGGAGATGGTGGACCAGATCCTCGATTCATTGCGCTGAGGCGCGGGCCCAGGCTCGTTCCAACACGGTGACCAGCGTCTGGACATCCTGTGCGCCAGGGATGGGCCAACGGCCGTCCAAAAGAAAGAAGGGCACGCCGGTCACTTCGAGGTCCTGGGCCGCGGCCTCGTCCAGGCGTACCTCACGACCGAACAGTTCGCCGCTCAGCACCTTGTCGATGAACACCTCGTCGAGGCCGGCTGATCGCGCTACGTCGCGCAGCACTTCGGGGTCCGAGAGCAGCCGGCCCTCGGTGAAGTACGCCCGAAAGAGGCCCGCGATCAGCGCGTGTTCCTGTTCGCTGCCGCGGGCCGCCTGGGCGACGCGGTGAGCGTCGAACGTGTTGCCGAGTTGGATGCGTTCAAAGTGAAAGGCGAAACCAACCTCAGCGCCCATCGCGGTCAGCCGGGCGTGACCGGCCTCGACCTGCTCGGGTCCCATGCCGTACTTGCGCCGCAGCGCCTCCTCCATGGTGATGTCACGACGGGGCGGAGCAGCGGGGTCCAGCTCGAACGAGCGATGCACAATGGTGACGTCGTCCGCGTGCTCGAACTGTTCGAGCGCGAGGTCGAGCCGGGTGAAGCCGAGCGCACACCACGGGCAGGCGAAGTCAGACCAGACCTGGATCTCCATGCACCGCCAGCCTAGGTCTGCAGTGACCCGGCCCATGCCTCCATGGACCACCCTCGGCCGCGGCGATCGGCGTCCAACAATGCGGTGCACGAGCATCTGGCCGAGATCGGCCAGGGGCACCTGGCGCGCCGGTACGCAGGCTGACTCAGCCCGCGCGCACCGCCTCCTCGACCAGCGCCCCCATGGCGAGCAGCCGCTCCTCGCTGCCGGCCGGGCCGACGAGCTGGATGCTGGCGGGCAACGGACCGCTTGCGGGGACCGGCAAGGACAGAGCGGGCACGCCGGCCAGGTTGACCGGCAGCGTGCAGCGCGACACCAGCAGGTCGTCTCCGTCGTCGAGCGTGGGCGGAAAGATGCTCAGCGTCGGCGTGACGATGACGTCGACCTGCTCGAAGGCGCGCACAAGTTCGGCCTGAAAGTCGCGCTGTGTCGTCCGGGCGCCGCGCACGGTCGCGTCATCGAATGACGATCCCATGATGAGCCGCTCCCGAACGTCGGCTCCGATTCCCTCGGGATCACGGGCCATGAGTGCGCGATCCGAAGACCAGGCCTCGACCACGAGGAGGAGGCCGGCCAGCGCCGTGGCCTGGTGCCAGGCCTTGGCCAACGGGAGCTCGGTGCGCTCCCAGCCGGTGAGACGCACGGCCCGGTCGATTGCAGCGCTGATGACCGGGTCGGCCTCCACGGGGACGAGCCCGACACGGAGCTCGGCAACGTCGGACGCCTGCGCCGCGGCGAATCCCGGTTCGAGCAGCTCCATGCCGACCACCAGGCCGGCCACGTCACGGGCCATCGGGCCCACGGTGTCAAAGCTGGGCGAGAGCGGCCACACGCCCTCGAGCGGGATACGACCCCAGGTCGTCTTCAGTCCGGCCGTGCCACAGCAGGCGGCGGGGATGCGCACTGATCCCCCGGTGTCGCTGCCGTAGGCCACGTCGGCGTCACCGGTCGCCACGGCCACGGCCGAGCCGCTCGAGGAGCCGCCGGGAACCAGCGACGGGTCGAGCGGATTGACCGGGGTCCCGAACCACGGATTGACGCCGGTCACCCCCAAGGCGAGCTCGTGCAGGTTGGTCCGCCCGACAATCCGCGCACCGGCCGCCCGCGCCCCCGCCAGGCACAGTGCGTCTCGCGCGGCCGGTTCCGCCACCTTCTCGACGGCGCGGCAGCCGGCCGTCGTCGGTTCGCCCGCCATGTCGATGAGGTCCTTGACGGCCAACCGGACGCCGGGGCCTGACGTGTCGTACCGGGTGATGAAGGTGGTCATGCTCCGGTCTTGTTCGTGCGGTCGCTTCGGACCGCGGTCATGTGACCGGTGTCGCCGGCGCCGGCGACGTGGTCGGAGTGGTCACCGTGGCACCGGGCGGAAGTTGGAAGAGCGAGGGCGAGGGCGACCCCGAGTAGTTGGTGATCTCGAAGCTGGTCGAGTCCTGCGCCACCTTGACATAGCCCAGGATGTTCTGGGGCGTGGTACAGATGGTGCTGGTTCCCGTGACCCCGTGGGCCACCAGGTCGACGCAGCTCATGTCGAAGCCGTTGAGCGAGATGCTCGACGTGCTCACCTTGTCGCCCGCCAGACCTGCGACGAGGGACAGGCCCTTGAGGAAGTTGAGCCAGTGCGAAGGCGTGTAGAAGTTGAAGAGGTTCTCCTGGTCGGCGGCGCTCGCCTTGTCCAGCTTGGTGCAGGACCAGGACGCACCGCTCTGGGTACAGCTGTAGTTGCCAGACGAGTTGACGATGAGCTGGAGGTTCGACGCGCTGCCACCGGTCTGCGTCAGGTGGATCGCGAGGCCGCCGCTGGCGGGATCGACGGCGTAGACAACGGTCGCCGGCACGCTCCCGGTCGTGGCGTAGGTGGCCATGAAGGGGACGCTCGTTCCGTTGCTGAGGTTCTGGGTGAAGGCGTCGACCGTGGCCTTGTTGTTCTTCACCGTGTCATAGGTCTGCTTCACCTTCGAGATGGCGCTGCAGCCGGTGGCCAGCAGGCCGGCCAACGCCAGGCCGGCCAAGAGGAACGCAATCCGACCGTGGTGCTGCGACATGCCTGCCTCCTGGTCACCCAATGGTCGGCTCAGCATACGACCGGTACGCCGCGAGGTTAGGGCGGCCATCACCCCTGCGGGCGGACGCCGGACGGGATGGCGGAGCCGGAGGGTGCCGGGTCGGCGTCGGGGGCGACCTCCTGCCGTCCCCGCTTGAGGCCGATCAGGGCCACCAGCGCCGCGAAGGCCATGATGCCGCACATCACGTCGAGCACGGTCTTCGTCGCGCTGGCGAAATCGACGGAGATGTAGTGCGGAATGGAGGACACGGATCCGTTTCCGTGGGCCGATTCGCTGATTCGATTGGCGACGACCGCCGCATTCGCGACGCCGTGCTTCTGGAGCGACGTCGTCAGGTGCGAGCGGAAGTTGAAGAGCAGAATCGTCCCCAGGGCGGCCAGGCCCAGGCTCGCTCCGAAATTCCGGATGGTCTGGGTGATCCCCGTGGCTTCGCCGTACGAGAGGTTGCTGGCCCGGTTCACCGCGTCGGTGTTGGCCGGTCCCAACATCATCCCCATCCCGGCTCCGGACACGATCACCCATATCTGCTGTTTGCCGAAGCTGAGGGTGTCGACCTTGGACGCCCACAGGCCGAAACCGACTGCGGCGATGGCGCACCCGAGCACGACCGCACGTTTGGCACCCTCGCGGTCGAGGATGCGTCCACCGATCTGCGAGGCGATCACGAACCCAAGGAAGAAGAAGAGGAGGAACAGGCCGGCCTCCGACGCCGTCTTGTGGAGCGAGATCTGGGCGTACTCGCTGGCGAAGAAGAAGATGGGGATGAACGCCATCATGGCAATGAACAGCACGATGTTCTCGACCGTGAACGCCTGAATCCGGAAGATCGACACCTTGATCAGGGGTGACGCCGTGCGCAGTTCGACGAGCACGAAGACTCCGATGATGAGCAGCCCGGCCACGATGCAGATCCACGTGGCTGCGTTGCTCCAGCCCCAAAGGGCCGACTGCTGGAGACCAAAGATGCTCAGGCCTATCCCTGCGGCAATCAGCACCGCGCCGAGATAGTCGAGGGGCGCCCGCTTGTACTGGGTCTTGGGCTTGGAGACCGCAATGAGAACGAGCGCCACGATGGCGACCGGGATGTTGACCCAGAAGATGGCCCGCCAGGTCCATTCGGTCAGGTAACCGCCGAGAATCGGGCCGATGGCGGTCAGCCCGCCCGCGATGCCGAAGAAGAGGGCCAGCGCCTTGCCCCGCTCGTGGAGCGGGAAGGTGTTCACCACGATCGCCAGTGCGGCCGGGAACATCAGTGCACCACCTGCGCCCTGGATCACCCGGAAGCTCACGATCCAGGCCTCCGCGGCCGAACCCGTCGGGGTCAACCCGCACATCGTCGAGGCCACGACGAAGATGATCACGCCGATCACGCACATCTTGCGATGGCCGAAGATGTCGGAGAGGCGCCCCCCGAGGGCAAAGAGTGCAGCCAGCGCGATGAGGTAGCCGTTGACGACCCACTGCACGCCGGTCGACGACAAGCCGAGTTCGCGCTGGATGTTGGGCACCGCGATCGACACGATGGTCTGGTCGATGAACGTCATCGACACCGCGAAGATCATCGCGGCCAAGACCCAGTTACGCCCCTGCATCCGGCTCGATGCCACCCTTCGCTCCCCGAAGTCGTCCTGAGCGGAGACTACTCGGGCTGCAGTTGATTCCGAGGTCTGCATGCAAGGCGTCTCTCGACGCGACCGCGTCCTCGAGACGCACGCAACGCTGATCCCTTTCGTCTCCCGCGCTCCGCCTAACTCGCCACCCCGCCGGTCATCTCGGCCATCATCTGCTCCAACGCGGCCTGATCCGGTCCGACGAAGGCGGGGGCGTCGGGAACCTCGGCGAGCGCACCGAGCAAACGCTCCACCGACGAGCCCTGCGCCGCCGGCAGATGGCTGCTCAGGACCATGGTGGGCTCCAACGCGCGGACGTGGTCCAGCTCCAAGGCGAACACCGCCCGGTCCACTTTGTGCAGCCACGACGAGTCCACCGTGGCCCAGAAGACCTGTCCTTGACGCAAAGCCTCGTGGGACACGTCCTCAGCGCATTCGGGCACCTCGTCCAGGAGTGCTCCGAAGCAATCCGAACTGAAGAAGATGCCCGAACGCTCGTCCTGAAAACCCGTCGTGATCGGGTTGTCGAAGGCGGGCGGACGCACGGCGCTCAGTGTCCGATCACCCACGTCGACCGTCTGGCCCGGGTTGATCAGGTACACCCTGTCCATCGGCAGGGGCGCCGACAAGCTCATGATCCCGACCCCGAGGAAGCTGGTGATCACCCGCAACCGCTCGTTCTCGTCGAGCAGTCGCTGCAACGAGCCGATGTGGTCGAAGTCGGTGTGGGTCAGCCAGATCCAGCGGAGGTCTGCGGGATCGATCACTGTGCCCAATGCAGTCATGAAGTCGTCGCTTTCCACCACGGAGCCGGTGTCGACCAGCACCGGCTCGTCGGCGTGGATCACGAAGGCGTTGATGGCGAGTTTGCCGAATCCCGCGATGGTGGCGGTCGACGTCACGACGTCGACGTCAGGCGCGGCCTTGTACGTGTGCATCACGAAGAACTCCTCGAGTCTTAGGAAAGGGTGGGATTTAGCCGGCGGGGGGCGCTGTCTCAGCGACGCGCTTGAGCTGCTCGAGTGTGTGCCGCATGCCCTCGCGCAGCTCGCGAACCCGGTTGGTCGGAACGTCGACGATGCGGGCCCAGGTCGGTATCCACGAGACCACGTAGGACTCGGTGACCCGAGTGCCCTCGCCGGTGGGCTCCAGGCGATAGCGCCACTCGACTCCCTCCCGGCCGCCCTCTTCGGTCGCGAAGGCGAACTCACGGGCGGGGACGGCCGTCACCACGCGACCCCGGCGTGACCACTTCATCAGGCCGAAGGGTCCGCCTTGGTTGTGGCCGATGAACCGGGCGCCCTCGACCGGACCGTCCGCGCCGTCCAGCCACTCGGCCCGGCGGCACTCGGGACTCCAGTCCCCCATGCGGGGCAGGTCGGCCACGAGGGCGTAGATCCTCTCGGCCGGCGCCCGGATCACAACGGACTGCGAGTCATGCCGCAGCCACCATCGGCTGCTCCGGTTCGCACTCGTGTCCTCAGTCATGTCCAGCCAGGTCTCCGTCGTCATTCTCTCGCTACCTCCTCGGCTCATGTCCGTAAAGCTAATGATATTAGCTAAAGCTGTCAAGATGTTTTTAAGCTATACTTCGTCGCAATGGCACGGATCGATGGGGCGCTGGACCCAAGGGCGGGAACCGACGGGAGTCCGGCTCGACCGGACCGCCGGGCCCGGCGCCGCCAGGAGACGATCAGCGAGATCCTCGACATCGCCCGCGACATCATGACCACCGAGGGCGTGAACGGCCTCAGCCTGGCGGAGGTGGCCCGGCGCCTGGGCGTGCAGCCTCCGTCGCTCTACAAGTATTTCCCGTCATTGATGGCGATCTATGACGCGCTGTATCTCGAGGGCCAACGAGACAACCTCGTCGCCATGCGCCGCGGCATGGACGGGGCCAAACCCGGGCTCGACGCGCTCATGGCGGGCCTCGAAGCGAGCGGGCGCTGGTGTCTGGTCAACCGCGCCGTCGCCGAGTTGCTCTTCTGGCGACCGGTTCCGAGCTTCCATCCCTCTCCCGAGGCGTTTGCCGTCAGCGTGGAGATGGTGGAACTCCAGCGTGGCTGCCTCGCCGACGCGGTGGAACGGGGCCAACTCGGCCCGGCCGCGAACGACGAGGATGCGATCTACGTCGTGTCGGTGCTCATCGTCGGCGTCCTCAGCCAGGCCTTTGCCAACGAACCGGACCTTCCCTGGGGCGAGGGACGTTTCACCCCGATGTTCTCGACGTTGATGCGCCTGTTGCCGGCCGCCTTCCCGCCCGGGACCTAAGAGTCAGGATCCGCTGCGCTCGACGTCGCCCGAGCCGGGCGGTGGGAGGTGAATCAGTCGCCCGGAGAGTACCGATACACGTTGGTTTCGCGCACCACGAAACCCATGCGTTCATAGAGGCGGTGAGCCGCCTCACGGTGCGGCCGTGACGTCAGGTCGACCGTACGCGAACCGCGCCGTGCGGCTTCGTCGAGTGCAGCCTGCACCAGGGCGACCGCCGCACCTCGGCCCCGGGCCGCCTCGTCGACCACCACGTCCTCGATCCATGACCGCACGCCGGTCGGGACCTGGAACGAGGCCAGCGTCAGCATGCCGACGATGCCGCCCTCGAGGCGGGCGACGAAGAGAGTGGTGGACTCGCCGGACACCATGCGGCCGAGCACGTCCGCTCCGGGCGCCGGTGCCGAGCGCGACAGCTGCGGGATCAGCTTCGCCACCGCGGTGCACAGTTCGTCGTCGACTTCGGTGGCGATCTCGACGGCAATCATTTCGGCGCGTCCGGGTCGCCACGCCACATCGGCTGGCGCACCCGGTCGTAGAGCACCTCGCGTTCCTCGCCCCGCAGCGCGGCGAACACGTGCTCACCCCAGCGTTCGGAACCGACCAGAGGGAAGGGCAGGGTGTCACGGGTGAACCAGCCGACATCGCGCGTCTCGAGGGGATGGGGATTGAGCTCGCCGCCGACGGCGCGGCAATAGAAGAGGAGCGAGTACAGCGGGATCCGCGTCATCCCGAGGCGCAACCCGTCGAGTACCGCGATCAGCCGGACCGGCTCGGCGATGATCCCGGTTTCCTCCTCGACCTCCTTGACGACCACCTCGGCCGCCGAGTACCCGATGTCGCACCAACCGGTCGGGTAGAGCCAGATGCCCGAGTCGGCCCGCTGAATGAGTAGCAGCTCGCCGGCCTCGTTGCCCACGGCGGCCCCGACCGCCACTTTGGGCGTGATGTACCCGGGGACGCCCTTGCCGACCGTGTCCATCCACTCCTGGACCAGGCCCCCGGCGTCGTCAGGCTGCTCGGTCTGACCGTCCGCCTCGACCCGGATGTCGGCCGCCACCTTGAGGATCTCCTCGAAGCGCTCCTGCTCGTAGAGGCTCTCGGTGAAGCCGAGCCCCGTGCGGGCGATCCCCGCCAAGGCCTCGCTCCAGCGCAGCAGAGTCTTGAGGGGAACGGTGCGATCGTCGCTCTGGTCCACGGCCGGTGACGCTACCGCGGCCCGCCGTTTGGGCCAGAATGGAGCGTGCCCGTCAACGAGGATTGCCGCCACTACGTCATGCGGACCACACCCCGGGGCGAGCGCCTGGAGCGCTGCAAGGTGGACGCCAACTTGCCCCTGCCCTTCGCCTGCCCGGAGGGATGTGTCTTCTACGAGCCCCGCAAGGTCTCCAAGGCCGGCTGGCACGTGCCCGGCTCCGACCAGGACGGCTGAGCCGGACCCGGCCCGCAGCGCCGGTTCAGCCTTCGAGCACGTCCCCCAGCAGGTCGACCGTGATGCGCTCGGCGCGCAACCACTCGAGCGCCGCCTCGACCTGGGTGGCCTCGCCGTCGATCTCGCAGACGATCCAGCCTCGGTGTTCCTCGACGTCGGCCCGCCTGATGTTGGGCTCCACGTCGAATTGGCGGACCAGGGTGGCCAGCACGGCCCGGCGCACTTCGGACTCGGGAAACGTCAGCTTGACCTTGACCCGGACCTCGCTCATGGTTTCCCTCCCTCCCGGCCGTCGATGCTGCGGTTCAAACTGCCGGACCGGAAGCCTTCCAGGTCCAGGGAGACAAAAGTGAATCCGGCCTCTCGGACCGCCGTGACGACGTCGACCCGGCGGGCCACGACGAGCGCCAGCTCGTCCGCCTCCACCTCGATCCGGGCGGCTTCGCCGTGATGGCGCACGCGAAGCTGTCCGAAACCGAGCGCCTGCAGGGCCGCCTCGGCCCGCTCGACCGCGGAGAGCCGGCCCAACGTGACCGGGGTGCCATAGGGCAGGCGCGAGGCGAGGCAGGCGGCGGCCGGCTTGTCCCACGTGCGCAAGCCCAGACGGCGCGACCAGTGGCGGATGTCGGCCTTGGTGAACCCTGCCTCGACCAGGGGAAAGGCCGCGCCGGCTTCAGCCGCGGCCGCCTGCCCGGGCCGGTGATCGCCCAGGTCGCTCACGTTCACCCCGAGCACCACGGTGGCCCGCTCGTCGGCGGCCAGAGGGCCGAGCGCCGTCATCAACGCGCTCTTGCAGTGGGCGCAACGGTCGGCCCCGTTGGCCACGTAGGCCGGGTCGTCCATCTCCTTCGTGGGGACGCCGACCCAACGCAGGTCCCACTCGCCAGCCAGGGCGCGGCAGTCGTCTGCCTCGCGGCCGGCCAGCGACGGCGACAGGGCGGTGGCGCAGAGCACCGAGGGACGCCCGAGCGTGTCGTGGGCCACCTTGGCCAGAAGCGATGAATCCGCTCCACCGCTGAAGGCCACGACGACGCGGCCAAGCTCGTGCAGCCGGTCCTTGAGGTCGTCGAGGGACGCGCTCATGCGCCGAGCGCGCTCAGCACGTCGTCCAGCGTGCCCACCATGCCCATATAGAAGGGGCCGAACTCGGCGTAGCGCGACGACGCCTCGTCGAAACGCATCTCGTAGACGCAGTCCTTCAGATCGTCTGGGTGGGTGCCGAAGAGCGTCACGCCCCACTCGAAGTCGTCGAGGCCGGTCGATCCCGTGATGACCTGGAGAATGCGCCCGTGGAAGGTGCGCCCCACCTTGCCGTGCCCGAGCATGAGCTCCTTGCGGGCGTCAAAGTCGAGGGCGTACCAGTTGTGGCTTTCGCCCCGCCGCTTGCTCATGGGGTAGAAGCAGAATGCCGCCTTGCCCTCCGGCGGCAGCTGGGGAAAGAGGCGGGCCTGGCGGAGCTCCTCGGGAACGCCGGCGGCGTACTCCGACACCTCGGTCAACGACACGTAGGACTGGGCGGGCACGACGCCGGCCGCGGCCGCCTCGGTCTGAAAGCGACGCAGACGCCAGACGTCGGGACCCAGCACCATCAGGGCGAGATCCGCCTTGTGGCCCAAGAGAGCGACCGGAACGACCTGGTACCCGTCGTCTTCTGCGGCGCCTATCGCCTTGCGCAGGGCATCGGCGTCGAAGTCGGGGGCCAGCCGGCAGAACAGGTGCAGCACACCCCAGCCGGTCGTCGGGGTCAGGGCCATGGAAACGCAGTCTAGAGATGCCAGTGCGCCCGGCCTTTCGGCCGGGCGCACTGGAAAGGCTTGTTCGAAGGTGGGCGACTAGAAGTCGTCCATGCCGCCGCCGGGCATGGCCGGGGCGTCGTCTTCGGGCTTGTCCACGATGACCGCTTCGGTGGTCAAGAAGAGCGCCGCGATGGAGGCAGCGTTCTGCAGAGCCGAGCGGGTCACCTTGGCGGCGTCGATGACGCCGGTCTTGAAGAGGTCCTCGTACTCGCCGGTGGCGGCGTTGAGGCCGTGCGCACCCTTGAGGTTGCGCACCTTCTCGACGATGACCCCACCCTCGAGACCAGCGTTCACCGCAATCTGCTTCAGCGGCTCTTCCACGGCCTTGCCCACGATGCGGGCACCGGTGGCCTCGTCGCCTTCGAGCTTCTCCGCACCCTCGTAGATGGCGGTCTGGGCCCGCAGCAGGGCAACGCCTCCGCCGGGGACCACGCCTTCCTCGATGGCGGCTTTGGTCGTGGAGACGGCGTCCTCGATGCGGTGCTTCTTCTCCTTGAGCTCGACCTCGGTGGCCGCGCCGACCTTGATGACGGCCACGCCGCCGGACAACTTGGCCAGGCGCTCCTGGAGCTTCTCCCGGTCGTAGTCCGAGTCGGTGTTCTCAATCTCGGTCTTGATCTGGTTGATGCGACCCTTGATGTCGGAGTCCTTGCCGGCGCCCTCGACCACGGTCGTCTCGTCCTTGGTGATGACCACCTTGCGGGCGGAGCCGAGCAGGTCCAGGGTGACGTTCTCCAGCTTGAGCCCGACCTCTTCGGTGACCACCTGGCCGCCGGTGAGGATGGCGATGTCCTGGAGCATGGCCTTGCGGCGCTCGCCGAAGCCGGGAGCCTTGACGGCCACCGAGCGGAAGGTGCCGCGGATCTTGTTCACCACGAGGGTGGCCAGCGCCTCGCCCTCGACGTCCTCGGCGATGATCAGCAGCGGCTTGCCGCTCTGCATGACCTTCTCGAGCACGGGCAGCAGGTCGCGGACCGCCGTGATCTTGGTGCCGACGAGCAGGACGTAGGCGTCTTCGAGGACGGCCTCCATGCGCTCGGGGTCGGTCACGAAGTACGGGGCGATGTAGCCCTTGTCGAAGCGCATGCCCTCGACCAGGTCCATGTCCATGCCGAACGTCTGCGACTCCTCGACGGTGATGACGCCGTCGCGGCCGACCTTGTCGATGGCCTCGGAGATCATCTCGCCGATCTCGGTGTCGGCGGCCGAGATGGACGCCACCTGGGCGATCTGGGACTTGGACTCGGTCTCCTTGGCCAGACCGTGGATGGCGCTGACCGCCGTCTCGACGGCGGACTCGATGCCCCGCTTGAGGGACATCGGGTTGGCGCCGGCGGCCACGTTGCGCAGGCCCTCGCGGACCATGGCCCAGGCCAGCACGGTGGCCGTGGTGGTGCCGTCACCAGCCACGTCGTCGGTCTTCTTGGCCACTTCCTTGACCAGCTCGGCGCCGATCCTCTCGAAAGGGTCCTCCAGCTCGATCTCTTTGGCGATCGACACACCGTCATTGGTGATGGTGGGGGCTCCCCACTTCTTGTCGAGCACCACGTTGCGGCCCTTCGGGCCGAGGGTGACGCGCACGGCGTCCGCCAGCTTGTTCATGCCGGTCTCCAGGCCGCGGCGGGCCTCGGAGTCGAAGGCGATGATCTTGGCCATTCCGGTTTACTCCTTCATTAGCACTCTCGTCGTGTGAGTGCTAACAGGTAACCACCTTACGCGGCCGCGTGCAAGAGCGAGCCGCGCCGGGCCGGGACCGGACGGGCGGCTCAGCCCCCGGCCACCGCCGGGACGATCGAGAGGGTCTGCCCAGGGGTGACCGCCGTGGCCAGCCCGTCGAGGAAGCGCACGTCCTCGTCGGCCAGGAACACGTTCACGAAGCGACGCAGGTTGCCCGACTCGTCGAAGAGGCGGTCGCCCAGGCCCGGGTGGCCCGCGTCGAGGGCCTTGAGGACCTCGCCGACCGAGGCGCCGTCGGTCTCGACCTCACCGGCCCCGCCGGTCAGGGTGCGCAGCTGGGTGGGGATGCGGACGGTGACGCTCATCGGGGGGTCTCCCATTCGTCGGCGACGGCCGCGTCGAAGGCGGCCAGGGTGGGGGCGATGGTGGCCGAGGGGCCGGTGCCCGGGTGGTTGGTCAGGGCCTCGACCGTCTTGAGCCCGTGCCCGGTGACCAGGGCCACCACCCGTTCGTCGGGCCGGATGGCGCCCGACGCGGCCAGCTTGCACAGGGTGGCGATGGTGACGCCACCCGCCGTCTCGGCGAAGATGCCCTCGGTGCGGGCCAACAGCCCGATGGCCTCGATCACCTCGTCGTCGGTCACCGCGGCGCAGGAGCCGCCGGTCTTGCGCATCACGTCGAGGGCGTACCAGCCGTCGGCCGGGTTGCCGATGGCCAGCGACTTGGCGATGGTCTTGGGCTTGACCGGCCGGATGGCGTCGGTGCCCTGCAAGAAGGCCGTGGCCACCGGGGAGCAGCCCTCGGCCTGGGCGCCCGAGACCCGCACCGCGGGCTCCTCGGGCAGCAGCCCGACCTTGCCCAGCTCGCTGAAGCCCTTCGCCACCTTGGTCAGCTGGCTGCCCGACCCGATCGGCACCACCACGTGGTCCGGGGCCCGCCAGCCCAGCTGCTCGGCGATTTCGAAGGCCAGGGTCTTGGACCCCTCGGCGTAGTAGGTGCGCACGTTGACGTTGACGAAGGCCCAGCTCGGGCGCTCGCTCGTCAGCTCGGCGCACAGCCGGTTGACGTCGTCGTAGGTGCCCTCGACCGCGATGACCGTGCCGCCGTAGACCGCGGTCATGGTGACCTTGGCCGCCTCGAGGTCGTGCGGGATGAGCACCACCGAGTCCAGGCCAGCCCGGGCCGCGTGCGCGGCCACCGAGTTGGCCAGGTTCCCGGTCGAGGCGCAGGCCGCCACCTTGAAGCCGAGCTGGCGCGCCTTGGTCAGGGCGACCGAGACGACCCGGTCCTTGAACGATCCGGTCGGGTTGGCCGTGTCGTCCTTGATCCACAACTCGCCCAGGCCGAGCTCGGCCGCCAGGCGGTCCGCCCGCACCAGGGGCGTGAAGCCGGCCCCGAGGTCGACGGGCGTCTCGTCGTCGACGGGCAGCAGGTCCCGGTAGCGCCAGATGGTGCGGGGCCCCGCCTCGATGCGTTCCCGGCTGATGGTGGCGGCGATCGCCTCGTAGTCGTAGGCCACCTCGAGCGGCCCGAAGCAGTAGTCGCACACGTGCAGCGCCTCGGCCGGGAATTCCCGCGCACACTCACGACAGCGCAAGCCGGTGACGAAATCGACCATTGGGTCCTCCTCATCGATCGGGCATTGGCACCAGGTGCTGCCCCGTCGGGGGAAGCACAGGTTGCCGCGACTTCATCGGGCCCGTCCCTCAGTCGCTCTGGATGATGGGCCCCATGGTAGCCGCCCCGGGGCGGACGGCTCAACGCGCCGGGGCTGCTTGAATCTGATACGTGGCGCACACCTTCCACCACGGGGACTTCCCGTCCCGCCTCGTGCTCGACGCCAAGGCTCGCACGGGCCGCAGCGTCTCGGTGTGCATCCCGGCCCACGACGAGGGCTCGACGGTCGGCTCGGTCGTGCGGGCGGTGGTCCAGCCCTTCCTGATCGCCCACGGGGGCAACGGGCTGGTCGACGAGGTCATCGTGCTCGACGACGGCTCGCTCGACGACACGGCCACCCAGGCGCGCGAGGCGGGGCCCGGGTCGTGGCCGGGCCGGGTGGACCGGGCGGCAAGGGCCAGGCCATGGCGGCCGCCCTCGACGCGGCGGCGGGCGACGTCGTGGTCTTCCTCGACGCCGACGTGGCCAACACCACGCCCGCCTTCGTCACCAGCCTGCTCGGCCCGCTGCTCACCACCGACGACATCGCGTTGGTGAAGGGCTTCTACACGCGGCCCCTCCACGGCGAGCCCACCGGCGGGGGCCGGGTCACCGAGCTGATGGCCCGCCCCGTGCTCGAGCTGCTCTTCCCCGAGTTGTCCTGGGTGCGCCAGCCCCTGGCCGGCGAGACCGCAGCCCACCGCTGGGTCTTCGAGAAGATCGGCTTCGCCGACGGCTACGGCGTGGAGCTCGGTCTCCTCATCGACGTGGCCCAGTCGCTCGGAGCGGACCGACTGGCCCAGGTCGACCTCGGCGAGCGCATCCACCGCAACCGGCCGCTCGAGGAGCTGCGCCCCCAGGCGGTCGACGTGCTGCGGGCCGCGCTCGAGCGGGTCTCGCCCACGACGTTGCCCCGCTCTTCCTGAGCGTTCGAGTGAGCGCCACCGTCGTCGTCTCCAACCGCGGCCCGCTGACCTTCCGCGCCGGGCCCGACGGCGAGCTGATCGCGGTCCCGCCGGCGGTGGACTGGCCTCCTCCCTGCACCGGATCCTGGCCGGCAGCGGCACGACGTGGGCCTCCATGACGATGGGCGCGGCCGATCGCGAGGCGGTCGCCCAAGGGCGCATGCGCGAGGACGGGCTCGACCTGGTCCCGGTGACCGTCGACGACGAGACCTACCGGATGGCCTACGACGTCGTGGCCAACTCGACCCTCTGGTACTGCCACCACCACATGTGGGACCTACCGCTGCGCCCCCGCTTCGACCGGCACTGGCGCCGGGCCTGGGACGGCTACCGGGCGTACAACCAGGCCATGGCCGACACGGTGGTGGCCCGGGCCGACCGCGGCGGGACGGTGCTGGTGCAGGACTACCACTTCTCGCTGCTGGGCCGGATGCTGGCCGAGCGCCGGCCCGACCTGACCGCCGTGCACTTCTTGCACACCCCCTTCGCCGATCCGGCCATTCTCGGCGTGCTGCCCGACGACGTGCGGGCCGAGCTGCTCGACGGCATGGCGGGCTACGCCGCCTGCGGCTTCCACTGCCACAAATGGGAGTCCGGCTTTCGCTCCTGCTACGGCGCAGCCGGGCTGGCCGTGCCGGACACCTTCGTGGCCCCGCTCGGCCCCGAGGCCGACGT
>CAVSEB010000007.1:0-106472 GCA_963726855.1 uncultured Acidimicrobiaceae bacterium
AAATGCGCTCCGACAGCGGGTCTTCCACCAGCTGCTGGATGGCCCGGCGCAATGGCCTGGCTCCCAGCTGGGGGTCGTAACCCTTGTCGGCCAGGAAGGTGCGGGCAGCCGGCGTGAGCTCCAGGCCGATGCCCTGCTCGCCCAGCTGCTTGACCGTGCGCGCCATGAGCAGGTCCACGATTTCGGTGACCTCGGCCCGCGAGAGCTCGTGGAACACGATGACCTCGTCGATGCGGTTGAGGAACTCGGGGCGGAAGTGCCCCTTGAGCGCCTCGTCCACCTTGGCCTTCATCCGCTCGTAGGTCACGGCCTCCGACGTCTTGGCGAAACCCATGCTCGACTTGCGCAGGTCGGCCGTCCCGAGGTTCGACGTCATGATCAGCACGGTGTTCTTGAAGTCGACCGAGCGACCCTGGGCGTCGGTCAAGCGGCCGTCCTCGAGAATCTGGAGCAGCGCGTTGAACACGTCGGGGTGGGCCTTCTCGACCTCGTCGAAGAGCACGACCGAGAACGGCTTGCGCCGCACGGCCTCGGTCAGTTGGCCACCCTCTTCGTAGCCGACGTAGCCCGGAGGCGAGCCGACCAGGCGGCTGACCGTGTGCTTCTCCATGTACTCGGACATGTCGAGCTGAATGAGCGCGTCCTCGTCGTCGAAGAGGAACTCGGCCAGCGTCTTCGCCAGCTCGGTCTTCCCGACGCCGGTCGGCCCGAGGAAGATGAACGAGCCGCTCGGGCGCTTGGGGTCCTTGAGGCCGGCCCGGGTGCGCCGGATGGCCCGCGAGAGCGCCTTGAGCGCCTCCTCCTGCCCGATGACCCTCCGGTGGAGCTCGTCCTCCATGCGCAGGAGCTTGGCCGTCTCCTCCTCGGTGAGGCGGTAGACGGGAATGCCCGTCCAGGCGGCCAGCACCTCGGCGATGACTTCCTCGTCGACCACGTCGAAGAGGTCCACGCCCTCGGCCCGCAGTTCGGCCTCCTGGCTCTCCTTTCGGTCCAGGCGCTCCTTCTCCTGCTCGGCCAACTTCTTGGCCTGCTCGAAGGCACCCTTCTCAATGGCGGCTTCCTTGTCGGCCCGCAGGCGGGCGATCTCCTCGTCGAGCTTCTTCGCGCTCGGCGGCGTGTTCATCCGACGGATGCGCAGGCGGCTGCCCGCCTCGTCGATGAGGTCGATCGCCTTGTCCGGCAGGTAGCGGTCGGCCAGGTAGCGGTCGGCCAGGTTGGCCGCGGCCACCAGGGCCTGGTCGGTGATGTTCACGGCGTGGTGCGACTCGTAGCGGTCACGCAGGCCCTTGAGGATGTCGATGGTGAGCGCGACAGAGGGCTGCTCGACCTTGACCGGCTGGAAGCGGCGCTCGAGGGCGGCATCCTTCTCGAGGTGCTTGCGGTACTCGTCGATGGTGGTGGCACCGACCGTCTGCAGCTCGCCGCGGGCCAGCATCGGCTTGAGGATGGAGGCGGCGTCGATGGCCCCTTCGGCCGCGCCGGCGCCCACCAGCGTGTGGATCTCGTCGATGAAGAGCACGATGTCGCCCCGCGTGCGGATCTCCTTGAGGACCTTCTTGAGCCGCTCCTCGAAGTCACCGCGGTAGCGGCTTCCGGCCACGAGTGCGCCGAGGTCGAGCGTGTAGAGCTGCTTGCCCGTCAGCGTTTCGGGGACCTCGTTGGCCACGATGCGCTGCGCCAGTCCCTCGACGATCGCCGTCTTGCCGACACCGGGCTCACCGATGAGGACGGGGTTGTTCTTGGTGCGGCGCGACAGCACCTGCATGACGCGTTCGATCTCTTTACCACGTCCGATGACCGGGTCGAGCTTGCCGTCGCGGGCGAGCTGGGTCAGGTTGCGTCCGAACTGGTCGAGCACGGGAGAGCCCGAAGGGTTGTCGCCGGTGCCGGTGCCCTGGGCCGCGCCCACGGACTCCTTGCCCTGGTTGCCCGACATGAGCTGGATCACCTGCTGGCGCACGCGCCCGAGGTCGGCCCCGAGGCTGACGAGCACGGTGGCGGCCACGCCTTCGCCTTCGCGCACCAGCCCGAGCAGCATGTGCTCGGTGCCGATGTAGCTGTGCCCGAGTTGCAAGGCCTCGCGCAGTGACAGCTCGAGCACCTTCTTGGCCCGCGGCGTGAACGGGGGTGAGCCGCTCGGTGCTGTCCCGGCCATGCCGATCGTCTCTTCCACCTTCTCGCGCACGGCCTCGAGGGAGATGCCCAGTGACTCCAGAGCCTTCGCCGCGACGCCCTCGCCCTCGTGGATCAGACCCAAGAGGATGTGCTCGGTCCCGATGAAGGAGTGGTTGAGCAGGCGCGCTTCTTCTTGCGCCAGCACCAACACCCTCCGTGCCCGGTCGGTGAAACGTTCGAACACCCTGACCGCCTCTCTCCTGTATCTAAAGTTTTCTCGGTTCAGTGTACCTGTGGCCTTAGTTGGAACAGACCTCGCGGGCCAAGATGCAAACTTCGTCGAAGAACCTCCCACACAGGGATTTCCTGCGGCCCTGCGACCAGGCGGTTGTCAGGTTTAGCGGGCGTTGACCTAACGTTTCGGTCAGTGAACCCGACCGAGGCCCTCGGCCTGCCCCACCTGCAAGAGGGACTGCAGCGTCTGGAGCCCCTCCTCAGCGCCTCTGTCGTGAGCGGAGACGATTTCCTCGACGATGTCGCCACTCACCTCATCGCCGCAGGTGGCAAGCGTTTACGACCCCTCCTCGCCCTGGCCACGGCCACCGGGGGGCAGCGCGACGCGACCGAGGACGACCTCTTGGGCGGCGTCTCGGTCGAGCTCGTGCACCTGGCCTCGCTCTACCACGACGATGTCATTGACGAAGCAACCATTCGGCGCAACGTCGAGAGCGTGAACAGCCGCTTCGGCAACCTGGTGGCCATCGTGGCCGGCGACTACCTGCTGGCCCGCTCGGCCGCCATCGCCGCCGAGCTCGGGGTCGAGGCGGCCAAGTTGCTGGCCGAGACCCTGGGGCGCCTGTGCCAGGGCCAGGTGACCGAGGTGCGCTCCGTCTTCCAAATCGGGCGCCAGCGCGAGGAGTACTTCGGGACCATCAACGGCAAGACGGCCGCCCTCTTCGCCGCGTCGTGCCGCATCGGGGCGCTGACCGGTGGGCTGGCCCCCGACGAAGTCGAGGCCTGCACCGAGTACGGGCGCTGCTTCGGCATGGTGTTCCAGATCCGCGACGACGTGCTCGACTTCACGGCGACCGACGGTCAACTCCTCAAGCCGGCGGGTCAGGACCTGGCCGAGGGCGTCTACACCCTGCCCGCGCTGCTGGCCATGGCCGACCCCGATGCCGGACCCGACCTGCGCGCCCTGCTGGGTCAAGCGCTGGCCGAACCAGAACGCGACAAGGCGCGAGAGATCGTCATGGGAACCGGGGCCATCGCGGCGTCGGTCGAGGAAGCGGCGCGTTGGGTGACCAGCGCGCAAACGGCCACCGCCGGAATCAGCCAGCCCGAGTTAGGGGCGGGGCTGTCCCGGCTGGTGGCCGAGTTGCTGAGCGACTTGCCCTGAATCAGGCGCTGGCCGAGCCGCTCGTCGTGGTCGTGGTCGAACCAGAGGTCTTGGGGCACTTGGCCTGAAGCCTGGTCAACCGGTTCTTCACCTTGGTGTCACGGTTCTGCACCTTCTTGATCTGTAAGGCGACCCTCTTGGCCGCCTTGGCGTGGCCGCCTTCGGACTTCAGCTTCTTCTCGAGGGCCTCGGCCTTGGCCAGGCGAGTGCTCACCTTCTTCTCCCGGATCGGCAGGTGCGCCTGCATCTTCGACAACTTCGGACAGCGCTTGGGCACCGTGGAGGCACCCGAACCGCTGGTCGTGCTGGTACTGCTCGGCGCGGTCGTGGGCGTGCTGGCGGGCGCGGTCGTGGGCGTGGTGGCCGGCGCCGTGGGCGTGCTGCACCGGCGCGGTCGTGGGCGTGCTGGCCGGCGCCGTGGTGGGCGTGCTGCTCGGCGCCGTGGTGGGCGTGCTGGCCGTCGTCGCCGTACCGGCGGTGGTCGGGGTGGTGTCGGTCGTGGCCCCGGCCAGGCCGGCCAGGCCGAACGTCATGACTCCCGCCAGTGCGGTCCCTGCGATCACATTGCGAACCATCTGGTGCATGTCCTCCCTGACGCGCCCGTGCCCTGCACACGGAATGCCGACGCACGACGGCACCCCGACACTCTGACTGACGGATGTGAAGAAGTTATGAGGGGACCGTGGCCAAGCCTGGACAATCCGGAAAAACCTGGCGCGACCTCCTACACCGGCGATGCAATCGAATCCCCGAGGCTGAGAATCCCCGAGGCGTTGCTCAGCCGTTGACGTTGCGCTCGTAGACGAGGCGCAGGCCGTGCAGGGTGAGCCAGGGCTCGACGTGCTCGATGGTCTCCGAGTAGGGCGCGATGAGCGAGCTGAAGCCGCCGGTGGCCACGACGGTGGAGGGCCCGAGCTCCTCCATGAAGCGCCGGGCCAGGCCGTCGACCAACCCGGCGAAGCCGTAGAGCGTGCCGGACTCGATCGACTCGACGGTGGAGCGGCCGATGACGCTGCGCGGCTCGACCATCTCGACCCGGCGCAGCGCGGCCGCCTGCTGGTAGAGCGCTTCGAGGCTGATGGCCACGCCCGGCGTGATGGCGCCGCCCATGTACTCGCCCTTGGCGCTGATGGCCTCGACCGTGGTGGCCGTGCCCATGTCGACCACGATGCAGGGGCCGCCGTAGAGGTCGTAGGCGCCCACGGCGTCCGCGATGCGGTCGGCCCCCACCTCCTTCGGGTTGTCGTAGAGGATCGGCATGCCGCTCTTGGTGCCCGGGCCGAGCACCACGCAGGGGACGTCTCCGAACCAGCGCGACGCCATCTGGCGCAGCTCCCCCGTGACGTGGGGCACCGACGAGCTGATGGCCATGCCACTCACCGAGGTGGCGATGTCGAGTCCTTCGAGATCGAGCAGTTGCGTCAGGAGCACGGCGTGCTCGTCGGGTGTGCGGGTCGGCACGGTCGAGAGGCGCCAGTGATGGGTGAGGCCGGTCGGCGCGCTCGGGTCGCGCTCGGTGCCGATGCCCACGCCGACGCTCTCGTCGACCACGGGCACCGAGTCGGTGTCGTTCCGGGAGTAGAGACCGATGACGGTCTCGGTGTTGCCGACGTCGATGACCAGCAGCACGGTCAGCCGTTCCCTTTCGCGTTGCCGTCGTCCGTCCAGATGAGATCGAGCCCGAGATCGACCACGGTGGCGGAGTGCGTCAGGGCGCCTACCGAAATGCGGTCCGGCCCGGCCGCGGCGTAGGCGCCGATGGTGGCCAGGGTCACCCCGCCGGACACCTCGGTCAGGATGGGTCCCGGTGCCTCGAGGTGGGCCACCCCGATGGCCTCGACCACGGTGCTCGGGTCCATGTTGTCGAGCAACACGGCGTCGGCCCCGGCCCGGGCCGCCTCGGCCACCTGCTCGAGCGAGTCGCACTCGATCTCCACGCCGCGCCCCGGCCACCGGGCGCGGGCGCGCCCGACCGCCTCGGTGATGCTGGTGCCGGCCAGGTGGTTGTCCTTGACGAGCACGGCGTCGGAGAGACCGACGCGGTGGTTGGTGCCGCCGCCGGCGCGCACGGCCGCCTTCTCGAGCAGGCGCAAACCTGGCGTGGTCTTGCGCGTGTCGAGCACCTCGACCGACGGGTTGCTCTCGTGCGCCGCCGCCACGTACTGCCGCGGTGAGCGTGGCGACGCCCGAGAGGTGCCCGAGAAAGTTCGAGCGCGGTGCGCTCGGCCGTGAGGATGGGCCGCAACGGACCGGTCACCTCCAACAGGGTGGCTCCGGGCTCGAGCGCGTCGCCGTCCTCAGCCCGCCACTCGAGCGCGAGCCCGGGCCCGAGCCGGCGGAACGTCGCGTCCGCCGGTGCGCGGCCGGCCAGCACGCCGGCCTGGCGGGCCCGCAGCGCGTAGTGCGCCGTGGCGGTGTCGGGCACGAGCGCGGCGGTCACGTCGCCGTCGGGACCCAGGTCCTCGGCCAGGGCGCGGCTGACTACCTCGTCGACGGCGGCCGCGTACGAACCGGCGTCGTCTCCCGCCGACCCAGCGGTTGTGGCGCTCACGCGCCGTGCACCAGTCGGCGCCGCCACGACGGCTCCGTCTCGGGGTACTCGGCCCGGGCGTGGGACCCGCGGCTCTCGGTGCGCGCCGTGGCCGAGGCCAACAAGGCGTCGGCCAGCTGGAGCAGGTTGGCCAGCTCGCCGGCGGGCACCGACGCGGCCGCCTGTCCCAGGACCGAGACCGCCTCGGCCGAGCGCGGCGCGGGCGCCGGCCAGCGAGGTCTCCGAGCGCACGACGCCCGCGCCCCGCGTCATGGCCCGCTGGAAGGTGTCGCGCACCTTGGTCACGTCGGGCACGCCGAGCGCGTCGGCGGCGTCGCTCGGGTCGAGCGGCGGGCCGAACAACGGGGCGCGGGCGGGCAGCGGCGTGCAGCCGATGCCGTCGAGGGACTCGCCGCCGAGCACGGCGCGCAGGGCCCCGCTCGGCTCGGGACCGGGTCCGCCGGCGGCGATGCGCTCGGCCAGGCGGGCCCCGAAGACCATGCCCTCGAGCAACGAGTTCGAGGCCAGGCGGTTGGCCCCGTGCACGCCGGTGCAGGCGACCTCGCCCACCGCCCACAGGCCCGGGAGCGCGGTGGCCCCCCACAGGTCGGTGACCACACCGCCCGAGAGGTGGTGGGCGGCCGGTGCGATGGGCAGCCAGTCGCGCTCGGGATCGAGCCCGATGCTGCTGAGCGAAGCGGCGATGGTCGGGAAGCGCTGGGCGAAGCGCTCGAGGCCGGTCGCATCGAGCCAGAGGTGGTCGACCCCCTGCTCGGCCATGCGCGCCGCCATGGCCCGGCTGACCACGTCGCGCGACGCCAACTCGTCGACGAAGCGCTCGCCGTCGCCGTCGCGCAGCAGCGCGCCGTGGCCGCGCAGGGCCTCGGAGAGAAGCGGCCGGGGCATGGCCGGGTGATGCAGCGCGGTCGGGTGGAACTGGACGAACTCGACGTCGGCCGTGGGCACGCCCGCCCGCAGCGCCATGGCCACGCCGTCGCCGGTGGACTCGGGCGGGTTGGTGGTCACCGCGAACAGCTGGCCGGCCCCGCCGGTGGCCAGCACGACGTGGTCGGCCCGCACCTCGACCGGCCGGCCGGGCTCGCCGCGCTCGGACGGCGGCAGCGCGATCACCCCGACGCAGCGGCCGCCCTCGACGAGGAGGTCGAGGGCGAACCAGCCCTCGAGCACGGCGCTGGCCGAGCTGAAGGTGGCGTCGACCAGGGCCCGCTCGACCTCGGCCCCGGTGGCGGCCCCGCCGGCGTGCACGACCCGGGGCCGCGAGTGCCCGCCCTCGCGGGCGAGCGCGAGCGAGCCCGTCGCCTCGCGGTCGAACTCCACCCCGAGCGCGATCAGCTCGTGCACCCGCCCCGGGCCCTCGTCGACCAGGATGCGCACCGCCTCCTCGTCGCACAGGCCGGCGCCGGCGGCCAGGGTGTCGGCCAGGTGCAGGTCGGTCGAGTCCTCGTCGCCGCCCAGCACCGCGGCGACGCCGCCCTGGGCCCAGCGGGTGGCCGACTGCGACAGCGCGCCCTTGGTCAGCACGCCGAGCGAGAGGGCGCTGCCCGGCCCGGCCAGCCGGACGGCGGCCGACAGCCCGGCGACGCCGCTGCCCAGGACCAGGACGTCGAAGGGTCCCGGCCCGGACTGCGTGCTCACGCCGGGTCGGACAGGGGTGCCGACAGCTCGGCGTCGAGGCGGGCCGAGACCTCGTCGATCACCCGGTTGCGCCCGTCGACGTGCACGACGCGAGGCAGGTACTCCTCGAGCTCGGCCCGCTCGTACTCGGCGTAGGTGATGAGGATCACCTTGTCGCCCGGCGCCACGAGGCGGGCGGCGGCGCCGTTGAGGCAGATCTGCCCGGGCTCGCCCTCGATGGCGTAGGTCTCGAAGCGGGCGCCGTTGTCGATGTCGAGGACGGCCACCTGCTCGTAGGGAAGGATGTCGGCCAGCGCCATCAGCTCGGTGTCGATCGACACCGAGCCCACGTAGTGCAGGTTGGCCCCGGTCACGGTGGCCCGGTGGATCTTGGACTTCATCATGCGGCGGCGCATCGCTCAGGCGATCCTTTCCAGTTGGCGGGGGCGGACCTCGTCGGTCGCACCGAGACGGGCGGACAGGGCGGCTTCCTCTTCTCGGTGGCTCGAGGCCGAGCGCGGCGCAGTTGTCGATGAGGCGCACCGGCCCGACGCGCGCCGCCACGAGCAGGCGGGTCCGCGCCGGGTCGGTGACGGTCTCGGGCTCGACCAGTGACGCGTCCTCCACCGCGGCGGCGTAGTCCAACTCGACGAGCGGCTCAGTGGCGACCAGCCCGGCCATGAGCGCGCGGAGCGCGGCGGCCGACCGCTCGCCCCGCTCGACGGCGGACCGCGCCGCGGCCAGTGCCGCCGACAGCACGGTGGCCGCCGACCGCTCGGCCGGGGCCAGGCGCACGTTGCGGCTCGAGAGGGCCAGCCCGTCGGCCTCGCGCACGATCGGGCAGCCGACGACCTCGACCGGTGCGGAGAGGTCGAGGGCCATGCGCCGCACCACGGCCAGCTGCTGGAAGTCCTTGAGGCCGAAGTAGGCCCGGCAGGGGCCGGCGATGGCGAACAGCTTGGCGACCACGGTGGCCACGCCGTCGAAGTGGCCCGGCCGCGAGGCGCCCTCCCAGGCGTCGCTCACCCCCTGGACCGAGACGGTGGTCGCCGGCGGCTCGGGCCAGGTCGGGTACATCTCGCCCACCGTGGGCACGAAGACGAGGTCGGCCCCGGCCTCGGCGCACGCCGGCAGGTCGTGCTCGAGCGTGCGCGGGTAGTTGGCGATGTCGTCGGGGTCACCGAACTGGAGCGGGTTGACGAAGATGCTCACCGCCACCACGTCGCACTCGAGCCGGGCCCGCGCCATGAGCGACACGTGGCCGGCGTGGAGCGCACCCATGGTGGGCACGAGGCCGACGGTCCGGCCGGTGGCCCGGGCCCTATCGAGCCGGCTCCGGCAGGCTGCCCTCGTCTCGACCACGTCCATCGCCGCTACACCGCCGCCGGCACGGCCGATCCGGCCAGCCGGGTGGCCAGCGCGGCGCCGGCCTGGTAGCCGGCCCGCTCCCCCTCGGGCAGCGCGTCGAGGTGACGGCTCAGCGTGGCCCAGTCGCCCCGCCGGGCCGGGCCGGTCAGGGCGGCGGCCGCACCCAGGGCGTCGACGTCGTCCACGGCGGCCCGGGTCAGGGGGAGGAACGACTCGAGGTCGAGGCCGACCGAGGCGGCCACCCGCTCGACCTGACCGAGCAGGGCCACCACGTGGTTGGCCGCGATGCAGGCGGCGGCGTGATAGGCGGCGCGGTCGTCGTCGGCCACCTCGACCAGCCGGCCCCCGAGCGCCTCGACCATGGCGTGGGCCACGGGGGCGCCGGCCACGGCGAAGGTCACGCCGGCACGCAGCCGCGCCGCACCGACCTCGCCGTTGGGCAGGGGCACCAAGGGGTGCACCGCCGCCCGCAGGGGATGCGGATCCAGGGCGTCGAGTCCGAGGGAGCCCGACAGGTGGACCACGGTGGTGGTCCCGACGGGCGTCACGGAGGCGGCCACCTCGGCGATGGCGTCGTCGGGGGTGGCGAGCACCAGCACGTCGACTCCGTGGGCGGCCCCGGACAGGTCGTCATGGCGTCCCAGAAAACCGGCGAAGGCCCAGCCGCGCGCCGAGAGGGCAGCGGCGAGGGACGTGCCGGCCCGACCGGGACCGACGATACGGAAACTGAGCATCTGACCTCCTTCGGCGTTCCAGCCCCGTTCGGGTGCCGTTCGCCTACAGACGATCTACAAATGTCGGCTACAGATTACCCACACGGACGACGTCGCCACCAGAGGCCCCCACCTGGTCGGGAGTCACCAGGTCGGGGGCCAGGTCGGCCAGGGGCGCCAGGACGAAGCGGCGCTCCCACAGCCGCGGGTGCGGCACGGTCAGGTCCTCCTCGTCGACCGCCTCGCCCTCCACGTAGAGGACGTCGGCGTCGAGGGTGCGCGGACCCCAGCGCTCCAGGCGTAGCCGGTCGGCCGCCACCTCGAGGTCACGGCAGCGCTCGAGGAGACGGCGGGGCGAATCGGCCGTGTCCAGCTCGACCACCAGATTGAGGAAGGGGCCCTGCCCGGAGGGCCCGCCCACCGGCTCGGTCTCGTAGAGCGGCGAGACGGCGACCACGTCGCCTCCCCGGCGCAACCCGGCCACCGCGTCGGCCAGGAAGGCGCGGCGGTCCCCCAGGTTCGAACCCAGGCCGATGAAGGCCCGCCTCGTGGCCGGCGCCGCCATCAGCGGGCGCCCCTCAGCGAGTGCCCCTCAACGATTGCGCCGGACCCGCACCCCGGTGGAGCCGACGTCGAGCGGGAGCGGCGGGTGCAGCTTGCGCACGGTGACCTCCACCGCCTCAATGCGGGCGTCGACGATGAGCAGGGCGCTGGCCAGCCGCCCGGCCAGGGCCTCGAGCAGCTGGTAGGAGCGGCCGCCGACCACGTCGGCCGCCGTCTGGGCCAGGGCGCCGTAGTCCACGGTGTCGGCCAGCTCGTCGCTCTGCTGGGCCGCCTCCATGTCCACCCAGGCCACCAGGTCGACCGAGAAGGGCTGGGCCCGGTCGCGCTCTTCGGGCAGGACCCCGTGCACCCCGGTCACCCGGAGGTCACGGACCTCGATCCGATCGCTCACGCCGACTGGCTGCGGGTGGGCATGCCCTCGAGCTCGGAGAGCAGCTCGCGCCCGGGCCCACCCATGGCGTGGCCCACGAAGTGCTCGACCAGGGCGACCGCCTGGGGCTGGTTGGGCACACGGTCCGACCAGACCAGGTACCCGGCCACCACGCCCATGAGCCGGTCCCCGAGCTCGTCCTGGTGCATGAGGATGCGCAGGCCGGCGGCCAGGGAGGCGTCGACGTCCTGGTAGCAGGCCGTCAGGACCGCTCGGGGGTCGCCGGCCCGCTCCAAGGGGTAGTGGCCCCAGGCCAGGCCCTCGTCGTCGTAGGCGGTCAGGTTGTGGGGCGAGACGAGCAGCGAGATGACCCGTCCGAAACCCTGGACGCGCAGCCAGATGATCTCCTCCTGGCGCCGCACCCGCCGGTGGTTCACCCCGAACCCGCCGGGCCGCTCGCTCACGGCCAGGTGATCCTTGATGATCCAGGTGAAGTTGCGGGGCGGAATGCCGGCAGCCCACTTGCCCTTCATGCGGCTGGACCATACAGCCGGGCCACCTGCACCGTGGCCGCCACGTCGTGGACCCGCACCATGCCGGCCCCGGCCACCAGGGCAGCGGCCGCCGTGGCCAGCGAGCCCTCCAGCCGGTCGGCCACCGGCAGGGCCGCCCGGTCGCCTCCCCCTCCGCCGCGCCCGCGGCCAGCACCCCGAGGAAGCGCTTGCGGCTCGTGCCGACCAGCACCCCGGCGCAGCCGGCCTCGTCCGCCCCCTCGACCAGCTCGGGCAGGTGGTGCAGCAGCGTGAGGTTGTGCTCCGTCGTCTTGCCGAAGCCGATGCCCGGATCGACCCAGACCTCGCCCACCCCGGCGGCGCGGGCCCGGGCCGCCCGCTCCAGCACGAAGCCGTGCACCTCGGCCACCACGTCGCCGTAGCGGGGGTCGGCCTGCATGGTGCGGGGCTCGCCCTGCATGTGCACGGCCACCCAGCCGGCGCCGGTCTCCGCCGCCACCTCCCACAGCGCGGCCGAGATGTCGTTGACCAGCGTGGCCCCGGCGCCGACGGCCGCCCGGGCCACCGCGGCCTTGGTGGTGTCGACCGAGACACGCGCGCCGGCGGCGGCCAGCGCCTCGACCACCGGCACCACCCGGGCCAGCTCCTCGTCGAGGGGCACCGGGGCGGCCCCGGGGCGGGAGGACTCGCCCCCGACGTCGATCACGTCGGCCCCCTCGGCGGCCAGCTCGAGGCCGTGGGCCACGGCGCGCTCGGTGGTGGCGTAGAGGCCGCCGTCGGAGAAGGAGTCGGGCGTCACGTTGAGCACCCCCATGACGAGCGGCCGCCCCGCTCGCACCGCCATCGGGTCAGTGGCCCCGGATGAACTGCATGGCCTCGGCCCGGGTGGCCACGTCGGAGCGGAACAGGCCGCGCACCGAGGAGGTCACCGTCACCGTGCCCGGCTTCTTCACGCCCCGCATCGACATGCAGAGGTGCTCGGCCTCGATCACGACCAGCACGCCGCGGGGCCGCAGCACCTCGGCGATGGCGTCGGCGATCTGCGTCGTCATGCGCTCTTGGACCTGGAGGCGCCGGGCGTAGCCGTCGACCAGGCGGGCCAGCTTGGAGAGCCCGGTGATGCGCCCGTCCTCGGCCGGGATGTAGGCCACGTGGGCCTTGCCCAAGAAGGGCACGAGGTGGTGCTCGCACAGCGAGGCGAACGGGATGTCGCGCACCATGACCATCTCGTCGTGGTCGGCGGCGAAGGTCACCTCGAGGTGGCGGGCCGGGTCGTCGTGCAGACCCGAGAACAGCTCCTCGTACATGGCGGCCACCCGTCGCGGCGTGTCGACCAGGCCGTCGCGTTCGGGGTCCTCGCCGATGGCGACGAGCAGCTCGGACACGGCTGCCTTGACCCGTTCGACGTCGACGCTCACTGATCTCCTCCCTTGTAGCGATGGACACCGGACAGGTTGCGGTAGCGCTCGTCGACGTCGAGGCCGTAGCCCACGACGAAGTCGGGCGGGATGGTGAAGCCGATGTACTTGAGGTCGAGCTCCACCCGCTGCTCGCCCTCCTTGACCAGCAGCGCGCACACCTCGACGCTCTTGGGCGTGCGGGCGTGCAGGTAGCTGCGCAGGTAGTTCAGCGTGAGGCCGCTGTCGATGATGTCCTCGACCACGAGGACGTGGCGGCCCTCGAGCTCGGAGTCGAGGTCCTTGACGATGCGCACCACACCGGAGGTCTTGGTGGCGCTGCCGTAGGAGGACACGGCCATGAAGTCGACGTCGACCGGCAGCGCGATGGCCCGGCACAGGTCGCTCATGAAGAGCATGGCCCCCTTGAGCACGGCGACGAGGAGCGGCGGCTCGTCCGCGTAGTCGGCCGTGATCATGCGCCCCGAGTTCGGCGACCCGGGTGGCCAGGCGCCCGGCGTCGACCAGGACGGGCCCGACATCGGCCTCGGCCCAGGACGGGACCCCTGCACCGGCCTGCTCCTGGGTCACCGGCGTGACACTAATACCGGCGCTCACCGGGTTCGCCCGCTCGACCCGGAGGCGGCCGGCCCGGCGGCGCACCCGGTGGCCGCCGGCCAGCTCGGTCCCGACCGCCTCGCCCCGGGCCACGGCCAGGGTGCGCTCCACCTCGGCCAGCGACGGCGGGTGCCCCCCGCCGCCCGCGGCGCGCAGCCAGGCCCGCAGGGCGCGCCGGGCCAGCACCGGGTCGGCCGCCGCCACCGCCCGGGCGTCGGCGGGGTCGGGCAGCGCGGCCGCGGCGAGGGCTTCGAGCAGCGCCACGTCGTCGCGCAGCAGCCCGGCCTGGCGGGCCAGCAGCGGCACCGGGTCGCGCCCGGCCACGTCCGCGCACAGCGGGAGCAGCTCGTGGCGGACGCGGTTGCGGGTGAAGGCGGCGTCCTCGTTGCTCGGGTCGCGCACCGGCTCGCAGGCCGGCGGCCCGGCACAGCGCGTGGGTCTCGGCCCGGCGCAGGGCGAGCAACGGGTGGCGCGGCCCGGGGCCATGCCGGCCAGGCCGTCGGCCGCCGCGCCCCGCAGCACGTGGAGCAGGACCGTCTCGGCCTGGTCGTCCATGGTGTGGCCCGTGGCCACGCCGGCGGGCAGGGCGGCGAAGCGGGCCGCCCGGGCCCGGGCCTCGAGGTTGGGCCCCGGCGCCACCGGCGCGGTGCGCGCCTCGAAGCGAGCCCCGAGGTCGGCCGCCACCTTGGCCACCACCTCGGCCTCCGCCGCCGAACCGGGTCGCAGCCCGTGGTCGACGTGGTAGGCGGTGACCGCGCAGCCGGCCGCGCAGGCCAGCAGCAACAGGGCCAGCGAATCGGGCCCGCCCGAGACGGCGCAGGCCAGCTCGGTCCCGGGCGGCGGGAAGGTGCACCGGGTCAGCAGGTCGGCGGGGAGTGGCGGCGGTCGCTCCCTCAGCCACCGGCCCGGGCCACCCAGAGGGCGGGGTCGCGGATCTCCTCGAGGGTGGGCAGCCACTCGGGTCCCTCCCACACGCGGGCCATCAGCACCGGTCCACCGGCCGCCTCGACCGCCTGCACGAAGCGCTCGCCCTCGGCGTACTGGCGCATCTTGGCGTCGAGCCCGAGCAGCTTGGACATGAGCCGGGTCAGGCCCTTGGCGTTGGTGCGCCGCTCGTGGAGCACCTGCGAGAAGTGGGCGGCCCCGGGCACCTCGCCCGCGCCGGCCCGGTCCATGGTGACGTCCCCGTGCCCCTCGAGCAGGCTCATCATCCCCGAGATCTTCGAGAGGGCGAGCCGCTGCTCGGGCGTGGCCAGCATGGCCAGGACCCCGCCGTCGCCCGCCGGGTTGCGACCGGCCCGCACCTCGGTCGTCACCCGCTTGACCATCTCGGCGAAGTTGGAGGGGTCGCCCGAGAGGGGCCCGAGCAGCTCGGTGATCTGGCCGACGAAGTGGTCGCGCAGCCAGGGCACCGCGGTGAACTGCATGCGATGGGTCACCTCGTGCAGGGCCAGCCAGAGCCGGAACTGGTTGGCGGCGAACTGGTACTGCTGCTCGACGGCGACGATGTTCGGCCCGACGTAGGAGACCAGGTCCTGATCCTCGGGCGTCTCGTCGTTGATCAGGAGGTCGTACTGCCCGAGCACCCGCGTCGCCATGTAGGCCAGCATCAGGCCGAGCTGGGTGCCGGCCACGGTGCGCCCCACCGCGAGCGAAGGCCCGCCGAGCTTGGCGCCGCGGGCCTGCTGGAGCTCGAGCAGCGCCGGGCCGACCAGCCGCTGCATGGAGCGCACGTTGGCCGCGGCCCAGCCGGACCGGTCGGTCACCTTGGCCCGGGCCGAGCCGTGCCGCGAGTGCAGGCCGGTGGCCTCGCTCACCAGCGTCTCGGCCCGCGCCGTCAGGTCGTCGAACTGCCCCTGGAGGGCGGAGGAGCGGTAGCTGGCCGGGGCGGGCTTGAGGATCAGCGCGCCCGCCGCCACCCGCTGGGCCAGCGCCCAGTCCACCATGGCGGGAACGGCCGGCGGGTCCGGAACGGGGACCGCCGGCGAGAGCTCAGTGCTCGCCGTCGTGCTGCCGGCTTTCCTCGTCGATGGCCGCGGCCACCCGCTCGATCAAGGCTCTGGGGCACCCGGTCCTTGCACCGGTTGGCGATGACCCGGCGCAGCTCCGCCTCGAATTCGGCCGCACCGCCACAGGGCCCGCAGTAGTCGAGGTGGACGCGGATCTCCTCGCGCCGCTCCTCGGTGAGCTCGCCGTCGAGATAGTGGTACAGCTCGTGCACCGCCTCCTCGCAGTTCAAGGTCGGGCCGAAGAGACCTGATGTGTCGTTGCTTTTCCCCATGTTCCCGGTCACTCTCTCGTCCCACCTGGCACGCTACCCACCAGGCCGCGCGCTTCCGCCACGTCGTGCAACGCCTTCTGGAGCGCTCTTCTTCCCCGGTGGATCCGGCTCATGACCGTGCCGATGGGCACTTCGGTGATCTCGGAGATCTCCTTGTAGCTGAATCCCTCGACGTCGGCCAGCAGCACGGCCATGCGAAAGGCCTCGGGCAGCGCCTCGAGGGCCGACTTCACGTCCTCGTCGGTGAAGCGGTCGAGCGCCTCGTCCTCGGCCGAGCGGCCCTGTTCGGCCCCGCCCGAACCGGCCAGCCGCTTGTAGAGGTAGAGGTCCTCGACGTCCTCGACGTCGGTCGTCTCGGGGCGGCGCTGGGCCGCCCGGTACGAGTTGATGTAGGTGTTGGTGAGGATCCGGTAGAGCCAGGCCCGCAGGTTGGTGCCCTCCGTGAACGAGCCATAGGAGCGGTAGGCCTTGAGGTAGGTCTCCTGCACCAGGTCCTCGGCGTCGGCCGGGTTGCGCGTCATGCGCAGCGCCGCCGAATAGAGCCCGGGCATGAACTCCATGGCGACGTCGGTGAAGGTCGCCTGGTCTGCCATGGGTCAACCCTACCCACCCGGCGATATCGTCTCCGCCGTGACCACCAGCGCCCCCGCCTCACTCGGCATCGACCTCATGGACGGCGAGTTCTACGGCCGGGAGCCCCACGACGCCTACGCCTGGATGCGGGCCCACGCGCCCGTCTACTACGACGAGGCCAACGACCTGTGGGCTGCGGCCAGCTACGCCGCGGTCAAGGCCGCCTCGGTCGACACCGAGGCCTTCTCGAGCGCCCAGGGCATCCGGCCCAAGGGCCCGCCGCTGCCCATGATGATCGACTTCGACGCGCCCGAGCACGTGCGCCGGCGCCGCTTGGTCTCCGAGGGCTTCACGCCCAAGCGGGTGCGGGCCATGGAGGACCAGATCCGCGTCTCCTGCGACGCCATCCTCGACCTGGTGTGCGAGCGCGGCCGGTGCGACTTCGTGGCCGACATCGCGGCGCCCCTGCCCATCGCGGTGATCGGCGACATGCTCGGCGTCGCCCCGGAGCGACCGGGCCGAGCTGCTCGAGTGGTCCGACGTCATGCTCAAGTCCCAGGGCTCGCCCGACCCCGACGCCATGGTCGGGTCCATGCACGCCTTCGAGGGCTACACGTCGTACATCAACCCCGTGCTGGCCGACCGCAAGGCGACGGGCAGCACGGCCGACCTCGTCGGCGTCCTGTGCCAGGCCGAGATCGGCGGCGACTCGCTCGACGACGCCTCGCTCATCCACGAGACCCTGCTCATCCTCATCGGCGGCGACGAGACGACGCGCCACGTCATCAGCGGCGGCATGGAGGAGCTGCTGGCCCGGCCCGAGCAGCTGGCCCGCCTGGCCGCCGACCCCGAAGGCCTGTTGCCCGGTGCGGTCGAGGAGATGCTGCGCTGGGTGTCGCCCATCAAGAACATGGCCCGCACGGCCACCCGCGACGTCGAGCTGGGCGACGCCACCATCCGCCAGGGCCAGGAGCTGCTCCTCCTCTACCCCTCGGCCAACCGCGACGAGGCCGTCTTCGACGAGCCCGACACCTTCGACATCACCCGCAGCCCCAACCCGCACATGGCCTTCGGCTTCGGCGCCCACTTCTGCCTGGGCAACCAGCTGGCCCGCCTGGAGCTCAAGGTCATGTTCGAACGCCTCCTGGCCCGCCTGCCCGACCTCCACCTGGCGGTCGAGCGCGACACGCTGCCGCGCCGGCCGGCCAACTTCATCTCGGGCTTCGAGGCGATGCCGGTCGAGTTCACCCCGTCGGCGCCCCTCGGCGACGCCACCCGATTGATGGCGGAGACGACGCGGACCGGCATCGCCGGCCATTCCATTCTGGTCACCGGCGGGGGCAGCGGCATCGGGCGGGGCACGGCCGAGCGGCTGGCCGCGGACGGCGCGCACGTCACCATCTGCGGGCGCACCGAGCAGACGCTGATCGACGCCGCCGCGCGGATCCGCGGCAACGGCACGGCCGGCACGACGGTGCGCACCATCGTGGCCGACGTCACCGTCGAGGATCAGGTCGCCGCGGCGGTGGCGCTGGCCCAGGAGGAGACCGGCCGCATCGACGGGCTCTTCGCCTGCGCCGGCGGCTCGACCCACATCGGCTCCATCCTCGAGCGCCGACATGGACGCGGTGCGCAGCACGGTCGACCTCAACCTGGTCGGCTCGACCATCTGCGTGAAGCAGGGTGCGCTGGCCATGCAGGCCCAGGGCGGGCCCGGCGCCATCGTGCTGATGTCCTCGGGGGCGGGGCGCTTCCCCCACCAGTTCCTGTGGGCCTACGGCATGGCCAAGGCCGGCATCATCTTCCTGGCCAAGACGGCGGGCGAGGAGTTGGGGCCGCTCGGCATCCGGGTCAACGCGGTGGCGCCCGGCATCATCGACGACGAGCTGATGAGCTTCATCACCGCCGGGGGGCCGCTCCTCGACCACTACCTCTCCCAGATGCCGCTCGGCCGCGTCGGCACGGTCGAGGACGTGGCGGCGGCCGTGCGCTACCTCATCGGGCCCGAATCCTCCTGGGTGACCGGCGAGACCATCAGCGTGGACGGCGGCCATCACCTGCGCCGGGGCGCCGACTACTCCCTCCTCTTCGGGAGCTGAGGACCGACCCACCAGAGATTTCCTCCACGAGAGGGCTTGCCTTCCGCTATCCGAAATGATTACCGTTATGGTTATGATGATCGCCCAGCAAAGCCGCCCTGTGTGTGCTCCCGGCCCTGGCCGGCCTGGCCCTGGGCGTCACCCTCCCCGTGGCCCTGGCCCCGCCGGCCCGGTCGCCGCCGCGACGGCCCCGGTCCGGGTGGTGGCGGCCGAGAACTTCTGGGGCAACATCACGGCGCAGATCGGCGGGCGCGACGTCGCCGTCACCTCGCTGATCACGAACCCCAACGCCGATCCCCATCTCTTCGAGACCGACGCCCAGGACGCAGCGGACCTGGCCCGGGCCCAGGTGGTCGTCGAGAACGGTGCGGGTTACGACACCTTCATGCGCTCCCTGCTCGCCGCCGACGCCGGGCACCGCACCGTGGTCACGGCGGCCACCGTGCTCCACGTCACGGGCAGCGATCCCAACCCGCACCTCTGGTACGACATCCCCAAGGTGCCCGCCGTCGCCGCCGCCATCGCCGCCGCCCTGACCAAGGCCGCCCCGGCCGACGCCGCCACGTTCAAGGCCAACCTGGCCACCTTCGACGCGTCGCTCGCCCCGCTGGACGCGACGCTGGCCACCATCCGGACGCACTTCCACGGCGTCGGCGTCGCCTACACCGAGCGCGTGCCCGGCTACGCGCTGGCCGTGGCCGGACTCGCCGTGAAGACGCCGCCGGGCTTCGCCCGGGCCATCGAGGACGGGGTCGACCCGGGCCCGGCCGACACGGTCGCCATGCAGCAGCTGCTCGACGACCACGATGTGAACGTGCTGCTGTACAACACCCAGACGGTGACGCCGGTGACGACGCAGATCCGCACCCTGGCCCGCCAGCACGGCATCCCCGTCGTCGGCGTCTCCGAGACGATGCCGGCCGGGCGTGGCCTCGTACCAGCAGTGGCAGCAGCGTCAACTCACCGCGCTCCTGCACGCGCTCGAGCACAGCCGCAGCCCGTGACGCCGACCGACCACGGCACCGCGGCCACCACGAAGAAGCCGACGACCCCGCCCATCGAGCTCCGCGACGCCGCGGTGCAGCTCGGTGGGCGCACGCTGTGGTCCGGCCTCGACCTCGACGTCGGGCCGGGCGAGTTCCTCGCCGTGCTGGGGCCGAACGGCACCGGCAAGACGACGTTGCTCAAGGTGCTGCTGGGCCTGGTGCCGCTCTCGGCGGGCACCGTGCGCGTGCACGGGCGCCCGCCGCGCCGGGGCGACCCCGAGCTCGGCTACGTGCCCCAGCAGCGCGCCTTCGACCAGGGCCTGCCCATCCGCGGCCGCGACCTCGTCCGCTTCGGCGCCGACGGTGGGCGCTGGGGCGTGCCGCTGCGCAGCAACCGGGCCACCCGGGCCCGGGTGGACGAGCTCATCGAGGCGGTGGGCGCGAGCGCCTACGCCCAGGCGCCGGTCGGGACGCTCTCGGGCGGCGAGCAGCAGCGCCTGCGCATCGCCCAGGCCCTCCTCGGCGACCCGACCGTGCTGCTGTGCGACGAGCCGCTCCTGGCCCTCGACCTGGCCAGCCAGCGCACGGTGACCCGCCTCATCGACGAACGGCGCCGAGCGCGCCGCGACGCCCGTCGTCTTCGTGACCCACGAGGTGAACCCCGTCCTGCCCTACGTCGACCGCATTCTCTACCTGGTCAACGGGCGCTGGGCCGCGGGCACCCCCAGCGAGATCCTGACCAGCGAGCGCCTCACCGACCTCTACGGCATCGAGGTCGACGTGGTGAAGGTGCGCGAACCGCTACCTGGTGGTGAGCGCCGAGGACACGCTGGCCACCGAGCCGCACGGCCACGCCCACCACCACCACCATCACATCACCATCACCACGAAGACCGGGGCGGCCACTGATGGGCCGACGGCGCTGATGGGTATCGGCTACTTCCTCCAGTTCGGCTTCGCCCAGCACGCCCTCGAGGCGGCGGCACTGGTCGCGCTGAGCTGCGGGCTGCTCGGCCCCTTCGTCATCACCCGCTCGATGGCCTTCGCCGTGCACGGCACGAGCGAGCTCGCCTTCACCGGCGCGGTGGCCGGACTGCTCGTGGCCAACAACGCGCTCGTCGGCGCGCTGATCGGCGCGCTGGTGGTGGCCACCCTCATCGGCGCGCTGGGTCAGAAGCAGGCCGAGCGCGACTCGAGCATCGGGGTGATCCTGGCCGGCGGGCTCGGCCTCGGCGTGTTCCTGCTCGGCTACTACCACGGCTACGCCAGCGAGGCGCTGAACATCCTCTTCGGCAACATCTTCGGCATCAGCACGAGCCAGATCCTGCTGCTCGGCATCATCGCGGTGGCCGTGGTCGCCGTGTTGGTCGCCGTGTGGCGGCCGCTGCTCTTCGCGTCGGTCGACCCCGACGTGGCCCGCGCCCGCGGCGTGCGCACCGGCCTGCTCGGCATCCTCTTCCTCTACGTGCTGGCCGTCACCGTGACCGAGGCCGCACAGGTGGTCGGCACCCTCCTCGTCCTCAGCCTGGCCATCACGCCCGCCGCGGCGGCCCAGCGCCTGAGCTCGAGTCCGGTCGTCGTCACGCTGCTCTCCATCGTCATGGCCGTCGTGGCCGCCGACGGCGGGATCCTGCTGAGCTTCCAGTTCCCGACGGTCAAACCGAGTGTGCTCATCGTCGCCCTCAGCTTCGCTTTCTACGTGGTGGCCCGCCTCGCCGGACCGCTGTTGACCGGGCGCCGGAGGCACCGGACGGCTTCGCCGGACCTGGCAGAGTTGTCCCATGGCTGAGCGCGTGCGCCACACCCGGCAGGGACAGGCCGTGCTCGACGTCGTGGCCGGCTCGGACAACTTCCGCAGCGCGCAGGACATCCACGCCGAGCTCAGGGCCGCGGGCGAGACGGTCGGGCTGACCACCGTCTACCGTCACCTGGCGCTGCTCACCGACGAAGGACGACTCGATGCGCTGCAGACGGCCGACGGCGAACTCGTCTACCGGCGCTGTCACTCCGAACAGCACCACCACCACGTGGTCTGCCGGCACTGCGGGCGGGGCACCGAGGTGGAGCTGCCCGACCTCGAGCGCTGGGCCGAGACCACGGCCACGGACCTCGGGTACAGCGACGTGACGCACACCGTCGAGATCTTCGGCGTGTGCGCGGAGTGCCGCTCCTGATCCCCCGGTTCAGCTCGCGGCCGGTTCGGGCGCTCCGGGCGGTTCGGGAGCAGCCAGGCCCCGGCGCAACAGCTGGCGGATCTGCTCGGGCCCGAACTCGGACAGCAATGCGGCCAGCTCCGCGTCCTCGACGGTGGCCGAGCGGCCGCCGATCCTGATTTCGAACCAGCGGGGCGTGCCGGTGGCGTCGCTCGTGCCCTGCACCGGCACCTCGCGCAGTGCGGCCGCCAGCGCGCCCTGGGACACCCCGGTGCGCTCGAGCACCTTGGCGCCCTGTGAATCGGGGTCGGCCGCGATGGCCACCAGCAGCTGACCCGTCGTCACGGCGTCGTCGCCGGCATCGCCCTGGGCTCGCCCCAGTGCGGTGTGCAGCGCGGGCGAGCGCCGGTTCCGTTCGCCCGGCGTGCCGGCGGCCAGCTGGACCACCCGGGTCCGGAGCTTCTCGCCGTCGACGCGGTACAGGTCGGCGGCCAGGCGCTCGTCGAGGCGCAGCAGGCCCAGCAGTTGGTGCTCCGTCCCGATGTAGCTGTGCTTGAGGCGCAACGCCTCGCGCAGCGAGAGCTCGAGTGCCTTCTTGGCCTCGGGCGTGAAGGGCAGGCGCTCGCCCATCCGGGCCTCGCCCCGGGGAATGGCCGCCACCAGCCGTTCGCGGACTCCGGCGTCGGTGACCCCGAACTCCTCGAGGGCCTGACCGGCCAGGCCCTCGCTCATGGTCAGCCCCAGCGCCAGGTGCTCGGGCCGGATGAAGGGGTGGCCCAGGTCCCGGGCCTCGTCCTGGGCCACGACGATGGCCCGCCGGGCCCGATCGGTGAATCGTTCGAACATGAGTAAATGATACGAACCCTGTCAAGACGGTGTCAGATAGTAGAGTGAACCACCATGGCAGGCCAACAGGGCGACGACCGTGGCCCGGCGGGCGACGTCGAGTGGGACGAGCTGCTCGAACAGCTACCCGACCAGCCCGCCGAGGAGGGATGGCTCACCCTGGAGGAGGCCTCCTCCGCCGCCGGCGTGGCCCGGTCGACCCTGCGCTCGTGGTACCGGGCGGGGCACATCCCCTCGCGCATGGTGCTGGGCGCGCACGGGCCCCAGCGGCTCGTGCCGCTCGACGCGGTGCTCGACCGCGCCTTGCGTTCCTCGCGGCTGCGGCGCCAGATCGAACAGGGCCGCTCGCTGGCGGCCGAGGTCGAGCGGCTCCGTCAGCGCGTCGAGGTGATGGAGCGGCTGCTCGGATTGCGCTGACGGCGCGCCGAACGAGGTGTGCTCAGGCCAGCTGGAAGAGCCCCGAGTCGATGACGGTCTCGCCCGGTTGGGTCTCGGTCCGGAAGCGGTAGAAGCCCTCGGCCTCCGCGCCGATGTCCCACACCGACACCGTGAGGGCGTCGCCGGGCATGGTGGGCTTGGAGAAGCGGGCCCGCATGGCGCCGAAGCGCTCCGGGTCCGAGCCGCAGACCAGGTGCAACAGCGCGCGCCCGGTGAAGCCGTAGGTGCAGAGCCCGTGCAGGATCGGCCTGTCGAAGCCGGCCCGCTTGGCGAAGGTCGGATCCGAGTGGAGCGGATTGCGGTCACCGCTCAGGCGGTAGAGCAGGGCCTGGTCGGGACGCGTCGAGTAGGTCACCACCTCGTCGGGCTCCCGGGCCGGGAGCGGCAACGCGGCCAGCTCGCTCTCCGTATCGCCTTCGGGGTTGCGCGGGCCGCCCCAGCCCCCCTCGCCACGGATGAACAGCGCCGTGCGCGTCGTGAAGGCGGGAGAGCCGTCCTCGTAGTGCGACAGCGTCTCCATCACGACGAGACCGGCCTTGCCCTTGTCGTACATGCCGGCCACCGTGGTGACGTTCGACACCGACCCGGCGGTCGGGATCTCGCCGTGCAGCACGATCGACTGCTCGGCGTGGACGAGCATGGCCGGGTCGTACTCGCCGATGGAGGTCCGTCCCCCACCGCCCTGGCCGACGATGGTGGTGAAGGTGGGCAGCACCCGCTGGGTCACGCCGGCCGAGTTCTCGGTGGTCAGGTCGAGCTCGAAGCCCGTCGGGTCGAGCGCGCCTGCTCCGACACCCAGGGCGTAGAGCAGCGTGTCCTTGGAATCCCAGGACCTCTTGACCGGGTCCGACGTCGATCCCACGGCGTCCGGGTTCAGCGGCATGTCCGCCACCTCGCTTTCGTTCGTATCCGACAGTGTTTGATGTTACATAGCTTCATGTCATACTTGTCAAATGCCGGCACGCCCGACGTTGACCATCGACCAGCTGGCCGCAGCCACCGGCACGACGTCCCGGCGCATCCGGTCCTACCAGACCCTGGGGCTGCTTCCCCACCCCGAGCTGCGCGGTCGCACCGGCCTCTACGGAGACGACCACATCGACCGGGTCTCCGCCATTTTGCGTCTCCAGGACAGCGGGTTCTCGCTCGAGTCACTCGTCGTGCTCTTCGCCGCCCTCGAGGCGGGAGACACCCTCGGAGACGTGCTGGGGGTCGCCGCGCCGCTGGCCGTGGCCGGCTCCGCGCCCGCCCGCCCGTCCGCCCGGCGCGACGAGGCGGAGCTCTATGGCTTCAGCGAGCTGGAGACGGGTCGCTCCTCGGGCCCGCGGTCGGGGCGTCCGTTGCTCTCCATCGTGCCCACGACGATGTGGGGCGAGAGCGAGGCCTCGTAACCTCGGTCCGTGCCCGAGACTCCGCTGCTGTTGCCGTGGGCCGGCGCGGGCGAACACGGCGTGGCGGTGGCGATCACCACGCGGCACGGCGGTGTCTCCGCGCCTCCATACGACACCTTGAACCTCGGCCTGCACGTCGGCGACGACCCCGACCGCGTGGTGACCAACCGGAGCCGGGCCGCAACGGCCTTCGCCGTCGACCTCGGCACCATGGTCTACGCCCGCCAGGTGCACGGCACGGCCGCCGTCGCGGTCGGGCCCGAGCACGCCGGGCGCGGCACGCGCCAGGAGGACGACGCCGTCGCGAACACCGACATCCTGGTCACCCGTTCTCCCGAGGTGACGATGGCCATCCTGGTGGCCGACTGCGTGCCCATCGCCCTCGTCGACCCCGACGCCGGCGTCCTGGCTGCGGTGCACGCCGGCTGGCGCGGCACGGCCGGAGGGGCGGTGTCGTGCGCCCTGGAGGCCATGCGCACGCTCGGGGCGACCGCCGAACGGGTGCGGGCCTACCTCGGCCCCGCCGTCGCACCGGGGCGCTATCAGGTGACCGACGCCGTGCGCGAGGCGCTGGCCGCCGCGGTGGGAGCCGACGATCTCGACCCGGAGGTCGCCCGACCCGACGGCCCCGGCCATTGGCTCGTCGACCTGGTGGCGGCGAACGCGCAGCAGCTGCGCCGGGCCGGCGTGCCGACCGGGTCCATCAGCCGTGCGCCGGTGGACACCGCAGACCCGGCACTCTTCAGCGACCGGGCCGCCCGCCCGTGTGGTCGTTTCGCCCTGTTCGCCCGCCTGTTGCCCTGACCGACGACGGGGCGAGCGGCCCGTAGCATGGTGCGCGCCTCGACCGGGCACCCTCTTCCGATGTCAGCTCCCGACCAGTTCCGCTACGACGGCTTCGTCATCGACCCCGTCGCCGGGACCATCGACTGCTCGTACTCGACGTCCACCCACTCCTTCACCGAGTCGTTCGACTTCGGAGCCGACGGCGACTGGGAGGTCCCGGCGCTGGCCGCCGCCGCCCGCCTCCTCTTCCTCCTCGTCGGTGTCTCCTATTACAAGACGACGGCGGCAGCGGTGATCGACCTCGGCTCGCACCCGACGACCGCGGCGGAGCGCGCCTTCTTGCGCCGCTACTACGTGCACGGGCTCGGGGAGTTCGCCTACCGCAACGGTCTCGACCTCGAACACCTCGAGGTGGTCGGCCCCGACGCCCGCCCCAGCGCACCCGTCGCGTACGACCCCGCGGCGGGTCGGCCACTCGTCCCCTTCGGCGGCGGCATCGACTCCATCGTGACCGTCGACGCCATCGCGCGGGACCATCCCGACTCCGCGCTGTGCGTCGTCCACCCTCCGGGGCAGCGATTCGCCGCCATCGAGGACGCGGCGGCGCTGACCGGTCTCCCGGTGCGCCACGTCGGGCGTCGGATCGATCCCCAGGTGCGACGCTCGGCCGAGCTCGGGTTTCTCAACGGCCACGTCCCGGTCACCGCGATCGTGACCGCAGCGGCGATTGTCGCGGCTGTCCTGGACGGGCGCGACGCCGTCGTCCTGGCCAACGAATGGTCCGCCTCCGTGCCCACACTCGTCGTCGACGGGCGCCCGGTGAACCATCAGTGGTCCAAGGGCGATGAGTTCGAGCGCGACCTCGGCGACCAGGTGGCCTCCGCCCTGGGGCCGGGCCTCGACGTCTTCTCCTACCTCCGACCGCGCACCGAGCTCTGGGTCGGACGTCGCTTTGCCGCGCTCACCGCGTTCCATCGCACCTTCCGCAGCTGCAATCGCGCCTTTCACCAGGATCCCGCGCAGCGGCTCGACCACTGGTGCGGCGTCTGCGACAAGTGCTGCTTCATCGACCTGATCCTGGCTCCCTTCATGTCCGCCGCGGAGCTGGCCACCGTCTTCGGCGGGTCCGAGCCCCTCGACAATCCGGCCAACGAGCCGCGCTTTCGTTCTCTGCTCGGGCTCGAGGCGAACACCAAGCCGTTCGAGTGCGTCGGTGACGCGGACGAATGCCGGGCCGCACTCCGCCTCGCCGCACGGCGCGACGATCGCGCCCACGCCGCGCTCGTCCAGCGCCTGCGGGCAGACATCGAGGCGGCACCGCCTGCCACCGGTTCCGACGATGCGCTCCTCGAGCCGCGTGGCCCTCACCGAATCCCCGATCGCTATGCCCCAACTGATCTCCTGGTCCGCGCTCGCTGACGCGTCGGGCCGGGTCGGCGTCTGGGGCCTGGGCGTCGAGGGCGGAGCCAGCCTGCGTCGTCTCCGCGCCATGGGCCACGTCCCCGTCCTGGTGGACGACAGGCCCGGCGTGCCTACCCTCGACGGGATCGACGTGCTCGCCACCGACCGGGGCGGGCTCGATGCGCTGATGGCCTGCGAAGTCGTGGTGAAGAGCCCAGGCATCAGCCGCTACCGGCCCGACGTGGCGGAGCTCGAGGCCGCGGGCGTCGCCGTGTGTGGTGGGTTGGGCCTCTTCATGGCCGAGGCCGACCCCGACCGCGTCGTCTGCGTCACCGGCACGAAGGGCAAGAGCACCACGACCGTCCTGGCCGTCCACCTGCTGCGCGCCCTCGGCGTGAAGGCGGAGGCGGGCGGCAACATCGGCCGGCCGCCGTGGGACCCCTCGGACGAACCGGATCCGGACTACTGGGTGATCGAGACCTCGAGCTTCCAGGTCCCGGACCTCCCGGTCGCGTCCCGCGTGGTCGCCGTGACGTCCCTGGCGCCCGACCACCTCGACTGGCACGGGACGCTGGAGCGCTACTACGCCGACAAGCTCTCGCTCTGCACGAAGCCGGGCGTCGAGCTGGTGCTGGCCAACGGGACCGACGAACGCTTACGGGCCGAGGCGCCTCTCCTGGGTCCACACGTGCGCTGGGTCACCGACGCCGACGGTGTCGATGACGCCGTGTGGTCGGACGAACTCGGCCTCCGGGGCCGTCACAACGCGCGACAACGCCACCCTGGCCCGCCAGATCCTGCTGGCCCTCCAGATCCCGGGGGCCGACGACGACCGGCGGCTGCGCGCGGCGGCTGCCGGGTTTACCGGCCTGCCCAGCCGCTGCCGGTCGGTGGGCACCGTTGGTCCGGTCGAGTTCGTCGACGACAGCCTCTCGACCAACGTCCTCCCGACCGAAGCCGCCCTGGACGCCTTCGACCGGGTGCCCGTGGCCCTCCTGGTCGGCGGGCACGATCGCGGCGTCGACTATGCGCCGCTGGGGCAGGTGGTCGCCCGGCGCGCCCAGCCGACGCTCGTGGTCACCATGCCGGACAACGGGCCGCGCATCGGCGCCGCCATCCGCGCCGTGACGGCGACCGCAGAGGTTCTCGACGCGGCCAGCCTCGAGGAGGCCGTCACCACGGCCTACCGCTGGGCGCTCGACGCGTCGCAGCATCAGGAGAGCCAGGGACGACACGGGTCGACCGAGGGCAGCGCGGTCGTGCTGCTGTCTCCCGCTGCCCCGAGCTTCGGCCGCTTCAGCGACTACCGCGAACGGGCCGCCGCCTTCACCGAGGCCGCGTCCCGGTGTGGCCGACTCGACGGCGGAAGCTGATCAGCAGCTGGCGCCGGCCGGAGCCAGCTCTTCGCGCTCGCTGAGGAACAGCCACCAAGAGTCGGCCGACACGGTCGCGGCGGCCTGCACGATGTCGGGGTCGGCCCCCAACTCGGCCAGGGCCTCGACCGACCAGTCGGCGTGCTCTGACTCCTGGGTGCGATGCACGTCCCAGAACCAGGTGGCCTCGTCGTCAAGCCCGTAGTGACGCGTCAGCCCGTCGGACTTGGAAGCCGCGATATCCGAGGCCTGGACCTCGTAGGCGGCCACCATGGCCAGCGCCAGCGCAGGATCGGTCGATGCCGCCGTGCGCACCAGGGCCAGCAGCGCTGCGGTCGACGGCGTGGCCCGGACGTCGTCCGCCGCGCCAGCGGCGCGGGCAAAGGACTCGAAGAGCTCCGTGTGCGGCGCAGGCGTGCCGAGTTCGTCGGCCAGGTTGGCCTCGACGAGGGCGCGGGCCCGGCCCGGAGGCAGGGCCGTTGCGATGGCCTCGAGCGTCACCGGCAGCTCGCGCTCGATGTGCCGGTATTGCTCCGCGTAGGCGGCCAGTTCACCCTCCGACAGGGTCCCGGCCTCCCAACGACGGTAGAAGGGGTGCGTAAGCAAATGACGTCCGACAATCGCCTCCGCTAGCACCTCACGAATCCGCTGAGTGTGCATTGGAGCGCACTGTACCGTCCCCGCGCGGCGGCCATCTTCAGGAGGCAAAGCCCCAGCAAGGCACAATGCTGGCCGTGCTCAGCCTGATCTGTTTCGTCGCCGGAGGGATCCTCGGCTGGGCCACCGCCCAGGGCGGACCGGCGGTGCAGCGGGTGTGGCCGGTCGTCTTGCGGGCGCAGATCCTGGCTACGTCGGCCACGCTCTCACTGGTTGCAGTCTGGCGGCTGACCTCGATCGGCGAGCTCTTGGGGCCGCTCGGCTTGGCTGCGGGCCTGTGGGTGACGTTCGTGTGCTCGCAAGCGACACGGGGCCGCCGCAGCGCAGGCGAGGGCGGGCTCGAGGCCTGGGCGGCCAGTCCGAACAGCGGGTTCTGGGTGGTCCCGGCCGCTGCGGCATTCGCCGGGGCCGCGGGAACCCAGATCGCCGTGCTCGCCAACGTGATCAATACGGCCTGGTCGGCCGCGTGTGTCCACCTGATGCGCCGTGACGCCCCGATCCGCCAGCGACGGGCCACATCCTGGGTGGACCAGTCGCCGATCCTGGCGTCGCTGGTCGGGCTCGTGCTCCTGGCGATCGAGCCGGCTCCCGCGTGGAGCTCCGATGTCCTGACCCTGGCCGGGCCGCTCCTCGCCTTCTCGGGCGCCGCTCTGTTCACGGGATCGGTCATCCATCCGCACAACCTCGCCGTGGCCCGGACCGAACACGGGCTGCGCCGCTGGACCTGGCTCAGTGCCGTCCGGGTGGCCTTTTACCTAGCCCTTGCCGGCATCGCGGTGTTGACGTCCTCCACCGCGGCTGGCCGTGGTGGCCGTGCTCAGCGGCCTCGAGCGCGCCCTCGTTCCAGCCGATCCAACAGGCCGTCCTCTACGGCTATCGCTGCGAGGTCGTCATTGCCGCCGTCCGCTGGGGCTGGGTCCTCGCCCCGTTCGGACTCGGGTTGGCTGCGCTCGTCCGGGTAATTACGGCACCTGTCAGCCGCCGGACACACGCAGACGGCAAGGCCGACGCAATCGCGAGAACCTCTCCACTGAAGCCACTGGGGCCGAGTCACACAGGCGGCGACAACCCCGCCTGATATTCCGCCGACATGCTCAACCTCTCGACGTCTTCGACGGTTCGCGATCAGAGGTAACGACCGCTCCGACGAGTGAAGCGCGCGGCGCCCATGGTCAGGTATGGCCCAACGAATCTGCACTCCAGCGGGCCGCGCTGGTTCACGCGTGCCTCCGTGATCTCGCGGCTCTTCACCATTGACGACCGCATGAGGGAGTCCCCCTGGGCGGATCACAGGTCGTCGCAGGAGGCCCTCCGGAGCGTCAGGCGAGAGAGGAGCGCCTCGCACGAAGGTTGCGGTTCTTGATCCGGTTTCCACACGACGCCATATCGCACCACGCACCGCGACCGGCATGCGAGCGGTCGTAGAAGGCCCAGAGGCACTCGTCATTGCGGCAGGCCTTCAACCGCAACCAGCTGCCGTCACGCTGCGCGTCACGGACGATGAGCAACAGACTCGCCAATCGAATCGCGGTCGCCCCTACTTCCGTCTCGAGGGTGACGAGCCCACCGTCGCCCACGATGGGCTGCAGTCGCGAAGCAGCGCCCAACGTTGCCAGGGGCTCCAGCTGCACCGGGCTCGGCAGGTCACCGCCGGCGTTCTGGACCAACAGGGCTCGCAGAGACTCACGCACCGCACGGGCCTGCTCCACTTCTGCGCTCGTGACCGGCCCTCGGTCCAGAAGCCCCGCCTCCCCGAGCCACGAAAGCCCCACGTCCTGCTCCGCGAGGAGATCCACATCGGTATCCGCTTCATAGGTATTGATGAACGACTGAACCAGGAGCAACGGCATGGGGGCCGGCTTGGTTTCGATGTCGGGAACCCAGGAGGGAAGAGCCACTGGGACAGTCTACTGGTGCCATGACTGGTAAAGGGGGTTGACTGGTCATTGCATGACCCCCATACTGGTTTGTATGGTCATGGCTGGCGAGAGCCTCACCCGAACACAGAGAGCACCGGCGGTGGTGCTGCTCGAAGAGCACAGTGCGCTCGGCCTGCGGCACGTCCATCGTCGAGACCGGATCCGGGCTCGCCTGCGAGCGATGCGTCTGGACGAACAGCTCGCGGCGGGAACGTCGCCGGAATCGAACGTGCTGCTCGCTCTCCATGCGGCACGTCTCTCTCAACCGAACCAGCGACGGTGGCTGGCCGGAAGTTTGCGTGCGGTTGCTGTCGCTGCTCAGCATTCTCGGCGCACGAAGGCGCCGATCAACCGAGAGGGGGTCCGGCTCGTGCTGGGCGAACTCGAAGCAGTCGCCACACGGCTCGACACCGGCGAGCCGATCGACGTCAGCGGCATCGCCCGAGTACGCATGCTCCTCGCGGACGGAGCCAGCCCGCTTTATCGTCGATCTCAGGTGGGTCTGCTGCAGCGTGAACTGGTGTCAGCCCTGGTTGCGCTCGACGCACTGCCATAGACCGCCGCCCAGATCTTCGAGGTGATCGTCCTACGCCAACACGTCGGCCCGCGCTGCCAGAATCGCCTGCAGGCGGTCCTCGACCTGCTTCGTGCTGTGATCGTCGGTGAACACGTACGGTCTCCCATGCCGCATCGCGTCGAGCACATTCGCTGCGACCGATGACGGCTCCACCACTCCGACCGGGTTCATACCGGTCCGGATCATGCCGGGCATGACGACGCTCACGCCGACCGGAGCGCCGATCGCCGCCAGCTCCGCTCGCAGGACGTCGCTCAGACCGAGCACGCCGTGTTTCGCGACCGTGTACGGCCCGATGCCCGGCAGCGCCAGGACCGCGGCCATTGAAGAGGTGTTCACCACGTGCCCTTCTTCACCCGTGGCGAGAATGAGCGGGACGAAGGCCCGCACGCCGTGGATCACCCCCCACAGGTTCGTGTCGAGGATCCGATGCCATTCCTCGAGCGACAGCTCCCAGGAATTCCCTCCGTTCACGATGCCGGCGTTGTTCACCGCGACGTGGAGCGCGCCGAAGGTGTCGAGCGCAAGCTGGCCCGCGTGCTCCACCGAGACCTGATCGCTCACGTCGGTCACCACGGGACGGACCGCTTCGCCGAGTCGTTGCGCATGGGCCGCCAACGCCTGCTCGTCGATGTCGGCCATCACGACCCGCATGCCCTCGCCCACGAAGGACTCGGTCAGGGCCAAGCCGATGCCGCTCGCTGCGCCGGTGACCAGCGCCACCCTGTCTCTGAACTCATCCATGAGCAGATTGTCTCACGGCTGCCTTCGTTGCTCCGCGGCTCATACGGCCTCGAGCAACACCCCGACCGCCCACTCCAACGACGGGTCGCCGTTGAACTCGACGTCCAGCAGGTCTCCGTTCGACCGGCGCCACCGAAGCCGTGACGCATTCCGTGACAGACACCTTTCGTCATCTTTGCGTGGTTGCTGTCGGACCAGAAGACAAGGACTGAGGTCGGATTCGACCCGGCGAACCTCGTCCCACGAGCGCCGTCGAGCGCTTCTCTCTATCTTGCGCACGACCCTCATTTGTTCCCGCGATTCGGGTGACGCGTCCCTCACCTCGACAGTGACCGCGTCGGTCCGGCCGACATGTCATGGGAGCCCACTCTTGGGACAACGCAGGACGTTCCCAGCTCGGCGCAACTGGGCCCCGCCTCAATCGGCCTGCATCCTCCTGATTTCGACGGGACCCCTCGTTTGGGAGGCGCTTTCGATCGATTGACCGGGCCATCCCGGTACAACTGTGAATGTGGCAAGTCCACCAAGCGCTCCATCCGTGTCCTGGCAACCGTCGTTGTGGGCAGACCACACGACCGTCGTCGACACCTCCTTCTGTGGCCTCGAACGAACCCACCTCGACCGCGACTCCTGGGTGGACCACTGTCCGCGGTGGATGTCGGGCTCCGATCGGGCCTTCGAAGAGTTGCTCCGAGATGTCTCTTGGGGCCAGCGGCGTCGCTGGATGTACGACCGTACGGTCGACGAACCACGGCTTACCTCGTGGAGGAAGATCGACGAGCAGACGGCAATCTCATACCCATGGCTCGAGGAGGCTCGCGCGTCACTGTCCGAGCACTACGACGTGCGGTTCGACTCAATGGGAATCAATCTCTATCGCGATGGGGCCGACAGCGTCGCCTGGCACCGCGACCGCATACCCCCCGAGATCGTTGATCCCGTTGTCGCCCTCGTGTCGCTCGGAGAGCCGCGCACCTTCCTGCTGCGCCCGCAAGGAGGAGGGAAGTCGCGCTCGTTTCAGGCTGGGTCAGGGCGACCTCCTCGTCACGGGTGGCCAGACCCAGCGCCGCTTCGAGCACAGCGTCCCAAAGGTGAAGGCGTCAGGCCCTCGCATGAGCATCGCCTTCCGACACGGCGTCAACTAACTGCAGACGACGTCCCCGTGGTGGAGGAGCGCTTTCGTCGGCGCGGGCGTCGATGAACTGTTGCGAGCGTGGTTGTCTCGGCAGCGCCCGACCCCTGACGCACCGGTGGTCCCCGCCGGATGGACCATTGCGCCGAGCCCTTAGGTATTACCCTCGGCCTTAAACAGCTGGCTCCCGCGAGAGCCGCCGATCGCGGCCCGGTCCCGCCGCAGCCCAGCTTGGGCGTCCTCGGCATGTCCATCGCCGGCCCGGGGGGCAGCGCAAACCCGGTATAGGCGACGCGTCGCTCGCGGCTTGTCGGATGGGTCGAGCGGTGGAGGGTGCAGGACATGTGCACCGACAGGTCGCCCCGCCTGGCCCGCAGGGTCACGGCAGGCAAGTCGAGGGTCCGGTCGAGTTGCGCACGGGCGATGTTGGCCCGATGTGATCCAGCCATGACGTCGAGACCACCGTGGTCTTCGTCGATGGGTGTAAGGCAGACCCCGACAGTCAGACCCGAACAGAACATGGAGTGTCCGCCTCGGTCGCAGTCTTTGTGCCAAGGCAGACACACCAGTCCCTCGACGGAATCAACGCGCTTCACGAGCCCCTCGGCGGTCACGTCGGCGAAGTGCTCGCCAAAGGGGTCGCCCGGCCGATGACCGTCGCCGAGCAGGTCGCCGATGGACGTATAACGCTCATCGGCGATCAGCGCTCGGAGGGCAGGCGACTTTTGTGCAAAATCGAGGATCCGACAGGGGTACGCCTCCCCGTTGCGAGTCTTCGCCCACCACGACGTGCCATCGTCGGGTCGGGCAGCTTCCGCCGCAGACTTCAGGTCGGCATCGACCGCATCCATCTCTGCCTCCGTGAACACACCTTGCAGGAGGAGGAACCCGGCTTCTGCCAGGAAATGGGCGGCCTCGGTCGGAGTCCGGCCGAGACGGAACCGCTGGTCGAGATCGAGCGGCGACCCGTCGGTTTTCTGCAATGACACGTCGCCTGGGCGGTAGACGGCCCTCCCGTCGAGAAGTGAGCGGAGAACCGGATCCCACGCGCAGAAGACTTCGTTCGAGGCGGGGTCGCCCTCGACTCGTCCGCCGATGACCAGACCGAGCGCCGTCCGTCGCTCATAGAAGAGATCCGCAAAGGCTGCCGCGTCGAGGGTGACACTCAGGGTGGCGTTTGCGGTCGCTGGGACGACGTCAATGCTCTTGGTGGCGGGCCGGAGTGTCCACGGCGCGTCGTCCACCCGAATGGTGAGGGGAGGCAGGTCCAGCCGTGCCGCGTCCTCGGCGGCGCGAGCACCGAATTGAGCGACCGCCTCGCACCATTCCCCTTCGAAGAAGGACGCAGGATCGGCAGGTCCCGTTCCGGTAATTGGCCGCGTGCGGGTGTCGACGCTCATTGAGTGCTCCTTTCGTCGTCTCCCAGGACGAGCAGACCCTTCTCGGCCAGCGCTGCGACTGAGTCCGGCGGCGCCACCTGCTGCCGCCGTGCAACGTCCGCGATGAGGTCCACGTCCTTTCGAAGCAGCGGCCCAGCAACCCGGCCGAAAACCCCGAGCTCGAAGCCGGGCGCGGAAAGGATCGTGGCCGCTCGGCTCGAACCGCTGCCGCGCTCGAAGACCTGCGCCATGGCCGCTCTGTCCAGGCCGAGCGCATCCACGAAGGCGAACGTCTCGAGAGCGAGTGCGACCTGCGCAGTGAAGACCAGGTTGTTCACCAGCTTCGCCGTCTGACCCGCGCCGACGTCCCCTAGGTGGAGTATCGGTTCGCCGAAAGTCGCAAGCACCGGGCGAACACGGTCCAAGACGGCCGCCTCGCCACCGACCATCACGAGCAATGCTCCCCGTTCGGCCGCCGGACCACCACCGCTTACGGGCGCGTCCAGGACGCTCACGCCAGACTCGGCGGCTCGCCCACGAAGGCGGATGCATGTCTCGGGGTGCACGGTCGAATGAACGACCACGGTCCCTCCAGGGGCCATGCCGGCGAGCACTCCCTCGGCGCCCAGAGCAACCTCCATCACGTCCTCGTCCTTGGTCACACAGATGCAGACGACCGAGGAAGCCTTGGCCACGGCCGCCGGGCTGGGTGCCGTGTTCGCCGAGGTCTGAGCGAAGGGCTCGAGGCTCGCTTGGCGTCTCGCCCACAGTGTCAACGGGAAACCGCCCTCGATGATCCGGCGTGCCATCGGCGCGCCCTGGCTCCCAAGCCCGATGAAGCCCACGCTCACGGGGCCCGAGGTCACCATCAGACGAGAAACGGCGGACTAGGGGTCTCGAGCGGAAACCCCTTGACGGATGCGAGGGCGACGGGCGAGACCGGCGCTTGCAGGAATCCCGCCAGTCCATCGAGCAGGTCGGCGACGTGGACCGCGAATGGAAGCACTTCGAAGCTTTGCGCCTTCGCACGCTCCCGAGCACTGGCGGCATGCACGCTGAAACGCACAACTTGGAGGATCCGATGCGAACGGAGCGGTTCCGGAACTTCGGTCATCAACGCTCCGACCTGGTCGCGGAAACTCTGGGTTCTCGAACGGAAGCGTTCAGGGAGGTGTTCGAAGATTCCGACCTGGTGCTCGACGGCGGCGATGAAGCTCATGTAGTGACTGCCGTCGATCTCGCCCTGTTCGAGCAAGGGAAGTACGTAGCACTCGACCCACGACCGGATGTCACGTGGCTCGAGTTGCGCCGTCAGGATTGAGCGACGGTCATCGATATAGTTCAGCCGATTCTCGAAGATCGCGACCACGAGCTGTTCCTTCGAACCGAAGTGGTACTGGACGGCTGAGTTGTTGCCGCTTCCCGCCGCCGCGCCGATCTCGCGGAGGGAGACGCCCTCGTAGCCGCGTTCGGCGAAGAGTCGTTCGGCCGCGAGGACAATCTGCTCTTTGGTCGAGAGAGGCAGGGTCGCCGTCGGCATCATCTGACCACCACGTCACATAGGAGACCACCTCTTTACAGGTCAAGTCAAGTGACTTAGAGTACAGCCGCTTCGCTCAGAGGGCGGCGCGACAGGACGGCCCTTCGCAGACAGGACAGGGCCGGTAACCACCGACGTGGAGGATGAACCGTGAGCGTCACTGTCATCACGGGCGCTGGCGGGGGAATGGGTCTCGCCTGCGTCGAGAGGTTCCGCGAGAGCCGGCTCCTCCTGGTTGACATCGACGACCGGACGCTCAAGAGGGCTCGGATGCTCGCGCCCGACGCGACGTTGGCTGTGATGGATCTTGGTTCCCAGGAATCGATCGATGAGCTGGTGCGTCAGATCCGGGGGTTTGGGGGCTTCGACCGGCTGATCCACCTCGCTGGAGTATCTCCGATGATGGACGACGCTGAGCGGATCCTCCAGGTCGATCTCGTTGGAACCGCGGCCCTCCTCGAGGGTCTGGAAGCGACCGCCAGAGCCGGCTCCGTGGTCATCTGCGTCGCATCGATTGCTGCGCACCTGATCCCAATTTCTTCCGCAGTGGCGGCCGTTCTCGACGAACCCCTTGCCTCAGACTTCGTCACCAAACTGGAACAGGCTCTTGGTTCTCCGCTCGAGCCGGGGACGGCATATGCCTTGGCAAAACACGGAGTGGTCCGAATGTGTGAGCGGACTGCCTCCATGTGGGGCAATCGGGGAGCTCGGATCCTTTCTCTGTCGCCGGGGCTCATCGATACGCCGATGGGTCAGCTCGAGTTGAAGGACAATCCCGGCAAGCAAGGCCTCGTCGGACGGACGCCGATTCAGGCCCCGAGCGACGGGGGATCAGCCGAGCTACCCGGTCGTCCAACCGACATCGCCGACGTGATCGAGTTCCTGGCCGGTCCGCGAGCCAGATTTGTAAGCGGCTGCGATCTCAGAATCGACGGGGGTCTGGTTGCCGCGCTCAGGGGAACACCCGCCGTAAGGAGCTAGTCGACGAAGATCGGCCAGTGCGTCGGCTGACCGTTGAGAAAGGACCAAATGGACATCTGGGCAGATCGAGACGAACGGCAAGCGGCTGCTCGGGCCGAGTACGAGCACATCATGACCACACCCAGTCCCGATCCCACTTCGGCGTATATCGACGTGGGCGTCATTGGCTTTGTCTTCGGTGAAATGTGGCGCCGAGGGGTGCTCACCCCCCGTGACCGTCGCTGGATCACGTTGTCTTGCCTGGGGTACACGGGCTCGAGCTATCCGATCGAAACCCATGTCTGGGCCGCACTCAACAGCGGTGATATCAACCTCGAAGAGTTCGACGAATTTCGTCCTCTTTTTCGCTACACAGCTGGGCTGGCCCAAGGCGTCCGTCCTCAGCATGCACGCCGCCATGGCAACGCCCAAGCTCGCTGAGCAGCGAGGAGGAGAGATCCCGTCGACCAAGTTCGTGCCGTGGACCGATCCTGCGGCCACCGAAGAGCGGAGCGCCCGAGGGGATGCGGCATACGTTGCCGTCCATGGCCAACCACCGCCGCCGGCCGCAACCCCTTTTCGTCGAAACGCCTACCTCGACTACCTCTACGGGGAGATCTGGACGAGGGACGAGCACCTGACCATCCGGGACCGGAGGATCATCAGCATCTGTTGCTGCGCCGCCGTCGGCGTTGCATCCGAGACCCGGCCTCACCTTGAGGCGGCGTTGCGGAACGGTGAACTTACCCTTGATGAGCTTCAGGAGCTCGTGATGCACTTCGCCGTCTACGTCGGGTGGGCGCTTGGCCGTCAGCTTGACGACCTTCTCCTCGAGGTCGCGAACGGCGCCGAATAGGGAAGACGGCGACGCCGCGCTCTTGTGGTTGTCGTCAACGTTACGACGACGTTCGAGTGCGCCAAGAGTGGAGGCGTGAACTTCATTCCGGTGCGGCGCCTCTCTGATCCATACCTGGCAAACTCGCAGTCCAATTCTCAAGACCGGGCAGCACAAAAGGCGGCGGGTTAGTCGAGCGAAGAAACGAAATGACTGCGTCTCTAGTCACGGTGTTCGCCATGAATCGAATCGTCGTTGCCTTGACAGTGTTCGGCGTCCGAATCGTCGTGAACCAACCGATAGTCGCCCTCCGGCGGGGCAAGTTGTCGAGTAGTGACATGCAGAGCCCACTGGCGCCGAGTCCAAGACGATCTCTCACCACGTTGGGAGCGAGTTCACGCATCGTGGCCAGAGGCCATGACTGGAAGTGGGTACCCATTGCACTCGCGAGTTCGTCCAGGAGCGCCTTGGTCAATCGTCGACCCGGTCGCAGCGAGTTCCAGACGTCGTCGAGCCGGGCCGCGTTTTCGTCAGGAAATGCCTGTTCCGCAACGAAGGGCGGCACCTCCCTCCACTGCCGAATCCTGAGAAGTTCGAGTAGCCGACGCGCTCCTTCGACCGATTCGAGGTCGATTTCGACCCAACCGGAGACTGTTGATGCATCGACCCCGAGCAGGCGTCCGATCAGGTTCCAGGTGGTCAGGTACGCCATTTGGTCCTCTGTGCTCCACGACAATCCGAATTTCTCGAGCACCTCGAACACGGTGATGCAGAAAAGAAGCTGCGTCGCCAGTAGGTCCTCTTGATTCAATGGCTGACGCGGTGGCCAGTTCTCAAGGCCGATGGCGACCTTGATCGCTTCCCTGGCGGTTGGGTTCGGCTGTTCGGTCAGAATCGTTCGGATGACCTGGTGGAGGAGACGCAGCCCCATGACGGAACGGAACGCCTGACCTGTGCGCGGTGACCGAGGATCCCACGCGTTCTCAATGGCCCCGTTGCTCAGATTCCCTTCCGCGACGAAGCCACTAGGGCCTAGTACAAATGTCACGAATTGAGCGGTGGCGCGTATTCGCCGTGTGAGATCTCCCGGCTTGTCGTTCTGCAGAAGGCCCGTCGCAGCGAGGACTCGTGCGCCCCAACTGGTTGCGTACGCCTGCGGCAGCGCCGCCAAGAGAAGAGCGCTTCCGATCTCGGTTCCGTACTGATGGAAGAGCGAGCGCGTTTGGTCCAACTCGGTGATCGGAAATGAAGGCAGGAAGTCGCTGAAGGGCTGAGTCGCGACGTCGGCATCCTTGGCGACATCGGCATCCTTGGCGACATCGGCATCCTCGTTGGTGACGCCGTAACAACTCTCGAGGACTGAAAGGCCAATCGCAAGAGTTGCGTTCCACCAATCGATGTAGATCCCTTTCTTGATAGGATCTACATCCTCCCCAAGCAGACTCTCCTCGACATCCGGACCTTGTTCGTAGACCAGTTTCACGTAAGCAACGCAATTCTCGTAGGTCAGCGTTTCCAGTTTGTCGAGGGCTGCCTTCAATGGGGCGTCGCCGATCTCGCGAAGCCCGTCGAAGTAGGTCTCTTGGGGTTTGGTGAGCGTTCGCATCTTCGGTTACCTCCGAACGACCTATGCCCGGACGGAGGGGAGTCCTCCGACCGGTGCCTCGACCTCGTGACTGCTGGGGTCCCCGTAGCTCTTTGGTAGTTGACCGGCCCGGATTCGCTTCTGATCTTCGGCCGAATACGGAGACCACCAGAGACTTCGGTCCTGCTGTCGCGACCGCATCATGTTTACAATCCAGTTCAGACGATCGTCGTAGCGACGCCAGTCCCGAGCCGCCGTTCCTCGACCGTCGCCCAGGGAACGGTCGAAGCTGGCAACAAGGTTGCAAAGGTTCTCGTTCAGGCTGACGTCGTCGGGCCCTATAGCTGGCCCTGTGGGGAGCGAACTGAGGTCATTGAGATCGGGCGGGAACATGGGTGCAATGGCCGACCTCGGCGGTACATCTTTGCCAAGCCTGAGCGTCTCGCACGGGAGCATCACGACCAAGATCTGACTTGTCATGAAGCGAGCCCACGCCTCCGTAACCGATTTGGTAAAAGGCTCCATTTGAAATGGAGCCTCGAGCGCAGTCACTTGGCGAGGAACACCGGCAAGGCGTTCACTCCAGCGAGTTGCCCCATCAGTCAGTGATGACGCAAACCGTTCAGGCACCTGGTTAATGGTTTGGCCAACGGCTTGGTGAAGGATGTCCTGCTCGACGGCCGAGATCATCAAGTTCGCGTACAGAATGCTCCGTGCGCGAAGGGCGTACAACCGTTGAAGCGACCCACTGTCAGGGTCATCACGTCGAAGATCACTGATCCGAGCAGAGAACTCAGCCGCTCGCTTGTAGTGGCCGCATGCCTGCCAGACGACTGTGAGATGGCGTTCTCGGTCAAGGTACTCCAGGCCTCCCCACCTCCCGAGCTCTAACACGCGATTGAAGGTCAACTCTTGCGAGCTGTCTTCGGACTCCTTCGGTCGCAAATCAGGAGTCGTCTCCGGATGCATTCTGCTCAGAAATATGAGTGTCGTGCTCACGAATACGAGACGCTGCCCCCACGACAAGGCGCGGCTGACCCGCTGGCCATCCGACGCCCTCAAGTTGAACATCATCGGCGTCAGTGTCTTCCGGAGCATTCCCGGGAGAAGACGGTCCACCCCTGACGGTGTCCGACGGAGCGCGAGGTCACGATTGACTGTCACCGTTGCCCAGGTCGCGAAAGTGAACCAATTGGCGTTACTCACGGCCAGGTTTCGCTGCTTCTCGATGCTCGTCCAGACGCTCTCGTTCTCGTTCATATCGCGGTCGAGGGCCCGCGAAAAGAGCCAGTAGGTCAACGCCACGCGATGTGCGCGCACATCGGTGTCCGGGGTGTTCGCCACATCGTTGATCCAATCCGGCGTCAAGACTTCCTTCATCTCCGGCGTCAAGACTTCGTTCATCACTCCGATCCGACCACCCTTCCGTGCCTTCCTCCACCACATTCGTGTGCTCCCAACGCTGAGAAGAACTCCGATCAGTAGCTCAAGTCGATCTTTCTCCGTTGAGCGGACGACGATTGCTCGTCACGTTGAGCAACTCGCTCTGGCTCGGATGCAATGCGGTCTCGCTGCTCGCGCACGACGTCCTCGGTGACTTCGACCAGATGTCGGGTTGCGGAGAGCATGCCAAGTGCGGCGTCAAACAGCGCCACCAGTGAGTCACGATTGGTGCGCGAAGACGTTGAGTCAGCACCTGCCGCCTTTGGGTCGTTCACGGCCCGATCCCGCAACAAGGACCAGATCGCCTCCTCTTGGGTGTCAGCCATTTGTGAGCTCCCCGAATACGATCTCTAAATATTGGCCCCGAAGACCAGCGCGATCAACCGGACGATCGGTGAGGCCGTCTGGTAGCTTCACGGTTCGGCGGTAGGGGCCAAGTGAAATGATCAGCTCGTCGCCCTCCATCTCAATGTCGAGCTCGTCCCTGCTTGCGCCGGGCACAAGAAGGCGGAGCACCGTCTCGCGACCGTCGGAAGCGATATCCAGCGCAGGTGTGTCGACCAATTTCGCCAATGGGTCAATCTCTCGATACAACTCCGATCCCAAATCTCGCAGCTGGGCGAGGCCTATCGGCTCGTCAGACCGCTGGCGCATCGTCAGGAGGGGCAGTCCGGCGAAGAGATCCGAGATGCTCTGCAATTGCGCTGGAGTCCCCACCCCACTCGGCACACGGTTCACCAAGATCGCGTCGACCGTGTGCCCGTAGAGCGCAAGATACGCCAATGTTCGTTGGGCCTCGGAGATGACCACTCGTTCCGGGGTAAGGACCACTCGAGCCGTGGTCGCGTGTGAGTTGAGAACCGTCCGGAGCTGTCTGAGCTCTCCACTCATTTCTTCGATCGAATCCATGACAGCCTCGTCTGGCAGTGGGAACGACAGCGACCTCTCGATTCGACGGCGCCCCCACTTCCCGAAGGTGCCCCCGCGACCGAATAGTCGATCCGAGTACCACTGCAGGACCTCTGGAAGGCTGAGCAGCCTCAGGCTGTCCGCACTCGGTGCACAGTCCACGATGATCGCTTCCCACTCCCCGCTGAGCGCCAGCGATCGAAGCCGCGCCAAGGCGACCAGTTGGTCTAGACCCGGAACGACAACGAGCTCATCCAAGCGCAATCGATCAATTTCGGCCATCCCCAAAACGCGCTTCAGGTAGTGAGATATCGTCGACCAGGACTGTTGCAGTTCGTGTCGGGAATCAATTTGCATTCCATGGAGGTTGCCGGCGATCGGAATCGGATCAGCTCCGATCCTCATCGCGAGCACGTCCGACAAAGAATGTGCCGCGTCCGTTGAGACGAGTAGCGTGCGCGAACCACGATCGGCCACATGCACGGCCGTCGCTGCGGAAAGCGTCGTCTTGCCGACGCCACCCTTTCCTGTCATCAAGACCGTCCGTGCGGGTGAGAGCGATGGCGTTGTCATGCTGGTAACAGTTCAGGCAAGCGCTCGGAAGAGCGGCACGTTGGTTCCAAAACCCTTCAGCGGAACGGTATCGATGAATTCGAATTTCGCTGAGCCAGACGCGACGGTTTCTAGGACGTCCTCCCCCGCAAGGACCTGTCCCGCTCCGGCCGCCGCACAAATTCTTACAGCTCGCACGACAGTTTGACCAATGTAAGTACCGTCACTCTCGACCACGTCGCCGCGTGCCATCCCGACGCGCACGTTCAACAGAGTCTCGGGATGCCTGGCGTTGGCCTCGTCGAGTTCCGCTTGCAAGCCTTGAGCGAACCCCAAAGCGTCACTGATGTCTACAAACATGACGAGAAACCCGTCTCCGGTAAAGGCAAACTCTGACCCGTTGAACTGACTCAAGCGCCGCCTGACGACGCCGGTGTGCTCCGCGAGAAGCTCCCGGTATCGTTCGTCGCCAACCTCGACATTCAGTTCAGTCGATGCAACCAAGTCCGTGCATTCAACGACCACATCAGCGAGTCTCCTTGGGTGGTCGGTGTGCTCCGACCGTTGGGTCGCTACGGCGCTCTCGAGCGCGGACCGGCATTGAATGATCATGTCGTGATCAGAGACGGCAGACGCGCGGACTGCCAAACGCGATCTGCCCGGACCAACATCGGACTCGAGCATCTGGCCGAATTCCAAGTTGACCTTGCTATCGCTGAAGGGCCTCGCCATCTCTGGAAGGCCCAGTCTGCATCTGTAGGCGAGGTAGGCCAGCTCAACGTCTCCATGTCGAGCAAGCACAAAGGCTGATTCGAGAAACGTCTCCGCCAACTGCGAGCGGTTACCGGAACCACCGAGCAGCTCGAGAACCTCGAGCAACGCACGCGCCGCACCTCCGAAGTCCTGCAGTCTTCGGCGTGCTTTCGCCAGTCCCAGCAAATTGACACTGAGATTCCAGCGGCTGCCAACTCTCCGCGTTGCGTCAATTGCCTTTTCAAACGCCTCACATGCTGCCTCCGGATCCTCATCCAAAAGGAGCTGACCTAGGCAATACAACGTGAGCTGTGTACAGTCTGGATTGTTGAGCCGTCGAGCCAATACAGTCGCTTCGTCGATCCGTTCGCTTGCAGACTTGGATTGATCAAACAACCAGTAGCTGATCGTTTCGAAACAAATGCCGGCGATCTGCCAGTAGGGATCACCGGAGGCTCTGGTCTCAGCCACAAAGCCCTGAAGATGGTCGAACCCCTCGGCTGCCCTTCCCGTGTAGCCATAGGCGTCGATCAGCGCAAGATGCGCCCAGAACGCAAACGGCTGTCTGGCGAAATCCATCGAACGAAGAGCTCGTTCACCGAGATCGATCGCTTGCTCGGTGTCGCCCTCATACCAGTGCCCAAGAGCGGCTGCACCACACACCTCCGCCAACAAAGGTGAGTTCTCGTCGAGGGAATCCACCAGCGCTGCCGCCCATCCATAGACCTCGGAGATCATGTGGAGCAGACAGAATTGGAAGACTGCGATCACGAGGGTGGCCGCATCCTCAACAAGTCCCTGCTCCATCAGATATTCGACAGCCTGCCGATGATCGGGAAAGTCCGCTAGGAGCACTTCCGTCGCAAGCTCCTCGTCGTCCGTCTGAGCCAGCGGTGCGAATCGCTGCGCTCTTTCGACCAAGAGTGCAGCATGGCGACGGCGCAGAGCTTCCAACTCGTCCGCACTCATGAAGTCTTGTGCGAACTCTCTCGCATGGCGAAAGAGGCGAAACCGGGGCGAGTCCGGTGTTGTCCGGACCACCATGCTCGTCCTGACCAGCCGATCGAATGCGCGATCGCTGCCTTCTCCAGTCTGAGCGACCTGGAGCGCCATGTCCCGGCTGAAAGACCCGGCGAACACTGCAAGAGCGAGAAACATTTGGCGTTCGAGCTCGGAGAGCAGGTCGAATGACCACCTGATAGAGCCAAGAACACTCGGCTGATGTCGATCGCCAAGCTCATTCTCGAGTCGCCGCAGGAGGTCGGTCGCTGCCGATGCCAACTCACTCAGCGATTCGACATCGAGACGTGCAGCTGCGAGCTCAATGCCAAATGGCAAGCCGTTCATTCGACGGCAGATCTCTCCAATCGAGCTCGCACTTTCACTGTCGAGTGAAAAGGTTCGGTCGGCAAGCTGGGCACGGTTGAAAAACACACGAACACAGGGATTGGCTTTCAGCTGTTCCAAGTCCACGATGTTCTTGTCTGGGACGTCGAGTGGAGGAACGGCGATCCGACATTCGTCCCGGAGAGCCAGGGACTCGCGGGAGGTCGCCAGGATGTGGACCCACGGACACCCTTCCAGGACGCAAGCAACGAGCTCACGTACTTCCGCCACCAATTGCTCACAGTTGTCCAGGACCAGGAGGAGCCGCGCCGGGCGAAGGAATCGAACGACAGCCTCGCTGCTTGACTCGCCTTCCCTGGTGGTGGCATGGAGAGCGGTCAGTGCCGCTTCCGCCAGACGGCTGCCATTGTCCAACACAGACAGATCTAGGAATCGCACCCCATCATCGAAATCCCTGCTGGTCCGGACGACCCGGATCGCCAGACTCGACTTGCCGATTCCTCCTGCACCCCAGAGCGTCACCAGCCGATGCTCGCGAAGGGCTCCGATGGTCTCAACGATCAAATCATCTCGACCGACGAGTTCCGAAATCTCAACAGGCAGATCTGGGTCGGTTCGGGTGCGTGAGGGAGGCACCGAGGGAATCGCAAGAGAAGTGTGTTCCAATCTCGCCGGAAGCCAGTCCAGCTCAGTCTTTTGGTGAAGAATTCCGTCCTCGAGCGCAATCAGCTCCGCGGACGGCTCGATCCCAACCTCGTCAACGAGGTAGTCCCGCAGACGCTGGAATGCGCGGAGGGCTTCCGCCTGACGTCCAGAGCGGTAGAGGGCCACCATCAGCTGGGCCCAGAATCGCTCGCGGAGTGGGTGCTCGGACACCGCTGCCTCGCTCAACGCGACTACGTCCGCATAATCTCCCACCGCCAGCCGAGCATCGAGCCATGCTTCCGTCGCGGCCAATCGCAGATTCTCCAACCGAACGATTTCCGGTGTCGCCCAAGCAGACCCAGCAACATCGAGGAGAGCCGGGCCGCGCCAAATTGCCAAGGCGCCCTGCAGGACGTCCTGAGCTCGACGCCAATCTCCTCGGCGCAACGCATCCTGTCCGGAGGACGCTGCCACCTCAAACGCGGACACGTCTAGCTCACCAGCTTCCACGACCAACGAGTAGCCACCCCCAAGACTGACGATCCGCTCGGGTCCGAGCGCACGACGTAGAAGCGAGATGTGGCTAGACAGCGTCGAACGGGCCCCGGGCAGAGGTTTCGAGTCCCAAAGATCCTCAGCCAGGCGGTCCGCCGACACCACCTGGTTGCTCGATACCAGCATCCGTACCAGCAGTGCACGGCGGCGAACGCCGTTGATCTGAACCTTGCCCGGGCCCCCGCTGACTTGGAGCGGGCCCAAAATTCCGAACGCGATCACGGATGTGCACTGCTCCTCAGCCCCGGACCAGAGGCAAAGAATAGCGCTAGCAGGGAGAAGACGCGCCTTGGCTGGACTCCGCTCCCCATGCCAGGCCGGCACGTCGAGCGGCGGTGCGGCTCTTTCGAGGTAGTCCCCGGACTCTCATTGCCGGCCTATCCCGACCTAGCGAAGACGAGTGAGCTGGCTGCTCAGTCCGGCAATCCGCTCGCTCTTGGATTCTGCTTGGATCGTCCTTGGATCTTCTGGGCTCACGGTGGTGGCACCGGATCGGGAACGGCCCAATCCAGTGAATCACCGAGGAGCGCTGACAGATGTTCAGACGAAACTGCAATATGACGCGGGTTCGGTTACTTAAGACCTTTCCGTTGTTTTCCGCCTGCTCCATACGCCAACTGAGTCGGGTCGATTCGCTTACCAGCGACGTCCACGCCGAAGCGGGGCGCGTCCTCACGCTGCTCGGCCAGCCGGGTTACGAGTTCTTCATCGTGATGAGTGGGACTGCCACGGTATGGTGTCGCGGAATTGAACTCGACCGACTTGGGCCGGGCTCGTTCTTCGGGGAGTTGGCTCTTCTCTACCATCAGGATCGCGCAGCCACGGTCGTGGCCGACACCGGCATGGACCTCCTGGTCATGTCCGTCCAGGAGTTTCGGAGCCCCCAATTCTGGACAGGACCGGTCAAGGACGCGATATTCGCCGCGGTCGCCGAACGCCAACGCAGAACCAATGAAGCCTGGGCCTCAGTGGCCGAATCAGCGATGAGCACCGACCGGCCGCTCTTGCCCCGCTCAGCCACGATCGATCTGCCTGGAGCTGAGCCTCGAAACGGTGAACGGTCGCCACTCAGGATTCGGCGGGAGAACGTCACTTCGCAGCCGAGTTGACCCATACCGGCGACATGACGACACACGACGACCGCTCCCAGCGGTTCGCGCGACACAGACCCTGGAGCGAGGTGAGTCGGCTGCCGACGATCCAATGAAAGATCGACTGAGGACAACGAGGACATGCACTGCAGGGTCGTAGTGCCACTTCTCGGGGTTCGCAGAGTCAGCGCTCTCGTGGGCTCTGTTCCTGCGGTTTGACAGTTCAGGTTGGCAGCACGGTTACAGCCGGATCCTCCTACTATCACGGGCCAACCGCGCCTTTCTTCGGACACCCGACGGCCGACGGAACGGCGGAGCCGGCACCGGGCGCACACGGCCGGTCCATGCCAACCTCTCCGAAAGGAGGAGGCGGCTATCTTTCAGACGTACGCACCGAGCCCGACCGACGGGAGCAATGGATGCGCTATCGGCTCTTGGGTCCACTCGAGGTGATCGGGGACGACGGCGTCAGCGTGGCACTGGCCGGCCGCGAACGGAACTTGTTGGCGACCCTCGTGCTCGACGCCAACGAGGTGGTGTCCACCGACCGCCTGGTCGACGCTCTGTGGGGTGACGATCCACCGGCGACCGCCGACAATGCGCTGCAGGTCTGCGTCTCGAAGCTGCGCAAAAAGCTCGCGGTGGCCGGTGCCGGCGACAACGTTTCTTCGGCCGCTCAGGGTTATGTGATTCGGACCAGGCCCAACGAAGTCGACATCGAAGAGTTCGAGCAGCTCGCCGGCGCGGCGACTGGCGACCCGGCCGAGGTCTCGACGAGGTTGCGCCACGCCCTGGCCCTCTGGCGGGGCCCCGCCCTGGCCAATGTCGGATCGGACCTGCTGAATGAGGAGAAGAATCGGCTGGAAGAGTTGCGCCAACTTGTTCTTAGTCGGCGAATCGAAGCTGACCTGGCCCTGGGGTGCCATCTCGAGCTCGTCGCGGAGCTCGAGGCCCTCGTCCAGGCCGATCCCCTCCGAGAGGGCCTGCGGCGCCAGCTCATGCTCGCCCTCTACCGGGCGGGACGCCAGGCCGATGCGCTCGCCACCTACCGGGCGGCGGCAGTGGTCCTCGCCGAGGAGCTCGGCATCGACCCCGGGCCAGAGCTCCAAGCCCTCGAGCTGGCGATACTGAACCAGGATCCCGACATCGCTGGCCCCGCGCGGGTCACTTCGCTGTCGGCCCCGGTTTCTTTCGTCTCAAGGCCGCCGTCAGGGACCGTGACGCTCCTCATGACCGACATCGAGGGATCGACCCGGCTCTGGGAGGAGCATCCCGAGTCCATGTCAGCCGCGCTGCGCCGCCACGACGAGCTCATGAGGACCACCATCGAAGGCGCGGGTGGATACGTGTTCAAGGAGGTGGGCGATTCGTTCTGCGCGGCGTTCGCCACTGCGTCTGACGCAGTAAGGGCAGCGTCGGCTGCCCAGAAGACCCTTGGCGCAGAGGTATGGCCCAAGCCCATCGAGATTCGGGTACGAATTGCGCTGCACACAGGCAGCTGTGAGGAGCGCAACGGGGACTTCTTCGGCCCGGCCGTCAACCGGGTGGCGCGCCTCGAGGCCGTGGCCCATGGGGGTCAGGTTCTCGTCTCGGGAGCCACCGCACAGCTTCTCTCCGACACCTTCCCGAGGACACCTCACTACGTGACCTTGGTGCGCACCGCCTGAAGGACCTGAGTCAACCCGAGCATGTGTTCCAACTCGACATCGCAGGTTGTGACGCCGAGTTCCCGGCTTTGCGCTCGCTCGACAATCCCAAGCTCGACAACAACTTGCCAATCCAGCTCACGAGTTTCGTCGGACGCGACCACGAGCTTTCAGATGTGAGCACTCTCGTGGACGAGTCGCCCCTGGTGACGCTTACCGGGGCCGGCGGGGCCGGCAAAACTCGCCTGGCCCTGGCCGTCGCCGCCGACCTCCTAGACGGCTCGGGGGACGGGGTCTGGTTCGTCGACCTCGCCTCGCTTGGCGATCCCGAACTCGTGGCAAGCGCCACCGCCAGCGCGATCGGAGTACGCGACGAGCCGGGTCGCCCAGTCATGGAGACCCTGCTCGATGCCCTGCGGAGTCGGCGTCTCCTCTTGCTGCTCGACAACTGCGAGCACCTCATCGACGGATGCGTAAAGCTCGTTGACGCCCTCATGCGCTCTTGTCCGCGAGTGCACATTCTGGCCACCAGCAGAGAACCCCTGGGCCTCGGAGGCGAGCGCACCTATCGAGTCCCTCCGCTCACCCTCCCCGGCGACGACCCGTTGGCCGCTGAGTCCGTGCAGCTGTTCCTCGAACGTGCCCATGAACATCGCCCTGATTTCGTCCTCGGCGAGAAGAGCGTCGCGGTCCTCGGCGCGCTGTGCCGCCGCCTGGACGGAATGCCGCTCGCCATCGAACTCGCTGCCGCCCGCATGCGCTCGCTTTCCCTCGAGGACATCGAGTCCCGCCTCGACCAACGCTTCCGGCTCCTCACAGGTGGCAGCCGGGGAACCATGGCGCGCCATCAGACGCTGCGCGCGCGCTCATTGACTGGTCCTATGACCTCTTGGACGACCGCGAGCGTGCGACCCTCGATTACCTGTCAGTCTTCGCCGGTGGCTTCGATCTGACGGCCACCGAGGCGATATGCGCCTTCGCCGACGTCGCAGCGTGGGAGGTTATCGACGTCATTGGCTCGCTGGTGGACAAAAGCCTGGTTCTGGCAGACCAGACGAACACGGGCCTGCGCTACCGGCTCCTCGAGACCATCCGCCAATACGCCGACGAACGCCTCGCTGAGCGAGGCGAAGATGCACTTTTCGAGGCCCGGGCAAACCATGCCCGCGCCTACCTGACCCTCGCAGAAGGTGCTGTTCCGCATCTGGGCGGCGATCGCCAGCTCGAATGGATCAATCGCCTCGACACCGAGCAGGACAACATCATCGCCGCCATTGACCACTTCGTCGCCGACCCCGATGCCGGTGAAGAGGCGCTACGTCTGGTCGTCGCCGCTTCGGAACTCTGGAATGTCCGAAGCCGCCCAGACAGCGCGCAGGCCATTGCGGCGGCACTGGCGCATCCCGGGGCTCAGACCCCAAGTGCTCTCCGAGCAGCCGCCCTCGGGGAGCTGGGGTGCCGGCTCGAGGGTCGAGAAGAGCGGAGATATCTAGAAGAAGGCCTGGCCATTCCGCGCTCGGGCGACAACCCAGCAGTGTTAGTCAGGCTACTCGTAGACCTCTCGTTCGTAGCGTTCTTAGAAGGGGATGAGCGAACGTGCGACGAAGCGGCGGATGAAGCAGTACGAGTAGCGGAGAGTATTCGATCGGACCGGCTGCTCGCTTGGGCCTTACAGCGCAAGGCCGGCGCAGTCGAGAAACACGACCTTGACCAAAGCACGGCTCTCTGCAGACGAGCGCTCGGGCTGGTTCGAAACATTGGCGATCGTCGGTCGGAAGAGAGCGCGCTGACCAACGTGGCCCTATGTGAGGCCATGAAGGGCAACCTCGAGCTCGCAAGGCAGTCCTGGAATGACGCGCTTGCGATCGCCTACGAGCTTGGAAACCAGCTCGGGCAGAGCATCATTTTGAACTGCCTGGGGGACCTCACGTTGGAGGAAGGAGACGCAGACCTAGCCTACGTTGATCTCTGCCGTAGCCTGCGGATCGCCCGTCGCATCGGCTCGCGGCGATTTCAGGCCTACGGGCTCTTGAGTCTGGCTGCCACGGCAACCGCGTTGGGACTGGTTGGGCAGAGCGCCACGCTGCACGGCGCGGCCGATGCGCTCTTCGAGGAACTCGGTCACCCTCCTGAGACACCCGCGGCCAGGACACAACGGCGGAGCTTGAGCACATTGCACGAGGCGATGGGCGAAGCATTCGACTCCGCCTATGCGACGGGCCGGCAACTCGAGCTCGACGCGGCGATCGAACTTGCCTTGCATCTGCCGCCGAACGAAGAACCTTGGACTTTGGGTCGGCGCACTATGTCCAGCCCATATTTTGCGGAGTCGGACGACGAGGAGAGGCCGTAGAGTGTGCGTCGTGTCTGATCGGGGAGCGACCTTGGAGCAAGAACGGGATCCGGCCAGCGGGAAGCATCGTCGCAGACAAGCGGAGCCTTCCGAGGGAGTAGCGCTCCATACGCTCGACGAGGCGACGAGATACGAAAAGTACGACCAGCTTCAGCTCGCGATGCCCGGGGTGTGGGAGGCCATCGGCCAGCACGAGGAAGAGGAATCAGTCGTCATCCTGCCGAGCGTGACGATCGACCGTATCGTCGAGCGCTCGGGCGCTCTCTTGCAGGCCTACGAAGAGCGGTTTCTCTTCATGCTCTTCCTATTGCGGCAACCGCGCCTCAAGCTCATCTACATCACCTCTCAGACGATTGCCCCGAGCATCATCGAGTACTACCTCTCCCTGCTCCCCGGGGTCATCCCGAGTCATGCTCGTGATCGCTTGACTCTGATCGCAGTCAACGATTCTTCGGACAAGGCGCTGAGTACCAAGCTGTTGGAGAGGCCACGGCTCCTTCGTCGGATCAGATCGCTGATCCCTGATCCCGCCCTCTCACACTTGGTGCCCTACAACACGACGACCCTCGAGCGCGACGTTGCCCTGGCGTTGGGCATACCGGTATTCGGAGCGGATCCCAGGCACTTTCACCTTGGTACGAAGTCAGGGTGCCGTCGCCTCTTCGCCGAAGTGGGCGTTCCTCATCCTGCAGGAGTGGAGGACCTGAGGTCCATCAACGACCTGGTGGCTGCGTTGGCCGAAATGCGCGCGACCGACCCCGAGATCAAGGCGGCGATCGTGAAGCTCAATGAAGGGGTGTCGGGTCAGGGGAACGCCCAGATCGACCTGGCGAATCTCCCTCCCCCCGGCTCGGCGAACGAGAACTCGGAGCTCGATGCTCGGGTCGCCTCCATGGCGCTTGAGAGCCGCGACGCCTCCGTCGAGTCCTACGTGGAAAAGCTGGAAGAGCGTGGGGGAATCGTCGAGGAGATGCTTCTCGGAGAGGTGCTGAGCCCCAGCGTCCAGTTACGGGTGACTCCACTCGGTGAGGTGGACGTCCTGTCGACTCACGACCAGATCCTCGGCGGCCCGAAGGGGCAGAGCTACCTCGGCTGTCAGTTTCCGGCCGATCCGGCGTATGCGGCCCAGATCATCGAGCCTGCGAAGCGGATCGCAGACCGTCTCGCCCGTGAGGGTGTGCTCGGTCGCTTCGCCATCGACTTCGTCGTTATTCGCCAACCCGACCAGTCATGGAAGGCGTACGCGATAGAACTCAACCTCCGCAAGGGGGGCACGACACACCCATTCCTGACGCTGCAGTTCCTGACAAACGGATCCTTCGACAGCGACTCGGGCACCTACAGTGCGCCGAGCGGTACCGCTAAGTACCTGGTGGCGACGGATCACCTCGAGTCGTCTGCCCTGCGAGCCCTAGCCATCGATGATGTCTTCGATATCGTCGCTCGGCGCGGCTTGCACTTCGACCAGTCGCGCCAGAGCGGCGTGGTCTTTCACATGATCAGTTCCATCACGGAGTGTGGGCAGATCGGCATCACGAGCATCGCCGACTCGCCCGAAGAGGCGAACCGGATCTACGACGAAGCTGAAAAGGTCCTTCTGGCAGAGGCGGAGGCGGCGCTCGAGGCGGTCACGCTGCCCTCCTGGGTGGAAGACGGCAGCACGCGACCCTCAGACGACTGATTACGGCCACTCGAGGAGTCTCAGCTCGCCGAGTCCCTCCTCCGAGACGATGTTCGTACCGGCCGCAGATTCGCGCTTGCCGACGTTGGCTTCGTACTGGTCGGCAAAGATCCTCGACATTGCGATCTTTCCCCCGCGAAGGGCGTCGGCGAGCCGAATGCACTCGTCGATGGACCCGCCCACGTAGTCATGACCGTGTGCTCGAAGGATTCTGGTCACGGACCCATGGCCGAGCGCGATGTTGTGCACCGGGATCGGCAACTCCCCGCTGCCCTTCAGAGCAATCGCTTCATTCCGCCACTGCACGTCGAATTGAAGCCGTCTTGCCCATTCGGCCGCCTCCTTGGGCTCATCGAACACGAGCAGGTAACCGTTGCGGACCGGGCGAACGACGACGCACCCCGCCCCGTGTGTGCTGACTTGCCGCGCGACGATTCGATCGTATGCCGCGATCATGGACCGCCATGCTCCCTGCTCCTGGTCGACGCCCGTTTCCTCCAGGTCGGTGCAGACGAAGGCCTTGTGCGTCGATTTGCTCGCCCACGACTCGTCGGACGACGAGAACAGACCTCGGATCTTCGCATCGAGCAAAGGGCTAAGAGCCTCGACGAGGTACTCATACTCGTCCTCGTCGATCCGCTCGCCCGAAAATCCCGAGGAGTCCAGCCGGTATCCGCCCATGGCGGCGTGCGAGGGACATAGGAAGTAGTCGTCCACCAGCAACCGCTTCAACCGGTCGTCGACACTCAGTTCGGGCGTCAGGAGCACGCACCGCACTCGCGCCCCCACGGATCGTCGTGCTGAATCAGCGGTCTTTCCCCTCGCAATCAGATCGCTCTCCAGGTCACGAGCGAGCCGGTTCAGACGCAGTACGTCGGCGTAGGTGTTCAGGAAGTATGTGTAGGTGACGTCCTGACTCAAGTTCGTCACCATGGCGCGCCGTACGTCGGGATTCCGATCGCCGAAGAAGTTCGCTGCGATGACCCAGAAATGCCCATTGGGCGGACAGGACATCTCCCATTCACCAAGTGCGGGAACCGAACTGCGGTCGTCGGAGGGCTGCCTGCCACCTCGCCAGATGCCGAGGACCTGCTCGACGAGCGTGTGGAGCTCATACGAGTAGCCGAGGTCCATGAGGAAATGGAGCAGTCTTTTCTGGCCCACCGAGGCGGCATAGCGGTACTCACCTGAGCGATCCACGAACTCGCTCGAACGGTACGACCATGATTCGCCCTTGTCGAACAAGAACCACCCACCGAGGTTCGGCCATGTCGGCAGTCGGTCGACCGTTAGAAGGGCGCTCCCATCCGCGGGATCCTCGGACTTGGGGAAATCAATCGAGTGGTGGATCTCGATCGGACTGGTCGCCAACCGGTGAAAGTCCTGAAGTGGTCCCGACCGCAGCGCGTCTGGGTCGGGGATCCTCACGGGGCTCGCTTCTTGCCATGTCCCGCCGGGTTGCAACACCCCGATCACCCGTTCGAGCTCGACGACTGCGCCCGACCAGTCCGTCATCGCCACCAGGATTCTGGTCAACGAGTCGACCCCGTCGACCTCCAGGTCCGATCCGTTGGTCAGGCGCATCGTGGTGAACGTGTCGAACACCTCGCGCGGTCCGGTACCGGGCGTGTGGTAACGGTACGTCTGCGCGAAGGCCCGGTCCTCGCGCTGCGGGCCGCCGGAGTACCGCAGGATTCGGTTGAACTTCATGGGAAAGCGGGCGGGTCCGTCCTCGGACGCTCCTTCGAGATCGACCAGCGTCTCGAAGATGGCGGCAGTGTTACTTCCGCCGTCAATGTGCACGTGGATGTCTCCCGGAACGCGGAACGCTCCCAGAGCGGTGCGCGCGCTTCGGTACGAGGTCACGACTTCCGGAGAAGCTTTCTTGGCCGCCGGGCTCTCTTGGCGACCGTCGGTCTTGGGTTCGGCGTCTGCCGACGACACCGGACCGACCTCGAAGTCGACTCGGAGAGATGGATGGCATACCTGGAACAGCTGCACGGGAACTGCGAAGTCCTTCAACGTGAATTGCCCGAGGTCCTTGAGTGACGTAGAGGCTGGTAGCGCCTCGGCAGCAGCGACCGCAGTCGCCTGCGACGCGAGGATCTGGCCACCCTGAGCCTCCGCCTTGACCCGCGCCGCCTGATTGACCGCCAACGCCACGTACTTTCCATTCCTCGGCGAGGCCTCGCCGGTGTGAAGACCCATGCGCACGGTCACGCTGACTCCGTTGGGCCATCGTTCCGCTGCCAGAGCCGCCTGTCCCGCGACACAGGCGGCGAGTGCCGAGCGTGCACTCGGAAAAACGAAGAACAGCCCGTCACCTTCCGCGTCGACGAGCGCTCCACGGTTGTCCAGAACGTTCCTTTGCAGAATGTCCTGGTGCCGGTCCTGAAGGAGTTTGTATTGCTCCTCCTGCAACTGTCGAAGAAGTTGGGTGGATTTCTCGATATCTGTGAAGAGGAACGTAACCGTGCCCGCGGGCAAACTCGAGTCGACGCTCTGCGACCGGAGTCTCATCGGCGCCCCTCCGCTCGTCCGATGTTCCAGCACCTCACCAGCAGGGAGAGGGGAACGGGGTCGCCGCCTTGTCGGCACTTCGCCCTTCTGCTCATGCAACTCCCCCCCGAAATCGTTCGTCCTCCCGGGACACGATGATGCCATGACCTCGACAACCTGTCGAGAGATCCGCCCAGGTCACACACCAGGTTCGCTCGTGCTGCCTGGCAAAAGCACCGGTTCCGTCGGCGCTGACGCCCTGACTACGTCTTGGCCCGGCAGGCGAGGAATCGAAGGACGGGAGATCGTGGGCGGCGCCCTCAGGAAGCGTCGAGAACCAGAACCGTCTACAAGGTGGGTACGCCATCAATGTGGCATCTGAAGCGAGCGGGCTCGGTTTTCGATTGCAGATCCCTTACAAATGTGCGCTCGAAAGCACCAAATGATTTCTTCGCCGCTCGATATACACCCATTTCTTGCGTCCTTTTCGAATTCGAGACGTCTCCATTTCGGTGACGCCAGCCGCCACCGCCCGACCGGAGGTGCTCGGCTGTGTGCGGAGGGCAGCTTGGCTGTCGAAGAGCTCGCGTACGGCAAGGCGCTCGACGCCGAGATGGACGCCCCTGAAGCATGACGCAAGACAAGCGGGTTCCTCCCAAGTCCCTCGCTGAGCCATTTGCCTCGCCGTATTCACCGCCGACCACCGCCACTCATCTCCCTAATTCCAGGCGCCCAACGGTTACAGGAGAGCTTTTGCATTGCGGAGCCTTGCTGATCCGTGCGATTGAGCCAGACTGAACTGAGCATGTCCGAACGACTCGTGTGGTACGCCTCTTACGGCTCGAACCTATGTGAAGCCCGATTTATGCGTTACATAACGGGCGGCCGCCCCCCAGGGGTTTCGCATTCACATGGCGGCGCCCGTGACAAGAGGCCTCCTCGGGCGGACATGGGGCTGGCACTCCCACATCAGCTCTACTTCGCCGGGACTTCGAAGGTCTGGAACGGCTCTCCATGCTTCGTCGACACCGATGTAACGCCGGGTGCATTCAGCCATGCCCGGGCCTATCTGATCGGATGGGAGCAATTTGAAGACATCGTCGCCCAAGAGAATGGTCGCCTGAGCGTCCCGATCGAGCTCGGGCCCGACAACCTGGCCCCCGGCTTGACCCACCAACTTGGTAGTCGTCGCTACGAGAATGTGCTTTGCCTAGATCCTCTCGACGGCGTTCCAGTGCTCAGCCTCACCTCCCCGTGGTCGATGTCCTCGGCCGAGATCGATGCTCCGAGCATTGCGTACTTGAAGGTGCTCATCACCGGTCTGCGCGAGCTGCCGGGACTTCCCGATGAAGAGATCGTCGCGTACTTGGGTGCTGCGCCGGGATGCAGTGAGCCGTTGGTCTCTCAGGCCATCTGATCTCTGACTGCTGTCAGCCATCAATACGACGGCTCTGGAGGGGCGTCGTGTTGATGGTGGCTTATGCGGGGCCCGCAGCGGCGGTGGTTGTCGAGGTGGAACTCGCCGGCGCCGTTGAAGGCGTGGCGATATGGCGACCGATCTCCAGGGCAATCAGCGTGCCTCCAGCCGCGGCGACCACGATCGCGACTGCCACAACGACAGCTCTCATTGTTCGAGCTCCGCGATCGACGCCCAGTCCTACCAAACTGACGGATCCCCGTCAGGCCTTCAAGTTGGTCGTCGCACGCCGCACACTCGCCACCCGCGGTCGACGCCAGACGTAAACCAGCGCCCCGTGAATGAGGGTTCTTCTTCGATGAAATGGCAGCGACCATTGGAGATGGCCGTCATCTTTCGTTCCCAACCAGGGTGGGTGGGCCTACGGTCGCGCGTCTTCCCCGGCCGTGCACGCGAGTCCAGCAGCGTCGATCACGAACCTGCGCCCGTCGACATTTCTCCCGAACATCGGCATTCGGGTGAGCTCCGAAGGTGCCGGCTGTCCAATCCGAGTCGGCGCCTTCGGGGAAGCGGCGTCGCGATCGGCTTCAACGGCGGCGGCTTCGCCCGGACCCCACAGCGCCAGCATGGCCACGATAACCAAGTCCGTTTGATCGCCCAGCGCACACGTTGCCAGGTGGGCGCCCTTTCGCATCCGCAAACTGGCGGGGTCGTCCTGCTCTGCCCGCGCCGCAAGCAGTATCACGTGCACTGACTCTTCGTCTGGGCATTCCAGTCGGTGATGAAGTTTTCCGGCGACGCCAGCCTCATCGATATGACGCATTTCGGGCCCCGGCATGATCACTTCGAAAAGCCGGGTCCAGCCGGGAGCGAACGGACCGGGCAGCCAACGGTCCAGATGGCGACTCACCGGGACTCCATCCACCGAGCAGCGATCTCGTCGCTTAGAAAGCTGACCTGTGAGATTCCCGAAGCGTCTGTTGGCGCGTGCATGCTCACCTTCAGTTCGCCACTCAAAGAGCAGTTAAGCAGGTACACATCAGATGAGTTTCGAGCCACCTTCGCCCCCCAGCTCGAGGATCGCCGTCCGTCTGCCGTCTCACTGAACCAGCGGAAGGTTTCGCCGGCCTCAAACACGTTTGGCAGATCAGCCCAGGCGCTGTTCTCGGCCATCGACCCCAGACGTTAACCAGCGCCCCATGAATGAGGGTTACTCCCGGCAGTGCGTCGACTGCAGCTGGGCGCTGAAGACGAGGGCCCAGCACCGCACCGGCAGTGCGACGAAGCCCGGGTGACGGTCGCCTGGCCCGGTTCGCAGATGATTCGAACGGAATCACCGGCGCATTCGACGCCGACGCCGTTTCTCGCAGAAGCTGTCGGGCGCGAGAAACCAGACGCCCAATGCTTCCCGCTCTCGATTGAGGGCATTCATCGTGGTTGGGCGCCGCCCGCCAGAGCGGCGCGAGCCTGCTCGAGATCGACGATTTCGCCGTTCAGGCCGAATTGGTGAAGGTCCCCACCGGGCGCTTCGATTCGGCCCGCGACATCGAGGCCGCCTGCCTTCAATGGGTCGAAACCCGCAGCGCGGATCAGACGCTCGATGGTGGTCGCGGCAAGGTCGTCGTCGGTGGCGTAAAAGAGTGCAGCTCTATGAGGTTGTCGAAGGCTTGCTTCCGCAAGAGCATCCGCGGCGAGAGTCCCAAACGCCTTTACGTAATGTGCACTTGCTGGAAGCAGAGCTGCCACGATTGAGCCAGACGACTGGCCTTCGGGAAGCGTACGCTCCGGACTGCCCGTGGCGTAGCTGATCGGATTCGAGGGGTCCACAACGACCTTTTCCTCGAGCCAGCGCGCCTCTTGTTGGATCACTTGTTTCATAGCGTCCAGCCACAGTGCGAAAACAATCACATCGGCGTCCGCGATGGCGTCGTCCACCGACGCTGCTCGTGCAAGAGGTCCGAGTTCGTTTGCCAGGGCTTCCGCGTGCTCCATCTCCTTGGCAGCCAGAACAATCGACTCACCACCCTGGCTCAGGTGTCGGGCCAGCGCACTTCCAATGCTGCCGACCCCCACAATCGCTGTGGTTGGGGCTTCAGGCATCGTTGACCTCCTCATTGAGCAGCCCAAAGGACTGGTAAGCACGCATCCAATCGACTGACTCCCAGTGCTCCTCGACGAGCCCAGCCTCGATGCGAAAGAAGTCGAGCGTCGTGAAGTCGACGGGGCCGCCCCCCGGCACGGTGCCGTCCCACACGCTCCTCGACGCGACTCGATTGTTTTCCGCGACCATATGGGTCTGCAGAGCTCGGCCATCCGGCATTGCGCCGCGGTTGACTGCGATCGCGCTTTCAAAATCGGCACGGCCGTCAGGCGTCCATCCCGAGTTCTGGGTGTAGTCGTCAGCCACCATGTCCGACGTCCTCGCGACGACCCGTCGCGATTACACCGTCGTAGAGCCGGCGAACGACAGCCCGCGATTCTTCACGGGTAACCGGTCGTCCCGTAGGGAGCCCAAACTCCGTGCCGAGCCGCTCTTGGAACAACCCGCCCGGTGATTCCTCCACGCGGAGATAGTCCCTTTGGAAGTCGTTGGCGACTCCGGGGATGGCACCGATGGCGACCAGGTATGCGATAGGTATCCATGACCGGCCAGTGTTCAACGATCTGATCGTCGCGGACACGAAGAATGTGGGAGGCCGAAGTCTGCATACGGCTGCCGGTCGCTGCTACGCCGGCATACTCACCGACATGGGTGCCGGTCACGATCGTGCGAAGGGCGACCAGATCGCCTTCGACCAGGACGCCGATGTTCTCGTGCACGTCAAAGCGCAGATCGGAAAAAGACTGCCCGAGCGCGGAGTAGTAGCGCTTTATCCCGGTCCGGCTGCGGACCCCGTGTTTGTCGTACGACAAGAACGATCGTGCGACGGCCACGTCGATGCCCGGCTTCGTCGCCCGTATTGACCGCATCGAAGAATCCCCGCACCAACCGGTCGGCGCGCTCGCCGGTGGCTGTGGCGTGGAAGCCTTCGAGACTGGTTGTCGAGGCGGCACTCATCGCATGACCAGCCCGCCGTCAGCCGTGAGTGTCTGGCCGGTGAGCGCCTCCGCTTCGTCGCGGGCGAGCATGGCCACCACGGCGGCGGTATCCTCCGGCATGAGCGTTCTGGGCAACGACTGACGTGGCCTTGGTTCTCGACGAACTCAGTCTCCGGACGGGTGGTGCTGGCGGGGGTGCGAGTGAGCCCCGGCGCGACGGCAGTCACCGCGATGCCGTCGCACGCCGAGCCCGACGGCGAGCGTCCGCGTCATCCCGATCAGTGCGCCCTTCGACGCGACGTAGGGGAGCATGTCACCGTCCGGTGGGCTCCAGAACGTGTTGGACACGATGAAGATCACGCGGCCGAAGGCGCGGTCGCGCATTCCAGGAACAAATGCCTGCGTGAGGAGCAGAGCCGATTCGACGTTGACCGCCTGGATGTGGCGCCAGGTGTCGAGTTCGACCTTCTCGAGCGGTCCCCACTCGAAGGTCGCCGCGGCGTGAACGAAGACGTCGCATCGGCCGTGGCGCTCGAGGACGAGATTCGCCACCCGGCGTACGTCGTCGGGATCGCCCAGGTCGACGGCGAAGTCTCCGGCGCGGTCGAGGACGACCACGTTGTGGTCGGGCGCGAGACGAGCGACGATCGCACCGCCGATACCACCGGCGCCGCCGGTCACCACGGCGCACTCGTTGATCCTGCTTGGTGTTGTCGGCCATCATGCGGCCCTCCGTTCGTTTCGTTTGGGTATTGGGTGGTGATCGTGCTTACGGCTGGAAGCATCTGTGGCCGCTCGACCCGGGACCGGTCCTCCCCCACCCGATGTGCTCGTCCGGCCGAGAAGCCGGATGGCCGAAACGGTGATGCCGACGCTGACGGCGATCGCGAAGCCGAGGAGTGTGACCTTCGGGCTGACGTGGGCCGAAAGCGTGATCCCTGCCCCCACCACCGGCAGAGAGATACCGATGAAGGTCGCCAGGAACAGTCCGGCGATCGACTCCGCGATGCGGTCGGGCGGCGCGATGCGCATGACCGACGCGACCGTGCCTTTGAAAATGGCGCCTCCCCCCGCGCCGATGAGGGCGCCGCCGGCCATGAAGAGACCCAGGGACGGCGGGCTCAGCCAGACCGCCAGGACCGCCAGTCCGAGTCCAACCAGCATGGCGGCCATGCCGGCCTCGAACTCGCGGGGTATCGGCCAGGCTGCGGTCAGTATCTGCGTGCCAACACCGGACGCGAACATGACGAACAGGACGGTTCCGGCCAGAGCATGAGACGACTCATGCAGGGTGGTGGCCAAAAACACTGCCGACAGTCCAGTGAACAGACCGATCGTGGCGAAGGCCACAAAGGCGCTGAGCGCGGTAGCAAAGAACGTGCCGCGTTCGTCGTGCGGTACCGAGACGCGTTGCGGGCGATAGCGCGGGCGGGGATTTGGGCCCTGGCGGGTCTCGGGCGAGAGAGCCACGCCGATCGTGCCGAGCAGGAGTGCCGCGAGGAAGACGAGGTAGGGAACCGTGAGCGGATATGCCACCCATTGCGCGAGGACCCCCGCCACGAGGGCACCTACGCCCAAGCCGCCCACGGGGACGGCCGACGCGATCAGCTGCGCTCGTCGCGGTGTCGCTTCAGGGCGGCCGACGGCGTGGAGCTCGGTCAGATAGGCGGTCGCTGTCCCGACCACGATCCCGATCGCGATCCCGTTGATCAGCCGTCCGAGCAGCAATCCCGTCAGGCTCTTCGACACCACGAAGACGATTGCGCTGACAATTGCGACACCGAGCGCCGGTACGAGCAGTCGGCGGCGCCCGTACCAGTCGGAGAGATGACCAGCGAGCAGCAAGGAACCGACAACCCCGACCGTGTACACCGCGTAAATGACCGTCACCATCAGCAGTGAGAAATGGTCGCGGGCGCGATAGAGGCCGTAGAGCGGACTGGGCACGCCGGAGAACGCCATCACGGATAGGAACGCGAACGACACCACCCAGAAGGCCCGACGATGACGTCGCCGAGCCACTGCATCGCGCGTCTTCTCGCCGTCGACGGGCAGCTGGCGGGTGTCAATCTCCGCACGGGGCCTTGGTGTGGCTCGCCCCCGGGGGACCGTCATTACGCCGCCACGATGTGTCTTTGGTAGTTCCACAGACGACTGCCTCATCGGAGACTCACCAGACCTTCATCCAGCGGTCGACGTTCGCCTGGCGATCGGCCAAGTCGATCTGATCGACCGGATTCTTGGAAACCATGCCTCTACCCGAGCCGCGCACCAGCTCGAGAGTGGCCTGCGTCTGATCGACGTTCCTATCCGACGACGACCGCGCCCTCACGGGCCAAGGCGAGAGCCGACGCGCAGCCCATGCTCCCGCCCGTGCCCGCAATGACACAGACCCTTCTCTCGAGCCGGGGCGACATCTACCCAGCCACCGCCGCTTTGGCGAGGGCTGCCTCGCCCTCGGTGACCCCGACTGTGTCGGTGACGTCCTGCACCCGCGCCAGCCACCAAATGACGGTCTCGCGGGCTGCGTCGGCCAGCGGGCCAGCCCAGTCGCGGAACCACTCGGAGACCACCGCGAGGGCGGTGTTGGGCACGGCGCCAGCGAGGGCCATCCGTTCGATGCCCGTTCGGTGCGCAATCTCGGATCGACCGCCAACAGCGTCGACCACGAACTGTGCCTCGTACCCAGCCTTGAGCGCGTCGATCACGCCGAGGGCGAGGCAGACTTCGGTGTGAAGTCCGCCCATAATCAACCGCTTGCGCCCCGTCGCCGCCACGGCGTCGCGGAACTGTTCACTCTCGAACGAGGCCATCGACGACCGGTCGAACGGCTCAATCCCATCCAGCTCGGCGAGAATGCCGGGCGGTGTCGGACTGAGGCGGCCAGACTCGACGCCCACCGTCGACACCACGATGGGCACGTCGAACGCCTTCGCGGTCCGAATGAGCCAGCGCGGCGTGCAGCTCGATCAGGTCAACCGGCGTCTCAGAACGGATCGACGCCATCTGCTCGGGCTGGTAATCGATTAGGACCAAAGCACAGTCCTCTGCCTTCCAGAGGCCCAAATCCCTATTCATCGGTTTCTCCTCTCATCAAACTCGGTCGTCCCCGACCGCCCTTCGGCCGGTCAGGTCGTTGCCTGCACAGGCATCTTATAACTAGATCGCTGCGCACGCAACTACAATCGGGACATGACGCCGAAGGCCAACGAACCGCTCAAAAGAAGAGAGGAACGGGCGTGGAAAGACGTCGCTCGATTTCTCGCCGTTGCATCCAGGCTTCTCGACGAGGACCTCCAGATTGGCGCCAACATCTCTTTGAGCGAATACGCGGTGCTCGTTCATCTCTCGGAGGTGGAGACCGCACACCTTCGAGTGTCGGAACTCGCCGACCTCGCTGACCTCTCGGAAAGCCGGATGACCCGCCTTGTCGAAGACCTTGCCAAGGGCGGCTTCGTGGTAAAGACCCGCAATCAGGAGGACGGCCGAGGGATTGACGTTCGCATCACGAAGGCGGGCTTCGATCGCCTACGAGATGCCTACCCGATCCACCTTGCCAGCGTCCGCAGCCGGATCATGAACCAGGTAGAACCGAAGGTCTTGCAATGCTTCGGCGACGTAATGGCGGAGATCGTCAAAGGGATCGAGAAGCGACCACAAGAGCACTGAGCCGCCATCCCGGAGATGGGCGGTCGCGACTCGTTCGATGGCGGACACGTCTTTGTATGCTTGCTTGACCCCTAGATCGCTGCGCATGCAACTAAAATCCATGGGATGACGCTGAAGACCGACGGACCGCTCAAAGGCAGAGAGGAACTGGTGTGGAGAGACGTCGCTCGATTTCTCTCCGTCGCATCCCGGCTTCTCGACGAAGACCTTCAGAGGGGCGCCAACATCTCCTTGAGTGAGTACGCGGTGCTCGTACACCTCTCGGAGGCGGAGACTGGCGAACTTCGGGTGAGAGAACTCGCCGACCTCGCGGACCTGTCGGGAAGCCACATGACGCGCATCATCGGAGATCTTGCAAGAGGTGGTTTCGTCATCAAGACTCGCAATCCGGAGGACGCACGGGGTATTGACGTCCGCATCACCAAAGCGGGCCTCAATCGGCTACGTGATGCCTACCCGATCCACCTCGCGAGCGTCCGCAGCCGCATCATGAACCAGGTGGAGCCTAAGTCTTTGTCGTGCTTCGGCGACGTAATGGCGGAGATTGTCAGAGGGATCGACGCTTCATCACAAAACCACTAAGCCAAATTCGTCGCGCTGATGATCCGATCAGAAGGCGTGATATCACGGGATCGACGCCGGTTCCGACCACCTTTGCCGGCAGTCGGTCAGCCAAAGTTGGGATGGCTGTTGGGATAATGCGCCGCTCGATGTCGCACAGCGTTCTCACCAGCATCTCTGGAGCCTGAGGTCGGATTCGAACCGACGACCTGCGCATTACGAGTGCGCTGCTCTACCGACTGAGCTACCCAGGCCGGGCCTGAAACCAGACGTCCACTGGGGTGACGTTTGGTCTGACCAGGTGGGACAGTGTAGGTCAGGTCGTTCCGGGTTCCGATCGCCCTGGTGGCCCCAGAAAACGTAGTGCAGGTACCGCGCCCGTTGCCCTCACTCGGCCAGCGTCCGCTCATGCGGCGAGTGCGGCCAACCGGACGAAGAGCGACTGGAGCAGCAGGGTCTCGTTCGGGTTCCGGGGCAGGGCCTGGGTCACCTCGGTGATGAGGTCGACGGCCGCCGCGGCGGCCTGCACGTCCTGGTCACCCACGCCCACGGCTCCGCCGCGCACGTGCCCCGGCGACCTGGCTCCGGTAGGTCCGCGCCAGCACGCCCAGCCCCGCCCGCAGGGCGTCCACCCGGAAGCGGCGCTCCTCGCGCTGGAACTGGTCCACAATTTCCTTCCGGCCCGGCAAGGACCGCTCGCCCATCTCCTTGGCCGCCTCGGTCATCGTCTCGAGCTGACGCTGGTGCGCGACCCGCAGGGGCTCGACGGCGCGGTCAGCCGACTCGATCACCTGCCGCACGAGCAATGCAGCCGTCGTGCCCGAGCCAGTGAGCGCACCGGGCACCGACGTCCACAGCGCTACCCGCGCCGCCACGTCGGAGTCCTCCACCATCACCCGGGCCCGCTCCGGATTGCCCCCGCTGCTGTCCGTCACCGCCGCGGCGAGTTCCGGCTCGACGCCCGCGCCCTCGAGCCAGCGCAGCAGCACATCGCGCGGCACCTGCGGGAAGGGCACCGTGACGCAGCGGCTGGCGATCGTCACCAAGTCGGAGTTCATCTCGTCCGCCAGGAGGACGAAGACGGTGTCACCCGGTGGCTCCTCGAGCGCCTTGAGCAGGACCGGCGCCCGGTCCAGCACCAGGTGCATGTCGAGCACCACGATCACCTGGCGTGCCGCCACCAGTGGGCGGTGGTGTGCCAGGTTCACCACCTGGCGCATCATCTCCTTGTTGACGGTGGCACCGCTGCGCCGCACCACATGGAGATCGGGCGCGGTTCCGGCCAGGGCGGCCCGGCAGGTCGCACAGGTCCCGCATCCTCCGTCAGGACAGAGCAGCGCGGCGGCGAAGCCCGAGGCTGCTGCCAGTCCCCCGTTGCCGGAAGGACCGACGAAGAGATAGGCGTGCACCGGATTGGCGGCGGCAGCCTGCAGAGAAGCCACCGCCTCCTCCTGGCCCACCACGCCGGAGAAGAGGGACGGTGCGGGTCGTTCCTCGCTCACCGGGCCATTGCGGGCGGGTCGCCCAGTCGATCATGCACGGCCGCGACGATATGCGCCGTGAGCGTGCGCACGTCCTCCGTGCCGTCGACCACGACCCAATGCTCGGGGTCGGCCACGGCCTGGGTCAGGAAACCCTCGCGGACCCGTGCGGCGAAGTCGGTCCCCAGGCGTTCGAGGCGGTCCACGTCTCCCGCAGCCGCCAGCCGGGCCGCCGCCACCTCCACCTCCACGTCGACCAGGATCGAGAGGTCGGCCGCGAGACCGGCCGCCGCAAAAGACACCAGCGCGGCCAGCTCGTCAGCGGGCAGGCCCCGGCCGTAGCCCTGGTAGGCGATGGTCGAGCCCGAATAGCGATCGCTGACCACCCAGGTGCCGGCGTCCAGCGCCGGCTCGACGACGGCGGCCACGTGCTCAGCCCGGTCGGCCGCCATGAGGAGTGCCTCGGTGCGCGGCGCCGGAGCAGGCTGGTCGGGGTCGAGGAGGATCCGGCGCAGGGCGTGACCCACGGGCGTCGCCCCCGGCTCGTGGGTCAGCACGGCCCCCAGCGTCTCGGCCAGCGCCCTGGCCTGGGTCGACTTGCCCGACCCGTCAATGCCCTCGAGCGCGAGGAGGCGTCCTCGGGCCGGCATGTCAGAACGGTTCGCTCAGTGGGGCTTTCATGCTGGGTGACTCGGCCGCATCGGACGCCGCACCCGCCTTCTGGGCGGCCGACGCCTTCTTGGCCGTGGTCTTCTTCGCCGCACTCTTCTTGGTGGTGGCCTTCTTGGCCGTCGCCTTCTTCTTGGCCGGCGCCTTCTTGGCGGCCGACTTCTTCTTGCGGGTGGAAGGACCGGCGGCGCGGCGTTCGGCCAGGAGCTCGGAGGCCCGCTCGATGTCGATCGACTCCACCACGTCGCCCTTGCGCAGGCTGGCATTGGTGGTGCCGTCGGTCACATACGGGCCGAAGCGACCCTCCTTGACCACGACGGGCAGGTTGGTGGACGGGTCGGTCCCGAGCTCGCGCAGCGGAGCGGCGGCGGCGCGACCCCGCCGCTGCTTGGGTTGCGCGAAGAGGGCCTTGGCCTCGTCCAGGGTGACCGTGAGCAGCTGCTCCTCGCTGGCCAGGCTGCGCGTGTCCGAGCCCCGCTTGAGGTAAGGACCGAAGCGGCCGTTGTGCGCAACGACGTCCTCGCCCGTTTCCGGATCGATCCCGATCGTGCGCGGGATGCGCAGCAGCTCCAGAGCCTGCTCGAAGGTCAGCGTGGCCGGATCCATGGCAGAGAAGAGCGACGCCGTCCGTGGCTTCTCCCCGCCCTCGACCAACTCGCCCACCTGCACGTAGGGCCCGAAGCGCCCGGCCTTCACCTGCACGTCGAGCCCGGACTCCGGGTGCGTGCCGAGCACACGGTCGTTGGACGGCGCCGCAAGGATCTCCTCGGCCCGCTCGATGGTCAGCTCGTCGGGAGCCAGGTCGTCGGGGATCGAGGCCCGGTCCTCCCCGCGCTGGAGGTAGGGCCCGTAGCGCCCCACCCGGGCCACGATCGGCTCGCCGTCGCTACCCAGGCCCAGCGGGATCGAGTTGATCTCGCGGGCGTCGATCTCGCTCAGGTGGGCGGCCACGGTGGCCTTCAGCCCGAGGGTGTCCACCTCGGAACCGTCGCTGACCATCGCACCCGGCGCATCGCTCCCGAAGTAGAAGCGAGTCAGCCAGGGCAGGGCCTCGCCGCTGCCCGAGGCGATCCCGTCGAGGTCGTCCTCCATGGACGCGGTGAAGCCGTAGTCCACCAGGTTGGTGAAGTAGCGCTCGAGCAGACCGACCACTGCGAAAGCGGTGAAGCTGGGCACGAGCGCCGTGCCCTTCTTCCACACGTACCCACGGTCGAGGATGGTCGAAATGACACTGGCGTAGGTGGAGGGTCGCCCCACGCCGAGCTCTTCCATAGCCTTGACCAACGATGCTTCGGTGTAGCGGGCCGGTGGTTGGGTGGTGTGCGACCCCGGAACGAAGTCGGTGCCGTCGACGCGGTCACCCTCACGCAATGCGGGCAGCACCATCTCTTCCGCGCTGTCGGTGTCAGGATCGTCCTCGTCTCGCCCCTCCTGGTACGCACGGAGGAAGCCGGCGAAGGTGATCACCCGGCCACTGGCGGAGAACTCGGCCTGCTGGCCCGCGGCGAGGCCCGAGGGCACGTCAGCCACAAGCCGCAACTGCGCGCTGGTCCCGGTGGCGTCGTTCATCTGCGAGGCCACCGTGCGCATCCAGATCATCTCGTAGAGGCGGAGCTCGTCACCCGACAGGGCGCGCCCGACTTGATTCGGGGTGCGGAAGGTCTCGCCCGACGGACGAATGGCCTCGTGGGCCTCCTGCGCGTTCTTGACCTTGCGCTCGTAGCGCCGCGGCGCATCGGGCACGAAGGCGTCCCCGTACATCTCGCGGGCCTGACTACGGGCGGCGGTGAGCGCTTGCTCCGACAACGTGGTCGAGTCGGTGCGCATGTAGGTGATGTAGCCCTGCTCGTAGAGGCGCTGCGCCACCTGCATGGCCCGCTGTGCGCTGAAGCGGAGCTTGCGCCCGGCCTCCTGTTGCAGCGTCGAAGTCATGAAGGGCGGGGCCGGTGAGCGCCGGAAGGGCCGCTCGGTCACCGCGCTCACCGTGAAGCTCTGCCCGGCCAGCGCGCCGGACACCGAGGTGGCCTCCTCTTCGCCCAGGACCCGGACCGCGCTCTTGCCCGTCTGGGTTCCCTGCTCGTCGAAGTCCTTCCCGGTGGCGATGGCCGTCCCACCCAGGCTGACCAGCGCGGCGCCGAAGCCGGACGGGGCAGCCGCGTTGGCGAACGTGCCGTCGATCCCCCACCAGGTGGCGGAGCGGAACCGCATGCGGGCCCGCTCGCGCTCGACCACCATCCGCGTGGCCACGCTTTGCACCCTGCCGGCAGACAGGCGGGGCATGACCTTGCGCCACAGCACCGGTGAGACCTCGTAGCCGTAGAGGCGGTCGAGGATACGCCGTGCCTCTTGGGCGTCCACCAGGCGGCGGTCGAGGTCGCGCCACTCGTCGACGGCGCGTGCGATCGCCGCCGGCGTGATCTCGTGGAACACCATCCGCTTCACCGGAACGGTCGGCGACAGCACCTCGGACAGATGCCACGCGATCGACTCACCCTCGCGGTCTTCGTCCGTTGCCAGGTAGAGCTCGTCGGCTCCCTTGAGGAGCTTCTTCAGGTTGGCCACCACCGACTTCTTCGGCGCCGAGACGACGTAGAGCGGCTTGAAGCCGTTGTCGACGTCGACGCCCAGGCGCGCCCACGACTCGCCCTTGTAGGCGGCCGGGACTTCGTCGGCCCCTCGGGGCAGATCGCGGATGTGTCCGACCGACGACTCGACGATGAAGTCGGGCCCGAGCATCCCGCCGATCGTGCGCGCCTTGGCCGGCGACTCGACGATGACGAGTGCCTTACCCATGGCTCACCCCTTGGAGGGCAGGTTGAAGCGGGAATTCAGAGGGCATGATGAGCCACAGAGTGCGGGCATCCCACTCGCCTGTCAAGAGCGCCCGAACGCGACGACCCTGTCAATGACAGCCGTACGGGGTCGCTGACCAGGTCAATCGACCGAGGCAACCGGCGCCGCAACGGCTGGGGTGGAAGGGGCCTCCGAGTCCATGGCCACGCCGGCGCGCTTGGAGAAGGCCAGTGCTGCGAGCAGGATGACGAGGGACACCCCGGCGATGCCGAGGCGGGCGCCGGTGTTGTGCCGCAGCGTGATCACGGCCGGGAGAATGAGCAGCGAGACCAGGTTCATGACCTTGATCATCGGGTTGAGTGCCGGGCCGGCCGTGTCCTTGAAGGGGTCACCGACGGTGTCGCCGATCACCGCGGCCTTGTGTGCTTCCGAACCCTTGCCGCCCTCGTTGCCGTCCTCGATGTACTTCTTGGCGTTGTCCCAGGCGCCACCGGAGTTCGACAAGGTGTTGGCCATGAGCTGTCCCGTCAGGATGGTGCCGGCCAAGAACGCCCCGAGGGCCAGATAGTTGATGCCGAAGCCCACGATGACCGGGGTCAGAATGGCCAGCAGGGCCGGTGTGGCCAACTCGCGCTGGGCCGCCGCCGTGCAGATGCTGATCACCCGCCCGTACTCCGGCTTCTCGGTGTAGTCCATGATCCCTGGGTGCTCGCGGAACTGGCGTCGCACCTCGAGCACAACCGTCCCTGCCGAGCGGCCCACGGCCCGGATGGCCAGCGACGAGAAGAGGAAGGCGATGGAGCCTCCGATCAGCAGCCCGATGAACGTGGTCGGGTTGGCCACATTGATCTGGATCACGCTGAAGAGCTTGGATCCCGTGGCATGGAGGCTGGGAATCTGTTGGCCGATCGTTTCGATGAATGACGCGAAGAGCGCCACCGACGCGATCACGGCCGAGCCGATGGCCACACCCTTGGTGATGGCCTTGGTCGTGTTGCCCACGGCATCGAGGCTCACCATGATCCGCTCGGCGTCACCGGTGAACTCGCCCGACATCTCGGCGATACCCGCCGCGTTGTCCGACACCGGACCAAAGCTGTCTTCGGAGACCACCATGCCTGCGGTGGCCAGCAGACCGATGCCGATGAGGGCAATCAAGTAGAAGGTGAGCTCAATGTTGCCGTCGCCCAATCCGATGGCCACGCCGATCGCGATGGCGATCGCGATGATGGCCCAGACGGAGGACTCGAGGCCGATGGAGATACCCGCCAGCACGGTCGTGGCGGGCCCGGTGCGCGCCGAGGCGGCGATCTCCTTGACCGGTCCGCGCTCGGTCGAGGTGAACTCCTCGGTGATCTGACTGGCCACGAGCGAGAGGACCACCCCGGTCAAGACGGCCCAGAAGACCTTGAGGTCGTGCACGTAGTACTGAGCCACCAGGAACGCGCCGACCACCGTCAGGAGTGCGGAGAGCCAGAAGCCCCGGTTGATCGCGGAAAGCGCGGTCTTGTCCTTGTTGCGGTAGCGCACGACCACGATGCCGATCACCGACGCAAAAATGCCGATCGCCGGGACGATGAGGGGATAGAGGACTGCGGCTGTGGGGTTGTGACCGATTGTCCTGAAGGCCGAGTAGCCGAGGATCAACGACGAGATGATGGTGATCTCGTAGGACTCGAAGAGGTCGGCCGCCATGCCGGCACAGTCGCCCACGTTGTCGCCCACGTTGTCGGCGATGGTCGCCGCATTGCGAGGGTCGTCCTCGGGGATGCCGGCCTCCACCTTGCCCACGAGGTCGGCACCGACGTCGGCCGCCTTGGTGAAGATGCCGCCGCCGACACGCATGAAGAGCGCGAGCAGCGATGCGCCGAACGCGAACCCGATCAGGACCGCGGTGGCGGAGTTCTGGAAGATCAGGACGATGGCGGTCGCGCCGGCCAGGCCGAGCCCGACGCAGAGCATGCCGGTGACGGCGCCGGTGCGGAAGGCCACGCGGAGCGCGTCGGCCATGCCGCCGCCCTTCGAGGCGGCCGCGGCGGTGCGGACGTTGCCCCGCACGGCGATGCTCATGCCGATGAAGCCGGTGAGGCCCGAGAAGGCGGCCCCGAAGAGGAAGCAGATGACCCGGTACAGGCCGTCCTGCTGGAAGCTGAGCGCGATGCCGCCGTCGGGCTTCACCACCTTGGTGGCCGTGAAGAAGATGAGGATGGCCAGCGGGATGATGATCATCACGATGGCCCGGAACTGGCGGGCCAGGAACGCCTCGGCGCCCTCCTGGATCGCCTTCGCGATCTCCTTCATCTTCAGCGTGCCCTGGTCGGCCGCGAGGACGTTGCGCGCCAGCAGCAGACCCGAGGCAATGCCCACGATCCCGGCGGCCAGGCAGATGTAGAGCCAGGTCTTGTCAGTCCCGCCGAGGCGGAAGGCCTGATAGCCACCGTCGGCTGCGAGGAGATTGATCATTCCCGGTGTGCCCTTTCTTCTTCTTCAGGTCCTGCGGGGAGTGGGCGGAGCCGCCGTCCTCCCCCGGTGCGGCAGCGGTTGGCACCGTGTTGGTCGATGTCGTAAGTCCGGTCGGGGAGCGCGCCGACCCGGCGCACCCGTTTCCGGGCCGTCGGGACGTTAGCGACTGGGCGCCCCCAGGGGCAATTTCATTCGGTTTTCGTGCGCCGGAGGGGCCTGGTGCGCGCTCAACCCTCGGTTGGGTCGGCCGGCGCCCCCTGCACCAGCTCGAAGGACGGGTTGAGCATGGCCGGCCGCCGGCCCCACGTCCCGACCATGCCCTCGGCCACCAGGCGCGCCCCAGGTTCGATGCCCGCGATCCTGGGCCGGCCCTGGAAGACGAGCAGCAATCCCCGGAACCGTCGCTCAGCACGCACTCGAGATTCTGCGTCCCGGCCCGCGGTTGCACCCGGACGGACTTCACCCGGCCGGCCACCCGCACACGCTGGCGGGGCACGACCGAGGCGATCGGCGTTGTGGCACCGGCTCGCTGGGCCAGCGTCTGGTCCGCAGCCAGGAGCGCCGCCGGCCGCTTCGGCCCATCGCGCCGACCCAAGCGGTCGAGGCCGGTGCGCCCCTCGGCGTCGACCGTCTCGCCGTCGAACTCGCCCCGGCGCGCCCGCTCCTGAACCGAGCGCCCGTAGCGACGGACCTGGTCGCCGTACTGCCCGGCCACGTTGAAAGGCACGATGGTGGCACTGACGTGGGGCACCTGTCCGAGCACGGCGGCGATCTTGTCGGCCGTGCGATCGTGCAGAAAGCGCTGCCAGCCCCGGGCGAAGGCGCGCCGGGGCAGGAGCACGGTGCATTCGGTGTCGCCGTCGAGAGTGGCGTCGGCCACCATTTCGACCGCAGCCCGGCCCAGACGCCGGTCGGGGCATTCGATGATGTCGAGCGGCAGCCGCGACAATCCCAGCCGTCCCCACTCTTCCTCGAGCTCGCGGGCCGCCTTTGTGTCGATGTCGAAGTGCACCGCCCGCAGGTCGTCGGGGGCCAGGGTGCGGGCGTACTGCAGCGCTCGAGCGGTTGCGGCGTCCAGGCGGTCCACCAGCACCACCACGACGTGGCGCCGCAAAATCGGCGACTCCGACACCTCGACCACGCCCGTCTCGAGCAGCTCGGCCTCCTCGACGTACTGGTGGTGCAACCGGATGAGCCCGATATAGAGCAGCGGTCCGACGACCACGATGAGCCATGCTCCTTCCGTGAACTTGGCCACGGCAAAGATCAGGACCACGGTCAGGGAGAGGAACGCCGAGAAGCCGTTGATGACGACGCCGCGCCGCCAATGGCCCTCGCGTGTCGTGAGGTGGTGTTTCACCATGCCTGAACCGGCCATGGTGAAGCCGGTGAACACACCAATGGCATAGAGAGCGACCAGCCCGTTGAGCTGAGCGCGGTAGACGAGGACCAGGGCCAGCGCCACGGCCGTCAGCACGAGGATGCCGTTGGAGAAAGCTAGGCGGTGGCCGCGCCGGGTGAGCTGGCGGGGCAAGAAGGCGTCGCCGGCCACGAAGCTGGCCAGATAGGGGAAGCCATTGAAGCTCGTGTTCCCGCCCGTGTACAAGACGAGCATGGTGGCGAATTGCACCATGTAGAACCCGACGTGACCCAAGGCGCTCGTGCCGAAGACGGCCTTGACCTCCTGCGAGACCACCGTGGGTGATCCTTGGGCGTACGGGATGGCGTGCGTCCAGTGCGCTAGCAGCGTCACTCCGAGGACCAGGAATGCCAATGTCGAGCTCATGATCACCAGCGTCTGGCGGGCATGCATGGACTCGGGCTTGCGGAAGCTACTGACGCCGTTGGAGATGGCCTCCAGCCCGGTCAGCGAGGACCCTCCGTTGGCGAAAGACCGCAGCAACGAAATAAAAGCGAGCCCCATCAGCCAGCCCGAGCCGGGGGTCCCGATCTTGCCCCCGTACACCTGACTCTCGGGTGGAAGGGGAATCTGATGCAGCTGGCCCAGCGCCTCCTTGAGCAGGCCGAGGACGACCACGGAGGCAAGCGAGAAGACGAAGAGATACGTCGGGATGGCGAAGTAGCTGCCGGCCTCGCGGATGCCGCGCAGGTTGCCGTAGAGCAGAACGAGGATGACCGCCACCGTGATGGCGACGGTGTCGAACGGATTGGCCAGTCTGGGCACCGCACTGGTCAGTGCGGCCGTGCCGGCCGAGGTCTGCACGGCGACGGTCACCGTGTAGTCGATGAGAAGGGCCACCGCAGCGATCTGGGCGATACGCGGGCCGAAGTTGTCCCGGGCCACCACGTAGGACCCCCCCGCCTTGGTGTAGAGCTGGATGACGTCGAGGTAGGAGAGGGTGACGAAGAAGAGAACGCCCAGGATGGCCAAGGTGATTGGCACCACCAGGGTGAACGCGGCCAACCCGATGTAGGGGACGAGCTGGGTCAACATCTCCTCGGTGCCGTACGCCGAGGACGAAATGCAGTCAGGCGCCAGGACGCCCAGTGCGACCGGACGACTCAGCCGTTCCGAGGCCAGCTGCTCGGTGACCAGCGGCGGTCCGAGGAGTCGGTTCTTCAGTCGGTACCGCCGCGACTCGGGGATCTCCGCCGCCGCCGGACCGGGCAGTGGCACCGTCGGTCGGGCCGAGGCCGGCCTCGCGAGCGCTTCGGAATCCTCGGAGGGCGACGAGGTCGGCGCCGTGGGGGTGGCCACGGCCACACAGTAGAAGCAAACCTGTGCCCATCCTGGACCGCCTTTGCACGACCCGGGCCGGCGTGTTGCACTGTGCGCCGTGCACGTCATCGTCGTCGGCTGCGGCCGGGTGGGCTCTGGCCTGGCCGTTCTGTTGAGCAAGGAGGGCCACTCGGTGGCGGTCCTGGACAGGTCGCCGCGGGCCTTCCGGCGCCTGAAGGACTGGGACGGCCCCCGCATCGTCGGTTCGGGCTTCGACCGCGACGACCTCGAGAAGGCGGGGGCCAACGAAGCGGGAGCGCTGGCCGCGGTCACCAGTGGCGACAACACCAACATCCTCACGGTGCGCATCGCCCGGGAGACCTACAAGATCCCCCACGTGGTCGCCCGTATCTACGACCCCCGACGAGCCGAGATCTACCAGCGGCTGGGCATCCCGACGGTGGCCACGGTGACGTGGACCATCGATCAGGTCCGCCGGCGGTTGCTGCCGGAGGAGACCATGGGCGACTGGTCCGACGCCAGCGGACGGCTGTCCCTGCTCGACCGCTCACTCCCCGAGGCCTGGGCCGGCCGGTCGCTGCGGGACATCGAGGTGCCCGGCCGAGTCTCGCTCATCGCCGTCACCCGGGCGGGGGTCCCGCGCCTCGACGCCCGCGAGCTCGTCGGCCAGGAGGGCGATGTGTTGCACCTCGCCGTGCTCGACGACGCGCGCAAGGAACTCGACTGGACTCTCTCGGGCAGGGTCGGCCACCACTTGGACGCGGACTCGTGAGGGTCGCCATCGCCGGCGCAGGCAGCGTCGGCACGGCCATCGCCGCCGACCTCAAGCGCAGCGGGCACGACGTGCTCGTGCTCGAACAGGATCCCGATCTTGTCGAACGCCTGCGGCCGACGCTCGACATCACGTGGATCGCCGCCGACGCCTGCGAGGTCTCCTCGCTCGATGCGGCCGGGTTGGCCACGGTCGACGTCGTCGTGGCTGCGACCGGTGACGACGAGGACAACCTCGTCATCTCGCTCCTGTCCAAGCAGGAGTTCGCCGTGCCCCGGGTGGTGGCCCGGGTCAACCACCCGAAGAACCAATGGCTCTTCAACGAGAGCTGGGGGGTCGACGTCTCGGTCTCGACGCCCCAGTTGCTCACCGCGCTGGTGGAGGAGGCCGTCTCGGTGGGCGCGCTCGTCCGCCTGCTCCAGTTCCAAGGGGGCGCCGCCCACCTGGTCGAGATCACGCTGGCCGAAGACTCGCCGGCCAACGACACCGCCATCGCCGATCTCGACTTCCCCCGCGACGCTGTCGTGGTGGCCGTGGTGCGCGGCGACCGGCTCGTGGTGCCCCGGGGCGACACGATGCTCCAGTCCGGCGACGAGGTGCTCGTGCTCGTGACGGCCGAAGCCGAGGACGCCGTCCACGCTGCGTTCATCGCAGCGGGGACATAAGCAACCTTTCCGCAACCCCCGGAACGGCCCAGTTCACAGGCCCCCTTTGTTCGCGCTGGGGACGACCAACCGTCACCGTGGCTAAAGCCGAGGCGCCCACCGCCCGTACCATTAGAGATATGGAGGCGGCCTTCTTCGATCTCGACAAGACGGTCATCGACCGCGCCTCCATCGCCGCCTTCGGCCGGCCCTTCATGAAGGGCGGCCTGATCAACCGTCGCCTGGTGGCCCGAGCCGCCGTGTCGCAGCTCATCTATCTCTACTTCGGTGCCGACGAGGACCGCCTCGTGCGGGTGCGTGAGTCGATGCTGGCCATCACCAAGGGCTGGGACCGGGCCCAGGTGCGCCAGATCGTGCGCGAGACGATGCTGCAGACGATCGAGCCGATCATGTACGCCGAGGCGCTCGAGCTGATGGAGCTGCACCGGGCCGCCGGCCACCGCGTGTACTTGGTCTCGGCTTCGCCCGAAGAGATCGTGCTGCCCCTGGCCGACCTGCTCGGCGTGGACGGTGCCATCTGCTCACGCGGCGAAGTGGACGAGCAGGGGCGTTACACGGGGCACATGGCCTTCTACGCCTACGGCGAAGCCAAGGCGTGCGCCATGCGCGAACTGGCCGAGCGCACCGGCCTCGACCTGTCGGCCAGCAGCGCGTACTCGGACTCGGCCACCGATCTCCCCATGCTCGAGGCGGTCGGGCGTCCCGTGGCGGTGAACCCCGACCGCGCACTGGCCAAGGTGGCCCGCGAGCGCGGCTGGGAGATGCGCAACTTCACCAAGCCGATCCGGCTGCGCGACCGCGTCGGTCGCACCACCCCCGTGGTGACGACAAGCCTCGCGGTGGCCGGTGCCGCGCTGATCCTGTGGCGCCGCGGCGCGAAGGGCCGCCACACGACCGGCCCGACCGGACGCCGCGCCGCATAGCGTTCGCGTCGCCCTGCTGAAGAGTCCGGGCGCCGCCCGGACCCCGACTACGCCTCGCGCAGACGACGAGCGGCGACGACGCCGATGGCAATCAGGATGGCGAGGATCAGCAGCTTCTTCATGGCGCCGATCCTAGGCGGGCGCCACGGGCGTGCTGACGCAGCGACCCGGTGCCCGAGTGCTCAGACGGTGAGCAGGTCCCGGGCGCCCGTGTCAGAAGACGGGTGACGAAGCTTGGACATCGCCCGCGCCTCGATCTGACGGATGCGCTCACGGGTCAGGTTGAAGTGCTCGCCGACCTCCTCGAGCGTCCGGGGCTCGCCCCGGTCCAGCCCGAAACGCAGGCGCAGGATCTCGCGCTCACGCTCGTCGAGCGGTGAGAGCAGCCGGCCGATCTCGTCGGGCAGCAGGGAGACAGCCGCCACTTCGAAGGGCGACTCGGCAGAGCGGTCCTCGACCACGTCGCCCAGTTCGGCGTCCCCGTCCTCACGGAGCGGCTCGGAGAGCGACAGCGGCTCGGCTCGGAAGCGGAGGGCCTCGACCAGCTTGTCCTCGGGCATCTCGACCTCGATGCCGAGCTCGGCCAGCGTGGCCGGGCGGCCCAGCTTGAGCTCGAGGCGGGCCTGCGCCTTCTGCACCCGGGCCAGGGTGTCGCCGGCGTGCACGGGGAGGCGGATGGTGCGCCCGGTGTTGGCGATGCCTCGGGTGATGGCCTGGCGGATCCACCACGTGGCGTAGGTGGAGAACTTGAAGCCCTTGCGCCAGTCGAACTTCTCGACGGCGTGCATCAGGCCGAGGTTGCCCTCCTGGATCAGGTCCAGCAGCGGCAGGCCCGACGCCTGGTACTTCTTGGCGATCGACACGACCAGACGGAGGTTCGACTGCACGAACGTCTGCTGGGCCTGCTCGCCCTCCATGACGGCCCGGCGCAGCTCGCGCTTCTTGGCGGTCGTCAGACCCTTGGGCGCCTTGGCAACGTCACCCTCGGCGGCCCGACCGGCCTCGATGGCCTGGGCCAGGCGGACCTCGTCGTCCTTGGTCAGGAGTGGGTACTGACCGATATCCGTCAGATAGAGGCGTACGAGGTCTTCGTCGTCGCGCTCAATTCGTTCCTTCGCCAAGATGGTCGCCTCTATCCTTCCAAAAGGGCCAAGGCGTGAAAATCGCCGGCCGTGTTCGCGCTCGATTAAGGCAGCTGGCGCCCGTTCCTGGCGTTTCTCGGCTGCGGAGACAGTGTAATGGAGCTGTCAAGATGCCGGTACAGCAGGGAAAACGTAAGAGTTATTGAAGGCCTGTTCGAAATCCGTCACCAGATCCTCCGCCCGCGCGGCACGTGCGGCCCTGTCACCCAGATTTCGCACAACGGACCGGCCCGACCAGGTCTCTCCCAGGGCGTTGCGGCGGGATTCCACCAAAACCTCGGCCACGGGCGCCTCGCGCACGGGTGACGCCGTCTCCAGGTGGGCCCCGTAGATCCCTGCCAGCCAGGGCAGCACCGTGGCCACGAGGACGCCGAGGGCCTCCGCGGCATCGGCCAGGTCGCCGAGGCGATCCAGGGCGGTGGCCACCTCGGGCGCCGGAGCCCGGACCAGTGCCCCGGCGTCAACCCCCGCCCGCACGGGCAGGCGCTCGGCCCAGCGGGTGGACAGGTCGCCGTGGCGACGCGCCACCGCCGCGCACCACACCTGGAGCTCGGCGTCGCCGCCCGGGCGGGCCGCCCAGTCGCCGGTCAGCTCGAAGATGCGCCATTCGAGCCAGCCGTAGTGCCCGACCAGCGCGGCCAGCGCGTCGATCCCGCGCCAGCCGGCGAGCTCGTCCTCAGCCACCGCCGGACTCCTCGAGCGCGGAGGAGCGGTACCGGTTGGTGATCGGCATCCGGCGGTCCTTGCCGAAGGCCTTCGTCGTGATGCGCACGCCCGGCGGATTCTGACGCCGCTTGTACTCGGCGCCGTCGACCAGTCGCACCACCTGGTCGACGACGGCCGGATCGAAGCCCTCGGCCACCAGGTCGGCCGCCGTGCGGTCGCGCTCGACGTATCCCGCCAGCACGGGGTCGAGCTCCTCGTAGGGCGGGAGGGACTGATCGTCGCGCTGGTCCGGCCGCAGCTCGGCCGACGGCGGCTTGTCCAGCACACTGTCGGGGATGGGACCGGGCAGCCCCTCGAGCACGGCCTGCGTGTTGCGGTAGCGGCACAGCTCGTAGACGAGCGTCTTGGGCACGTCCTTGATGACGGCGAAGCCGCCGGCGGAGTCGCCGTAGAGCGTCGAGTAGCCGGTCGCCATCTCGCTCTTGTTCCCCGTGGTCAGCACGATCCATCCCTTGGCGTTCGACACGGCCATGAGGAGCACGCCGCGCAGGCGCGACTGGAGGTTCTCGTCGGTGAGCCCGAAGGGCTCGCGCCCGAGCACCGGCGCCAGCATCGAGGCGAAGGCGACGTGGGCTTCCTCGATCGGGACGACCTTGAGATCGATGCCGAGCCGTTCGGCCAGCGCTTCGGCATCCTGGCGCGACCCGTCGCTCGAGTACCGCGAGGGCATGGCGATGCCGTGCACCCGGGCCGGGCCCAGCGCGTCCACCGCCACGGTGGCCACCAGCGAGGAGTCGATCCCGCCCGAGAGGCCGATCACCGCCTCGCCGAAGCCGTTCTTCGACAGGTAGTCGTGGGTGCCCAGGACGAGGGCGGCATAGACCTCGGCCTGATCGCTCAACGCCGGGCGGACGGGCCCGCGGCGCCAGCGCCGGCCGGGCGCCCTCGCGCTCGTCGGTCACGTGCACACGGGGCAGGAGCTCGGTCACGGTCTGGCTGCGCCGCTGCCCGAGCGGCAGATCGACGACGACGAAGTCGGTGGCGAACTGCGCGCCCGAGGCGACCAGGGTGCCGTCGGCCCCCACAATGAGCGAGTCACCGTCGAAGACGAGCTCGTCCTGGCCGCCGACCTGGTTGACGTACGCGATGGCGCAGCCGGCTTCGGCCACCCGTTCCTCGAGCATGGCCAGGCGCTCGCGGCGCCGGCCCCGGTTGTAGGGCGAGGCGTTGAGGTTCACCACCACGTCGGCCCCGGCCCGGCCGGCGTGGGCGACCGGTCCGTCCCCGAACCACACGTCCTCGCAGATCGACACGCCCACCCAGGCCCCGGCCACCTGGAAGAGCGTCGGCGGCTCGGTCCCGGCCTCGAAGTAGCGCTGCTCGTCGAAGACGCCGTAGTTGGGGAGGCACTGCTTGCGGTACACGCCGGCCACCCGGCCCCGGGCGCAGACGGCGGCGGCGTTGGCTAGCCCCTGTCCCCCGGGTGCGGCCGCCACGAACCCGACCACGATGGCGCAGTCGCGGGTGGCCGCCGCCACCTTCTCGAGGGCGGCCACGTTGTCGGCCACGAAGCCGGGCTTGAGGAGGAGGTCCTCGGGCGGGTAGCCGGGGATGGCGAGCTCGGGCACCACGCAGAGGTCGGCCCCGGCCGCCTCGGCCGCCGCCAGGGCGTCGAGCACCAGCTCCACGTTCCCCGCCAGGTCGCCCACGACCGTGTTGAGCTGCGCGGCGGCCAGGCGCAGATGTGGCATCGGTCCAGATTACCGGGGCCTTCCGCCGCCCCGATGGTGGCCGCCGCCGGCGCAGGGCCGGGTGGCTCCGAGGTCCGCCGGGAAAAGCGGGGGTGCGGCGGCATGCGAAGCTTGTGCGGTGCAAAGCCAGCGCGACTACGTGCTCCGGACCGTCGAGGAGCGGGGCATCCGCTTCGTCCAGTTGTGGTTCACCGACGTGCTGGGGACCCCCAAGGGATTCAACATCACCTCGACCGAGCTCGAGAACGCCCTCGACGAGGGGATGACCTTCGACGGCTCGGCCATCGACGGCTTCAGCCGGGTCCAAGAAGCCGACGTGCTGGCCCGCCCCGACCCGAAGACCTTCCAGCTGCTGCCCTGGCACCACGACGACGCCCAGGTGGCCCGCGTCTTCTGCGACATCGCCAACCTCGACGGGACCCCGTTCGAGGGCGATCCCCGGCACGCCCTCCGGCGCACCCTCGAGAAGGCCCGAGCGGCCGGCTACACCTTCTTCGCCTCCCCCGAGGTCGAGTTCTTCTATTTCGCCGATGCCGATCCCGTCCGCGGCCCGCTCATCCTCGACTCGGGGTCCTACTTCGACCTGAGCGTGGCCGACCTGACCAGCGACCTGCGCCGGCGCTCGGTGCTGATGCTCGAGGAGATGGGCATCCCGGTCGAGCACACCCAGCACGAGGACGCGCGCAGCCAGCACGAGATCGACCTGCGCTACACGGACGCCCTGACGATGGCCGACACGGTCATGACGACGCGCATGGTGATCAAGGAGATGGCGCGCCAAGAAGGCGTGTTCGCCTCCTTCATGCCCAAGCCGCTCGGCGGGGTGCAGGGCTCGGGCATGCACACCCACATCTCCTTGTGGGAGGGCGAGCGCAACGCGTTCGTCGACGAGAACGACCGGTACGGGCTCTCCGAGGTGGCCCGGCGCTTCATCGCGGGCCTGCTGCACCACGCCCGCGAGATCACCGCCGTGACCAACCAGTGGGTCAACTCCTACAAGCGCCTCATCGGGGGCTACGAGGCCCCGGTCCACGTGAGCTGGGCCCGCAACAACCGGTCGGCCCTGGTGCGCGTGCCCGTCGTGAAAATGGGCAAGTCCGAGTCGACCCGCCTGGAGTACCGGGCCCCCGACAGCGCCTGCAACCCGTACCTGACCTTCGCCGTGATCCTGGCCGCCGGCCTGCGCGGACTGACCGAGGACTACCCGCTCCCCCCGGAGGCGGACGACAACCTGTTCACCCTCACCCCCAAGGAGCTGGCCAAGAAGGGCATCGAGCGCCTGCCCTCGAGCCTGCACGATGCGGTGAACGAAATGGAGGGCTCCGAGCTCCTGGCCGAGACGCTCGGGGACCACGTCTTCGAGTGGTTCATCCGCAACAAGCGCGAGGAGTGGGAGGCCTACCAGGCCGAAGTGACCCAGTTCGAGCTCGATCGCTACCTGCCCCTGCTCTAGGCCCACTGCCGATGGACCCGCTCCTCTGCTTCCCCGCCGACCTGCCCGCCGAGGTGACCCTCGCCCTGCAGAACGCGGGCCTGGGCCACCAGGGCGTGACCGGTCCCGAGGAGGTGGCGGCGCCCGGTCCCGACGGCCGCACCGAGGGGTACTCGGGTGCGCTGGTGGTGGCGGGCGCCGACATGACGGCGGCCGTGGCCTTCTGCCGACACTTGCGCCTGCGCGAGGTGCCCCTGACCCCGCTCCTCTTCTGCATCGGGCAGGAGCAGGTGGCCGAGCTCCTGTTCCGCGACGACCTCTACGACGACTTCTGCGTCCTGCCGGCCCGGCCCGAGGAGCTGGTGGCGCGCCTGCAGCACCTCTTCTGGCGCACGGGCCAGAGCATGCGCCCCGACATCATCGAGTACGGGCCGCTCATGTTGAACCTCGAGACCTACCAGGCCGCCGTGGCCGGGCGCGTGCTCGACCTCACCTACATGGAGTACGAGCTGCTGCGCTTCCTGGCCGGCCATCCGGCCAAGGTCTTCACCCGTGAGACCTTGCTCAGCCGGGTCTGGGGCTACGAGTACTACGGCGGGGCCCGCACCGTCGACGTCCACATCCGCCGCCTGCGGGCCAAGCTCGGCGAGGAGCATGCCCACCTGATCCAGACCGTGCGCTCGGTCGGCTACCGCTTCGGGCAGGTGGCCTGGCACCCGGGCGCGGCGGCCCAGCGCAACGGCGCCGGGGGCACCAGGACCGAACCGTCGCCGTCCCCGACGGCGGCGACTCAGCCCAGCGGGGCGTAGGCCCAGGCCTCGACCTCGACCCGGGCTCCGACCGGCAACGCCGCCACGGCCACGGCCGAGCGGGTGGGCCGGTTCTCGGTGAAGTACTCGACCCAGACCTCGTTCACGGCGGCGAACTCCCCCATGTCGAGCAGGTAGAGGGTCGTCTTCACCACGTCGGGCAGGGTGGCGCCCTCGACGGCCAGCACCTCGGCCACGTTCTGGAGCGCCTGGCGCAGCTCGGCCAACGTCCCGCCCGGGACCAGGGCGGCCCGGCCGCTCTCGTCGGTGGCCATCCCGACCTGTCCCGACGTGATCACCCAGTCGCCGACGCGGCGGACGGGTGCGTACGGACCGACGGCTGGACTCATGGCGACTCCTCTCCTCCAGACGATGCTGGCACGTCGCGCAACGGCGCACGCACGGCGGCCCGGCGGGTGGGCCAGCCCGGCGGCCGCCCCTCGGCCGACCAGGCGGCGGCGAGGGTGGCGACGAACACGGCGTCCGACCCGTTGACCGGCCACCGGTCTTCCTCGTGCACCGTGACGTTGACCTCTGGCATGTCCTTGGCGGCCAGGATCCCGAAGGACCGGATGGTGAGGTCCACCGGCTCGCCCGCATCGTCGACCGCGATGCCCTCGCTCCACACCAACCCGAGCGCCTGGTGCACCGCCCCGAGCACGTAGGAACGCAGCGTCACCGGACAGAGCACCTCGCCCGCCCACACCTCGACGTCGACCCGTCCCCGCGGCCCCTCGCCCGTGCGCACCTCGACCCGGGCCCGGCCCGCCCTGGGCAGGGTGACCTCGGCCACTCCGCTGCCCTCGCCCGGCCCGGTCCAGACGCATGCGGAGGCGCCAGCGCCGCCGCCCGTGCCGCCAGCACCTCGGCCCACACGGCGCCACGCAGGTCGGGCGACACCGGCGGCCCGAGCACCTCGACCTCCTCCACCTCGATCCCGGGACAGAGGGCAGCGCACCCGCTCCAGGGCGGGCGCCAGGTCGGCCGACCCCGGACTGCGGCCGACGTGGACCACGCCCGTGCCGTCGGGGCGCAGGGCCACGGCCAGCGGTGGCCGCTTGGGGCCCCGCCGCACCACGTCCTCGCGGCGCCACAGGCACGCGGGCAGGGCCGCCGGTCTCGTCGGCCAGGGCCCGGGCCTGCCCGGGCACCGGGCTGTGGCGCTTGCCCCCGAAGGCACCGCCGTTGGCCAGCGGGGAGGCCGGCCGGCCGCCCGGCCGGCACCAGCTGGCGTCGGGCTCCACGTAGGCCGGCTCGACCCAGGTCGTCTGGAGCGTGAGGGACCAGCTGCCTGCGGGGACCGGCACCGGGGCGGTCAGCGGCACCGTGCTGTTGCGTCCCTGGATCCGGCCGGTGGCGGCCCGGGCCGCCCGGAGGTCCGCGGCCAGCGGGGCGTCGGCGCCGAGCTGCACCGCGGCCCCCGGCGGCGCGCCGTCGTCGGCGAAGCCGCCGCCGCCCAGCACGACGTCGGCGCCCGAGTGCTGGAAGGCGGGACCCTCGAGCTGGGCCCGCCAGGCGGCCAGCAGCGGATCGCGGGCCGGGCCGGGCACTGCCGACGTCGGCAGGCTCGTCGGCCGGGCCGAGCGCCCGCTCGGCCGCCTCGAGGATCGACTGCCAACCCGTGCAGCGGCACAGGTGGGCCCGCAGCGCACCCTCGACGTCGCGCCGCGACGCACGCCACGACCCGGGCCGGTGACGACGAGAGAGGACGAGGACGAGGCCGACTCGAGCGCGGCCAGGCGCAGCACGATGCCCGGCGTGCAGAACCCGCACTGGCTGGCCCCGGTGGCCACGAAGGCGTCGGCCCAGCGGTCCCGCTGTGCCGCGGGCATCCCCTCGATCGTGGTCACCTCCCGCCCGGCCACCCGGCGCACCGGGGTCACGCAGGCCACCCGGGGCAGCCCGTCGACCCAGACGGTGCAACAGCCGCACTGGCCCTGCGGGCTACAGCCGTCCTTGACCGAACGGCAGCCGAGGTCCTCGCGCAGCGCGTCGAGGAGAGAGATGCCGTCGGCGACGGCGACCTCGCGCCCGTTGAGGACGAAGGAAACGAGGAGGGAGTCTGGAGTGGTACTGCTCAGGGGACGGGACGCCCGGACGGGCGGAGGCTCAGCTGAAGGAGGAGCCGCAGCCGCAGGTGCGGGTGGCGTTGGGGTTCGTGATGTGGAAGCCGGCGCCCTGCAGCCCGTCGCTGAAGTCGAGGGTGGAACCGGTCAGCAGCTCGGCGCTGGCCGCGTCGACCACGACCCTGACCGCCCCGAACTCGCGCACCACGTCGTCGGACATGACCTCGGTGTCGAAGAACATCTCGTAGCTGTAGCCCGAGCAGCCGCCCGGCTTGACCGCCACGCGCAGGGCCAGGTCGTCCCCGTCCTCCTGGGCCAGCAGCTCGGCCACCTTGGCCGCGGCCTCGTCGCTGAGGGTGACCGGTGCCGGCTTCTTCCCGATGTTCACCGTCGTGGAGATGGTCGTCACTGGATCCTCCTCGTTGCGCCGCCTGCCCTGGCAGGGTCGCACGCGGGGCACGGTGCCTGCGTTCGGCCACCATGTTACCGGGGCGCCTGGCCGGGCGACACCAGGGGCCGGTCAACCCGGAAATCGGGGCCACGCAGGTAAATTGTCGCCATGGCCTCCGACTCCGACCAGCCGAGCCCGGCCCCCGTGCCGGTGGGCTCGCCCCGCGAGGAGGAGGTGCGCGACCGCCTGCGCGAGGTGGTGGACCCCGAGCTGGGCGACACCATCGTCGACCTGGGCATGGTGCGGGCGATCCACGAGGAGGCGGGCCGGGTCACGGTGGACGTGGCTCTGACCATCGCCGCCTGCCCCTTGCGCACGCAGATCGAGAAGGACGTCGTCAACCACATGAGGGCCCTCGACTGGGTGACGTCGGTCGAGGTGCAGATCGCCGCCATGGACGCCGACGAGCGGGCGGCCGTGATGGCCCGGGCCCGCTGGAAGGCCCGGGAGGACGCACCCGAGACGACCGTCCCACCGAGCGCCCGGGTCCTGGCCATCGCCTCGGGCAAGGGCGGCGTCGGCAAGTCGTCGGTCACCGTGAACCTGGCCGTCGCCCTGGCCGCCCGCGGTCACGTGGTCGGCGTGCTCGATGCTGACATTTGGGGCTTCTCCGTCCCCCGCCTCCTCGGCATGGAGGGTGACGTCGAGGCCCGGGCGGGCAAAATGGTCCCGCTCGAGCGCCGGGTCGGCTCCGGCACCCTGCGCGTGCTGTCCATGGGCTTCCTGGCCAGGACGAGGAGCAGGCCATCATGTGGCGCGGCCTGGTGCTCAACCGTGCCGTGCAGCAGTTCCTCCAGGACGCGCACTGGGGCGACCTCGACTACCTGCTGATCGACCTGCCCCCGGGCACGGGCGACATCCAGATGGGCCTGGCCCGGCTGCTGCCGCGCACCGAGCTCCTGGTGGTGACGACGCCGCCGGTGGCCGCGCAGAAGGTGGCCGCCCGGGCGGCGGACATGGCCCGGAAGGGCTACCTGCGCGTGGCCGGCGTCGTCGAGAACATGAGCGACTTCACGTGCGAGCACGGCACCACCTACGCCCTCTTCGGCTCGGGCGGCGGGCAGCGCCTGGCCCAGAGCCTGGGCGTGCCGCTGGTCGGTTCCATCCCGCTGCACCCGGACCTGGCCGCCGCCGGCGACGCCGGGGTCCCGGTCGCCCTGGCCGAGCACAGCGAGCTCGGCGCCGTCTTCGCCGAGCTGGCCCGGGTCGTGGCCGAGGACGTGGCCCCGCTGGTCGAGGCGGCGGGCTGCACGGCTCGCATGCTCGAACGGGTCGAGGCCGCCGTGGCCCAGGGGGACCCCGAAGGCGCCTGAGGCCCACGAGCGCCTCTCGAAGAAGAATCCCCGAACGGACCCGGCCCTCGGCGGCGCCCGTCAGGCGGCGGCCCAGGTGGACTCGATGGTGTCCTCCCCCGCCGGCACGCCCGGCACCGAGGCCCGGCCCTCCTCGGCCAGCGCCCGCAGATGGGCCCAGAGCGAGTAGCGGGCGACCGGCAGCTGGCGCTCGGTCACGTCGCCGTAGACCTCGCCGAGCAGCTCGTCGACCGTGCCGGCCCCCCGCTCACCCAAGCACGGCGGCCACCCGCTCGTGCCGGCCCAAGCGGTGGGCGATCAGCCCGTCGATGACCTCGGGCACGTGGTCCATGAGCCGGCCGTGGCCGGGACCCAACGTGCGCACCGCGGGGCGCTCGTCCCGGACGCGGGCCAGGCTGGCCAGATACTGGTGCAGGTCCCCGTCGGGCGGCCGGATGACGACGGTCGAGCCGTGCATGACGTGGTCGCCGGTGAGGAGCAGCGCGTGCTCCTCCACCAACCAGCACAGGTGATCGGACGCATGCCCCGGCGTGTGCAGCGCGCGCAGGGTGAGATCGCCCGAGGGGGCGGGGCAGCGCAGCGTCCACCCCTCGCCGACCCGCTCGTCGGGCGCGAAGTCCTCGGCCGGCCCGAAGCCGACGACACGCGCACCGGTCGCCTCGGCCAGCGCGGCGGCGCCCGGCGCGTGGTCGAGGTGCGTGTGGGTGACCACGATGGTGTGGATGGAACCGAGCGGTGCGGCGGCGGCCCTGATGGCGGCGGTGTGCGTCGCATCCGCCGGACCCGGATCGACCACGACGGGATCGACCCGCCCGACCAGATAGGTGTTGGTGCCCGGACCGGTCATCAACCCGGGATTCGGCGCGGTGAGCCGGTGCACGCCCGGTGCCACCTCGTCCAGCCGGCCCGGCTCGGGTGCCGGGCCGAGCCCGAAGTCCGGCACGGCCGGGAGCGTCATCCTCCCGGTCGGGCTTCCGGCCGAGCGTCCGACCGGCCGTCGTCCGGTCGGGGCCCCGGTGCGGCGTCGGGTCCCTCCACGTTGGCCTGCATCGACACGGCACGGACGGCCTCGTTGAAGTCGCCCAGCGAACCGCCCTCGTCGGGGTCGGCCACCGGGCCGCGCTCGTAGGCGGGATCGCCCGGCAGCACGATGCGCATGCCGGTGCCGTCGGGGACGACCCGAGGCTCGATGGCGGGAACCGCGCTCGACGCCTCGGCCGCCGCGTCGAGCAACGCGGTGCTGGTCGAGAAGCGGCCGATGGCCTGCAGGCTGCGGATGGTCGGGAAGATGATCTCGATGTCGCCGGCCCGGTGTTGGGCCAGCGCGTCCTCGGGCGTGATCCAGACCTCGGCGATCGTCTCGCCGGCGTCGTGGGCGGCGCGCTGTCCCGGCGGGGCGGCGGCCACGAAGAACCGGGTGTCGTAGCGGCGGGGGGCGCCCCGCGGGGTGATCCAGTGGGCGAAGTAGTGGATCTGGTCCACCGAGAGGCGCAGCCCCTCGTCGCGGCACAGGTCGAGGAAGCGCAGGCTGCCGTCGTTCACCCGCAACCGGGCCGCGGCCAGCCGGGCCTCCTCGCCGGCGTCTCCGGCCAGCAGGGCGGGGCCGTCCTCCCGGCGGGCCAGGAGCAGGCCCGCCTCCTCGAAGGTCTCGCGCACCACGGCCACCCAGTAGGCCAGCCCGCCCGAGGGGAAGCCGAGCAGCGCGCTGGCCTCGGCGTCGCTGCGCCCGGCGCACAGGGCCTCGGCCTCGACCCCGCCGTCGGCCAAATCGACCGCCCCACCGGGGAAGACGTAGGCCCCGCCGACGAAGTCCGACTTGAGGTTGCGCCGCACCATGAGGACCTCGAGCACGGTCTCGGCGGCCGCTCCCGCGGGTGCAGGGGAGTCGCGTACCAGCATGACGGTGGCGGCGGGACGGATCTCGACCGATGGAGGCACGCCGGAAGAGGGTACTGCCGGGTCGGGGCGGCGCCCCCCGGAACGGGGACGACCGTTGCTACCCTGACCCATTCTGTGAGCGAGACCCTGCACGAGCCCGCGACGGCGCCCGTCCCGCGCCAGATCCCGCGCCGCTACATCGCTCTGGGTCTGATCGTGGTGGCCATCTGCCTGCTGGGGGCGCTGGTGATCGTCCGCGACACCGCGGCGCCCTCGAGCTCGTCGACCACCGAGACGTTCAGCGCGGCGCCGTCGTCGCTCCTCTCGACCATGGCCTCGGTGCCGACCGCGGTCTACGACGCCGTCGGGGTGGCATCGCCCACCATCCCGTTGACGTCACCCCAGCCGACGGGGAGCGCCCAGTCCTGGCTGGCCTCGGTGCACGGGAGCCCGCCCAAACCGGTCGTGTTCTTCTACGGCGCCGAGTTCGCACCGTACGCGGCGGCCGAGCGCTGGCCGATGGTGCTGGCCCTCTCGCGCTTCGGCACCTTCAACCAGCTCGGCCTCATGCAGTCGAGCCCGACCACCGCGTTCGCCAACCTGAACACCTTCACCTTCTGGCAGGCCCGGTACTCGAGCAAGTACCTCGTCCTCGAGCACGTCGAGCGCTACAGCGCGCTCAACCCGACCGGCGCCGGCTATCTCAGGCTCGAGAAGCCCGACGGCCGGCAGGCCGCCGCGGTCTCGAGCTACTCGAGCAGCCCGACCAACTTCGCGCTGCTCGACGTGGGCAATCGCTGGGTCCTCAACGGGAGCAGCTTCGCGCCCACGGCGTTGGCGGGGATGACCCAGGACCAAGTGGCCGCCGTCCTGACGTCACCGACGAGCCCGCTCACCCAGGCCCTCATCGGATCGGCCAACGAGATCAGCGCGGCCATCTGCAACGCCGATGGCCAGGCACCGGCGTCGGTGTGCGACTCGAAGGGCGTGGTGGCCGCGGACCAGGCGATGAAGATCGTGCCGCCGGCGGGGGCCGCGTCGCACTGATCGCGCGGCGTGCGGCGTGCGGCGTGCGGAACTCGACGCGTGCGACACGGCGTCCGTCACTCGGCTCCCACATCTGACGGCACATCTGACGGCACATCCGACGGTGCGACTGCATGGTGCGACGGTGCGGCCGGCTCCGCCCGGCCCGGCGCTGCGCGGCTCAGCTGGCCCGGCGATCGAGCATCAGCTTGCGCTCGACCTCGTTGAGCCCGCCCCAGATCCCGTGTGGCTCACGGATCCTGATGGCGTAATCCAGGCAGTCCCCCCGGACGTGACATTGGTCACAGATCTCTTTGGCCCGCACCTCCCGCGTGGCCTTTTCTTCCTTGCGTTCGGCATGTGAAGGCGGAAAGAAAACCGCTGCCTGCGGCCCCCTGCACGCTGCCTTCAACTGCCACGTCTCTGATCCCTGGCGCATCGAACCCCCCGATAGGGCAAACTCACTTCCCCCGAGGTATCAACCTACCGCCGGGGAATCGACGCTTTCAAGGGTCCTGACCTGGGATCATGGAGAGTTGTGGCTGGGCGGCGCAAGCCGTGCAACTACGCTCAGCCGCCAGTGGACGTGGGGACTTTCTGCAGGCAGAGCCACGTTCTCGTCGTCGCCGGCAAGGGCGGCGTGGGCAAGACCACCATGGCTGCCGCGCTGGCCCGGATGGCTGCTCAGGCTGGACTTTCGGTGCTCATCGTCGAGCTCGAGGGCAAGTCGGGGATCGCCGGCGCCTTCGGGCGGACGGGCGATCTCGAGTACGAGGAGACGGTCCTCTGGGGGGATCCGGCCCGTCGGGGCGAGGGCTCGGTGCGGGGCCGGCGGATCACCCCCGACGACGCGCTGGTCGAGTATCTCGAGGGCCACGGCCTGGGACGGGTGTCGCGGCGGCTGGCCCGCACGGGCGTGCTCGACGTGGTGGCCACCGCCATTCCCGGCATCCGCGACGTGCTGGTGCTGGGCAAGGTGAAGCAGCTCGAGCAAGGGGGCGCAGCCGACCTGATCGTGGTCGACGCTCCGGCCACCGGCCACGCCATCACCTTCTTGACCTCGGCCGCCGGCATGGTGGACGCCGCCCGGGGCGGGCCCCTGCGCACCCAGGCCCAAGACGTGGTCGACCTGCTCTCGGACCCGGCCCGCTGCCGGGTCATCCTGGTCACCCTGCCCGAGGAGCTGCCGGTCTCGGAGACGATCGAGTCGGCCTACACCCTCGAGGACAAGGCGGGCGTGCAGCTGGGCCCGGTCATCGTCAACGCCTGTGATCCCGAACCTTCGGGGCTGGACCGGCCGGCGGCCGAGGTGGCGGCCGCGGCCGGCGTGACGTTGGCGCCCGACCATCTGGCCGCGCTCGAGGAGGCCCGCCGCTTCCGGCTGGCCCGCCACGCCGTCTCGGCCGAGCAGGTGGAGCGCCTGGCCCGCGAGCTGCCCCTACCCCACCTGGTGGTGCCGGCCCTCGACGCACCAGCCATCGGCCCGGCGGAGACCGCAGCACTGGCCAACGCGCTGGCCAACGGGGTGGCGGGACTGGTCGAGGAGGTGGCGCCGTGAGCGGGACCGGACCGAAGGCCGCTGCCGGCGATGGAACGGCGGCGGCGGCGGCGGCGGCGCGGCCGAGACGCTGCCCTCGCTGGTGGCGGACCGCTCGGTCGTCGTGTGCTGCGGCTCCGGCGGTGTGGGCAAGACGACCGTCTCGGCCACCTTCGCCCTGGCCGCCGCCCGAGCCGGCCGGCGGGCCTGCGTGGTCACGGTGGACCCGGCCCGGCGCCTGGCCGACGCGCTCGGGGTGGAATCACTGCCCAACCAGCCGACCGAGGTGGAGGGCAACTGGCCGGGGCACCTGCACGCACTCATGCTCGACTCCAAGGGCACCTTCGACGACCTGGTCGGGCGCTACGCCCGCACGCCCGAGCAGGCCGAGAGCATCCTGGCCAACCGGCTGTACCAGAACCTGGCCGGCGCGCTCAGCGGCACCCAGGAGTACATGGCCATGGAGAAGCTCTACGAGCTCGTGCAGTCCGACGAGTTCGACATCGTCGTGGTCGACACGCCCCCGACGCGCAACGCACTGGACCTGCTCGACGCACCACGGCGGCTGACGCGGTTCCTGGAGAACCGGCTCTTCCGGGCGCTGCTGGTGCCCACCCGCATGTCGCTGCGGGCGGTGAGCGTGGCCACGCAGGCGCTGTTGCGCACGATCTCGAAGGTGGCCGGCGCCGAGATCGTGCAGGACGCGGTGGGGTTCTTCCAGGCCTTCGAGGGGATGGAAGACGGGTTCCGCACTCGGGCCTCGGCCGTGCACGAACTGCTGATCGACCCGGCCACGGCCTACGTGCTGGTGACGTCGGCCCGGCCGACGCCGTGGCCGAAGCAGGCTTCTTCGCCGAGAAACTGGCCGAGCGCGAGCGGCGGGTGGCTGCCCTCGTCGTCAACCGACTGGCCCCGTCGTTCGGGAACGGTGCGGGCGAGGGTGCCGGTGACCCGAGCGCGGCGTCGAACGGTGACTCCCCAGAGGCGCGCGAGGCGCTGGATGCGCTCGAGGCCAACCTGGCCACGCTGAACGCGGTGGCGAAACGCGAGGCATCGGCCTTCGCCGGCCTGGCCGCCCAGGTGGCGCCGGCACCCGTCGGGCGTATCCCGCTCTTCGCCCAGGACGTGCACGAGGTGACCGGACTCGAGCGCACGGCCGACCAGCTCTTCGCGTAGGGCGTTCCGGTTTTCGGGCTCGGACGCTGGTCCGATAGTGTCCCGGCGGTGCAGACCATCCTGGTCGCCAGCGACGCCCCGACGCTCCGGCGTGAGATCGAAGCCGTCATCAGCGGGCCCGACCGCGAGGTCGAATCCGTCACCTCCGGACCCGAAGTGATCGCCGCGGTCACCGAGGCGTCCCCGGACCTGGTGATCGTCGACATGCAGATGGGCAACATGGGCGGCATGGCGGTCACCCTCGAACTCCGCCTCCAGGAGTCCTACGACGCCCTGGACCACGTCCCCGTCCTGATGATTCTGGATCGTCGGCCCGACGTGTTCCTGGCCCGGCGCTCGGGGGCCGAAGGCTGGCTGGTCAAGCCGCTCGATCCTTTGCGCCTGCGGCGCGGCAGTCAACAGCCTTCTCGACGACGGGACATTCGCCGACGACTCGTTCACCCCGGTGCCCGTCCTGGTGGGGTCTGAACCCCAGCTCCAGCCGGGACCAGAGCCCAGTACCTGAGCCGCCCGACCGTGGCCCGCCGCCGGGAGGCAACGTCGGACCAGATCCCCAAACGGTCCCGCCTGCCTTGGCGTCGAGACCAGGACGGAGCGAAGTCCGAGGCGGGCTCCCTCGAGGCCGAGGCGTCGGAACAGGAACGGATCATCATCGACGCCCTGTCCGACTTGCGCGACATGGACGTGCGCGAAGTCATGACACCGCGCACCGACGTCACGTACCTGACCATCCCGGTGCACGCCGACGACATCGCGCAGGCCGTGCGCACCTCTGGGCACAGCTGCTTCCCGGTGGTGGTGGACGACCTGGACGATCTGGTCGGCATCCTCTTCGTCAACGACATCTTCCGCACCGGACGCCCCCGTCCGAACGGCGAGGAGGGCGGAGGCCGCGAGCGCGACGCGACCGATCCCAGCCCCCTCGAGATCTCCCGGAAGGTCCGTCAGCCGTATCTCGTCCCCGAGTCACTCGGGATCCTCGAGGCACTGGCCGATATGCGCAAGCACCGACGGGCGGTGGCCGTCGTCGTGGACGAATACGGCGGCGTGGCTGGACTGCTCACGGTCAAGGATCTGCTCGAACCCTTGGTGGGAGATCTGCACGACGAGTTCGACGAGGACGAGGAGGCGACGATCGTCCGGGTGGACAACACCCGCTGGCTGATCGACGGGCAGACCAATGTCGATGACGTCCGCGATCGGCTCGGCATCGAGATCCCCGATGGTGAATACGTGACCCTCGGTGGACTGTTGTTCGAGCAATTCGGCCACATCCCCGTCGAGGGCGAGGAGATCCGGGTGGGCGACTGGAATCTCCGTGTCATCGAGATGGACAAGAGGCGGGTGGCACAGGTGGTCGCCACCTTTGCGGGAACCGGGGAAGGGCTCCCGGAGTCGGCGATCGGGGACGACGGGGAGCCTTCGTGAAGGGACGGGGTCCACCTCGCCCTCCGCCGGGGAAACCGGCGGCTGAGCCGGGGTAAGGTGAACTCCGCTCTCCTCGGGGGGCGGACGGGCTGTGGCGCAGCTTGGTTAGCGCGCTGCGTTCGGGACGCAGAGGTCCCCGGTTCAAATCCGGGCAGCCCGACTCGAAAATCCCTGTTCAGGGTGTAGGCGGCGGTGAGGTCTTCGAAACGCTCCGAACAATTGGCGCGGAAATGGCGCGGAACATTTCCGGGCCGCATTTTCGGGCCGGGAAATTTCAGCCGTTGCCGTTGCTGCCGAAGAAGCGCTCGCCGAGGACGTCGGCGGCGGCCCGGTCCACCGATGCCGGCGCTGAGGCGTAGATCGCCAGCGTCACTCTCGGGTCGGCGTGTCCCAGTCGGGTTTGTGCCGTCTTCACGTCGATCCCCTCGACCACGAGCGTCGTGGCATTGAGGCGACGCAGGTCGTGGAAGCCGGCGCCGCGCAGCCGGCTGCGGTGACGGCGGGCACCCAGACCCGGCGCCGCCAGTTGGAGTAGCGCAACGAGCCACCCTCGTCGTCGGTGAACACGAGCGCATCGGCGTCGGCTGCGGCGAGCTCGACCCGCTCGAGGTGTTGTCGAGCATGGCGACGATGACGCTCGGCATGAACATGGTCCGTCGTCCCGCCTTCGACTTGGGCGGGCCGAACACGTTGCGCCCACCGGTCCCGCGCACCAGCGCCTCGGCCACGGAGAGTCGCCCGGTCGAAAGGTCGATCCGTCCCACCCGTAGGCCAGCAACCTCGGACCAGCGCAGTCCCAGCACGGCACCGAGCCAGACCATCGGCCGGTACTCGATGGCCACCTGGGCGGCGATGCCGGCGACGTCCTCGGGGGTGAGATCGAAGCGGCGGGTGCTCTCGACGGGTGGCAGGTGGACGTTGCGGCAGGGGTTCCGGGCCAACCAGTCATTGCGCACGGCGTAGCCGAACATGGCCCGCACCACCTCGTAGTTGCGCTTGACGGTGCGAGGAGCGTGCTCGGTCCCCCATGCGTTGACGAGGCGCTGGATGTCGGGCGGCCCGACTCGCTCCAGGCGGTGATCGCCGAGCGTCGGCAGGACGTGGAGCCGCAGCGTCAGCTCCTCGCGGGCCGTCGTCGACTCACGCTTGGTCGGATTGGACAGCAGTCCACTCGTCGGCCAGCTCCCAGACCAGCAGGCGACCGGCGGAGGGGTCGATCCAGCCGCCCCGACGGATGTCGGCCTCGACAGCGGAGAGGAACGCCCGGGCATCGGCCTTGGTGGCGAAGGTCATCGGTGCGACGTGGCGCCGGCCGTTGTGCCAGTAGCTCGCCTCGTACAGGCGGCCCCGCTGGCGCACGCTGCCGAATGGACGCATGGCCGGCACGGACTACACCGCCTCCACGTGCGATCGACCGGACCTCAACCGCTGGCATCGCACGACGGTGCTCCCGGTTGCTTGTGCGTTCCTTGCGTGCCGCCCTGATGGCGACGGAGGCGGGCACCACGACGCCGACCCGGCGATCGTCGACCCAGTGCTCCACGTCGTGACTGTCGAAGCGGATGAGCCGACCGACCTTCACGATCGGGATGCGCCGCTCGGCCACCAGCCGACGCATGTGGCGCAGGCTCGTCCCCAGCCGCAGCGCAACCTCGTCCATGGTGAGGAGTGCCGACGGCGTACGCAACTCGCCACATTCGGCGCAGCGCAGGGAACGGTTGGGGGACCGAGGAGGTCGGCCGGCGAGGGCACGGCCTTGGGGCCGGCCCTCGCCGGCGGGCGCCTTTCGGCGCCCTCCGTCCCCCTCGGAGCCGGTGGTGCTGTTGTCATGACGTTCGGTGCTCACCGGAACCCCCTTTCGGCTCGACGGCGCTCGACCCGCTCGGCGAAGGTCATCCGACGGACGATCTCGTCGTGGGCCACGCTGGCCCGCAGCGCTTCGATCGTCGACGTGAAGTCGGTCGTCCCCATGAGAGTGGCAAAGGCCACGAGGTAGCCGACGAGAGCCGGCATGAGGCTGGCCAACGATGTGGCCCGCTTCCGACTTCGGATGAACCGCAGTTCGGTCGCGGCATGCGCGAGTGACGCCGAGCGCACGGCCTGCCAGCGGGGATCGACCGGCCACCGGGAGCGGTTGGAGTCCGCACTCGGAGAGCGCAAGGTGAGCCACTCCCCTGTGCAATAGGCCCAAAGCGACGGCACGGCTGCGAGCACGGCCTCGGGGCGGAACAGGTCGAGGTCGGTGAGAGCGGCCCGGCCGACTTCGAACTCGACCCGCCACACCTGAGCGCCGGGAATGTGACGCTCGCCCCAGACGAGCTCCCACCAGTCGTTGCCCTTCAGGGCCATCTCGGCCGTCTTGTCGTAGAGGCGGGCACTGATGCGTTGGGTCCGTCTGGAGCCGAAGGCGAATCCGGTCACGACGTTGCCGTTCTCGTAGGTCGTGCAGCCGTCGCCCCGGCACACGAAGGCGCTGCGGTCCTGGCTGCACAGATGCATCCCTTCCATGTCCACGAAGAGGTCGAGGCGCGCGACGCTCAAGACCAGTCCTTCAATGAACGGTCGCACCAGGTCGGCGAAATGTCGGACCGTTTCTTCCGGCCCAACCGCATGGAGGAACTCGGCCCGGGGCTGGATCCGCACCGCGGGCAGCCGGCGGCTGGGCGTGAAGCCGATCCGCCCCGTCTCGTGGTCGAGGCAGTAGCGGTACTTGCCCCAGCCGTGGGGAGTCGAGCCCCAGTGTCAGTGGACCCAACTCGAAGGGGACGGGCACCGACACTCGGTCGGCGAAGATCCGCTCCTCCTCGAGCTGGGCCAGGAAGCCCTTGGAGAGGTAGCCGTGCCCCGAGAGGTAGAGGGCGTCGACGCCCGAGGCCAGCTCTTGCAGGACCGGAGCGTGTTCATGAGTCGTCGCTACATGCATATTTGCGACTATTGGAGCAGAGGGGTGTGACGCCGGAGCGCATGGCGGGTCCTCAGGCGAGGTCCGGGCCTGGAGGATGGTGCAGGAGGTCTTCGAGCTCGTCGCTCCAGGCCCGCCGCAGGTCGAGCTTGATCCACTCGAAGCGGTGCTCGTCGGGATGGGCCCCGAAGCGGGCCCGGAACCGGCGGATCTTGCGGTAGATGGTGGCCCGGTGCCACCCGCCCGCTCTCGAGGCCCGTGAAACCGCCGGCCTTGTGCCAGGCCACCCAGAAGCCGATGAGCTCGGCGTCCTCGACGACCGCCCGGGCGGCATCGTCGCGGATCGAGCGCCGGGAACTCCTCGATGGAGCTGACGATGGTTTCCTCTGAGAGGCTCGGCCCGCACGCTCTTCGGGCACCGAGTTCCAGAAGGCGGCGAAGCGGCCGTAGGCGATGCCCCGCCCCTCGGGGCTCTCGCTGCGGTCGGAACGGAAGTCGGGGGCGTCGCTCATACGGGGTCGCAAGTATGCGACTAGCTGCACCCGGATGTCAAGCGACGCTGAAAATGTTCTGATCCGGCCCGAGCGCTCCTGGCGGAAGTGGTACGATATCTCGTACGAGTGAAGGAGGACCCGTGGCGACTGACGGCAAGCGAAGCCAGGAAGAACCTCTTCCCCCTGATCGAGCAGGTGAACAACGACCGCCAGCCGATTGAGATCACCTCGAAGCGTGGAGACGCCGTGCTGATGTCGCGGGCGGACTACGAGGCACTGGAGGAGACCGCCTACCTGCTCCGGTCGCCGGCGAACGCCCGGCGTCTGCTCGAAAGCCTCGAGCAGGCTCGCAGCGGTGACTTCGAGGCCCACGAACTCTCGGAGTGAGGCTGGTCTTCACGCCACACGGCTGGTCCGACTACCTCCACTGGCAGTCTGTCGACAAGAAGATGGTGAAGCGGATCAATCGGCTCATCGAGGACACGCTGCGCGACCCATTCGCCGGAATCGGAAAGCCCGAGCCACTGCGCCATGTCCTACAGGGCTCCTGGTCGAGGCGGATCGACGGCGAGCATCGCTTGGTCTATACGGTCGAGGACGACGACCTCGTGGTGCTGCAGGCCAGATACCACTACGAGCCCTGACCGGAAACATGTTCACGCTGGAGGTGTGCGGCGTGCGTTGGCCCCAGTGAGTCGTTGGTCTTGTATGTATTTTGCGGGTGCTGTGTTACAGGGCACGCACCCGCCCCAATTCGGCCCAACTACGCATCCAGGCCGGTCGCCGAGCGACCGGCCAACTCCATTGTGGGCTTCGAATGAAGTTACGACGCGGCCGTCAAGGGTTCGCTCCGCCAGCCTTCGGCTGCCCTTGACCGCCGCTCGTCACGGGTCGAGGACCCCTGTCCCCAAATGTTCAATCACCCGTATAACCCTGCGGCCGTACGGCACGAGTGGGGCACCCGTACGCACGGGTCGCCGATATCAGCTCACCACCGTCACCCCCCACACCACCTCTTCGAGACCCGATCCGGGTGCCTGGTGCCTCGTCGTTGCTTGGAAAATGCGCAAGGGGCGGCGACTCTAGCTTTCGGTTTTGTAGCCCGCCGGACGGCCCTCGAGGATCACCGACTTGGTCTCGAGGAACGGAAGCAACCCTTCGGTTCCCCCCTCGCGTCCTATCCCCGACTGCTTGAAGCCACCGAACGCCATAGTGAAATCAGTACGGAATGCATTGTGGCCGACCGTGCCCGAGCGCAGTTGCCGGGCTACGTCGCGGGCCCGGTCCACATCGTTGGTGAACACCGAGGCGTTCAATCCGTAGATCGTGTCGTTGGCGATGGCGATGGCGTCCTGCTCGTCGTCGGCGGGAATGACGCTGAGGACCGGGCCGAATATCTCCTCCTGAGCGATGGTGGAGGAGTTGTCGACGTTCCCGAACACCGTCGGCTCGATGTACCAGCCACGGTCCAGGTGCTTCGGGCGACCGCCGCCGGCTGCGAGGGTCGCCCCCTCGGCGAGGCCCTTGGCGATGTAGCCCTCGACCCGGTCCCGCTGGCGCCGAGACGCCAGCGGGCCCATCTGAGTCTGGGGATCGAACGGGTCCCCCACCTGGACCTGGGCGAAGGACTGGGTCAGGGCGTCGACGAACTCGTCGTGCCGGTTCCGGGTGACGACGATCCGGGTGAGGGAAGAGCAGACCTGTCCCGACACGAAGCACTCGTTTGCGGCGAGGGTACCGGCCGCGGTGGCGATATCGATGTCGTCGAGGATCACGGCCGCCGACTTTCCCCCCAACTCCAGGGTGCAGCGGGCGATGCGGTCACCACAGATCGACGCGATCCGCCGTCCTGCCGCCGTCGACCCCGTGAACGTGATCTTGTCGACCCGGGGATCCCTGACCAGCAGCTCCGACACCTCACGATCGGCGGTGACCACGTTCAACACCCCGGCCGGCAATCCGATCGCCTGGGCGATCTCCGCCAGTACGTAGGCCTCACCGGGCGCCTCGGGGGAGCATTTGAGCACGACCGTGCACCCGGCGAGCAGGGCGGGGGCGACCTTGTAGGTGATCATCACCAGCGGACCGTTCCAGGGGATGATTGCCCCCACCACGCCGACGGGTTCCCGCACGATCAATCCAAACTCGCCCATCCACGGGGTCACCTGCTCCTCGAACGGAAAGGTGTCGGCCAGCCCGGCGTAGTAGTCAAATGCGCTCGCCCAGGCGGCCGCGAGCACTTCGGCGAAGGCGTGCACGACACCGGACTCCCGGGGCCATATCTGCCCGACATCCCCTACCCGTTCCTGCAGACCGGCCCCCAGCGCTCGCAGGTATCCGGCCCGCTCGACGTGGCTCATGCGGGGCCACGGACCCCTGTCGAAGGCCTCGCGGGCGGCGGCCACGGCCCGCGACATGTCGCCATCCTTCGCCTCCGGCACACGGAAGAAAATCTCCTCGGTCCCCGAGTCGATGACATCGATCGTGGCCTCGGACGACGGCTTGACCCACTCGCCCCCGATGAAGAATCGGTCCGCTTTTCCGAGCGGTACCACGGCCTTTTTGGTCAGCGTCATCGTCGACACCTCCGGTAGAAACCCTGCGGCCTGTAGAGACCCTGTGGCCATTCGGCGGCCAGCGGCCACTACGAGAATACCCGGACGAGGCGGCGGGCGGCGGCTCGTCGGGTAGCCACCGCGTCCCCGAACGCCGGCCTGCGGGCAACCTCGCGCTCCGTCAAAGTGGGGCAGTCGGGGCGTACAACTGAGCGCTTTCAACGGACCACGGACGTGTTGAGAAGGCCAGATTCAGGCCCCCACAAATTGGCGCGGAAATGGCGCGGAACGATGAAAAACAGCGGTATTTCACGGTCTCATGTGGTCGCGTCGAATCGACGAAATCGTTAGGCTGACCAGCAAATTTGGGTGATTCGTCGAGTTAGTCGGAGGAGCCGAAACCCGGCCGGGCTCTGTTCGGGACGCAGAGGTCCCCGGTTCAAATCCGGGCAGCCCGACCGTTTCAGTGACCTGATAGAGAAGCTACAGGGATAGCCCTGTGACACCGACTCTATTCAGGGCCATGACTGATTCATGGGCAAGGCGTCGGGACGCTTCCCTTTCGCCCATCATCTGGCATCGTCCGCCGCGGTGGTTTCGGGAACATTCTGATTCCGCCCGGCTCAGGAAGGTGGCGACTGGCTCGCACTCATGACATCTCTTTCATGGACGCGATCACCGACCGTTGGCTCGCTTAGATCTTGCAAAGAACTCCGACACTCGCCCGCCACACTGAAGGGACCACCCTTCCGTCAATGTGAAGGGACCACCTCGGGGGTGTGCAGCGTCGGCACGTCGATGATGACCGCTCACTTGTAGGCGGTCAAGACCGACGCTTCCTCCGCGTAGCCCGCGGGGTCGTGGTGCCGACGTCGAGCCCCGGTTTTTGATGCTTGCGGTAGGACTCACCATCGAGAACGAGCTCGTAGGCGGCCGACTGGAGACGGTCGATGGCGGACTGGGCCAAGAGGGCGTCGGCCATCTGGCCGATCCACTCGATGGGTTCGCGGTTCGACGTCACCAGGGTCGAGGCCGCCCGGTGGCGCTCGACGACCAGCTCGTAGATGTCGGCCGTGTCGAGGGGATCGAGAGGCTGGAGGGCGAAATCGTCGAGGATCAACAGGTCGACGCGCATGAGCTTGCGCATCTCGGCGTCGTGGGAGTTGTCGAGCCGGCTGGTCCGGAGGCGCTTGAGCAAGACGTCGGCGCGGGCGAAGCTCACGCTGAAGCGACGACGGACGGCGGCATGGCCGAGGGCGGACGCCATGAAGGTCTTGCCCACCCCGACGGGCCCCATGAGCATCACGTTGTGGCCGGCGTCGATGAAGCGCAGCGAGCACAGCTCGTCCCAGACCTGATGGTCGAAGTTGACCTTGGTCGCTTCGTCCCAGTTCTCGAGCACCATGTCGGGGTCGAGCCCGGCGCTGCGGGCCCGCAGTGCAGCCGAGGAGGTCTCGCGCCGGGTGACCTCGTCGGCCAGGACGAGCTCTAAGAACTCGGCGTGTCCCATGGTGCGCGCCTTGGCCAGGGCCAGGCGCTCGGGGAGGGTGTCGAGGCAGCGTCCGAGTTTCACGGCGCGCAACACCGTCTTGAGCTCAGCGGAGATGACCGGGGGCGGCGCGCTCATGACGAGACTCGCTCAGGGTCGGTCGGCGGGTCCTGGCGCCGAGCCGTCAGCAGGCGAAAGTCGACGTCGGGTCGGACGAAACGAGCCGGGACCAGGCGGGCCTGGATCGGCACCGGCGCCGCGTCACCTTCGGTGCCGCGTTCGAGCATGCGGCCGACGAGCGAGACGCTGTAGGCCTCGGCTTCGGCGGCTCGAGCACAGGCCGCCTCGACGCGAGCGGGACCCCACTTCTTGACCAGGCCCAAGAGGGCGTAGACCTGGCGCATCTTGGTCCAGGGCAACGGGTGCTCGAGCAGCACGGCCGCATAGGCCCCGATGGCCGCTCCCTGGACAGCCGCCATGTTCTTGAGCCGTTCGAGATCGCGCAATGCGTAGACCTCGGTTCCTTCGGGCAGGTCGTTCGCATCGGTCGAACGCCCACCGGGAGCCTGGCGGGGATGGACTTTGACCAGCTGGCCCCGGAAGAACAGCTTGACCAGATCCTTGTCGGCCCGGGCGTCGAGGTGTTTGCCGATCAGGTTCCCCGGCACCGAGTAGAGCGCTTTGGCCACCTCGACGTGGTGGTCGCGGTGCACCTTGGGCCTGGCGTAGTGCGGCAGGTCATAGGGAGCGAGGGGCACCGGAGCGAGGGCGGGGGCCTCGAGCATGGCGAAGTGCTCGGCCGGCCGACAGGCCGTCGTCCCGTGCACCCGCAGTCCGGCCGTCGTGGTGCACCACATAACGGCACGGCGCTGGGCGTCGGTCCGATCGATGAAGTGCTCTCCGGCGAAGAAGGAACCGCGCACATAGGGCACCGTGCGCTCGACCCGGGGCTTGTCCTTGGGATGGCGGACTCTGGTGGCATCGACGAGGAAGCCGCGGTCCTGCGCGTACTCGACGAAGGCAGCGTTGAGCCTCGGCTCGGTCGGGTTCGCCTTGTCGACGATGGCGGCCATGTTGTCGGGGATCACGACGGCGAAGATCCCGCCGAAGAACTCCCAGGCCGCCTCGAAGCCGGCCAGGATGTCGGGAAGCGTCTGGGAGAAGGTGAGCCACACGAAGGAATAACGCGACAGGCACGGCGTGAAGATGAGCGCCTGGAGCACCCGGCGCCGATCCGTGTCGGGGTCGTACATGAGGCCCATGCGCCCGAAGTCGACTTGGAGCTCGACCCCGGGTTCGCCGTCGGCCACCCGGACCGTCACCTTTTGGCCCCGGCGCGGTCCGCACAACTCGGCGCAGAAGCGCTCAAGGGTGCGCTTGGGCACTTGGATCCCTTGGCGGGTCAGCAGGGTGTGGACCTTGACCACGCTGAGCCCCTCGTCGTCGAGCCAAACGCGGATCTGCTCTCGGTGGCCCTCGAGAGTGCGCCACGACTCGCCGTGGCCGTTCGTCCGATGGGGTCGGACCTGTTCGAGCACCGCGGAGAGGACCTCGTCGTTCAGCTGGCCCTCCCCGCCGGCGCGGTCGACGCCGGCCCCGACCGCGCCGGCCACGTAACGGCGGACCGTCTTGCGGTCGACTCCGGCCAGACGCTCGATAGAGCGCAATCCCTCGCCCCGGAGCCAGAGCCGGAGCACCTCTTTCACCTCGAACACGGGTACCTCCCGGAATCCCATCGCCGCTCCTCAGATCGCATCTCCGATGGCGGCGAGTGGACCGGATCAGCGACCGGCGCTGGTGGACCCCCGGGGTGGTCCCATTACTGGCGGAAGGGTGGTCCCATGCTGGTGGCGGAACTCAGCTCAAGGTGGTCCCATGCTCGTGGCGGGCGACACTGGACTGGTCTCTTGACGGCATCCGCAAACATTCGATTCAAGAGTCGACCTCATCGTCTCAACGACTGACCAATGACCGGAAAGCGCCGAAACACTGCGTCAAGGTCGGCAAAACCCGGTCTCCCTGCTGGGAATCAAGGTTGTTCGGTCTTAGGGCGATCCCTACACTCACCCAATGGCCGCCTCCTCGATCCGTTCGAAAAAACGGAAGAGAATGTGGAAACCGAAGACCCACACCGAGTTCGCTGCGTTCGTGGCGCGGACGACTGTTCACGGGGTTCGCAATCGCCACACGTTCAAAGAGGTCGAGCGCTTCTGCCTCTTGATCGGATACCCACACAGTGGGAGCACTCTGGTGAGTTCAGTCATCAACGCGCATCCTGAAATGGTGATGGGTCACGAGACGGACATCTTGCGGTATGTACGTCCCGGTCTGTCTCGCAATCTGGTGTTTAGTGTGGTCCTTCAACGGGATCGCCAATTCACTGCAGCAAATCGGCGATGGAATGGCAATAACTACGCCATGCCGACCAGTGAGCAAGGCAGTTTCAGTCGTCTGCGCGTCATAGGTGACAAATGCATCGCGAAACAAGCGATGCGGCTGAATCACGATCCGCGACTGCTTGATCTGCTCCGCTCCAAGATGGGCATGCCGCTTCGATTTATCCACCTTGTTCGGAACCCATTCGACAACATCGCATCGATTGGACCGAAGCAAGAAATGCCCTGGCGGATCAAGAAGTATCGAACACTGGGTGACGGCATGGACGACATCCGAAGCCGGCTGAGAGACGAGGAGCTTCACGAGCTCCGGTACGAAGACGTCGTCGCGGATCCCAAAGGATCTTTGTCCGATGTGTGTCATTTTCTCGGATTGGAAGCGTCCGACGAGTACCTCCATGATTGCGCTCAGCTGATTCGGCCCTCGACTCACCACCGCCGATTCGGTGTCGATTGGACTGAGTCTCAAAGACGCGAAGTGGAAGCGATGATTGCCGCACGTTCAGTGTTGGCCGGTTACACCTTCGAATCCGACCAACCTTGACGAGCCGGGAACGACCACGCCCGTCTCATTGACCACGAACTAGCCAATACTGGGCACTTCAGTGGACTGAGCTGGCAATCTTTCAGGGTGCGGCGGCGGTACTGGGCGGATTCTTCATTTGGTGGGTTCGTCGCCGGCTCAGCTGAATCGGATGCCTCCCGGTACGGCCTGGTGGCACCTAGCCCGTCAAAGTGGGCGGGCTGTATTCTTTTCGCCTTAGCCGGAGGGACCACATGGGCGATCGAATCGACGAGCTCAGCGACGCTCGATCGGCTTACGACCGCCGGGATTGGCGTGGGGCGTTCGACCTGCTGACGGCGGCCGAGAGGCGCTCGCCGCTCGCGCCCGAAGATGCCGAACTGCTGGCAGAGGCGGCACGGTGGGCACGTGAGTACGGCGCCATGATCGACGCCCTGGAGCAGGCCGAGGCTCGCTACGAACGGGTCGGCAAACGAGGCTTCGCGGCGGGAGTCGCATTGTCGCTGTGCCGTGAACACTTCGTCCGCAACAGCCTTTCTGAGGCCGGAGGCTGGCTGGGTCGCGCCTCTCGTCTGCTCGAGGACGAGCCCGAATGCTCAGCCCACGGCTACCTGCAGTGGTCCCTCGGCCGAGCCGCATGGGCCGACGAAGATTCAGTGTCCGCCCTCGACCACGCCCGCGAGGCGAGCGCGATCGGCCGTCGGCTGGGTGACATCGATCTAGAGGCCTTCGGTTTGCACGACGAGGGGCATGTGTTGATCGCTCGGGGCGACGTCGACGCGGGTCGTGCCTTGGTCGATGAGGCTGCTGCCATGAGCGGTGCCGCCAGCAACCCGTATACCACCGGAATGGTCTATTGCGGCGCGATCTGGGCCTACCGCAACATGGCCGACTGGCGACGTGCCGGCGAGTGGACCGACGCGTCGCTGCGATGGTGCGAGCGAGAATCGTTGAGTGGCTTTCCCGGTCTCTGTCGGTTCCATCGCGCTGAGGTCCGCCGTCTTCGCGGGGAGCTTGACAACGCCGAGCGAGACGCCCTCGATGCCATCGAAGAGTTGTTGCCAGCCAACCTGATCGCGACCGGATGGGCCTTGACCGAGCTCGGTGAGATCCGGCGGAGAAGGGGCGATCAATCAGGGGCCCGAGACGCCTTTCGACGTGCCCAGGAGCTGGGCGGACTGCCCCAGCCGGGACTGGCGCTGTTGCTGTTGGACGAAGGCAAGCCTGACGCTGCTCTCGCCAGCATTACCGACGCGTTGGCCCAGATGGTCGGCGTCCACCAAGAGGACCGCGGCTCGGTTCTACCCGCAGCGGTGACGATCGCCTTGGCGGCCGGTCGGGTCGACCGAGCCCGTGATGCTTTGGCCGAGCTGGAGTCATGGGGGAACTCGTTCCACACCACTGCCGCCCTCGCCTCTGTCGCCGAAGCGCGCGGCCAGGTCCAATTGGCCAATGGCGACGCAGAGGCCGCGATTACCTCGCTGCGGGAGGCATGCCGCCTGTGGTGCGAGGTCGACGCGCCATTCGAGGCGGCTCGTGCTCGGCTTATCATCGCCGGAGCGCTGCGAGTCAGTGGCCATGAGTCCAACGCCACGGGGGAGCTCGAGGCGGCGCTCGAGCGCGTTCGAACGTCTCGGCGCGGTCCGAGAGGCAGAGCGGGTGCGCTCGATGCTCCACGCGGCCCGGCGGAGCCGGGCTACCTGCACCCTGATGTTCACCGACATTGTCGACTCGACCAGGCTCGTCGAGGTCCTGGGTGATGACGCGTGGGGAAACCTACTGGACTGGCACGACCGTACCCTGCGTCAGTGTTTTCATGCGCACAACGGTCGGGAGATCAACCATGAAGGAGATGGGTTCTTCGTATCGTTCACCGATTCCTTTGACGCCGTCGAGTGCGCCGTTGCGATCCAGCGCACCCTGGCCGATCACCGTCGTGAGCATGGCTTCGCTCCGCAGGTGCGCATCGGTGTCCACGCCACCGAAGCTGTCGACCTTGGCGATGACTACTTGGGCAAGGGAGTCCACGAAGCTGCCCGTGTCGGTGCCGCCGCCGGCACTGGAGAGATCCTTGTGACCGCGGCCGTCATCGATTCGGTCACCGACCACTTCCACGTTCGTAACCGCCGTGAACTCAATCTGAAGGGGCTCTCCGTCGCCCTCGACGTCGCAAACGTCGAGTGGCAATAGTCACTTCCGAGCGCCGTCCGGCTACGCCGTCGCCATCCGCCGGTCGGGAGCCATCATTGGATCGGACAGATCGGCGCAAGATGTGCCGATACCCCGGCGGGTTCTTGGGGTCCCGTACCACTGGATCAGAGGCGTTCTAGACGCCAGTCAAGAGCGTTACGACTCCGGTGGTGTCGGAGAGATCGTGGAGCACGGCATCGGCTCCGATGCCCTCCAGCGAATTGGCTGTATAGCGACCTGTCCCAACGAGCAGACACCGGACACCGGCAGATCGGGCGCAATCAAGGTCTCGCGGCGTATCACCGATCACCCACACTTGATCGGGATCAGCGCGCCAGCCGGTCTGCTCCGCCACCCGTGCCATTGCGCGGGGCACCAAGAGCCTGCGATCGTGATCGTCACTGCCGTATGCGCCCACACTGAGGTTGAGCCATTTGTCAAGACCGAAGGCTGCCACTTTCACGACGGCGTTGGGGTAAACGTTCCCAGTCACAAGGGTGGACAATACGGACGGCCGGGCGGCAAGTTCGGCCAGGATTGTGGCAACACCCGGACAGGCCGTTCCCTCGGCGGCGAGGCGGCCTGTGGCGGCAACAGCGGCGAGCTCCCTCTCGATATGGCGCAGCACCGCCTGGACCACCTCGGGCGTCTCTTCGATGCCCATGTTCGACAAGTACTCGCGCACGATCTGCGGATCGGTCTTGCCGCTCATCCTCAGGCGGACCTCGGGCCGAACACCGAGCACACGTTCCAACGCGACGTCGAACACGACTACACCGAGCCCGCCGGTCTTGACCAATGTCCCGTCGACATCCCAGAGCAGGACCCGATCAATCACGGGAAACCGTACAAGTAGCCGGAAGGGACAGACGCGTCGAGCCGTTCATCTGCTCGGTCATAACGCGGAAGAACGTGGCGCCGGACGCTCGACGCCACGTTCAACTCCGCTTTTGGACAGTTGGGTGGTCGGGGCTACGCCGTGACCTCACGCCCGCCGTAGGCGGACAGCCCGTAGATCACGAGGACGCCGACAAAGATGTAGGTGAGCGACCACACGGGGTAGAAGGGCATCCACCAGATCGCACTGATGGCCATGATCGCTCCGGCGAAGATCCCGATCCATCGGCTGAACTGTGACCGTGCCAAGACCCCGAATGCGCAGAGGATAAGCACGATGGCCACGAGAGGTACACCCAGCCGTATGTCTTCAGGCTGTGGCCGAAGATGCATCCTCGAAGTTCTGAGGGAGCACGCCGTGATAGCGGAACGCCCAGATGGCGTCGAAGACGCGCATGATGCCCGCGACTCCGAGCACGACGGCTGCGAAAATGAGCCAGCCTTCACCCTTTTCTTCCATGGTTTCACCTCTCCCCCCCGATTTCTCGGGTATTCGGTCGCATCCAGGTGCGACCTCCTGCACACAACGCTAAGGCCCACCCACTGCGCTGCGAGGGATAGTTGGACGGTTCGACGACGTTCAGAGTTGCTCGGTGATCGGATCGCGACCGCGGGCGAGCTCGATCAGGTCCATTCCCGAGACATCGCGAGCCCGTCGACTTTCGGCCGCAGTGAGGTTTCCCCGAGGTACCAGCAACCGTAGGCCCCGGTGAATTTCGAACCTCAGGGGAGTATTCGAGCTCGAGGGCCTCACCATCGATGCCGGCATATGCTTTCCCCGACCGCGACCGGACTTCGAAGCGCTCCGTCGTGAACTCGTGCCAGTGCCGGCTGCGGCGGCGTTGGCC
>CAVSEB010000008.1:0-147630 GCA_963726855.1 uncultured Acidimicrobiaceae bacterium
CTTCACGTTTGCCCGTGACCTGGAACTTTTGAACTCTCTTCCAGACCCAGTCGCGGATTAACGATCACACGCCCACACTGATCAACGCTCCCAGCGCGGATCGGCCTCGACGATGCCCAGGCTGAGCTCCTCGAGTTCAGAGACGAGGGTGCGCAGGCGGCGCTCATTGTCGATCCAAGGGCCGTAGTCGTTGAGCTGCTCGTCGCTCATGAGGCGCGTCACCGTCTTGGCGGCCACCTTGCGGGTCCACTGGTGATAGGGACCGTGCAGCACCGGGGGCTCGGCGTGGCAGCGGCAGTTGGCTTTGCCACAACGCGTCAGGCGTTCGGTCATGGTGCCGGGGAGCACAAAGCCCACGTCGGCCAGCGAGCGGGCGATGCGCCGGGCCTCGGCGCGCTGGGCGGGGGTGGGAGTCATGTCTTGGGCACAACCTTGGCACCGGGGATCCACCCGGTGAGGAGTATCCGACAGTATATATATTGTATGACTCGGCCTTCGGTCGACCTCTCCACCTGGGTCCCTCGTGGGGTCGACGGACGTGCCGGTGCCTTCGCTCGAGTGGTGGTCTCCGCGGTCGAACCAGCGACCTGGGCCCGGGCTCGCTCGTTGGCCTGGGCGGCCAGCCGAATCTGCGACTTCGCCCTTTCGCTCGGCCTCGAGCCCGATCCCGCTCTGGTGCTCTCCGGCGCGTTCATCGAGCGCTTCATGGCCAGCGGGACGCCGGGCTGGAGCGCTCCGGCTCGGCGCTGTGCCCGCACGAATCTCTCCTTCTTGGCCCGACGGTCCGAGCCCGGGCCAAGCCCCGTCCCGCTTTCGCGCGAGCGGGCCAAGGCTCCCTATTCAGAGGCCGATCTGCGCGCCTATCTGGCTCTGGCCGATGCGCAGCCCACCGAGCGGCGGCGTTGGCGGGCCAGTGGGCTCATTGCGCTCGGGGCCGGGGCCGGCCTGATCGGGGCCGACCTGCGCCTGGTCAGCGGAGACGATGTCGTGGCGCGTTCGGGCGGAGTGGTGGTCAGCGTCAAAGGGGCCAGGCCGCGAGTCGTGCCGGTTCGCCGTGCGTTGGCCGACCGGGCGCTGGCGGCCGCGCGCTCGGCCGGGGACGGATTCATCGTCGGTGGAGCCGCACCCACTCGGCGCAACGTGACCAGCCCGCTGATTGCCTCCTTGGCGAAAGGGCCCGATCTCGAGCGGCTCTCCTTGGCCCGCCTGCGCGCCACATGGGTGGCCCGCTGTGCGCAGGACATTGGACTGGCCACCTTCCTGGCCGCGGCCGGCTTGCGCTGCTCGCAACGCCTGGGCGACGTCGTGGCCGAGCTCGACCCCGGTGACGAGGAGCGGGCGGTCACCCTCTTGGGTGGCCGGTGAAAGACGGCACGCTCGAGCGCTGCGAGGCGATCATCGACGCCTCGGGAGTGGCCCCGCTGATCGAGTCGAAGTTGGCCGTGGGCGTGCGGCCCCGTCAACTCAGCGTGCGCACCCTGCTCGTCGGCATCGCCGCGGCCGTCTCGGACGGCCGTCGGGCCCACCTCGTGCGCGTCCACCATGCCTTGGTCTCGCTCAGCGAGGCGGACCAAGAACGCCTCGGCGTTCTCGTGCTCTGGCACGGTGTCATCCACCGCCTCACGTATCGCCAGACCGAATACACCTTCGGACTGGCCGCTCGGGCCCTGGCCAAGGAGAAACCTGACGGGGATCCGTCCGACCTCTTGGCCCTCGTCCTCGACGCGCTGGTCGAGGCGTCGGTCCCGCCCAGCTACAAGGAGGCGTCAACCTCGTTGGCGGTGGACTGGAGCGATCAGGAGGCCTTCGCCACTCCGCCGAGCGGTCCTGAGCGGCAGAGCGCGGACCGAGAAGCCAGTTGGGGGCACCGGCGTCCCGGGCCCGGCAAGTCCGACCTCTTCTTCGGCTACTTCTTCTCGGCCGCCACCATGGTCGCCGACGAGGGTGGACCGGCCGTCCCCGAACTGGTGCGCCGCATGGCGCTGAGCACCTGCGCCCACGATCCGGTGCGCGCCTTCGTCCCAGTCCTCGAGCGCATGGCCGGGAGTGACAGTGCGCTCGGCGACGTGCTCTGTGACTCGGGCTATGCCCATCGCCGCTCGGAGTACTGGGCCCTGCCGCTGCGCGCGGCCGGGGCACGCCTGGTCATGGACCTGCACCCCTCTGACCGCGGGACCAAGGGCACCTATGGCGGGGCCATCTGTGCCAACGGCAACCTCTACTGCCCTTGCACGCCGCCTGCCCTGTTCACCCTCGGCCCGCTGGCCCGGGGCGCGACTGAGGCCGAAGTGGTCGCGCACGATGTGCGCAGCGCCGAGCTGTCGCGTTACAAGCTCGGGCGCATCAGCGCTGACGACGCCGACGGCTATCACCGCGTGATGTGCCCGGCCGCCATGGGCAAGGTGCGCTGCCCAGCGCGCGCCGACTCGATGGCGTTGTCCTTCGACCGCCCCAGCGTGACGGCACCGCCACAGTCCGCTCCGACCTGCTGCGTGCAGGCGACGCTCACCGTTCCGGCCGAGGTCAACGCCAAGACCAAACAGAAGCACGACTACCCCTCGGCCGCCCACCGTCGTTCGTTCGCCCGACGCACCGCGGTCGAGCGCAGTTATTCGACCATGAAGGACCCGGCCAGCACCGATGTGACGCGTGGCTGGTGCCGGGTCATGGGACTAGCCGCCATCAGCCTCCTGCTCGCTTGCGCTGTTGTGGCCCGCAACGTGCGCATCGTCGATGCCTTCGAGCAACGACAACGCGAGGACGAACGTCGGCGTCGAGCCGGGCTCGAGCCCAAGACGCGCAAGCGTCGCCGACGAACGAGCGCTGATCTCATCGCGGCCGCAGCTGACTGAACGCAGCCCTCAGGCGAATCCCTCAGACCGGACGCGACGACGTGCCGGATCAGAAAACGGACCGAGAAGCGATCCACGTCCTGCAAACACCCAACTGTGAAGATGGGCTGACGTCAACTGTGAAGACGTTTTGGTGCGCCCCTCGGGATTTGAACCCGAAACCTGCGGATTAAGAGTCCGTTGCTCTGCCGTTGAGCTAGAGGCGCGTCACAGAGTGTAGGCGAGACTGTTCTCCTCATCCGTCCGTTCCGATCTGCCACTTCGGGGGGACCACCGGTGCTCCTAAGGGGGCTGACCAGGGCATCAGGTACACTCGGCCCGCTTCGGCGCCCCACCGGCGTCGGCCGGGAAGGGGAGAGGTGGAGCTCGAGTTCACGAGCGATCAGGAGGAGTTGCGAGACTCGGTCCGCTCGTTCCTCGAGAAGGAGTGTTCCACCGAGGTGGTGCGGGCCGCCGTCGAGCACGGGCAGGCGGAGGAGCTCTGGGCCTCCATGGTCGCCCTCGACTGGCCCGGACTCACCGTGCCCGAGGAGTTCGGTGGTATCGGCCTCACCTTCGTGGAGACAGCGGTCGTCGCCGAGGAACTCGGCCGTGTCGTGGCGCCCGGCCCCCTGCTTTCCACGCTTTCTCAGTTCACGCCCGTCGTCCGGGAGGTGGGTGACGCCGCGCAACAGGAACGGTTCCTTTCCGCCGTCGCCTCGGGCGCCATTACCGGCACCGTGGCTCTCTCCGACCACCCCAAGGGCTGGTCCCTCGACGACGTCACGTTGGTCGCCGAGCGGGTGAAAGAGGGCTGGGTCCTCGACGGCACCAAGGTCGGCCTGCTCGGGATCCAGGAGGAACACGGCGAAGTTGCCGTGCTGGCGCGGGCCGGAGACGGCTTCGGCGCGTTCGTCGTCCCCGGCGCCGAGGCGGGCCTCTCCCGCGTCCGCTCGCTCGATGCGAGCCGCCCCTTGGCCACGGCCACGCTGCGCCGCGTCACCGTCGGCGACGACCGCGCCCTCGGCGATCCGGGTAGCGACGCCTCGGGCCTGGGCATCCGCCGTGCCCTTCAGCAGGCGACCGTCGCCCTGGCGCTCGAGACGGTCGGCACCTGCGACAGTCTCTTCCAGCTCGTGCTGGCCTACGTGAAGGAGCGCAAGCAGTTCGGCGTGGCCGTCGGGTCGTTCCAAGCGATCAAGCACAAGATGGCGGACATGTTCCTCGAGGTGCAGCGGGCCCGCGCCCTCTGTTACTACGCCGTCGCCGCCATCGACGAGGACACCGAGGACCGGGCCGTCGCCGTCTCGATGGCCAAGGCGGCGAGCGACGACTGCCAGCGCCTCGTCTGCCGCCAGGCCTTCCAGTCCTTCGGTGGCATCGGCTTCACCTGGGAGCACGACAGTCATCTCTTCATCAAGCGGGCCGAGACCACGGGTGCGCTCCTCGGGGGTGCCGCGGAGCATTCGGTCGCCGTCGCCGCCTCGCTCGGAATTCTCTCGGCCTGACCTCGCCGCGGCGAGGGAGACTGCGACCATGCGCCCCGGCGAGCACTACATCGCCGAGCTCGGGCTCGAGCCGCATCCCGAAGGCGGGTGGTACCGCCGCACCTGGGTCGCCCCGGCGGAGGGCGGCGAGCGGCCGGCCGGCAGCGCCATCTACTACCTGCTCCTGGCGGGCGAGGTCTCGGTCTGGCACCGCATCGACGCCAGCGAGATCTGGCACTTCTATGCCGGTGATCCGCTCGAGCTCCGTCGCGAGTGGGACGGCGGGCGGTCCGACACCCACGTCCTCGGTCCGGAGGTCCAGGCGGGGCAGCGGCCGCAGGCCGTGGTCGAGGCCGGCGTCTGGCAGACGGCCCGGCCCTTGGGTCGCTACACCCTCGTCGGGGCGACCGTCACCCCGGCTTTCACCTTCGAGGGATTCGAGCTGCGGCCGCCCGTCCGGTGATCGCAGCCGTCCCGTTCTGGTAGGCAGGAGTGGCGAGCGACGTCGGACGCCAACGAGGAGGCCAAGTGAGCGAGACCCACGAGGAGGGCCTGTCGGCCCTGCTGCACGAGACCCGCACCTTCCCGCCCCCCGCAGACCTGGCCAAGGAGGCCAACGCCCAGGCGGGCATCTACGCCGAGGCGGACGCGGACCGGATCGGCTTCTGGGAGACCCAGGCCCGCGCACTGTCCTGGGCCAAGCCCTGGTCGACGGCGCTGGTGTGGGACCTCCCCTTTGCCCAGTGGTTCGTGGACGGCACGCTCAACGTGGCCGTCAACTGCGTCGACCGCCACGTCGACGCCGGGCGGGGCGACCGGGTGGCCTTCCACTGGGAGGGCGAGCCGGGCGACACCCGGACCATCACCTATGCCGACCTGCTGGCCGAGGTGTGCCGGGCCGCGAACGCGCTGACCGAGCTCGGCGTGCGGGCCGGCGACAAGGTGGCCATCTACCTCCCCATGATCCCCGAGGCCGTCGTGGCCATGCTGGCCTGCGCCCGCCTGGGCGCGCCGCACACCGTGGTGTTCGGCGGCTTCTCCTCCGATGCGCTGCGCAGCCGCATCCTCGACTGCGACGCCCACTTCGTCATCACGGCCGACGGCGGCTATCGCCGGGGCGCGGCCAGTGCGCTCAAGCCGGCCGTGGACGAGGCCGTGTCCGAGTGTCCCGCCGTGGAGAAGGTGCTCGTGGTGCGGCGCACCGGCCAGGACGTGGCCTGGGACGACCAGCGCGACGTGTGGTGGCACGAGGTGGTCGAGCGCCAGCCCGCCACCCACGCCGCCGAGGCGTTCGACGCCGAGCACCCGCTCTACATCATGTACACCAGCGGCACGACGGCCAAGCCCAAGGGCATCCTGCACACGAGTGGCGGCTACCTGACCCACGTGTCGGCGACGCACCGGCTCGTCTTCGACGTGAAGGCGGAGACCGACGTGTGCTGGACGGCCGCCGACATCGGGTGGGTCACCGGCCACAGCTACATCGTCTACGGCCCGCTGGCCAACGGCGTGACCCAGGTCATGTACGAGGGCACGCCCGACACGCCGACCCGGGACCGCTGGTGGCAGATCGTCGAGCGCTACCAGGTCAGCATCCTCTACACCGCGCCGACGACCATCCGCACCTTCATGAAGTGGGGGGAGGACCACCCGGCGGCGCACGACCTCTCGAGCCTGCGCCTGCTCGGCTCGGTGGGCGAGCCCATCAACCCCGAGGCGTGGATCTGGTACCGCACCCACATCGGCGGCGATCGCTGCCCCATCGTCGACACCTGGTGGCAGACCGAGACCGGGGGCATCATGATCACGCCCTTGCCCGGCGTCACGGCCACCAAGCCCGGGGCGGCCATGACGCCCTTCCCCGGCATCAGCGCCGACGTCATCGACAACGAGGGCCACTCGGTCGGCAACGACGAGGGGGGCTACCTCGTCATCACCGAACCGTGGCCGGGCATGCTGCGCGGCATCTACGGCGACGAGGAGCGCTACCGCGAGACCTACTGGTCGCGCTTTCCCGGCCGCTACTTCGCCGGGCGACGGCGCCAAGCGCGACGAGGACGGCGACCTGTGGTTGCTGGGCCGGGTGGACGACGTGATGAACATCTCGGGCCACCGCATCTCGACCACCGAGGTGGAGCACGCGCTGGTCAGCCACCCGGCCGTGGCCGAGGCGGCGGTGGTCGGGGCGAACGACGCCACCACCGGGCAGGCCATCGTGGCCTTCGTCACCGTCAAGGGGGGGAACGACACCGAGGGGGCGGCGGGCGAGGCCTTGGTCAAGGAGCTGCGCGACCACGTGGCCCGCGAGATCGGCCCCATCGCCAAGCCGCGTCAGATCATGTTGACCCCCGAGCTGCCCAAGACCCGCTCCGGCAAGATCATGCGCCGCCTCCTGCGCGACGTGGCCGACGACCGCCCGCTGGGCGACGTCACCACCCTGCTCGACCCGACGGTGGTCAATTCCATCAAGGACCACATGGGCGAGGGCGGGGGAGAGGACAAGGAGTAGTCACGATCATGGCGCTCCTCGACCATCTCATCCTCAATGTGAACGACGTCGAGGCCAGCGTGTCCTTCTACACCGACGTGATGGGCTTCGGCGACGACGGGCCCGACGGCCCGTTCCGGGTGATCCGGATCGGTCCCGATTGCATGATCCTGCTGGCGCCGTGGGGGAGCGAGGGTGGAGAGCACCTGGCCTTCGCCCTGGAGCCCGAGGAGTTCGACGGCCACCTTCGGGCGCATCAAGGAGGCGGGCGTCCCCTACGGCGACTCCTTCCACGACGTCGGCAACATGCGGGGTCCGGGCGACGAAGTCGGCGCGCGCGGCGGCGGGCCCACGGTGTACCTCTTCGATCCCAGCGCGGCACCTGATCGAGATCCGCCACTACGGGGCCTGACGTCGGGCCGGTGCCGGCCCACTCTCTGGTCCCTTAGGCGGCGGGGTGCACCTCGAGCACGGTGGCCGAACCCATGCCCCCACCGGCGCAGAGCGTGCCCACCCCGATGCCGCCGCCGCGGCGGCGCAGCTCGTGGAGGAGGGTGACCAGGAGGCGCGCGCCCGTGCAGGCGATGGGGTGACCGAGGCCGATGCCGCCGCCGTTGACGTTCACGATGTCGTGCGGGAAGCCCAGCTTGCGTGACGAGGCCACGGCCATGGTGGCGAAGGCCTCGTTGATCTCGACCAGGTCGACGTCGGACTCGCTCAGCCCGGCCTTGCTCAGGGCTCGGGGCACGCAGATGGTGGGGGCCAGCCCGGTGCGAGCCGGCTCGATCCCCGCCGAGTTCCATGCCCGCACCGTGGCCAGCGGCGTGAGGTTGTGCGCCTCGGCGTAGGCCCGCGAGGTCAGCACCAGGGCGGCGCCACCGTCGCCCACGCCCGACGAGTTGCCCGCCGTCACCTGCCCGTCGGGCCCGGTGAGCGAGCGGAGCGAGGCCAGCTTCTCGAGCGTCGTGTCGGCCCGGGGGTGCTCGTCGATCGACACCGTCGCCGTCTCGCCCTTGCCGGCCGGCACCGTCACCGGGACGATCTCCTCGGCGAAGCGGCCGTCCTTTGTGGCCGCCACGGCCCGCATGTGCGACTGGTAGGACCAGAAGTCCGACTCCTCGCGGGTGATGCCGCACTCGCGGGCCGTGTTCTCGCCCACCGTGATGAGCATGTTCATGTTGGGCGCGTCGGGCGTGTCGGGGTGGCTCGGCGGCGAGAAGCGCTGCATCTCCCCGAACGGCAACGGAGACTTTTGGTAGAGCGCGGGAAAGCGGGTCATCGTCTCGATCCCACCGGCCACGACGACGTCGGCCATGCCGGCGCGGATGTTGGCCGCCGCGTCCTGCACCGCCATCATGCCGGTGGCGCACTGGCGCTGGGTGGCTCCGCCCGGCGTGTCGGGAGGCAGGCCCAGCGCGTTGGCGATGTAGCGCGCCGTGTCGCCGCCGCCTTGGAGCGCCTCGCCCAGCACGATGTCGTCGATGTCCGCCGGGTCGATCGCAGTGGCGGCGAGGACGCCGGCCACCGTCTGCATCCCGATGTCGATCAGGGTGAGCCCGGCCAGGGCTCGGCCCGGACCGGCCGATCGGCGTCCGGGTGGCGGCGACGATGACGGCGTCGTTGGCGTCGGTCATGGTGTGTCCTCCTCAGGCCCGCACGAAGACGGGAATCGTGAACTCGTCAGAAATCGGTTGGAAGGTCGACCCGCAAGGGCATGCCGATGCGGAGCTCCTCGAAGGGGCAGTCGACCACGTTGGTCATCATCCGTGGGCCCTTCCTCCAGGTCGACCACGGCGGCCACGTAGGGCACCCGGTCCCGGAAGGGCGGCTGGTCGTTGGAGTAGATGACCGACCAGGTGTAGAGGGTGGCCCCGCCGCTGGCCTCGTACCACTCCACCCGCTCGCTCCAGCACGTTGGGGCAGAAGGGCCGGGGGTAGTACGAGTAGACGTCGCAGTCGAGGCAGTGCCGGATGAGCAGGCGCCCGTCCCTGGCCGCGTCCCAGAACGCGACGGTGTCACCCTCTGGCGTCGGCAGGTCGAATCGGACCGTGGTCACGGCGTCTCATCCCTTGGCTCGGCCCCGGGAGGCTGGGCCGCCCGGGCGAATACGCTGCGCCACGGTCGAGATTGACCCTCGCTCAGCGCGTCGGTCATGCTGCAACGACCCTGACACGAGTGTCAACTTTCGCGAACAAATCCGGCCTCCGGGGGGGCACCCAGCCATGTTGATGGACGAGCACCTGGGCCGAATGGCCGAAGAGTTCCCCGACAAGACCGCCTTCGAGGTGGTCGACGTGGGGTCCATGACCTTTGCCGAGTGGGACGGGGCGGCCAACGCCATGGCCCGGCGCCTGCTCGAGGCCGGCCTCGAGCCCGGCGCCCGCGTTGGCCTCCACCTGCACCCTGAGCTGGCCCTGTGCTGGCTGGTCTCCTACTCGGCCGCCCACCGGGCCGGCGGGGTGGCCGTGCCCATGAACCCCCGCCTGGCCCCGGCCGAGGTCGGCCACGTCCTGGCCCATTCGGGCGCCACCGCCGTGGTCACCGACGGCGAGCTGGTCCAGGCCGACCTCGAGGCCGCGGCCGGCCAGGCCTGGTCGCCCTGATCGACGCCGGCGCCGGGTCGACGGTGTCCGGGTTCCGCCGGGTCCACGGCCCTGCTGGGCTGGGGCGAGGCCACCGCCGGTGACCGCTCGCCCTTCCAGGCCCCGCGGGACAAGGACGACCTGGCCGACATCCTCTACACCTCGGGCACCACGGGGCGGCCCAAGGGCGTGGCCGTCCGTCACTCCAACGGCTCGATGATCGGCGCCGTGGAGCCCAACTGGAGCGGCGGCGGCTGGATGCACGCCAGCCCCCTCTTCACCTTCGCCGGCATCGCCCTCGTCTACACGCCCATGAAGCTGGGCCTCCAGGTCATCTACCAGCCCCGCTTCGACGCCGGCCGCTGGCTCGAGGTGGTCGAGGCGCAGCGCCCGGTGGCCGTCTTCCTGGTGCCCGCCATGGCGCACCTCCTCATCGACCATCCCCGCTTCGACGAGGCCGACCTGTCCTCGGTCACCATGTGCTCGGTGGGCAGCGCGCCCCTGGCCCCCTACGTGGTGGAGCGGCTCCAGGCCAAGATGCCCAGCGCCTTGGTCTCGAACAACTACGGCATGACCGAGGCGGGCTCCGCCTACTGCGTCATGCCGCAGGGCGAGGCGGTGCAGGCGTCCGGGTTCGGTCGGCATGATCTCGCCGCCCGGCCGTCGTGCGGATCGTCGACGACCACGACGAGCCGGTGGCGCCCGACACCGTGGGCGAGGTCCGCCTCCAGATGCCGGGGCGCCAGCGCGAGTACTTCAACGACCCCGACGCCACGGCCGAGATCTGGCGCGACGGCTGGCTCGTGACCGGCGACCTGGGCAAGCTCGACGCCGACGGCTACCTCTACATCGTCGGCCGCTCCAAGGACGTCATCATCCGGGGCGGGAACAACGTCCACGCCACCGACGTCGAGCACGTGCTCGTCCAGCACGAGGCGGTCAAGGAGGTGGCGGTCGTCGGCGCACCCCATCCGGTCCTCGGCGAGGACGTGGTCGCCTTCGTCGTCCTCCACCCGGGGGCCCAGACCGACGGCGACGAGTTGCGGGCCTTCGGGCTCGAGCACCTGGCCGACTACAAGGTGCCGCCGCCAGTTCCTCTTCATCGACGCGCTGCCCCGGAACCCCACCGGCAAGGTGGTCAAGCCCGAGCTCAAGGCTCGTCTGGCCGACGCGCCGGCCTGACCGGGAAGGCCCAGCCAGTCCGCGTCTCGCCGTCTGCCGGCCTGGCCGGACTCGGTCGGCGTCCTCGCTCCGCATGTGACGCGGATATGAACTTTCCGCTGCTGCGTCCAGGCGTGTGGTCCGGCTCTCGTATACTGACTCCATCATGACGACGCAACACGTCGGTGACGGGTCGGCCGATCCGGTGCCAAGGGAGCGACAGCTCCCTGGTGCAGGCACGCGTGTCCATGTGTGAAGTACAGATCTGCGGGGTTCCCAAGCTGCTCGCACTGGGGGTGGCCTCGACGTCATAGGAAAGGCTCTTCCAGAGTCTCGACGTCGAGGAGCCGCTCCCCTGGGGAGCGGCTCTTTTCGTTTCACAGAAACACCGACCGAGTAGCAAGCACACCGTAACCCTCATCCGTATTCGCGAAGTACCCATACGCACAGACTCGAAAGCGAGGACGACGACGATGACGACACAGCTGTGCCGGCGTTGCCGGTACCACCCGGCCTCTCCTCGCATCGCGGGCTACTGCTCGTGGGACTGCTACGAAGCCGACGAGGACGACAGCGAGGACGACGAGGAGGAGGGCGGCAGGGCGGCCTGAGCTCAACGACCTGAGCTCAACGAACCGAGATGCCGCCCCAGTTCGGATCGGGCTGACCGGTGGCGTAGGCCGTCCCCATGTTGGACAACCAGGCGACGCTGTCCTCCAGTCCACCCGGACGGTTGCGAGCGAGCCACAGGGCGCGGTAGCGCTCCGTGATGTCGTCGAGCTCGAGCCCGAGCACGTCGCGCTGTGCCTGCGAGACCGATCCGATGTGCCCGTCGACCGCGAGGCGGGCCTGGAGATCGCGCATGAGGAGCGACACCAGGTCGATGCTGAAATCCACCTCGTCGATCAGTCGGGCTGCGTCTGCGCGCTCGGGCTTCGCCCGCGCCACCAGCCCGCGCACCTCGTCCAGGCGACCGTCGACCGCCTCGACCTCGGCCGCCGTCAGTCCCTTGGTCAAGGAGCGGCCGACGGGAAGCTGCGGGTAGTAGAGGTTCATCACGAGTGCCGACATGTTGGGGAACTGCGGCGTCACCGCCAGATGGAGATCACCGAGGGCCAGGACGGCATCGGCCAGCGCGCCCGTCGGGTCCAAGAACACATGGGCGCTCAAGGCCTCGTGCAGGTCGAGGTCGGCGTTCGTGGCCAGGCACCACGAGACGGCCGCGCCGTAGGCCAGTCCGGGTTCGCTCACCACGGGCTGTTGGAGGTGCCCGTTGTCGCCCCAGTCCGTATTCAGATAGCCGGTGGCCCCATGGGCGAGGGCGGCCTCGGCCGCCCGCCGGCACGTCGTTGCGCGCGTTGGTGGCGCGTCCGAGGATGCTCATCCAGCTCGAGGTGCCCGGAGCAACCCAGAAGGGCACGCCCGCCTCGGCCAGCACTGCGCAGCGCTCGTCGAAGGGATACCAGTCGTCGTAACCCCACTCGCACACGGTCACGCCGTCGGGCAGCTGGGCCACCAGGTCGCTCCGTCCCGTGATCATGTCGCCCCACATCAACATCTCGCGGCCGGCCAGCTCCGGCAGCGCGCGGAGCGTGCGTACCCAAGCCAGGAAATCGTCCATGCGGGTGTGGGGGAGCTCCCAGGCCTCGTCGAGGCCGACGTGGACCCGGCGGCTGGTGAAGAGCGGGAGCAGTTCGGCCAGCAGCTCGCGCACCAGCGCGAGTGAGCCTGGATTCGTCGGTTCGAGCGTCATCGGGGCCCGCGTGATCCCATACGGGATCGGTGAAGCCGTCCGGCTCGATCGCCAGGTGCCGGTACGGCTCGTGGGCCAGCCAGCGGTTCATGTGGCCCAGGCAGTTCTGGTTCGGGACCAGCTCGACGTGGCGTGCTCGGCAGAAGGCGTCGAGCTCCTTGATCTCGTCGGCGTCGAGCGGGCTGGCCGCGCCGTGCACCACCTCGTGGTTCCGGTAGGCAAAGGTGTGCTCCGAGTACAGCTGCACCTGGTTGATCTTCCACGAGGCCAGACGGTCGATGAGCACCTTGAGGGAGTCCGTCGTCGGCACCTTGTCCCGTGAGATGTCGATCATCACGCCGCGCACGGGCAGGTCCGGGTGGTCTCGCACCGCGCCCGTGGGGAGGCGGCCTCCGTGCAACCGGGCCAGCTGGGTCAGCGTGGCCGCGCCGTAGAACAGGCCGGCCTCGTCGGCCCCCACCAGCTCGACCGCGTCCGGTCCGATGCGCAGCGTGTAGCCCTGGGCGGGCAGGGAGGGATCGAGGCGGGTGGACGGCGCGCGGTGCTCGACGAGCTCGGCCGACAGCTCGAGCGTCCTCGGGACCGGAAGCAGGTTCACGCCAGGCCCTTTCGATAGACGAAGTACACGTCGCCCACCTGGCCGCCGACCGCGGCGTAGGGCACCACAGGCCCGATCCACACCACCGAGACCCGCGCGGCGCCCCGGCGCCGGAGCTCGTGGAGCGCGCCGAGCAACACGCCCTTGCCCTTGCCCTGTCCCATGAGGTCGGGCCGCACGGCCACCGGGCCCAGGAGCCCGCGGCGGTTCACTTCGAACGCGCAGAACGCGGTGATCGGTCCCGCATCCCCCTCCGTCCGGGCGATGAAGAGGTTGCCCTTGTCGAGCGCCCGCAGCACCTCGGGTCGCCAGTTGGGCCAGTGGTCGGCCATCCACTCGTCGATCTCGGCCCGCTCGTAGGGCCGGGCCAAGCGGTGACCGCCTCCCGGGTCGTCGGGGATCCGCGCCAGGTCCACGTCCATGTTGAAGTTGGCCTCGGTGCGGTTGTAGTGGCGGCGCTCGAGAAGGTACAGGAGCCCGGTCTCCGTGCTGGGCACGCCGGGCCACAGGAAATAGGGCGGGTCCGCCCCGGTGATGAGGGTCTGGTGCCCCGCCTCGCGGGCCCAGTCTTCGACCGACTGCAGGAGCGCGTGGCCGAGACCGCGGCCTCGAGCCGAGGGGTCGACCGCCATGAGGCGAATGTGTGGTCCGTCGTCGCACTCGACCACGGCCACCACGCCGGTGTCGAGGACTCCGAAGACGGTGGCCGGCTGATCGTCCGCACACAGGGCGCCGGCGAGCTCCTCGGGTGACGGCGGGTCCGCCATGGAGCGGGCGCAGAGACCGGCGAGGACGTCGACATCCGACGGGTCGAATCGTGTGCCGTTCACGCCGACACCCGTCGTGCGCAGCGACGAGGTGGTCCGGGGCATGGGCGACACGCTACGCCGCGCGGTGTCGACGCTCAGCCGACTTCGTCCACGAAGCGGACACGCGCCAGCTGGATCCCTTGCGCCACCACCCGGCCCCGGCTGTCCCAGACCACGCAGAGCTCGTCGACCATTCCGCCGGCGACCACGTTGGCGGTCATGCGCAGACCCAGCCATCCCGGCGCGGGGCGGGCCCGGACGTAGGTGGACATCTGGAGCGTCGGGACCCAGCCGGTGGAGCCGATCATGAAGGTGGCAGGTGGGCAGGCGTCGGGAGAGAACAGGAGCGAGAGCGCGTCCGGCTCACGACCGTCGGCAAAGCGGGCCCAGCCCCTCAGCTCGGCCACCGAGCCGGCCGTCGGCTCCTGGGCGAAGGGCACGGTGGCGGGGTCGAGCCGGAGCTCCAGGATGTCCATGATCCCGACGTGGGCGCCGCCCGGGATGATGGAGGGGAGCCGGACGCACTGCTCGGGACTGGGCGCCTGCAGGCGAGGAATGCCGTCGTAGCGCGCGTCGACGTCGGGCAGGTCGGCCAGCACCATCACGGCGTCGGCCAAGTCGTGCTCTTCCTGCGCGAGCACGGCACGGACCTGGGCGGCCGAGCGTCCCGTGCGGAGCACCTCGGTCCGAATCCGGGCCGGTCCGAACGACGGCGGACGCAGGTACGTGATCGACGACGACACGACCTCCCACGCCGCGTCCGGCCCGGCGGCGACATTTCGGGCGGCCCGACCGAGGAGCGCCTGCAGGTACCCCCCGTTCGGCTTGTCGCCCACGGCCCAGAGCGGGTTGATGTCGACGTCGAAGTACCCGGGCTCTCCGGTCGGACGCAGCTCGGTGGCCGCATCGAAGGACAAATCTTCGGGCCCGGGCATGCAGGCGACCCTATCGGCGGCGATGATGGCGCATGCAGTTCGACCTGGAGGGCACGTTCGGCGACGACTATCTCTACTTCTACGAGGATTCGATCGACGACGAGCATTCCGACGCCGACACCGCCGAGATCCTCGGCTTGCTCGAGCTCCCGGAGGGCTCGCGCATCCTCGACGCCCCCTGCGGGCACGGTCGCATCGCCCGGCGCCTCGCCGTCGCCGGCATGGAGGTGACGGGCGTCGACCTGACCCCGGCCTACCTCGAGCAGGCCCGGCGCGAGACCGATCCGGTCCCGGCGTTCGTGACCTACCTGGAGGGCGACGTCCGCCACCTGCCCGTGGACGGGCCCTTCGACGCGGTCGTGTGCTGGCTGAACTCCTTCGGCTACTACGACGACGCCGACTGCCATCGGGTGCTCGAGGAGTTTCATCGGGTTCTCCGTCCCGGAGGACGCGTGGCGATCGACACCATGCAGCACGACGGTGGCGTGCGGCACTTCACACCGGCGCCGGACGCGGTGGTGGTGCGGCGCGGCGACGACACCATGGTGGAGCTGTCCACCTTCGATCCGTTGACCGGCCGCATGGTGGTCGAGCGGACGGTCCATCGGGCGGGCGCGGTGCGCCACTCGCCCTACTTCGTCCGCCTCCCCACGCCGCCCGAGTGGGTCGTGTGGCTCGAGGCGGCCGGGTTCTGCGACGTCCGCTTCTTCGCCGGGGGCGGGGGGCCGTTGGAGCTCGACAGTTGGGAGATGGTCATTGTCGCCACGGCATAAAGATCCGGCGAAGGTTCTCGTCACGCTGTCGGACCCACTCGAGCGCTGCGCGACGCCGCGAGACAACGTCACCGCGACTACCTCCAGGAGCAGACTCATCAAGAGCGCCAGTGAGGAGGCTGCGAGTACGTTGAGCACTGCGAAGTCGCGCTTTCGCTCGAGTGCGGCGGGATGAGCGTGGACGACACCGACCTTTCGGTCGAACGTCGTGAAGACGGCGTAGACCCGCCAATCGAGCCGGATCCACACGACACTTCCGCCACGGTCACTGATTCGACCGGTATGCCCCCGCCGCTCCGCATGTGGCAGCCGTGGAAGACGGTCGTCGGTGCCGGCCTCGTCTACGTCGCCATCGGGTTCGTCCTTTGGATCCACGCATGGGTCGACGGCGTCACGACCCATACGTTGTGCGGCTGCGGGGACCCGGCGCTGTTCTTGTGGTTCTTCCAGTGGCCTGCCACCGCGCTGGCACACGGCGAGAACCCCTTCTACTCCACCGCGCTGTTCCATCCAGAGGGGTTCAACCTGTTGTCGCAGACGTCGGTGATGGGCCTGAGCGTGCCGCTGATCCCGGTCACCTGGATCTGGGGACCGATTGCATCCCTCAACGTTGCGTCGACCCTGACGCCAGCCCTTACCGCGTTCTCCGCTTTTGTCGTCCTGAGGCGCTGGACCTCTTGGACCCCCGCGGCCTTCGTCGGCGGCCTGTTCTACGGCTTCTCGCCGTTCGTGCTCTCGAGCTTGCCCTTCGGGCATCTCAACCTGGCCGCGTTGATGCTCTTGCCACCGATCTTGGCCGTCCTCGACGAGATCCTCATCCGTCAAAGGCATAGCGCCGTCTGGTCCGGTGTCTTGCTCGGGGTGCTCGTGTTCGCGCAGTTCTTCCTCTCTACCGAACTCCTGGCCATCGTCGCCGTCGTCTGTTTGATCTCCATCGTGGCGTTGGTGGCCGCCGGTGTTCTCTGGAATCCCCCCGAGCTGAGGCGCCGTGCCCAGCACGCCGCCAAGGGGGTCGGCGTGGGCCTCGCCGTCGGGGCGGTACTGCTGGCCTGGCCCGCCTGGTACGCGCTCGACGGCCCCGCGCACCTGTCGGGTCTTGTGTGGGTGGGCATCCCGCTCCTCGGTGGCTTCGTTGCGAAGAATTTCGTTTCGGTCGGCCCGCCCGCCAGGAGCGAGGCCGTCGCGTTCGGCGGCTACGGGGGACACCCCTTGGGCTCGGCCACGTACCTGGGGTGGACGCTGCTCGCGGTCCTCGTCGTGGGCCTCGTCGTGTTCCGTCGCGATCGTCGCCTGTGCTTTTTCGGATTCCTCTTGGCCCTGAGCGCCGAGCTGTCACTCGGTCCGCGCCTCGGGATCTGGGTGCCTGAGCAGGTCTTCGATCACGTGCCCGTGCTCGACAACATCATCGAACAGCGGTATATGGCCGTGGGTTTCCTCGCCGCGGCGACGATGCTCGTCATCATCTTGTCGAGGGTGCACGACATCGCGCCCGACTGGCGCGGCGCGCTGGGCGCGCTCGGCGTCGGCCTTGTCGCACTTCTTCCTCTGGCGACACTGTATGGACCCTGGCTGCCCTACACGATGCAGTCGGTGATCCTGCCCCGCTGGTATGCGACGGTCGCCCCAAACCTGCCGCCGGGCCGCGTCCTGCTGTCGTATCCCGCGCCGTTCTCGGGGATCCAGTCCGCCATGTCGTGGCAGGCAGTGAATCGCATGCATTACAGCCAGGCCGGTGGTGGTGGGCCACAGGGTCTGGCGTTCCGAGCGGGCTCGGCTGCGGCGGGGGACACCGTCCTGAAAAACCTGGGTTTCGGGTCGGGTCTTCCGCCACCGAGCGAAACGCCTGCCGCCCTCGCTGCGGTCCGCCATGCGCTCGTCGTCTGGAAGGTGAACACGGTGGTGGTCGCAACCAACCTGTGGGCCCCGGGGCTGCAGCAGGGAAACGATCCGACCTATGCCGCTGCGTTCATGACGGCGTCACTGGGGCGCTTGCCGACCTTGCAGGCCGGCGCCTGGGTCTGGGACGAGGTGCGGGTTGCGAGCCACGCACCGTTCGACGAGTCGCCGGGCACCATGAAGTTGTGCGTGCTTGGGGCCGAAGGTCCCTCCCGGCAAGTCGTGGTCTCGATGCGCGCGGTCGACTGCGTCGAGCAGCACGGCTCGGCGCTCCGTCGGCGACCTCCCTAAAAGGTGCTCGATCTCGCTGTGTGGCTTCTCGGCAAGCTCGGGTTTGTGCTTTCGGCCTCAACCGGGGCGATGCCGGTCGAGACCTGTGCTCAGACCCGCACAATCCCCGTGCCAATGGCCCAGATCGGCCACGCCACGGGCTCTGCCATGTGTGGCTGACCAGGAGTCTTCCGCCCGCCCGCCCCCCGGAAGGTGGGGAAGCACCCCGGTATAGAGTGAAATGTGACGCGGCTGTCAGCGCCCGGCGGCTGGTTCTCCCGTCCCCGACGCACCATCCCACCACGATTCCTCGAAGGAGCGGCCAGCCCATGAGCGGTGGTATCGCAGGCTGGGGCACCTACCTGCCCTATTGGCGCCTCCAGCGTGCGGCGATCGCCGGCGTGCTGGGTGGCGGCGGTGGGAAGGGCTCGCGCGCGGTGGCCTCCTACGACGAGGACACCACCACGTTGGCGGTTGAGGCCGGGCGACGCGCCCTGGCCGTGGCCCCCGGTCCGGCGGCTGTGCAGGACGTCTTCCTCTCCACGCCCGACCCGGCCTACCTGGACAAGACGAGCGCCACGACAGCGCACGCCGCCCTTGGGCTGGGCCGTGGTGTTGGAGCCTACGACTTCGCCGGGTCGTCACGTTCGGCTGTGGCAACCATCTTCGGCGGTCTGGACTCGGCCGCAGCGGGGCGCACCACGCTCGCACTCGTGGCCGACCTGCGGACCGGGCTGGCCGGCTCGGCCGAGGAGCGGGAGAGCGGTGACGGGGCCGCCGCGTTCGTCTTCGCCCCCGACGGTGCCGTCGCCGAGCTGATCGGTCGGGGGGCGGCCAGCGACGAGTTCCTGGACCGCTGGCGGGTGCCCGGCGAGGCCGACTCGCACGTCTGGGAGGAGCGCTTCGGCGAGGAGATCTACGTCCCGCTCGCCCGGGAGGCCTTTGCCGCCGCGCTGAAGGACGCGGGCATCACCGAGAGCGACGTCGACCACGCCGTCGTGAGCGGGCTGCACGGGCGCGCCACCAAGACGGTCGCCGGCGGGCTCGGTGTGCGCGAGGACGTGCTCGCCCCAGCGTTGAGCGGATCGATCGGGAACCTCGGGGCGGCGCAGTTCGGCGTGGCCCTGTGCGACGTGCTCGAGCGCGCCGGAGCCCGGCCAGGTCATCGTCGTGCTGTCGCTCGCCGACGGCGCCGACGCCTTCGTCTTGCGCACCACGCCCGCGCTGGCCGAGGCGCAGCAGGCTCGTGTGGCCGCCGGCGTGCCCTCGGTGGCCGAGCAGATCGCGGCCGGCCGCGACGACCTGACCTATGCGAACTTCCTGACGTGGCGCTCCCAGCTCCGCCGCGAGCCGCCGCGACGACCCGACCCCGAGCGTCCCGGCGCGCCGACGGTCCACCGGTCCGAGCAGTGGAAGTACGCCTTCGCGGCCAGCCGCTGCCTGGCCTGCGGTTTCCGCCACATGCCGCCGACCCGAGCCTGCCTGTCGTGCCACGCCATCGACCAGATGCAGCCCGAGCGCCTGGCCGACGTGCCCGGCACGGTGGCCACGTTCACCATCGACCACCTGGCCTATTCCATGTCCCCGCCGGTCATCGGCGTGATCATCGACTTCGACGGCGGCGGCCGGTTCCGCTGCGAGCTGACCGACGCCGTGGCGTCGGAACTGTCCATCGGCGACCGGGTGGCCATGACGTTCCGCCGCGTGTGGACGGCAGAGGGCGTGCACAATTACTTCTGGAAGGCCCGGCCAGCCGGCCGGACGTCTCCGGAGGCAGGGGAGCGAGGAGAGTAGCCATGGCGAGCAGCGGCATCCGCGACCAGGTGGCCATCATCGGGATGGGCTGCACCCGGTTCGGCGAGTTGTGGGACAAGGGCGTCGACGACCTCATGATCGAGTCGTCGACGGACGCGGCCGCCTCGGCGGGCATGTCGATCCACGACGTGGACGCCTTCTGGCTGGGCACCATGACGTCGGGCATCTGCGGCGTGACGCTCTCACGCCCGCTCAAGCTCGACTACAAGCCGGTGACCCGGGTCGAGAACTACTGCGCCACCGGCTCGGAGGCCTTCCGCAACGCCTGCTACGCGGTGGCCTCGGGCGCCTACGACATCGCCATGGCGGTCGGCGTCGAGAAGCTGAAGGACACGGGCTACTCGGGCCTGACCGGCGTACGGCTGGTCGGGGACGGCACCGACCCCGGGTTGTCGTCTCCCGCCGCCTTTTCGTTCCTGGCTCCCTCCTACGCCCACAAGTACGGCGTCGACCCGGACCAGATGAAGGAGGTGATGGGCCGCATCGCCTTCAAGAACCACCAGAACGGGGCCCGGAACCCGCGGGCGCAGTTCCAGAAGGAAGTCTCCATGGAGACCATCGCCAAGGCACCGCGGGTGGCCGGGGATCTCGGCGTCTTCGACTGCAGCGGCGTGAGCGACGGCTCGGCCGCCGCGGTCATCTGCCGGGCGGCCGACGCCCACAAGTACTGCGACAACCCGCTCTACGTGAAGGCGCTGGCCTTCGTGGCCGGCCCCGCCGCCGGCCCCATCGACCCGGCCTACGACTACACCACCTTCGAGGAGGTGGTCCGCTCCGCCCAGGACGCCTACGCCCAGGCGGGGATCACCGACCCGCGGGCGCAGCTGGCCATGGCCGAGGTCCACGACTGCTTCACCCCAACCGAGCTCGTCCTCATGGAGGACCTGGGCTTCGCCGAACGAGGCACGGCCTGGAAGGAGGTGCTGGCCGGCACCTTCGACCGCGACGGCGAGCTGCCCGTCAACCCCGACGGCGGCTTGAAATCGTTCGGGCACCCGATCGGTGCGTCGGGCCTGCGCATGCTCTTCGAGTGCTGGCTGCAGCTGCGCGGCGAGGCACCGCCCGAGCGCCAGATCTCGACGGTCGGGCCGGGGCGCACGCTCGGCCTCACCCACAACCTGGGCGGTGCGCCCGGCGAGGGCGTCAGCTTCGTCGGCATCGTCGGGACCGAGCTCGACTGATGGGCGGAGCGACGGGCGACGACCTGCTGGCCGAGTCCGAGGACCAGGCGGCGCTGCGCCAGCTGGCCCGCGACGTGGCCACCCGGGAGGTGGCGCCGCGCGCCCACCAGGCCGACGAAGAGGGCGCGGTGCCAGCCGAGGTGCGCAAGGCGCTGGCCGCGGCCGACCTGCTGCGCATCACCATCGGCGAGGAGTGGGGCGGCATGGGCCTGGGCGACGTCGAGGCCTCCATCGTCCTCGAGGAGATCGCCCGGGCCGACATCTCGTCGGCCATCTGCTGCCAGCTGACCTTCAACGGGCCGCCCCGGGGGATCGAACACCTCGGACCACCCGCCATGAAGGAGCGCTGGCTGCCGGCTGCGGCCAACGGCGACGCCCTCGTCAGCATCGGGATCACCGAACCCGACGCCGGCTCGGCCGTGCAGAACATGCGGGCCGCGCTGGTCGAGGACGGCCCGGGGCGCTGGCGCCTCAACGCCTACAAGAACTACTCGACCCTCGGCGACGTGGCCCAGGGCGTGCTGGTCTGGTGCCGCTGGCCCGGCGGTGACGGCGCCAAGGGGATCGGCGCGGTGATCGTGCCCACCGACCGCGAGGGGATCTCGGTGACGGGACGCCACCAGGGCATGGGGATCCACGCCGCGACGGAGGCCGAGCTGGCCTTCGACGGCGTGGAGATCACCGAGGACGACGTGCTGATCGCCGGCGACCCGGCGAACACCGAGGCCTTCAAGGTCCTGCTCTCCCACCTCAACCACGAGCGCTGCGGCAACGCCTCCATGTGCGTGGGCGCGGCCCAGGGCGCGCTCGAGCACGCGGTGCGCTACATGAACGAGCGGGTCATCGGCGGTCGCCCGCTGGCCGATCTCCAGGGCCTGCAGTGGAAGCTGGCCGACATGGCCGTGCAGCTCGAAGGCGCCCGCATGCTCCTGGCCCGGGCCGTGCGCCTGGCCGGTCCGGGTGGGACGCCGCCACCGCTGGAGACCGCGCTGGCCAAGACCGCCGCCAACCTGGCGGCCAAGTTCGTGTGTGACGAGGCCATGCAGATCCACGGCGGCTACGGCTACTCGCGCGAGTACCCGCTCGAGCGGGCCTACCGGGACATCCGGGGCCTGTGCTTCGGGGCGGGCACGGTCGAAGCCCAGAAGAACTTCATCGGCCTGCGCGTGTCCGCCGGGGCGCGCACCGGCTCGCCCGGCTGGAGGGACCCGCTCAGCTAATCAGCTCAGCGCTGCATCGACTTGGTCTCGACGAACTCCTCGAGGCCGTACTTGCCCCGCTCGCGCCCGATGCCCGACTGCTTGTACCCACCGAAGGGGGCGGACGGGTTGAAGGTGCCGCCGTTGATGTCGACCTGGCCGGTCCGCAGCTGGCGGGCCACCCGCTCGGCCCGGCTGGCGTCGGCACCCGACACCGCGCCGGCCAACCCGTAGGGCGTCCCGTTGGCGATCTCGATCGCCTCTTCCTCGGTGTCGTAGGGGATGATGGAGAGGACCGGTCCGAAGATCTCTTCCTTGGCGATGGTCATCTCCGGGGTCACCTCCGAGAAGATGGTCGGCTGCACGTAGAAGCCCTTGTCCAGCCCCTCGGGGGCCTCGGCCCCGCCGGCGACCAGCTTGGCCCCCTCCTCGATGCCCTTGTTGATGTAGCCGCGCACCCGGTCGCGCTGGACACTCGAGACCAGCGGGCCGAGCAGCTTGCCGGCCTCGAACGGGTCGCCGGGGGCGAAGCCCGCGACGGCGCCGGCCGCCAGCTCCTCGACCTCGGCCAGCTTGCTCCTGGGCACCAGCATCCGGGTGAGGGCCGAACAGGTCTGGCCCGAGTTCATGAAGCAGCCGAAGAGCCCGGCCGGGACGGCGGCGGCGAAGTCGGCGTCGTCGAGCAGGATGTTGGCCGACTTGCCCCCCAGCTCGAGTGACACCGGCTTGATGTTCTCGGCCGCCAGCTGCATGACGCGGCGCCCGGCCCGGGTCGAGCCGGTGAAGGACACCATGTCGACCTTGGGGTGCGACGCGATGGCCTCGCCGACCACCGGCCCGACGCCGGTCACCAGGTTGAAGACGCCGGCGGGCAGGCCCACCTCGTGGATCACCTCGGCCAGGACGAAGGCGTTGATCGGCGCCACCTCGCTCGGCTTGAGGACGACGGTGCACCCGACGGCCAGGGCCGGCGCCACCTTGAGGGCGATCTGGTAGAGCGGGAAGTTCCACGGCGTGATGGCACCGACGACACCGACCGGCTCGTGCACGACGAGCGAGTTGCCGATCTCCTCTTCCCACGGGAAGCTCTCCGCTGCGTTGGCCGCATCGGCGAAGGCCCCGGCCGGGAGCCCGACCTGGATGGAGCCCGACAGCGTCATCGGCATGCCGACCTCGTGCGAGATGATCTGGGCCAGCTCGTCGGTGCGGGCGGCCAGCGCCTCGCCGATGCGCTTGAGCAGCTTGCCGCGCTCCTCGCGGGAGGTGGCGGCCCAGGCGGGGAAGGCGGCGGCCGCGGCCTGCGCGGCCTTGTCGACGTCCTCGGGCGTGCCCTCGGGGATGGTGGCGAAGACCTCCTCGGTGGCCGAGTCGATGACCTCGAGGGTCCCCTTGCCGGTGGATGGCACCCAAGCCCCGTTGATGTAGATCTTGTCGCGCACGTCCATGGGAGGCCTCCCCGTCGATGATCGAATCACCTCTCACCCTACCCAGGGCGGGTGCGCAGCGCTCCAAGGACTCCCTCTGGCACCCCGTCGTGCAGAGGGGCGCGCTCTTGGGCCTAGGACTTGCCCAGCAGCGGGTGGTCGCCCATGCCCACGGGCTGGAGGTGCTGGCCGAGCACCTCGTGGAAGTGGTCGGCCACCTCCTGGGGCGTCCAGCCGCCGTCACGCCACATGGTGGCGATCTGCCGCGGCGTCTGGAAGAGGGTGTAGGCGAACCCGGTCCGCCCGAGGACCTGCCCGTTCACGTAGGAGGCATCCTCGGAGGCCAGGAAGGCGATGAGCGGGGCGTTGAGCGCCGGGTTCTGGTCGGCCGGTGGCTCCTCCCCCTTGTAGAGGCCCTCGGTCATGCGGGTGAACCCGGCCGGCGCCACCGCGTTGACCGTGATGCCGTACTTGCCCAGCTCGAGGGCCCAGACGAAGGTCATGCCCATGATGGCGGCCTTGGCCGCGCCGTAGTTGGTCTGGCCGAAGTTGCCCCGCAGACCGGCCGACGAGGTGATGTTGACGATCCGCCCGTACCCGGCCTCCTTCATCAGGGGGGCGGCGTGGCGGACCGTGTTGAACGTGCCCTTCTGGTGCACCGCGATGACGGCGTCGTAGTCGGACTCGTCCATCTTGACCAGGGTGCGGTCCCGCACGATGCCGGCGTTGTTGACCACGATGTCGATCTTCCCGAAGTTGTCCACCGCGGTGCCGATGATCCGGCCCGCTCCCTCGAAGTCGCTCACCGAGTCGTGGTTCGGCACTGCCGTGCCGCCGGCCGCCTCGATCTCGGCGCAGACCTGGGCGGCGGGATCCTCCTGGGTGCCCTCGCCGCCGAGGGTCACGCCGACGTCGTTGACCACGACCTGGGCTCCCTCGGCCGCCAGGCACAGGGCGATGTCCCGCCCGATGCCCCGACCCGCACCCGTCACCACTGCCGCACGACCCTCGAGAAGTCCCATGGCGGCGCACATTATCCCGGCCCACCGTGACCATTCCCTGACATGCGTGTCAGGCATTGCCACGGGCGCTGTACGATCAGGCCATCAGCGGGCGAAGGGGTCGCCCCACAACCGAGCGGTGAGGAGCCCGGCCATGGCCACCTTCATAGAGAACGCACCCGAGAAGATCGTCGCGGCAGCCAAGAAACTCCTGGAAAAGGGGTTGGTCGAGGGCACCTCGGGCAACATTTCCGCCCGCATGGAGGACGGCAACATCGCCTGCACTCCGTCCTCGCTCGACTACGAGATCATGACCGTCGACGACATTGTCGTCGTGAACCCGGCCGGCGACGTCGTGTCCGGGGAGCGGGGCCCGACCTCGGAGAAGTACCTCCACCTGGCCGTGATGAACGCCTACGAGGACATCGGCGTCTGCATCCACTCGCACGCCGTCCACGCCACCATGTTCGCCGTCGCCCACCACGACATCCCGAGCTGCATCGACGAGTTCACCGTCTACCTGGGCGGCGACATCCGCTGCACCGAGTACGCGCCCAGCGGCTCGCCCGACCTGGCCGAGCAGGTCGTCAAGGCGCTCGAGGACCGGGGGGCCGCCCTCATCGCCAACCACGGCATGGTGGCCATCGGGACGACCATGGAGAAGACCATGCACAACACCGCGCTGGTCGAGCGCTCCGCCAAGATCATCTGGGGAGCCAAGCAGCTGGGCACCATCTACCCGCTGCCCGAGAAGGTCAACACCAACTTCGCCAACGTCTACCCCTACATGCGCTAGGCGACATGAGCGACGGCACCATCCGGGCCCGGCTGACCGAGCTGGGCCTCACCCTCCACGGACCCCACCCGCCCCATGACCCGCTCGATGCCGTGGTGGTGCACGACGGGGTCGCCCGCACCTCGGGCCAGCTGCCCCGCATCGACGGGAAGCTCACCTGCCTGGGTCATCTGGGCACAGACGTCACCGTCGAGGAAGGCCGGGAGGCCGCCGCCGTGTGCGCGCTCAACGCGCTCGCCGTCCTCGAGGCCGAGCTCGGGTCGCTCGACCGCATCGAGCGCGTGCTGACCGTGACGGGATTCGTGGCCTCGGCGCCCGACTTCCACGAGCAGCCCGCCGTGATCGACGGGGCCAGCAAGGTCCTGGCCGATGTGTTCGGTGCGGCCGGTCGCCACACCCGATCGGCCATCGGTGTGGCGGCGTTGCCCCGGCGTGGCGCGGTCGAGATCGAGGTGACGGTCGCCCTCAGGGCTTGACGAAGGACTCCTGCATGGCCGTGCGTGCCGCGCCGGCCATCTCCCAGTAGTTCGGCGTGCCCTTCTCCTGGAGCTGGCGCACCGCCTCCACCGCGAAGCCGTAGGACGCGGCAGCGATGGCGCCGCCCACCGAGATGCGGCTGACGCCGAGCTCGGCCAGGACACCGATGGCGGGCGCGTCGGGGGTCACCAGCACGGAGACCGGCCGGTCGACCGCCGCCAGCAGCGTGCGCAAATCGGCCGGATCGACCACGCGCGGCGCGAACAGCACGTCCGCGCCCGCTTCCTGGTACGTCTGGAGCCGCGTAATCGTGTCGCCCAGGTCGACCCGGCCGTGGAGATAGTTCTCGGCGCGTGCCGTCAGCACGAAGGGGACCGATCCCGCGTGCGCCGCCTCGGCTGCTGCCCGCACCCGTTCCGCCGCCTCGGCCAGCTCGTAGATGGGCGCGTCCTTGTTGCGAGTGAAGTCCTCGATGGATCCACCGGCCAGACCCCACACGATGGCCGCCGTGATGGTGTCCGCCACTCCCTCAGGCTCATCGGCGAAGCCGTTCTCGAGGTCGGCCGACACGGGGATGTCGACGGCGTCGACCAACTCGCCGCAGTGCTCGAGGACCTCGTCGCGGCTCATGGCTCCGTCCAGGCGGCCACGGCTGATCGCGAAGCCACCGCTGGTGGTGGCGATGGCGCCGACGCCCAACGACTCGAAGAGCTTGGCCGAGCCGATGTCCCAGGCGTTGGGCATGAGGAGCGGGTTCCGCGGCACGTGCAGGGCCAGGAAGTGCTGCGCCTTCTCGGTTGGGCTGGTGCGGCTGGTACGCGAGGTCATGCCCGCACCGTACCGGCGCGCGGTGACAGCGTGATCAGCTGGCGGCTGCGGCCTGTTCGGGGAACTCCCAGTACTGGATCTCGCAGGTCATCGGCAGGATGTACGTGAGGTAGAGCGAGTGGATCTTCACCATGCCCTGGTCGTCCATGTGCAGGTCGATGAGCCCCATGCGATCGTCCTTCTGTTGGAACTCCTTGGCCCGCTGCTGAATGCCCTGGAGGTCCTCGAACGAGTTGACCGCGAAGCCGTAGTGATCCATGCGCGGGCAGCGCATCGGATCGTCCTCCCGGATGAGAAAGATGAACTGGTCCCAGTGGACGCAGCTCAAGATGAGGCGGCGCTTGTCCTCGGTCATGACGGTGATCTCGTCGAAGCCAAGGACGTCCTTGAAGAAGCCGCACACGTCGGTGCGGTTCGTCTCGTCGAGCAGGTCTGCCGGCAACGACATGGCGACGTGGTTGAAGCGGGGATTCCCCGACGGATAGAAGGGATGCGGCATCAGCGTCGGACCTCCTGGTGCGACCATGACCTTGCCGGCGATCCGACCGACGGCCAGGTTCTCGAGTGCGTCACGGATCCCGTCGAGGGCGATCTCGTCCGGATCGATCAGGAGGTCACACGGAAACCCGTCCGAGGCGAGCATCTCGAGCGCCTTCTCGAAGCCACCGAGGTCGTAGACGAACGAGCCGGTCACGGTCAGCTCGTTGAGGATCATCCGGTTGATGTCGAAGGTCGGGTGGTCGATGCCGGCGCCCACCATCACGAGGATGCCACCGCGAGCCACCTGGCAGAAGCCCGCCTCGAGGGCGGCCCGGTGACCCGAGCATTCCAGGACGACGTGCGCGGCCCTCGTCGATTGGCGCTCCGGCTCCCATGAGGGGAAGACCTCGAGATCGGATGGGTCCACCACCTCCTTGGCGCCGAGCTTGCCGGCCAGCTCGCGGCGTCCCGGATTCGGCTCGACCACGGTGACGTCGTCGATGCCCATGGCGCGCAGGGCGGCAATGCTCAACGCCCCGATCGGTCCGGCGCCGAACACCATCACCGTGTCGCCGGGCTGCACACCCGAGCGCGTGATGCCGTGCATGGCCACCGAGAGCGGCTCGGCCAGTGCCGCGTGGCGCGGCGCCAGGCCTTCGGGCAGCCGCAGGACACCTGCGGACCGGCACCGGATGTACTCGGCGAAGGCGCCGTCGCTGTGGCTGGTCGTCATGTCGTTGCGGTTCTCGCACTGCGACGGCTTGCCCTCCCGGCAGCGCCGGCAGGTGCCGCAGCGCGGCGACGAGCCGCCGACCACGAGCTCGCCCAACGACCAGTTGGTCACGTTCTCACCGATGGCGGCGATCGTCCCGCTCCATTCGTGCCCGGCCACGACCCCCGGTGGCAACCCCCACCCGTCGCGCAGCTGGTGGATGTCGGATCCGCAGATGCCGCACGAGTGCACCCGGACCACGACCTCGTCCGGGCCCGGATGCGGCACCGGACGTTCCTCGACCGTGATGACCCCCGGCGACTGGTAGACCGCCGCCGACATGACCGCGGGGAGCGGTCCCCCCGATGATGAACCTGACATAGGTGTCAGGCTACGCGCTTGCCCCCAGCCAGGCGAGCCCTCCGCTCAAGTGACGGAGAAAGACGGGGAGTTCCCAGGCCAGCGGAAAGTGGCCGAGGGCGGTGTAGAAGCTGCGGGCCGGTCCGTCTTCGAGGCACCAGGCGAGGGGAAACCCGCAGTCGGGCACCCGTCCGCCCGGTGCCGACAGGTCGACCTGCCCCTCGGCCAGGCGCAGGAGGACCCGGGCGTCGGGCCGTAGGTCCTTGAACAGGTAGACCTCGTCGGTCCAGTCCCACTGCTGGCCGATGTGGGCCGTAGCCGGGTGGTCCTCGTCGACGACGTCGATGGCGAATTGCTGGGTCCATGGGTGCCCGTCGAAGCGCGCCCCGAGCATCGTCCCGTACTCGGGCCAGGTGTGGCTGGCGTCGGTGGCGGAGTGGACGCCGAGCAGGCCGAGGCTGCCGTCTCGCCACGAGGAGAAGATCGCCTCCTTCTGCTCCGGCGACCACGGAGTCTCCCCGATGGTGAAGAGGGCGAGGACGCGGGCGGCCGCCAGGATGTCGGGCGACACATCCCGTACGTCGCTCACCGGCACCGGGCCGAGGCTCGCCATGTCGGCCAATTGGGACAGTGCGACCGTGGCTTGGGTCAAGGTGCCGTGCACGCCGGCGGGAGAGTCGACGTAGGGCGCCACCTGCGTGACGATGAGCATGTGTGCGGCCATGGGCGGAGTGTACGGCTGGTGCGTCCCCCTCGCCTGATGATCGAATGCGTCGGCACCCCAACGAGGAGGACGACGTGAGCGCAGCGGACAGCCCTGAGGAAAAAGCACGAGCACTGGCCGAACTGGGATCGGCCACGCTGGGCGAGTCGGGGGGACGGGCCGCCCATCGCCGGCTCCGTCCGGCCTGGCCCGGCGCCCGGATCGCGGCCCCCGCGTATCCGGTGGGCTGCACTCCCGGCGACAACCTGGCGGTGCACGTGGCGGTGACCAAGGCACCGCGGGGGAGTGTGCTCGTGGTCGACGTCGGGCAGGTGGCCGATCGCGGCTACTGGGGCGAGGTGCTGACCACCGCGGCCGAAGCGGCCGGGTTGGCCGGGCTCGTGCTCGATGGCGGCGTGCGCGACGTCGGTGCGCTCGAGGCGCACGGGTTCCCGGTGTTCTCCTCGACCATTGCCCTGACCGGGGCCAGCAAGGACAAGCCCGGCACCGTCGGTGCTCCGGTGCGCGTGGGCGGCGTCGAGGTCTCGGCGGGGGACTGGGTCGTCGCCGACGTCGACGGTGTGGCCTTCGTGCCCGCAGCCTCGGTGGAGGACGTCCTGGTCGCCGGTCGCGCCCGTGAACAGAAGGAATTCGGCTTCTTCGAGGCGCTCCGCTCAGGCTCGACGACGGTCGACCTGTTGGGGCTCGATGCGTCGCTCGTGCGCGAAAGCGGCTGAGGACTGAGCCTCGCTCAGGGGTAGGTGACGGATTTATTGATGACGACGCTCCGCACGGCCTTGTCGTGCAACGTCTGCTTCTTCGCGTCCCAGAGCGGGAAGAGCATGTCGAGGACCCACGGCAAGAAGAACGCCAGCGCGAGGACGTATTCGATCAGCGCCCGCCCAAGGGCGCGCCAATAGCCAATGGGTACTCCGTGTGCCACATCGACGACGCGCACGCTGACGGCCATCATGCCGAGGGTCTGGCCGCGGTTCGAGCCGCAGAAGACGGTGCCGTAGCCCACCACGACAGCGGCGACGACGAGGAGACCCCAGGGGTGGATTCCGAAGGAGCTGGTGGTATACGTGCCTCCGGTATCGGAATGGACGATTCGGCGTGTGTTCACGATTCCGCCAGCAAGGCTGAGCACCAGGGCGGATGCGACCCAGACGATCACCCAGTCGAGTAGCCATCCGCCAAGTCGCTGGCCGTAACTCGCGAGGAACTGCCCCGACGTCGTCGATCCTGCCGGGGGAAGAGGCATGGAGCCGGGGACCTGCAGGTGCTCGGTCCACGTCGCCCCGTTCCACCAGCGTTGCGACCCGGGAGCACCCTGGGGATCGGGATACCAACCGGGAGGAGCGACTGCCATACGGCTTGTTTTATCCCCGAAGGTGTCGTCGTCCAGGGATGCCCGGGCCGAGAGAGGCCCGGGTCGAGAGAAACGGTTCGGGGTAAGGAGAGAAACCGATCGGAGTAACTAGTAAGTTAAAACTTATAAGAGTAGGCTTACTAAAATGGTCGACTCTGCGAAGCCCGCCGTGGACGAGGTGGCCAGCGCCGTGCAGGCCGCGGTTCGCCTGCTCGTCCAACGGCTGCGCCAAACCCATACGGCCGAAGGCGGCGACCTCACCTCCTCGGAGACCTCGGCCATGGCCCGAATCGATCGGACCGGGCCCACCACGTCGACCGAACTGGCCCGGCTCGAACGGATCAGCCCCCAGTCGATGGGGGCCACGCTGGCCGCGCTCGAGGAGCGAGGGCTGGTGACGCGCCAGGCCGATCCCGCCGACGGCCGGCGCGCCATTCTCACGTTGACCCAGACCGGCCAGGAGTTGCTCCGCCGCCGACGGAGTGCGCGCAGTGAGTTGCTCTCGCACGCCTTGGCGAGCAACTTCACGCGGGCTGAGCTCCAACAGCTGAAGATCGCCGCCCCGCTGATCGAGCGGCTGGCCGAGAGCATCTGATGGCGGCCCCGGACGACACCGGGGGCGCGGTCGCGCTCGACGACAGTTACAAGTGGTCGGCCCTGGCCAACACCACGGCCGCCACCTTCATGGCCGTGCTCGACGGCTCGATCGTGATCATCGCCCTGCCCGCCATCTTCCGGGGCATCCACCTCGACCCGCTGGCGCCGGGCAACATCGCCTTCCTGCTCTGGATGATCATGGGCTACCGCCTCGTGCAGGCGGTCTTCGTCGTCACCCTGGGCCGGTTGGGCGACATGTTCGGCCGGGTGCGGATCTACAACGCGGGCTTCGTCGTGTTCACCGTGGCGTCGATTCTCCTGTCGATCGACCCCTACCTCGGCAGCAAAGGGGCGCTCTGGCTCATTGCCTGGCGCTTCGTCCAGGCCATTGGGGGCTCCATGCTGATGGCGAACTCCGCTGCCATCCTCACCGACGCGTTTCCCGAAAATCAGCGTGGCTTCGCGCTCGGGATCAACCAGGTGGCCGGCCTGTCCGGCCAGTTCATCGGGCTCGTGGCGGGCGGTCTGCTGGCCGCATGGGACTGGCGTGCCGTGTTCTGGGTCAACGTGCCCGTCGGGATCTTCGGCACGCTCTGGGCCTACTGGCGCCTGCGCGAGACCGGGACACGATCGGGTGGCCGCATCGACTGGTGGGGAAACATCACCTTCGCGGTGGGCCTGGGCTCGATCCTCATCGCCGTCACCATCGGGATCCAGCCGTACCACGGGGAGGCCATGGGCTGGACGAGTCCGGAGGTGCTGTCCCTTCTCCTCGGCGGGCTGGCCCTGCTGTTCGCCTTCGTCATCATCGAGAGCAAGGTGGTCGATCCCTTGTTCCGCCTGAGCCTCTTTCGCATCCGGGCCTTTGCTGCGGGCAACGTGGCCAGCTTCGCGGCGCGCCTGGGTCAGGGCGGCCTGCAGTTCATGCTCGTCATCTGGTTGCAAGGCATCTGGCTGCCCCTGCACGGTTACAGCTACAGCTCGACGCCGCTATGGGCGGGCATCTTCCTGTTGCCGCTCACGGCAGGCTTTCTGCTCGCGGGTCCTGTGTCGGGCCACCTGTCCGATCGCTACGGTGCCCGCGGCTTTGCCACCACGGGCATGGTCGTGTACGGCTGCAGCTTCATCGGACTGATCTTCCTGCCCGTGAACTTCAGCTACTGGGCATTTGCCACCCTCATCGCCATCAATGGCATCGGCATCGGCATGTTCAGCGCACCCAACACGTCGTCGATGATGAGCAGCGTGCCGCCCGAGTTCCGAGGTGCCGCCTCGGGTATGCGGTCCACCTTCCAGAACTCGGGGACCGCACTCTCCGTCGGCGTCTTCTTCTCCCTGATGATCACCGGCTTGGCCAGCACGCTGCCCAAGACCCTGTCGAGCGGTCTGCAGCATCAGGGTGTGCCCGCGGCCGCCGCCCACCACGTGGCGTCCCTGCCCCCGGTGGCCTCTCTCTTCGCCGCCGTGCTCGGAATCAACCCGCTGCGCCACCTCTTGTCCATGGGCGGCGTCCTGCAATCGCTCCCCGGCGACGCCCAGCACGTGCTCACGGGCCGGGAGTACTTCCCTCATCTGCTCTCGGGACCGTTCAGCCACGGGTTGACCATCGTGTTCGCCGTGTCGGCCGGTCTGGCTTTCATCTCGGCCATCGCCTCGATGACCCGCGGGCGACAGGGGGCTCCGACCGCCGCGATCCGGCCCAGCGACGAGGACGAGGGGGAGCGGGTCGAGGTCGGCGCCGGCCACGCCGCCGGACGAGGTCCGGTGGCATGATGCGGCGATGACCAACGGAGACGACACCGTCGAGCGGATCGAGATTCAGCGGACCATTCCGGCGGAGCCAGGACGGATCTTCTCGCTGCTGCGCGATCCCAGGGGTCACGTGACCATCGACAGCTCGGGCATGCTCCAGGCCTTCACGGGGGACCCGGTGAGCAAGGTGGGCGACACCTTCGTGATCCACATGGACCGCGAATCGCTCAACGATTATCCGATGGGTCGCTACGACGTGACGGTGGTCTTCACGACCTATGAGCCCGATCGGGAGATCGCCTGGACGGTCGAGGGCACTATCAAGCCGCCCATTGGTCACATCTACGGGTACACCCTCGAGCCCACCGAGGGCGGCACGATCGTCACCTCGTACTACGACTGGTCGCAGATCGCCCCAGAGTGGCGCGAGGCGAACATCTTCCCCGTGATGTCCGAACTCGCGGTGCGGGCCACGCTGGGCATTCTCGAGCGCACGCTGGCGCAGTCCACGCAGTGGTGAGCTGAGCCGGTCCCGGGGCGGGGGAGCCGGCCCGGTCAGACCGTCAGCTGCAATTGGCGCAGCGTCCGAGGAGGGCGAAGTGATGCGGGTCGATGGTGAACCCGAACGTCGAGCGCGCCGATTTGGCCAACCCGTCAAAGAATGAATCGGGCGCCTCAATGAGCGCGCCGCACTGCTCGCAGACGAAGTGACCGTGGACGGAGCTGGCCAGGTGGTAGGTGGCCGGACCGTGGCCGAAGTGCGAGTGCACCACCACACCGAGGCGCTCGAGCTCCTCGAGGTTCCGGTAGATCGTCGAGAGGTGGATGTCGGGGTCCTCGGCCTGGACCACTACGGCGAGCTCCTCGACCGTCCGGTGGCCCGACGTGGCGAAGAGGGCGCGCAGCAAAATGCGACGTGACGTGGTGACGCGGCCGCCCTGTTGGCGGACGAGCTCGAAGGCCTCCTCGAGGGTGTCGGCCTTGCCGAGACCCCCTTCGTGTGCGGGAGCGTGCCTGGTCACGACCACCATCGTACCGGGGTGCCCTCCCGCTCCTGGGCTGGACCGGCCGGCGAGCGACATCCAGACCGGGCCCCTATTACGAATGACTTGCAATAGTCCTAGAGTCGCTCGGGAACGGCCGGGAGGGACAGGAGGTGTCGACGATGGCGAGGGCTGGGCGCCGGTTGGCGGCGGTGCGCAACGGGCTCACACGGCGCGAGTGGGCCCGGGTCGGGGGCATGGCCCTGACCGTGATGGTGCTCAACGTCGTCGGGTGGTCGCTGCTGTTGGCGGCCGTCGGCCACCACGTCCACGTCTCGCAGACGAAGCTGTTCGGCCTCGGCACCGGCGTCCTGGCCTTCACGCTGGGTATGCGGCACGCCTTCGACGCCGACCACATCGCGGCCATCGACAACACGACCCGCAAGCTGGTCCACGAAGGTCAGCGCCCGCTCGGCGTCGGGTACTTCTTCTCGCTCGGCCATTCCACCATCGTCTTCGTGCTGGCCGTGGCCTTGAACCTCGGCATTCGCGCGCTCAATCTCCAGGTCGGCACGCAGTCCTCTGGACTGCACTCGGCCACGACCATCGTGGGCACCACCATCTCGGGGGCGTTCCTCTACCTCATCGCCTTGCTGAACGTGTTCGTGCTGGTCTCCATCGTCGGCGTCTACCGTCAGATGCGATCCGGTCGCTTCGACCAGGACGAGCTCGAGCGCCAGCTGGACAAGCGGGGCCTGATGAATCGCGTCCTGGGCGGGTATGCGAAGCACATCGACACACCGTGGAAGATGTATCCGGTCGGCGTTCTTTTCGGGCTGGGCTTCGACACGGCGACCGAAGTGGCGCTCCTGGTGCTGGCCGGGTCGGCCGTCGTGGGCGGGTTGCCTTTCTATGCGGTCATCTCGCTGCCGGTGCTCTTCGCAGCGGGGATGTGCCTGTTCGACACGCTCGACGGGTGCTTCATGAACTTCGCCTACGACTGGGCCTTCTCGAATCCTGTGCGCAAGGTCTTCTACAACCTGACGATGACCGGCCTTTCGGTGGCCGTCGCCTTCTTGATCGGCACCATCGAGCTCCTCGGGCTTCTCGGCCAGGAGGCGGGTCTCAACTCTCCGTTCTGGAACGTGGTGAAGGACTTCAACATCAATACTGCGGGGTTCGCCATCGTCGGACTCTTCGTCGCAACCTGGGCCATCGCGCTGGTGTACTGGCGGCTGGCTCGCGTCGAGGAGAAGTGGAACGACGCGCTCGTCTCGGAGTCACTGGACGAGGCGGTCTCGGTCTAACCCCACTCGGGAGGACCTGCGTGGGAGTTCTCGGTCAGCCGGGTTTTGACCCCACGGACTCAATCGCGGCCATGCCCACGACAGGCTGGTTGAGGTGCAGACCGCCAGCGGAGCCGTAGAAGGCGGCGTCACCGAAGCTGAAGATCCCACCGTCCCGCCCGACGAGCCAGTACCCCCTACCGTCCGCCGTGTGCTCGATGCCGACGATCGGCGCGCTGAGGGGGAGCCCCCCGGTCGAGCCGTAGAAGGCGGCGTCCCCGAAACTGAAGATCCCGCCGTCGGAGGCGACCAGCCAGTAGCCATTTCCATCGGGAGCGGCGGCCATGCCCACGATCGGCTTCTGCAGAGGGAGGCCGCCAGCCGAGCCGAAGAAGTGAGCGTCACCGAACGAGAACACGCCGCCGTCCGATGCCACGAGCCAGTACCCGTGCCCGTCGGTGGTCGAGGCCATCCCGACGATGGGTTTGTCGAGCTTGAGCCCACCGGTGGAGCCGTAGAAACCGGCGTCGCCGTAGCTGAAGATGCCACCGTCGGACGCGACCAACCAGTAGCCCGCTCCGTCGGGGGTCGGTGCCATCGCCACGATCGGCGCATTGAGGTGCATGCCGCCGGTCGAACCGTAGAAGACGGCGTCGCCGAACGCGAAGATGCCGCCATCGGACGCCAGCAACCAGTAGCCGGCACCATTGGGGGTGACCGCCATGCCCACGATCGGGGCGTTCAGATGGAGGCTTCCGGTGGAGCCGTAGAACGGGGCGCCTCCGTAGCTGAAGATGCCGCCGTCGCTGGCCACTTCCCAATACCCGGGAGGCCCGAGCGGTCCCACGTCCAAGGTCATGTCGGCGCTGCCCGTGAGCTGATTGGCGTCGGTCACCGTCACCGTGACCGAGTAGTCCCCCGCGAGATTGGGGGTGCCGCTGATGGCGCCGCCCGGCGTGAGCCCGAGTCCGGGAGGAAGCGCACCGGCGGTGACGGACCAGGTGTAGGGAGCGAGGCCACCGGTCGCATCGAGGCTGCTGGCGTAGGGGACGCCGATGATCCCGACGGGCAGAACGTTCGTCGTCACCGTGGGCGGCGCCAGGAGGGTCACGATCATGCCGCCGCCGTTTGGCGCGTTCCCCCCGGCGACACAGTTGGCCGGCCCGATGCAGCTCACGGCGACCAGATTGGAGACCCCCGCAGGCGCCGCCTGGGGAGTCCAACTGGAGCCGCCGTCCGTTGTTTGCAGAATGCTGGCGCCGCCGACGGCGGTGCAAGTCGTGGCGCTGAGACATGAGACAGACGACAGGGCGGTCGAGCCGAGCGGGTCGCCCAGATTGCTCCATTGGGCGCCGCCATTCCCGGTCGAGAGAACGCTGGAACCGACGGCGAAGCAGCTCGAGTCGCTCGAACAGGAGATTCCGTTGAGAGCGGTGACGCCCGACGGCACGGTCTCGTGCGACCAGTTGGTTCCACCATTCGCCGTGCTGATGATGGCGGAACCGCTCGACGTCGCGCCCAGTGCGACGCAGGTCAGTGCATCAGGGCACACGATCGCCGCAAGGCTGACGATGTCTCCGGGAATGACGTCAGGAGACCACGAGGATCCACCGTTCGTGGTGCCGATGATGCTCGGTGACTGGGAGGTCGACGAACTTATTGCTTGGCAGACCGTCGTGCTCGGGCACGCCACACCGACCAGCGTTCCGGTTCCGCCTGCCGGGGTTTCCGCGTTCCAGTTCGCGCCACCATTCGTTGTGCCGATGATGGCTCCGGCTCCGAAGGCGCCAAATCCGACGGCCGTGCAATTCGAGATTGTGGGGCAAGAACTCCATTTAATCCGCTCATCTCCGCTGGAACTGGTCTTTGCTGTCCAGCTGTGGCCGCTGTTTGAGAGTAACGAATGGAGTCGACTCCAACATTGTGCATGCAAGTGAGCTGGTCTGGCTGCGAAACGAACTGATTCCCCATTCCGACAGGAGGTGCCTCGGGCAGTCCAGGTGCCTCCAGTAGTCGTTGCGATGATGGTCGAACCCGACCCAGTGACTCCCGAGTCCGCCAACCGCAACACAATCGACTGGGCTGGCACAAGAAACACCCTTGAGATCAATTGCATCGGCGGGAGTGATCTGAGATGCCCAAGTACTGCCCATTGTCGTTTGTCGATCCAGGGCATATGGCGTTGCAATTGTCGGTGGTTCCAACGGCAAAGCAGGAGCCGCGCGATACACTGACAGCAATTAAGCGACACACCCGGCGGGAGCTGTTCGGGCGGACCAGTGGGTCAGTTCATTGAATCGATATGGATCCAGTGTGACTGGAATCGATAGCTCCGACCGCGACGCAGTTTGTACGGCCCGGCAAGAGACGGCTTGAAAGGGATCGCGGATATTGAATTCGAGTAAGGGTTGCCATGTCGGCGTCCATTCTGAGTGCCAATTTCGGCTGCCGATTGCCATCAAGCGGCCCGATGGCAACGCAATCGGGCGATGGGACACGGACACGCTGGAGAGGTTGATTGAAGCCGTTGGCGGCGATATTGCTGGTACCAGGTCGCGCCATCCAGTGTCGAGGATGGTCGAGCTACCGTCGACGGCAGTGCACTGGTCCAAGCCTGATACGCACGAAATGCCGAAACTGCAGGAAATCTCGGAATCCGATAGGCGACCACGAGTTTCCACCATCAGTTGACTTAGAGATTCCTTTGTCGGCCGCCGGCGAAGCAGACTGAGGCCGTTGGGCATGAGACACTCGAAAACGTCGAAGTGTCTGCAGGGGGTGTCACCGTGCTCCATGAGGATCCTCCATCATCGGTTGCGACAATGGATGGAACGTTGTAACCGATCTCACCGACGCCAATGCATGTCGTTGACGCCGCCGAACTGCATTTGGAGCACACGAAATGGAGCTGAATTCGTTATTGGTTTAAACGAGGCCGTTGTCTGCCACTGAGGAGACGTAGCACCTGCCGGCGGATTGCCGAGAGGGACGCTAAATACGCCGGCGACAAGCGACGCCGTGACGGCACAAAGTACAGATCCCGCAAAGATTCGAAGCGTTGGCATTCGCTCCTTCCCGCCTGAAATTCCGACAACGACGACGTTCGGTTGGTCGTCACCCTGCTCTTACCCGGGTCCGCCCGTTGTGGGAAACCCATCCCGTGGAGAGAACGGTTGTTACGTGGCGGGAATTGTCGGAACGATGAGGTTCGGAGGTGTTCGCCCCACAAGGACGTCGGCGACGCCCTGGCACGCGAGGCGAGCCATCCGCGTACGCGTGCCGATCGTTGCACTGCCTATGTGAGGAAGAAGAGTCGTCCGCGGTGCCTTCAACAACCGGGGGTTGATCGCGGGTTCACCGTCGAACACGTCGAGTCCGGCCGCATAAAGGGTCCCTGCCTCGAGGGCGTCTGCCAGCGCGTTCTCGTCCACGACTGGCCCGCGCGCGGTGTTGACGAGCACGGCCGTTGGCTTCATCTGTGCCAGTTCCGGTGCGCCAATCAAGTGCCGAGTCGTTTCGCTGAGAGGCACGTGGAGGCTGACGATGTCGGATCGCTGCAAGAGTTCGTCGAGAGAAGCGACGTAGCCGGGAACTCCGGTGTCATGGCGCGTCGTATGCAGGACTTCCATTTCGAAACCAGCGGCCCTCTGTGCGACAGCGCGACCGATGCGGCCGTATCCGACCAGCCCGAGTGTCGTTCCGTAGACGTCTCGGGCCAGGTGGGTGTCGAATCCCCAGCCCGTCCAGCGTCCCTCCCGGAGGTCATCCTCCGCCTGAGTGCTCTGCCGGGTCGCTGCCAGGATCAGCAGGAAAGCCAGGTCGGCCGTGGTGTCGTCCAGCACCCCGGGTGTGTTGCACACCGAGATCCCGCAGGCCTGGGCCGACGCAACGTCGATGTTGTCGTAGCCGACGGCGGCGTTGGCGACGACCCGCAGCGTTCCAGCCTGCCCGGCTTCGAAGACAGTCCGGTCCATGCGGTCCGTCAGATGGCAGACGATCCCGTCAACCTCGCCCGCGTACCGGATCACGTCTTCGCGTGACAGTGGTGTCGTCGGCTCGATGACCTCGTGGCCATCGTGAAACAGGGGATCGGTCCCGCCCTCGGTCAGCCGGCGGGTGACGAGGACGCGGCCCACTCAGTGGGAGGTGTAGTTGATTTCGCCCGCACCCTTCACGCCGACGGCGAAGCAGAAGCAGTGGATCGGCGCGTGATCAGTGATGGGGCGAAGAGAGTGGACCTTGTCCGGCGGGATGTACACGAGATCACCCTGGGCGATGGCGCGGTCCTCTCCATCGATGGTCATGATCCCCCGGCCGTTCATGACGTAATAGAACTCGTGGGTGGGGTGCGAATGCGGGTCCACCATGCCGCCGCCTGGGACCTCGAACTCGTTGACCAACTCCAGGTAGCCCCCGTTCGTGATCTCCTTGAACTCCCGGGACTCGATCATCCACCACACCGGAACGGTGCCGTTGTGCTCGACGACCGGCGCCTTGTCTTCGATGCTGCGCACGTCCATTCTCGGGCCCTCCCAACCTTTCCTAGACTGACTCGGGTGTCAGGTTACGCCAAAGCCGTGAACCCCGAACCTCTCCAAGCCGACGCCTGGGCGCCGTTCGGCTGGGTGCCCGTCGCGGACACCGACCCGTTGGACGGTGATCAGCGCATGACCTTCCAATGGGAGGACGCCCACGTGAACCTCATCGGTCACGCCCGCAGCGAGGTGCCCCAGCTCGAGCACGGCCTGGGCTGCGAGATGCTGTTCCGCCACGACACCCACACCCAGGCGCTGATGGCGCTGGACGTCCCCGCCGTGATCGCGGTCGCCCCGGCCGACGTGGAATTCGAGAATCCCGACGAGATCGAGTCGATCCGGGTCTTCCGCCTCGAGCCGCTCGAGGCATTCGTCCTGCACCGGGGCACCTGGCACTGGGGTCCGTTTCCGGTCGACGCAGCGGAGGTCCGACTGTTCAACGTGCAGGGTCTGCGCTACGCCGAGGACAACCGGTGCGTCGACCTGGCCGCCAAGGGGTTGTCGGTCGAAGTCGATCTGTCGTGAGTGCGCCGGCGGATTCGGGGGCCGGCGTTGGAGCTTGACCCGGCAGAAGAGGCGGAGGTCGTGTCGGCCACCGTCGACGACCTCGTCCACGCGATCCACGCCACCGAGACAGGACCGCCGCAAGGCGAGCGACGCTCGTTCGCCACCCAGAGCCCCGCGTGGTGGTTCGGTGGGCGGACCTTCGGCGGCATGGTGGTGGCCCAGGCTTTGAACGCGGCGCTCCAGACCGCGCCCCCGGCCTCTGAGATCCACTCACTGCACGGATACTTCCTTCGCCCCACCCCTTCGGGCGCCACCACGATCCACGGCGTCGAGCCCATCCGAGACGGCCGTTCGTTCTCGACCCGCGCCGTGGTCAGCGCGGTCGAGGGTAAGGAAACGTTCCGCATGACCTGTTCGTTCCACACGCCCGAACCGGGTGACGAGTACCAGCTGGCGGCGAGCCCGGGTGTCCCGCGCCCAGGAGACATCGAGGGGTTCGAGGCACCGTTTCCCTTCGACATCCGCGAGCTCGGGCACACCGAGCAACGCTCGGACGGGACCTTCCTCTCCACCCGCCGCTGCTGGTTCCGGACCAGGGAGCCGCTGCCCGACGACCCGGCGGTCCACGCCTGCGTCCTGGCTTACTTCTCGGACATGACCGGGGCGGCCTTCCGCCCCTTGAGCCTGGGCGTCTGGGGCACCCACACTGACGCCAGCCTCGACCATGCCCTGTGGTTCCACCGCCCCTGGCGCGCCGACGCCTGGAGCTTCTTCGATCTCCAGGCGTTGGTGAACGCAGGCGGACGGTCGACCATTCGGGCCACCATGCACGGGGAGGATGGCATGCTCCACCTGAGCATGGCGCAGGAACTGCTCATCCGTGAGCTCGACGAGCCGATGGTGTTGCCCGAGAAGCCACCGTGGCTCCAGCGGGCAGACGAGACACGAGAGGACAAGCCCGATGGGACTGCTTGAGGGACGGCGAGCCGTGGTCACCGGTGGCGGGTCGGGCATCGGCCGGGCGACGTGCCGGCGCATGGCCGAAGAGGGCGCGCACGTCGCCGTCTTCGACATCGACGGTGACTCGGCTGCAGCCACCGCGAAGGAGATCGACGGTCCTTCGTACGCGGTCGACGTCGGGGACCCCGAGGCGATGCAGGTCGCCGTGGACGCCGCCGTCACCGAGCTGGGTGGTCTGTCGATCATCTACAACAACGCGGGCACTTCTGCCTTCAACAAGCTGCACGAGCTCGAACCGGCCGAGTGGGACCGCGTCCTCCGCGTCAACCTGACCGGCGTGTGGGCCGGTATCCGCGCCGCCGCTCCGCACATGCTGGCCGCTGGCGCCGGCTCCATCGTCAGCACGGCGTCGATCAGCGGAACGCGCCCGGCGGCAGGGGAGGGCCCGTACTCGGCCACCAAGGCGGGTGTGGCCGCGCTGACGGCGTCGGCCGCCCTCGAATACGCACCGACCATCAGGGTGAACGCCGTCTCGCCCGGGATGATCCGTACGACCATGACCGCACCGTGGTTCGAGTTCATGCCGGACCAGGAGGATCGCTTCCAGCGCGACACGCCGGTCGGCCGGGTGGGCGAGCCGGAGGACATTGCCGACGTCGTCGTGTTCCTCTGCTCGGACCTGGCTCGCTTCATCACCGGTCAGAACCTGGTCGTCGACGGTGGGCTCACCCTGCACGGCTCGGGCGTGGACGGGATCTTCGACCGTATCTTCAAGAAGCGCTGAGCCGGGCGGGCTGGCGGGACGCTGCGCCCGGAGTCCGTCCTCGGGTGACGCGCCGGTCACGGTCCGGCGGTCCCGGCGGGGAGCCCCGCCAGGGAACCGGCTCAGCGGTCCGAAGGAGGTGCTGCGGTCTCGGAGTCGTCGGTGTCGTAGACGTGAACTTCTAGGACGTCGTTCACGACTACGCGTTGGGATCGAACAGCGCCCGGTACACCATCGTGGTCATCGTCTCGACGCGGTGGCGTCGATGGGTGGCCCCACGAAGTCGCGCAGGTAGTGGAAGCGGTCGAGCATGGCCAAGGTGGCCATGCCGGCGGCCTCGGGGTCGATGATGTGGCCCGAGGAGTCCGGGCCGATCTGCTTGCTCAGCGCGCCCGACATGGCGGTGAAGGTCCGGCGGACCATGTCGACCAGCTCGGGATCGGCCGTGGCCAGGTCGGTCCAGATCCGGAAGAGCGGCGCGTAGTTGGTCCAGAGCTCCGAGTAGGCCTGCACCCAGCCGTGGACGTCTTCCCATTGGGGCGGCGCGCCCCGAGCGGGCATCTCGTTCAGCGTGTCGTAGAGGCCTTGCGACTCGCTGGCGGCCTCGGCCACCAGGGCACGCAGTAGGTCCTCCTTGTTGGAGAAGTACAGGTAGAAGGTGCCGTGCGACGTCTTGGCGATGTCGACGATGTCGTTGACCCGGGTGGCGTGGTAGCCCCGCTTGTCGAAGGCGACCATTGCCGCATTGAGCAGCTTGCGCATGGTGCGCCGGCCTTGGCTGCGCAGGACCCGCTTGCTGGCGGGGGCGCCGATGGCGTCGCCGGCGTCGGCCTCGTCGGAGGAACGCCCGGACGCCGGGGGCGGGCGGCCTTGGCGCCACCCTGCTTCGTGGACCCAGCAGGCCGGCCTGGCCCCTTGACGGGGGTCGCCGGGTCACGTCGGACTCTCGGCGATCCCATGCCCGGTGCATGGTAGTGCTGGCTATGTCCGAAATGGCTAACCTGACACGATGGTCAGGTTTGGCGAGGGCCGAAATTGAGTCTGGACCAGGAACTATCTACGACGACGGCCATATCTACCCTCGTTTCATGACCCTTTCCACCCCTTCACCGGCCCGACCGGTCGTCACCTCTCTCAAGCGACGCGGTGGCGCAGAACGTCCGCCCCGGCGACAGCGTGCTCGTGATGATGGGGCACAGCCGGTGGACGGCGGCCGCCCGAGAGCTGGCCCGCCAGTTCTGGCGGACCGACCCGCAGTTCACCCTGATCATGACCAGCCTGGGGGCGCTCGGGGCGGCCTACTTCCGGGGCGGCCTGCTCAAGAAGGTGATCACCGCCTATTCAGGAAACAGCTTCCCGACCTACACGCCCAATCCGATCTTCCGCCAGGCCTACGAGTCGGGCGAGGTCGAGGTCGAGCACTGGTCGATCCTCACCCTGTCCCAGCGCCTGGAGGCGGCAGCCCGAGGCCTGCCGGCCGCGGTGACCGGCTCCCTCGTCGGCTCGTCCATGGCCGAGAACGAGGCCTTCGCGGTGATCGACTCGCCCTTCGGTCCGCTCGGCCTGCTCGAGCCTCTCGTGCCCGACGTGGCGCTCGTGCACGCCGCCGCAGCCGATCCCGCCGGCAACCTGGTCCTGAGCGAGCCCCTGCTCGACGGGGTGTGGGGCGCCTGGGCGGCGCGCCGCGGCGTCGTGGCCACCGTCGAGCGGGTGGTGGACGACGTCGAGGGACTCGGGCACCGGGTGAAGATCCCGGCACACCGTGTCCTGGCCGTGGCCGAGGCGCCCTACGGCGCCCATCCGGGAGGCTGTTTCGCACCGGGACTGCCCGTGCGCAGCTACGGCGAGGACATCGCCCATTGGAGTGCGGTGGCCGAGGCCTGCCGTCAGGGTGAGATCGATGACTACATCGAGGAGTGGATCCTCGGGCCGACGACGCACGAGGACTACCTGACGTTGGTGGGCACCGAGCACCTGCTCTGGCTCGAGGGGCGCTCGGACCCGATGTCGTGGAAGGCCGACGCCGACGCCAATCCCATTGTCGAGGACGTCTTCGTCACCCCGTGGGAGCAGGCGGCGGCCCTGGGCGCCCGGGAGGTCGAAGCGGTGGTGGCCGACGTCAAGGCCGACGCCGTGCTGGCCGGTGCCGGCGTGGCCAACCTGTCGGCCTGGGTGGCGGTGGCTCGGGCCCGGGCGGCCGGGAGCCGGGTCATGCTCACCGCCGAGTTGGGTCTCTGGGGCTACCAGCCGACCCCGGCCGATCCCTACATCTTCAACCAGCGGGTCTTCCCGTCGACCCCATTCCTGTCCGACGCCTCGACCGTCCTGGGCATGGTCATCGGGGGGCCCGGGACGCGGACGGTGGGGTGCCTCGGGGCGGCCCAGGTGGACCGGGACGGATCCTTGAACTCGACCCAGCTGGCCGGAGGGCGCTTCCTGGTCGGCTCGGGAGGCGCCAACGACGTGGCCAGCCGGGCCACGGCGTGCGTCGTCGTCACCCTGGCCCGGCCCGAGCGCCTGCCCGAGACGGCCGGCTACGTGACCTCGCCCGGGCACCGCGTGGTGAGCGTGGTGACCGACAAGGGCGTGTTGCGGCGCGACGACCTGACCTTGCGGCTGGCCGCGGTCCCGGCGGGGGAGGGCAGCGTCGAGGAGCGGGTGCGCGAGTTCGTGGCGGCCTGCGGCTACGCGCCCGAGGTGGCGCGTCACGTGGAAGACCTCCCGATGGTCCGCCCCGACGAGGTGCGGGCCTTGCGCGACTTCGACCGGCAGCGGTTGTTCCTGGACTGATCGATCGACGCACGACTGGACGAGGTGACTGGACAGGGAGAGAGAGCCGAGCAACACCGGCGAAACGAGATTTCCGAGAGGCGAGAGCGAGCAGCACGCGGTGCGGTCGCTCGAGGCATTGGTGGAGACACCAACGACACAAGGGGTGAAGAGATCATATGAAGAGCTGGAAGTACAGTGAGCGGCATCCCGGGGGGGATGCGGCAGGAACGACGAATGGGGACCGAATGCGAGTCAGGCAGGGGATCAAGGCGCTCGTCGCCACCGTGTTCACCGGTGGGCTGGTGGCGAGCGCGCTTGTCGTCGCACCCGCGGCATCGCAAGCGGCGACCGCCAGTAACGCGCCGGGGTGACATCGAACTCCATCACGGTGGGAACGATCTCGACCCAGACCGGGACGCTGGCGTCGAACTTCAGCTCCTTGATCTACGGCGAGAAGGCCTACTACCAGTACATCAACGCCCAGGGCGGCGTGAACGGCCGCAAGATCAACTACAAGTACGCCCTCGACGACGGCGGCAACCCGACCACGTTCAACCAGCTGGCCAACACGCTGATCAACCAGGACCACGTGTTCGCGGTGACCGGCGTGGCGACGGCCTTCTTCTCGCCCAACCTGTTCACCGAGTCGGGCATCCCGACGTACGGCTACAACGTGACGGGCAATTGGGCCCCGGCGCCGAACCTGTTCGCCGCCGGTGGGTCGGTGCAGTACTACCCGGCCGAGGCGCCGATCGTGGGCTTCGTGTCGAAGCAGACCAAGTCACCCAAGATCGCCTTCGTGGCCTACGGCATCGCGGCGTCCGCCGCCTCCTGCCAGGCCGGGGCCGCCGCCCTGTCAGCTCATGGGTTCCAAGTCGTCTACACCGATTTCAAGGTTTCCTACCCGGGCACCACGGTGGCCACCGACGTCCAGCGCATGAAGCAGGCGGGCGCCAACATGGTGGTCAGCTGCATGGACGTCCAGGGCAACATCACCATGGCGCGGGCCATACAGCAGTACGGCGTGAAGATGACCCAGCTCTGGTTCAGCGGCAACGACCAGAGCACGCTGCAGCAGAACCAGAGCCTCATGCAGGGTGTGTACTTCAGCATTGCCCACGTGCCGTACACGGCGCCGACGTCGATCTACCCCGGGCTGAACGTGTACCTGACGCAGATGAAGAAGTACGAGCCCAAGTACGTGAACGACGAGATCGCCATCCAGGGTTGGGAGTCGGCCGCCCTCTTCGTCCAGGGCGTGAAGATGGCCGGCAACAACCTGACCCAGGCCAACGTGATCAAGGCGGACAACTCCCTGACCTCGTTCACCGCCAACGGCCTGACCGCCCCGACGAACTGGAAGGACGCGGGCCATGCGGGCCACGCGCCGCCCTACTGCAGCGCCTACATCAAAGTGCAGGGCACCAAGTACGTGCCGACGCTGAACAAGGGCAAGAACGTGTTCGTCTGCTTCCAGTCGATCAACCCGAACAAGGCGCCCGTCTACCCGCTCCCGGCGGGCACGCCCGCCCCGGCCTGATCGGCCGGGCGGGGTAGGTCGAGGGCTCGAGCGGACACGGGCGAGACGGTAGGACGATGGAGCAATTCGTCGGATTCGCGCTCCCGGGGGTGCCCTATGGGTGCACGTATGCCCTCGTGGGGATCTGCCTGGTCCTCACGTATCAAGCCACGGGTGTCTTCAACTTCGCCTTCGGGGCGCAGGCCTTCGCCTCGGCGTTCGTCTTCACCTACCTGACCCAGCTCCACAACTGGTCGGGGTTCGAGGCCTTCTTGGTCTCGGTGTGTGTGATGGGCCCGGTGATCGGCTACGCCTTCGACCGGTTGCTGTTCCGCAACATCGCGAACTCCAACTCGGTGGCCAAGATGGTCTGCAGCCTGGCGCTGCTGGTCGGCATCCCGTCTCTGTTACCCGTGATCTTCGGGCCGGAGAACCTCGACGCCACCGCCACGATCCTGCCGTTCTTCAACCCCAACGTCGTCTACTTCACCCTCTGGGGGACGCCGATCAACGGCATCTACCTGTCCACCATTTCGGTGACCGTCGTCGTGCTCATCGCGCTGACCTTCATGCTGCGCTTCACCGCGCTGGGTCTGCAGATGCGCGCCGCCGTGGAGAGCCGGCGCCTGGTCCAGCTCGACGGGGTGAACGCGGACGGCGTCGTGGCGGTGGCCTGGATCGTGTCCAGCTTCATGGCCGGCCTGGCCGGCGTCCTGCTGGCGCCGGTCTTCGGGGCCTTCAACGCCGACGACTTCGTGACGCTCACGGTGACGGCGATCGCGGCGGCGGTCTGGGCGGCGCTGCGCTCGCTGCCCATCGCGGCCGCGGTCGGGGTGCTGATCGGCGTGGTGACCACCGTGCTGCAGGGTTACATCCCGCCGGACAGCCTCTTCAACGCGGCGATCGTCCCCTCGCTGCCCTTCATCATCATCGTCATCGCGTTGCTGTTCCTCCCGGGCATGCGCAGTCTGGACTCGAGCCGCGACCCGCTGGCCACCATCGACCCGCCGCCCCCGCCGATCGCGGCGACGACGAGAGCTCCCACCATGAATCGCATCATCCGGATCCTCTGGTGGGGCATGTTCGCCGCGTTCGTCGTGTCGATGCTGACATGGATCCCGAGCTCGTGGGCCACGGTCTTCAACAACGGCCTCACCTATTCGATCGTGTTGCTCTCGATCACCCTGATCACCGGGATGGCCGGACAGCTCTCGCTGTGCCAGGCCACCCTGGCCGGGGTGGGCGCGTTCACCGCGGCCCAGTTGGCCAATCATCTCGGCCTGAACCTGTTGCTGGGCGGCATCGTGGGGGCGGCGCTGGCCGCGGCGGTGGCCGTGGTCCTGGCCTTGCTCTCGCTGCGCCTGCGCGGCCTGGGCCTGGCCCTCATGACCCTGGCGGCGGCGCTGGCCTTCGACGCCACGTTCTTCAACACCTCATCGATCTCGGGTGGGCCCGAAGGCATCAGCATTCAGGCCAAGTGGCTGGGCACCAGCGAGTTCTTCAACTTCAACGGCCACGCCATGTTCCTGCTCTCGCTGGGCGTCCTCATCGTGGCCGTCATCGTGGTCCTCATGGTGCGCCGGGGGACGGTGGGGCGGAACCTGGCGGCCATGCGGGGCAGCGAGACGGCCACAGCCGGTCTCGGCGTGAACCCGTCGTGGCAGCGGATCATGGTGTTCGCGCTCTCGGGCGCCATCGCCGGGGTGGGCGGCCTGCTCCACAGCATTGAGCAGCAGGTGGTGTCGCCGACGGACTGGAACGCTGAGATCTCGCTGGTCCTGGTCGTGCTCGTGGTCACGACGAGCGTGACCACGGTGGAGGGGGCGATCCAGGCCGGCATCGGGTTCTTCGTGACCGAGCAGATCCTGACCACGATTCTGCCCGCCCGCATCGGCGCCTCTAGCCTGACCGTCGTGCTCTTCGCCTTCGGTGCCCTGACCTACGCATCCCACCCCGAAGGGGTGCTCGAGTACCAGAAGCGCAGGGGGACCCTGCGCTTCGAGAAGCTGTTCTTCCCCAAGGAGGTGGCGGCGCTCGAGCTCAAATCGCAGGCGCCGTCGCCCTCCCCGTCCCGTCCCCGTCCATTTCGGCATCGGGCGTCAATGGCTGACGAACCGCTGCTCAAGCTCCGGGGCGTGTGCAAGTCCTTCGGCGGGATCCAGGCCGTGCACAGCATCTCCTTCGACGTGTGCGCCGGCGAGAGCATCGGCCTGGTCGGCCCGAACGGCGCCGGCAAGACGACCCTGTTCAACTGCGTCTGCGGGCAGCTGCGGCCCGAAGAGGGCGACATCACCTTCGACGGAATGGCGCTGAACGGTATGCCGACGTTCAAGCGGGCCCGTCTCGGCATCGGGCGCACCTACCAGCGCATCGAGGTCTTCACCGACATGTCGGTGCGCGACCACCTCATGGTGGCCGAGCGCGCCCGGCGGGGAGAGGGCCGCTTGTGGCGTGACCTGGTGAACATGAGCAAGCCGACGCCAGACGAGGTCGAGCGGGTCGACGCCACACTCGAGCTGGTCGGCATCACGCGGCTGGCCGACCTGTCGGTCAACGCGCTCGGGCTCGGCAACTGCCGTCTGGTCGAGCTGGCCCGGGCCCTGGCCGGAGAGCCGAAGATCCTGCTGGCCGACGAGCCGTCGTCGGGTCTCGACCTGCGCGAGACCGCAGAGGTGGCCTCGGTGTTGCGCACGGTGCAGCGCGAGCGTGGCACGGCTGTCCTCCTCGTGGAGCACGACCTGTCCATGGTGGCCGAGGTGGTCGACCGGGCGGTCGTGATGGACCTCGGCGCCATGCTGGCCGAGGGCACCTTCGACGAGGTCATGGCCGATCCAGGCGTGCGCGACGCCTACCTCGGGCAGATGGCGTGAGCGACACTCTGGCCGGTCGACGAACGTGCTCTCGTTGCACAACGTGTGCGCCGCCTACGGGCCGTACCGCGCGCTCTTCGACGTCTCCTTCCGCGTCCCCGAAGGGGCCGTGGTCGCGCTGGTCGGCTCCAACGGTTCGGGCAAGTCGACCGTGGCCCGGACCGTGACCGGCTTGGTGACCGCCACCTCGGGCCAGGTGCTGTTCTCGGGTGAGGACGTGACCGACCACCCGGCATTCAAGATCGCCCGGCTCGGCATGGCCCACGTGGTCGAAGGCCGCGGCGTCTTCTCGACCCTGACCGTCGAGGAGAACCTGACCCTGGCCTTCCGTCAGCGTCAAGGCCGGAGCAAACTGAAGGAGAACCTGGAGCGGGCGTACACGGCCTTCCCCATCCTCGGCGAGCGGCGGCGCCAGATGGGCGGCACGCTCTCGGGCGGGCAGCAGCGCCTGCTCTCGCTGGCCAAGGTGCTCGTGGTCCCCCCCAAGGTCCTGGTGGCCGACGAGCTGTCGCTCGGTCTGGCCCCGGTGGTGATCGACCAGGTCTACGAGGGTCTCGAGCAGATCAACCGCAACGGCACCGCCGTCGTCGTGGTCGAGCAGCAGGTCAACCGGGTGCTCCAGCTGGCCACCTGGGCCGTCGTGCTCAACCACGGGTCCGTGGCCTACGAAGGCGAGCCGGCCGGGGCCAACGCGGCCGTCGAGTCGCTGATGGCCCGGCGCGAACAGGCCGCGGCCGCCGGCGCGGGCGAGGCTGACGCCGAGTCCTGAGCCGGACCACGCAGGACGAGCTGAGCAGAGGAGAGAACACATGGGAGAACCAGTCATCGTCGACGTCGTGCGCACGGCCTTTGGCAAGCGTGGGGGCGCCCTGGCCAACTGGCACCCGGCCGACCTGCTGGGATTCGCGCTGACCTCGCTGCTCGAGCGCACAGGGGTCGACCCCGAGCGCATCGACGACGTCATCGGCGGCTGCGTGACCCAGGCGGGCGAGCAGAGCACGAACGTCACCCGCAACGGCTGGGTGGCGGCCGGTCTACCCCAGAGCGTGCCGGCCACCACGGTGGACCGCCAGTGCGGCTCCTCGCAACAGGCCGTCCACTTCGCGGCGGCCAGCGTCGCCGCCGGGCATTACGACATGGTCATCGCCTGTGGAGTCGAGGTGATGAGCCGGGTGCCCATGGCCTCCAACGCCAAGGGCGGCACGGGACCATTCCCGCCGTCGTTCCTCGAGCACATCGATGGGCGGCTGTGGACACAGTTCCGGGTGAGCCAGGTGCTGGCCGAGCGCTATGGCATCACCCGCGCCGAGATGGACGCCTACTCGCTGGCGTCGCATCAGCGGGCGGCGGCCAACTGGGACAACGGGCACTTCGAGCGCGAGGCGCTGGCCGTGCCGATCAAGGCGGAGGACGGCAGCCTGACCGGCGAGTTCCTGCGCAGCGACGAGGGCATCCGCCGCACCTCGACGATTGAGGCGTTGTCCGCCTTGCCGGCCGCTCAGAGCTGGGAGCCCGACACGGCACCGGACATCACGGCCGGCAACGCGTCGCAGACCACGGACGGCGCTGCGGCCATGCTGGTGGTCGACCGGGCGCTGGCCGAGGCGTTGGGCCTCCCGATCAGGGCGCGCTTCGCACACTTCGCGGTGGCGGCCGAGGATGCGGCCATCGTGCTCTCGGCCCCGGTCCCGGTGACCCACAAGCTGCTGAAGCGCTCGGGCATGACGGTGGAGGACTTCGACGCGGTGGAGTGCAACGAGGCCTTCGCCGCCATCGCCCTCATGTGGCAAAAGGAGTTCTCCTACGACATGGAGCGCTTCGACCCGCGTGGTGGTGCCATCGCCATCGGACACCCGCTCGGGGCCAGCGGCGTGCGCCTGATGGGGACGCTGCTGAACCATCTCGAGGCCACCGGGGGGCGCTTCGGGTACCAGACGATGTGCGAGGGCGGGGGCCAGGCCAACGGCACCGTCATCGAGCGGCTGGGCTGACCCCTTCGGCGTCTGCGGCGGCCTGCCGGGCCGCCATGAGGGGATGAATCTTCTTGGTCACGATGATCCACTCCACGAGAAACGTGAGCCCGGGGACCAGGCCGGCGGCGAACATCAGGATGATCCAAGGCAGGTGCAGGCGCGCCTTGAGGGCCAACAGCCCGGCCATCACCAGGTAGATGATGTAGAGGTAGCCGTGGCCCACGCCGAAGATGGCCAGCTCGACCTTGTAGCCGCTGCCTTGTATGTAGTGCAGCCCGGTGAAGACGAAGAGCGGGATGATGAGGACGCCGACGATGTTGGCCAGGAGCTGGTACCGGAACAGCGCGCCCTCGAGGCCCTTTCCCAGGAGACGCCTCACTGCGGTCGTCGGGCCACGACGGACTCACGGTTGCGCCAGGTCTTTGCGCCCTTGGCCGCCAGCTCGGCGAGCCGGGCGTTGTAGGCGGCCAGCTCAGGATCCTCCTCGGCGCTGACGATCGGTGGGGCCGGCGCTGCGGCGGGGGTCGGGGTGGTCGGGCTGGCGGCGGCTTCCTGCTCGGCCTGGCGCCGCATGCCCTTGAGCCCGACGGTGTCGTAGTCGGTGTGCAACAGGAGCCACCAGAACACGAGGCCGAGGATCCCGAAGACCGGCCACATCACCGAGTAGAGGTAGCTCAGCTGGTTCCCGTCGGCTGCCCGGTGGATCTGCCACCAGGCGGCGATGGCGCAGCCCGGCACGAACACGAGCGCGGCGAAGTGCAGCGTCACCGCCCGCCGGGAGAGCCACCGTTCGCGCACGCCTGAATCGTACCGGCCCCGGGGTGCGGACCGGGAGGCGCCCGGTCCAGGTCGCGGGCCCTTTCCCGGCCGAACAGGGCTGGCGCCGGGGGCGGGACGAGGGGCCGGCAGCGCCCAACGGACGGCGAGAGTCGACCGCTAGCCTGACCCAATGGCCTCGCCGCCCGACACGCGTCCGGAGCCTCCCTCCACCGCCGGCGAGCGCGAGACGCTGGTCGGCTACCTCGACTACCAGCGGGCGACCCTGCTCTGGAAGTGTGCCGGGATCGGTCCCGAGGACCTGGTGCGCCGGTCGGTGCCGACCTCGAACCTGAGCCTCATCGGCATCGTCCGCCACATGACGCTGGTCGAGTGGAGCTGGTTCGAGAAGGTGTTCTCGGGCCTGGCCGTCCCGCCGCCGATCTCCACGGACCTGGACAGGGACGCCGACTTCAACGACCTCGACCCGGCGCAGCGCGACGAGGACATGGCCGCGTTCGACGCCCAGTGCGACATCAGCCGGGGCATCGTGGCGGGAGGAGAACTGGACCGGCTGGCGGCGTCGGCACGGACGCCCGTCACCCTGCGCTGGATCCTGGTCCACATGATCGAGGAGTACGCCCGTCACAACGGCCACGCCGACCTGTTGCGCGAGGCGATCGACGGGGCTGTAGGGGAGTGACCGACACGCTTCGGGGAACGATCAGCACCGTGCGCGGGTACGACCTTCCGCTTTCGTGCAAGGAGGTCTGGGAGGAGATCTCAACGGTGGGCAACTACAAGAAGTGGTGGCCCTGGCTGCGTCGCTTCGACGCTCACGCCCTGGCCGCCGGCGAGGTGTGGCGCTGCGAGGTACAGCCGCCGCTGCCGTACATCGTGCGGTTCCAGGTGGCCATCGAGAAGGTGGAAGAGCCGGCGCTGGTCCACGCGCTGGTGTTGGGCGACGTGGTGGGAGAGGCCACGTTGGAGCTCGAGGAAGCCGAGGGCGGTTGCCGGGCCACCCTGCAGAGCGCGCTGGCCCCGGGGAACGCCGCCCTGCGCGTGATGTCCCGCTTCGCCGCTCCCATGGCTCGCTACGGGCACGACTGGGTGCTCGACTCCGGAGCACGCCAGTTCATCGCCTACGTCGCGCCGCCGCGGCCGGGCAACTGATCAGTCACCGGTGAAATTCTCGGTCCGCCAGATCCTGGCCTCCGTCGTGGGTGCGGTCCTGGCCGCGGTGATCGCGTCGGCCTTCGGGGTCAAGGGCACCATCGTCGGGGTGGCCATCGGCTCGGCCGCGGCCACGATCGGGACTGCGCTGGTGGCGCAGTCGATCGAACGCGGACACGAAGCGGTCCGTCAGGCGGTCGTGCGGGCTCCGGAGGACTCGGTCCTGCGCAAGCTCGGCGGCACCACGGCCGGGGGCGACAGCGCGGCGAGCGTGGACGAGTCCTCGGTGCCCACCGAGACGGTGGCCTCGGCCGCGGCGTCGGGCGCGACGGACGGGACCGCGCAGATGGATGGGTCCGCCTCGGCGTCCGACGGCACCGCGCCGCTCGAGGTGACGGCGGTGGCGGGGACACCGGCCACCGCCGCGCCTGAAGTCGTCGGCGTCGGCTGCTCCGGCGACCTCGCGGCGCTTCACCTGGAAGGCGGTGGCCGGCACGGCGGGCGTCGTCTTCCTCGCCGCGCTGCTCTTCGTGACGGTGGTGGAACTGATCGCCGGCAAGCCGCTCGCGTCCATCTTCGGCGATGCGGGTACCGGTACGACACTGGGCAACCTCGGCAACAGTCCACCGCCGGCCGCGCCGACAACCACCACGACGCCGTCGACGACCACGACGTCGACCAGCACGAGCACCACCAGCACGACCCAGCCGTCGTCGACCACGACGACTTCGGCCAGCGGCGGCGCCTCGACCACCACGACGACTTCGACCCCGGGTGGCTCGTCCACCACGACGACGAGCCCCGGGTCCTCGACCTCGACGACCGGGAATCCGACGTCGACGACGATCCCGAAGTCTTAGGGCGTCACCAACCCTTGAACGCCGGCGGCCGGCGTTCGACGAAGCTGGCAATCCCCTCCTGGGAGTCGAGCGTCGTGGTGATCAGTTCCTGGGCCATGGCCTCGTCGTGGAACGAGGTGGCCCGGTCGACGTCAAGGGCCCGGTTGGCCAGCCACTTGGCCACCCCGATGGCCTTGGTCGGGCCCTGGGCCAGGCGCCCGGCCAGCTCGGCGAGCGTGGCCGGCAGCTCGCTGCGGGGCACGAGGCGGTTGACCAGGCCGATGCGGTAGGCCTCGGCGGCAGGGACGTCGTCGCCGAAGAAGAAGAGCTCCTTGGCCTTCTGAAGGCCAACCAAGCGGGTGAGGATCCAGGCCCCACCGGCGTCGGGCGCGATGCCCCGGCGGATGAAGACCTCGACGAATTTGGCCTCCTCGGCCATGACGACCAGGTCGCAGGCGAGAGCCAGGTGCATGCCGCCGCCGGCTGCGGTGCCGTTGACGCCGGCGATGACCGGCTTCTCGCAATCGATGACCGAGGCCACCAGGGCTTGCCACCCATCGCGGATCATGCGGGCAGCCGATCCCACATCGGTCTCGGGCGCGTCGTCAGGTTTGGGCCGTGGCGTGAGCCGGCCACCGCGCAGGTCAGCGCCGCTGCAGAAGGCCTTGTCTCCGACGGCGGTGATGACCACCACCCGGACAAAGAGATCGCTCGAGGCGTCACGTACCCAGGCAGCGATCTGGTCCCGCATGAACTGGGTCATGGCGTTGCCCGCGTCGGGGCGGTTCAGCGTGATCCAGCAGATGCCGTCCTCGATGCGCCGGGTCACGTCGTCGCCCGCGGGGTTGTCGGTCGTCTCGGTCATTCCTCTCCTCGCGTGGGGCAGTGTGGTGACGCAGGACCAGCGTCCCGGCCGACCGCGGCGGCGGCCTGGGCCGCACGTGCCGGCCGACCGTACCCGGCCACCCCGGGCAGTGTCGATCCGGCACGCCGGGGCATCAGGGCCGGTGGCGGGTGAATTGTGGGCCTTTCGCGCCCGCCGTTACGGTGGGCGGCCGGTGCCGGCGGTCGTCGATGCGCCGCTGGAGCACCATGATCATTTCCGACACCCCCATCGCCACCGTGACCGGCTCACTCCGAGCCTGATGCCGAACCGCCGGGTGGCCATCGTCGGCGCCTCCATCTCGGACTGCGGGCGGGTGGACGACAAGACGGCGTTCGAGCTGTGCTTCCAGGGGACGACGCGCGCCCTGGCCGACGCCGGGATCGACCGGGCCGAGGTCGACGGGTTCATGTCGCTCAACGGCACGCTGCCGCCGGTCGAGCTCACCGAATACCTGGGTCTGCGCCCGAATTGGGTGGACTCGACGGGGCACGGCGGCAGCGTGTGGGAGTTCATGCTGGAGCACGCCGCCGCGGCCATCGCCCAGGGCCTGGTCGAGGTGGTGGTGCTCAGCTACGGCTCGACGCAGCGGGCCGACCTCAAGAAGGGGTTGCGCATGGCCAACCTCTCCTTCGGCACGCGCGGACCGGTGCAGTTCGCGGCGCCATTCGGGCACCCCGTGGGGTCGCACTACGCCATGGTGGCCCGGCGCCACATGTACGAGTTCGGCACGACCATTGAGCAGCTGGCCGAGGTGGCGGTCTCCGCCCGGTACAACGCCGGCCTCAATCCCGACGCTTACTACAGGGACCCGATCACCATTGAAGACGTCCTCCATTCGGGCGTGACGTGGGACCCGCTCACCAAGCTGCACTGCTGCATCCGGTCCGACGGTGGGGGAGCGATCGTGCTGACCCACGAGGACAGGGCAAAGGACTGTGCGCGGGAGCCGATCTGGGTGCTCGGGACCGGTGAGGCCGTGTCCCACACCACCATGAGCGAGTGGGAGGACTTCACGGAGTCGCCCTGCGTGCGCTCGGGTGCCCTCGCCTTCGAGCGCGCCGGGGTCGGCCCGTCGGACATCGACGTGGTGGAGGTCTACGACGCCTTCACGCCCATGGTGATCCTCACCCTCGAGGGACTCGGGTTCTGCCCGAAGGGTCAGGGTGGTCCTTTCGTCGAGGACGGCAAGCTCCGGGTGGGCGGCGCCCTGCCCACCAACACCGACGGCGGCGGCCTGTCGGCATGCCAGCCGGGCATGCGTGGCATCTTCCTGCTCATCGAGGCGGTCAAGCAGCTGCGGGGCGAATGCGAGGCCCGCCAGGTCTCCGGCGCGGAACTGGCCTGCGTCAACGGGACCAGCGGCTGGTTCACGGCGGCCAGCACCGCCATCCTGGGACGGGGTTGATTCGCCGGCGGCCGACCCCGCCGTAGCCTGGGGGCACGATGCCGACGCCCTACGACGTGTCCCGCGAGGAGCTGGCCCGTCTGCTCGGCGACGAACCGCCCTACCGGACCCGCCAGGTCTGGGAGGGTCTGCACCAGCGGGTCCTGCGCCCAGCGGAGATGACGGACCTGCCCAGCGCCCTGCGCGACGAGCTCGAGCAGGCGCTGACCCCCGCGCTCACCGAGGTCTCGCGGCGGACGGCGGATGAGGGGCAGACAACGAAATGGCTCTGGGCGCTCCACGACGGGGCGCAGGTCGAGACGGTGCTCATGGAGTATCCCGACCGGGTCACCGTGTGCGTCTCCACCCAGGCCGGCTGCGCCATGGCCTGCCAGTTCTGCGCCACCGGCCAGGCCGGCTTCCAGCGACACCTCAGCCCGGGGGAGATCGTGGAGCAGGTGGCGGCGGGGATGCGGGAGGCCCGTCCGCGCCGGCTGTCCAACGTCGTGTTCATGGGCATGGGGGAGCCGCTGGCCAACTACGACCGGGTGTGGTCTGCGGTCACCCGGCTCCAAGGCGAGATGGGACTCTCCGCCCGGCATCTCACGCTCTCGACGGTCGGCCTCGTGCCGGGCATCCGCCGGCTGGCCGCTGAGTCGCTCCCCGTCAACCTCGCCGTGTCGCTGCACGCAGCCAACAACGCGCTGCGTGACGAGCTGGTGCCCATCAACCACCGCTACCCGCTCGAGGCGCTCGCCTCCGCCTGTGCCGACTACGTGGCCGCCAGCGGACGAAGGCTGTCGATTGAGTGGGCGCTGATCGACGGCGTCAACGATCGGGATAGCGACGCGTCCGAGTTGGCCGCCTTCGCCCTCCCTCTGGGCGCCCACGTCAACCTCATCCCACTCAACCCGACGCCGGGTTACGCCGTGGTCGGGTCTCCGCCGGAGCGCATCCGGCGTTTCCGCGACGAGCTGGACGCGTTGGGCGTGAACGCGACCGTGCGGGTGACGAGGGGAGTCGAGATCGACGCGGCCTGCGGCCAGCTCGCCGCCACCGCGTCGGCGACGAAGGCGAAAGTCCGATTGGTCAGCACTCCGGAAGCTCGATAGAACCGGCACATGGCAAAGGCGACATCGTCGGGGCTGGTGCGGCCCTCCCTGTTCTGGTTCCTGCTGCTCGATGGCGGAATCGTGGTCATGGTCAAACTGGTCCTGAGCCAGTCGGCGTACGACCGGCTCAACGAGTTGAGTGGCGAGAAACTGCCGCCGCGTTCCACGGTGCGAGCCATGCTGGCCGGCACGGCGGTGATCCACCTGGCCGAGGCGCTGGCCGCGGGGCGCCTGGCCAAGCGGCGCGGGTTGGCGCCGGGGGGCTGGCGGGTGCAGACCTTCGTCGTCGGGTTCCCCTCCCTCCTGGCCCTGCGCAAGGCGAGCCGTGGCTGAGGACACCGGCATGCTGGCCGGGCGTCCGGTCTCGCGCATGGGCTTCGGGGCCATGCAGCTGCCGGGGCCCGGGGTGTTCGGCCCGCCCCGGGACCGGGAGGAAGCGCTGGGTATTTTGCGCCGGGCGGTGGAGGCAGGGGTGGACCACATCGACACGGCGCAGTTCTACGGGCCCGACGTGGCTAACGAGTTGATCCACGCGGCCCTGCACCCCTACCCCGAAGGTCTCGTCATCGTGTCCAAGGTCGGGGCCCGACGCGACGGTACGGGACAGTGGCTCGAGGCACAACGACCCGAGGAGCTGCGGGCCGGGGTGGAAGCCAACCTGGCCTCCCTGGCGCTCGAACAGGTACCGGTGGTGAATCTGCGCCGCCATCCCGAATCCTCCGTGCCCCTCGACGAGCAGGTGGCCACCATGGTGGCGCTGCGCGACGAAGGCTTGATCGGTGCGGTCGGGTTGAGCAACGTGACACTCGAGGAATACCGCCGGGCGTCTGCGGCCACCACTGTCGCCTGCGTCCAGAACGCGTACAGCGTGGCCAACCGTGCGGATCAGGACGTGTTCGAGGCTTGCGCGTCCGACGGGGTGCCCTACGTGCCGTTCTTCCCGCTCGGCTCCGCCTTCATGCCCGATCGGCCCGTGCTGACCCATCCCGCCGTCGTCGTGGTGGCAGAACGGCTCGGCCGCACTCCGGCGCAGGTCGCGCTGGCCTGGCTGCTCGCCGTGTCCCCCCACGTGCTCCTCATCCCTGGCACGTCTTCGCTGGGCCACCTCGAGGAGAACCTCGCCGCGGCCGATGTCGTGCTCGACCAGGCTGCGCTGGACGCGTTGGCCTGACGCCGTCCCCATCGCGTCCTCGTCTTGCGACGTGGGACGGGTGCGGGCGCGGTGCCGCTGCGTCGCGACCCTCCGAGCGCAATCCCGGTGTGAGGGCTACTGTCTGCCGCGGTGCCACCCGGTCCTGACCTCACGAAGATCTGGCTTTTCTCGACGACGACGGCCAAAGAGCGTCGCGTCTTACATCAGGCACTCGACGAGGTCACGGTGAAGCCAGGGCGGGTCCTCTGCGAAGAAGGCACCGTAGGCCGCGAGTTCTTCCTCATCGTTTCAGGGGAGGCCTCGGTCCGGCACAACAACCGCAAGGTGCGAATCCTGGGCCCCGGCGAGTACTTCGGAGAGCTGGCCTTGATCGACCGCCAGCCGCGTTCGGCCACCGTCGTCGCCGAGACGGATATGGACCTGCTCGTCCTCGCCCAGCGGCAGTTCAACGGTGTGCTCGACACGATGCCCGAGCTCTCGCGAAAGATGATGATCGCCCTGGCCGCGCACGTGCGCGAGTTCGACAAAAAGGTCACGGCGAACATCTGAGTTCGCAGGTCACTCACGGCGCCTTCGACGGGAGCTGACGAGCGCTCCTCTCTCAGATGCCCAAAACCCGTCGCTCGCCCGACTAGATGAACTCCCGGCCGTTCGGCGCGCGCAGGTGGATGTGGAGCCAACCGTCAGCCTCCACGACGCTACGGGTGACCGTCGGCTCCCCTCCGCTCGTGTCTTCTACCCAGTGCAACGACATGCGCAACTGCCGGGCAAAGCCGTCGCGCAGGACGTCAAGGATGGCTTGGTCCACCCCCGGCGGGATGGCGGCGAACACAGCGTCGGCCTCACGCACGACGTTGGCCGGCTGGTTCCGGAGCACTCCGAGCTGATCCACGGCCGCCCGACTGCTCCTGGCGTTGGTGACCACGGCTCCGGCAGCGGCATAGGCCGGCGTCGTCGGGTCAGCCAGTATGACGTTCAATGGATGAAGGATGACTGCCATGGCCATGGCGGAACGATAACGGAATGGCCGTGTGACGGTCCGGAAAACGCCAGACACGTCCTGGGCGGCGGGCCTTCCTCGCACGCAGCCGGGGTGTCACACTGCGTGGATGCGACGCCCTTCGCTCGCCGAGAGAGGGTAGGAGCCGTGTTGGCCCCGCCACCGGTCGAGTTCGCTCGAAGAGGCAGACTGCACCTCGCCTACCAACGGGCCGGGGACGGGCCGTTTGACCTGGTCTTCGTCGCCGGCGCCACGGCGATCTCGCTGCGCTGGGAGGAACCCGAGCCGGCCCGAAACCTACGTCGCATGGCGAGCTTCGCTCGGCTGGTGACCTATGACCAGCAAGGCATGGGCTACTCGGACCGCATGGACCTGTCCTCGCCGCCGACTCTCGAGGACTTGGTGGCCGACCTCGAGGCCGTGGTGGAGTCAGCCGGGGTCCGTGACCCCGTCCTCTTCGGCACGCACAACGGCGGAGCGGTGGCCGCTCTCTATGCCAGCCGCCACCCGGTGCGCCAGTTGGTGCTCTGCAACTCGTGGGCCCGCCTCGAGCTTTCCGACGATTTCCCGATCGGCCTGCCCGGCCACGTCCTCGATGTCATGGCCGAGCGGTACCGACACGAGTGGGGCGGCGGCGAGATCTCGAATTTCTATGCCTCCGAGCGGATCCTCGGTTCGCGGGGCAGGGTCGAGCTGGCCTCGACCAGCCACAACCAACTGGACCACCTGTTCCATCTGAACCGCACCTATGACATCCGCAACGTCCTCTCGTCGATCACGGCGCCGACCCTGGTCATCCACCTCGAGGACAACCAGAGCGTTTCAGCCGATCACGGCCGCTACCTCGCCGAATCCATCCCTCGCGCCCGCCTGGTCCTGCTGAAGGGCGCCGATCACAATTTCTTGCGCAACTACGGGCCACCCGTGATCGACGAGGTCCAGCGCTTCACCACCGGGAAGGTCACTCCCTTCACCGACCAGCTGCGCACCACCATGCTCTTCACCGACATCGTCGACTCGACGCCCCTGGCCGCGTCCATGGGCGACGAGCGTTGGAGCGCGCTCATTGAGGAACACAACGAGCGCATGCACCAGCAAATCGCCGCCCACGGCGGTCACGAGGTGAAGGGCACGGGCGACGGCTTCCTCGTCGTCTTCGAGGATGCGGCACCTGCCGTGCGCTGCGCCCTGTCCACCATGGCCGCAGTGGCCGACATGGGCTTGGAACTGCGGGCGGGGATCCATGTCGGTGAGGTCGTCCGCATGGGCAAGAGCGACTTTTCGGGGCTGGCCGTGCACTTTGCGCAGCGTCTGTGCAGCCGGGCCGAGGGTGGCCAACTCCTCACCTCGGCCGACGTCCGAGCAGGTTGTGAGGACGAAGCGGTCGTCTTCGAGGAGCGGGGCCTGGTCACCTTCAAGGGCATCCCGGGAAAGTGGGAGATCTTCGAGGCCCATCTCTGAGCAGCGTGTGCTCGGAGATGATCAGATCGCCGCGAGCTGCGCAGAGTCCGGTACGGCGACGGCGACTCTCGGCCTCAGCCTCGACCCGGCCTTCTCATCCCTCCACCGGCCCGTCCCACGACCAGTGGGGGATGGACAGACCGAACGGCACGTCGTCCTTGGAGTTGTGATACCGCGCCATCGTGGTCGTCGTGGCCCAGGCGAAGTAGTCGAAGAGCACCTGACGCACAGGGTCGTCGGCGCCGAAGCCGGCATCGGACAGGGCCTGGTCGAAGCAGGCGATGGCCCGGCGATCCATGTCGTCGTGCGGTCCGTTGCCGCTGTGCATGCGGACCACCGAGGTCTCGTCGCCCATCGACTGTGAGTACGTTCTGGGACCTCCGAGTGCTTCCGCCCAATAGGCGGCCAGCCGCTCGGTGTGTTCCGGATGGAACCCATGGCTGAAGGCGTGGCTCACCACCTCGTCTGCCAGGACGCGCTCGTGCCAGGCGTGGGCGAGGCGCAGCATGGCGGCGTGGCCACCGGCAGCGTCGTAGACGGAGGGCATCGTCAGACCTGATTCCCGTTCAGCCGGTGATGGCCGAGGCGGCGACGGTGGCGCCTCCTTGCGGTGTGACGCCCGAGGCGGCCAGGAGGAATCCGGCGCCCGATTGGAGCGTGCAGGTGATGCCGGCTGTCGACGACCGGCACGAGAACGGCCCGAGGGTGATCGACTGGCCGTAGGCGAGGGTCGGCGTGTTCTCCCCGGCATTGGAGAGACAGGATTGCCCGTTGCACTCGGTCAGAGAGGCATCGGTGTCGAGCACGACCGAGCGGGCCGGGTTGAGGGTCAGGCAGAGCACCTGGGACTGCGATCTCGGCCCGAAGTCGGAGTCGATCTCGCAGCTGATGTTCTTCGAGGGTGACAAGAATTCGGACGAGGTCGCCGTCTGGGGCGTCAAGGTGCCTGAGGTGACGGTGGTGCCACTCGACGTGGAGGTGGTCGACCCGGCCGCGCCAGAACTCGAAGAGCTCGTGGACGTGCTCGTCGTGGTGGAGGTGGCCGATGGGTTGCGCGTACTCGAGCAGCCGGCCAGCACGAGGATCAGGCCGCCAGCGAAGGCGATGAGGAGCAGTCGGCGCGCGGGCGGGTTCGCCATGGCGGGCGGGACTCCTTCCGTGTCGGCCCAGCAGGACAGAGCGAGCAGCCCGCGGGCGGAGCGAGGCTGGGCTCAGCGATTCTTCCAGTTGGGCGCCCGCTTTTCCGCGAATGCCCGCGGCCCCTCTTTGGCGTCCTCGCTCGAGAAGACCTCGCCCGAGATCTCGGACTCGATCGCGAAGGCCTCTTTCATGTTGGTGGCCAGTCCCCGCAGCACGGACTCCTTCGTCTTGCGGACGGCGAAGGGCCCGTTGGCCGTGATGCGGCGGGCGTAGTCGCGCGCCCGGTCCATCAGGTCGGCCGGACGACACACCTCGTTGAGCAGGCCCATTTCGTAGGCCCGCTGCGCCGGAATCTGGTCGGCGCAGAGCAGGAATTCCATCGCCGCCGGGTAGGCGATCTGGCGGGGCAGCCTCACGGTGGTGCCTCCACCGGCGAACAGCCCGCGCTTGGGCTCCATCACGGCGAAGGTGGCCGTGTCGGAAGCGACCCGCAGGTCGGTGCCGCCGAGCATTTCCATTCCCCCGGCCACACACGTGCCGTTGACGGCGGCGATGATCGGCTTGTAGAGCTTGGTGCCCCGCAGGACGGCCTTGACCCCGTCATCGAGCCGATAGCCGCCCAGCTCCTCGGGCCGGGCGCCGTCCTTCATTTTGCTCTGCAACTCGGTGATTTGGGGGATGTAGGTCTTGAGGTCGGCGCCGACGCAGAAGTCCTTCCCGACGCCGGTCACGATGGCGACGTAGGCGTCGTCGTCCTCGCCGAAGCGGTCCCAGGCCGAGCGCAGTCCGAAGAAGTGCTCCATGTCCATGGAGTTGCGCGCCTCGGGACGGTTGATGGTGATGGTGACGATGTGGTCGTCACCCGCGACGTAGTCGATCGACATGGGCTCCGGTGCTCTCTGTGACGGGTCGGTCGGGTTAGGGAATCAGCCGGGACCGCGCCCCGGCCTGAGGGTCAGTCCTCTTGGCCGAGACGCGTCGCGAAGCTGCTGACGCTGACGATGCCCTGCTCGTTGGTCGACGTCTGTCCACGAGCCCGGGAGACGAGCGAGGTGTCGACGTCCGACGCCTCCTCTCGCAGTGCGCCCACGGTGCACTTCTCACGGGGCCGGACGCTGAAGGGGTCGAAGCTGAAGTGCTTCATGGCGTTGAGGTGGGTGATCTTGTCGATCTCTTCGTCCGACACGCCGTCGAGGTACTTCATCAGGGCTTCGGGCGCCGTGGGCCAGGTCGAATCGGAGTGGGGGTAGTCGCACTCCCAGGTGATGTTGTCGATGTTGAGATACCTGCGGTTGTCGACGCCGAACGCATCGTCGATGAAGCAGGTGATGATGCGGTCCTTGAACACCTGGCTCGGGAGCTGGTCGCCGAAGTCCTGGCCCGTCCACTTGTGGTGGTGCTGATAGACGTAATCGATGCGCTCGAGGGCGTAGGGGATCCATCCGATGCCGCCCTCGGAGAGGGCGAAGTGCAGATCCTTGTACTTGCGCAGGATGGGTGACCAGATCAGGTCGGCCGCCGCCTGGACCATGTTGATGGGCTGCAGGCTGATCATGACGTCGATCGGCGCCTCAATCGAGGTCATGAGGATCGATGAGGACGAACCCAGGTGCATACAGATGACCGTGCCCTCGTCGGAGCAGGCCTTCCAGAAGGGATCCCAGTGGTCGCTGTGCAACGAGGGCCAGCCGAGCTTCTCTGGGTTCTCCGAGAAGGTGACGGCATGGCAGCCCTTCTTGGCCACTCGGCGCACCTCAGCGGCCGCCAGCTCGGGATCCCAGATCACCGGGATGGACAGAGGGATGAAACGGCCGGGCTCGGCACCGCACCACTTGTCGATGTGCCAGTCGTTGTAGGCCCGCACCATGGCCAGGGCTTCGTCCTTGTCCTCACGACGGGCGAACAGCTGACCGCAGAACTGGGGGAACGACGGGAAGCACATGGAACCGAGGACGCCGTTGACCGACATGTCCCGCACTCGCTCGTGGATGTCGTAGCAGCCCACCCGCATGTCGTCGAGGGACATCGGCTCGATGCCGTACTCCTCCGGTGGACGGCCCACCACCGCGTTGAGGCCCACGTTGGGGATCTCGTTGCCGTCGTAGTACCAGTAGTCGGTCCCGTCGGGGCGCCGGATCAGCTGTGGTGCCTTGTCCTGGTATTTCGCCGGCAACAACCCGTCGAACATGCCCCTGGGTTCAATCACGTGATCGTCCACGCTGATCAGGATCAGGTCTTCCGTGCGCATCCGCGCTCCTCCCCGTGTGCCGTTCCGTGCCGCCAATCCCTGACAGCCGTGTCACATACCTTACGCGCCCTCCCAACCGCTGTGCGACGTGGCGGCGGCCCCGTCAGCCGCGGGGCGGCACGGTCGAGGCTGGCGACGGGGGCACGGGCTGGCCCTGGTAGCCCTGGACCAGGCCCGGGGGCGGGTTGGCCGGGGCGGCCAGCTCGGGTGGCCCAGCGAAGGTCATCTGGGACGTGTCGAGAAAGTCCATGAGATTCCGGGCGAAGGTGTGGCGGTCGCGAGAGGCATGGTCCAACCCCCTTCTGTCGGATGCCTCGGAGCGGTCGCGGTCAACGAGGCGGCGTCGGGCGGGCTGGCGTGGTCTCTTGGACCGGCATCACGTTCTGCGTCGGTGGTGGGTACGGCACGCCGTCGTCGTCGGTTCCGAGCAACGCATTGAGGACGATCTGCTCGTCGGTCGACGGGCACACCAGCGAAGCGGGGGGCAAGCTGGGCACGGTGTCGTTGGCGGGCTGACCCAGGGCCAGCGCCGTGGTCAGGTCGCCCACCACGCTGCGTCGCCAGGACGAGACGTTGGGCGTGGGGACGCCGAAGAGCCGCTCGAGCAGGAGCAGGGTCGAGGTGTGGTCGAAGACGTCGGTGGCCACGAAGCCTCCCGCCGTGTAGGGCGACATGAGGAGGCAGGGCACCCGGAATCCGAGGCCGACCGGGCCGGCGACGCCACCCGCAGCGGCGGGCAGCGGATTCATCGTCAGGTACTCGCCCGCGGTGTTCTTGGGTGGGGTCGGCGGCGGCACATGGTCGAAGAAGCCGCCGTTCTCGTCGTAGTGGAGGATGAAGAGCGTCTGCGCCCAGATCTCGGGATTCGAGGTCAAGGTGTCGAGCACCGTCTGGACCAGGTTCTCGCCCCACTGGGGTGCCGTGGCCGGGTGCTCGCACGAGACCGCGGGCCCGTGGATCCAACTCACCTGGGGCAGGGTGCCCGCCGCCACGTCGGCCACGAAGTCGACCGGGTAGACCGGTGCGATGCCGTTGGCCTGGAGCTGGAGACCCTTGCTGGTCGTCGAGTCGGCAAACGCCTTGAAATAGGGGAGGGGACTGAAGAGGGCCAGCCCGGTCGGGTCGTTGTAGACCTTCCACGTCACGCCGGCGTCGAGCAGGTGCTCGGGCATGGTGTGCCAGTCGAGGGTGCCATAGGACTGCGGCCGTCCGGTGGTCTGGGTGACGAGCACCGGGCCACCGCGGGTGCCTTCGGGATCGATGGTGCCCGAGAAGGCCATGACCCGATTGGGATCGGTGGGCCCGAGCACCGAGCAGTGGTATGCGTCGCAGATGGTGAAGGCGTCGGCCAGCGCGTAGTAGAAGGGCAGGTCGTCGCGGGTGAAGTAGCCCATCGTGGTGACGAAGTTCTGGGGGCCGTCGCCTTCGAGGTGCGCCTCGACGAAACGATCCATCTTCCCGTGGTGCCAGCTCTGGTGCTGGGGTCCCCACTCGTGGGTGATGTCGTTGGTGCAGGCACCGTCCTGCGTGGGGAAGCTTTGCTGCATTGCGAACGGCTGCAGGTAGCCGGTGGGGTCGACGCCCACCCCGGGCTGGTAGCCGTACTGGTCCCACACCGGCGTCGGTGTTCCGCCCACGTTGTTCACGAGCACGTTGGGGTCGGAGAAACCCCGCACCCCCGACAGCGTCCCGTAGTAGTGATCGAAGGACCGGTTCTCCTGCATCAGGATCACCACGTGGCGGATGTCATGCAGTGTCGGGTGGGTGCTGCCGGCCTCCATGCTGAGGGCCCGTTCGATGCTCGCACCGGCGGAGGAGGACAGTCCCGCCGCGGCGCCCGCCGCCCCGATGGCCAGGCCACCTTGGAGCAAGGCCCGCCGCGAGATCCTGCGTGCTCGTTCCCCGTTCCCCTTCTCGCCCCCCGGCTGCGTCCCCCCGCGGTCGGTGGTTCCCATGCAATGCGCTCCTCATCGCTCGACGGTGCCGTGTCATCAGGCACCGAGGGCCCGCCGCGACCCATCCAACCGGCGGCACGGGCGTGCGATAGATGCCTTCGTTCCCAAACGTACGATTGGGTAATGCCCGAATTCCGGACCCGCTTGCGGCGATTCGCGAGATGCTCGCGAAATTTCAGCCTCTGGTCACGCTCCGGCTACCTGCAGTTCGGGTTCCCGGGTCGCCGGGGGGATGGCCTCGGCTCCCGGCGCGCAGAGGCCCCGGCGGGGGCTGATGATGTCGTCGATGATCCCGTAGTCCCGGGCCTCGGCGGCCGTCATGTAGTTGTCCCGGTCGATGTCGATGGAGACCTGCTCGACCGGCCGGCCGCTGTGGAAGGCGATGATCTCGGCCATCCGTTTGGTGAGCGAGAGCACCTCGCGCAGCTGGATCTCCATGTCCGAGGGCGCCCCGCGGGTGCCGGCCGAGCCCTGGTGGATCATGATGCGGGCGTTGGGCAGGGAGAAGCGTTTTCCGGCCGCACCGCCCGAGAGGATCATGGCGGCGGCTGACATGCCCATGCCCACGCAGATGGTCGACACGTCGGGCTCCACGTGCTGCATGACGTCGTAGATGGCCATGCCGGCGTAGGCCACACCGCCGGGGGAGTTGATGTAGAGGTAGATGTCCGCGCTCGGAGTTCTGGGCTTCCAGGAAGAGCATCTGGGAAATGATCAGGTTGGCGACCTGGTCGTCGACCTCCTGACCGAGGAACACGATGCGCTCGCGCAGGAGCTGGCTGTAGATGTCGAAGGCCCGGTCGCCCCGGTTGCCTTCCTCGATCACGGTGGGAACGAGGACGTGTCGGGGTGTCGTCGTGGTCACGGTTGGTTCCTCCTCTTGCTCCTGCTCGTGTGGTCCTGGTGGGCTCCTGCGCCCCAGGTCCTCCCCACGTTATACCAAATATGAGATAATGATGCACCGTGAGCGAGCGCCGGCATCCGACCGTGTTCCCGGGCTTCAAGGAGATGGCCGAGCGTCGGCGATCCGTCTCGGGGCAGCTGACCTCGCTCCGCCGCGAGCTGGGGCTTTCTCAGGCCGAGGTGGCCGCCCGCATGGGTACGTCCCAATCGGCGGTGGCCCGCTTCGAGGCGGGCGACCTCGACGTGCGGCTCTCGACGGTGGAGCGCTACAGCACGGCGCTGGGGGCGCGACTGGAATGGAGGATCGAACATGGGTGAGGACTGGCCGTTGGTGACGCCGCCGCCGAGCGGGCGCGACCCGTTGTCGGATCTGACTGGCCGAGCGCCTGCTGGCTCAGCGGGTGGTGCTCCTGCACGGTTCGCTCGACGATCTGACCGTGGCCCGTGTTTCGGCCGAGCTCATGACGCTCGACGCCGAGGGGGACGAGCCGGTCACCTTGCGGGTGGACTGCGGGGAGGCCGAGCTGGCGCCCGCGCTGACCCTCATGGACGTGGTCGAGCTGATGGGCGTGCCGGTACGGGCGCTCTGTCTCGGACAGGTGGGCGAGGGCGCCGTGGGCGTGGTGGCGGTGTGCGCGGCACGGGCCGCCATGCCGAGCACCCGCTTCGCCCTGCGCGAGCCGTCGGCCGGCCAGGCCACGATGCACGTCCGCAACGTCGCCCAGTGGGCCGAACTCCGGGCCGACGAGCGGGCGCGCTTCTGCGATCGGGTGGCGGCGGCGGCGGCCAAGCGGCCGGCCGAGCAGGTGCGCCTGGACATGGAGCGCGGCCTCTTCCTCAGCGCGGCCGAGGCAGCCGAGTACGGGCTGATCGACGAGGTGTGCCGGCCGGACGCGGCCATACACCCGTTGCCCGGTTCGGGCACGCCGATGGGATTCCGTCCCGTGCGCTGAGGTTCCGGCACGCGGCCCGGGCCCTGCGTACGATGCCGTCATGGCCACGCCCGACCCGACGCCCCGCATTGAGCCGGTGCCCCGGCAGGCCTGGGACGGCGTCCTGACCCGGGTGCTCGAGGGCTCCTCTGGCGGCACCGAAGAGCCGATGCACATCTTCACCATCCTCGGTCGAGCGCCGGGGGAGCTGTTCCGACGCTGGCTCGGCTTCGGCGGGGCTCTCCTGAGCGGGACACTGCCGGCTCGCCTGCGCGAGCTGGTCATTCTGCGCACGGCCTACCGCTTCGACGGACGCTACGAGTGGGCCCAGCACATTTCGCTGGCCGAGCAGGCTGGGGTGTCGGGCCAGGAGGTCATTGCGCTCGGCGGTGATCTGGGTGCGGTGGACTGGTCGCCACTCGAGCGGGCGGCACTCGACGCAGTGGACGAGACGGCGGACGAGGGGGTGGTCTCGGATGCCACGTGGTCGGTCCTGGCCGCCAGCCTCGACGAGGGCGAACGCATCGAGCTGCTCATGCTCATTGGCCACTATCTGATGTTGACGACGGTGTTGCGTTCGTTGCGGGTGCCGCTCGAGCCGCGGGCCGCGGCGGTTGCCGCGTCCGTGCCGGCTGGTCCGGGCGCCTGAGCGGCCGAGACATGGCACGCCTTCTCCAGAGTCGCACCATCACCGTGGTGGGTGCCGGAACGCAAGCGTCACGCGATCCGGACGCGCCGGCAGGTAACGGGCGAGCGATCGCCGTGCGGGCCGCCCACGAAGGTGCGGCAGTCGTCTGCGTGGACAAGGACGAGGCGGCGGTCGAAGAGACCTGGCGCCTCATCACCGCGGAGGGGGGGAAGGCGGCCATCGTGGTGGCCGACGTCACCACGGAAGAGGGTTGCCGGCTCGCCGTCTCCGACGAGTCCACCCCCACACCCGACGGGTTGGTGCTCAACGTGGGCACGGGCTTCGGCATGGGTGTGGCCGGCACCTCGGTCGACGAGTGGGACCGTACCTTCGCCCTCAACCTGCGCGCCCAGTTCATGCTCGTACGCCGGGCCCTGGTCACGCTGCCCGACGACGCCTCGATCGTCTTCATCGGCTCGGTGGCCGGACTGCGACCCGGGAGCCGGATCCCGGCCTACGACGCGTCCAAGGCGGGGCTCATCGGGCTCAGCCGCCACGTCGCCGTGGAGGGGGCGCGCCGCGGCATCCGCGCCAACGTGCTCGCCCCGGGACTGATCGACACGCCGCTGGGCCGGGCCGCCTCGGCCGGGCGGCCGTCGCGGACGCGTACGCCGGTGCCCCTGGGTCGCCAGGGGACGGCCTGGGAAGTGGCTGCCGCGGCGGTGTTCTTGTTGTCCGACGAGGCCAGCTACATCACCGGCCAAGTCCTCGCCGTCGACGGGGGCCTCACACTGGTATGACCGCGCACTCGGCCCAGCCACGTTCGGGGCCGCCGCCGGCGACCGCGCCCCGCCTGGGCCGCCGCATGGCCCGCTTCAACCGTGCGGTGACGAACAAGGTGTCGATCCACCTGGCCGGCATGTTGCCCGGGCTGGGCATCGTCGTCCACGTGGGGCGTCGGACCCGCACCGTCTACCGCACGCCGGTCAACGTGCTCCGCACCAAGGACGGATTCCGCATTCCGCTGACCTACGGCCGCGACTCCGAGTGGGTGCAAAACGCGCTGGCCCACGGCGCCGTGCGCCTGGTGACCCGGCGCCGCGAGTACGAGCTGACCGAACCGCAACTGGTGGTCGACCCCCACCGCCAACACGCGCCGCTGCTGCCCCGCCTGATGCTGGGGTTCATGCGCGTCTCAGAGTTCCTTGACTTCCGCAGCGCGACCTAAGTCCTGCGCCGACCCGGAGCATCGTCCGGCCGACACTGGTCGACGGTAAACGTGGTGAGTGGACTCGGCCAGGTATAGACGTCTGATGTGACCTGGCAGTGCTTGCGCACCCAGAGGAAGATCGGGTTGATCGTGGGTGGGTCGGTGGCCACGGTCACCCGGCGTACCCGGCCCAGTGCCACGTCGTGCGCGAACGCGGCCACTGTCGGCGCAGGCACAACGCCCCGGTAGCCGCCAATGGGCAGGAACTCGTGCCCGGTGGCGACGATGTAACTGCCGGCGAGCGCCGACGTCTCGAAGACGTCGGCCGCCTGGTCCGACGGGAGGCGGACGACGAAGCGGAGGAGCGCCCGCTGGTCGGGGCCGTAGCTCGCGATGAGTCTTTGGGTGTTGCGGTTGACGGAAGCGGGCGCGTACGGCGAGTTGAAGGGACTCAGCCCCTCGACCACGACGAGGGCCGAGGCCCAGCTGGTCCCGAGCAGTATGGCCACGGCGGCCAGCCCAGACCCGGCGGCTCGGCACCAGACCGAGTCGTGGGTGGGCAGCAGTGAGGCGCCCAGGACGGACACGGCCAGGAACCCCACCGCGACCGAGGCAGCAACCACCCAGTCGCGCACACCGGCATAGCCGGGCACGAGAGCGACCGTGACCGCCACGGTGGCAGTCACCAGGAGCAGCAGGACGATCCGTACAGCGCGCGCCCGTCGCCGGTGCCAGGCGAGTGCCCCGCCCATGCCGCACAGCGCGGCGACGGCGGGCACGAGCGCCGCCACGTAGTAGGAGTTGACGTAGTGGCCTGCGCTGAACGCGGCGAAGGTCACGGCCAACCAGGTCAGCCAGAGGAGGGTGGCGGCGCGGAGCGGGTCGGTGCCGCGAGCGGCCCCGGCTGGCGACGACCAGCCCGACCGACGGCCACCGCGGCGGCGAGCAGGAGCCAGGCGTCGTCGTGTCCGAACACCCCATGCAGCAGACGGTCCCAGGCCGGCCCGATGTCACCCGTGGTGAGTTGTTCGGCTGGCGCCGGTGTTGACGAGATTCTTGAGCCACTGCGATTGCCTCGAGCAGCCCCCCGTGTTGAGGAACTGGCTGCCCAACCGGTTGAAAACGCGTTGTAGCTGAACACCTGATGGAAGATGGAGTCGTCACAGCTGCCGTCCACGTAGGGCCGACTGCCTTGCGGGACGAGTGAGACCGCGCTCATGTAGCTGAGGGAGACGACAAGAGTGACGAGCCCCGAGGCCACGACGTGCAGCGTGCGCCGGAGGAATGAGGCGCACCGGCGAGGCGACCAGGTAGGCCAGGAACAGCGACAGCAGGACGAACCAGGCCTGGACCATTTTGGCTTGGAAGGCCAACCCGACGAAGATGCCGGCCCAGAGGAGGGGGCCCGCACGCCCGGACTGGACGGCCCGGAGGGTCGCATCGGCAGCCGCCACCAGCAGCAGGATGAGGAGCGAGTCCGAAATATTGCCGTGGTCGAGCAGGATGACGATCGGGCTCGTCATCATGACGACGGCAGCCAGAATGCCGGCGCCGACACCGGCCACACGCCGGACGGCGTCGTAGAGCACGAGGATCGTGAGCATGCCCTCGAGCACCTGAGGCAGCGCCATCGCCCAGACGTGAGGGCCAAAGGCGCGCACCGAGAGCGCCTGGAGCCAGAGAGCGCCCGGCAGCTTGTCCACGCTGACAGTGCCCCACGGATCGGCGGCACCGAAGACGAAGTTGTGCCACGACTGGGCCATGCTCCGGGCCGCCCCGCCGTAAAAGGGCTCGAGGTAGGTGCTCTCGATGTTCCAGGCGTAGGCCAGGCCGGCCAACGCGGTGACGGCCAGAAGAGCGGGCCGGGCCCAGGCCGGCTGGTCGGGTGGGGAACGCCAGAAGTGCAGGGCCCGGTTCAGTCGGGACGACGCCTGGGGCGACTCCGGACGCGGTTTTGCCTCTGGGATGGGCGGGGCGTGTTCGCCGGCCGCGACGACGTCAGTTCCCGCCCCCGGCATCGCACGACGGTAGCGGGCGGTTCCGGACGAGGGCGGGGACCAGCGCTCGCGGCTGCGGCACGGTCATCCTCAGAGATGGAGGAGGTCAGGACGCCTTTCGAGTCAGAAGGCTTGCGGTTCCACGCGCTGCCGTCCACGGCACCACCACTTTCCGGTCGTTCCCCCTCGCCACTGGGAAAACGAGGACCGCCCGCCCGACTTGCGCCCCGATTACGCCACCATCTCCATACGCAGGCCCCGGGCGTCCAGGTCGCCGCCGACCCGCACGGCGCACCCTCGCACCAGGCGTCGGGCCGTCCAGGCCCCGGCGAAGGCATCGAGTACGTCGTCGGCTCGGGCCCCCGGGGGAGGGCGCCGCAGGTGCGCCCAAGCTCGCGTCGCCGAAGACCACTCCGAGCGCAGCCGCCCGCTCGGCCCGTCCCGCTGCCGTCGTCTTGGGCTGGGCCATCGGCGCCCCGGCCAGGACGGCCAGGCTCCATTCCGGGAACATCTCGACGAAGCGCTCTTGGAGTGCGGGCGTCACGAGCGCGTCCACCTCGGCGATCTTCCCCAGAATGTTGAAGAGCTGCTTCGAGATCGCCTTCCCCGACGCCTGCCGCGAGCGGGCGCAGGCCTCGGGGTACGTCGTCGCGCCGAGGACTGCCCTGGCCGGCGCCGGGAATACCGAGTTGCGGCGCGGCCCGACACGTCGGCGAGCGCCTCGACATCGGCCACGCGGGATCCCGACTCGGGCAGCCCGATGGGAATGTCGATCGCTACCGCGCCCAGGCGGCCCGCGGCGAGGTCGTCGATCACGCCGCGAAGGTCGGCCACCGTCCGCACGGTCGTCGTGTCCGTGCGCCTTCGAGGTCGACCGTGGCGACGACCCAGCCGCCACGGCAGCCGTCGACGCCGGCGACACGCTCAGAGAGCGGCGTGGTTGACCGAGTCTGCCGGCGTGAGGGTGACCGGCCGTCCCACCAGCTCGTCGGTCTCGGCCTCGAGGAGGGCGGGCACGCCGCCGTCGAGCAGGCCGTAGCAGCGGCCGCCCTCAGGTACGTCGCACACCAGCAGAGCGCGCTCTGGGCCCCCGTCGTGCCCGTGCAGCACCGAGTAGCTCGCCACCGTCGCCGTCCCCTCGGGCGAGCCGACGATGCCCAGCGGTTCGGTCGCGGCGACGTAGGTCTGCGCTTCGACGAAGGACCCCGGCGTGGTCGACCAGACGCCGTAGGCGTGCTTCTGCATGTGCATGCCCACGCCGCTCACCGCGCCAAAGGAGCCTGGGTCGCGCCGTAGGGTCTCGGCCATGGCCGCCAGCGAGTGCGTCATGTAGTTGGACCCCGGTCCGCCGTGGTAGGGCAGGCCACCAGTTTGGGTCACGCTGCGTCCGTCGTCTTCGGCCAGACCGAGCCCGTCGAGGGCGAAGCAGACCGAGCTGGCGAAGCACGAGTAGAGGTCGAAGTGGGCGACCTCGTCGATGCCGACGCCGGCACCGCCGAGCGCGGCCGAGGACGCGGCGGCCAGCGCGGGGGAGCGCCACAGGTCGGGGTGCCCGGCCACGTGGACCGGGTCCTCCGCGTAGCCCCAGCCACGCAGGTAGACCCTCTGGTCTTCGGGCACTCCGAGCGCGTCGGCCTTCGCGGCCGAGGCCAGCAGCAGTGCGGCCGCCATGTCGACGTCCATGATCGAGGTCATCAGCTTGGTGTAGGGGTAGGCGACCATCCGGTTGTCGGCGCTCGGCGTCGCGAGTTCCTCTGCGCTGCGCTCCACTGGGAACCAGGCGTACGGGCTGCGGGCGGCCACCTCCGTCATGCGGCGCCATGACAGCCCCGATGGCGGCCTGGTGCTCCTCGAGCCCACGCCCGAGGTGGGCCCGCCGCGCGTTCTCGAAGAGGGCGAAGGTCAGGTAGGCCTCGAACACGGCGTGGCTGATCTCGGACGGATCGAACTCCATGTCCATCGGGAAGGGCCGCTTCTCGGCCGGCCTGTGCGACCACTGCGGCTTCTCGCCCGCCTTCTTGAGCCGGCGCACGGTGGCCAGCGCCTCGGCCCCGGCGATGAGCGCCAGGTCGAGATCGCCGGCAGCGACGTCGCGCGGCGACCTGGGTGGCCAACACGTGGGGCACCGATCCGCCGATGCCCGAGTAACGACCGCCGCCGCGGCGACGCCCCAAGGCGCTCGGCCAAGCGGGCCACCGCGTCGTCGTACTGCCAGGACTGCGAGTAGACGACGTCCACGCTCTCGAGTTCGCCCAGCGCCGCGGGCACCCCTGCGTCCTCGGCCGCCGCACGCGCCACCTGCTCCCACATGTCCAGAGGTTCAGGGGCCAGCTCGACGTGGCCTCGGGTGCCAGGTGTGGCGGGCCACGCCGATGATGCAGGTACCCCGGGGATCGGTGCTCATGTGTCTGCGCGACCGTCAGGAGCGCGACTTGCCGGGCATGGCGATGGCCCGGTCGGCGATGATGTTCTTCTGGATCTCCGTCGAGCCGCCGCCGATGGTCGAGTACCGCTGGAACGCGTAGAGGCGGGTCCACTTGCCCCGGTCCACCGCGTCGGGACCGCCCTTGGCCAACAGCCCTGCCGGGCCGAGGAGGTCGACGGCCAACGCGGCCAGCGTCTGCGCCATGGACGACCACGACAGCTTGGCGAAGGGGACCTCGGGCCAGTTCTTCTCGCCCTTCATGATCTTGGAAAGCGCCCGCAAGGAGAGCAGGCGGGCCAGTTCGATCTCGGTCCAGAGTTTTGCAATGCGCTCCCGCAGTGAAGGGTCATCGAGTGCATCGGGGTTCACCGACTTCGCCGCCTCGACGACGGCGCGCAGGTCGGCGGCCAGGATGGCGATCTGCGAGGCGATGCCGACACGCTCGAACCCGAGGGTGCCCATGGCCACCATCCATCCGGCGCCCTCGTCGCCCAGACGCCATTTCGCCGGGATGCGCACGTCGCTGAAGAAGATCTCGTTGAACAGTTCCTCGCCGGCCATGTCCCGGATGGGCCGCACGTCGATGCCCGGGGTCTTGAGATTGAGGATGAAGGCGGTGATGCCTTCGTGCTTCTTGCCCCGTTCGATCGCGGTGGGATCTGTGCGCAGCAGGAAGAGGCCCCAGGTGGCCAAGTGGGCCGAGGAGATCCAGATCTTCGAGCCGTTGACCACGTACTCGTCCGTGTCGGCGTCATAGACCGCGGTGGTGCGCAGGTTGGCCAGGTCGTTGCCGGCCATGGGCTCGCTGAAGCCCTGGCACCAGTGCTCCTCGGCCTCGAGGATGGAAGGGAGCCACTGGGCCTTCTGCTCTTCGGTTCCCCACTGGATGATCATCGGGCCGATCTGCCAGATGCCATTGGTGTTGAACATGCCCGGCGTGCGGTACTCGGCCATGACCTCCGAATAGAGCAGGCGCTGCATGGCGTTGATGGTCCGTCCGTTGGCGTAGTCGGGACCCCAGTGGATGGCAGCCCAGCCACCCTCGTGCAATTTGCGCTGCCACTTCTGGCGGCGCTGCTGGCTCGCCTCACCACTCAGCTGTGCGTCGTCTCCGAGCGACTCTGCCTCCAGGAACGGCGGCAGGTGCTCGTCGAGCCACGCGCGCAGCTCATCGCGGAACTTCTCGTCCTCGGGCGCCAGGGCAAAATCCACGGGGGGTAAGGGTAGCGGACCCACCGTGTACTGTGACGCCCGTGTCAGGGAACGGCACACGGGCGTGAAATAGGAGAGGCCGTGGACTTCACGTACGACGACGAACAGGTGGCCCTCCAGGACGTGGCGCGCAGCGCGCTCGAGCGCGAGTGCGGACCCGACTTGGTGCGCCAGCTGGCCGAAGAGGACGCCGGCATCACGCCCGGGTTGTGGTCGACCCTGGTCGACCTGGGCTGGACCGGGCTCCTGGTGCCTGAGGAACAGGGCGGCACGGGCAGCGGCCTGCTCGAGCTCTGCATCGTGTCCGAACAGATGGGCCGCGTGCCTCTGCCCGGGCCCTTCTTCTCGTCCGCGGCAGCGGCCACGTTGGCCGCCCGGGCCCTCGGGGCGACCGAGCTGCTGGCCGACCTCGCCGCCGGCACCCGGCGCGGCACCATCGCCCTCGGCGAACAGGGCCACGGCGCCCCGCTCGCCACCGTGCGGACCCGCGCCCGGCGCAAGGGTGCGCGCTGGGTCCTCAACGGTGAGAAGCCGATCGTGATCGACGGACACACCGCCGACTGGGTCATCGTGGCGGCCCGGAACGAGGACGGCGTGCACTCGTACCTGCTCGAGTCGCCCGGGGGCGAGCTGGTGCCCTCACTCGACCCCACGCGCAAGCTGGCCCGCCTCGTCCTCCAGGACGCTCCTGTGGTCCCGCTCGGGCCGAGCGGGAACCAGGCCGCTCTGTGGCAGCGGGTGCAGGACGACATCGGCGTCGTGCTGGCCGCCGAGACCGTTGGCGCGGCGGACCGGGCGCTGGCCGAGGCCATTGCGTACACGTCCGAGCGAGTGGTCTTCGACAAGCCCGTCGCCACCTACCAGACCGTGCGCCACCGGCTGGTCGAGATGTTCCAGCAGGTCGAGATGGCCCGGGCCGGCTTCCAGTTCGCTGCCTGGGCCTCGGACACCGAGTCGCCCGAGCGCGAGCAGGCGGCGGCCATGGCCTCTGCCTACGCGGCCGACGCCGGGGTACGGGTCACCGGCGACGACATCCAGCTGCACGGTGGCGTGGGCTTCACCTGGGCCAACGACGCCCACTTCCTCTTCAAGCGAGTGAAGCAGAACGAGGTGCTCACCGGAGGATCGGGCGCGCAGTGGCACCGCCTAGCCTCGCTGTTTGTCGAATCCGCCTGAGTCAGGGGAGAACCGGGGGCACATGGTGAGCGCATCGGCTGAGTTCGATCTTCGGCCCATGCCGGAGGAGCTGGCGTCCCGATACCTGGCCGAAGGCGCCTGGGACGACCGTACCCTTGGCGAATTCTTGCGCGACTCGCTGGAGGAGGACCCGGGGCGTCGCATCCGGATCTGGTCTCCCACCAATCCCCATCAGGGCAACGTTGGCGAGCTCTACCAGGAGGCGCTGCGCGTCGCCGGTGGGCTGCGCGCCCTCGGCATCGGACCGGGCGACGTGGTGTCGTTCCAGCTGCCGAACTGGGTCGAGGCGGCGGTCACCTTCTACGCCTGCGCCATGCTCGGGGTGACCCTGGTGCCGATCGTGCACTTCTACGGGCCCAAGGAAGTCGGCTTCATCCTGCGCCAGAGCCGGGCCCGCGCCTTCGTCATCGTGTCGCGCATCAATCAGCGCGACTACCTGGCCGAACTGGCCACCGTGCGCGACGGCCTCGACGACCTCGAGCACGTGATCGTCGTGGGCGACACCGATGACCCTTCGCACCGCCGCTTCGCCGACCTGCGGTCCTCCGAGCCCATCGAAGGGCCGGTGCACGTCGATCCCGACACGCCGGCACTCATCGGCTACACCTCGGGCACCACGGCCGACCCCAAAGGTGTCGTGCACACCCACCGGACGTTGGGTTGCGAGGTGCGCCAGCTGGCCGGAAATCAGGCCAACCGCGACCGGCCGGGACTCGTGGGTGCCCCCGTCGGTCACGCTATCGGCATGCTGGGCGGACTGCTCTGTCCGCTGGTCGCCGGCAAGCCGATCTTCATGATCGACGGGTGGGACCCACCGACCGTCCTGGCGGCCATGCTCGAAGAGCAGATCGCCGCCGGCAGCGGGTCGACCTACTTCTTCACTAGCCTGCTCGACCACCCCGACTGCGGGCCCGAGCACATCGAGCTGATGCACTTCATCGGCCTCGGTGGATCGCCCATCCCCGACGCCGTCGCCGAGCGGGCGGACGACCTCGGCATTTCGCTCGTGCGCTCCTACGGTTCCACGGAGCACCCGTCGGTGACCGGGTCTCAGCACGAGGCGCCGCGCGAGAAGCGGATCCACACCGACGGCTGTCCCATGGCATGGGTCGAGGTGCGCACGGTCGACGAGGACGGGAAGGACGTCGGCGTCGGCGTCGCCGGGGAAATCCTCAGCCGCGGCCCCGATCGCTTCGCCGGATACACCGATCCCGCGCTCACCGCGGAATACCTCGATGACGCTGGCTGGTTTCGCACGGGCGATGTCGGCATCCTCGATGCCGACGGCTACCTCACCATCACCGACCGGGTGAAGGACATCATCATTCGGGGTGGCGAGAACATCAGCGCGGCCGAAGTGGAGCAGTTGCTCGCCCACATGGAGGGCGTGGCCGAGGTGGCCGTCGTGGCCGCTCCCGACGAACGCCTGGGTGAGCACGGGTACGCGTTCTTCCGCATGCAGCCCGGGCACGAGGCACCCGGTCTCGACGCGGTGAAGGCCCATCTCCAAGAGGCGGGACTGGCCAGACAGAAGTGGCCCGAAGAGTTGCGTTCGGTCGACGAGCTCCCGCGCACCCCGTCGGGCAAGGTGCAGAAGTTCGTCTTGCGCCAGCAGCTCCGCGCCGGCAGCTGAACCGCGCGTCTAGCGCCGCTGGTTCCGGATTGCGGCAAGTTTTCGCGTCCGGGCAATGCGGCCGGCCGAAGGCGGATGATCAGGCGGCAGCCATCGCCAGCGATCCTTTGCCCTCACGAGTTTCCAGCCCCCGTGGGTCTTCATGTCGTGGTGTTCAGGACAGAGGCGGGCGAGATTCTCGAGCGTCGTCGACCCGCCGTCTGCGTAGTCGACTTCGCAGTGGTCGATTTCGAGCCCGAGGCGCTTCCCACAGCCTGGAACGACGCAGGAACGGTCACGGACGACCAATGCCGCCGCCGTCGATGGCGGAATCCAGCGGGTCGATGAGGTCACCGAGGCCACGTCGCGGCCCGATTTGATGACGAAACGAGCCGTCGCCTCGCCGAGCAGTTCTGTCGCGGCCTCGACGGAGACAGAACCGATCCCTTCGATTTCGCAGTGCTCCCCCTGATTGAGCGATCCACGCTGCAGGGCGGCCGCGTCGACCACGACCAGCGCATGAGCCCTGGTCGGCCGGCCGCTCGCGGAAGCAGTTGATGTCCCGAGGAGTTCTACGAAGGCGTCCAGGCGGTGCGCATCGAGCGGGTCCTCGTCGTTGCCACCGGCGGCCTTGGCCCGTGCCTTGGCCTTCGACTCCAGGATCGGGCCCACCCGGGCCCATGCCACCTCGTCGCAGAGGAATTCACCGCGGACACCGCCGCCCTCGTCTTGGCGCCACCGCAAGTGCCGGGCTCTCCGCACCCGAGCTCGACGGAGGCGGGCCGACTCCTTCGATCGAGCAGCGCACTTGGCTGCGCTCGCGGCATCGGACAGCTCTTTGAAGCTTGAGTTCCCGGTCGCCAGTTCAACCAGGTCGCCAAGTGCCTCGGGTGCCTCGAGGGCGCTCTGGGCCAACAACCCGATCTCAGGAGCCGAGAGCTTCCCCTCTTGAATGGGTCGGGAGAGCTCTGGCGATCGTGCTGCGTGTTCGGCGGCAGAGAGACGGCTGCGAGCGGACGACGACGACGTGCCCGAAGCCGCTGCAAGCCAGTCCTGAGCTGACCCGAACCCCGCCTTGGCATACGCCCCTGTCTCGATAACCCGTGGCGTCAAGCGCGCCATGCCCGACGCGGCAGCTCGCTCGGTCTCCCCGAGAAGGTTCACCAGTTCCAACGCCTCTTCGCCGGAGACGGCACCAGGCTCCACCGAACCAACGACATCCCGCAACGAGCGAAGGGCGGAAGTCAGTCGATCGCGGATGGCCGCTGTCGGCTCGCTGCGAGACGGGGTCATACCTGAACCGTAAGGAAGAGGTGTGACGAGGTCTGTGTGGGGAAAACGCTCAACATGGACGACCGTTCTCCTGCAAGGAGCCGGGCGACCGGCACGGACAAACGAGGAGACCACCAATATGGCGATGTGCGACTTCTGCAGAACCGAACTGGCTGAGCAGCCGGTGACGTGTGTGCCGTTTCCATTGATAGTGAACGGTCGGCAGTACGAATCGATTCGCTGGGGAAGCGAAACAGGATCTCAAGCGACGTTCCATCGCCAGATCGATGGCCCGTGTGATTCCTGTCATACGCCACGTGGGGGAGTGCACCATCCAGGGTGCTGCATCGCTCAGTGTCCGGCCTGCCGCGGGCAGATGTTTGGTTGCGGATGTTTCGACGATGAGGATCTCATCGGGTCTCAACATCTCTCCCAGTGAGTGTGGGACACCATCGAGGCAGTCGAGCGCCTCCGCGCCATCTCTCAGTTGAGCCAGGTGTACCTCAGGCGTTGGCGCCCGCTCGCGCCTCGAGCACCTCTTTCATGAGCCGCAGCTCCTTGCTGATCTGCTCCAGGCTGCCCGCCGCCGCAGCGGCCCGGATCTCGTCGCTCAGCCCGTCGGGCAGCATGACCCACAAGGTCAACGTGGCCGAGCACCCGCCGTCTTCCGAGGGCGTCACCACGAACTCCTCGTAGGCCTCGGTCCCGCCGGCCATGCCCGCCGCCACCAGCGTGGGCGATTCCACCTGCTCCGCCCACAACTCGACCGGCTGGGTCCTCCCGGGGCTCCGAGGATCGGCCAGGCCGAACGTGTAGCGCGCGCCGACGCCGCACGCTCCACCCACCCCGGCCGCGTCGCCCACCGACACGCGCGGACACCCCGCTCACGTCGGGGTTGTACTCCGGGAGGTTGGAGAAGTCGAGCCGGTAAGACCAGACCACGTCGGCGGGCACGGTGAAGGTCGACGTGGCGACCGCGGTGGGAGCAGTGGAAGGCGCAGGCATGCGCCAGACCCTACGAGCTACGACCTACGGGGTGGAGGAGCCGACGCCCGGCAAAGCGCCCGACTCGATGATCTGCGCCGACTCGGTCGCCCGCTGCAGCGCCAGCGAGTTGAGCTCCGCCTCCGACAGCTCGGAGAACACGCCGGCGGCGTACTGCACGAAGAGCCCCACCATCATGGCGCAGAGCAGCCGGGCGATCTCCGCCGCGCTCGAGCGCTCGGTCAGGTCGGGCCGCTGTGTCGCGATCCAATCGGCGATCGAGTGCTCGAAGCTGGTGAAGAGGTCGTAGCCGACGACACGCGCCGTGCTGTCGCCCCGGATGGCTTCGCCCACCATCAGGCGGACGAAGTCCTCCACCTTGAACATGGACACGATGATGTCGGCCACCAGTTGTGCCAGGTTCGACCCGCCCACGAGCTCGATCTCCACCTCGGGTTCGCTGGCCCGGTCCGGCATGAACCCCTGCTCGGCCAAGACCGACTCCAACAGGTCCCTCTTGGACGGGAAGTAGTGGTAGAGCGAGGCGACATTGAGTCCCGCCGCCGAGGCCAGGTCGCGCATGCTCGTGCCGTCCACGCCGCGCTGGGCCATGAGGGAGAGGGCGATCTGGAGGATGCGGCGCCGGGTGGCCGAACCCTCGCCGGGCCCCTCCTCGCCGGCGTGCCCCGCGGGAGTGCGGCTGCCATCCCCGGTTCCGGCCGGGTTGGTGTCGACGTTTGTCATCAGCCTGCTTCCCTGTTGCATGCCCCTCGACTTGACTCTTCCCCTGCTGAAACGACCAGGTCACCAAGCATGACGTTGGCCGCGATCGACGTCCCCAACGATCGTTTGCTATACATGACACGGCTGTCAGAGAGCACCTCTCGTCACCCAAACCTAGGGGGTACGTCGTCCCAATGCCAGGAATCGAGACTGCCAACTCAGCAGCAGTTCCCTTCGACCCATACGAGTTGAAGGACGTCGTCGGCGGAACCGTCAGGGATCCGTACCCGCGGCATGCACGAGCTGCGACGCCAATCCCCGGTGCACACCGGTCCCATCGACATGGGCGAGGGCGCCGAAGAGGCGGACCCGAGCCGGCCCGCGCCGGTGACCGTCTTCGGCTTCGAAGAGGTGGTGCAGGTCCTCAAGGACAACGAGACGTACTCGTCGGCCGTCTACGAGGACGTGATGGGCATGGTCATGGGCCGCACCGTGCTGCAGATGGACGAACCCGAGCACCGCCAGATCCGCGCCCTGGTCGCCGGGAGCTTCCGCTCCAAGATCCTCGAGCGCTGGGAGGAGGACCTCGTCGCCCGTCGTGGTCAACGAGCTGATCGACACTTTCGCCGACTCAGGCCGGGCCGACCTGGTGCGCACCCTCACCTTCAACTTCCCGGTGCAGGTCATCGCCCGCATCCTGGGGCTGCCCCGGGGCGACTACCAGATCTTCCAGCGTTGGGCGCTCGAGCTCACGAGCGTCGCGGCCAACTGGGAGCGCGGCGTGGCCGCCTCGGTTGCCCTGCGGGAGTACTTCGCGGACGTGATGACCGAGCGCCGGGCCGAGCCGGGGGACGACCTCATCAGTGACCTGGTGCGGGCCGAGGTCGACGGCGTGCACCTGACCGACGAGGAGATCTACTCGTTCCTGCGCCTGCTCCTGCCGGCCGGCGTCGAGACCACGTATCGGGCCTCGGGCAGCCTGCTCTACGCCCTGCTCAACGACCAGACCCAGTTCGACGCGCTGTACCAGGACCGGTCACTGTTCCCCCAGGCCTTCGAGGAGGTGCTGCGCTGGGAGCCTCCGGTGACCGTGATCTTGCGACGCGCCACCCGAGACACCGAGCTGGCCGGGGTCAAGGTCGAGCGAGGCGCCGACGTCGGGCTGATGATCGGCGCCGCCAACCGCGACGAGCGCAAGTACACCGAGCCGGACCGCTACGACATGTTCCGCGCCCAACGCCAGCATGTGGGGTTCGGCTTCGGCGTGCACGTCTGCCTCGGCATGCACCTGGCCCGCATGGAGTCGCGGGTGGCCATCAACACGCTCTTCGACCGTCTCGGCCCCTTCACCCTCGACCCCGAGGCCGAGCCGCCGCACATCGAGGGCATGGCCTTCCGGTCGCCCCTGTCCCTGCCGGTGGTGTTCGAGGCCCCGTGAGCTCCGGGATGGGCGCCACAGCGGGCCACGTCCGCCGTGGCGAAGGCTAGGTTTCGAGCCATGGCAGCCAATGCAGCCGTGGCAGGAGAGGCCGCGACCCGGACGAGGGGGCACGACCGTGAGCGACGCGCCGTTCGACATCCGCATCGACACCGAGCGCTGCATGGGGTCGGGCAACTGTCTGTTCTGGGCCCCGGAAACATTTGACCTGGCCGACGCCGGGTATGCGGTCGTCCTCGACACGGCTTCGACCGAGGAGGAGAGGATCCGCATCGCCGCCCAAGGTTGCCCCGTCGGCGCCATCTCCCTGTGGCGTGACGGTGTCGAGGTCGCGCTGGAGGACAAGACCTGATGCCCATCGCCGTCACCGAAGAGCACGAGTCGCTGCGCCGGACCGCCGAGCGCTGGCTGACCACGCACTGCCCGCCAACCGAGCCCCGGGAGGTGGCCGAGTCCGCGCCGGGGCAGATCGACCTCCCTCCCGTCTTCGAGAAGATGGCGGCCCAGGGTTGGCTGGGGCTCCATCTGCCCGAGGAGTACGGGGGCCAGGGCTTCACCCTGGCCGAGACGGCCGTCGTGCTCGAGGAGCTCGGCCACGCGCTGTTCCCCGGACCGGTGTTCCCGACGCTGTTGGTCTCGGCTGCGCTCACGGCGGCCCTTTCGCCCGCGGTGGCTGGCCAGCCCGATCCCGCCCGGGTGGGCCCACTCCTGTCCGGCCTGGCTGACGGCACGGTGACCGGCGCGGTTGCCTTCGGCGCCGAGCCGCTGGCCGCCGAGCGCAAGACCGACGGCACCTTCGTCCTGCGCGGCGCCCTGCGTCCCGTGCTCGGCCTGCCCGCGGCGCGGGTGGTCCTGTTGCCGCTCGACGTGGACGGTGCGGGCGTGATCTGGGCCGTGCTCGATCGCGACGCGCTCGGTCCAGGGGTCAGCAGCGAGGCTCTCCTCGCCATCGATGGCACCCGCGCCGTGGGCACGCTCGAATTTCCGGCCGACGGCGCCGCCCTCGAAGCCGACGCGCTCCTCACGGTGCCCGGTGCGACCGTGCATGCGCTCGCCCTGGTGCTCGTCGCCGCCGAGAGCACCGGGATCGCCCGGTGGTGTGTTGAGACAGCGTCGGACTACGCCAAGGTCCGCGTCCAGTTCGGTCGTCCCATCGGCCAATTCCAGGCCGTGAAGCATGCGTTGGCCGACATGCTCGTCGCCTCCGAGCAATGTGCCGCAGTGGCCTGGGACGCCGCCGCCGCCTTGAGCGAGGACCCGGCCGAGCACCCCGACAACGACAGCCGTGCCCTCAGTGCGGCCATCGCCGGCGACATCGCGCTCGAGGCCGCAGCCCACTGCGCCAAGAAGTGCATCCAGATCCTCGGGGGGATCGGCTTCACCTGGGAGCACGACGCGCACTTCTACCTGAAGCGGGCCATGGCCAACCTCCAGCTCGTCACCGGTGGTGACATCGGTGCCCTCGACCACGAGGTGGCGACGCTCGCCGTCGGCGGGGCCCGCCGCAACCTCACCGCCGACCTGCCCGAGGAGGCCGAGGCCTACCGCCACGAGATTCGTGAGGTCGTCGCCGCCGTCGCTGCGGTCTCCGGCGCCGTCGAGCAGCGGGCCGCCATCGCCGAGGCCGGGCTGATCATGCCGCACTGGCCCGCACCTTGGGGCCGGAGCGCGTCGCCTCTCGAGCAGCTCGTCATCGACGAGGAGCTGGCCGGCGCCGGCGTGCTGCGGCCGCACCTGGCCGTCGGGGCATGGGCGCTGCCCACGCTCATCGCGCACGGGACCGAGGAGCAGCAGGAGCGCTGGGTCCGCCCCACCTTGCTGGGCACGCTGAACTGGTGCCAACTGTTCAGCGAGCCGGGCGCAGGCTCGGACCTGGCCTCGCTCAGCACGCGGGCCGACAAGGTCGAGGGCGGCTACGTGCTCAACGGGCAGAAGGTGTGGACGTCGCTGGCCCAGACGGCCGACTTCGGCATCTGCCTCGCCCGTACGGATCCCGAGGCGCCCAAGCACGCCGGGATCACCTACTTCATCGTCGACATGCACACCGAGGGCCTCGACATCCGGCCCCTGCGCGAGCTGACCGGCGCCGCCATGTTCAACGAGGTCTTCTTCAACGACGTCTTCGTCCCCGACGACGCAGTGATCGGACATCCCGGGGACGGGTGGAGGATCGGCCGGACGACGCTGGCCAACGAGCGTGTCTCCATGTCCTCGGGTGCATCGTTCGGCAACGGGCTCGAGTCGCTGGTCCGGAGCGCCACGCGCCGGGCCGAGGCCGGCCGTGGGATCGGCACGAGCCTCGAGGGCCGTCTCGGTCACCTGATCGCCGAGGCCCAGTCGGTGGCCCTGCTCGGCCATCGCTCCACCCTGGCCACCTTGTCCGGCGTGGACCCGGGAAGCGGGTCGAGCGTGCGCAAGCTGCTGGGCGTCGAGCACGAGCAGCGCGTCCAGGAGATGGGGATGGCCCTCTACGGCGCCGATGGCGCGGTGCTCGACGGCAAGGCCCAGCGCTGGGAATCAGGGTTCCTCTCCACCCGCTGTCTGACGATCGCCGGTGGGACGAGCGAGGTCCAGCGCAACGTGATCGCCGAACGCATCCTCGGCCAGCCTCGCGACCCCGAGCCCGGGAGCTGAGCGCCGGTACGATGACCGAGCCATGAGCCCGGACGAGCCCGAGGACGAAGCCCTCGACTACGACGTCGAGGAGGACCAGTGGCCGCCGCTGTCGGACCGCTTCCTGACGGACTACGCGCCCGGGGTGCTGCACGCCCAGAACGCCTGGATGTCCTCGATCGATTCCTTGCGTGCACCAGATCGCAAGACCCACGAGCTCATCCGCATGGTGTGCACGGTGGTGGCCCGCCAGCACGGGGGCGTACAACGCCACGCCCGCCTGGCCGCGCAGGTCGGCGCCACCTGGGACGAGATCGCCGGGTCCATACTCCTGACCGAACCAGCCTTCGGCATCGTGCTGGCCATGCAGGCCCTGCCCTTCGCCCGCCGCGGCTTCAAGCAGGGCGCGGAGGACGTGCACGAAGTCGACGACGAGGACTCGCTGCCCGACTGACGGCCATGTCATAGTTGGCCATGCGGCTCGCCTCCGACGACTCGGTCCTCCGCTTCCGCCGTGAGTTCGAGGCGTGGCTCGACGAGCACATGCCGACTCGCGAGGTGATGGCGGGGGAGCAACGGCGGAGCTCGTCTCACATCCCCGAGTGGGGACGGACCTTCCAGCGCGCCATGTTCGAGGCGGGCTACCTCGTGCCGGGGTGGCCCCCCGAGTTGGGCGGGCGCAACGCCACGCCACAAGAGCAGATGGCCTACTTCGAAGTCGTGGCGGCGCGCATGGTGCCGCGCGGTCTCAACCCCCAGGGCCTGTCCATCTGCGCCGCGTCCATCGTCGAGTACGGCACCGACGAACAGAAGGAGCGCTACGTGTTGCCCACGCTGCGTGGTGACCTGACCTGGTGCCTCGGAATGAGCGAGCCCAACGCGGGCAGCGATCTCGCCTCGTTGGCCACCAGGGCCGAGCGCAGCGACGGCCACTTCGTGGTCAACGGGCAGAAGGTGTGGACCTCGGGCGCGCACGACTCGGACTACTGCCTCTGTTTCGTGCGGACCGATACCGAGGTGCCAAAACACCGCGGCATCAGCGTGCTGATCATCGACATGAAGACGCCGGGCATCACGTACCGCCCCCTCCCCGAACTGACGGACCCCCGAGCCCACGACTTCAACGAGGTGTTCTTCACCGACGTGGAGGTGCCCGAGGAGAATCTGCTCGGTGAGTTGAATCACGGATGGGCCGTGAGTCAGGGCTCGCTGCGCCACGAACGCGGCATGTTGTGGATCATGAGCGTCAGCAAGATGGAGCGCGCCCTCAGAGGTCTCGTCCGGGTGGCCCAGCGCCCCGACGGGCGTGGCGGCACCATTGGCGACGACCCCCGGGTGGCCGAGGCCATCGGCCGCATCGCGACGGACACCGCGGCCATGCGCTGTCTCGGCTACCTCGGCTTCGCCAAGTCGGTGCACGGGGAGGTGTCTCCCGAGCACATGATCTTGAAGCTGTTCTCGAGCGAGTCGGAGCAGCGGGCCTACCTCCTGGCGGAGGATGCGCTCGGGCTCGAGGGCCTCGATCTCGACGGTCCGGGGCCCAACCGCCTGACCGCATGGGACAAGGAGCGTTTCGACGATGCGTTCCTCGACGTCTTCAACGCGACCCACGACGGCGCCTGGGCCGTGCAGTACCTGCGTTCCTTCTCGGGCACGATTGCCGGCGGCACCTCGGAGATCCAGCGCAACATCGTGGCCGAGCACGCCCTCGGACTTCCACGCGGCTAGCGGTTCAGGACTCGCCGTTCGCCGCCGGCGCGACGACCGTGCGGGCCTGTGCACGCCCACCCGGGGTTGCGCACAAAGCCACAAAATCGTTTGCACAATTTTTGCACATGCACCTCCTGTGACACACATGCGAAACCGGTGATGCGGGTAGTGCCCGGCCACCATGATGCTCGGGGAGTCGGCCTCGGTGCGCTCGGTGGGGGGCCACGCACGACATCGGTGCACACGTTCGGAGCGTGCACTTGCGGTAGTCGCTGTCGTCGGTGGCCTTGTTTTCGGGGTGAGCGGGGCGGCAGGGGCTACTGGCATCCTGCCGCCCGGTAACCCCTCGGCCAACATCGCTCCGAGCAGCAACGACTTCCTTGCCTCTGTCGATCACGCCCGGGCTCAGGAGGGTGTCGGGCCGATGGTGGTGAACGAGCCGCAGCTCGACGCGTTGCCGGCCCCCCAACAGCTCTTCGTCGTCCTCAACGACGAACGGATCGATCGGGGACTGGCGCCGATCGAGTACATGACGGCGCAGCTGAATGGCGCAGCCGACCAGGGCGCGCGTTCGGCTGGCGACCCGCCGCTCCCGTCGACGGTGACCGGGGGGGCGCCGGTCACCTGGGGCGGCTCCATCTGGGCCGGGGGATCCTCGTCGGTCCTCGAGTCCGACTACTTCTGGATGTACTCGGACGGCTGGGGCAGTCAATCCTCAAACGAGGCCTGCACCTCGGCCGGGTCCCCGTACTGCTGGATGCACCGCGACATCATCCTGCACGCCACGCCCTCGTGCGGCGCGCAGGCCCCGGTCCTCTCGCTCGGTGCGGCCGATGAGCCTGCGGGGTATCCGGGCGGCTCCTTGGCGGCGGAGCTGGTCGCGTCGTGTGGTCCTCCGACTGACGTCACCATGACGTGGCAGCAGGCGCTCTCTGACGCCGCCAACTCGCGGACGGTCGGCGTGGCCGCCATGCCCAACGGGTCCGGCTACTGGGAGGTCGAAGCGAACGGCACCGTCGGTGCGTTCGGCGCCGCGCGGAACGACGGGTCACTCTCGCTTCCGCTCAATGCACCGATCGTCGGGATCGTTGCCACGCCGAACGGTGGCGGCTACTGGCTAGTCGGGTCGGACGGGGGCATCTTCAGCTTCGGCAACGCGCGCTTCTACGGCTCGACGGGCTCCCTTCGCCTGAACCGGCCCATCGTCGGCATGGCGTCCACCCGCGACGGGAACGGGTACTGGTTGGTTGCGTCCGACGGCGGCATCTTCAGCTACGGCGACGCGGCGTTCCACGGCTCCATGGGTGGCGCCCGCCTCAACCAGCCGGTGGTGGGCATGGCAGGGGACCCCTCGACCGGTGGCTACTGGGAGGTGGCCTCCGACGGAGGAATCTTCAGCTTCGACGCTCCGTTCCTCGGAAGCACCGGCAGCATCCGGCTCGCGCAGCCGATCGTCGGCATGGAGGCCCTGGGGAACGGGCAGGGCTACCGGTTCGAGGCAGCCGACGGCGGAGTGTTCTCCTTTGGTCAGGCCAGCTTCGACGGGTCGACGGGCGGCCAGCCTCTGGTCGCACCCATCGTGGGCATGGCGCCCGACAACGAGACCAATGGCTACTGGCTCGCCGCCGCCGACGGTGGCATCTTCACCTTTGGCGGCGCGTCGTATCTCGGACGGATCGAGACCGGAAGCTCCTAGCGCAGGTCTTGGCGGGGGTTCGAGCGCGACTCTTGGACCTCACCCCCGGTGTGCGCTGGGGGTATGCGACCCGCAGCACCCCTGCACTACACATGCTGGCGACGATGGCCGTTCGGCGAACGGCGGAAGGATTGCTGGCTTGATGGTGCAGGTGCGGTCGCGGCAGACGTTCCCGGCGGAACGAACCGTGACGACGAGGCGGACCAACCACCGCCAGCTCGTGTCCGTCGTCTTTGCCCTGGTGGCCGCGCTGGCCACTCTCTTGGGCGCTGTCGTGCTGTCGGGACGGACGGCGTCGGTGGGAGCCGCCGGCATTGTGCCGCCCGCCAATCCCGCAGCCAACACGGCACAGAGCAGCTCCGACTGGCTCACATCGATCAACAACGCCCGCGCCCTCGAAGGCGTCGGCCCGATGGCCCTCGACGAATCCGAGTTCGTGCGGTTGCCGGCAGCCGAACAGCTCTTCATCGCCATCAATCTCGAGCGAATCGGCCGGGGCCTCCCGCCGATCATGTACATGACGTCACAGTTGAACGCCGACGCCGCGCAGGGTGCCGCTCTGGGTCGTGATCCCACGATGCCGACCGTCTTGACCGGTGGTGCCGCCGTCGGGACGGGCGATTCCATCTGGGCCGGAGAAGTCTCGTCCCCGCTTGCGGCCGACTATTACTGGCTGTACCTCGACGGTCCCGGAACGAACTCCAACCTCGCCTGCATGCACGGCATCGACTGCTGGATCCACCGCGACGCCATCCTCCACGAATATCCGGGCTGCGGCGCGGGACCGGCACTGCTTTCGATGGGCGCGGCGTATGCGCCCGGAGGCTTTCCCGGCGGATCGATGGCCGCCGTCATGGAGAGCTCGTGCGCCGAGCCGTCCGACGTCACGCTGACGTGGCCCGAGGCATTGTGGTCAGCCTCGCCCAACCGCGTCGTCGGCATGGCCGCGCTCCCGAACGGCACGGGTTACTGGGAAGCAGAGGCCAACGGCACGGTTGCCGCCTTCGGCAAGGCGCCGAACGCAGGATCGGTCACCGGTTCGCTCAATGCGCCCATCGTCGGTATGGCGAGCACCCCCGACGGGGGCGGCTACTGGCTCGTGGCCTCCGACGGCGGCATCTTCAGCTTTGGCGACGCCCACTTCTACGGATCGACCGGATCGCTGCGCCTCAACCAACCCATCGTGGGGATCGCCCCGACAGCCGACGGCAAGGGCTACTGGCTCGTCGCGGCCGACGGTGGGATCTTCAGCTACGGGGACGCGATGTTCCGGGGCTCCATGGGCGAGAAGCCCCTCAACGAGCCGGTGGTCGGCATGGCGGCCGACGCGGCCACCGGCGGGTATTGGGAGGTGGCCGCGGACGGCGGCATCTTCAGCTTCGACGCCGCCTTCTTGGGCAGCACGGGCTCCATCCGACTGAACCAGCCGATCGTGGGCCTCGAGGGCACGCCCAACGGGCTCGGGTACCGCTTCGTGGCCGCCGACGGCGGGGTCTTCAGCTACGGCACGGCGTCTTTCGAGGGCTCGACTGGTGGGCTGGCCCTGGTGGCGCCCATGGTTGCCATGGCGCCGGACAACGCCACCGGCGGGTACTGGATGGCGGCGGCGGACGGCGGCATCTTCAACTACGGAGGCGCCGCCTACCTGGGCCGCGCCAACAGCCTGCCCGCTTCCTAGGCGCCGCCCTCTCACACAGGTACGACGGCCCGCCACCGGCGGGCAACGTGGCGTCACCCATTCGTCACTCAAGCGCGCCCGCGTCCTGCCGACACTGTATGGACAGGAAGGGCGCGTGCCCTTGCGGGGCCGTGTTACTACCGGCTTCAGCCCGCCGCGCCCACTCCTCTTGCGCTCAATGCGCAACCTTATACAACCGCGGTTATTTATCTAAATAAACCCGTTCACAAGCGGTTATCAAGTCTGTAACAACGAGTCCACAACGGACGCATTTCCACCCATGTTTGCCCAGTTCAATGGGTATGAATGGCCTCACTCATATAGTCAAAAGAGCCCATTCAAATTCTCGCGCAACTTTCTACATAATGCAGGCGGACGCGAGATCAAGAGGGGGAAATCTACGTGGATCGCCGTGCCCGTCGTTGTATTGCTGCACTCATCGCGCCGCTCGCCGTGCTCAGCACGGTGTCGGCTGCCACCGTGCTGACGAGTGCCCCTGCGGGCGCGGCCGGAATCCTGCCGCCGTCCAACCCGCCGACCAACATCTCGCCCAGCAGCTCGGACTGGCTCCAGGACGTCAACGCGGGTCGGGGCGCCGAGGGAGTCGGACCGATGAACGTCTCGGAGAGCGCGTTGGCCTCGCTCCCCATCGACCAGCAGGTGTTGACCGTGGTCAACGGAGAGCGGGCGGACCGGGGCCTGCCGCCGATCGCCTACATCACCAGCCAGCTCGACGCCTACGCACAGGCCGGCGCCAACGGCGGGACGGACCCGAGCTTTCCCACATCGCTCTCGGGCGGACCCGGTGTCACCTGGGGCGGCTCCATCTGGGCCGGCGGGCTGTCGAATCCCCTCGAGGCCGACTTCTACTGGATGTACGACGACGGCTGGAGCGGCACGAGCACGACCAACGAGCTCTGCTCGCCGTCAAACCCGAGCGAGTGCTGGGGTCACCGCGACATCATCCTGCACGAGTTCGCCAACTGTCCCTCCGGTCCGCCGGTGCTCTCCATGGGCGCGGCCTACGCCCCGAGCGGCTACAAGGGCGGCTCGCTGGCCGCCATCTTCGTGAGCTCGTGCGGGGTCCCCTCGGACATCACGGACTCGTGGAGTCAGACGGCCTCTTCGGTCGCGTCCAACTCCGCCACCATCGGGATCGCCCCGCTGCCGAACGGCACGGGGTATTGGGAGGCGGAGGCCAACGGCACCGTGGCCGCATTCGGCTCCGCGGCCAAGCTCGGCTCGCTCAGCGGTTCGCTCAACGCACCCATCGTCGGCATCACGGCCACGCCTGACGGCGGCGGCTACTGGCTCGTGGCCGCCGACGGCGGGATCTTCAGCTTCGGCGACGCCCACTTCTACGGCTCGACCGGCTCGCTGCGGCTGAACAAGCCCATCGTCGGGCTGGCCTCGACCCCCGACGGCCACGGCTACTGGATGGTGGCCGCCGACGGCGGCATCTTCAGCTTCGGCGACGCCTCCTTCCACGGCTCCATGGGTGGCCAGCCCCTCAACAAGCCCATCGTCGGCTTGGCCGACGACACGGCCACGGGCGGCTACTGGGAAGTGGCCTCGGACGGCGGCATCTTCAGCTTCGACGCCCCCTTCTTCGGCAGCACCGGCAGCATCCGCCTCAACCAGCCCATCGTCGGGATGGGGGCGACCGCGAACGGCAAGGGCTATCGCTTCGTGGCCGCCGACGGCGGCATCTTCACCTTCGGCAACGCCTCTTTCGACGGCTCGACCGGCGGCACCCGCCTGGTGGCCCCGGTCGTGGGCATGGCGCCCGACAACGCCACCAACGGCTACTGGCTGGCCGCGGCCGACGGCGGCATCTTCACCTTCGGCGGGGCCTCGTTCCTCGGCCGCCTGGTGAGCAGCGGGGGTTGAAGGCCCGCTCATATCCCGGAACTTCATCACAGCCGATCCGTTGCGTCCGGCGCAGTCCGATCAACCGAATCCTGCATGAGTCGGACCAGAGCTGGACCAGAGCGTGACGGTGTGAGCGTCAGACGGAGCCAGCCTGGACATCCGGTGCATCGGCAGTCCCGCACAGCCCCAGTGCGACACACCGGTTTGCACAACTTTTAGCCAAAAGTCCCATCAATTCCTCAGCGGATCTCCCGATACTCACCCCGGGAAGAAGGACGAGAGGGGACCACGGGTGCTGCGTCGTACCCGCCGTCGTACGACGGCGTCGTTGTTGACTGCTGGAACCGTTGCCGTGCTGTCGCTCTGTTCGGCGCTGGCGACCACCACTGCCCCGGCAAGTGCGGCGGGCATCCTGCCGCCGTCCAACCCGCCGGGCAATGTCGGGCCAAGCGGCTTCGACTGGCTCACGTCGGTCGATGCGGGCCGGGCCGCTGAGGGCGTCGGACCAATGAACGTCTCGGAGAGCACGGCTCGCCTCGCTCCCGCTCGACCAGCAGGTGCTGACAGTGGTGAACGAGGAACGCCTCGACCGTGGACTGCCACCGATCGACGACATCACCGGTCAGCTGGACTCCGCCGCCCAGGCGGGTGCCAACGCGGGGACCGACCCGTGGTTCCCGCAGACCCTCACCGGCGGCGCGCCCGTCACCTACGGGGGAGCGGTCTGGGCCGGTAGCGCTGCCTCGGTGCTCGAGGCCGACTTCTACTGGATGTACGACGACGGCTGGGGCGGCTCGCCGGGCGCCACCGTCAACGGTTCCTGCAGCCCGTCCACCCCGGGCGGGTGCTGGGCCCACCGCGACGTCATCTTGCACGAGGACGCCACCTGCCCCTCGGGCCCGCCGGTGCTCTCCATGGGCGCCGCCCAGCGAGGCGGGTCCATCGCCGCCCTCTTTGTCAGTTCGTGCGGTTCGCCGGCCGACGTCTTGGACACCTGGGGCCAGGTGTCGAACCTGGTCTCCAGCTCCAACGTGGTCGGGGTCGCCCCGTTGCCGAACGGCACCGGCTACTGGGAGGCCGAAGCCGACGGCAAGGTCGGGAACTTCGGCGCCGCCCAGAACGACGGCTCGCTCAGCGGTTCGCTCAACGCACCCATCGTCGGCATCACGGCCACGCCTGACGGCGGCGGCTACTGGCTCGTGGCCGCCGACGGCGGGATCTTCAGCTTCGGCGACGCCCACTTCTACGGCTCGACCGGCTCGCTGCGGCTGAACAAGCCCATCGTCGGGCTGGCCTCGACCCCCGACGGCCACGGCTACTGGATGGTGGCCGCCGACGGCGGCATCTTCAGCTTCGGCGACGCCTCCTTCCACGGCTCCATGGGTGGCCAGCCCCTCAACAAGCCCATCGTCGGCTTGGCCGACGACACGGCCACGGGCGGCTACTGGGAAGTGGCCTCGGACGGCGGCATCTTCAGCTTCGACGCCCCCTTCTTCGGCAGCACCGGCAGCATCCGCCTCAACCAGCCCATCGTCGGGATGGGGGCGACCGCGAACGGCAAGGGCTATCGCTTCGTGGCCGCCGACGGCGGCATCTTCACCTTCGGCAACGCCTCTTTCGACGGCTCGACCGGCGGCACCCGCCTGGTGGCCCCGGTCGTGGGCATGGCGCCCGACAACGCCACCAACGGCTACTGGCTGGCCGCGGCCGACGGCGGCATCTTCACCTTCGGCGGGGCCTCGTTCCTCGGCCGCCTGGTGAGCAGCGGGGGTTGAGTCCTCGGATCAGAGGACGCCGCGTTCGGTGAGGTCGGCCAGCTCGTCCTCGCTGAGACCGACCAGATCGCACCACACCTCGCGGTTGTGCTGGCCCAGCCGAGGCGCACCGGTCGGCACCGGCGCCGGGTGCTTGGCCAAGCGGGGGAAGGGCGCCTGCTGGCGCACCGTTCCGATCACCGGATCGTCCACCGGCACCAGGTCGCCCCGGGCCGCCATGTGCGGGTCGGCGAAGATGTCCGCCGCGCTGTAGGCGGTGCCCACGGGCACGTCGTGCTCGACGCAGCGGGCCGTGATCTCGTCCGCCGTCATCGACGACGTCCACGCCGCCACGACCCCGTTGATCTCGTCGCCCCGGGCCGCGCGTTCGGCCAGCGTGGCGAAGCGGGCGTCGTGGGCCAGGTCGTCGCGATCCATGGCCGCACAGAGGCGGGCGAAGTTGGCGTCGGACCCGGCCACGATGCAGATGTAGAAGCCGTCGGCGGTGGGGTAGTTGTCCAGCGGCGCGGAGTGCGACAAGCGGTTTCCCTCGCGCTGGCGCACCGTGCCGAGGCGGTCGTGGGCGGCGAGGGTCCACTCGAGGATGCGCAGCACGGACGCGTAGAGCGGGGCATCGATGACGTCGCCCCCGCCCCCGGCGGTGTCGCGACCGTAGAGAGCGGCGACCGCAGCAAATGCGGCGAAGGTGCCGGTGAGGTAGTCGGACACGGTGACGCCCGGGCGCACCGGGGGGCGGTCGGGTTCGCCCGTCAGGTGGAGGAGGCCGCCGAAGGCGATCCCGAGCCGGTCCAGCCCGGGCCGCGGCGAGTACGGGCCCGTCTGCCCGAACACGCTGATGCGCACGTAGACCAGGTCGTCGGCCAGGTCCTCGGGACCGAGCCCCCAGCGCTCCATCGTGCCGGGCCGGAAGTTCTCGCACAGCACGTCGGCGGTGGCCACGAGCCGCTTGAAGAGCTCCTTGCCCTCGGGATGGCGCAGGTCGCAGGTGACGCCGCGGCGCCCACGGCCCTCGACGGCCCAGGCCAACGAGTAGTCGGGTTCCCCGTCGACAGGGACGAAGGGCCCCATGGTGCGCATGAAGTCCCCGCCGCCGGGCAGCTCGACCTTGATCACGTCCGCGCCGAGCTCGCCGAGCAGACCCGCGCAGAAGGGCGCGGAGATCCGAGTGCCCACGTCGATGACGCGCACCCCGTGCAGGGGGCCGGGGACGTGGTCGGGGACCGGACTCGATGCAACAGCAGCCATGGTGCGCCCTCAGCCGCGGGGCAGGCCGAGCACCCGCTCGCCCACCAAGGTGCGCTGGATCTCGTTCGTCCCGGCGAAGATCGAAGAGGCCTGGTAGTACAGCCACGAGCGCTGCCAGGTCCCGCCGGCCGGGTTGTCCGGGGCGCCCTCCCAGAGCGGTGATGCCTCACCCAGCACGTCCATCGCCGTCTGGTGCAGCCGCTTGGACATCTCGCTCCAGTAGAGCTTGAGGGCGCTGCCCTCGGGGCCCGGGGCCTCGCCCTTGGACAGCCGGGTCAAGGAGCGCCAGTTGTGCAGCTGGAACAGCCGCACCTCGGTGGCGGCCTGGGCCAGCTGCTGGCGCAGGCGCCAATTGTCGAAGCTGCCGTTCGACTCGGCCAGGCGCAGCAGCTCCTCGATGAGCTGGGAGTGGATGACCAGCTGGCGCGGGTTCACCCCACGCTCGTGGGCCAGGGTGGAGCCGGCGACGCCCCAGCCCGCGCCCTCCGCCCCGACCCGACGGTCGTCCGCGACGAACACGTCGTCGAGTTCGACCTCGTTGAACTCGGCCTCCCCGGTGGACTGGACGAGCGGATGCACGCCTACCCCGTCGGCGTGCATGTCGATGATCAGGGCCGTGATGCCCTGCTGGCGCTTCGGTGCGTCGGGGTCGCTGCGGGTCAGGCAGAGGCCCCAGTCCGCGAACTGGGCATAGGAGGTCCACACCTTGCGGCCGCTGACGCGGTACCCGCCCTCGACCGGGACGGCGCGGGTCGTCAGGGAGGCAAGGTCGCTGCCGGCGTCGGGCTCGCTGAAGAGCTGGCACCACATCTCGTCGGCCGCCAGAATCCGCGGCAGGAACCGCTCCTTCTGTTCGGCCGTCCCGTGGGCCAGCAGGGTGGGCCCGACCAGGTTGATGCCGATGCGGCCGACCAGCTCGGGCGCACGGGCGCGGGCCAGCTCCTCGATCACCACGTAGTTCTCGAGCGCACCCAAGCCCCGGCCGCCGTATTCCTCGGGCCAGGTGACGCCCACCCAGCGGTCCGCGGCCAGCGCGGCCTGCCAGCGGCGCCCGAAGGCGACCGTCTCGGCCAGGTCGTCGAAGCGCGGCGGCAACCCCACGCCGTAGGGCCAGGGCAGGTGCTCCACCAGCCATTCCCTGAACGCGAGCCGCAAGGACTCTTGTTCGGGCGTGGTGCGCAGATCCATGCGCCGCAGCATGGCACAGGTGCCCGCCGGGGTGACTCCCGTGTCAGTGTTCACCGTAGACTGCGCCGCCGTGGACTTCGACCTCTCCAGCGACCAGCAGGCCCTGCGCGACGCGGCCGTGACGCTGTTGGACGGGATGGCCGGCCATGATGCGTTGCGGGCCCGCGTCGGCCCCGGAGCGGTCGTCGGCACCTTGCCCGGAGCGGGCGAGGCTGCGGCCGCGGTCGCCGACGCCCCGGCCGGCTACGACACCGCGGCCTGGTCGGCGATGGCCGACCAGGGTTGGCTGGCGCTCGAGATCCCAGAGGACGAGGGTGGCCTCGGGATGGGCCTGGTCGAGATCGCCGTGCTGGGCGAGGAGATCGGCCGCCGCCTGGTGGCCGTGCCCTTCCTCTCTTCGGTGGTGGCGCTCGGTGCGCTGGGCGCACCCGAGGCCAGGACCCAGAGCTGGACCAAGGAGTGGCGCGAGTCGCTGAGCCAAGGCGAGGCCGTGGCCTGTGTCGCCCGCGTGGCCGGCGCCGGCGCCGGCGCCGGCATCACGGTCGAACCGGCCGCTGATAGCGACGCGGTGCTGCTGAGCGGCGTGACCCCGCCGACCGCCTACGCGCCCTCGGCCGATCTGGCGGTCGTCGTCACCGACGGCGACGTGTTCGCCGTCGACCAGCGCGACGCCTCTCGCCCCGAGCCCCTGTCGGCCATGGACCGCACCCGTGAGCTCGGGACCCTGCGCTTCGACCGCACCCCGGCCCGGCGCCTCGGTGGTGCCGAAGCCGCCGCCGAGGCCCTCGACCGTGCGGCCACCCTGGTCAGCGCCGAAATGCTCGGCGCGGCCGACCGGGTCCTCGCCATGACCGTCGAGTACGCCAAAGACCGGGTGCAGTTCGGCAAGCCGATCGGCTCCTTCCAGGCGGTCAAGCACATGTTGGCTGATTCCCTGGTCGACGTGGAGGGGATGCGCTCGACGGTGTACTTCGCCGCCTGGTGCGGCGCCGCCGGCGACCGCGAGCGTTCGCTGGCGGCCAGCATGGCCAAGGCGTGGTGCTCCGACGCCTCGCGGCGCGTGATGGCGACCGGCCTGCAGGTGCACGGCGGCATCGGCTTCACCTGGGAGCACGACATGCACCTCTACCTGAAGCGGGCGCAGCTCGACCAGGTCAGCTACGGCGATGCCGCCTCCCATCGCGACCGCATCGCGGGCATCTTGCGGGCCCGCCTCGAGGCCGGCGAGAGCCTGTCCTGAGGAACGCGACGAACGAGCGACGAACTAGAGGTCGGCCACCGGGGTCCCGCCGATCGTCAGCAGCTGCAGCCGCTCACCTTCGATGCCGTGGGGGGCCGGACGGCCGTCGGCCAGTGGTTGCGCCGGCACACTCACGATGAGCGTGAGGTCGACCAGGTAGCCCGCCTTGAGGATGGCGCGCTCGGCCACGGTGCCATGGACGGCGCTCGGCCGCGGCGCGCAGGTCGCACCGGAGGAGCGGGGGACTCGGGCCGAGTAGTCGGCCAGGCTCTCGACACGCGTGTACGTATCGCCGCCGCCGTTCCACGCGGTGGCGCCCTCGACGATGGAGGTGTACGCGCGCAGGACGCACGGGATGGCGGCCGGCCCGAGGACCGCGATGCGCACGGTCCGCACGCCGGACCGTTGGTAGACCGTCAGCGGGGCGGGCGTCCGGTACGTGATGAGCCGCATCTGCAAGATGCCGCTCGCGGCAGCGTGGCCGACAGCGAGTCGGTTCGGTTCATCGAAAAGGACGTCGATCCGGTGGGGTCGCCGAACGTGGCGCTCGTCGCGTTCTGCACGGCGAGCGACGCCCGGTTGGGTGACGAGGTCTGGCCGATCACCGCGAAGAGCAGCGCCAGGACGACCAGCACCCCCAGCAATGCAAACGGGATCAGGTTGCGCCGCGGCACCGGGACGACGCTACCGCCGCGCCCCCGGGCCGACGCGGCATTCCCGGCCCACCGACCCACCGACCCACCGACCCGCCGCCCGACCGACCCGCCCGCCTTCGGACGCGGCGCGCCGACGCAACGCCGCCCGGTCCGTCTTGCCCGAACCGAGCAACGGCAGCTCCTCGAGGCGTTCGACCTTTTCGGGCGTCTTGAAGACCGCCATGCCGCGGCTGGAGAACCAGCGCCGGCACTCCTCGAGGTCGAAGGGCCCGCTCGACTCGACGAACGCGGCCACCCGCTCGCCCATGAGCGGGTCCGGGTACCCCACCGCGGCGGCGTGTCGCACCTCGGGGTGCGCCTCGAGCGCCGCCTCCACCTCGGAGGCCGAGATGTTCTCGCCCCCGCGGATGATGACGTCCTTGAGCCGTCCGACGATGCGCAGCCACCCCTCGTCGTCCACCGTGGCCAGGTCGCCGGTGCGGAACCATCCGCCCGGCGCAATGACCGCTGTCGTCTGGGCCGCGTCGGCGTAGCCGGCGAACATCTCGGGGCCGCGGACCCAGAGCTCGCCCGCGTCGCCACCACGCCGGCGCGTCCCCGTCTCCGGGTCCGCGATACGCAGCTCGACCTCACCCACGGCACGCCCGTCGGTGTCACGCGCCTTCTCGAAGGAGTCGTCGTCGCGGCTCGTCGTCACCGTCGGCGCCTCGGTCGACCCGTAGGTCCGCTTGACCCGGCAGTCGAAGGTGCGCGCCGTGTCCTCGACGAAGGCGGGCGTGACCGACGCGCCACCGCTCGAGATGAGACGGATCGACGAGACGTCCACGTCGCCGCGTCCAGCGAACGCGGTGGCCATGGCGATGAAGAACGTCGGCGGGCCGGCCAGGAACGAAATCCGTTCGCCCGCCACCAGTTCGAGTGCCTGCTCGGGATCGAAGCGCCGGACCAGCACGGCGCGCATCCGTGCCGCTCCGGGCAGGAGCACGCCGTTGAGCATCCCCGAGATGTGGGCCATCGGTGCCGGCATCAGCACGGCGTCGCCCCCTCCGAGGCCGTGGACCTGCGCCATCAGCGAGGCCTTCCAGGCGAGACCGCGGTGCGTGTGCAGCACCGCCTTGGGCACCCCGGTCGAGCCGGAGGTGAAGAGGACCAGGGCCACGTCCGAGGGGCGGGTGGCGCTCGACCCGGCCGCCACCGGGGGACCGCCCAGCACTTCTTCGAGCGCCACGGGGTCCGACAGGGCCTCCGTGGCCAGCTCGACCACGAGCCGAGGTTCGACCTGGGCCAAGGCCTTCTCCACGTCGGACGAGCCGAACGAATGCAGGACAGGTGCGGCCACGGCGCCGAGCCGCCAGCAGGCCCGGGTGAGCACGGTGGCGGCCAGGCTGTTCGGCACCTGCCAGGCCACGGTCTCGCCCCGGCGCACGCCCCGGGTCCTCAGGCCACCCGCCACGGAGGCCACCAGCGCGTCGACCTGCGTCGCGGTGAGTCGGGTCGGGCCGTCGACCACGTCGCCGCCACCGCCCGAGAGGAGCGTGTCGAGTGTCGGCACCTGCCAGGGGCCGCCGGGACGACGGTAGTGACGGGCGCGGCTCGGCACCCACGTGGGTCGGAGGCGGGCCGTCACGGCCACGGACCCTATCCGGCTGCCCCACTAACGTGACTCCGATGTCAGGCTCGAGGTGGCCATGGATTTGGCGCTGAAAGAAGAGGACGAGGCCTTCGCCGCCTCGTTCCGCGCCTGGCTGGGCGAGCACCTCGAGCGACCACCCGCCTTCGTCGACCTGGCCGACGAGGTGGCCTGGGGCCGCCGGTGGCAGGCCACGCTGGCGGCCGAGCGCTGGGTCGGCGTCCATTGGCCCGACGCCTACGGCGGGCGCAGCGCGACGCCGGTGCAGGTCGCGCTCTACCAGAGCGAGTACGCCCGCTCGCAGGCGCCCCAACCGGTCAACCGGGTCGGCATCAACCTGGTCGGTCCGACCCTGCTGGCCCACGGGACCGAGGACCAGCGTTTCGGGTACCTGCCCAAGATCCTCTCGGCCGAGGAGATCTGGTGCCAGCTCTTCAGCGAGCCCGACGCCGGCAGCGATCTGGCCTCGCTCAGCACGCGCGCCCAGCCGGTCGAGGGCGGCTACGTCGTGACCGGGCGCAAGGTGTGGACGTCCTACGCCCAGTTCGCCACGTGGGGGCTGTGCCTGGCCCGGACCGATCCCGAGGCGCCCCGGCCCCAGCAGGGCATCTCGGCCTTGATCGTCGACATGGGGGCGCCCGGCGTCGAGGTACGCCCTCTCGTCCAGATGACCGGGGACGCCGAGTTCAACGAGGTCTTCCTCACTGACGTCTTCGTCCCGGCCGAGCAGCTGGTCGGCATCGAGGGGCAGGGGTGGACGGTGGCCGGTTCGACCCTGGCCCACGAGCGCGGCACCAACTTCCCCTTCAAGGAGCAGGTGGTGCACGAGACCTACCTGGCCCTCCTCTACGACACGGCCCGGGCCAACGGTTCGCTCGACGATCCGCTCGTGGCCGACGCGCTGGCCCGGTCCTACGTGGACCTCGGCGTGCTCCGGCTGCACAACCTGCGCACGCTTACCCGGCTCGGACGCGGCGAGGAGCCCGGTCCCGAGTCGAGCTGGGTCAAACTCACCTGGACGACCATGACCCAGGGCATGGCCGAGGCGGCGTTGCTCGTCACCGGCCGCGACGGCGTCTCGGCCGAAGCCGGTCCCTGGGCCCGTCAGTGGCTCTGGAGCAAGGCGGCCGGCATCGCGGGCGGCACCTCGCAGGTCCAGCGCGACATCATCGCCGGGCGCATTCTCGGCTTGCCGCGCTGATCCGAAGGGATCCGTTCAGGCGGGGTCCGGCTGGGCGCGCCGGGCCGCCACTCGCCGCCGGTGCCGCACGGAGATGACGATGATCAGCGCGCCGACCAGGAGTCCCAGGACCAGGGAGGCGATGTCGCGCGCGCGGAGTCGTGGCCCGAGAGCAGCCGGCTCACGCCGTAGGCGCTGGCCGCCACCGAGAGCGTGAAGGCGAACGAGGCCACGAGGTTCCAGAGCGCGAACTGCGCGTAGCGCATCTTGGCCGTCCCCGAGACGAGCGCGGGGGTCAGGAAAACGGCCACGGGGCCCCAGCGCGCGTAGGCCGCCTCGCCCCGCTCGACCATCTTCTGCCGCCCGGCCTGGTGCTTGCCCGGCCGCTCCAGCAGCTGTCGCCCCCACCGATTGCCCACGCTGTAGCCGAGCAGGCCTCCGGCCTCGCCGCCGAGCGTGGCCACCACGACCACCGCGCCCAGGTCGAGCTGACCCTGGCTGGCCGCGACCGCGGCCGCGGTCAGACCGGTCGCGCCGACGAAGGGCACCCCGGCCCACGACGCCGCCACGACGACGAAGAGCAGGATGTAGGCCCACCAATAGGTGGCCAGGTTCATGTGACCGCCGAGACGCCCGGCGTACTGGTCTCGGGCGCGTCCGAGCCGGCCAGCAGCGCGATGCCCACGATGGCGACCAGGAGGCCGATCACCGCGGCGCTCGAATGCGAGGTCCCGCTCTTCGAGAGCGTCTCACCGTAGACCGCCATGCCGAGGATGACCGACGAGAAGAGGGTGACGGAGTTGGCCGACGCCATGGCCGGCGCCAGCACGCCCGTCTTGAGCGACGACTGCTGCAGGGCGAAGCCGGTCACGGCCGAGACGATGAGTACATAGGTCGACCAACTCGCCACCAGGCCGAGGGCGCCGCCGCCGATCTCGGTGACGAAGGTCTTGGTCACCGCGGCCTGCAGGCCATACCCCAGTCCCGCGGCGGCACCGTAGGTCAGCGCCTTGGCCGCGCCGGTATAGCGCCGGCCCACCAGGAAGAGGAGGCCGACGAGCGCGCCCGTGACGAGGCAAGCGGTCCACCAGGTCGACGCGCTGGGGTGCGTGGTGCCGCCCTGGGGCTGCCCGGCCGAGATGAAGAAGACGATGCCGAGCATGGTCAAGATGGCGCCGGACAGCTCCCGCCGCCCGATGCGCTGGCTGGTCAGGGCGACGCCCAACGGCAGGGCCAGGACCAGGCTGAGCGCGGTGATCGACTGGACCACCACGAGCGAGGCCCGGTCCAGAGCCATGGCCTGGACCACCCAGCCCAAGGCCTGCAGGACCGCGCCGGCCAACCAGACCGGCCGGCGCAAAATGTGGAGGAGGAAACGCGAGTCGTCGACCTCGGTGGCCATGGTGCCTTTTTGCTGGAGCACCGTGCCGAACGCGAACAGCACGGCGGCGAGGATGGCCAGGCCCGTGCCCATGCCGCACTAGGTTACGCGAGCGCCCCAGCGACGAGGGGTCTTGATCGGGCGACGAGGCCACGACGAGGAGTTCGGGCGGCACACTCATGAGCGACACCAGTCCACTGGCGCGGCGGGCGGCCAGCAATCTCGAAGCGGTGCGGATGGACCTGGCCGCGTCGTACACGCAGGGCGACGACGCGCGGACTGCCCTCCTGCAGACGTTGCTCTCCAGCGGGGGCCGCATCCTGCTCTACCGGCCCCAGCTCCAGCACTATGCCGTGCTCTTCGGCGACCTCGACGCGGCGCGCCACGTGGCGCTGGTGGTGCCGGGCGTGGGCGACGGCACCAACATGTGCGAAGACTGGATCCCCGGCGCCATGAATCTCTACGTGGCCGCGGCCGACACGGCCGTCGTCTTGTGGAAGGGCTACGACAACCCGCTCGACATCTACGACGCGGCGACCGAATCGATTGAGTGCAGCGCCGACCTGATGGCGGCCGGCAGCGACCTGGTGGCGTTCGTCGACTGGCTCGACCTGGCCGACGCTCAGTCCCTGACCGTGGTGGCCCACAGTTTCGGATCGGTGGTCGCCGGCACCGCACTGGCCGACCACGGATTGCGCCCCACCGATGTCGTCGTCGCCGGCAGCCCGGGCATGACCGTCGACGACCTGCGCCAGTTGCACCTCGAGACGGGCCATTTCTTCTCGGAGAAGGCGCCGGGAGACGCCGTGGCCGATCTGGGCATCTTCGGCGGGGCCCCGAGCTCCTCCACCTTCGGCGGGACGAGGATGCGCACCAATGCGCCCGGGCACGGCGACGTGCTGGCGCACTCCCACTATTTCGCGGCCGGGTCCGAAGCGCTCGAGAACATGGTGGCCGTGGTCACCGGCCGCTACGCCGATGTGCACCGGCACGTGTGGTCGATACCCGAGATCGCCGGCGGCCTGGTCTGCTGGACCCTGCGCCTGCCCATCAGGCCGGTGCGCGTGGTGGGACGCCGCTACCGCGGCCCCGGGTTCCGGGTCGTGCTCAACGCCATGCGCATGTGCGACCTCGGCGCGGCCCAGACCGGCAACCTGGTCCGCGAAGCGCTCGACGAAGGGGAGCGCGTCGTGGCCTGGGCGGTCCGCCGGGCCGGGGGGAGCTGGACGCCCTTCAGCTCGCCCGACGGGAGCTGAGGAGCACCTGATCCGAACCTGACAGCAGTGTCAGCAATCGGGGTACGCCTCGGACTACGTTTGGCCGAATGCCGGTTTGGTTGAGCGAAGACGAGTACGCCACCCTGAAGGCGGCCTGCGCCCAGATGATGCCCTCCTACCAGGGGGCAACCGGAGCCGACGAGGCGGGCGTGGCCGACTACATCGACATCTTCCTCGGTGCCTTCAGCTTCGACCCGCCCCGCATCTGGGCCGGGGGGCCGTCGTCGGGCCGCCACGGGGGTGAGGCCGGCTTCGCCAACTTCATCCCGCTCTCGCGCCTCGACGAGCTGGCCTGGCGCACCCGCCTCGAGGGGTCCCAGGGCCTGCCCGAGCGCGAGTTCAACGGCCCCGTGATCGGGTTGCAGGAGCGCTACCGGAACGGCCTGGCCGCCCTCGGAGAGGATTTCACCGCGGTGGACGGCAAGGAACAGCGACGCCGGCTCCGCGCCGACGAGAACCAGGAGTTCCGAGAGCTGTTGTGGGAGCACTGCTGCGAGGGCATGTACGGCGTGCCCGAGTACGGGGGCAACCGCGACGGGGTCGGCTGGGCCTCCATCGAGTGGGAGGGCGACGTGCAGCCACGCGGCTACAGCGATGCGGAGGTGTCGCAGCCATGACGAACGAGGCCCTCATCATCGGTTCGGGTCCGGGCGGCGCCACCGCCGCCGAGGTGCTCACGCGGGCCGGCTGGTCCGTGCGCATGCTCGAGAAGGGGCGCAACCACCTGCTCGATCCCGACGACATGACCAAGCCGGGACGCGACTATTCGAACGACGAGATCAAGTTCATCTCGCGCTACTTCTTGGGCCCTGATCCGCTCATCGAGCCCCGAGCCTTCCGGGTGTCGGCGGCCGACGGCGAGCACACGCACGTGGGCGAGGTCAACTCCATCCCGACCACGGTCGGCGGCGGCGGCGTGCACGCCGACGGCAAGGTGCCCCGCTTCCGGGAGGAGGACTTCCACCTGCGCACGGCGAACGGGCCCCAAGAGGGCGCCCACGTCGACGACTGGCCGCTCGAGTACGACGAGCTCGAGCCGTACTACGCGGAGGTCGAGCGGGCCATCGGCGTGTCGGGCCGCGAGGGGGCGAACCCGTTCGCCGCCTGGCGCAGTGGTCCGTATCCGATGCCCCCCGGTGCGCCGATGTACGGCGCGCTGTTGTCGTCGGCGGCGGCGGAGAAGGTCGGCCTGCACCCCTACGAGGCGCCGACGGCGGCGAACAGCATCGCCTACGACGGCCGGCCGGCCTGCAACAACTGCGGCTACTGCGCGTTCTTCGGCTGCCCGATCCACGCCAAGGGCGACCCCGTGGCCCTGCTGACCCGGGCCATGGCGACCGGGCGCCTCGAGCTGCTGTCGGAGACCTGCGTCAGCCGGATCCTCACTGAGGGGCGGCGGGCGACCGGTGTCGAGTACATCGACGCCGCGGGCGAGACGCACACCATGTCGGCCGACCTGGTGATCGTGGCCGGCGGGGCCATCGAGACGCCGCGCCTGCTCCTGCTCTCGGGCCTCGACCACCCGGCGCTCGGGCGCCACCTCATGGTGCACTTCCAGACCATCGTCGTCGGCCACTTCCCGTCGCTCGAGCTGCACCCGCACAAGGGCCGCTCCGTCACCCACGTGCACGACGACGCCATGATCCAGGACGACACGTCCCGCGCCGCGGCCAAGGACGCGGGCCTGCCCTGGTTCCGCGGCGGCCTGGTCGAGCACAGCGGGGGAGGGACGCCGATGATGGAGGCGCGCCACAGCCCGTGGGGCAGGCTCCACGCCGAGATCATGCGCCAGTCGAACTTCCGCGAGCACATGTGGGCCTTCATCATGCAGGGGGAGGACCTGCCGTACGAGACGAACACGGTCGACCTGAGCCCGTCCATCCGTGACGCCCGCGGCCTGCCCGTGGCCCGGGTGACCTACCAGCCCGGGGCGCACGAGCTGGCCTCCTCCAAGCACCACGGCAGAATCCTCCAGCAGGTCCTCGAGGAGATGGGGGCCGAGTACGTGATCCACACCTCGTCGCCCGGCGTCTCGTACCACGGCATCGGGGCGACACCGGTCCCCGAGAGCCGCCACGTCATCGGCACCGCCCGCATGGGCGACGACCCGGCCACCTCGGTGGTCGACCGCTGGGGCCGGGTGCACTCGCTCGACAACGTGGTGGTGGCCGACTCCTCGGTCTTCGTCACCTCCAGTGGCTACGGGCCTACCCTGACCCTGGTGGCCCTGGCCTCGCGGGCCGCCCACCACCTGGCCGGCACCGCACCCACGCTCGCCTCGCACGGCCAACCGTCGGCCCAACGCGGCCGACCCGACCGCCGCGCCGGCGCCGGCCGCCCGTCTTGCCGGCGAAACCTTGGCGCGACGGGCCGATGGCCAGTGCGGGCTGTCCGACGCGCCCTGATTCGAGGCGCGGCCGCAGCAGTGAGCTGTCGCGCGTCACGCCCATGTAACCAGCGATATCCCACGTGTTCACGATCAACGCGGCACGTTTCACCGGAAGGGCAACAACAGTTGACAGTGAACCCTCCAATTCTGATAAATAACACGGATTAACTGAAGTTTATGTACATACTTCACAATCATTGGAGGAGAGTCGCATGCGGAGGAAGCTTTCGGCACGCCAGCGCGCGGCCGGGCTAGGGGCGGGGTTGCTCGGGGCATGCCTCGGCGTGGCCGGTTTCGCCAGTCCAGCCTTGGCCACCCAGTCCACGGGTGGAAACTCGGGCTCAGCCCAGTACGACATTCTGCAGGGTGGGTCGGCCACGACCTACCAAATGCTCCAGCAACTGGCCGACATCTTCAATGCGGCTCCAGGCTGTGACCTGGCCGCGTCCAGCGGGACGGCCCAGGGTCTGGACTTCGGCTGCCCGGGGCTGAACGGCGAGCCCGGGATCACGGTGTCGCACCCGCAGGTGAGTTCGGTGAGCGGCACGGTGACGAAGAAGGTCAAGACGATCACCGTGAGCAGCAGCACGGGCTTCTTCCCCAACGACGCCGTCAGCGACAGCGGCGGCGCCATCCCGGCCGGTGCAGTCATCTCGAGCGTTCCGAACGGGACGAGCATCGTCATCAGCAAGAGCCCCAAGCTCAGCGTGGCGTCGGACACCATCAACGTGACGACGACCCCGGCGATCGGTGAGAACGGCTTCACCAGCTTCGCCCAGGAGAACCCCTTCAACGACGCGCTCTTCGAAGTGCCGTCACTGGGTTCGACCAACGGCATCCAGCAGCTCGAGGACCAAGGCGCCCATGGCACCGGAGCCGTGTCGAAGGGGAGCCCCATCAACGTGGCGCCGCTCGACCTGGCCACATCGGCCCGCGCCCCGGCGCTGACCGCCACGGGCGTGGCGGGTGACGACAAGGGCCTGAACTTCGTGGCCTACGCCGAGGACGGGGTCGACTGGATCCACTGGACCTCGGTGAGTGGTACCGCCACCCCGTCGGCCAGCGTCACGAACCTGACCGTCGCGCAGCTGACCTCCATTTACAAGGATCAAGGCTGCACCGCCGGTGGGCAGACGTTCACCACGCCGAACTGGGCCTGCTTCGGCGGCTCGAATGCGCCCATCGCGATCTACATCGCCAATGCGGGTTCGGGCGTCGAGTCGACCTGGGTGAGTCTGCTCGGACTGACCGGCACCTTCCCCTTCGGCAACGAGGACCCGAACCACGTCATTTTCCAGAACGAGACGTCGTCGATCCTGGCCAACCACGACCAGGCTGACGCCATCTTCTTCTTCTCGTTCGGACGCTTCCAGACGGTGTGCGCTGCCGACCCGACGCTCTGCTCGGGTGCGTCGACCAGCAAGGTTGCGCTGGGTCAGATCAACTCGGTCAAGCCCAGTGCGAAGACGATCCAGGCGCAACTGCCGGGGTCGACCGTCGTGCCCTTCCCGGGTGACACCTTGCTCTACAACGTGTACTCGAACGGGTCGAACCCCGACATCCCGGCCACCGCGCCGGCCGCGCTCAACGCGGCGAGTGAAGACGGGTTCTTGTGCAAGCCGTCGAGCAGCACGGATGTCGACCCCAATACCGGGGCGACCTACCGGAGCGAGATCAACAGCGTCATCACGGCGCAGGGCTTCTTCCCGCTGCCGCTGATGGTCGAGAACGGTCAGGGTTCGACGAGTGGCATCTACGGCACCACGGGGAACGGCATCCCGAACCCGGCCTGGAGCGACGGGCTCAGCGCGTCGGCCTACAACGCGACCAAGGAAGCGACCAGCCCCTGGAACTTCCCGGCCGGGGACCAGGACACGGACAACTCCTCGGTGAGCGGCACCTACGCCGGCGTCTACGACGACGGCACCACGGGTAACGCCACGGCGACGCCCGCCGCACCGGTCGGCTACTGCCTGGTGCTCTCCACGGATGGCAACTCCACGGACTGAGGACCTCCCCCCTCAGCTCGATGCCCACTGCGGGTCCGCTTCGGCGGGCCCGCAGTGGCGCGTCTGGACTCCGGACGGCACGCTCGCCGGGACACTGCTCGGCTGACGCGGCGCCGGGCTGGGTTGGGCTCAGCGCACCCCGCGGGTCAGCAGCATGGTCCCGGCGATGGGCCCGCCGCCGTTGGCCACGGCGGCCACCTCGACGTCGCGCCCACCCGGGCGCACCACCTGCCGGGCCCCGCCCTCGCCCCGCAGCTGGACGCAGGCCTCGTGGATGAGGCCGAACCCGTGCAGGCGACCGCCCGAGAGCTGGCCCCCGGCCGTGTTCAAGGGCAGGAGCCCGTCCCGGGCGATGTTCGCCCCACCCTCGATGAAGGGTCCGCTCTCGCCCCGCCCGCAGAAGCCCATGGCCTCGAGCCAGACCACGGTGAGGATGGAGAAGCCGTCGTAGAGCTGGGCCGTGTCGACGTCGGCCGGGGTGAGGTCGGTGCGCTCCCACACCGACGCCCCAGCGTCGCGGGCCGCCATCGTCGTCATGTCGTCGAACTGGTCCCAGCTCGGCCGCCCGCGCAGGGCCGTGCCCAACGCGTTGATGTGCACGGCCGGGTGGTCGAGGTCCGGGGCGTAGTCCCGGTGCGACACGACGACCACCGTCGAGCCGTCGCACGGTGCGTCGCAGTCGTAGAGGCACAGCGGTGTGGTGATCATGCGCGCCGCGAGATAGTCCTCCATCGACATCGGGTCGCTGTAGATCGCCTTGGGGTTCAGGCCGGCGTTGGCCCGGTTGTTGATGGCGATGGCGCCCAGCTGTTGGCGCGTCAGCCCGAACTCGTGCATGCGCCGCGTGGCCACCATGGCCAGCCAGTTGCCGGCCGAGACGGCGCCGTAGGGGATGGACCACTGCATGAAGCCGCCGAAGCGCGGCGCCGAACCTCCGCCCCCGCCGCCGCCGGCCATGCCCTGGCGCCCACCGGTGCCCTGGGCCGAGCCCTCGGTCACCGTGCGGTAGACGAGCACGTGCTTGGCCAGCCCGGCCGCCACGGCCAGGGCGGCCACCTGCACGGCCCGCATCTGGGCCGGCCCTTCGCCACCGCCGTCGTGCCAGTTGAGCGAGAGCCCGACCGCGTCCTGGACCTCGGGCCCCGAGGGCCCGCCGAAGCCGGCCGGACCGGCCCCCATGGCCGGATAGGTGGAGAGGCCGTCGATGTCGTCGCGGGTGAGACCGGCGTCGGCGATGGCGGCCAGGCAGGCGTCGACCGTGAGATCGAGGTCGGAGCGGCCCAGCCGCCGCCCGACGTCGGACTGGCCGATGCCCGAGATGATGGCCCGGCGCTCGAGGGGCTCCTCGACCGGGCTCACGAGGCGGCCGCCGGCGTGAAGAGGGGGATCCACACGTCGTCGTGGTGCTCGAAGACCACCGTCACCGCTTGACCGATGTGCACGTCCTCGGGCTCGACGTCGACCAGGTTGCACTGGATCCGCACGTCGGGCTGCTCCTCGATGGAGACCCAGGCGATGATGTAGGGCTCGCTGCCGGGGATCCACTGCTGGATGTTGAGCGTGTAGGTCTCGACCGTGCCCCGGCCGCTCACCGCCTGCGGCGCCACGTCACACGACAGACAGCGCCGGCACACTGGACCGGGTGGGTGGTTGAAGTACCCGCACGCGTTGCAGCGCAGCAGGCGCAGTGTGCCGTCCTCACCCGACGTCCAGTAGAAAGCGACGTCGTCGGCGAGGCGCGGCAGGAGACGCATCATCGGACCGTTGGCGACCATGGGCGGCATGTTGGCACACCGGGCGCGCCCGACGCCCACCCGCACCGGCCGACGGCACCGGCCGCCCGCGCCGTCACGTCACGCCCGTCAGCCCGCCACGACTCCCGCCGCGACCAGCGCCTCCTGCGCTTCCGCCAGGCCGCGCACGTGGCGGGACGCGTAGCCCGCGGCCCCCCCGCCTCCACGTTCAGCACGTTGTCGTCGAGGAACAGGACCCGCGCCGGCTCGACCGGCAGCCGCGTGGCGACGGCGGCGAAGATCCGCGGATCGGGCTTCACCAGACCGAGCTCGTAGGAGAGGAAGCGGTAGTCGAACCCGCCGGTGAGCGGCAAGGCCTCGTAGTGGGCCTCCCACTGGCAACGGTTCATGTTGGAGAGGAAGGCGACGGGTACCTCGGCCCGCACCCGCTCGACCAGCGCGCCGGCACCGGGGAAGGGGCCCTCGGGCCACGAGGCGAAGCGGGCCAGGAAATCAGCCGGGGAGAGCGCCAGCGCCCAGTCGGCGACGATGCCGGCCGCGAACTCCTCGGGCGTGCAGGCGCCGCTCTCGAAGGACTGCACCCAGGGGCAGGCCAGCCAGCGGGCCCAGAGTTCCTCGTCGCTGCCGATCCCGGCCAGCTCGCGCATGGGCCCGACCCCGCCCGGCTCGAGCAGGACCCCGCCCAGGTCGAAGAGCACCAGATCGACGGCCCGCTCCACCACGGGCGATGATCCTAGGGGCGGCTCGCCGCATCATTCAGGATACTCTTTTGTTCCGGCGGGCGCCCGTCGTTCCGCCGGACGAGACCCAGTCCGGACACACCAGCATCGAGGCATCAAGAAAGGAAGGACCGCGTGAAGCTGTCCATGACGTTGAACTACGCCGGGAGCCATGCGGACTCGGCCCGCCAGGCCGTCGAGCTCGAAAAGGCCGGGCTCGACGTCGTGTGGGTGGCCGAGGCCTACAGCTACGACGCCCCGAGCTTCATGGGCTACCTGGCGGCCAAGACGGAGCGCCTCGAGATCGGCTCGGCCATCCTGCCCATCTACTCGCGCACCCCCACGCTCATCGCCATGACGGCGGCCGGCATCGACGCCATGTCGGGGGGCCGCTGCATCCTCGGTCTCGGGCGCGTCCGGACCCCAGGTCATCGAGGGCTTCCACGGCGTGCCCTACGACCGGCCCCTGACCCGCACCCGCGAGATCATCGACATCTGCCGCACGGTGTGGGCCCGCGAGGTGCCGCTCACCCACGACGGCGCGGTGTACCACATCCCCCTGCCCGAGGGGCAGGGGACCGGGCTGGGCAAGCCGCTCAAGATCATCAACCACCCGGTGCGTCCGCGCATCCCGATCTGGGTGGCGGCGCTGGGCGAGAAGAACGTGGCCATGACGGCCGAGGTGGCCGACGGCTGGCTGCCCATCTTCTTCATGCCCGACAAGGTCGAAGGACGTCTTCGGGCCCGCGCTGGCCGAGGGCGCGGCCAAGCGCGACCCGTCCCTCGGCACCGCTCGAGATCGCCGCCGGCGGCCTCTTGGCCATCGGGGAGGAGTCCGAGGTGGCGCCGGTGCGCGAGCTCGGCCGGCCCATGATCGCCCTCTACGTCGGGGGCATGGGGGCCAAGGGGCGCAACTTCTACAACACGCTGGCCCGCCGCTACGGCTACGAGAAGGAGGCGGCCGAGATCCAGGACCTCTACCTCGTCGGGCCACAAGAAGGAGGCGGCCGCGAAGGTCCCGGCCGAGCTGCTCGAGGGCACCTCGCTCTGCGGGCCCGAGGGCTATATCAAGGAGAAGGTGGCCGCCCTGGCCGAGGCCGGCGTGACCCACCTGAACGTGACCCCGGTCGGCCCGGACCCGGTCGCCATGATCGAGAAGTTGCGCAGCTGGGTCTGATGCTCCCAAGCTGGTCCGGCTCGGCCGGCCAGAACTGGGTCGGCCCGGGGGCGGGAGAGGAGCACCGATGCACGACCTGATCATCCGGGGTGGCACCATCGCCGACGGCTCGGGGGGACCGCTCCGTCACGGCGACGTCGCCATCGACGGCGCACTCGTCACCGAGGTCGGGGCGGTCGACGGCACCGCCCGGCGCGAGATCGACGCCGAGGGGCTTCTCGTGACCCCGGGCTGGGTCGACATCCACACCCACTACGACGGCCAGGTCACCTGGGACCCCGAGGTGTCGCCCTCGGGCTGGCACGGCGTCACCACCGTGGTCACGGGCAACTGCGGCGTCGGGTTCGCACCGGCCCGGGCCAGCGATCACGACTGGCTGATTCAGTTGATGGAGGGCGTCGAGGACATTCCGGGCACCGCGCTGGCCGAGGGCATCGACTGGAACTGGGAGAGCTTCGGCGAGTACCTCGACGAGGTCGAGCGGAGCCCCCGCGTCCTCGACGTCGCCGCGCTGGTCCCGCACGGCGCACTGCGGGCCTACGTGCTCGGCGAGGGGCGGGCCAACGACGTGGCCCGCGCCGAGGAGATCGCCGAGATGGCCGCGCTGGTGCGCGAGGCGGTGCACGCCGGCGCCATCGGCGCCTCGACCACCCGCACGATCCTGCACCGGGCCAAGGACGGCGAGCTGGCCGCCGGCACCACGGCGGCGGCCGAGGAGCTGATCGCCATCGGCGAGGCGCTCGGCAAGGCCGGTCACCGGGTCTTTTCCTTGGCCAGCGACATGCGCGACCTCGACCACGAGTTCGCCTGGATGTCGGAGATCTCGATCCGGGCCGGCGTCCCGGTGACCTACCAGGTGCTCCAGCCCGACTTCGCCCCCGAGCTCTGGCGTGAGTGGATCGACCGCGGGGTGGCGGCCAACCGGCGCGGGGCCTGGCTGGTGCCGCAGGTGGCCGGCAAGCCCGCCTCGGTCATGGTCGGCTTCGAGTCGACCACCCACCCCTTCGCCCACCACCGGGCCTACCAGGAGATCGCCCACTTGCCCCTGCCCGAGCGGGTGGCCCGGCTGCGCACGCCCGACGGTGCGCGCCGCCATCCTGGGCGAGACGCCGCGCCCGGGCGGCTTCGTCGAGCTGCTCCGGGCCAACCTGCACAAGCTGTTCCCCCTCGGCGACCCGCCGGACTACGAGCCCGCACCCGAGTGCAGCGTCACCGCCCTTGCCGCGGCCGAGGGCCGCACCACCGACGAGGTCATCTACGACCTCATGCTCGGGCGTGACGGCCACGAGCTCCTCTACCTGCCGATCTTCGACTACGCCGCCGGCGATCTCGACGCCGTGCGCGAGATGCTGCTGCACCCGGCCACCGTGCTCGGCCTCGGTGACGGCGGCGCGCACTGCGGTGTCCTGTGCGATGCCAGCCTGCCCACCTTCATGCTGACCCACTGGGCCCGGGACCGCTCCCGGGGCGAGCGCATCGCGCTCGAGCAGGTGGTGCACCTCCAGACCCGGCGCACGGCCCAGCTCTACGGGTTCGGCGATCGCGGCCTGCTGGCGCCGGGCTACCTGGCCGATCTCAACGTCATCGACCACGACGCCCTGGCGCTCGAGCCGCCCGAGATGGTCTACGACCTCCCCGCCGCGGGCAAGCGGCTGGTGCAGCGCGCCCGCGGCTACGCGGCCACGGTCAAGTCGGGTGTGGTCGTGCGCGAGCACGACGAGGCGACGGGGGAGCAGCCGGGCCGCCTGCTGCGCGGACCGCAGCCCACGCCGGCCTGAGCGCGCCGCGCACTCCCCGCTTCAGTGTGCTGTGCAGCGTGCGGTTCAGTGCGCTGCGTCCAGGGCACCGGCGAAACCGCGCACGCAGAGCGAGGTGATGGACGACCCGTCGGTCTCGAAGACGTCGCGCACCGTGGTGTCGGCGCCACCCAGGTGGACGTCGATGTCCACCGTCACCGTGGTGCCGTCGATCTGCAGGGGCCCTGGGGAGGGGCGGAAGTCCTCGAAGGTGAACGTGCGCTCGGTGTAGTACGCCAGGATGTCGGCCCGGCCACGGCGCACCTCGCCGTCCACGTCGAAGGTGGCGTCGGGCGCGAAGAGGCTGCCCAGCAGCGCGGGGTCCTGCGCGGTCACCGCAGCGAAGTAGTCGGCCAGCAACCCGGGCAGGCCGCCCAGCCGCCGGGGCAGGCGGTAGAGCGTGCGCGCGTTGAGCCCGAGCACCCGGGCCTGGGTGGCGGTCGGGCAGGGCGCCACCGTGGCCCGAATGGCGTCGACCGCACCGGGGAAGGTGGCGTCATGGTGCGGGTAGTCGCTGCCCCAGACGATCCGCTCTGTCCCGATGAACGGCGCGAGTGCGGGCAGGGTGTGCTCGCCGACCTCGAAGCTGATGGCGCACTGGCGGGCGAAGTACTCGGACGGGCGCAGGTCGAGTCCGGGGCAGAAGCCGCCGAACGACTCGGCCTGCTCGTCGAGCCGCTCGAGCCAGAAGGGTGCCCAGCCGCCTGAGGACTCGAGGAACACCACCCGCAGCCCCGGGTGACGTTCGAGCACCCCGAAGGCGATCAGCTGGGCGCAGGCCAACATCGCCTCGAAGGAGTGGGACACCGCGTGAAGCACGAGCGGGTTGAACGGCCGATCGGAGCCGAGCGTCGGCACAATGACCGAGCTGCCCTCGTGCACCCCGATGGGCACGTCGAGTTCCTCGGCCGCTCGCCACAGGGGTTCGTAGGCGCGATCGGGCAGCGAGCGACCGAGGCACGGGTTGGGACGGACGAAGCCGGCCACGAAACCGAGCTGTGTCACCGCACGTCGGAGCTCGTGGGCTGCCGCGTCCGGATCCTGCAGGGGGAGGAGGGCGGCGCCGAAGAGCCGTCGCGGGTCGGCGGCGCAGTAGGTGGCCAGCCAGTCGTTGTAGGCCCGGGCCAGGACAACGGCACCGGTGGGGTCCTCGACCACCGAGAAGTAGAGAGCGATGGTGGGGTAGAGGACGGCCTGGTCGATGCCCTCACGGTCCATGTCGGCCAGGCGCGCCACCGCGTTGGAGCCACCGGGCTGAGCCTCCGCGAGGGGGCGGAAGGCCGACGGGTCGTCGAAGGTGGAGCCGGGCCGGGCCAGCGTGCCGAGCGGGACGGCCAGGATCTCGGTCCCGCCCACCAACACGTGCTCGTAGCCGTTGGCATCCGCGTGAATGCGTGGACGCTGATGGTCGGGCAGCCCCGCCCAGGCTGTTTCGGGCTCCACCACGTGTCCGTCGGCGTCCACGATGGGCCCGGCGTGCGGCGGCAGGGGCGCCTCGTTCACGTCGAGGCCGTGACCCGCCAGTCGTCGGTTGCCGGCAGCGGGTGGCGGAACAGTGCGGCGGCGTTCCCCCCGGCCACGGCGCGCAGCTCGCCGTCGGGGAGCGTGCCCCACGTCTCGGACAGGACTCGTTGCGTGTCGGGCCACGAGGAGTCGGCGTGCGGGTAGTCGCTCTCCACCATGATGTGGTCGATCCCGATCACATGGCGCAGCGGCACCATCGACGGGTCGTCGATGGTGCAGAACCAGAAGTTCCGCCGCAACACCTCGCTCGGCTTGAGGTCCGACGGCCAGGCGTTGCTCTCGGTGCCCGAGGCCGAATGCGAGAGCACGTAGTCGCTCCGATCCATCAGCATCGGGACCCAGCCGATGCCGCCTTCCGACAGGGCCACCTTCAGCTCGGGGAAGCGCAGGGCGACGCCCGACCACAGCCATTCTCCGGCCGCCAACAGTGCGTTGACCGGGAAGAAGGTGGGGAGGATCTCGAAGGGCGGGTCGGGCGAGGGCAGGGCGGCCCAGGCGGAGGACCCGGTGTGCAGGCACACGACCGTGCCGGTTTCCGCGCAGGCGGCCAGGAAGGGGTCCCACTGGCCGCTGAAGATGGAAGGGAGTCCGAGCTGGGCCGGGAACTCGGGGAAGCTCACGGCTTTGAAGCCTCGCTCCGCGTTGGCCCGGACCTCCGCCGCGGCCAACGAGATGTCTTTGAGCCACGGCAGCTGCAGCGGGATGATGCGATCCGGGTGGGGACTCGCCCACACCTCGAGGTGCCAGTCGTTGAAGGCCCGCAGGCAGGCCAGGCCGAGTTCCTGGTCCTGCGCCCGCGAATAGACGGCGCCGCAGAATCCCGACACCAGCGACGGGAAGCAGAGGGCGGCCCAGATGCCGGCCCGGTCCATGTCGACGACGCGGGCCTCGATGTCGAAGCAGCCGGGTCGCATTTCGTCGAAACGGGCCGGTTCCATGCTCCACTCGTCGCGCGGGCGGCCGACCACGGCGTTGAGGCCGATGTTGGGGTACCGGTTGCCCTCGAAGATCCAGGCCTGGGTGCCGTCTTCCTGCTCTTCCACCCGGGGGGCGGCATCCGCCAGCGCGGCGGGCAGGCGGCCCTCGAAGAGGTCCGGCGGTTCAATGAGGTGGTCGTCGACGGAAATGACTGGGACCAGGATCGGTCGCGGCTCGGGATCGGGCAGCAGGGTGGCCCGGTGCGCGCTCTGGGTGTCGACGGCTCCCACGAGAAGGTGACACTATCGTCAGGAAACTCGGCCGGCCGGGGGAGGACATGACCACACACGCTGAGGACGTCGCGACCAGGGTCGGGCTGGTGATCGGCGGCGACGTCGAAGCGGGGGGCAACGGGACCTATCCCGTGACCAACCCGGCGCGGCCCAGCGAGGTCGTGCTCGAAGCGCCGGCCACATCGCCCGAGCAGCTCGACCGGGCCGTCGCCGCCGCCCGGCGTTCCCAGCCGGCCTGGGCTGGCCTGGCCCCAGAGGAGCGAGCGGCCCTGGTGCAGGCGGCCGCGGAAGCCGGCGTGGCCGCAGTCGAGGCCGGCGACCTGGCCCGCCTGCTCACCCGCGAGCACGGCAAGACCTATATCGAGTCGATCTTCGACACCGCCACGATGGCCGGGATGGCCGCCGCCTTCGCCCCCGTGGTGGCCGACGCGTTGGCCCCACGCCAGGTCAGCGGGGGATCCACCCGGATCGAGTGGGTGCCCCACGGCGTCGTCGCTGCCATCCTGCCGTTCAACTGGCCCGTGTCGGTGATGGCCAACAAGGCGTTGCCCGCCCTGTTGGCCGGCAACGCCGTCGTGGTCAAGGCCCCGCCCACCTGTCCGGCCGCCGTCCTGCTGGTGGCGGCGGCCATGGCCGAGGTCCTGCCGCCCGGGATCCTGAGCGTCGTCAACGGCCCCGACGCCGCGCTCGGGGCGGCGCTGGTCGGTCACCCCGACGTGGACATGGTGTCCTTCACCGGCGGTGTGGGTACCGGGCAGGCCGTCATGGCGACAGCCGCCCGCACGACCCGCCCGGTGGTGCTCGAGCTCGGCGGCAACGACGCCGCCATCCTGGCTCCCGACGTGACGATGGACGCCGCGCTGGCCAACCGCCTGGTCGAGGCCGCGTTCGTCACCAGCGGGCAAGTCTGCATGGCGGTAAAGCGGCTCTACGTGCACCGCGATCACCTCGAGCGCACGGTGGACGCGCTCGCGGAGCGGCTGGCCTCCGAGGTGGTGGGCGACGGGCTGGCCGACGGCGTCACCATGGGCCCCGTGCACACCGCAGCGGCCCGCGATCGGGTCGAGGCCATGGTGGCCCAGGCCGAAGACGGTGGCGCGGCCGTGATTCGGCCCGGACGGGTGCGCGACGAGGACGCGGCGAGCGGCGGGTACTTCGTCTCGCCCGCTCTGGTCGTCGCCCCGGATCCCGGAGCCGGCATCGTGCGCGACGAACAATTTGCCCCGGCGCTCCCGGTCATCCCCTACGACGAGATCGACGATGCGGTGGCGGCGGCGAACGACACCTCGTTCGGGCTGTGCGCCTCGGTCTGGAGCAACGACGACGCCCTGGCGGCCGACGTGGCCGGGCGACTGGTGGCCGGCACCGTCTTCGTCAACGCGCACGGGCTCTCCGCGGTCGACATGTACGCGCCGATGGGCGGGTGGAAGCAATCGGGCTTCGGCGTCGAGCTGGGCACCGAAGGGATGCAGGCATTCGCCCGCCAGCGGGTGTTCGTGCGCCGGCCCGGGCCGGCAGAAGGAGAGGGCACATGACCGTCATCATCCGCGGCGGGACCGTCGTCGACGGCACCGGCGCCGAACCGGTGCGCGCGGACGTGGTGGTGGTGGGCGACCGGGTGATCGCCGTCGGTCCCGACGTCGGCGACGCCGGAGCCGACACGGTCATCGACGCCACCGACCAGCTGGTCACGCCCGGCTTCGTCGACCTGCACACCCATTACGACGCCCAGCTCTTCTGGGACCCCAACGCCAGCCCCTCACCGCTCCACGGCGTCACCACGGTGCTCGGCGGGAACTGTGGCTTCTCACTGGCCCCACTGGCCCCGGAGCACGCCGACTACATCTCGCGGATGATGGCCCGGGTCGAGGGCATGCCTCTGGCGGCGCTGCAAGCCGGCCTGCCGTGGGACTGGAGTTCGTTCGGCGACTGGTTGGGCCATCTCGACGGCCGCATCGCGGTCAATGCCGGCTTCTTGGTCGGCCACTCGACCCTGCGCCGCCTGGTCATGGGCGAGCGCGCCGTCGGGGGCCGGGCCACGCCCGATGACCTCGACGCCATGGAAGCCGCCCTCCATGGCGCCCTCGAGGAGGGTGCGCTGGGCTTCTCCACCTCCCAGGTGCACACGCACAACGACGGCGACGGCCAGCCGGTGCCCTCGCGGGCAGCCGCCCGCGAGGAGATGGAGCGCCTGGCCGCGGCCGTGCGCCCCCACGAGGGCACGACGGTCGAGCTCATCGTGGCGGGCTGCCTCAACGGCTTCACCGACGAGGAGGTCGACTTCCTCACCCAGATGTCGCTGCTGGCCGACCGGCCCGTGAACTGGAACGTCCTCGGCGTCTCGGCCATGAACCCCGACGGCGCCGCCAGTCAGCTGGCCGCGGGGACGGCCGCCGCGGAACGGGGGGCCACCGTGGTCGCCTTGACGCTGCCGCACACCATGCAGATCCGTCTGAGCTTCGAACACGGCGCCATCCTCGACGGCCTGCCCGGCTGGCGCGAAGTGTTCGCCCTTCCGGTCGAGGAGCGCATGACCGCGCTCGAGCGATCCCGAAACCCGCCGGCGGCTCAACGCCGGGTCCCAGTCGGACGAGGCGGGCATTCTGCGCCACCTGGCCGTGTGGGACCGACTTATCTTCGACGAGACGTTCGCCCCGGAAAACGCTGGGCTCGAAGGCCGGTCGGTGGGCGACGTGGCGCGCGAACGCAACATCGAACCGTTCGACGCATTGCTCGACGTGGTCGTCACCGACCGCCTGCGTACCGGGCTGCGGCCCCCGATCGGTGAGACCGAAGACGACTGGGTGCTGCGCGCGCGGACCTGGCAGGACCCCCGGGCCATCGTCGGGGGTTCGGACGCGGGCGCCCATCTCGACACCATGTGCGGTGCCGTCTATTCGACCTCCATGCTGGGCGACGGGGTGCGGGCACGGGGGCTGCTCACCTGGGAGCAGGCGGTGCGTCAGCTCACCGACATCCCGGCCCGCCTCTACGGCCTGCGCGACCGGGGTCGGCTCGTCCCGGGCGCCTTCGCCGACATCGTGGTCTTCGACCCGACCACCATCGGGCACCAGACGGTGCGCACCCGCGACGACCTCCCGGGTGGGGCCAGCCGGCTCTACGCGGAAGCGGTCGGGGTGAACCACGTCCTGGTCAACGGGACCGAGATCGTCCGTCGCGGCGCCTTCACCGGCGCTGTGCCGGGCCGGGTGTTGCGCTCGGGTGCCGACACCGACACCGTTCACGCCGGCGCGGACTGGGCTGGCGCCGCCCTCTGACCGCCTAGAGCAACCGCGTCTCGAGCGCCACCTCGCGCGTGGTGGCGCCGTCCCGGGTGAGCGAGTACGCCACCTGGCCCTCGACCTCGGTAAAGGCATCCTGGAGCTCGGTGCCGGAGAAGACGAGTCCGGTGCCGTTCTCGGTGGCGTAGCCGTCGGGCAGCACGCCCTCGGCGATGAGGCGGTGGATCAGCGGGCGCCGCTGCTCCTCGGCGTCGTGGTGCGGGCTGTTCGAGTAGGGCAAGAAGGCCAAGCCGTTGGTCACCGGCTGCAGGGTCGGTCCGAACGAATCGGTGGTGCCCCCCACGTGCCAGCAGAGCGAGCCGGCCGAGACCCCCTTGAGCACGACCCCGGCCTCCCAGCATTCGCGCAGCACCACGTCGAGCCCGTGCAGGCGCCAGAGCGCCAGGAGGTTGGCCGTGCTCCCGCCCCCCACCCAGATGACGTCTTGGGCCAGGAGGTGCGCCCGCACGTCGGGCACGTTCGGCATCGGGAACAGCGTGAGGTGCGAACTGATGAAGCCGAGCTTGGAGAAGGCGTTGTGCGCCGCGGCCAACCGGGACGCGTCGTCACCCACGGCTGTCTCGATGATGCAGAGCCGCGGGTGCGCTCCCGCCCCCGCCAGGTCGGCCGCCAGCCGGTAGGAGGGCCCGGGGCGCAGGTTGGCCGGGTCTGGTCCCTCGGGCTGGAAACCGATGGAGGTGGCGATGATCGTGGGTTGCCGGGCGGGCACGTCAGCTCGGGAGGACCTCGGGGTTGACGATGTGCAGCGGGCGCGCTCCCGCCATCAGGCGGCACAGGTCATCGGCGATGGTCTTGGTGTGATTGCGTCTCGGTGTCGTAGGTGGCCCCGCCGATGTGCGGCGTCAGCACCACATTGGGGAACGTCGTCAGTGGATGGTCCGTGGCCAGGTGCTCGCCCTCGAAGTGGTCGAGCCCGGCCGCGCCGACCTTGCCCGAGGCCAGTGCGGCCACCAGCGCGTCGGTGTCGTGGATCTTGGCCCGGGCCGTGTTCAGGTAGACCACGCCGTCGCGCATCTTGGCGAAGGCGTCGGCGTCGATCAGTCCCGTCGTCTCCTCGGTCACCGGCGCGTGGACGGAGATCACGTCGGAGCGGGCGAGAAGCTCGTCGAACGAACTGGTGGCGTCGGGCGCGTAGGGGTCGTAGGCCAGCACGTCCATGCCAAGGCCGCGCAGGCGCCAGCGCAGGGCGCGTCCCACCGCGCCGAGCCCGACCAGGCCGACCGTCTGGCCGGCCAGCTCCCAGGCCCGGTAGCGCTGGTAGGGGATCTTCCCGTCCCGGTAGATCTCGCCCTCGCGCACGTCACGGTCGGCCGGGACGATGCCGCGGGTGGCGGCGAAGAGCAATGCGACGGCCAGCTCGGCCACCGCGTCGGCGTTGCGGCCCGGGGCGCGCAGCACCGGGACGCCGGCCGCCGTGGCCGCCGCGACATCCACGTTGGTCGGGTCGCCCCGGCAGCTGCATACCGCGATGATCGGCTGTTCGTAGAGCGCCGCGCCGCAGCTGTCGCTCTCGACGACGACGATGATTGGCTCCCTCGGCGGCCACCCGCTCCGCCAGTTGCTCGGCGTTGTAGATGCGGAGGCGTGGGCTGGTCGAGCCAGGAATCGAGCACGAGGTCGGCCAGCTCGTGGAGCAGGTCGAGACCGGGTCCGCTGACCGCGGCGGTCACGAGGGCCTTCGGGCGGGGCGATGTCATGGCGCGTAGAAGTCTCCTTCGGCGGGCGGGCGTCGTCCATAATGACGTGATCATGACACGGATGTCAGATTCATGAGCCCCATCCGAGGGCCGTCACCGTCGGCGTCGACATCGGCACGACGTCGGTCAAGGCGCTGGCCGTCGACGAGGAGGGCCAGGTCGTGGCCGGAGCCGGGTGCCGCACAGCGTCGTGGCGCCCGAGCCCGACATCCTCCGCCACGACGCCGGCGGGCCTGGCGGGCGGGCCCGCGCAAGGCCTTCGACGAGGTGACGCCGCAGCTCGAGGCGGACCGCACCGCTGGCCGGGGTGGCGGTGGCCTCCATGGTGCCGTCGCTCACCGCGGTCAACCGGCAGGGCGTCCCGCTGCTGCCCGGACTGCTCTACGGCGACCGCGAGGGTCGGGTCGCGCGCCGTGCGGCCGACGGGCGGTCTGCATGCCCGGGCGCCATGCCCGACGCCGAGGGGTTCCTCGGCTGGGCCACGGCCAGTCGCCCGACGCCCGCGGCTACTGGCCCTGCCAGGCGGTGGCCACCTACGCCCTGTCGGGCGTCCCGGCCATCGACACCGGCGTGACGGCGTCGCTCGGGTCGCTGCACTGCCAGGGACGCTGGAACGCCGACCTCCTCGGCTCGATCGGGGTCGCACGAGGCGCAGCTGCCCATGGTCGTGCCGATGGGCGCAGGCCGCCGGGACGCTGCCCGGGACCGACACCGTCGATCGACCGGCGGCACCATCGACGCCCTGTGCGACCAGATCGTGGCCGGCGCGACGGAGCCGGGCGACGTGCTCGTCATCTTCGGGGCGACGCTGATCGTCTGGGTGGTGACCGAGGAGTGGCTCGTGGTGCCGGGGCTGATCAGCTACCCGCACACGACGCCGGAGCGGTTCCTCATCGGCGGGCCGAGCAACGCCGGCGCCCTCTTCGTGGACTGGGCCCGCCAGCTGCTGCGCGGCGCGCCGCGCCCGGGCCCGACCGCGAGCAGCTCGCACCCGCGGCTGGGCGACCCGGACCGGGTGCCGGTCTGGTTGCCCTACGTCCGGGGCGAGCGCACCCCGTTCGAGGACCACACGCTGCGCTCCAACCTCTACGGCCTCGACATCGGCTCGGGGGCCGAGGCGCTCGAGCGGGCCGCCTTCGAGGCCAGCGGGTTCGTGATCCGGCGCATGCTCGACCGTGGCCGGGGTCAAGGCCAACCGGATCGTGGCCAGCGGCGGCGGCTCACGGGTCACGGCCTGGATGGCGGCCGTGGCCGACGCCACCAACCTGCCCGTCGAACCGTCGCCGTGCCCGAGGGTGCGGCGCTCGGCGCGGCCTACTTCGCCCGGATGGCGGCCGGGCTCGAGACGTCGCTCGACGACTCGGCGCGCTGGGCGGCTGTGGGCCGCGCGATCGAGCCCGGACCCGACCTGGGCGCGGCCGCCGGCCGAGCGCTACGGCCGCTTCAGCGAGCTCGGCACCGGGCGTGCACTCGACTCTAGCCGTTCGGCGTGAAGGCGACCTTGAGCGCGCCGCTGCGGTCCTGGCGGGCCATCGCCTTGAGGGCGGGCCACCACTCGTCGAGGGCGAAGCGGTGGGTCAGCATCGGCGTGATGTCGAGCCGGCCGTCGGCCACGAGCTCGAGGTAGTGGGCGATGGCGTGCTGGCGCACGCCGCTCGAAGTCCTCGATGCCGAACGCGTTCGACCCGGCGATGGTGATCTCCTTGAAGTAGATCGGCGTCGACTCCCAGCGCTCCGGGCGTGGCGACGCCGGTGTAGACGAGCCGGCCCCGCTCGGCGAGCACGCGGACGCCGACCTCGAGCGTCTCGGCCTTGGCGATGGAGTCGTAGACGACGTCGATGTGCCCGGGATGGGTCATCGGGCAGCCCGTCGAGCGGCCGGTGCAGGACGGCGCCGGACCAGTCGGCCAGCGCCTCGACCAGCGCCAGCCGGGGCTCGTGGGCGAAGACGGCGGAGGCGCCGAAGCGCAGGGCCATCTCCGTCTGGGCCTCGAAGCGGGCCACGACGCCGACCTCGACGTCGGGGTAGAGCGCGCGCAGGATGGCCACGCTGGTCAGACCCGAGCGCGCCGGCGCCGTAGACGAGCACCCGGCCCGACTGGCGGGGGCGGGTGGCGCACGATGGCGTGGAACGAGACCGAGAAGGGATCGGCCAGCACGGCGGCCTCGTCGGAGATGCCGTCGGGCACGGGGATGAGCATGGAGTCGTGCGCGGCCAGCCGCTCGGCCCAGGCGCCCGGGGCACCGGTGATGACGCCGACGTGGACGCCCGGGCCCGAGGTCGCCCTTGGTGAAGCTCCAGCAGAGGCTGAGGTCGCCCGCCTGGCAGGGCGGGCAGAGCGGATCGATGCCGCGCGGGCGCACAGGTCAGCCACGGGTTGAGCACGACCCGCTGGCCGACGTCGAGACCCGCGCGCCTCGGGCCCGAGCGCGACCACCTCGGCCACCACCTCGTGGCCCGGGCACGTGGGGGAGGGAGGAGAACGCGGCCATCGGGTTGTCGATGTCGCCGGTGCTGAAGTCGCCGAGCACCAGCTTGGCGTCGGAGCCGCAGATGCCCGAGAGGATCGGCTTGGTGATGACCCAGTCGGGCCGGGCCAGTCGGGCGTCGTCGATCTCGTGCAGGCCGAAGGGCGCCTCGATCAGTGTCGCCTCGAACTCGTCGTCGGGGGTGGGCCGGACCTCGTCCTCGGACGGCGGGGCGCCGAACAGCAGTGCCTTCACGATGCCGTCTCCCCTTGTGCCTGTTGTGTGAACGATCGCATGCCGGCGAGGAACGCGTCGATGTCGGTGGTCTTCGCCTCGACGACCGCCTTCATGTCGGGCAGGTAGTGCTCGAAGCGGTCGCTGTCGATCGCGTCGGCAATGCTGCCGGCGATCGACTCAGGAGGGTCCTTCGGGCCGTCGTAGAGCGGGCGCGTCGTTGTCGGGCTGGTCCCAGATCTCCGTGTCGATCGCCCCGGGCAAGAACGAGCTTGATGCCGACGCCCGTTCCGGCGAGGTCGATGGCCACCGACTCGCTCCAGCCGGCCAAGGCGAACTTCGAACCCGAGTAGGCCGCCTCCGTCGTGATGCCCAGCCGGCCGCCGAGGCTCGACACGTTGACGATGGTCCCGGCGCGGCGCTCGAGCATCGCGGGCAGGACGGCCAGGGTGATGGCCACAGGCGAGAAGTAGTTGATCCGCATGGTGCGCTCGACCTCGGCCATAGTGAGCCGGGTCACGTGGCGGCGCATGGGCACGGCCGCGTTGTTGATGACGACGTCGAGCCCGCCGTAGTGGTCCCAGATGTCGAGCGCCAGTGCCGCTGCAGCGGTCGGGTCCGAGAGGTCGGCGGCCCATCGGGCCGAGGCGGGCGATGTCGTCCGGCAGTCGGCCAGCACCTCGTCGAGCCGGTCGGCCCTGTCGGGCCACGAGGGCGACGGTGTCCCCGCGTGCCGCCAGCTCCCGGGCCACGGCCGCGCCGATACCCGACGACGCGCCGGTCACCAGGACCGTTCGGCCTTCCGTCGCAGGACTCACACCGCACTCCCCCTGCCGACAGCGCCGTCCGCAGCCGAGGTCAGCGGCTCGGCTTTCGGGGTGAGCGAGGGGTCTCGAACCCCCGACCTCCAGGACCACAACCTGGCGCTCTAACCAACTGAGCTACGCCCACCGAGGGCCATAAGTGTGGCACACCGCCCCGCCCTGCTCGGGACAGCGGCGCGCCCAGGTCACCCATGCGCCTCTCGCCCGAACGCGCATCATCAGGCGGTGCGGCGGTGGCCGCCCGGTGGCCGAGCGTCCGCGGGTAACGGACTTCTCTCGCAAAGCCGGGGGTCTTCCTCCAAACGGTCCTCATTACGTCGAGCCCTAAAAGTCCACGTCAACGGTGTGACGTCCCAGAACGTCTGGCGCCATGCCTCATCGAAGGTTTGGGACAACAGATCCGACCGTCTTGGGGTTCGGCCCGGAGCGCGAGCGTCCGGCACTCGGCGCCCCGGGCAGGACTCGAACCTGCGACCCGCTGATTAGAAGTCAGCCGCTCTATCCGTCTGAGCTACCGGGGCGTCTCGCAAGCGTAGGTCTTGGCGGTGACTTGACACGGCGTTCTCCCACGTCGTCTCTTCGTGGAGGCAGGCTCGCCCTTGACTTCGTCAGTTGGTTTCGAGTCCGTGACGCGGACAACGTGTATGTCGGCGACTTCGTACTCGTCGAAGGTTGGGCGGCACGGTCTTTCTCGCATGAACCAAGAACGAGCGACGCTCCATTCATGCGAAGAAGACGCCGGCCCTCTTGGGTGGCTCGACCCGCCCCCCGATGGTGAGCCCGATCGTCAGGACTGGTTCTGATCGGCGAGTTCCTGCAGGAATCGCGGCATACGGCCAGCACCGAAGTCGTAGTAGCGCACCCAGTGCGGCGTGATCGCGATGCGCGCCATTTGGCCGTACATCCCGCGGACGTTTCGCTCGAACTCAGCCGCGGCTTGGGCGTCCATGGTCTTTCTGGCGGCGGCGAGGTACTCGGGCACGACGCCGTCGACGATCTCGACGCTGGCCCGCCCGCGTATGGAGAGGGCTCGCGCCTGGTCGGGCGTGTCGCCTGCGTCGATGGCGAGGGCAACGTCTGGGCGAGCCGACAACGCCGCGACCTTTGGTGAAGTCGTTGCCGTGGCGACGACAGCCTCATCGCCGGTCCAGAAGAACCCGACCGGAATCACCCGCGGGGTCTCGTCCTTCCCGACGTAGGCGAGGTGGGCGGCCGAGGTGGACGCGAGCAGCTCCTGCGCCCCGGTCGATGGACAATTCGGCCTCGATGTCACGACGATTCATCAAGTGTCTCCTTCCGTCCAGCCCGGACGCTACCGCCACCGGGCCGGCTTGTTGGGAGAGGGCCAGGGGCACGCCTCCTTCATCCACCCGGTAGATTTGTTCTTGTGAGCAACCAGGCTGACCCTCAGGATCTGGGCATCACCGACGAGGAATTGACCGAGCTGGCCTTGGCCGCCGACCTCAATGCGCCTCTCCCTGAGGACGCGGTACCCATCGGCGTCCATCTCTCTCAGTTCGCGGCAGCGCCGTTGCCCTCGTGGTACATGCCCGCTGTGGTCAGATCTTCGGGGGCACGGTGGCGTCTCCCCGTCGTGCTCGCGGTGGTGTCAGCCTTTTTCTTGATTGATGCCCTGGGCCTGTGCAACACCTACGGGGTCCTCAGCTGGGCCTAGCAGTTCTTCGACGCTCGGCCTGGAGATGACCGCTGCGTTCTCCACCTGAGAACGCCTTTCGCTGTTGGAGACGGCGTCCCGAACACCACGTGATTCGAGGACCGCTGCGCCTGCCGCCACGACCCCGACCGACAGCAACGCCGCTCCGACGGCATCGAGCGGCGTGTGCCAGACCCCCCCGACGACCGCCACGGTCGTCAGCAGAACCCAACCCGCACCCAGGATCAGAACGGCGTTGCGCGCCCACTTTCCGAGCAGCGGATAGAGACCCAGCCACATGGCGAAGGCCGTGGCACTGGCCGCCGTGACATGGCCCGACGGAAAGGTCAGCTCGCTGTAATAGGTCCGATCGACGAGTTGCTTGACAATGTGATCGCTGATCACGATCGTCGCCACGGCGAGCAGGGCGTAGAGGACCACGCGGAGAACAGCTCCTTTGGCCTGGCCGATGCCGAGGCAGACCGCGAAGACAACGACGAGAGTCGGGGTACCGAGAAGGTCGGCGATGTCGGACCAGGTCCGGACGGAGGAGAGACTTTCGGACCAGTGGATGGCAGGGTCCTCGAATCCGTAGGGCCCCGTCCCATGTGCGACGACCAAGGCCAGGAACGCAGTCGCAGTCAGGCACACGACGGAGGCGATTGCGAGCCTGGCGGTCGTCACGACGTTGCACGCTAGGTCGTGTGTCGGTGAGGGGGGCCGCGCCCCAGACTGACCTGCCGTTTGGCCTGGGAGTTAGAGACCCAGCACCGGTTGTGGAGTGTTGCTCGACCCTCCGGCGGTTCCGTCGCCGAGCTCGTCGACGCTGTTGTCGCCCCAGCACGAGACCGCGCCGGACGCACTCAAGGCACAGGCACTGTCGGTGGCCCCATTGGTGGAGATCTGAACGATCCCTGACAGCCCACTCACGTCGACCGGAGTGAGCTGATACGAGGTCGGCGGGCCTCCGTCTCCCAGCTCGCCCTGGAAGTCAGAGCCCCAGCACTGGACACCTCCGGTCATCAGCAGAGCGCAGGCAAAGGTGCCCCCGGCGATGACCTGTTTGGCCGGCCCGGAGAGGCTTACTTGGACTGGGGTCGCACTGTCGTTTGTCGAGCCGTTTCCCAGTTTCCCGCCGTCGCCCCAGCAGTACACCTGGCCGCTGGTCAGCACGGCGCAGGCGTAGTCGGCCGGAGTCGAGCTGCCGTCGAAGTCTCCACTGGCGGCGACCTGGACCGGGGTGCCGGGCAGGTTCTTGACCCTCACAAAATGGGCGACTCCGGTATTCATCTTGCCGTTTCCGAGCTCGCCATGGTCGTTGGCTCCGGCGCACACGGCGAAATCAGGGTTTGCGCCGCCGAGGACGACGGCACACGTAGTGTCGAACCCGTTCGACACCTGGACCGCTTCATATGGGATCGAAACCGGTGCGGATCTGTTCGTCGTCGTGTCATCGCCGAGCTGTCCGGCGTCGTTGGCACCCCAACAGAACAGGTTGTCCTTCTTTTCCTCTCGCGGCGCACGTGACGTTGTCGCCCTCGGACACATACCCAACTCCGGACGACAGGCCTGACACGGTGACTGGCGTCGCCTGTGGTTCGGTCGTCCCGTTTCCGACCTCGCCCACGTCGTTCCCACCCCAGCACTGGAGCGAGCCCGACGTCGTGACCGCGCAGCCGTCGATGTCCCCTGCCGAGACTTCGGCGACGCCCCCGGGCAGGGCAGAGACCGCGTCGGCGCTCGTCTGCTCCACGAAGTCGTTGCCATCGAAGCCGCCCCAGCATTTGACCCCGAGTCCGGAGGTCAGGGCGCATCCACCACCGGAACCTTCGCTGATCTGTTGCGTTCCCGAGGTGATTCCCAGCACGAGCGTCGGCAGATCGCGATCCTCGGTGGTGCCGTCGCCAACCTCGCCTTTGATGTTGGCCCCCCAGCAGTAGAGCTGCCCGGTCAGGACGAACGAACAGCTGTGGTCGTTCCCGGCTCCAATCTCGGTCGGTACCACCCCTTGTCCCGATGCCGCGCTCCCAGCCAGACCGAAGACGGGCTCGGGCGACGTGACGGGGGGTTCCTGCATGTTCCCGTCACCAAGATCGCCACGCTGATCGTCGCCCCAGCACTCGACTTCGGTCTGGGGGCTTCCGATGAGCGCACAGGTGTGGTCGCCACCGAGGGCGATCTGCTGGACGGACCCGGCCAAGGAGATCACCGGGACCGGCACATCGCTGGTGTTGGTGGTTCCGTTGCCCAGTTGTCCGGAGGCGTTGTCGCCCCAGCACATCATTCCCCCACTCGCGAGGAGGGCGCAGCTGTGATAAATCCCAGCTCCGACCGCTACCGCTCCAGCCACTCCGAGGGCCTGGACGGGGTTCTTCTTGGCGTTCTTGGTGGTGTTGTTGCCCAGCTGACCGTCGTTGTTGAGGCCCCAACACCAGACACTGCCGTCGGTGAGGGCGGCACAGGCGTGGCCGGGTCCCGTGGCCACCTGCAGCGCAGCGGCCGGGAGCCCGGTCACGGCAACGGGCACGTTGCTGCTCGTCGTCGTGCCATTGCCCAATTGCCCGTAGCCGTTGTATCCCCAGCACCAGACTTGTCCCGGCCTGCTCGCCGGGCCGGCCTTGGTTACGCCGCACGTGTAGTCGGCGGTCGGGAACGTTCCAGACGTGGCGAAGCCGCCGGCGGCGATCTGGGAGAACTCGAGTCCGCCTGATACGGGCACGGGCGCCAGCTTGTTGTTGTTCTTACCGTTGCCGAGCTCACCGTAGGAGTCGGTTCCCCAGCAGAATGCGTTGCCCGAGGTGTCGAGCGCGCACGTATGTCCAGTACCGGCAGTCACCGCCGACGCCGGTGGCAACGCAGTCACCTGCACAGGAATGTCGGAGTCGCTTGTGGTCCCGTTGCCCAGCTGTCCCCAAGGGTTGACGCCCCAGCAATCGACGCTGCCCGACGGCAACAGTGCACACGTGTAGTTGGCGCCACCCGACACCTGGGGGGACGTGACCGCTGAAGCCGTGGAGGGGGAGAGGGCCGCCGGGGCCAGCACGCCGACAACCGACGCGGCCACGAGGATCGCCGCACCTCCCAGGCTGCCACCGAAGCGTCGGATCCGATTGGTCTGCCTGCGCCGAGCACCCATGGGGCCCCTTCCCGGCCGGCACTCCGCTCATGGTCACGATTGCTGATCACCACGCGGACGGGTCGACCTCGATGACGACGACCTTCTTGCGGGATCGAGCGTAACTGCAACTCCCGAGACATGCTTGGGGACGATTGCGTGCTGTCCCGCATCGAGGCAGAACTCCAGCCTGACCTGGTGCGCGGGGTACCGTGGGCCTCACCATGGATGAGACGCACGACAACGGCCACGCGGTCACGCCAACGCGCGCCCCATGGCGCGATCGGCTCGTCCAGAGGCTGGGCGGCACCTTTCCCGAACGGGGGCTCACCTATGAGCAGCTGGTTCGCCTGATCTACCCGACGCTGCCCGAAGAGTTCCGCGGAACGATCGACGCAGCAGGGTCGGGTGACCTGACCCAGGTCTCCACCGTGAGGAAGATGCTCGGAACGATCGAGCACCAAGTCGCACCAACGGCTTTCGTGGTTCAGCTGACCGAGGTTGACGCCGAGCGCTGTACCGTCGGCGGGTTCGAGCTGTTCTGCGACGCAGCTGACGCGGCGGTGACGCCCGGCCTGCGGTCCGGGAACTATGAACCTCATCTCACGAGGGTGTTCGAGCGGTACTGCGCTCCGGGGATGACCGTGGTCGATGTCGGAGCCAACCTCGGGTACTACTCTCTCCTGGCCTCGCGCTTGGTCGGCACCTCGGGTCGGGTGATCGCGCTCGAGCCCAATTCCGAGAACTGCCGGCTGCTGCTGTCGTCGCTCCGCCTCAATGGCAGCACGAACGTCGAGCTGCTGCCAGTGGCGGCCGATGTCGCAACGGGCTGGGCGTACTACTCGACCCATGTGGGCTCCAATGGTGGCCTCATCGACACCCGCGACCTGCTCGCTCGTCCGGGTGTCGTCGTGCCGACCTTCCGCCTCGACGAGCTGGTGTCCGGGCGGGTGGACTTCCTCAAAATGGACGTTGAGGGCGCGGAAGGACGGGTGATGCGAGGCGCCACGGGCATCATCGAGCGCGACCGTCCGATCGTCACCACCGAGCTGAAGGACGAGATGCTGGTCCGGGTCTCTGAGATGTCGATCCGCGATTATCTGGGCTACTTCGAGAACCTCGGATATCGACCGACGCTGCTGGACGCACACGGCGGGGCCGAGAAGCCGTACCCCTCTGTCGACGCGATGCTGAGCGACTGGGGCGAGGCCGACCAGCTCCGCGACGTTCTCCTCATCCCCGGAGCGGACTGAGGGTCTCCGGTACGAGCTGGGCGCAAGCTCAGGACATGCTCATTCGGATCGACGGTCACGATCTTCCCGGCCTCTCGTGCGGCCCAGGCCCGGACTATCCCGACGGCCACCACAACCTGTACGTGGCGGTGCAGCGCAGGGCCAAACTCTGGCTCGACGGGGTTCCTTCCGACGTCATGACGCGGGCCCTTTCGACCGGCGTCCTGGTCGGCCGTCTCGGCCTGACTGACGAGACCGGCCATCCACCGCTGCGCCGCGGTGCGGCCTTCTCTGATCGAGTGGTCGGCCTGATCATGCCGGAGCCACGGCGTCCAGCAGCGCGTCGACGTCGTCGAAGATCAGCACACGATCGAGCTGGCGCTGCTTGATGAAACCAGATTCGACAGCATGAGCCAGAAACGACAGCAGGTGGTCGAAGAATCCGTCGACATTGAGTACGGCGCAGCGCTTGTCGTGTATGCCCAACTGCGCCCATGTCACGGACTCCATGAACTCTTCGTAGGTACCAAAACCTCCAGGCAGCATCACGAAGGAATCGGACAGCTCCGACATCCTCGCCTTGCGCTCGTGCATGGTCGTCACGATCAGGAGGTCGTTCAGGGTGGCGTGCGCGATCTCGTGTCCCGCCAACGCCTCGGTGATGACCCCGGTGGCTTTGCCGCCCCCTGCCAGTACGGCGTCGGCCACGACCCCCATCAACCCCACGGAGGCACCGCCGTAGACGAGGGACGCCCCGCGAGCGGCCAGGGCCTCGCCGAAGTGCTCAGCCGCAAGCGGCGAACACGGGATCGGCGCCCGTGCTCGATCCGCAGAAGACGCAGACCGTGGTCATGACACGGTCTCGGGCTGGACTGCGGGGCGGGGTGCCGGGGCGTTCCGGGCAGCTCGCCCCCGCCGCACGATGGTCTCCGCCGCGTCGGCGTCGTGGATGGTGAGGGAGCAGAGTGCCCCAGCCAAGGCGAAGGCCATTGCCGCATAGAACGCCGCGTGATAGCCGCTCAGGTCGGGCTCGGCCATGGCACCCGAACCCGATGCGGAGCCAACCCCGATCAGTACCGTCGACAGAATCGCCACGCCGACTGCGCTGCCCACCTGACGCATGGTGTTGAAGAAGGTCGAGGCGCGGCCCATCGAGTCGGGCGTGATCATGGCGAACGACGCCGCCTGGTTGGGCACCATGACCTGCGCCATCATCCACCCCAGCACGAACATGAGGGCACGGATGAGCCACAGGTTGGTCGTGAGGCCCACCTGGGTCAGGGCGAACATGCACACGGCCAAGCCGATCAGCCCTCCGGTGATGTGGCGACGCGGACCGATCCGCGGGTAGATGATCCGGCTCGCGAACTGTGCGCCGATCATCACGCCGAACGCCTCCGGGAACGTCGAGAGGCCAGATTGGAGCGCGGACAACCCCCGCGCATCCTGGAAGTAGAGGGGAATGAGGTAGAGGGTGCCCAAGAAGGCTGCCGCCGCGAGGAACATCACCGCGTTGGTCGAGCGGAAGAGGCGGCCCGAGAGGAGCCGTAGGTCCACCATGGGTCTGGTCGTTCGCAACTCGACGAAGACGAAGACGAGCAACAGAAGGGTGCCGACGACGCAAGTGGCGATGACCTCGGGCGACGACCACGACTTGATCGGGCCTACGGACACGCCGTACATGAGCAAGCCGAGGCCTGCACCACCGAGGACAAACCCGGGCACGTCGAACGGGCCGGCGTCGCCGGTCCCCAGGCGTTCGAGGTACAGCGCGCCGAAGATGATGGCGGCGATGCCGAGGGGCAGGTTGACGAAGAAGACCCAACGCCAGCTCAGGCTGGTCACGAGGAGGCCGCCGAGGACCGGGCCGAGCGCCGGCGCCATCGTCGTCGGAATGGTCAGGATGCTCGCGGCCCGTACCCGCTCGGCGGGGGGAAAGACCCGGTAGAGCATGGCCATGCCAACGGGCGCCATCATGCCGCCGCCGGCGCCCTGGAAGACCCGGGCGACCACCAGTTGCGTCATGTCCTGCGACAACCCGCACAGCACCGAACCCAGGGTGAACACGAGGATGGCGATGAGCAGAACGCGTTTTCCCCCGAAGCGGTCCCCAAGCCATCCCGATGCGGGAATGAAGACCGCCAGACTGACCAGGTAGGCGATCACGACTCCGTCGACTGCCGTTGGGTCGATGTGAAAGTCGCGACCGATCGTGGGCAAGGCCACGTTGACGATCGTGATGTCCATGATGTTCATGAACATCGCGGACACGAACACCGTCCCGACGACGAACTTCTGATTCATGCCTTTCCCCTGGTGAATGGCCACATCGTGACTCAGCTTACTTTTCGGAGATTTCCTCCGTTCTCCCCTCTGCCTCATGCGTCGTGGCACGTTTCGTGGCGCGGAAAGAAAGTTGCCTCGCGATTCTGTCGGCACGAGGGCAGCCGCCACAGCGTCTCAAGACGGGCCGAGAGGTCGGATGGTCACGGGTGGCCGACAACACCAGACGGAAACCTCAGCGCCTCTGGAAGCCCGGTGGCCGGTCAGCGTGACCCAGAGAGGTTGAGAGGGCCTGCAGCCCGCTGAGTTGAGGCCTTGCACGCTGGCCTCGCTTTCTGGGACCCCGTTATGAAGGACGTCGCCATCGATCGGGACACCTCTACGAGGATCCCCAGCCACTACCACGGGGCGGCCGGCAGCGCCACACGAATTCACTCGACCGACTGACGAACTTTTAAGGGAGGCGAACATGCCCACAGTCGACAGGTGGAATCAGTACGCACAACAAGACATGAGACAGGCGGAACGGCGTTGTCAAGGTTTCCTTGCACAACCTCTGGCATTTGTGGCGACACAGGGGTAGTTTCACCCACACTGGGGGAGCGTTCTTCTCTGGGTTGGGCGGAATGTGACCACAAGGAGGTTACAAATGGGCAGACTGATCAACCGTGTCGCGCTTGTCGCGGCTGGGGGAGGTATCGCTTTGGCGGGCGGCGCGGTGGCCGCGGGCCCCGCGGGTGCAGCGACCACCGGAGGTGTGCACGCAACGGTCGTACATTCTTCGCAAGGTTTCTTGCCGACATTCCCGACGTCGAAGATCAAGGGTCAAGGCAGCACCGCGTTTTATAAGCCATCGGCACTGACCGTCGCCGAGGACACGAGTGGTGGTGCATGCTTGGAGACCAGCCCACCCGTTTCCTTCGTGATCAAGAACACTGGAACGAAGGCGGCGCACGTGACCGTTTCGGGATCGCCGTTCTTCAAGCTCCCGGCGGGTCAAGCCGAAGACATTTGTGTCTCCGGCGGAGTCGCAGGAGATCAGGCGACCTTTGGTCTCACGAACGGGAAAGGCACTGTGACCTACACGGCAACGCTGACCATTACCGCATCCGACTAACTGTCGGAAGGTCGAACTACACGCCCCTTTGCAGCGGTTCGTGGCGGGGCACCTCCTCACGGGGTGTCCCGCCACGCCGTTTCGTGACCTGTCGATGACGAAGCCTGAGGCGGCTTCGACTGGTCACTCGGGACCCAGCACCAGAGCGCCGGGGTCGTCGTGACGATCGCCTGCGTCAGCTTTCCCGATCTCAATACGGCACAGTGCCGATCGGCCGCGGGAGCAACCTGGTTGCAGGTCACGGCAACACCTACGGCGACCGAAGCGCGTCCGACCGTGACCGACAGCCTCGGGCCGCTCTGGGGCTACACTTCGTCGACGTGAACATCGCCCTGGGCAATCTGGTCCGCGACGTGGCGGTGGAGGAGTCCGCCTACCGCTGAGCGCGTCGGTGCAGGCTGGCGGCATCCCCATGGGCTGACCCGACAAAGGGTCCTACAATCGCCCGATGGTCAAAGTGGTGGCGGTGGCCAACCAGAAGGGTGGTGTCGCCAAGACGACCACCGTGCAGTCGATCGGCGTGGCGCTGGCCCAACAGGGCCACCGCGTCCTCGTGATAGATCTCGACCCCCAGGCCTGCCTCACGTTCTCACTCGGCTTCGACCCCGACGGTATCGACTCCTCGCTGCACGACGTGTTCGTCCGTCGGGCCCGGCTGTCCGAGGTGGTCCGGCAGGTGCCCGGGGTCGACGGACTCTCGCTCGTCCCGGCCACCATCGATCTGGCCGGTGCCGAGGTGCATCTGCTCAGCCGGAACGGATCGCGAGCAGGTCCTGGCCCGGCTCTCCGACGGTGGCGCCCGACTACGACGCGGTGCTCATCGATTGCCCGCCCTCCCTGGGCATCCTGACCATCAACGGCCTCACCGCGGCCGAAGCGGTCGTGATTCCCGTCCAGTGCGAGGCGCTGAGCCACCGCGGGGTGGGGCAATTGCTCGAGACGATCGATGACGTGCGGCACTTCGCCAACGAGAGGTTGCGGGTGCTCGGTGTGATCCCGACCATGTTCGACGGCCGCACGACCAACGCCCGCAAGGTGCTGGCCGAGGTCGAGGAGCGCTACGGGTTGCCGCTGTTCGAACCGCCAGTCCCCAAGTCGGTGCGCTTCGCCGAGGCGCCCGCCCTGGGGCAGTCCGTGTTCGAACACGCACCCACGTCGCCGGGCGCCGTGGCGTACCGGGCGCTCGGCGAGTTCGCTCTACGACGCCATGCAAGAGGCCTGAGTGCCGTCCCGCGCGCGAGGGGCCGCCCGACCCGCTGGGCAAGCGGGCCTTGTTCTGGAGTGCCTCCGCACGCTGGGTGCGAATCCGGAGCCGTCCGCTGCGGCGGGTCGACCGCTCCGTTGCCCGACGGAAACGAGCGCCAATCACTCGGGTGCGCACGCCCGAACACGATGAGCGTGACAGTGGCGCGAGATCGAGCATCCGGTGGCTCAGCGGGGGACCTTCGTCGTCGAATGCCAGCGTTGCGGCCAGGGCTCGTCGGTCGGTGTGTTGGACCTGCTTACGCCTCCAGCTGCCCGTCGGAATCTGGCTTCCTCGGGGCCGCTTCGACCGCCGCATGACCTGCCCCGCCTGCCGCACAGCGCTCCTGGTGCAGCGTGACCCTCCGCCGCGGCTGACCCGACCGGATCGCGGCTCTACGCGGAGGCCGGTGGTGGCGCTCCGCTCGGGGCGCCGACCGACGACTCGTCGGCAGGCTGCACAGTCGGGAGGCGCCGGGTGAAGGCCAGTCCCACGAGCGCGAACAGGGCGAGCAGGGCAAGGGAGGCCCGAAGGCCGTTGATCCGGGCCGACGCGTTGTCCGCCACGATGGCGTCGGCCGTCTCGGCCGGGACGTCGGCCTTGGCCAGCGCGGCCGAGAGGTCGTTGTCGCTCACGAACGGGATTCCGGCGGAGAGCTCGACCTGCGCCTTCGAGGCCATGGCATCGGGGACCGCCGGGTCGTTGGCCACGGTGCCCAGGAAAGTCGTGGTGAGGACGGCGATCAGCACGGTGCCCGCCAGCGCCGTGCCGATGGATGCTCCCAAGTTGGTCAGCGTGTTCTGGACGCCGCCGACCTCGCCGCTCTGGGAGTCGGGGACCGACGGAGACCGTCACGCTGCCGAGCTGCGAAGCCAGGCTCCCGACCCCGAGTCCCGCCAGAATGAGCGGCCACGTAACCACCTCTGGTCCGGACCCCACGTCGAGGACGGCCACGAGGATCACGATCGCCACGAACAGCAGCGCGAACCCGATGCGGACGACCCGTCGCGGCGAGGCGTTGGGGAAGAGCTTGGGCACACCGACGGCGGCGGCGAGCAGGGCCATCGACAGCGGGAGCAGGCGCACGCCCGTGGCCACTGCCGAGAGGCCGAGAGCGACCGAGAGGAAGAGCGGGATGACGAAGAACAGCCCGGCCTGCAGCAGGAACTGGAAGAAGAACGACGTGAGTCCGGCCTGGAGTCTGGGGACCCGCAGCATGGTAGGGTCGACGAGCGCCCCTTTGTTTTGTCGGACCCGCCTGCCCTCCCAGAACACGAAGAGCGTCAGGACGGCGCCGCCTCCGAGGATGAGCCAGACGACGGGTGAGGTGCCCAGCCACTGTGGCGCGTCGGGTTTGGGTGGACGAATCCCCACGTCCCCGCGCGGATCACTCCGAATACCACCAAGCCGAGGCCGGCCGCCGAGAGGAGGGTCCCGATCGGGTCGAGGTGGACGTCGCGTGTCACGCGGCGCGTCAGCGACCCGTCTCGAGAGGACGAGGATGACCAGCGACCAGCACGACCTCTCCGGCGAAGACCACGCGCCAGGTGAGATAGGTCGTGCAGAGGCCTCCAATCAACGGACCTGCGGCGACGGCGATCGCGCTAGCCGAGGCGATCAGGCCGTAGGCGCGCGGACGCTCCGACGCGCCGAAGTTGGTGGCGACCAAGCGCCACGACCGAGGGCATGATCAACGTGGCCCCGAGCCCCTCGAGGACCGACCATCCGATGAGCAACACGGGCAACGAGTGGGCCAGCGCGGTGATGAACGAGCCGCATCCGTAAATGACGCAGCCGATCATGAAGGCGCGGCGCCGCCCGATGATCTGGCCGACCTTGCCTCCCGTGATCATGAAGGCGGCCATGACGAGCGTGTAGAGCGTGATGGCGAGTTGAATGCCGGTCACGGTCGTCCCGACGTCCTTGGCCACCGTGGCGATCGAGACGTTCATGACCGAGCTGTCCAAGGTCATGAGGAACTGCGCCGTGGCCAACGTCAGCAGGACGATGCCGCCCGAGCGTGCTGTACGGGCATCGGCCACGGCGGGCATTCTTGCCTATGAAGCCTTCGATGGGATGGACCGGACGGGCAAGCGCTCCGTCGTCCTACCTGGACGAGTCGGGCCGACCTCAATGGAGCGCCCAGCCCGCATTCAGAGAAGCGGTCCACCCCGTGGGGTCAAGCCAAGCCGGTCCTGGCGTGGTCGGGATGCGGGGATTTGAACCCCGGACCTCCTGCTCCCAAAGCAGGCGCGCTGCCAAGCTGCGCCACATCCCGTCGGCCGGGAATGTTAGTTCGGTAATCCGGCCCTTTGGCTCACGTCCAAGGGCTTTGCGACATCGAGCACCTCGACGAGCAGGTATGAGAGCCATGAGCGGCGCTCGCCCCAGCCCCAGCCTCAGCCCTAGCACGTGGCGCAGCCGCCGGCGGAGGCGGCCACGCGACTCTGCCCTCGACCGCCCCGAGGACGGGAATGTGCGCCCCGAAGGCAGTGTCCGGCCTGATCGGTAATAGGTCGTCGCGGCGCAGGTCGCGATAGCGGAGAACCTCATGTACGCCGCTTTAGAATGTCCTGCCATGAAGCTCGTCCCGACCAACCGCACCGACTACGGCCTCCGTGCGCTCATCTACCTGGCCAACGCCAGCGGCCCCTGGACCAAGGCTGCCGAGATTGGCAGGGAAATGGTCATCCCCGTCGGGTTCTTGCAGATCGTCCTTCAGGATCTTCAGCGCTCGAAGGTGGTCACGTCGAAGTCGGGTCCGAGCGGAGGGTACTCGCTCGCACGGCCGCCCCAATCGATCACTGTCTGCAATGTCGTCGAGGCGCTCGAGGGACCACTCGATGCCGGCGAGTGTGCGCTGCGCGGTGGACCGTGCCACTGGGACGATGTGTGCGCACTCCACAGGGTGTGGTCGTCAGCACGCGACGCTGCGCGAGCGGCTCCAGTCGGCAACTCTCGCCGAAGTCGTGGCAAACGACAAGGCGTTGGCGGACGGTACGGACACTGTCCCCGCCGATTCACACCGACGGAAAGCAAGGATCGCTCGAGTCGTCGATCGGAGTGACGCGGAACTCAAGGTGGCCAGGTCACTCCAGCGCGATGTCCGTCACGATCTTCCTCGTCAGTGGTCCTTCGACCACCTTGCAGCTCGGTCGCCGAGCCCGGACTGACTCTGCGTGCTGTCGACCGGTCACCAGCGCGACGGGCTTGTCTCCGCAATACGTGCGTTCTACCGTGCGAGCCACCGCGGCGCAGCGGGGATCGTGGGTCCCCAGGTTGTTGATGACGAAGTCAGCCCTTTCCATGAGCTCGCAGTGCCCCTCCTCTACCAGCGGACAGAGAGAACCACGGCCTCGTCCGCTCGGGCCCGGGCACCACATGGTGTCGATGTCCATTCTGTCAAGAACTCCTGACACCGCGAGAGCCTCGGCGCCGTCGGCGCCCTCGAACAGCGCGCTCCGCCGTCCCGAGACATTCGAACGCTCGCGAGGCCAGTTGGCCGCCTCGTCAATGCCGAGATTTCGCTTTGTTCTGCACATTGTGGACCTCCTTTAGGGCGGGGCAACATCTGGCGCTGCTCGTTGTCGAACTGTCCCGATTCTCATGCTGCAGTTCTAGTGATTCTCAACTGATAAACATGAGAATACGGCAAGTCGAGCAAGCCGGATAGGGACGAACGTCCTGACATGCCGCGGAACGATTGGGGACGTCGGAGCCACAAGCGCACGCTCCGCGTCGTCAATGACCAGGATGCAACCGATGCGTCTCGCACGCGATGCAGGTGCTCGTGGTAACGCTGATCCGCGCCCTAGCCTGGTGCGATGGAGGGTGGTCTGCTGGCCTGCACGGGCTGCGCCGCACCTACGGGCCTGTGACGCCCTCGACGACCTCTCCTTCGACGTGCCCGCCGGGCGGGTGGTCGGCTTCCTCGGGCCGAACGGGGCGGGCAAGACGACCACCATGCGGGCCATCTTCGGTCTGATCGATCTCGAGGCCGGATCCGTTCACTGGGACGGGCCCCGGTCGGTCAGGCCGAGCGCCGCCGCTTCGGCTACATGCCCGAGGAGCGCGGGCTGTACCCGGGCATGCTCGTCGGCGACCAGATCGAGTACCTGGGCCGGTTGCACGGGCTCAGCCCGGCCGACGCCGCGGCCGCGACCGGCGCCTGGCTCGAGCGCCTCGAGCATCGCCGACCGCCGGCACTCGCAAGGTCGAGGCGCTGTCGCACGGCAACCAGCAGCGCGTGCAGCTGGCGGCCGCGCTGGTCCACGACCCCGAGCTGCTGGTGCTCGACGAGCCGCTGTCCGGGCTGGACCCGACGGGCATCGACGCCATCGGCCAGGTGCTGGTGGATCAGGCCCGGGCCGGGTGCTGCGTGCTGTTCCGCAGCCACCAGCTCGACCTGGTGGAGGACCTCTGCGAGCAGGTGACCATCATCGACCACGGACGGCTGGTGGTCGTCCGGAACGGTGGACGAGTTGGCCACCAGCGGCGCTCGGCGACTGGTGGTCCGGATCGAAGGCGACCGGACCGCCGCCTGGGCCAGGCCGCTGCCCGGGCGTCACGGTGTCGGAGGTCAGCGGCGGCGCGGTGCGGTTGGTCCTCGACGATGCCGTGGACAGCGACGACGTCCTCCGGGCCGCCATGGCCGCCGGCCGGGTCACCGAGTTCTCCTTCGAGCGCCGCCGGCTCTCCGAGGTGTTCCGGGAGGCGCTGGCATGAAGTTCGCGTGTCATCCTGATCGCCGTCGTGGTCGTCACTCGGCTCTGGTCGTCCGCCCGGCGTCATAGGCGCCGACACCGGCTCGGACGGCGAGGTCGGACGCGGCTCCGCCGCGGCGCCGGCTGGCGGCCCGTCCAAGGCTGAGCCGTCGATCGGGCGCGCCTGGGCGACGTGGGTCTGGTGGCGATCCGCGAGATCAAGGAGCGGGTCCGGGGCCGCATCTTCCGGGTCGGCACCGTCCTCATCCTCCTCGTCGTCGGCGCCGCCATCATCATCCCGACCCTCCACCACGACGCGCGGCGTCCGCCCAGACGGTGGCGGTCGTCGGAGGCCTGTCGCCGCGAAGCGAGCAGGCCGTGAAGCGCCGAGGCCAGCGAGCCGCGACTCGGTCCAGTTCGTGCCGGTGCCCTCGCTCGCGCGCGGCCGAGGCGGCCTGCTCCGCTCGGGAGCTCGACCTGGCCATTGTCGACGGCGAACGGATCGTCGTCCGACACGGCGATCGACCCGCCGACGCGTCCGCCGGCCGATCCCGGCCTGGTCCAGAACGTGGCCCAATATCTCGGCGTGCTGAGCGGCCTACCAGGCGGCCGGGCTGACTCCGAGCTCAGCTGCCAGCAGGTCAGCCGGGCCCAGCCGGTGCCGGTCCAGACCCTCGAAGCCGGCCGCCAGGGAGCACAACGCAGACGGACGTCGGTGATCGGGGTGATCCTCTTCTTCTATGCTGACGCAGTACAACACCTGGATCCTCATCGGCGTCATGCAGGAGAAGTCGAGTCGGGTGGTCGAGGTGCTGCTGGCGACGGTGCGCCCCATCCAGCTCCTGGGCGGCAAGGTCCTCGGTATCGGCGCTGGTGGCCCTGGGCCAGGCCACCCTCATCGTCGGCTTCGCCCTGATCGTCGCCGCGGCGGTGGGCTCCGACATCTTGCACGGCACCGACGCCGCTGGTGCTGGCCGCCCAGCTGCTGTGGCTGTTGCTCGGCTACGCCTTCTACTGCTGGGTCTACGCGGCCGGCGGCTCAACGGCCGAACGCCAGGACCAGGTGCAGACCCTGGCCCTGCCTCTCAGCATCCCGATCCTGATCGGCTACATCTTCTCGATCACGGTGGCCAGTTCCGGCAATCCCGGACCTGCTCTTCAAGATCCTCGCCTACGTGCCGCCGACGGCCCCGTTCTGCATGCCCGTCCTCGTCGGGCTCGGTCAGGTCAGCCTGGTGGCGGTTCGTGGCGTCCGTGCTGATCACGCTGGCCGGGACGGTGGCCGTGGCGGTACTGGCGGCCCGCATCTACCGGCGGGCCGTCCTGCGGACAGGGGGCCGCGTCCCGCTTCGCGAGCTCGTCGGGAGGCGGCGCGCCAGGCGCGTAGCGCATCGAAACCGGCGAGAGCCTCGGCACGCCCTGTCGTCAAAGCGATGTGCCCAGCTGTCCGAGGAGGCCCGCCAGATCCCAGTAATCGGTGCGATGTGACGAGACCGGCCTCGGTCACTTCTCCAACGGAGATGCCCCGGAACGTGAACGAACCTCCGGTGCCCGGGAGTGGTCCGATGGCGCCAGTGTTCGTCCCCTGGCAGACGGTCTCGAAGGCGTACGAACCCTGCCCGGCCACACGTTGGCTGATGTCGAAGGACATGTCGTGGGACATCGCGAGTGCGCCGGCACCCATCTGTCGGATGCCGCCATGGCCGACAAAGACGGCTCCAGTCGGGACGTCTTCGTAGCGAACGTCCTCGCTCATGAAAGCAAGGAGGGCGTGCAAGGAGGCCTCACCACGGCCTCGGCCTCCCGCCTGGGGGTGGAGAAGCCAGGCCTCGATGTAGCGAGTCCAGCCACGATGGGTCCACGGGCGACTCCTCTTCTTCGGCGAGTGGTGCACATCGTTCCACCACCGTGTCGTGGCGGCCACGTGGCCGCGGTCGGCGACCCTGGTCGGTAGGCCCGGAAACCCATCGGTCGAACGTGTGTGTCGCGGTCAAAATCGTGGCGACGCGGACAAGTATCGACCTCAGTCGTGCGGATGCGGGTCATACTCTGGTTCTCTGGGTACCCTCCCAGGGAACTCACAGCGGGGCGTTGGACCGCGTCACCCGATATTCGGATCATCTTCACGCACTGCGGCGCGGTCCCCGACCAGGTTCGGCAACGTCTTCGCCATAGCAGGTGTCTACCGGGAATCGACCCGCTGGCCCTGCCCAGACCCCTCGGCGCCCAACTCGACGGCCGTCAGGGCCTTCTTCCACCTGCCTCCGCGAGGTCGACACCCGGGGGCGGTCCGCTCTCCGGGCCCGCATTGGCCAGGGATAGCGCCTCAGTCTCACCATGTGCGGGGCTGACGCCCAGGGAGGCCGAGACGTGGAGCAGGCCACCAAGGGGTCCAGCAACGTGGGGAAGTGGCGCGAAGCCTGCACATCGCCCCGGGGACAGTGAAGCAGCACCTCGAAAACGTGTACCGCAAGTCTCGGGCGTACCACGGTCGTGGGCGCCCACCGTGTTCGTCCCGAGGAGATCGGCGCCGAGCCCGCGGAGCAACCACCCGGCTCGGTGCGGAGGCAGGAACGCCGGGGTGGCCGGGCACTGTTTCGACCACCCTGCAGCGCGCACGGCGAGCGGTCAGGCTCGCTCGACCGCCAGCACCTGCCACTCCTCGGGCACCCCCTTGAGCGCGTGGCGGCCCTGGTCGTCGAAGACGATGCCCGAACCCACCACGAGATCGCGCACGGTCCCGGTGACGAGACCTCGCCCGCGCCGGCCATGGCGATCACCCGCGCCGCGATGTGACGGCCAGCCCGCCGATGTCGTCGCCGCGCACCTCCACCTCGCCGGCGTGCAGGCCTGCGCGCAGCTCCAGGCCTCGGCCCGTGCGGCCTCGACCATGGCGGCGGCGCAGCGCACCGCCTGGGTCGGCGCGGCGAAGCGGGCAGCATCGCCGTCGCCCGTCGCTCTTCACCAGGCGCCGTCGTGGCGCTCGAGCAGCCGGCGCACGTTCACGTCGAACTCGTCGAGCACGCCGCGCCATTGGCTGTCGCCGAGGCGGCGGCCCGGGCCGTCGAGTCCACGATGTCGGTGAAGAGGACGGTCGAGAGCAGGCGGGTGGCCGCGTGCCGGCCGGTCGCCGGTGACGAACTCCTCGATCTCGTCGACCAGCGCGTCGAATTCTCCCGCCCAGGGCAGCAGATCGGTCCCGGGCACCGTGACCAAGCGCGCCCCGCGATGTGCTCGGCCAGGTAGCGGCCGTGCTCGACCAGGTTCCGAAGCCGTCCGTCCGGGCCACGCTCAGCGTGGGGCACGGTCACGGAGGGCAGGCACCAACGCAGGTCGGCCGAGAAAGTGACCAGGTTGAAGGCGACGCGGTGGCCGGGCTGGCCCCGCGCCGGGCCGCTCGCTCCCACCATTCCCGGAAGCCGACGCGGTGGGCCAGGCTCGGGGCGAAGACGGCGATGTCCGGGGCACACCGTCCTCGAGGATCGGCACGTCGATGTCGGCTCCCTTCGGCGGTCGGCTCGGGCGGGACCCCGAAGCCGTAGTCCTCGGCCAGCCGACCCGCGCCGTCCCGTTGACCAGCACCAGCGAGCGCACCCGCTCGGGGTGGGTGGCCGCCAACCACAGGGCGGGCATGGCGCCGCCGTCGGGGGCCAGCACGACGGCCGATCGCAGCCGGCGTCGTCCATGACGGCGAGCGCATCGCGGCCCCAGCCCTCGATGGAGGGGCCGTCGCCCGCCGGCAACGGGTCCGAGAGCCCAGGCCGCCGGCGTCGAAGCGGATCAGCCGGCGAACCCGGCGACCGCTTGTGTAGCGGAGCCAGTTGGGCTCGTCCACGTCTCGTCGATGGAGATCATGAGGCCGCTGTTGAACTCGAGCACGTCGACCACGCGGGACCGCTCGGCGCCCCACACCTGGTAGCCGACGTGCAGGGCCCGTCGCGCACCGCGTACTGGGTCTGCGGCGCGTTCATGCGTATGCAGTCTGCCCGTGCCAGACCGCGCGACCCGCCGCCAGCCAGACGCCCCGCGCCGCGCCCGGGGAGCGGCCGGACGGACCGGACGAGGTGCGGTCGAGGCCGCCCCGCGTAGCAACCGGCCCGGGTGCTCCCCGGTCGGCTCGCCGTCCTCGAAGGTGACGTCCCCGACTTGATGGTGGCCACGTAGCCCGACGGCCTCCTGGACCAGGCGGCGGCCCCCGGCGGGCAGGTCGGCCACCACGACGGGCGTGCCGAGCTGGAGGCGCTCGTAGTCGATGACGTTGAGGTCGGCCAGCACCCGGCCTCGAGCGTGCCCCGGTCCGCCAGGCCGTAGAGGCGGGCGGTGTCGTGCGTCTGCTTCTTCACCACCTACTCGAGCGGCAGCCTCTCGCCGCGGGTGCGGTCGCGCGGTCCAGTGGGTGAGCATGAACGTGGGCTGACGCGTCGCAGATCGTCCCGCAGTGGGCGCCGCCGTCGGCCAGCCCGGGCAGGCCGCGCGGGTGCAGCAGCATCTCGCGCACGGGTCGAGGTTGCCGTGGGCGTAGTTGAGGATCGGGAAGTAGAGCAGCCCGTGACCTCGTCGCCGAGCATGGCGTCGTAGGCCACCTCCAGCGGCGTGCAGCCCGGGGCCGCGGCGATGGCCGGCCAGCGAGCGCTCCGGCCCCGGCTCGTAGTCGGGCGGGTCGCCCAGCACGAAGGTGCGGTCGGAAGGCCTCTCCATCGCTCGGCGGCCTGGCCGGCGACGGCGGCGTCCACGACACGATCGCGCCGCGCACCGCCGGGTCGCGCAGCGCCGCCGCCAGCTCGCCGGCGCGAGAGGCCGCGGGCCTTGCAGCTCCTGGTAGGCGGGGATCGTCGAACAGGCATAGCGTGGTGTGGTGCCCGGTGAGCAGCCCGGTGGCCCGCCCGGCCACCTGGGGCCACAGCGTCGGCGCCCTCGGCGCGCGGCCTCGAGCGACGCGGCCATCAGCTCGCGCCACAGGTCGGGGGCGTCGTCGACCTGCAGCAGGGCGAAGGTCACCGGGCGCCGATGGCCGCCGACAGCCGCCGCATCCAGTCGACCTCCTGCCGGCGGCGGCGATCATGTCCTCGCCCGCCGACGCCGGCGGCGCCAGCTCGAAGACGCCGGTGCCCGGGCTCGCCCAGCGCGGCGCCGATGCCGAACAGCTCGTCCTCGGCCGCGTAGGTGCCCGGGGACCGGCTCGCCGTCGATGGCCCGGTGGGCGATGGTGCGCGACGTCGAGAAGCCGAGCGCGCCGGCGGCGCAGCGCCTCCGCGCACGATGGCCCGCATCGGCGGCGATGTCCTCGGGCGTCGCCGGCTCGTTCTTGGCGCCCCGCGCTCGCCCATGACGTAGGCCCGCACCGCGCCGTGGGCGATCTGGGTGCCGACGTCGACGGTCCAGCGCCGGCGCTCCAGCGCGTCGAGGTACTCGGGGAAGGTCTCCCACTCCCACGGCATGCCCTCGGCCAGCGCCGTGCCGGGGATGTCCTCGACGCCCTCCATCAGCCCGATGAGCCAGTCGTGGCGGTCGGGCCGGGCCGGGCGCGAAGCCCACCCCGCAGTTGCCCATGACGAGGGTGGTCACGCCGTGCCAGGCGACGGGCGCCAGCTCGTCCCAGGTGGCCTGGCCGTCGTAGTGGGTGTGGATGTCGACCCAGCCCGGCGTGACGAGCAGGCCGTCGGCGTCGATGGTCCGGGTGGCGCCGCCCTCGAGCGGCCCCACGCGGTGATGCGGCCGTCGTCGACGGCCACGTCGGCGGTCTCGCGCGTCGGCGCCGGTGCCGTCGACGACCGTGCCGCCCTTGATGATCAGGTCGTGCATGCCCTGCATCGTCTCACGCCGACCGACACCCGCGCCCGCCGGCCGGCGTACGGCTCCGGCCGACCTGGCCGGACCCCCGGTCACCTGGTCGGGACCCGGGGTCCGAGCTTCAGCGGCGCCGGCGAACCCCCTGCCTGGGGGCCGAGCCACGGTCCGGCCGGGGAACCACGTCCGGCTGAGGGTGAACCTGTCAGACCTTGGCTTTGCCCAGGATCCGGTTCATCTTCGTGCCGCAGACGGGGCACGTGCCCTGCGCGGCCCGGCGGCCGTTCTTGGTTATCTCGACCTCCTGGCCGTCGAACTCCCTCTTCTCGCGGCACTTACGCAGTAGCCCTCGTAGTTGGCCATGGGAACTCTCCTCGGTTCGTGATCCACCCGGAAACACCGGGGATCGGACGGCCGGACGAAAGTAGCGGTGGGTTCTCGGGATCGGTGGATGGTCACGACGAGCTCCGGTGCCGCCGGATGTGGGCCGCCGCCCCGGGGTTCGGCCTGGTGACAGGGGCCGGGGGTTCAGGTCCGGACGGCGGCTGGGCGGAGCGAGGGGCTGCGGCCTCGCGACGCCCTGGGAGAGACGTGGGGTTCCCTGGCCGATACTTGCCGTGACTCTCGTCGACCGAATGGGCGCTCCCACCGAGTGCCCGGGCTGGGACGTCAAGGACCAGCTGTCGCACCTCGATCGGGATCGAGCGCTCCATCCTGGGCGAGCCGGCGCCCGACTGGGAGGGCCCGGCCACCACGTGAAGAACGACTTCGCCGCGGCGCAACGAGCCCTGGGTGGCCGTGCGCCGGCCGCCCGACCGGTCCCGAAGGTGCGGCCGAGTACCTCGACGTGACCGGGCCCGGCGCTGGCCCGTTGGACAAGCTCACCGAGGCGGAATGGGCGGAGGTGGGATGGAGCCCGCTCGGGCAGCGTGCCCAGCGGACTCATGGTGGTGCGCGTGTTCGACAGCTGGGTGCACGAGCAGGACGTCCGGCTCGGACTCGACCGCCCGGGGGGAGCGGCGAGCCATGCGTCGGCCATGTCGATCGACCGGGTCCAGGGGGCCATGGGCTTCGTGGTGGCCAAACAGGCGGCTGCCCCGACGGGACCGCGGTCCGCTTCGACCTCGGCGGGCCCGGTGGCGACGCACGCGAGTTCAGCGTCGCGGTGCGGCGGGCGTGGCGGGCCGGAGCAGGGCTCCGGAAGACGACGTGGCGCCCACGGTTGCATCTCCCTCTCTGCGGCTCGACTTCGTGCGGTTGGGATGCGGCCGGGCCACGGCGGAGCAGGTGGAGGCCGCCGTGGGGATCGGCTTGGAGGGGGACGCGGCGACCGGTCGGCAGGTGCTCGGCCACATGAACTTCATGTTCTGAAACCGGCCCGTCGGGCGCTCGATCGGGGGGGCCGTGCGGTCGCGCCGGACGGGGGGACCGGTAAGTGGTCGGCTCGTGATGCGGCCACCACCGAGCCATGGAGGGAAACCTCGTCCGCCTGAGCGTCGAGATCGACGAGCCTGAGTTCGACCGGGCGCTGGCCGACTCGTCCGCGCGTGGCCGAGCAGGTGCGCGTGCCGGGTTTCCGTCCCGGCAAGGTGCCGCGCAAGGTGCTCGAGGCGCGCATGGGCGGTGCCGGCGCGTTACGCGGGAAGCGCTGCGCGAGTCGCTGCCCGACTTCTACGCCCGGGCCGTCGTCGACACCGAGCTCGACCCCATTGCCCGGCCGGAGATCGACATCACCTCGGTGAGGAGGGGGCGCGGTGGCCTTCGACGCCGTCGTCCAGGTGCGTCCGCGTGTGCCATTCCCGGCTACGACGGATTGCAGGTGACGTGCCCGGCCTCGAGGTGACGACGAGGAAATCGACCGCCAGCTCGACCGCCTGCGCGAGAACGACGCGGAGCTCGAGGACGGTGGACCGGCCGGCAATCGACGGCGACGTGGTGACCATCGACCTGCACGGGAACGAAGCGTCCGGCGCCGAGGTGGTCGGCGTCGACGACTATCCTACTAAGTGGGCACCGGGAGCGTCGTGGCGGAGCTCGACAACGAGCTGCACGGGGCCAAGGCCGGCGCCCCTGCCTTCGACGCCGCCAACCCGGGCGAGCCCGACCAGGGCGTCTCGTTCCGGGTGCTGGTCAAGGAGGTCAAGGTCAAGAAGCTTCCCGC